>NZ_JABVEC010000001.1 GCF_014323705.1 Actinomadura alba
CCACGAGTCGATGTGAGAGCCCACCTGCCAGTGAGTGATGAGGAGACCCATGTCCACGGACGAGCTGCTCGTCGAGCGGGACGGCCCGGTCCAGCGCGTCGTCTTCAATCGCCCGGACCGCCACAACGCCATGACCTGGGCGATGTACGAAGGGCTGTACGAGGCCTGCGAGCGGGCCGACGCCGACCCGGAGATCAAGGTGCTCGTCCTGCGCGGGGCCGGGGACCGGGCCTTCGTCGCGGGTACCGACATCGGGCAGTTCGCCGAGTTCCGCTCGGGGGCCGACGGCGTCGCCTACGAGGAGCGGATCGAGCGGATCGTGGACCGGCTCGAGCGGGTGCGGGTCCCCACGGTGGCGGTCGTCCGCGGCCACTGCGTGGGCGGCGGCCTGGCCATCGCCGCAGCCTGTGACCTGCGGATCGCGACGCACGGGTCCAAGTTCGGGGTGCCCATCGCCCGGACGCTCGGAAACTGCCTGTCGATGAACACCTACTCGCTGCTGGTCCACCACCTCGGCCCCGCCCGGGTCCTCGACCTGCTGCTGCGCGCCCGGATGTACTCCGGAGACGAGGCCCACGCGGCCGGGTTCGTCGCCGAGGTGTGCGACGACGACCGGCTCGACGAGACCGCCGAGGAGGTCGTGAGCCGGTTGCTGGGGCACGCGCCGCTGTCGATGTGGGCGGCGAAGGAGGCCGTGCGCCGGCTGCGCCGGGCCGCGCTGCCGGACGGCGACGACATCGTCGCGGCCGTGTTCGGCAGCGACGACTTCCACGGTGCCGTCCAGGCCTTTCTCGGCAAGGAGCGCCCCACCTGGACCGGCCGCTGACCACCCCGCGGCCACCGGGGGCGAGGCCCCCGGTGGGTCAGCGAACGGGGTGGACGACGAGGGCGCTGCCGCCGTGGCGGCGGACCGGCTCGGCGACGGCCTGCACGAGACCGGGCCGCAGGAACTCCAGTCCGGTGGCGGCGCCGATCTGGCCCGGCGGGGGGCCGGGGAACAGCGCGACGTCATGCCCCTTGGCCCTCAACGCCGCGCCGTAGCGGTCGATGAACGCCTGTTCGGCTAGGGTCTGGGGGGTGTTTCGCTGGGTGGCGCGCGGCGCGGCCAGCGCGGTCGGCAGGTCCATTCCGAGGTCGAACCGGTTGAGCAGGATCTGCAGCACAGTGGTGATGATGGTGGAACCGCCGGGCGAGCCGACGGCGAGCAGCGGCCGGCCGTTCTTCAGCACGAGGGTCGGGGCCATGCTGCTGCGGGGGCGCTTGCCCGGGGCCGGGAGGTTCGGGTCCGGGGTGCCGTTCGCCGGCGGGGCGAAGCTGAAGTCGGTCAGCTCGTTGTTGAGCAGGAAACCGCGCCCCGGCACGGTGAGGCCGCTGCCGCCGAACTGCTCGATCGTGACGTTGTAGGCGACCATGTTGCCCCACCGGTCGGCGACGACGAGATGGGTGGTCTGCGGCCCCTCGTACTCCAGTGCCCGCGGTGTACCGGACGCGGGCGCGCACGGCCGACGGCTGCCGTCGGGCGAGCCCGGCGGCACCGGCGCGACCGCGGCCTTCGCCGGGTCGATCAGGCAGGACCGCTCCTTGGCGTAGCCCTTCGACAGCAGTTCCCGCAGCGGCACGTCGACCTTGTCGGAGTCGCCGACGTAGCGGCCGCGGTCGGCGTAGGCGAGCTTCGACGCCTCCAGGTAGTAGTGCAGGGCCTGCACCGGGTCGCTCTCTGCGAGCCGGAAGTTCTCCAGGATGTTGAGCGCCTCACTCACCGTCGAGCCGCCCGACGAGGGCGGCGCCATGCCGTAGACGTCGAGCCCGCGATAGGTCACACGCGTGGGCTTCCGGTACGGCGCGCGGTAGGCGGCGAGGTCGGCGGGCGTCATGAGGCCGGGCCGGACCTTGCGGGTCGCGCCCGGCTCGACCGGCGGCTGCTCGACCGTCCGCACGATCTCCTTGCCCAGCCCGCCCCGGTAGAACCAGTCGGGCCCGCTCTGGGCGAGCGTGCGGTAGGTCCTGGCCAGATCCGGGTTGCGGAACGTGGAGCCGACCGCGGGCGGCTGCCCGCCGGGCAGGAACAGCCGCCGGCTCGGGGTGATGTCCTTGAACCGGTCGGCGTTCAGCGCGGTCTGGTCGTAGAACTCCTGGTCCACCGTGAAGCCGCTCTCGGCGATGTCGATCGCCGGCTGGAGCAGAGTGCCCAGCCCGCGGGTGCCGTACCGGCTCAGGACCTGCTCCCACTGCGCCACCGTTCCGGGCACGCCGACCGAGAGCCCGCTCGTCACGGCGTCGTTGAAGGGGAGCGGTACGCCCGTGGCCGGATCGATGAACGCCCTCTCGCCCATCGCGCGCGGTGCGGTCTCACGCCCGTCGATGGTGTGGACGCGGCGCGTCTTGGCGTCGTAGTAGGTGAAGAAGCCGCCGCCGCCGATCGCCGCGACGTACGGCTCGGTGACGCCGAGGGTGGCCGAGGCGGCCACCGCCGCGTCCACCGCGTTGCCGCCGCGCCTCAGCACCTCGATGGCCGTGCGGCTGGCGTCGAGGTCGACCGTCGACACCGCGCCGCCGTACCCGGTCGCCACCGGCTGTTTCCCCTGCGGCCCGGACATCGCCACCGGAGCGGCGGACGAAGCCGACAGGGCGCCCGGGGCGGCGCCGGCCTGCCCGACGCCGACCAGCGACATTCCGGCGACCAGGGCGAGCGCGAGGGGGGTACGGCCGCTGCGACGGCGGTGCATGAGACCTCCATGACCCTGTTTCGGTGGCGAGATCACCCACCTTGTCACCGAACGTTCCCCCGGACCAGCGGAACGGAACCCCGCCCCTGCCGGCGGGGTACCGATCGCCGGAGCCGCTGGAGCGCACGTGTGAGCGCAAGACTCACCGGTCGTCCGAGCGGGCCTGTCACAGGTGGGTGTACAGGGCCTCGGGGCTGCGCTCATAGATCTCGAAGATTCCGATGATCTTTTCGGCGTCGCGTACCTGGCCGCCGTCGTTGGTGAACATGTGGGCGTCCGCCTCCGGGCTGTGCAGCAGTGCTCCATGCACCCCGCTTCGGTCCGTGATGACGAAACAGTCCCGCGAGAGGTACTGCGCGTGCTCCGGTTCCACCTGCTCGCGCATGACGGGCGTCAGCCCGACGCCGGCGTCCAGCTGGGCCCGGACCACATCGATCCATTCGGGGAGCTCGTCCTCGGACAGCACAGGCTGCCCGTGTCCTCGACGCGCTTCCAACCCGCGGGTCCCACGCCGATCACGCTTCCGCACGAGGACCATCGCGGCAAGACGTGAGCCGTTCCCGGCCATTTCACGATCGTGGCTTGCACAAGGGCCGGTCCCCGTGCACTCGGTCTTTAGCCCATCACCACATGACCGTGCGGGCCCCGGACGGTAGACATGGGTTCGTGGAGATACGACTGCGGCGGGCGGCACCGGTACGGGCGCTCCGCCGCCCCGGCCGCGTGCTCATCCATACCGTGCGCGGCGTCGGCTACGTCCTGCGCAAGCCGGCGCCGTGACCGCCGAGTCGATCGACGGCCGCTTCACCGGCTGGCGGCACCGTTTCGAGGCCGAGGCGAGGTCGCGATACGCGATGGAGGATCCCGCCTGGGAGCGGGGCTCCCGCATGAGCGCGGCGGTGGCACGGAGCGTCCAGCGCTTCCAGGTCGGAGAGGCCGGGGACGGCGCGAATCTCATCGACAAGGCCGAACATGCGGGGGACGACGACTACTCTGCGGCGGCGCGGCTCTTCGTCGCCGAGGAGCAGAACCATGCCCGCCTGCTGGAGCACCTTCTGTGCGCCGCCGACCGTCCGACCGTGGCCGGCCACTGGAGCGACACGGTCTTCGTACGGCTGCGCCGGGCCCTCGGGCTCCGCGTCGAGCTGCTGGTGCTGCTGATCGCCGAGGTGGTCGCGCTGCGCTACTACCGCGCGCTCCGGGACGGCACCGAGGATCCGCTGACCACCGAGGTGGCCGGGCGCATCCTGGCGGACGAACGACGCCACGTCCCCTTCCACTGCGATCGGCTGCGGCAATCCCTGGCGGGACTGCCGAGTCCGGCCCGGGCGGCGCTGCTGTTCCTCTGGCGGATCCTGCTGACCGGTACGGCGATCGTCGTCGCCGCGGATCACGGAAAGGCGCTGCGCGCACTCGGGGTGCCCCGCCTTCGGTTCGTCGCCGATGTCCTGGCCGAGGCGAAGAACGCCGCGGCGGCGCTCCGGCACGCGGACTGCTAGGGCGAGGACCAGCGGCCCAGATGAAGATCAGCAGTCGGCCGCAGTGGCCGGTTTGCGGACGCGAGCTTCGGCGAGCCGGCACTGCATGGAGACACCGGGGATCAGCGAGTGGGGCGGGTGGGACTCGAACCCACGACCAAGGGATTATGAGTCCCCTGCTCTAACCGGCTGAGCTACCGCCCCCAGGCGTGCCCACCGCAGCGTTCACGATAGCGGCTGACGGCCCGGCGCGCCTCTTCGCGCCGGGCCGAACTCGATCAAGCTGTGAGCCAGGCCGCCGTGTCGGCGGGAAGCAGTCCGTCGGTCACCGGTCCAGACGCCAGCATCACCTCGTGTCCGGCGGGCAACGGCACCGGCGCGTCACCCATGTTCACCAGGCAGGCGAACCCGTCACCGCGGGCGAAGGCCAGCACGCCCGGCTCGGCGTCGAGCCAGCGCATCGGGCCGGACGGCCGCAGCCGGATCGCCTCCCGGTAGAGCCGCAGCGTCGAGGTGGGATCGCTGAGCTGTACCTCGACGGTCCGGCGCTTCCAGTCCTCGGGCTGCGGGAGCCACGTGGCCGCTCCGTCGGGCGAGAACCCGAACGGCGGAGCGTCGCCCGACCAGGGCAGCGGGACGCGGCACCCGTCCCGGCCGAGCCGCTCGCCCTTCGAACGGTGGAAGATCGGGTCGTCGCGGACCTCGTCCGGCAGATCGAGCACCTCGGGCAGCCCCAGCTCCTCGCCCTGGTAGACGTACGCCGAGCCGGGCAGCGCGAGCTGCAGGAGCGCCAGCGCGCGGGCGCGCCGACCTCCGAGCTCGACGTCGACGTCCTCGGGCGCCGGGTGGCCCCAGACGTCGAACTCCGGCTTGCCGTACCGGGTGACCAGGCGGGGGACGTCGTGGTTGCCGATCACCCATGGGGCCACCACCGAGGTCTCGCCGGCGGCGGAGATGGAAAAGTCGATCGTCTTGCGCCACGCGCCGGCGTCCCAGGGCGTGGCGATCGGCAGGAAGTTGAAGATCTGGTGCATCTCACCGTCGACGAAATAGGTCAGCATGCCCTCGGGCTCGTCGAACCAGAACTCGCCGACGGCCGTGCGCTCCCCGGGGAAGACGTCGGCCGGGTAGGAGTCCAGGACGGTCCGCCACCCGCGGTAGAGATCGTGCAGCTCGGGCCGGTGGTACCACGCCGACGGGCGATCGGACGGTGTCGGGTCGGCGGCGTCGGGCAGCAGCGGGTCCTTGTAGAGACCGTGCGCCACGTCCACGCGCAGACCGGCGACACCGCGGTCCAGCCAGAAGCGGATCACGTCCTCGAACATCGCGCCAACGGCGGGATTGTGCCAGTTCCAGTCGGGCTGGCTGGAGTCGAACAGGTGCAGGTACCACTGGCCGTCAGGTACCTGGGTCCACGCGGAACCACCGAAGATCGACTGCCAGTTGTTCGGTGGCCCGTCGGCGCGGCCGTCGCGGAACAGGAACATCTCCCGCTCTGGGCTGCCCGGTGCCGCCGCGAGGGCCGCTTGGAAGGCCGGGTGCGCCGACGAGCAGTGGTTGGGCACGAGATCGACGATGACCCGCATGTCGTGCTGGGCCGCCTCGGCGAGCATGGCGTCGAAGTCGCCGAGGGTGCCGAAACGCGGGTCGATGCCGCGGTAGTCGGCGACGTCGTAACCGCCGTCCGCCATCGGCGACGGGTAGAACGGTGAGAACCAGATCGCGTCGACGCCGAGGTCGGCGAGGTAGGGCAGGCGGGCGCGCACTCCGGCGAAGTCGCCCATTCCGTCGCCGTCGGCGTCCGCGAAGCTCCGGGGGTAGACCTGGTAGATCACGGCGTCTCGCCACCAGCTCACGCGGCGGCTCCCTTCACACAGGGGGTTCTGAGGTCGCCGCCCATGATCCCATGCATCCCGTCCAGAGCGACCGCGGCGTTCCTTCGCCGTCGCGGTCGCGGGCCTCCCGACCAGCCGAATTGACGGACTTCCCCCACCAGCCGTATCGTCATCGGAAAGCGCTTACCCTCGGCGGGGTTCCGCGGTCAGGAGATCAGATGAGCGCGCGCACTATCGGCGTTGTGATGAACGGCGTCACCGGCCGGATGGGCTACCGGCAGCACCTCCTCCGTTCGGTGCTGGCGATCAACGCCGAAGGCGGCGTGCCGCTCTCCGACGGCCGCCGGATCCTGCTCGAACCCGTCCTCGTCGGGCGCAGCGAGCCCAAGCTGCGCGACCTCGCGGAGCGGCACGACATCTCCGACTGGACGACCGACCTGTCCGAGGCGCTCGCCGACCCGGGCAATCTCATCTACTTCGACGCGCAGGTGACCCATGCCCGGGTGGCCTCGGTGACCAAGGCGATCGAGGCCGGCAAGCACATCTACGCCGAGAAGCCGACCGCCGAGACCCTCGAGGACGCCCTGTCGCTGGCCAAGGCCGCGAAGGCTGCGGGCGTCAAGAACGGCGTCGTGCAGGACAAGCTGTTCCTGCCGGGCCTGTTGAAGCTGAAACGGCTCGTCGACGGCGGCTTCTTCGGCCGGATCCTGTCGGTTCGAGGCGAGTTCGGCTACTGGGTGTTCGAGGGCGGCTGGCAGCAGGCGCAGCGCCCCTCGTGGAACTACCGGGCCGAGGACGGCGGCGGGATCATCCTGGACATGTTCCCCCATTGGGCGTACGTCCTGGAGACCCTGTTCGGCCGGATCGAGGCCGTGACCGCGAAGGCCGTCACGCACATCCCCGAACGGATCGACGAGAGCGGCCAGGCCTACGCGGCGACCGCCGACGACGCGGCGTACGGGTTGTTCGAGCTGGCCGGCGGCGCCATCGCCCAGATCAACTCCTCGTGGTGCGTTCGGGTCAACCGGGACGAGCTCGTGGAGTTCCAGGTCGACGGCACCGAGGGCAGCGCGGTCGCCGGCCTGCGGAACTGCCGCATCCAGCACCGCAGCACGACCCCGAAGCCCGTGTGGAATCCCGACCTGCCGGCCACCGAGCGGTTCCGCGACCAGTGGCAGGAGGTACCGGACAACGGCGAGTTCGACAACGGCTTCAAGATCCAGTGGGAGCTGTTCATCAGGCACGTGCTGGAGGACGCGCCGTTCCCGTACGACCTGGCGGCGGGCGCCCGCGGGGTGCGCATCGCCGAGGCCGGGCTCCTGTCCTCTGCGGAGGGCCGGCGGATCGAACTGCCCGCCGCCGGCACCGAGGAGGGGACTCCGTGACCACCGGGGAGAGCCGGGCACCGCGCGGTGAGGCCTTCCGCTCGCCCGCCGCGGGTCTGTCGATCAATCTGCCGACCGCCGGCGGCTCGTTGGAGCCGTACAAGGTCGGCGGTCCCGACAACCGCGCCGCCTCCGGCCCCCCGGTGTCGCGCATCGCCTACGCCGCCGCGCACGTGGTCGCCGACCCGCGTGCGGGCAACGGACCAGGCGAGGCCGCCCGGCTCGACTGGGACGCGACGCTCCGCTTCCGCCGGCACCTGTGGTCGTACGGCCTGCGCGTGGCCGACGCGATGGACACCGCCCAGCGCAACATGGGCCTGGACTGGCCGGCCACCCGCGAGCTGATCCGGCGCAGCACCGCCGAGACGACGGCGTACGGCGACCCGGCCGAGCTGATCGCGTGCGGCGCGGGCACCGACCACGCGCCCGGCGCGCGGACCCTCCCCGAGATCGTCGCCGCCTATTCCGAGCAGATCGAGACCGTACGGGACGCGGGTGCCGGCGTGATCGTCATGGCGAGCCGCCAGCTCGCCCGCGCGGCGCAGGGGCCGGACGACTATCACGCCGTCTACGACGAGCTGCTGTCGCAGGCCGACCGGCCGGTGATCCTGCACTGGCTGGGCGAGATGTTCGACCCGGCTCTCGCGGGCTACTGGGGCTCTCCTGACGTCGGCGAGGCCACGAAGCACTTCCTGACGCTGATCCACGATCACGCTCGTGCCGTCGACGGGGTCAAGGTGTCGCTGCTCGACGCCGACCACGAGGTACGGTTGCGCGCCGCGCTGCCGGACGGCGTCCGGCTCTACACCGGCGACGACTTCAACTATCCCGAGCTGATCGCCTCGGGCAGCGACGCGCTGCTCGGTGTCTTCGATCCGATCGCCCCGGCCGCAGCGGCGGCGCTGCAGGCCCTCGACGCGGGCGACCTGGCGGGGTACGACGCGATCCTCGCCCCGACCGTGCCGCTGGCCCGGAAGATCTTTGAGGCGCCGACCTACCACTACAAGACCGGCATCGTCTTCCTGGCCTGGCTGGCCGGGCACCAGGACGCCTTCACGATGGTGAACGGTGCCCAGAGCGCCCGCTCGATCGTCCATCTCGCCGAGGTGTTCCGGCTCGCCGACGCCGCCGGCCTGCTGCCCGACCCCGACCTCGCGGTGCGCCGCATGCGCTCCCTGCTCGCCGTGCACGGGCTCGAGCGGTGACCGCGGTGGCGAACGCGGCCGGAGCGCCGGCCAGGCTGTCGCTCAACCAGTGGACGACCCGCCGGTGGTCGGTGCCCGAGGCGGTCGACGGCTGCGCCCGCCACGGCCTTGAGGCGATCGGGCTGTGGCGCGAGCCGGTGGCCGAGCACGGGCTCGCTGCGACCGCCAAGCTGGTGCGCGACGCCGGGCTGCGGGTGTCGTCGCTCTGCCGGGGCGGGTTCCTCACCGCCGGCGACCAGGCGGCGCTCGACGACAACCGCCGCGCCATCGACGAGACGGCGGAGCTGTCCGCCGCCGCACTGGTCCTGGTGGTGGGCGGGCTCCCGGGTGTCGTGCCGGGCGAGGGCCCGCGCGCCGGGTTCTCCCGCGACCTCGCGGAAGCACGGGAGCGGGTGGCCGAGGCACTCGCGGTCCTCGCGCCCTACGCCGGTGAGCGTGGGGTGCGGCTGGCGTTGGAGCCGCTGCACCCGATGTACTGCGCCGACCGGGCCGTGCTCTCGACCCTGGCCCAGGCCCTCGATCTGGCCGATCCGCACCCGACCGAACAGGTCGGCGTCGTCGTCGACACCTTCCACGTCTGGTGGGACCCGGAGGTGTTCCGGCAGATCGCCCGGGCCGGCGGGCCGGACGGCGGGCGGATCGCGAGCTACCAGGTGTGCGATTTCCTCGCCCCGCTCCCGGCCGACGTACTGCTCGGCCGGGGCATGATGGGCGACGGCGTCATCGACTTCGCCCCCCTGACGGCGGCCGTGGCGGCGGCGGGCTACACCGGCGACATCGAAGTCGAGATCTTCAACGCCGATGTCTGGGCCGCCGACCCGGACCAGGTCGTCACGACGATGAAACAGCGCTATCTGGATCTGATCGCCTGACCGGCGGCGTGTTCGGTGGCCCCCCGGAACGGCCACCGAACACCTCCCTCACGGCGCGAGGGCCCGCGTGCTGGTCCGGAGGATGACCTGGCCCTCGATGTGCTCCACGGCCGGTCGCACCGAATCCCCGAGCGCCAGCTCGAGCGCCAGCTCCCCCATCTCGTCGAGCGGCAGCCGTACCGTCGTCAGCGCGGGCACCAGGTCGCGCAGCGTCGCGATGTCGTCGAAGCCGGCGACCGACAGGTTGTCGGGCACGGTCAGGCCGCGCTCCCTGAGCGCCGCGAGAGCGCCGACCGCCATGACGTCGTTGACCGCGAACACGCAGGTGGCATCGGTGTCGATGACGCCGCGGACCGCGTTGTACCCGCCGTCCCGGTCGAAGCCGCCGTGCACGATCCTCGGCGCGGGCAGGCCGAGTTCCTCCAGCGCTGCCGCGAAACCGGCGGTACGGTCGGCGGCGGTGACGAGCGCCGGCGGGCCGGCCAGCACGGCGAACCGGGTGTGGCCGAGCTCGGCGAGCGCGCGTGCGAGCTTGGCCGCGCCGCCCCGGTTGGCCGGAGCGACGGTGTCGACGCCGAGCAGGTCCTGGCCGACGCAGGCGACCCGGCCGCCCGAGTCGCGGTAGCGGGCGAGCTCGGTGCGCAGCCGCCCGGTGATGCGCTCGTCGGCGACCCGCGAACCGGCCAGCAGGATCGCCCGTACCCGCTGGGCTCGCAGCGTGGACACGTAGCCGATCTCGCGTTCGGGGTCGCGGTAGGTGGTGCCCACCATCACCACCAGACCTCGTCGGTCGGCCGCCCGCATGGCGCCGCCGGCGAGGGCGGCGAAGTAGGGGTCAGTGAGGTCGTGGACCACCAGTCCGATGACGTTGCTGGAACCGCGGGCCAGCGTCTGCGCGGTCGCGTTGGGCTGGTAGCCGAGTTCGGCGGCGGCCAGCTCGACCCGTTCCCGCAGATTGGCGCCCACCCGGCGGCTACTGCCGTTGAGCACCCGTGAGGCGGTGGCGAGCGAGACGCCCGCGTGCCGCGCGACATCCTCGAGCGTGACCACACGGACCTCCCTTCAAGATCAGAAAGCAAGGATAGAAAGCGCTTTCTCAGCATGCTAATCACCCATGCTGCCTAGCAGCGTAGTGATTCATGCCGATGAATCGCCTCGGCGGTTCGTGCCGGAGGACGACGCGCACCTCCGGTTCTCCGCACTAGTCTCCCGGCATGGCCACCTTCCGGGTCCGCGTCATCGCGGCCCTCTCGCTGCCGCCCGCCCTCGTCGCCACCGGCTGCACCGGCGGCGGAACCGACTCCGGGACGTCGTTGCCCGAGGGCCGGCAGGTGCTGACCCAGGCGTCGGCGGCCATGCGCCCGGTGAAGAGCCTCGGCTTCACCCTCGACACCGAGGGCGATCCGCCGGTGGCGGTCAAGCGGGGCGACATCAAGCTGCTGAAGAGCGGCGACGCGCAGGGAACGCTGCAGATCACGCAGGGTGGCCAGCCGATCGAGATCAGCTTCGTGCTGGTCGGGCAGACGGTCCACTACAAGGGCGTCACCGGCGGCTACCAGCGGTTGCCTCGGGCGATGGTGGCGCAGCTCTACGACCCGTCGGCCCTCCTCGACCCCGAGCGTGGCGTCGCCAGGCTGCTGACCGCGGCCACCGGGCCCAAGACCGAGGCGCGCGAGAAGGTCGACGGCAAGGACGCCTACCGGGTCAGGGCCACCCTGCCCAAGGACGTCGCCGCGACGCTGGTGCCCGGGGTCACCGCCGACCTGCCCGGACAGGTCTGGGTCGCCGCCGCGGACCACCGCCCGGTCAAGCTCAGGATGGAGATGGCGGGCACGGGCGGAGCCGGGAAGAGCCACGTCACCGTGTCACTGAACGAGTTCGACGCCAACTACAAGATCACTCCGCCCAAGTGACCGCACGGCCTCGTCGAGTCGCGATCGGCGTGGGCGGCGGGGTCGTCCTGCTGGCCGCGCTC
Source organism: Actinomadura alba (assembly GCF_014323705.1). Classification (GTDB taxonomy): domain Bacteria; phylum Actinomycetota; class Actinomycetes; order Streptosporangiales; family Streptosporangiaceae; genus Actinomadura_C; species Actinomadura_C alba. Next base: position 11,477 of record NZ_JABVEC010000001.1, read on the forward strand.
GACGCCTATGTCATCGTGACGGTCCTGGTCGACGTGTCCCGCGACCTCGGCGTCGCGGTCAACCGGCTGGAGCGCTCGACGCCCATCGTCACCGGATTCCTGCTCGGCTACATCACCGCGATGCCGTTGCTCGGGCAGCTCTGCGACCGGTACGGCCGCCGCCCGCTCTTGCACGCCTGCCTGGCCGGCTTCGCGATCGGCTCGGCCGTGACCGCCGCCGCCGACCAGCTGCCGATGCTCATCGCCGGGCGCGTCGTACAGGGCGTGGCCGGCGGCGCGCTGCTCCCGATCACCATGGCGCTGGCGGCGGATCTCTGGGAGGAGCACAAGCGTCCCGTCGTGCTCGGGGCGGTCGGCGCGGCCCAGGAGCTCGGCAGCGTGCTCGGGCCGCTGTACGGCGCCGCGATCGCCGCCACCGTGGGCTGGCGCGGCATCTTCTGGATCAATATTCCGCTGGCCCTGCTGGCGATGGCGGCCGTACAGGTCTTCGTGCCGGCCGGGCGGCGTGAACTCGCGTCACCCCGGATCGACGTGGTCGGCGGTCTCTTGCTGGCGGCGGCGCTCGGACTGCTCGTCGTGGGCCTCTACAACCCCGAGCCGGACCGGGGAGCGCTGCCCACCTGGGGCGTGCCGACCGTCCTCGCGGGACTGCTGCTCGCCGTCGTGTTCGCCTGCTGGGAGGCGCGGGCCCGTACCCGGCTGCTCGACCTCACCGGAGTACGCCGCGGCCCGCTGCTCGCCACGCTGGGCGTCAGCTTCGTGTCGGGCGCGGCCTTGATGGTGACCCTCGTCGACGTGCAACTGATCGCGCAGACGATGCTCGGAAAGGACTCCACCGGCGGGGCCCTGCTGCTCAGCAGGTTCCTCGTCGCGCTGTCGCTGGCCGCGCTCGCGGGCGGTCTGCTCGCCCGGTGGATCGGCGAGCGATGGACCGTCGTCGCCGGGATGACGATCGCCGCGGCGGGTTATCTGCTCGTGGCGGGCTGGCCGGTCGACGTGGCGGCCGCCCGCCATGGCCCGCTCCCGAGGCTCGACGTCGACCTCGCGGTGGCCGGGGCCGGGCTGGGGCTCGTCATCGCCCCCGTGTCCTCGGCGGTGCTCCGCCTCATGCCCGCGTCCCGGCACGGCGCCGCTTCGGCCGCGCTCGTGGTCGCCCGGATGATGGGCATGCTGATCGGCGTCGCCGCGCTGTCGGCCTGGGGGTTCCACCGGTTCCAGTCGCTGACCGCGAACCTGGCCACACCGCTGCCCTTCGGGGTACCACCGGAAGAGTACGCCCGACAGGTGGCCGCCTACCGGACGGCGCTCACCGACGCCCTGCACATCGAGTACCGGGAGATCTTCCTGATCACCGCCGGGCTGTGCCTCGCGGGAGCGCTGCTCGGGCTCGCCCTCGGCAGGGGCTCCGGCACGGCGCGTGGCATCGCCACCGACGAGGAGGCGCTGACTCGCACCCGCGACTGAGCGGCATCAGTGCGCCGGCGTACATAGGGTGGGGAGGGCCGCCGGAAGCACATCCGTGCGCTCGCCGAGCGGCGGCGGAAAGACAGTGTGCCGTGCAGCGGATGAGCGGACTGGACGCCGGTTTCTTCCTCGTCGAGGACGACAACACGCCACTCCACGTGGCGTCGGTCATCGTGTTCGAGGGCCCTCCCCCGTCGTACGGGGACCTGGTCCGCAAAATCGTTTCAAAGCTGCCGCAAGTGCCCAGATATCGGCAGCGGGTCCGCGCGCTCCCCATGCACCTGGGCCGCCCGGTGTGGACCGATGATCCGCACTTCCAGATCCTCTACCACGTACGGCACACGGCCGTGCCCGCCCCGGGCACCGAGGAGCAGCTGCGCAACCTCGCCGGCCGCGTGCTCGCCCAGCGCCTCGACCGCAGCAAGCCGCTCTGGGAGATCTGGCTGGTCGAGGGACTCGAGAACGGCCGCTGGGCGCTCATCGGCAAGGTGCACCACTGCATGGTCGACGGCGTCGCCGGGATGGACCTGATGACGGTGCTGTTCGACCTCAGCCCCGACAGCACGCAGGTCGAACCCGGGCCGTGGGAACCCGAGCCCGAGCCGTCCGAGCTCGCGCTCGTACTCGACGGCGTGCGGCAGAACCTCTCCGGGCCGGTACGCGGGCTCACCGCGCTGCCCGGCCTGGTGGGGTCGCTGCGCAACGGCCGTCAGGTCAGGGACTTCGCCGGCGGCCTCACCCGCAGCGTGGCCCGGTTCGTTCGCCCGTCGGCGAGCACGCTGAACGGCCCCATCGGCCCGCACCGGCGCTGGCACTGGGTGCAGGGCGACCTGGCCGAGATCAAGAGTATCCGCCGCGCGCTCGGCGGCACCGTCAACGACATCGTGCTGGCCGCCGTGACCCGGGGGTTCCGCGATCTGCTCGAAGGACGCGGTGAGCTGACCCCCGGAGCGATGGTGCGCACGGCGGTGCCGGTCTCACTTCGTACGAGCGACGAGCAGGGCCAGCTGACCAACCGGGTCGCCCCCGTTTTCGTCAACCTGCCCTGCGGCGAGGACGACCCGCTGCGCAGGCTGCACCGCATCCGCGTGCAGATGGACGACCTCAAGCGCAGCCACCAGGAGGTCGGCAGCACCACGCTGACCAGGCTCACCGACACCGCGGTGGCGCCCGCCCTGCTCACCCTGGCCACCCGTACGCCCCTTCGACTGCACAACCCGGTCGTACAGACGATCACCACCAACGTGCCCGGCCCGCAGTTCCCGCTGTACGTGCTGGGCCGCAAGGCACTGGAACTGCACCCGTACGTCCCCATCACCGGCGGCATGCGCGTGGCCACCGCCATCTTCTCCTACCTCGGCCGGCTCAACTTCGGGATCACCGGCGACTTCGACGCGATGCCCGACATCGAGGTCCTGGCCAAGGGGATCCGCACGGAGTTCGACGAGCTCGCCGGGAAGGCCGCCGAGGTGCAGGGGCGCAAAGGCCACTGAAGGCTCCCAGGAGGCCATGAGCAGGCAGTGCGACCAAAAGGAGGGTGGGGTCACGGGATTCTGCCGCTCCGAGACGTATCCGGGAGCGGTTCCATACCCACCCTCCTTGAGCCGCGGACCCGTACGGGTGCTCTGACCGGTCTCCAATCTGAGGTGAGCCTACTGCCCACCACTGACAAGACGACTGCTCCCCGAGATGCGGGTGATGCGGGGCTCGATCCCCGCTCTCCGCGGCCCGGGCGGCCGGGCGGGGCGGCTGTCCACGCACCGTCACCTGGTCGGGGGACCACGTGCGCGCCGAGGAAAACGCAGGTCAACAACTGTTGAGGACGATAAGAGGGGGAATGGGCCTCTTAAAGCCGCTAGGAGAGGGGTGAGGCGCGATGACAGCTGTGCATTCGCCCTCGGGCGACGGAGCGACCCGTACCGTCGAGCGGGACAAGTCGGTCGGTGCGCTGGTGCAGCAGGCCACGGAGCAGCTGTCCGAGCTGGTCCGTTCGGAACTGCGGCTGGCGGTCGCCGAGGTGAAGGACAAGGGCCGCCACGCGAGAGTCGGGGCCGGGATGTTCGGTGGGGCCGGGCTATTCGCCCTGTACGGCATCGGGGCCTTCGTGACGGCCGCGATCGTGGCACTGGCGCGCGTGCTTCCGTTGTGGGCGTCGGCGCTGATCGTCGGGGCGGCGCTGCTCCTGATCGCCGCTGCGCTGGCGCTGCTGGGCCGGCGGCAGGTCACCCAGGCCATACCACCGGTGCCCGAGCGGGCGATCGACAGCGCCAAGCACGACGTCCGGGAGATCAGGGAAAGAGCACACCGATGACCGTCTACGATGCCCGCGACACGGGCAGGCCGAACCGGCCCGTGCGGAGCCGGAAGCCGGCGGCCGAGACCGAGGAACTGCGTGAGAACATCGCCCACACGCGCGACGAACTGGGCGCCACCGTCGCGGCGCTGGCCCAGAAGGCCGACGTCAAAGGGCGCGCCAAGGACAAGGCGGCACAGCTGAAGGGCAACGTCGCCGGCCGGGCCCGCAAGGCCGCCTCTCACGCGTCGACGCCGGTGGTGCGTCGCGGTGCCGCGGTGGCGGTGGCCGGCGCCGGGACTGGAGCCGTGGCGTGGTGGGTGCGGCAGCGCCGCGCAGCCCGCAAGCCGACCAAGTGGGAGCTCGCCCTCCAGATGGGGCGGCAGATGGGCGGCAAGGCCACACGAAAACGCCGCTGAAGGCTCCCACCGCACGCTGAACGTGCTGAGCAGCGTTCAGTGTCGGCATATGCACCACCGAAAGCCGCCCAGGTGGTGCATTCGCCGACACCAAAGACGCTTCGACGGCGTCACCACTCCGCCAGCGCGCCGTCGGCTCGCCCCACCCGATCACGCCGTCGTCGGTCTCGACCCGGCAGAACAGCCAGCGCGGCGGCACGAGGAACGTCTCGATCCTGGCGATCTTCATGGCCGGCCCTCCCCGCGTTCCTCCCGTACCCGCTCCAGATCCCGCCAGGCCAGCGCGAGCAGGTCGCGCATGGCGGCCTCGGCGACGCCGGCGTCCCGCGCCGCTATCGCGTCGAGGACCGCCTGGTGGCTCGGGACCGGATCCGTGCTACCGGGGGCGCCGTGCACCAGCTCGGCCCGGCTCGCCATGCCCGCGCCCATGACGACGTCCATCCGGGCGAGCAGATCGTTACCGCTCGCAACGAGCAGGGCCCGGTGGAATTCCAGGTCCGCGGCGGTGGACGCGGCGGCGGTGCCACGGGCCCGGACCATCCGGTCCAGCGCCTGTTCGAGCGCGGCGAGGTCCTGATCGCCGCGTCGCCGTGCCGCGAGCCCGGCCACGGCGGGCTCGACGATGGATCTGATCTCGTGGAGCTCGCCGAGAAAGCCACGATCGGGGCCGGCCGCGAACTTCCACCGGATGACGTCTCCGTCGAGCAGGTTCCAGTCCGCCTGTGGCCGCACGAAGGTGCCGAGCTTGGGCCGCGCGGCGATGAGCCCCTTGGCGGCGAGCACCTTCATCGCCTCGCGCAGCGCCGTCGCGCTGACCCCGAGCCGGGCCTGCAGCTCGACGACGTCGATGTTGGCACCTGGCGGGAAGGCGCCGGTGAAGATCAGGCGCGCGATGGTCTCGACGATCTGGCCGTGCACACCCCGGCCGCTGTAGAGCGCCATGCCCTCACCCGTTCCCGTGACATGGTCCGCGCCCGCCGAGCCCGCCGCTCACGCCGAGTCCTTCGCGACACTCCAGCCGCCGTCCACGGTCAGCGCGGCCCCGGTGATGTAGGACGCGTCGGGCGAGGCGAGGAAGGCGATCGCCGCCGCGACCTCGTCGGGCGAGCCGAGCCGGTCCAGCACCGTGGCGCGGACGCTCCGTGCCCGGTCGGCCTCGTCCACCCGGTCCCATGCCGGAGTCAGAATCGGGCCCGGCAGTACGCAGTTGACCCGCGCGCCGGGCCCGTACTCCACGGCGAGCTGGCGGCTGAGCGAGACCAGGCCGCCCTTGGCGGCCGCATAGGCGGGACGGCCGGGCAGCCCGAACATCGCGTGCACCGAAGAGGTGATGACCATCGCGCCACCTCGCGCGGCCAGGCCGGGCAGAAGGCGTCTGGCACCGAGGAACACGCCGGTCAGGGACACCCCGATCTGCCGGTCCCAGGAGGCCGGCGAGGTCTCGTGCGCGGGCGCCACATCGAGGGCGTAGGCGTTGTTGACGACGATGTCGGTACCGCCGAAGGCCTCCTCGGCGGCCTCGGCCGCACGGTCCCACGTCCGCTCGTCTCTCACGTCGCCCGGCAGGAACAGTGCCCGGCCGCCGGCCGAGCGCACCCGCTCGGCGACAGTCTCACCCTCCGCCGACACATCGATGATCACGACCGCCGCGCCTTCGGCGGACAGCCTGCGCGTCGTGGCGGCACCGATCCCGGACGCCCCTCCGGTCACCAACGCCACACGGCCCGTGAACCGGCCCGACACCGGATCCGCGTTACTCATAAAATATGAATAATCGACCACGAGGGCCACCGCAAGGGGGCCACCCGGCCACGACCGGCCACCGTTACCGGGAGTGGCGGCGGCGGCACGCCGCCTGCGGGACCGACCGATCCGAACAGCCTGCCCCGTGCTCCGCCCGACCGGCAAGCCGATGGCCACACCCTGCCAAGCCGCGCAGAACAACGCCGCCGGTCGCATCACGTCCCCTGATAAGGGGCTGGCATCGCGTCATCCAGAGCGTCAGATCACGGTCCACAGTGAGTTCACGGGGGCGCGGCGATGGATCGAGAGGCGACCGGTCACGACCACCTCGGGGTATTGGCATCCGAACATATTGGTTCGAGTCGGGGCAGCCTATATAGACTACGGCTTAATCGTGTGGGGAGTCTGTGTGAAGCCTGCCGGACGCGGAATTCGTACGCCGCTGCTCGCCCTGCTTGCCGGAGCGACGCTTGTATCCGCATGCGGGAATGACCCGAAGTCGCGGGTGAGCATTCCGCCGGACAACGCATCGCCTCAGGACGTCGTCTCGGCGTACGTGGAGGCCATCAACGCGCACGACAGCGCGGCGGGGCGCGCGCTGTCGACTTCGCATTTCGCTGACCAACTGGACGGTATGCAGGACAATCCGTTCAAGAACGTCATCGAGATCTCGAAGCTGCGGGTCGAGGCTCCCATTCCTAATGGGAACGAGTCTCCGGACGGCAAGCGGTACCACAGCGCCGTATATGTCCCAGTGAAGTTCACGCTCAAGCAACGCGAGGTCGTGTCGATGCCGGACGGTGACACGACTTGGGGCTACGTCCTGGTTCGCGCCGGCGCGGACGAACCCTGGCGCATCAACGACAACGGGACCGGCTGACACGCCGCAGCGGATCGCCGGCCGGTCAGAGGCGAAGCGCGGCGGCCAACCGGCGAATCACCTCGGCCTCGTCGGCATTGCCGTGCCGGTCAGGGCCTTCTGAGTCAGCCGTAGGTTCTCCACGAGCACATCGAGCGCGCGCACCCCGGCATCGATTTCCCCGCCCGCCTCGAGCACCGGTACCGTGACCCGGGCGTCGGCCGGAATCAGCTCTGCGGTACGTCGCGCGCCCGCCACGAGCCGCGGCGCATCCTCTGCACCCGATCCTTGCCACTGTGGTACGCAGAGCACTGTCGTCATGTAGGCGACCATACGAGCTGCGGCTGTTTCACCACCAGCAGGTTCTCTTGGCCGTTGGCACTCGGCCCTCTGAATTCGGAACCACTGCTCGGTCACTTCGGCCCGGACAGCCAAGCGACGTTGGCGCTGCGAGAGCCGTACTTGGCGCCCCGGGTCACGCCTTCCTTGCTCACAGCCGCGGGGCGGCCGGCGATGTACAGCCGCCGCGCGCTGTCATCTCGCCGGGCCACCTGGATCACGCCATCGCGTCGGCCGAGGCTGAGCCCCGTTCCGATGTATCCCATGGAGTACGGCTTGAGCTTGCGGCCTCTGATCATCCGGGCCAGCGCGTCAGCCGCGTGCGCTCCCTGTGGGCCTGCTGTCTGGCAAGCCGGGCGGGAGCCAGGGACGGCAGCGCAATCGCCGGCGACGAAGATCCGCGGGTCGCTCACACTGCGCAGATACCTGTCGACGATGGCGCGGCCACGGTCATCGACCTTCAGGCCGCTTCGCGCGGCCAGATCGGGAATGCTGCCGACGATGGCCCAGAGGGCGAGGTCCGAACTGAACTGTTCGTTCGACTGCAGCCGCACCTTGTCGGCACCCCGCTCGCCCTCGCCGCGCAGCACTTCTGCCACGGCACCCTCCAGCACCGACACCTTCAAACGCTCCAGGCCGGCGCGCACTCGTCTACGAGCCCCTTCCGAGAAGCTGGCCGCGAAACTCGGTCCCACGAGCCGCACGCGCAGGTCGGGACGCCCGTAGGCAACCTCGGCGGCGGTCTCGATGCCGGTCGGCCCGGCACCGATGACGGACACCGTGCTGCCCGCGGGGAGACTCGCCAGTGCCGTGCGGGCATTCTCCGCACCCTCCCACGTTCCCACCGGGACCGTGCCCGGCAGAGGCGAGACCGTGCTCCCGACGGCCAGGAACAGGTAGTCGAAGTCCAGGGTCTCCCCCATGTCGAGCGTCACGCTACCGTCGCCGATCTTGTCCACGGCCGCCAGTCGCGAACGGATGCCGTCGCGCAGCATCTCCGACAGAGGGGTCGCGGCCTTTCCAGTCCCGGCGATCTGCTCGTGCAGCCGCACCCGCTCGACGAAGTCGGGTCGCGGATTGATCACCGTGATCTCCGCCTCCGGTACTTTCTTCGCCAGCCGGTTCGCCGCGAGAGTTCCGGCGTACCCGGCGCCTACCACGACAACCTTCATGTCCACCTCCTGCATCGGGATGGGTTTATACACATGACGCGGCAGGCGGCTCGTTTGTGACCCTGGCGTGAGTGACCTACATCGCAGCACGAGGTCACTCACTTGTCGGTTCTGCACAGCTCGTGATGGGCTTCGGCCACCTCACAGAGAGTGCCATCGACCGCGGCATCGCCACGATCGCGGACCTCCTCGGCTGATGTCGGCAGGCGCCACAGCAGATCCGCCCCGTGATCCAGGACGGCGCGAAGGCAATGGACCGGATCTTCTTGAGTGCCCAGGTACTCACTCTGATACCCACCAAAGCATCAGACCCGCTCTCATGGACACGAGAGCGGGTCTGATCTGCGGCTATGGGAGGTGCGATCTTGCTCCCGCGATTGGACTCGAACCAATAACCTGCCGGTTAACAGCCGGCTGCTCTGCCAATTGAGCTACGCGGGATCGCGGCCGTGGTGACGGATGCGTCCCCACCGGCGCGCTCTAGATTAGCGCATCCGGGGAGGTCTTCGCGCACCGCCGACGGCGCGCTGACCGCCCTCCCGGCCTTGGGTCTCGCCCGGTCGGCAGGCGAGACGGGCCGGCAGGCGGCGGGTGACGAACCTCTTCCAGCGGACTTACCCGGGCGCCTTTGGGTATGGCTAGGCCAGATCGCGAGCACAAGGGGAGGGCTATGAAGTACAAGGCGACCTTCATCGCGGGCGGGGCGGTCGGTTACCTTCTCGGCACCCGGGCCGGCCGCGAGCGCTACGAGCAGATCAAACGGGTCTATCGCCGCATCGCCGAGAATCCGACCGTGCAGGAGACGGCAGGGGTGCTCCGGGCCCAGGTGGGCACACTCGGCAACTCCGCGAAAGAGAATGTGCGCACCAGGATCCAGTCCACTCTCGGCGATCGCCTCCCCGGCACTCGCCACACCCACGAGGGTGACGTGCCGGCCGCTCCCCCGACCGAGACGAAACTGCCCTACCGCTGAGCCGGAGCACGCGAACGTCCCGCGGCACGTGCCGGACGTGATCGCGCGGACGCGGCGTGCTTCAGAGCCCGGTCTGGCGGCGGAGATCTTCGAGCAGTTGTTCCGCCTGGGCGCGCAGCCCAGGATCATCCGGGTTCAGCCCCGCCTCGAACACGAAGGACCAGCGCGGCTCGCCACCCTCGGCCGGTCGCCGCCCGACGATGCGCACCCGCTCGCCGGTCGGCAGCCGGCTCTGCTGATCCACCGCGACGGTGGCGGTGATCCGCTCTCGCACGGCCTCGGGCACCGATCCCGGCTCGGTCAGCCGTACGTGGTGATCCGCCGTCCCGTTCGGCTCGTGAACGTGCAGCCAGCCGTCCTTCCAGGACGCGTGCTCGATGCGATCCCAGGGCAGCCGCAGGAACCTCGGCGCGGTGTCGCCCTCGGTGCGCGCCACGGGCAGGTACAGGGCCGTGGAGGTCGCCACGACGCGCGATCCGCCCCGGGTGGGGGCGTGCGCGAGCACACGCTCTCCCCGCTCCATCCGGAGCGCCTCACGTACGGGCTCGGGCAGGCGTCCACGCCGGAGCGCCCCCTTGAGCGACACCTTCAACGGTCCCCGCTGCGGCAACGACATGGGCCCACCGTACCTACCGGCTCGCCAGCGGTTTCTCCCGCCAGGCGCCTCGCCGCGGAACGCCGCCCGGGTTGAGGGCCCGTTCGAGCAGCCAGCCGACGATCTCCTCCCCCGCGTACACTCCGCCGCTCACGCTCACGCTGGTGCCCTCGCCGATCCAGCCGGTCTCGGCCAGCTCCCCGTGCGGCGGCCGGATGGCCGCGTCGGCCGCCTCCAGCAGCTCGGTGTCGAGCAGCGAGTCGCCGGCCGCGAGCAGGACGTCGGCACCGGTGCGCCGGGCCACCTCGGCCGCGGCGGCCGCCTTGGTGAGCGGCTTCGGCAGGCAGTAGACCTTGCGGCCCTGCAGCGAGGTCGTCCAGCCGCGCTCGGCACACCACCCGGCCAGCTCGGCCACCCAGCCCTCGGGCAGTTCCCCGCGTTCGACGACGGCGTAGCAGAACAGGTCGGCGGCCATCCGCAGCTTCCTGACGAAGTCGCCGCTGATCCGCGACAGGTGGGCGTACACCTCGGCCGGTTCGGCGCACGCGGACACGCGCACCCGGACGCCCGCCGCCCACTCCGGGTCGCTGCGGCCGTCGACGAGCAGATGACCGCCGTTCGCGCAGATGGCGTACGCCGGGGCCTCGCCGAGCAGATGCACCCGGGCGTACTGCTCGGGGGTACGGGTCGTCGTCGGCACCAGCGTCGCGGCGGCGGCGAGCAGCTCGATGCCGGCCGCCGCGGACTCCGTGACGTACGACAGCGGACGGCCCTCGTAGAGCTCCACGCACAGCAGCCGCGGCAGATCCGCGTCCGCGCCGGACAGGCCCAGCGCGGCCGACGAGTAGATGAGCGTGCGATCGAGGTCGACGCAGACGACCGAGTTCTCAGCGGGGGGCGTGCCGGGCATCAGGAGGGTCCTCCGCGCGAGTATCCGGGGTGGATCAGGCCTGCGCACGAGTACGGCAGGGAATCGGGGTCGACAGGGACCACGGGCACACCGCGTTCCTTCGCCAGCAACCGGATGTGGGCGAGCTCGTCGCCGGCGTCGGCGCGGGCGAGCACCTTCCACGGGACCCTGCGCAGCAGGACGCGGGTGGTCTCGCCCACTCCCGGCTTGATGAGGTTCAGGTTGTCGATGCCGTGCTCCTCACCGATCCGCCGTACCGCCGCCCACCCGGACCAGTCCGGTGTACGGTCGGCGGCGGCGAGGGCGGGCCAGTCCGCGGCGACCCGCCCCGCGACCTCGCCGAAACGCGCGCACACCGCGTCGACGAACCGCATGGAGACGTCCGCGCCGCCGAGTTCGGCGTAGAACTTCGCCCCGTGGAAATCGTCCGGCCCGATCAGCCGGTCGTTCAGCACCGTACGGCTGACCAGGCCCGAGACGGTGGAGTTCAGGCAGGCGGACGGGATGAGGTAGTCGTCCCTGGTACCGAAGACGCTCACGCATCGGCCCGGGTCGGCGAGCACGGCCATGTCCGCCGGGAAGCGATCCCCTGTCGCGGCGGCGTGGCCGGTGAGCGCGTCGGCGAGCTCCCGGGTGATCGCGCCCTTGCCGGTCCAGCCGTCCACGAACATCACCCGGGCCGGGTCGTGGTGGGCGGCCAGGTACCGGAGCGCGACCGTGTCGATCCCCCTGGCCCGGACGATGCTGACCGCGTAGTGCGGCAGGTCGAGGCCGTGGGCGAACTCGGCCCAGCGGCGCATCAGGATGCCGACCGGGGTGCCCGCCCTGGCCAGCGACACCAGCACCGCGTCGCGCCCGCGTTCGGCCAGGATCATCTCGGTGATCAGGCCGACGTCGTACGCGAGCCGGGCGGCGGAGGCGTCCAGGGCGTCCTGGAAGAGCCGCTGGTACTCCTCGCCGGGCTGGTACTCCACCGGGAGCGACTCGGCATAGTGCGCCCGGCCCGCCTGGATGGCCTCTTCCCGTTCCTCCGTCGGCGCCTCCAAGCGGACGCCGGACAGATCGGTGAGCAGCCACGCCACGTCCCGGGCCGGGTAGCTGCCGAAGCCGGGCCCGCGCAGGGGCTCCGGCAGGGCCCGCGTGCTCACCACGGCGCTCGCCTCTCCGCTCACCGCTCCTCGCCCTCTTCCACGCGTACGGGATCTCCCACCCGCCGGGCCCCGGCGGGCACCGGGCGGCCGGCGGGCACGACGGCGAGCAGCACCGCCGCGCCGAGCCCGGTCAGCCGGGCGAGCAGGCCGTCCGCCAGTTCCGCCGTGTCGGCCCGGTCGTCGACGACGAGCAGGATCGCGTCGAACCGCCGGCCGGGGTCGGTGCCGGCCGCGACGTTGTAGGCGTAGCGCTCGCCCGGCCCGTCGGCCGGATCGTCGTGCGCGGGGAACGCCAGCCGCGTCCGGATCGCGTAGCCGGGGTCGTCGACGGCCAGCACGGGAGACCGGGTCGTCGTCGAGTAGCGGACCTCGGTTGCCTCCAGCCGGTCGGCCAGCGCCTCGGCCAGCCGCAACGGCGCGTACATCAGCTCCTCGAACCCGAGCACCAGCACTCGCGTGGGCATCGGGGCGGCCCCGCCGGTGAGGGCGGCGGAGAGCCGCTCGGCCATCGCGGGGAGCGCCGCGTCCAGGCGGGCCCGGTCGTGCGGCGTGAAGCCGTGCCGCCCGCCGTCGGGCAGCCCGGTGGGCCAGCCGAGCTCGACTCTGCGGACCCGCCCGCCCGGGGATCCGGACGGCTCGGACGGCGTGGCCGCGGACGGCGTGGCGGCGGACGGGTCGCCCGCGCCCGCGTCATGGGCGGCCGCGACCAGGCGGGCGGCGGCACCGAGAACGTCGTCCGGCAGCACGACCTCGCCGATCGCGAGCGCGACCGTCTCGATGCGGGCGCCGAGAGCGGCCGCGAGGGCATCGGTCGCGGCCCGGTCGGCCGGACGGCGCATGTCCACCAGCGACGCCACGACATAGTGGCGCCGCGGCCGCACGGCGTGCAGCGCGCGGATGGTGTTGAGCACGGTCGTGCCGGTGGAGATCTCGTCGTCGACGAGCACCACGGGCAGGTCGGCGTCCATCAGGTCGAGGTCCGCCGGCAGCAGCAGATGGCTGGTCGCGTGGCTGTGCTCCTCCTCGAACGCGCCATAGGGCGGCATGCCCGGAACCGGCCGGCGGGTCGAGTGCAGGTAGTACGCCCCGCCGAGGGCGTCAGCGACGCAGTGCCCCAGCGCGGTCGCGGTCTCGGCGTACCCGATCACCACGGCGGGAAGCGGAGGGCCGGTGGCCTCCAGCCGATCGCGCAGCGCCGCCGCCGCGTCCGTGCGGCCTTTCAGCGCCTCGGTGAGCGGACCGCCGAAGAGCTCGGCGTGATCGGTCTCCGGACGCCCGTGCACCCGCTCCGCGCCGGACAGCGCCACCCGTACGAGCTCACCGAGCAGCAGCCCGGCACCCCGCACCAGCCGCGGATCGGTCGGCACGTGCTTGCCGAGCACCGTCGACACCAGCAGATGGGCACGCCGCGGATTGCGGCGCACCGCCAGACCGAGAAGCTCGGCGAGCCCGGCCCCCACGGGACGGTCCAGATCCCTCAGGGCGACGTCGAGCCGCCGCGCGACCCACGTACCCGCCCAGTCGTTCCGCGCGTCGTCCCAGGCGTCGTTCACGCTCACTGCCCGATCACGCGGCCACCGCCGCGTCGAGCAGTTCCGCGAACGTGACCTTCTCAGCGGCGACGCCGAAGAGCCGGGCACGCAGCAGCAGCCGCTCGGCCCACGCGCGATGGGGCTTGGCCTCGTTCATCTTGTTCGCGTAGCTGCTGGCCATGGCTCCCCCGACCCCGGCCTCGCCGACGATGTCGCTGGCGTCGCAGAACTCCTCGTGCGTCACCACCGACATGGCGTGCACGGCGGCGGCGTGGCTGGGATGGATCACGGTCTTGCCGGTGAGCCCGTTCGCCTTGTCGAGGTGCACCTCGCGGATCAGCCCGTCGAGATCTGCGGTGATCAGCTTCTTCCGGAGCGTGGCCGCCGACCGCCGTTCGAACGGCGACTGCCGCAACTGCGGCTTGAAGATCCGGTCGCCCGCGGAGAAGTACTCCCACACCGGCCCGGTGACGACGAAACCGGTCCCGTCGGCCCGGCCAAGCACGTTGACCACATCGGCGATCACGCTGGCGACCGGGTGGATGTCGTAGATGGTCAGGTCCGGCGGACGCCTCAGCCCGTACGCGCTGCTCAGGTCCGTCGCGCCCAGCCGTACGGCGAGCACGCGTTCACGGTGCTTGGCCAGCAGCGCGGCGACGTCGTGCAGCATCCCCGCGCGCGTCTCCTTGTAGATCGCCTCGCGGCTCTCGATGACCGGCATCGCGAGCAGCCGCCGGCCGCTCGCCGTCGCGGTGTCGCTCAGCGCGTCGAGGAAGGCACTTCCGGACGTGGCGGTGAACTTCGGCAGTACGAAGCCGGAGACCAGCTCGATCGCCTCGCCCAGGCGCCTCGCGAGATCGGGAATCTGCTCCGGGACGCGGACCCGGATGAACAGCAGCGGCGCCCCGGTCCCGGCCTCGTGCGCCCGGCCCAGCTGATCGACCAGGTTCTTCTCGGCCGCCGCGACGTCCTCGTCCGGGATCGAATCCTCGAGGCAGGCGACCATGCTGGTGACGCCCCGCGCCGCGCTCTTGTGGATGTCGGCCGCAAGAGATGGCCGCGTCGCGGGGCTGTACAGCGTCGCACCAAGAGCGACGGCCAGGGTCGCCGGCTCGTCGGCCCGGTGAAAGGACTGCGGACCCCGGTGGAACAGCTGAGCCCGACGTGCATGCGGGATGTGAGCGAAATGCCGCATCCGCGCAGGGCCCTCCCCGGGGTCCCCCAGTCCGCGTCTCGCCAATCTGTGAACCGCTACAGGTGAGCAGCGACTGTGGGCAGCAGCTGCTGGAACGTACGGCCGGTCGCCGGGACGCCGATGGCGGTCATCGACCAGCCCTGACCGTCCCGCGCCACCTTCGCCATGATCTGCGCCGTGTGCGGGCCGCCACCGCTCAGGTCGTAGCGCGCCAGCTCCTGGCCGGTGGTCTCGTCCACCAGCCGGCAGAAGGCGTTCTCGATCTGCGTGAAGTCCTGCCCGGTGAACGAGTTGACCGTGAACACCAGCTGGGTGACATTACCCGGCACACCCGGCAGGTCCACGTTGATGGACTCGTCGTCGCCGTCGCCCGCACCCGTACGGTTGTCGCCGGTGTGCAGCACGGAGCCGTCCTTGCTGCGCAGCTGACGGAACCACACCGAGTCGACGAGGCCGCCGTTCGCGTCGAACAGCAGGCACGAGGCGTCGAGGTCGATCGACTGCGCCTTGGCCTTGCCGAAGAGCCCCTTCTTCATCGCGGCGTCCCAGCCCAAACCCATCTTCACGCGGGTCAGCGTTCCCCCACCGGGTTTGGTCAGCGAGACCTTCTGTCCCTTTTGCAGCGATACCGACACGCTGTTCCTTTCTGTCGCCGTTGACATCACACGGTCGCTCGCCATCACACGCCGCTGGACTGAAGCTCCTTGTCCTCGCCCGATGTGCCCTCGCCGGTGTCCTCACGGCGGTTGCGGACGATCGAGCTGACGAAGGCGGCGATGATGAGACCCGCGCCCAGGCCACCTGTGATCAACTCGGAGACGTGCGTGCCGATGCTGATCAGCATGCAGGCGGCCAGTGCGCCGATCGCCCAGTGCGCACCATGCTCGAGATAGACGTACTCGTGCAGGGTTCCCTTGCGCACCAGATACACCGTGAGCGACCGGATGTACATGGCGCCGACGCCGAGGCCGAGGGCGATGACGATCGGGTCCTGGCTGACCGCGAACGCCCCGATGACCCCGTCGAAGGAGAAGGAGGCGTCGAGCACCTCGAGGTAGAGGAAGAGGAAGAACGCGGCCTTGCCGGTGGCCTTGATCACAGCGTTCGGCCCGGTGCGTTCGACCTTGGCCTCGCCGCCCTCTTCCTCCCCTTCGGCCGCCTCGAGGCTGGCGTCGGCGAACAGCTCGCCGAGGCCGTTGACCAGGATGTAGGTGATCATGCCGAGGACGCCGGAGATCATCACCTCGCCCGGGTGGTCGGCGAAGTAGCCCGCCACCACGGTCAGCGTGCCCGCGGCCACGACCACGGCGAGCCCGTCGAGCTGTCCGATCTTGGCGAGGGGACGCTCCAGCCAGGGCAGCCACTTCTCCGCGCGCGACTCGAAGACGAAGTCCAGGAAGAGCATCAGGAGGAACATCGACCCGAACGCGGCGATCATCGGGTAGGCCTCGTGCAGCTTGTCAGCGTACGTGGCGCCGTCGTTGAGCGCGAGGTCGATCGCCTCGATGGGCCCCATCTGGGCGGTGATGCCCACGATGAGCAACGGGAAGACCAGGCGCATGCCGAAGACGGCGATGGCGATGCCGACGGTGAGGAAGATCTTCTGCCAGAACGGGCTCATGCGTTCGAGCACCTTGGCGTTGACAACGGCGTTGTCGAACGACAGGGAGATCTCCAGAATGCAGAGAATGGCGACCAGCGCCAACCCGGACGGACCGTCATAGAGGAGGGCTGCGAGGAGCCCGACGGCGGTGATCGCGAACGACCAGCCGAAGGTACGGAGAATCATGCGTTCACGTTCCGGTCTTGTTCAGAGATGTGCACTGTGCGTTCGTCACCCGACATTGACGCCGAAGTCCATGGCGATGCCGGCGAGCCCCGAGGCGTAACCCTGGCCGACGGCGCGGAACTTCCACTCACCGCCGTGCCGGTAGAGCTCTCCGAAGACCATCGCGGTCTCGGTCGACGCGTCCTCGGTCAGGTCGTAGCGCGCCAGCTCGGAGTTGTCGGCCTGGTTCACGATGCGGATGTAGGCGTTGCGCACCTGGCCGAAGCTCTGGCCGCGACTGTCCGCGTCGTAGATCGACACCGGGAAGACGACCCGCTCGCACTCTGCCGGGACCGACGCGAGATTGACCTTGATCGCTTCGTCGTCGCCCTCGCCCTCACCGGTGAGGTTGTCACCGGTGTGCTCGACCGAGCCGTCCGGGCTCTTGAGGTTGTTGAAGAACACGAAGTGCTGGTCGGACATGACCTTGCCGCCGGAGTTGAGCAGCAGCGCGGAGGCGTCGAGGTCGAAATCCGCTCCGGTCGTGGCGCGGGCGTCCCAGCCCAGCCCGACCAGGACGGCCGTAAGGTTCGGCGCCTGCTTCGTCAGTGAGACGTTGCCGCCCTTAGCGAGCGAAACACCCATGGTCTACTTCCTTCTCTCTCGTCTGCCGTCTGTCAGATGTTCACGCCGAAGTCCAGCGCGATGCCCGCCAGCCCGGACGCGTAGCCCTGGCCGACAGCGCGGAACTTCCACTCGGTCTGATACCGATACAACTCGCCGAAGACCATCGCAGTTTCCGTTGCGGCGTCCTCAGTGAGGTCGTAGCGGGCGAGCTCGGAGCTGTCGGCCTGATTCCACACGCGGATGAAGGCGTTGCGCACCTGACCGAAGTTCTGGCGGCGGGCGTCGCCCTCGTAGATCGACACCGCGAACGCGATGCGGTGGGCCTCGAGCGGCACCCCGGCGAGGTCGATCTTGATCTGCTCGTCGTCGCCCTCGCCCACGCCCGTCAGATTGTCGCCGGAATGCTCGACCGAGCCGTCCGGTGTACGGAGGTTGTTGAAGAACACAAAGTGCCGATCGGAGAGCGCCTTGCCGGATTCGTCGAGCACCACGGCGGCGGAGTCGAGATCGAAGTCCACACCGGTCGTGACCCGCACGTCCCAGCCCAGTCCGACTGTTACTGCTGTGAGCCCTGGAGCCTGCTTGGTGAGTGAGACGTTTCCACCCTTTGTGAGACTGACCCCCACTGTGCCTCCAGGTGATGATCGGCTTTACGTTGGTCCACGCCAGACTGGGACGTCGCAAGCGATGCTATCGGTTCCATTCGCACCCTTCGGTATTACGAACACGAACGGGACGATAGGAGGATGAGCGCAGACGCGTTCTGCGCGAAACTACCGTAGTGACGGAGAGGGGCGCCGTGCAGAGACCAGGCGATCAGCGCAGACGTGGCCGGGGGGCCGATGCGGCGGGGAGTGCCACGGCGGCGAAGGACGCCGCGGCGACCGCCTTCTACGAGATGGATCAGGCTCAGCGCTACGTGAGCGGGCGGCTGACCGTCTTCGCCGACCTCGACGCCCGGGCGGCCGAGCGGTCCAAGACCGAGTTCGCCACGCTCACGGAGTCCGCCGACGCGGCCGCCGCCGCCTATATCGGCATCGTGGACGCGCACGACCTCGACGAGCCGGACCGGTCGGCCGCCGAGTACGACGCCGCGCGGCGGGCGTTCGTCGCCGTGACCGAACGGCTGACCGCCCTCACCGCGGATCTCAACGCCTTCGCCGGCCGCCTGTCGCCGCAGTTGGCCTCGCTCGAGGCGGCACTGGACGAGCTGCCCGCGAAGCTCATGGCCGCGCGCGACCTCATCGCCGCCGCCGACCGCGCCATAGCCGACGCCGAGGCCATGGGCATGCGGCCGGTGGACGCCGCCGACGATGTGGCGAAGGCCCGGTCCGCTCTCGAGGTGCTCACCTCGCAGGGCCTCGGCGGGCTCGGCCTGGCCGGGGCTCTCTCGCAGGCCGACGAGGTGCGCCGGCTCGCCGAGAAGGCCAGGGAGAGCGCCCTGGAACTGCCGCGTACGGCCGAGGAGGTCCGCAAGTCGCTCGTCGCGGTCCGTACCCGGGTGCAGGTCGTGGCCGGCCGGGTCGAATCCGTGACGTCCGCGATGAGGCAGCTCGTACGCCGCTACTCCCGCGACTGCTGGGAGGACCTGAAAGGGGCGTCGAACGTCATCGAGGGCGCGCTGGAGCGGGCGCGCGAACGCATCGCGGAGGCCGACGCCCACGCCGCGCGGCAGGAGTGGAAGGCGGCCCGGCAGGCCGTCACGGCGGCCCGTACCGAGCTGACGTCCGCCGACCGCAGGGCGGGGGCGGTGACCGGGCGCCTCGCCGATCTCGACGCGACCGCGGCCGACCCGGCCAAGGCGGCCGAGAAGGCGCGATTCGCGGTGCGGGACGCCCAGAAGATGGCCGTCACGAGTCCCGGCGGCCCGGCCCCCGAGCATGTCCGCACGCTCGACGCCCTCGTCGCCCGGCTCGAGACCGGGCCCACCCTGCTGGCCGGGCCGCACCCGGACTACTGGGGGTACCTGCGCGAGCTCGACGCCATCAAGATCGCCGCTCAGGACGTCATCGCCCAGATCCGCGACGCCCGCGCCCACGGTCACTGACCCCACCCCGGACCGCTCAGAACAGCCCCTCTCCCCAGAAACCGCCCTGGCGCACGCCGGGCGGGCAGGCCCAGATGCCGGAGCCGACGTGCTGGAGGTATTCGTTCAGCCCGTCGGCGGCCAGGCTGCGCTGGAGTGGGATGAAGCCCTTGCGCGGGTCGCGCTGGTAGGCGATGAAGAACAGGCCGGCGTCGAGGCGGCCGAGACCGTCCGAGCCGTCGGTGAACGAGTAGCCGCGCCGCAGGATGCGGATGCCTCCGTTGGTGTCCGGATGCACTAGGCGAACGTGCGCGTTCGGTTCCATCCGGTCGAGGATGACCGGGTCGCGTTCCTTCGTGCGGCCGAAGGCCGCGCCCTCGGCCTTGTCCCGGCCGATCAGCTGCTCCTGCTCCTTGAGCGAGGTGCGGTCCCAGGTCTCGATGTGCATGCGGATCCGGCGTGCCACAAGGTAGGAGCCGCCGGCCATCCAGTCCGATCCGTCCGCCGGGGCGGCCCACACGTGCCGGTCGAGGAGTTCGGCGTCGGTGCCGGGGATGTTGCTGGTGCCGTCCTTGAAGCCCATCATGTTGCGCGGCGTGTGCTCTTCCGGCGTGGTCGAGGACGTCTTCCCGAAGCCGAGCTGCGACCAGCGCACCGACACCACGCCGAAGCCGATGCGGGCCAGGTTGCGGATCGCGTGCACGGCGACCTGCGGGTCATCGGCACAGGCCTGCACGGCGAGGTCGCCGCCGCTGCGCTCGGGATCGAGCCGGTCGCCGGCGAAGTGCGGCAGGTCGACGAGGGCGGCCGGGCGGCGTGCCCTGAGGCCGAACCGGTCCTTGCCGCCGCTCTCGAACAGGCCGGCGCCGAACCCGATGGTCAGGGTCAGCCGCGAGGCGGGGAGCCCGAGCGCCTCGCCCGTGTCGTCGGGGGGCGCCTCGGGGATCCCGCCGACGGCGCCGGCCCCGTGTGGGCGGCCGGCGGTCATCGCCGCCGCCGCGGCGGTCCAATCCTTCAGGAGCCCGGCCAGCTTGGCGCGGTCATCGGTGACCACGTCGAAGGCCGCGAAGTGCAGGCGGTCCTGGACCGGCGTGGCGATGCCGGACTGGTGAGCACCGTGGAAGGGGATCGCACCGCCGGCCGCGGGCGCCTTGTCCTCGTCAGCCCGGGCAGCGGAGACGAGACCGGCGCCGGCCGCGGCACCCGCCAGCACTCCCACTCCGGAGACGCCGAGCAGCCTGCGCCGGCTGACGCGCAGATCCTCCGTGCGGCGCTCCGTCATCTGCTGACCACTCCCGCGAGCCTGGACAGCGGCTCGGCGAGGGCGTCCACGGCGGTGGACAGCTTCTTGCGGTCGGCCTTTCCGACGGTGTCGTAGGAGACGTACCCATCGCCCTTCTTGTACTCGGCGAGCAGGTCTGTGACGTTCTGGAACTCCTTGTCCAGGGTGCCGGCCAGCGCCGCGTCCTTCTCCCGTACCACCGGCAGAAGCAGCTCGTGGACCTTGCGTGCTCCGTCGAGGTTCGCGGCGAAGTCCACCAGGTCGGTGTGGCTGAAGATCTCCTCCTCACCGGTGATCTTCCCGGTGGCCACCTCGTCGAGGAGCTCCTTGGCACCGTTGGCCATGGAGGCCGGGGTGATCGGCGGGTCAAGGGTCTCGGCGCTCACCTTGGCCTTGAGCTCGGCGAGGTCCTTGACGAGCTGGTCGGCGTACTGCGCTTCGCCCTTGACCGACTTGGTCTTCCAGAGCGCCTTCTCGAGCCGGTGCCAGCCGGTCCACTTCTGCCCCTTCTCGAGGTCGGCCTCGCGCAGGTCGACGCGCGGGTCGAGGTCGCCGAACGACTCCGCGACCGGCTCGATCCGCTCCCAGCCGACCCGCGACGGGGCGTAGAGCTTCTTGGCCTCGGCGACGTCGCCCTTCTTCACCGCCGCGACGAACTTGCCCGTCGTGGCGATGGTGTCGTCGACCTGCGCGTTGACATAGGCCTTGTAGGCGGTGAGCGCCGCCGTGAGCCGGGGATCGGCCGCGTGGTCGGCCTGGCCGGTGACGGTGAGGTCCTGCCGGATCCCGTCGCCGACCATTCCCGGCTTGCATGCGAGCTGGTACTTGCCCGCGTTGAGCTGGGTCGTCAGCTCGACGCCGGTGCCCGGGCCGATGTTCTCCCGCTCGGTGACGATCTTGTCGCCGGGTGCGTAGATGTAGACCTCGGTGACCTTGCTGCCCTTGTTGGTCACCTTGAACGTCGTGGTGCCGGCCGGGAGCTCCTTCTTCGCCACGTCGCACGTCGTGTCGGTCGCGTCGACCGTGATCGCGGCGGCGGAGCCCTTGGCACCCGTGGCGCCATCGTTCCCGCCGTCGTCACCGCATCCGGTGAGCAGTGACATCGACACCGTTGCGGCGCCCACCAGGGCGACGACGGGCGCAGCGCGCATGAGGACTCCAAGCTTGATGAAGTAAGGCCAGGCTAACCTAGCCACAGCCGACCTCAATGCGTCAAGCGGGGGCCGTAGGGCTACCTGTGGCGGTCGCCACGCTCGTCGTGCAGCCCTATCGTCAGGTTCCGGGCGACCATCGGCGGCCGGCCGGCGGTGGCCTCCGCCGGATAGGCGGGTGGGGGCGCCTGCTGCGCCGCCGCCTCGTGCTGCCGCCGGGCGGCGTCCGTGGCGGCCTCGGCCAGCACGGCCGTGCCGTACGCGCACACCTCATGGCCGCCGGAGCCGAGAGGGGTGTTGTCGAACCGCATGCCGACCACGGCGTTGGCGCCGCGGCGGCGCGCCTCCTCGCCGAGCCGGTCCATGGCCTCGCGGCGGGCCATCGCCAGCCCGACCGGCTGCTCGCCGGTCACCCGGAACGTGCCGCTGCTCTGCCCCGAGGAACGACCCTGGTCGGCCTGGACCGAGACCCCGAAAACCTCGCCGTAGACCGACCGGATCTCGCATCCGGGCAGCCCGTCAGTCGTCACGATCAACATGGCCATACGGTAGACGACGCGGCACACCCGTCGCCCAGGTTACGAACCGGAGGGCGGCGCCCGCCGTGATCCCGCGCGCCGACAGGCGTCCACGGGATCACGGCGAACACGGGCTACTCGAGGTACTCCCGCAGCATCTGCGCGCGCGACGGGTGGCGCAGCTTCGCGAGGGTCTTGGACTCGATCTGGCGGATGCGCTCGCGGGTGACGCCGAACTCCCTGCCGACCTCTTCGAGGGTGCGCGGATGGCCGTCGGCCAGCCCGAAGCGCAACTGGATGATGCGCTGTTCGCGGTCGGAGAGGGTGCAGAGGATGTCCTCGAGCTGATCCTGCAGCAGGATGAACGCCGCCGCCTCCATCGGTACGACCGCGTCGGCGTCCTCGATGAAGTCGCCCAGGTCGGAATCCTCCTCTCCGATGGGCGACTGCAAGGACACCGGCTCCTGCGCGATCCGCTGGATCTCGACGACCCGCTCGGGCGACAGACCCATCTCCAGCCCGATCTCCTCCGGGATCGGTTCCCGGCCGAGATCCTGGTGCAGCTGGCGCTGGACCCGTACGAGCTTGTTGATGGTCTCCACCATGTGCACCGGGATGCGGATGGTCCTGGCCTGGTCGGCGATCGCCCGGGTAATGGCCTGACGGATCCACCAGGTCGCGTAGGTGGAGAACTTGTACCCCTTCGTGTAATCGAATTTCTCGACGGCGCGAATGAGTCCGAGATTGCCCTCCTGGATCAGGTCGAGGAACAGCATTCCGCGGCCCACATAACGCTTGGCGATGGACACCACCAGACGCAGGTTGGCCTCGATCAGGCGTTGCTTCGCCCGGACACCGTCGCGGGCGAGCAGTTCGAGGTCGAGCTGTTCGATCCGGGAAAGGATGGCCGACCTGGCCATCTTCTCCTCGGCGAACAATCCCGCCTCAATCGATTTCGCGAGTTCGACTTCGTCTTCTGCCGTCAGTAGCGGAACGCGACCGATCTCTCGCAGGTAGATACGGACCAAGTCGCTTGTCGACGCCCGCCTGCCGAGGTCACCCTCGTCAACTCGCGTGAGTTCCTCGGTCTCTTGCTGAGATTCGAGGACCTCTACCCCCTGCTCTGCGAGCATCCGGACGACGCGCTCAAGCGTGTCGGCCGGCAAGTCCGAGCGATCAATAGCAGCAGCAACGTCTTCGACGGTCACACCGCCACGTTCTCTGCCGCGTGCGACGAGATCTGCCACCTGCTCAACCGATGGCGCCTCGCTGGGCAGCACCGTAGGGCCCACAGTGACAGTGTGCGTCAAGGTGGGCCTGGATCACAGTCCCAATTTCGCCGTTCCGCTTTACAGGGAACCGATCGCGCGCTCTCCGAGGCCACGTCTCTGCTGCTCAAGTGCAACAAGATCACCAAAGAGGCGGTTGTAGTCTTCCTGGTTCTCGACCGGATTCAGCCGTCCCAGTTTAGACTTCAGCTGCCCTATCTCCCTGCTGAGCTGGCGTTCTTGAATTCGGGCCAGCAATTCAGCCGCATATCGGTCATCTGAATCCGCGGACGAGCGTGACTGCTCGACGGCGAGCTGGGTGATCAGGCCTCTGACCTCGTCATCGGGGGCCGCCTCGCGCAGCCGGGCCGCCCACTCGGCACCGCCCGCCGCGGACCCGACCCCTCCGGCGGCGGCGATGACGTCCCGTACGGCGGCGTGCGCCGGTGCCACGAACGCCTCGGCCGGCAGCGCGTCGAACGCCGGGCCCAGCATGGCCGGCCGCTGCACCGCGAGCTTGAGGGTCTCGCGCTCGCGTTGTACGTCGGGGTCGCGCGGGTCGTAGGCGGGTCGCTGCGGAGCGGGGGCCTCGGGCGCGCCACCGCGTACGGTGGGCCCGCCGCGGCCGTCGCGGGGGGCACCGGCGCGGCGGGCAGCGAGCTCACGGACCCGGCCGAGCACGAACTCCTCGTTCATGATGCCGAGCCAGCGGTCGAGGTTGACCGCGTACATCTGCCGCAGCGCACGGTCCTTGATGCCCGCGACGACGGGCGCCGCCGCGTCGAGAGCGGCCAGCCGTCCCTCGGCGGTCTCGACGTTGTGCCGCCCGATCTCGGTGCGGATGAAGAACTCGAACAGCGGAGTGCACGACGCTATGAGATCGCGAACCGCCGCGTCGCCGTGCTTGACCCGCAGGTCGCAGGGGTCGAGCCCGTCCGGCTGGACGGCGACGAACGTGCGGGTGGCGAACTTCTGGTCGTTCTCGAAGGCCCGGAGCGCGGCCTTCTGGCCGGCCGAGTCGCCGTCGAACGTGAAGATCACACCGCCTTCGAAGGTGTCGCGGTCCATCAGCAGCCGACGCAGGATCTTGATGTGCTCGTCACCGAAGGAGGTGCCGCAGGTGGCGATCGCCGTGCCGACCCCGGAGAGGTGGCAGGCCATCACGTCGGTGTAGCCCTCGACCACCACGGCCTGCCCGCTGCGCGCGATCTCTTTCTTGGCGAGGTCGACGCCGTACAGCACCGAGCTCTTGTGGTAGATCGGCGACTCTGGGGTGTTGAGGTACTTCGGTCCGTCGTCGTCCTCGTGCAGCCTGCGGGCGCCGAATCCGATCACGTCGCCGCTCAGGTCGCGGATCGGCCAGGTCAGCCGGCCGCGGAAGCGGTCCATGGGGCCTCTGCGACCCTCTTTGGCCAGGCCTCCAGCGATCATCTCCCGGTCGGAGAACCCCCGGCCGCGCAGATGCCGGACGAGCGCCTCCCACTCCCTCGGCGCGTAGCCGACGCCGAAGCGCTCGGCGTCGGCGCGCTCGAAACCGCGCTCGGCGAGGAACCGGCGGCCGATGCCGCCGTCCTGGCCGTACAGCTGGTCGGCGTAGAACTCCGCCGCCGCCTTGTGTGCCTCGACCAGCCGGGCGCGCTGCCCCTGCTCCTTGCGCGGGGTGTAGCCGCCCTCCTCGTACTGCAACTGCACGCCGGCCTTGGCGGCCAGCCGCTCGATCGCCTCGGCGAACGACAGGTGCTCGATCTTCTGCAGGAAGGAGACGGCGTCACCGCCCTCGCCGCAGCCGAAGCAGTAGTAGAGGTTCTTCGAGGGGGTGACGTTGAACGACGGCGACTTCTCGTCGTGGAACGGGCACAGGCCCTTCAGGTTGCCGCCGCCGGCGTTGCGAAGCTGGAGGTACTCCCCCACGACAGCGTCGATCGGCGACCGCTCCCGTACAAGTGCGATGTCCTCATCGCGGATCCGGCCTGCCATGTCGACCGAGTCTAGTGGCGGGCGCCACGGCGGATCGCATCCCGGGCCGAACCCGTACGAGCCCGGAGACCCGCCGGCACCACCGTAACCTTCATTTCAGCTTTGCTGGTGTCGATCGGCCCGGAACGCTACCGTAACCACCATGCAGACTTCACTGGTGTGGATGAAGCCGGAGGGCGCCGAGATCGCCGAGATCGAGCTGTCCGGCACCGTGCTGTCGGCCGCCGGGACGGCGATCGGCACCGACCCGCTGCCGTACCGGCTGGACTACGAGTTGACGACCGGCGAGGACTACGTCACGTCCCGGCTGCTCGTTCAGGCCGGCGGCGTCGACCCGGCGACGGGTCCGTGGCGGCGGACGCTCGAGCTGACCCAGGCCCCGCGCGGCGTGTGGACCGTGCATGCCAAGGCCGAGGGCCATGTCGCGCTGCCGCCGCCGGGCGGGGACGCCGACGTGCTCGAGGGCGCGCTGGACTGCGACCTCGGCCTGTCCCCCCTCACCAACACGATGCCGGTCCTGCGGCACCGGCTGCTGGACGGGCCCGGCCCGGACACAGGCGGCGTCGACTTCCTGATGGCCTGGGTGTCCGTGCCGGACCTCGTCGTGACACCGTCGCCGCAGACCTACCGGCACGTACGACGGGATCCGCACCCGGTGGTCAACTTCTCCGACGGCGACTTCACCGCCGACATCGTCTTCGACCGGGACGGCTTCATCCTCGACTACCCGGAGATCGGCCGCCGGGCCTGACCCCGGGGAATCGAGGGATCAGCGGGCGCGGAACCGGCCGAAGAGGCGGTAACGGCTCGATGGCCCGCCGGAACGCCCGGTCGTCGTTCGGCGTTCTCAGCTGGGCCAAGCCGCGACCACCTCCACTTCGACCAGCCAGCCCGCCACGGGGAGATTCTCGATCTCCAAGGTCACCCGAGAGGGGCGGGACGGGTTCACGTACATCGGCCGCGCCGGGGCCGCGCTGCCGAGCGGGACGTCGACCGGCCGGCCGGTGGTGAGGTCGGTGTTGGCGAAGAACTGCCGGTACGCCCGGTTCCAGCCGACGAAGTCGGCGGTCGCCGCCCCAGGGGGTTCGCTCAGGTACGCGCGCATGGAGATGACGTCACTCGGTCCGAGCCCGACCGCGGACAGATTCTCCTTGATCTGCTTGAGTACGTTGATCGCTTGAGCCTCGGTGATCGTCACGCCGGGAGGCAACGTGCCGCCGGGGAAGTCGATGTAGCGTTCCGGCGACCCGGCGGGAGCGGCGACGTTCACCGCCGCGGGGCCGAGACCGCTCGCGGTGTAGGTGGTCACCTTGGAACCGACCGCGACGCCGTTGGCGATGGCCGGGTTGCTCTGCCCGGTCGGCAGGACCGCCTTGACCTGGTCGTGCCGGGGCGGCTGGAAGCCCGGACCGGCCGCGGCCGTCCCGACGGCGCCCACGAGCGCTGCGCCGCACACCGCCGCGATGATGGTGGTCTTACGCATCTGTCATCCCTTCAGGACACGCTGGTGCAGGTCGGTGACGACCTTGCGGGCCGATTCGAACGCGCCGTGCTGCCAGGCGATCTCGTAGCTGAGCCAGTCGCCGCTGAAGTGGACCCGGCCCTGCGGTTCGTTGAGCAACTTGTACGCGGCGCCTCGGGAGGGCCAGCTGATCCACGCGCCCTCGATGTGCCGCTGCCGGGTCCACGCGATGGAGGCGGACGCGACGACGTCCCTGCGGTACCGGTCGCCGTGGATCTTCGCTCCCTGGTCGAGCGCGCGCCTCAGCCGGTCCGCGTGCGACAGCCCGGCGTAGGCGTCGGCGTTCGCGCCGAAGTTGTAGTAGCCGACGACCAGCCCGCGCCGGCCGTGGTAACCGTGTGACGGATACCAGATCGTGGCCAGGTCCAGATCGGTGTTGGTGATGCCGCCGTAGATCTGCTCCTCGTTCTCCCACCACCGGTTGCCGTACTCCAGGCCGATCTTCCCGGAGGAGGCGGGCACGGGCGTGCGGAGCGCCGCCTGCACGTCGGCGCCGAGGTTGTGCGGAATCCTGGCGAGGATGTGCGGCGGCAGCGAGGCGATGCAGTAGTCGGCCTTGACCACCGTGGTACGGCCGTCGCGGGTGTACTCGACCTCCACGCCGTCCTGGAGGGCGGTGATCCTGGTGACCATCGCACCCGTGCGGATGGTGCCATGGCCGATCGCCTTCGCCAGCGCCCGCGGGATCGCGTCCATACCGCCCACCGGCTGGAACATCAGCATCGCCTGGCTGTAGCCGAACTCGAAGGAGAAGCTCCGGCCCACACCGCTGGCGAACACCTCCGACAGCGACGGCACGGGGCCCAGCTGGGTGCCCGCGACATCGCCGGCGCCCGGGTCGACGGTGAAGCCGCGCCGGTCCGTCCCCTTGTAGGCGAACCCGTCGGCCCTGCCGCCGATCGCCCCGAAGCCGGACAGGAAGGACAGCAGCCGTTCCTTGTCCGTGGCGGTGAGCCGCTGGTCGAGAGCGCCCGCGTCGGTCGCCTTCGCGAGCAGCTCGGAGATGTACCCGTGGACGTCCGCCTTCGCCGTCCGCCAGCGGACCGGCGCCTTCATGCCCGCCGACTCGTTGTAGATGTAGGCCTGGGCGTTGGAGTTGGTGAAGACCTCCAGCGGAACACCGAGCTCACGGCAGTAGTCCATGGTGGTCATCCACTGCGCGATGCGCGCCGGGCCCGCGTTGAAGTACACGTCGTCGCTGAAACGAACCGACTGGGTGGTCCCGTTCATCTCGGTCAGCCGATCACCACCGCGCAGCGTGCGGTTCCGGCCGCCCACCCGATCCTGCGCCTCGAGCACGGTGCAGTCGTAACCGGCCTTGCCCAGCTCATAGGCCGCGGCCAGTCCCGCGACGCCCGCACCGAGGATCACGACCTTCGCGGCGGCGCGCCCCCTCAGCCGGAAGTCGGACGGTTGAAGCGGTTGAAACGGCACGCGGGTCGCCGCCTCGGCGCTGGGCGCGAGCCCGAGCGCCCCCATCGTCGCGAACATGGCCCCGGCGCCACCGGTCGCCCCGACCCGCGTCAGGAAACCGCGCCGGCTGTAGCCCTCAGACTCTGCCGTTCTCGGCAAGGCACACCTCCAAGATCTCGGGCAGAGTCTTTGATCACCTCATTTCCGACTTGTTCCTATTCCGTACGGTTTGCGTTTCATTGGGACACAACGAGTTTCTGGGCGATTTCCCGACAATCCCGACTGAAAATGTCAGATCGCGGCGGGGCGGCGGCCGACCAGCCCGAGCAGGCGGTCGAGAGCAGGAGAGTCCCCGGGGATCTCGACCACTGGGCCGAAGGCCCGCCTCGGCCGGTCGGCGTCGCGCCCATCGGGGATGAAGGCGGCCACCACCAGCGCATGCTCGACGAGATCCGCGCCGGGGGTGTACGAGACGCCGATCGATTGGGCGATGTCCCAGCCGTGCACAACGCAGTCCAGCATGTGCATGCTGAGCGCGCTCTTGCCGGAGAAGCGCCCGAACTCCCTGATCTCCAGCTCGCGGTCGAGTACCGCGTCGTCGGCGAAGGCCTTGGCCATGTGCTCCGCCGAATCCAGGTAGGCGGCGTACGGGTCATCGCCTGGCTCGCCCCTGTTCCAGGCGCCGAGGTCGCCGGTCACTCCGGACGCCGCGGCGGCGAAGCCGAGGTTCTCGCTCACCTGATGCCGGATCAGCCCGTACAGCGTCCAGTCCGCGCACGGGGTGGGCAGATGGAGCCGGTCGGCCTCTACTTGGGCGATGACCTCGCCCAGCGTGTCGACGGCCCGGCGGTCGAGTTCTCTGATGTCCATGTGGTCGACGCTAGGAGGGGCAGAGGCTCCGGAGAAGGACCGAAATCAGCGAATCGCACTGGTCCGATCTAGGGTCGGGGCGTGGACTTTCATGTGACGCTCAGCGGCCGGGGCGACCTGGGCGGGCAGATCTATCGCCAGCTCAGAGCCGCCGTGCTGGACGGGCGGCTGCGGCCGGGCGAGGCGCTGCCGCCGACCAGGGAACTGGCCCGCCGTCTCGAGGTCTCCCGCAACACGGTGACCGGGGCGTACGACCGCCTGGTGGCCGAGGGGTTCGCCGACAGCCGGATCGGCGCGGGCACCTTCGCGCGGCTGGGCGATCCGGGTCGCGGCGGTCGGCGAGGCGCGCCCGTGGGAGGGGCCGTGCGGCCGAGAGCGCTCTGGGCGGGGGCGACGGTGCCCACCGTGCGGTTCCTCGACGACGCCCCCGAGTACGATCTGCGAGCCGGGCTGCCCGACGTACGGCTCTTCCCGTACGAGGCATGGCGGAGGTTGACCACCCGCGAGCTGCGGGCGGCGGCGATGGGCACGGGGATGCACGGCGATCCCGCGGGGCACGCGGGCCTGCGCGCCGCGATCGCCAGGCATGTCGGCCTGTCCCGAGCCGTACGGACCGACGCCGACGACGTGTTCGTCTGCCAGGGGGTGCAGCAGGCGCTCGACCTGATCGGCCGGGTGCTGGTGGAGCCCGGGGACCGGGTGGCGGTCGAGGAGCCCGGGTATCCCCCGGCCCGCGAACTCTTCCGGTCCATGGGAGCCGACGTCGTGGGCGTGCCGGTCGACGGGGACGGGCTGCGGGTGGACGCCCTGCCCGACGACGCGAAGGTCCTGTACGTCACGCCGTCGCACCAGTTCCCGCTGGGCATGCCCATGACGCTGGAGCGGCGGCTCGCGCTGCTCGACTGGGTGCGCCACCGCGACGCCGTGGTCATCGAGGACGACTACGACACCGAGTTCCGGTACGGCGGGCGGCCGATCGAGCCACTGCAGAGCCTCGATGACACGGGACGGGTTCTCTACGTCGGTACCTTCTCCAAGGTCATGTTCCCGGCACTGCGGCTCGGCTTCGTGGTGGCACCCGCCTCACTGCACGCGGCCCTGCGGGCGGCCAAGTACGTCAGCGACTGGCACTCCAGCACCCCGACGCAGGCGGCTCTGGCCGCCTTCATCGACGAGGGGCTGCTGGCCAGGCACATCAGGAGGATGCGGCGCGAGTACCAGGCCAGGCACCAGCGCATCGCCGGACTGCTGACCCGCGATTTCGCCGGGGTCCTCACGTCAGTGCCTGCGGAGGCCGGGCTGCACCTGAGCGCCTGGGCGGCGGCCGGGGTCGACGTGCGCGAGACCGTACGGACGGCCCGCGCCGCCGGCGTGGGCCTGTATCCGCTGTCGCGGTTCCGAACGGCCGACGGGCCCGATGGCCTCGTCTTCGGCTACGGCGCCATCCCCCTGCAGCGGATCGACGAGGCCCTCCACCGTCTCCGCGCCGCCGTCGCCTTCGCGTGACCGGATCGGCTCCATGGAGTTCGGCGTCATTGGCACTTCCGATGGGCCGCTCACGCTCCGTACGGTCTTGCTCCATGGACATGTTGCGTTCCCCTTGGAGGGCCGGGCCGGCGGCGCAGGCCGACGGACCAGTGCTGGTCAGCGTCACCGACTTCACCGCGAGGAGACTTCTCGATCTGCCGGGGATCGCCCGCGCCGGCTACCGGTTGCGCAGGGACTGGCCGGAGCTGGAGGGCGCGGTCGGCATGTGGCTGTGGACCAGCCCGCTCGAACGGCGGACGGGCTCGGTGTCGGTATGGACCGACGAGAAGGCACTGCGCGGCTTCGTGAAATCGCCGCTCCACGTGGACATCATGCGGAAGTACCGGCGGCGCGGCTCGATCCGCGCGATGACGTGGCCGGCCGAGCGGTCCGACCTCGCCGAGGTGTGGCGGGCGTCCCGGCGCCGCTTGATGGCGGACACCCGCGTCGAGGCGTGACCCGGGCTCATCGCCTCCGCTCGCCGGCGCATCGCGTCACACCCCGCGCTGTGCCGGAGTACGAGGGGCCCGGCCGTTTACGGCATGTCGAGGATCTGGTATTTGATCGGGACGACTCCCGAGCCGATGGCGCGGATCGCCGCCATCGCCGCCCTGGACAGATCCAGGCAGCGCCCCCGGACGTAGGGACCTCGGTCGTTGATGCGCACGGTCGCGGACTCGCCGTTGACCTTGTTGATCACCCGGACCTTGGAGCCGAACGGCAGGGTCCGGTGCGCGGCCGTCAGCGCATCGGGGTCGAAGGCCTCACCGCTCGCCGTCCGCCGCCCATGACCGTAGTACGACGCCGCACATGCGCCCGTGCCGAGAACCTTGCGGGCGGGCGCCTTCTTACGCTCCGTCTTCGGCTCGGGTTCGGTGGCCTCGGCTCCAGGCGCTCCCGGCGTGGGCGAAGCCGTGGGGGACGGTGTGGGGAGCGGCGTACCGGCGTCTCCACGAGAGGCCCTGTCCGGCCTGCGGGCGGCCAGGTCGGCCGGCACGCTGTCCGAATGTGCCGTGGGCCGCGCCTTCGCGGACGCGGTGCAGATGAACGCCCACGCGGTGGCCGCCGCGACGGCGAGGCCCGAGACCACCAGGGTCGTCCGGAGCGGGTTCTTCAGACTGCGCTTGCCAGAGCCACCCACGGAGAAATCCTTTGATCGGGGACAGGACCCCGGACGCCGCTACCCGCTCCGCGCCCGCCATCGGCGGGAACGGGACGTCCGGTCGAACACGGCACCGTCCTCTCGCGGATGGTGCCGCCGACGAGTTCTCGACCGTACGTGCCACGAACGTGAATCGACACGAACGGGGACGGTGGTGGGGTCTCTCCCCCAAGGTTTGACACTCCGGAGACGATCGAACACAGCGGTTACCGGATCCCAAAGGCCCGCTTTACTCCCAGTAGAGCACCGATCTCTCGGCACCTCGCGGGTCAAGCGCGGCGGCGCGGCACTCGCCGCGCCGCCCGTGTTCGGGGGGTTCGAGTCGGCGTTCCTGCGCTTGGGCTTTCCCCGGCCGCTGACGGCACGGGGCGAGGGGCTGGAGGTCGGCGCCACGCGCGAGATCACGTTCACTCCTCGCCGGTCATTGGGCATCGGGGCCTCCGCCGAGCCGCGCTCGATGACGCTGCGCGTGGTGGCGCGGACACCCACCCGCGTGGTGTTCGACGTGGTCCGGGACACGACTCTGGCGCGCTGGCTCGATCTGCGGCAGGCCGAGTTCTCCTGGAACCGCAGCCACTGCGGCGGATGACGTACGAGCGCGACGACGGCGTCCGGGCGGAAGGGGTGGCGGCCTTCGCGCACGCGCTCACCCACGTGCACCTCGGCTGGGCGCCGGCCGGCTGGCTGCTGTTGCTGCCCGGCGTCGGGTGGTTCGTCCAGCTCTGCGTTGACGCCCTCGGCGGCAGGCCGCGTACGCTTCCTCCGGCCGGCGCCGGACGGGCCGGGTCCTGACCGGCCGAGCCGTCCGGGCCCGGGCGTCGCCCGGGCTCTCGGGCCGGGCGAGAGCACGGGGGCGTAGCGTTCTCACCGAGGGTGGCCGAGGTCAGCAGGGCCGAGACGACCTACGGAGGACGGAGGACGGTTGCCGGACACGGGTGACGACGCCGTCGTCGTGGCGGCCGCGCGGACGGGCGACGAGTCCGCGTTCGCGGCACTCGTCGAGCGTCACCGGGGGGAACTGCGGGTGCACTGCTACCGGATGCTGGGCTCGTTCGACGAGGCCGAGGATCTGGTGCAGGAGACGTTCCTGCGCGCCTGGAAGAACCTCCGTGGCTTCGAGGGGCGCTCGACGTTGCGCGCCTGGCTGTACCGGATCGCGACGAACGCGTGCCTCGACGTCCTGGACGGCCGGGCACGCCGGGTGCTCCCGCACCACCTCACGCCGCCGTCGGATCCCAGTGTCGGGCTGCCGCCCCGTACCGACATCCCGTGGCTGCAGCCGTTCCCGGATCGGCTGTGGGAGCCGGTCGAGCCGAGCGAGGCACAGCCGGATTCCGCGGTCGTCGCCAAAGAGACGATCGAGCTGGCGTTCCTGGCCGCGATCCAGCATCTGCCGCCCCGGCAGCGGGCGGTGCTGATCCTGCGCGACGTGCTCGGCTGGCCGGCCAAGGAGACCGCGGCGCTGCTGGAGAGCAGCGTGGCGTCGGTGAACAGCGCGTTGCAGCGGGCCCGGACGACTCTTAAGGAGCACCTGCCCGAACGCCGCCTGGACTGGGCGCCGTCGGCGGAGCCGACCGAGCGGGAGCGGGCGGTGCTACGGCGGTACATGGACGCGATGGAACGCGCCGACCTCGCCGCGGTCGCCGACCTGCTCGCCGAGGACGTACGGACGACGATGCCGCCCTGGCCGATGTGGTTTCAGGGGCGCGACGCGGTCGTGGCGGCGCTGGCGGCGAGCTGGAACGCCGACTCACCCGGCTACGTGGGCCGGTTCCGGATGGTGCCCACCCGGGCCAACCTGCGGCCAGCGGTGGCCGCCTACGTGCGGGGCCACGGCGACCGCGACCACCGCGCCTTCGCGATCTCTGTGCTGAGGATCGAGGACGACCGCATCGCGGAGGCCACCGCCTTCCACGATCTCAGCCTGTTCCCGGCGTTCGCCCTGCCCACGGTGTTGGCACCGGAGCACCGATGAGTTCTCGCCCGGTACGCCGTCTCAACGGGGGTCGATCACATCGATCTCCACGGAGGTAGTTCATGGGCAAGATGCTGTACTCGGTCACCATGTCGCTGGACGGCTTCATCGCCGGTCCAGGCGGTGACATGTCCTGGCTGGTCGAGCACCTCGGGCCCGACCCGTTGGTGGACGGGATCATCGGCCGGATCGGGGCTCTTCTCGTCGGCAATCGCAGTTTCCGCGGCGACGATCCGTACAAGGGAAGGGCCGGTGAGGGTGAGGCGTTCGGCGGCGGGTGGAGCGGACCACAGTTCGTGCTGACACACCACGCCCCGGACACTCCGGTGCCGGGAGTCACCTTCGTCGGCGACCTCGACGGCGGCGTCGCCGCGGCCAAGGCCGCGGCGGGCGACAAGTACGTCAACATCATCGGCGCCGACGTCGCCCGGCAGTGCCTCGCCGCGGGCGTGCTCGACGAGATCCTGGTGGGCATCGCGCCCGTCCTGCTCGGCGACGGCGTCCGGCTGTTCGACCACCCGGGCGGAACCAAGGTCAGGCTGGAACGCGTCGGCCTGCCCCACGCGCCGGGAGCGACGCCGCAGGAGACGTACGGCAGCGAGCTGCGCTGGAACATGTTCGCGATCGCCAGTTAAATCGCAGTTAAATCGGCAAAGCGGCCGTTCCCGGGGGTCCACCGCGCGGACTACCGTCGTGAACTGTGCTGATCAGTCCACACGAGCAAGAGCGCCTGCTCATCCACGTGGCCGCGCAGGTGGCCCGGGACCGCCGTGCCCGCGGTCTGCGGCTCAACCACCCCGAGGCCACCGCGATCATCGCCGTCTTCATCCTCGAAGGCGCCCGCGACGGGCGCACCGTCGCCGAGCTGATGGAGACCGGGCGCACCGTGCTGACCCGCGACGACGTCATGGAGGGGATCCCGGAGATGCTGGACTCGGTGCAGATCGAGGCGACCTTCCCGGACGGCACCAAGCTCGTGACCGTGCACAGGCCGATCCCGTGAGCGGCGACGCGCCCGGGGACGCCACCGGTCTCGTGCCGGGCCAGGTGATCCCCGGCGAGGAGCCGGTCGAGCTCAACCCGGGGCGGGCCCGGGCGACCGTCACGGTGGTCAACACCGGCGACCGGCCGGTTCAGGTGGGCTCGCACTATCACTTCGCCGCGGCCAATCCCGCGCTGGAGTTCGACCGGGCCAGGGCGTGGGGACACCGGCTGGACGTGCCCGCGGGCACGGCGGTGCGCTTCGAGCCCGGCATCACCCGGGACGTCGACCTGGTGCCGCTGGCCGGCAAGCGCGTCGTACCCGGCCTGCGCACCGAACACGCGGGAGAGCTGGATGGCTGAGATCTCGCGGGCGCGCTACGCGGAGCTGTACGGACCGACCACGGGCGACCGGGTACGGCTGGCCGACACCGACCTGTTCATCGAGGTCACCGACGACCTGAGCCGCGGCGCGGGCGCCGGCGACGAGGCGGTCTTCGGCGGGGGCAAGGTGATCCGCGAGTCGATGGGCCAGGCGCGCACCACCCGCGCCGACGGCGCCGCCGACCTGGTGATCACTGGCGTCGTCGTACTGGACCACTGGGGTGTCGTGAAGGCCGACGTGGGCGTACGGGACGGCCGCATCGTCGCGCTCGGCAAGGCGGGCAACCCCGACACGATGGACGGCGTCCACCCCGCCCTGATCATCGGACCGTCCACCGAGGTGCTCGCGGGGAACGGCAAGATCCTCACCGCCGGCGGGGTCGACTCCCACGTCCACCTCATCTGCCCGCAGTTGCTGGAGGAGGCGCTAGGCGCGGGCGTGACCACGCTCATCGGCGGCGGCACCGGGCCGGCCGAGGGCACCAAGGCCACGACGGTCACGGGCACGTGGTATCTCGGCCGCATGCTCGAGGCGCTCGACTCCTGGCCGGTCAACGTGGCGCTGCTCGGCAAGGGCAACACGGTCGGCGAGGAGGCGCTCTGGGAGCAGCTCCGCGCGGGCGCGTCGGGCTTCAAGCTGCACGAGGACTGGGGCTCGACGCCCGCCGCCATCGACGCCTGCCTGCGGGTGGCCGATGCCTCGGGCGTCCAGGTGGCGCTGCACTCCGACACCCTCAACGAGGCGGGCTACGTCGAGTCGACGCTGGAGGCGATCGGCGGCCGATCCATCCACGCCTACCACACCGAGGGCGCGGGCGGCGGGCACGCTCCGGACATCATCACGGTGGTCTCGCACCCGAACGTGCTGCCATCGTCGACGAACCCGACCCGGCCGCACACGGTGAACACGCTCGACGAGCATCTCGACATGCTCATGGTGTGCCATCACCTGAACCCGTCGGTACCCGAGGACCTGGCGTTCGCCGAGTCGCGGATCCGGCCGACGACGATGGCGGCCGAGGACGTCCTGCACGACCTCGGCGCCATCTCGATCATCGGCTCCGACTCGCAGGCGATGGGCCGCATCGGCGAGACGATCATCCGTACCTGGCAGACGGCGCACGTCATGAAGGGCCGCAGAGGCTCGCTCGAAGGACCGGCCGACAACCTGCGCGCCCGGCGCTACGTCGCCAAGTACACGATCTGCCCGGCGATCGCGCACGGCCTGGACGGTGAGATCGGCTCGGTCGAGGCCGGCAAGCTCGCCGACCTCGTGCTGTGGGACCCGGCGTTCTTCGGGGTGCGGCCGCACGTGGTCGTGAAGGGCGGCATGATCGCCTGGGCCGCGATGGGCGACGCGAACGCCTCCATCCCGACCCCGCAGCCGGTGCTGCCCCGGCCGATGTTCGGCGCGGTCCCCGCCGTGGCCGCCGGTACCTCGGTGCACTTCGTCTCCCCCGCCGCACTCGAGGACGGTCTCGCGGACCGGCTGGCCGTGCGGCGCGCGCTCGTGCCCGTACGGGACACCCGGGGGCTCGGCAAGGACGCCATGCCGCTCAACGACGCGCTGCCGACGATCGACGTCGACCCGGACACCTTCACGGTGGCGATCGACGGCGACGAGATAACGCCCGCCCCGGCCACCGAGCTTCCGATGGCCCAGCGATATTTCCTGTTCTGAATGGACACCCGGCTGCTACTGCTCGCCGACTCGCGGTTGCCCGCGGGCGGGCACGCGCACTCGGGAGGCGTCGAGCCCGCCGCGACGGCCGGCGCCGTCACGGATCTGGCGAGTCTCTCGGACTTCCTCGCCGCCCGGCTCTCGACGGCCGGTCTCGTGACGGCCGCGCTCGCCGCCGCCTCCTGCTCCTTCGCCCACTCCTCGCGTGATCATGCAGTCGTTCGCGCCGGACTGGGCGGACAACTGCATGATCACGGCGGAGAGGGGGGCCGGGACGGGGAGGGCCTGTGGCGCGTGCTCGACGCGGAGGTCGACGCACGGACGCCCTCACCGGCCCAGCGCACGGCATCGCGGGCCCAGGGCCGGGCCCTGCTCCGCGTCGCCCGTACGACCTGGCCACACCCCGCCCTCGACGCCCTCGCCGCCCACTCCCCCCGTGATCATGCAGTTGTTCGCGGCGGCCCGCGCGAACAACTGCATGATCACGGTAGATGGGGGGGCGGGCCGCATCATCCGGTCGTCCTGGGCGCGGCGGCGGCCGCCGCCGGGGGCACCCCCCGGCAGGCGGCGGCGATCGCGGCGTACGGCTCGGTGACCGGGGCCGCGTCGGCGGCCGTCCGGCTGCTCGGGCTGGATCCGCTCGCGGTGCAACAAGCCCTGGCCGTCCTCGCCGACGACGTCGACGCGGTGGCCGCCCGTGCGGCCGCCGAGCCGGACGACTGGGCCGCCCTGCCGGCGGTCTCGGCACCGGGGCTCGATCTGCTCGCCGAGCTCCACCTGCGTTCGGAGGTGCGGCTCTTCGAATCCTGACCGCTTCGATCCTGACCGGGGCGGACCGCTCCGTCGCCCGGTCCCGAGCTCGACCGCCTGAGCTCGACAGCCCGATCCCGAACCTGACAGGAGGTGCCCCGTGGGAGGCATGCATGACCACGATCCGCATCCGGCCGCCCCACCCGTGAGCCGGGCTCTGCGGCTCGGCATCGGCGGACCGGTGGGCAGCGGCAAGACGGCCCTCACGGCGGCGCTGTGCCGGTCGCTCCGCGACGAACTGGCCCTGGCGGTGGTGACCAACGACATCTACACCACCGAGGACGCCGACTTCCTGCGCCGCAACGGAGTCCTGTCGGACGACCGGATCACCGCGGTGCGCACCGGGTGCTGCCCGCACACCGCGATCCGCGACGACATCGCCGCCAACCTGGACGCGGTCGAGTCACTGGAGGAGCTGCACCGGCCCCTGGACCTGGTCATCGTGGAGAGCGGCGGGGACAACCTCACCGCCACCTTCAGCCGGGGCCTGGTGGACCGGCAGATCTTCGTGCTCGACGTCTCGGGCGGCGACAAAGTGCCGCGCAAGGGCGGGCCCGGGGTCACGGCCTCCGACCTGCTGGTCGTCAACAAGACCGACCTGGCCGAGCTGATCGGCGCGGATCTCGCCGTGATGGCCCGGGACGCCGGCGCGGTCCGCGGCGAGCGTCCCGTGCTCTTCACCTCGCTGCGGGAGGATCCCGCGGCCGCCGCCGTGGCCGAGTGGGTCCGCGGCGTCCTGCGCGAACACCCGCACCCCCACCACGCGCCGCACCCGCACGCGGCGGCATCCGTGAACGAGCCGTGACCGCGAAGACCGCGGCGCGCTACCGCGCGCGGGCCGCCGTGACCGCCGAGCGCGACCGGCACGGCCGCACCCGGCTGACGAGACTGCGCTCCGACGGCCCGCTGGCGGTACGGGAGGCGGAGGGCGCGGTCTACCTGGTCGGCGCGGCGGCCGGCCCGCTCGGCGGCGACGACCTCGGGCTCGATCTGGAGGTCGGGCCCGGTGCCCGGCTCGCCGTCCGGTCCGCCGCCACCACGCTCACGCTGCCGGGCGACGGCGAGTCCCGGTTCACCGTGCGTGCCCGGGTCGGCGCGGGCGGGCACCTGGACTTCGCGCCCGAACCGGTGGTGGCCGTGGCCGGCTGCCACCACCGCGCCGTCACCGAGATCACCCTGGCCGAGGGCGCCACCCTGCGCTGGCGCGACGAGCTGATCCTCGGGCGGTACCGGGAACGCCCCGGCCGGCACACCAGCAGGATCGACGTGACCCTGGCCGGTCTGCCGCTGCTCCGCCACGAACTGCGGCTGGACGACCCGGGCGTCTACGGAGGCGTGGCCGTGCTCGGCACGGCGCGCGCCGCCGGCACCCTGCTGCTGGTCGGCACCGGGCTCGTCGGCGAGCCGGTCACCGGCGAAGGGCTGGCCGTCATGCCGCTCGCCGGCCCCGGTGTGCTCATCTCGGCGACGGCCGGCGACTCGGCCGCGCTCCGCCGCAGGCTGTGCCAGGGCGAGAGCGCGGCGACCCCGGCGGGTGACCTTCCCTCCGCTCTCCAGGACGCTCGTGCCGCCACGCCGCACCACTGACGTCGCCACCCGGCCGGTTCAGGTCGCCGGGTCCCGCGATGCTGCGTTTCCGCGATGAAGATTTTCGGCGGCGCGGGCGCATCGCCCGGAGACGTGGACCTCCACCTCGCCCAGGACGACCAGGCTCTGCGCGCCTGGCCTGAGCACCTGCGCGTGATGCCCCCGCATGAGCGAGCCGGAGCCGCCCGTGCCGGTCAGCCGACGAACTCCCAGTCGCCGTACTCGACCGTCGCGGCCAGCCAGTCACCGCCCAGCGCGGTGACAAAAGAACGAACCAGGGAGAGGTCGGCGACCCCGGCGACGAGGATGAGCCGTCCGTCGAGGGTGACCGACCCTCCGCCCAGCCGGTCACGCACCACCGGATCCGCCATGAGGCCCTCGTAAAGGCGTTGCACGTCGACACCGGGAACCTCGACGCGGACGGCGTCGACCGCCGGCGAGGAACTCGGCAGGTGCCGGAAGGTCAGGACCGACTCCTGGTCGAACTCCTTGCCTACGAGTTCCGCGATGTGCCGCAGTTCAAGTTCGTCGACGTCGTTCACGTCGAAGTCACGTGACCGCTCGTAGGTGACGTACTGCCCGGACGAGGACCAGAAGACCCCGTCGACCAGCGTGGATCCGCTGTACACCCCGCCGTTCGCCTGGATGATCGTCCGGACCTGGAGCGCGAACTCCGTCAGCCGCGTGTCGAGCCGCGGGTCGTTCGGGTCGGTGATGACATCGGTGTTGTTGGTGGCGAAGATCTCCGCCTGCGATGACCCGGGCAGGAGGGTGGGCGGCTCCGCGGCGGCCGCGGCCGCCGGCACCGTGCCCGGTGTGACGAAGGTGATGGTCAAGGCCAACAGCAGGGCGGCGGACCGACGTCTCATTACTGGCGTCCCTTCGGTGGCACGTCCAAAGCGCGATGACCCGATCTTGTAGCGTCCCCGGACCTAGATCAAGAGATTGCCGGGTTTTTCTACCGAAAAGCTCGGGATGGAGCGGGGGTTCGGCGTCGGGAAAACGCCGTGCATGGCCTGCTCGTGTCATGTTCCGGCGACCAGATCACGGTAGTACCGGATCTTGTCCTGGATGTGCCGCTGCTGGGCGCGCAGCGTGACCATCCGCTCTTCGACGTACCGGTCGTGCGCCTCCAGCAGCGCGATGCGGTCGGGGATGGTCTCGTCGTCTCCGTCGCGGGCCAGTTCGGAGAACCGGAGCATGTCCGCGATCGGCATGCCGGTCTCGCGCAGGCAGCGGAGCATGCCGAGCCAGCCGATGTCGTCCTCGCTGAAGCGGCGCCGCCCGGCCGCGGTGCGGTCGATCTCGCCAAGCAGTCCGATCTTCTCGTAGTAGCGCAGCGTGTCGAGGCTGAAACCGGTCTTCTCTGCGGTCTGTCCCGGGGAGTAGAAGCTCACGGGTCCAAGCGTCACGTCGGGCCGCCCCGCGGTCAAGCGAGTTGACCTGGAGTGCGCTCCAGAATGCAGAGTCGGTTCCGCAGACCCGATGACAGGCAACGAGAGGACCGACGAT
The DNA here is from genome assembly GCF_014323705.1 of Actinomadura alba. GTDB lineage: Bacteria > Actinomycetota > Actinomycetes > Streptosporangiales > Streptosporangiaceae > Actinomadura_C > Actinomadura_C alba. The sequence goes on from NZ_JABVEC010000001.1 coordinate 52,163, forward strand.
GACAATGCGGCAACGCGTGCTCGCCGACGGCACCGCCGTCAGCGCCCTCTGCCTCGGCGCCATGTTCTTCGGTACCAGGACCGACGAGGCGACGTCCTTCGCCATCCTGGACCGGTTCGTGGAGGCGGGCGGCACACTGATCGACACCGCCGACAACTACGCCTTCTGGATCGAGGGCGGCGCGGGCGGGGAGAGCGAGGCCGTGCTCGGCCGGTGGCTGGCGAGCCGGAACACCCGTGACCAGGTCAAGCTCAGCAGCAAGGTCGGGGCCCAGCCGACGATCCCCGGAACCTCCTGGGTGGAGAGTGGCGAGGGGCTGTCCCCCCAGGCGATCCGAGCGGCGATCGAGGGCAGTCTGCGGCGGCTGGGCACCGACCGCCTGGAGGTCTACTGGGCGCACATCGAGGACCGCTCCGTACCGCTCGAGGACACCGTCGACGCGTTCGCGGCGCTGACCGAGGAGGGCAAGGTCGGGGTCCTCGGGGCGAGCAACCATGCCATCTGGCAGGTCGAGCGCGCCCGCGCCCTGGCCCGTGCGCAGGGGCGGGCCGGATACACCTGTTTGCAGCTCCGCCACTCCTATCTCCGCCCGCGGTTCGACATCCACCTCGACGACCACGGGCACGGCGACGTCACCGCGGAGGTGCTGGACTACGTGCGCACCGAACCGGACATGAGCCTGTGGGCGTACAGCCCTCTGCTCACCGGCGCCTACACGCGCGCGGACAAGCCCCTGTCCGACAGGTACGACCATCCCGGCACACCGAGGCGGCTCGCGGTGCTGCGGGAAGTGGCGGACGAGCTGGGGGCCACGCCGATCCAGGTCGTACTCGCCTGGCTGATGGACGGCGAGCCGCCGATCATCCCGGTCGCCGGGGTGAGCTCGGTGGAGCAGCTGGACGAGCTGCTCGGCGCCATGGAACTGAAGCTCGACGACGAGCTCCGGCAGCGCATGGACGAGGCCGGCTGAGCGACGGGCGACCGCGACGGAAGGAGCCGGTGTGTTCGATGGCCCACAGCGCGGCCACCGAACACACCACTCATCCGGCGGGCGTCCCGGCATTCGCCGGGCTCACACCCGTACGCCCATGCCCGTACGCATGCCCGCCGGGCTAAGGCCGCCCGTGCAGGTGCTCGTGCGTGCGGTGGATCCGCTCCCACGACCGCGGTCGCTCCGGTGCGCTCGCGGTCAGCCTGGCCGCGTGCGCGGCGGGTCGCGCGGCCGGCCGGCCGGAGGTGAACAGCCAGGTCTTGAACAGCTCGTCGAGCTGTTTCCCTGAGACCTTCTCGGCGAGTGCCACGAACTCGGTGATCGTCGCGTTGCCGTACTTCTTCGCCGCGACCCACTCGCGCAGGGTTCGGAAGAACGCCGCGTCGCCGACGGTGTTGCGCAGGGCCTGAAGCGCGAGGGCACCGCGGTCGTACACCGACTCGTGGAACTCCTTGCCCTTGCCGGGGTCGCCCGGCTTCACCTTCCAGAACGAGCTGCTCGCCGGATAGAAGGCATAGGTGAAGTCGGCCAGTTGCTGCGCCGTTCCCTCGCCCTGCTTCTCCGACCACAGCCACTCGGCGTAGGTCGCGAAACCCTCATTAAGCCAGATATCACGCCAGGAGGCTACGGAGACGCTGTCACCGAACCATTGATGGGCGTTCTCATGCACCACGACATAAAGGTTCGAACCGCGCGCGAAGAAAGCCGGGCTGTAGAAGCTGCGGGTCTGCGTCTCCAGCGCGAACCGGACGTTGGTCTGCGGTACGTAGCCGCCGGCCGCGTCGAAGGGATAGGGACCGAAGATGCCGCTCTCCCACTCGATCACTTCGCCCGTGCGCTCGACGCTGGCCTTGGCCGCGCCCGCGGCGCTGCCGAGATTGTCGCTGTACGCCGTCACCATGGGCAGGCCGCTCTTCGTGGTGGCGAAGCGCATGTCGAACTTGCCGATCGCGAGCGTCGCCAGATAGGTGGCCTGGGGCTGCGACACCCGCCAGTCGAAACGCGTCCAGCCGAACTGGCTCGTCCTGCGGGTCAACACGCCATTGCTGATCGCCTTGGTCCCGTCGGGCACCGCGACCGAGACGTCATAGGTGGCCTTGTCCAGCGGGTGGTCGTTGCTCGGGAACCACCACCACGCCATCTCGGGCTCGTTGGCGGCCACCGCGCCGTCCACTGTCCGCTGCCACGGCGTGAGATTGTCGATCTTCACCTTCGACGGCGTGCCCGAATATCGCACGACCACGTTCATCGGCCGTCCCGCACGCAGGGTCGACGGCGGCGTGACCACCAGCTCGTGGCCCCCAGACGCGACGTACTTCGCGTCCTGCCCGTTCACCTGCACGGCGCTGACGTCGAGCGCGAAGTCCAGGTGGAACCGGGTCAGATCCTGCTTGGCCGTGGCGAGGATCGTCGCCGTGCCCTCCAGCTGGTCGCTGACCGGCTGGTACTTCAGGCGCAGATCGTAATGCGAGACGTCGTACCCGCCGTTGCCGTAGTCGGGGTAGTAGACGTCGCCGATGCCCGGTGCGCCCAAGCCGCTGTCGACCGCCGCCGCCGGCACCGCCACCAGCACGCCGACCGCACCGGCGGTCACGGCGATCAGCCGTGCGCGTTGCATGAGCATAAGACCTCCTCATGGGTTGTGTTCCGTCGGCGCCCCGGGCCGCTCGCCGTTCAGGGCGTCGACCAGGTGGTCTTCTCCCGGACGGGTCCGCGCGAACCCCGGCCGGCCGCATCGCGCGGCGAGTTCGCCGAATGACACGGCGTACGTCGCGACGGCCGCGGATGAGATCGTTCCAATGCCTGATTTCCAGGGATTGCTGGCTTTGCCTACTGCTTTGATGAGCGATTTCGAAATCCGGCAGGTATGGACATGGGTGTCGACGTGCGGTGTAATCGCTCCACCTCGGGGATGACAACTGTGAGACACGGGTGGCTCTTAGTGACCGAAGTGGTCCTGAACGCGGTGAGCAAGGTCTACCCTGGCGGGCATCTTGCGGTGGACGACCTGCGTTTGCATGTTCGCGATGGTGAACTGTTCGTGCTGCTCGGGCCCTCGGGATGCGGCAAGTCCACGGTTCTCCGGATGATCGCGGGCCTAGAGGAGATAAGTTCCGGCGACCTGATGCTGAACGGCACGCTGGCCAACGACCTCGACCCGAGAGAACGCAACGTGGCGATGGTCTTTCAGAACGGCGCGCTGTATCCGCACCTGAGCGTTCGCGGAAACCTCGCCTTCCCCCTCGAGATCGCGCAGGACGACGCCACCGCAACGCGGGAGAAGGTGGTCGAACTCGCCAAGGCGCTCGGGCTCGACCCGATGCTCGAACGCCGGCCGAGCACGCTGTCGGGCGGCCAGCGCCAGCGGGTCGCGATGGGCCGCGCCATCATCCGTGAGCCCTCGGTGTTCCTGATGGACGAGCCGCTCTCCAACCTCGACGCGACCCTCCGCACCGAGCTGCGCATGGAGATCGCCGCGCTGGTCCGCTCGCTCGGCGTCACGACGCTGTACGTCACGCACGACCAGGTCGAGGCCCTGACACTGGCCGACCGAATCGCGATCATGCGTCAGGGCGTGCTGCAGGACGTCGGCACGCCGCAGCAGCTCTACGACGATCCGGCCACGGTCTTCGTCGCCGCGTTCCTCAGCTCCCCGTACATCAACCTGCTCCAGGCCAACGCGTGGGCCGTGCAGGACGACGGGGTCATCCTGGACTTCGGCGGCCAGCGGCTCGTCGTGCCGTGGAGCGACCCCCGGTCGTCCGCCTTCATGGCCTGCCACGGATCACCCGTGGTGGTCGGCATCCGGCCCGACGCGCTGACCCTGGTACCCGAACCGGGCGCCGGGCCGACGTTGTCCGGCAGGCTGCGCGCGCTGGAGTTCCACGGGCACGAATGGATGGCCTACGCCGAGGCCGGCATCCCGGCGGTCGATCCCGAGGAGGTGACCGCGCCCCAGCAAGCGACGGCCAAGGTGCCCACGCCGACCAGCGGCGGACGTCTGAAGTCCTCCTTCGGCCGTCTGTTCGGCACGCCGGAATCGGTCGTCGCCGAGGACGCCGCCAAGAGCAGCGCCGGCCGCTCGGGGCATCACCGGCGGTCCGACCTGGTGTTCCGGATCGGCTCGAGCCGGGGTCTGACGACGGGCAGCGTCGTTCATCTCACCGTCGACCTCGATCGCGTTCTCGTCTTCGATGCCAACGGCGCCCGGATCGACCGCGTCCGGCGCTGACGGCCCGGCGCGTCACTCGACGGGCGGCGTCACGCCGTGAGGCGCCGGTACCATGCGAGAGCCGACGTGTCCGTGAGCGAGGCGACCTGGTCGATCACGACCCGGAGCCGGTCGGCGTCGTCGACCGCGTCGAGATAGGCGGCGTGGAAGACCCGGTCGAGGCTGTGCGGCGCGTCCTCGGCCAGCAGCGCGGCCAACTCGGTGATCAGCTCACGCTGCCGGATCCGGTTGACCTCGTGGCGGCTCCACACGTAGTGCGCGGTGATCCCCTTGAGCAGGTCGCACTCCAGCCGCTGCGCGCGCGGCACGATGAGATCGGCGTTGTAGCGGGACAGGGCGCCGTCGCCGTACACCGCGCGCGTCGCCTCCTCGGCGGCGAGGCAGAAACGCCCGATCAGCGTGCTCGTGAGGTTCTTCAGCCCGGCGAGGGTGGCCGAGGTGCCGTCATAGGTCTTCGGCCAGTACGGCTCCCTCAGCAGCGCGGCGAACCGCTCCTCAAGCTCCGCGATCTCGGCGTCGCTGTAGAGCTTCGCCGCCGCCACGCACACCGCGCGGCGCTCGGCGGAGTCGGCGAGCTGGTCGAGCCGTACGTGCCCGGCCACGAGCGCGTCCTCGAGGTCGTGCACCGAATAGGCCACGTCGTCGGACCAGTCCATGACCTGCGCTTCGAAGCACAGCCGCCCGTCGGGCGCTCCCTGCCGTACCCAGCGGGCGACCTCGACGTCGTCGAGGTAGACGCCGTACTTCGGGTTCTCGGACTTGGTCCACGGGTACTTCATCGACGCGTCGAGTGTCGCCCTGGTCAGGTTGAGCCCCACGCTCCTGCCGTCCGGCGCGAACGACTTCGGCTCGAGCCGGGTGAGGATGCGCAGGCTCTGGGCGTTTCCCTCGAAGCCGCCACAGCCCTGTGCGACGGCGTCGAGTGCCAGCTCGCCGTTGTGACCGAACGGCGGGTGGCCGATGTCGTGCGCGAGGCACGCGGTCTCGACGAGGTCGGGCGCGCAGCCGAGCGACCTGCCGAGCTCACGGCCGACCTGGGCGCATTCCAGTGAGTGGGTCAGCCGGGTGCGCAGGAAGTCGTCGGTGGGATCGGCCACCTGGGTCTTGGCCGCCAGGCGGCGAAGTGCCGCGCTGTGCAGCACACGGGCGCGGTCGCGCTCGAACGCGGTGCGCCCCCGCCGCTTGGCCGGCTCCGGCGCCCAGCGCTCCCGGTCGGCACGCGTGTAAACGCTCATCGCTCCTCAGCATAGGAGCCGGTGACCGTGGCCCCGCCGGTCCGGCTACTGGCGGCCCGTGACACGCGCCACGGTGACGTACCAGAGATAGCCGCCGGTCTCCCGGACGATGTAATGGAACTGGGTGTCGCGGGTCTGGACGCTCGGCCCACTGCGGGTCGGCGAGGCGGCCGCGTCGATCCCGTGGCCCTCGGCCATTCGCTTGGAGCGCAGGCCGTGCCAGGGGTCGGTGACGATGACCGCCGAGTCCCACTTGAGCCGCTGGAACGCCGTCCCGATCGCCTTCATGCTCTGCAGGGTGTCGGAACCCTCGGGCACCGCCACGACGCTTCTCTGCGGCACGCCTCGCTGCAGCAGCCAGTTCCGCCCGGCCTCCGCCTCGGTGAACCTGTCGCCTTCGCGCTTGCCGCCCACCGTGACGATGGCTGGCGCGACTCCCTTGCGGTAGAGCGAGAGGGCGTGCCTGAGCCGCCACTCCAGCGTCGGCGACGGCCGTCCGTTGTACTGGGCGGCGCCCAGCACGATGATCGCATCGGACTTGGGCCGCTCGTCCTGCCGCGCCTGGTACCAGACCCGCCATCCGACGGCGACCGGTGTCAGGATCGCGGCGGCGAGGAGCACCGCGAAGATCCGCAGGATCCAGACCAGTGGCCGGAAACGCCGCCGCCTGGGGCGGTGCTCCGGTGATTCGTCCTCGGCCCGCTCTTGCGGCTCCGGGGACTCGGCGAGTTCCACTTCCAACGTCATCGTGCTTGCCACGCTACGTTAGACGCGGGCCGGACCGTAGAAGGTTCAGCTCCCTCCGGGCGGTTCATACCTGAAGTTTGACCGGGGAGAGAGCCGAACCTTCCGCGTGAGTCAGCGGCTGTCGCTGCCGCCCGACTCGATCGTCGCCCTCCCGGCCTCGAGCCGCGCCACCGGGATCCGGAACGGCGAGCAGGAGACGTAGTCGAGCCCGATGTCGTGGCAGAAGTGCACCGAGTCAGGATCACCGCCGTGCTCGCCGCAGATGCCCAGCTTGATGTCCGGCCGGGTACGGCGGCCCTCCTCCACCGCGACCCGCATGAGCCGGCCGACGCCCTCCTGGTCCAGCGTCTCGAACGGTGAGACACCGAAGACGCCCAGTTTGAGATAGCGGCCGAAGAACGACGCCTCGACGTCGTCGCGGGAGAAGCCCCACGTGGTCTGGGTCAGGTCGTTGGTGCCGAAGGAGAAGAACTCCGCGGCCTCGGCGATCTGACCGGCGGTGAGCGCCGCGCGCGGCAGTTCGATCATGGTGCCGATCAGCGCCGGGACGTCGACGCCGGTCTCCTCCTTGACCGCGGTGAGGATCTCGAGGGCCTCCTCGCGGATGGCCTCGAGCTCCTGGACGGCCCCAACGAGCGGAATCATGATCTCGGGCCGCGGGTCGCCGCCGGCCCGCTTCCGCTCGGCCGCAGCCTCGGCGATGGCCTTGACCTGCATGGCGAACAGCCCGGGAATGACCAGGCCGAGCCGCACTCCCCGCAGGCCGAGCATGGGGTTCTGCTCGTGCAGGCGGCGGACGGCGTCGAGCAGTGTGCGGTCCTTGGGATCGGCGTCGTCGCCAGCGAGGGCCACCTTGACCGACAGGTCGGTGAGGTCGGGCAGGAACTCGTGCAGGGGCGGGTCGATCAGCCGGACCGTCACCGGCAGGCCGTCCATCGCCTCGAAGATCTCGACGAAGTCCTGCTTCTGCAGCGGGGCGAGCTGGTCGAGGGCCCCCTGGCGCTCCTCTGCGGAGTCCGCGAGGATGAGCCGCTCGACGAGCTGCCGCCGGTCGCCGAGGAACATGTGCTCGGTGCGGCACAGGCCGATGCCCTGGGCGCCGAACCGGCGGGCCCGCGCGGCGTCCTCGGCGTTGTCGGCGTTGGCCCGCACCAGCAGGCGCCGCTGCTCGTCGGCATGCCCCATGAGGCGGTGCACCGCCTGCACGAGCTCGTCCCCGTCGGCGGCCGCGAGCTCACCCTCGAAGTACTCCACCACGGGTGAGTTCACGACCGGTACGGCACCGAGGTAGACCGCGCCTGAGCCGCCGTCTATCGAGATGACGTCGCCCTCTTCGACGACCACGCCACCGGGCGCCTCGAAGCGGCGCTCCTTGAGGTCGATCTCGAGCTCCTCGGCACCGCAGACACAGGTCTTGCCCATGCCGCGGGCCACCACGGCGGCGTGCGAGGTCTTGCCCCCGCGCGAGGTGAGGACCCCCTGAGCGGCGATCATGCCGGTCAGGTCGTCGGGCGTGGTCTCCCGGCGGACCAGGATGACGTCCTCGCCGTCGTGAGCCAGCTCGACGGCGCGCTCGGAGGTGAACACCGCCTTTCCGACGGCCGCTCCCGGCGAGGCGTTCATGCCCTGGGTGAGCCGCTCGAGCCCGTCGGTGCGGGACTCGTCGAACCGAGGGAACATCAGCTGCGCGAGCTGCTCGCCGTTGACCCTGTGGACGGCCTCGTCCAGGTCGATGAGCCCCTGGTCGACCAGCTGGGTGGCGATGCGGAATGCGGCGGCCGCCGTGCGCTTGCCCACCCGGGTCTGGAGCATCCACAGCCTGCCCCGCTCGATGGTGAACTCGATGTCGCACAGGTCGCGGTAGTGGTTCTCCAGCGTTTCCATGATCTGGAGCAGCTCGTCGTAGGACTTCTTGTCGATCTGCTCCAGCTCGGCCAGCGGCACCGTGTTGCGGACGCCCGCGACGACGTCCTCGCCCTGCGCGTTCTGCAGGTAGTCACCGTAGACGCCGCTCTGCCCCGAGGCCGGGTCGCGGGTGAACGCGACGCCCGTTCCGGAGTCCATGCCCATGTTCCCGAAGACCATGGCCACGATGTTCACGGCCGTGCCGAGGTCGGCCGGGATGCGCTCCTGGCGACGGTAGAGGATCGCCCGGGGCGCGTTCCACGACTCGAAGACCGCCTTGACGGCGAGATCCATCTGCTCTCGCGGATCGGTCGGGAACGCCCGCCCCGCGTGCTCGCCCACGATGTCCTTGTAGGTCTTGACCAGCCGCTTGAGGTCCTCAGCATCGAGGTCGAGGTCGTCGGTGGTCCCCTTGGCCTCCTTGGCGGCGTCGAGGGCGTCCTCGAACACCTCGCCCTCGATGCCGAGGACGGTCTTGCCGAACATCTGGATCAGTCTGCGGTAGGAGTCCCAGGCGAACCGTTCGTTGCCGGCCTGCCTGGCCAGCCCGTGCACCGACTCGTCGTTCAGGCCGATGTTGAGAACGGTCTCCATCATCCCGGGCATGCTGAACTTCGCGCCCGAGCGCACGCTCACCAGCAGCGGGTCGTCGGGCTGCCCCAGCCGCTTGCCCATCTGCCGTTCCAGCACGGTGAGATGCTCGTCGATCTCCGCCTCGAGGCCCTCCGGCACGCTTCCGTGGTCGAGGTAGTGGCGGCATGCCTCCGAGGTGATCGTGAACCCCGGCGGGACGGGCAGGCCGAGGTTGGTCATCTCGGCCAGGTTCGCGCCCTTTCCGCCCAGCAGGTCCCTCAGGTCCTTGTTTCCCTCAGTGAAGTCGTAGGCGAACTTCGGCACAGGCGCTCCTCCACGCTCCGGTTCCACTAGTGTGGGAGGCGAAACGACCTCGGCCGCGCGCACGTCGCTGTACATGATGGCCAGGGGTGGTTTGTTTGCGCCTCCCCATGGCGGGACTGTACCCGGCATATCGCCGTTCACTTGGCGCCCGCCTTTCCGCGGCATGTCCGCCCAGGTCAGCCTATGAGTACTGGTCTACTCCAATCCGGACAAACGCGACAGACCTCCTGCATCGCGCGGACGTTCCGCACCCTCGTGGCTGGGATACTGGGGGGATGATGGACAAGCCGGGCGACCTGTTGAAGCCCACGATCTCCGTCGGCGGGCCGGCGGGACCGTTCGCGCCGATCGCCGATTTCGGATTCCTGTCGGACTGCGAGGCGACCGCGCTCGTCGCTCCGAGCGGGAGCGTGGAATGGATGTGCCTGCCGCGCATCGACTCGCCCAGCGTGTTCGGCTCCCTTCTGGACCGGGACGCCGGCTTCTTCCGGGTCGGCCCCGCCGGGGTCGAGGTACCCGCAGCACAGCGTTACATCCCCGGCACGATGGTCATGGAGACCACGTGGTGGACGCACGGCGGCTGGCTGGTCGTCACCGACGCGCTCCTGATGGGCCCCTGGCACCACGAGGACGAGCGGTCGCACACCCACCGCCGGGCCCCCACCGACTACGACGCCGACCATGTGCTGCTGCGGATGGTGCGCTGCGTGAACGGCCAGGTCCAGGTCCGGCTGGACTGCATGCCGGTCTTCGACTACGGCCTCGTGCCGGCCGACTGGGAGCACACCGGCGACGGCTACCACGAGGCGACCGCCCGCGGAAACGACGTCAACCTGCGGCTGACCAGCGACATGAACATCGGCTTCGAAGGCCCGCTCGCGACCGCCCGCACCCTGCTCAAGCAGGGCGAGTCGCGCTTCGTGGCGCTGTCGTGGAGCGAGCACGCGCCACCGCGCGCCTACGACGAGGCACTCGAGCGAATGATCTGGACGATCCACCATTGGCAGCACTGGCTGGACCGGGGCGACTTCCCCGACCACCCCTGGCGCAGCCACCTCCAGCGCAGCGCGCTCACCCTGAAGGGCCTCACCTACGCGCCCACCGGCGCGGTGGTGGCGGCGGCGACCACCTCGCTGCCCGAGACTCCGGGCGGCGACCGCAACTGGGACTACCGCTACACCTGGATCCGCGACTCGACGATGGCGCTGTGGGCCTTCTACACCCTCGGGTACGACTGGGAGGCCAACGACTTCTTCTACTTCATCACCGACGTGGCCGAGGCCGCCGACGGACGTCTGCAGATCATGTACGGCGTCGACGGGCGGGCCGAGCTCCCCGAGATCACTCTCGACCATCTGTCCGGCTACGACGGCGCACGGCCGGTACGGATCGGCAACGCGGCCTACATGCAGGCTCAGCACGACGTGTGGGGCGCCATCATCGGGTCGATCTACCTGTTCGTCCGCAAGCGGGACCGGCTCGACGACCGGCTCTGGACGATCGTGATCAAGCAGGTCGAAGAGGCCCTGGCCAACTGGCGCAAGCCCGACCACGGCATGTGGGAGGTGCGCGGCGAACCCCGGCACTTCACCTCCTCCAAGGTCTTCTGCTGGGTCGCGGCCAGCAGGGGCGCCGAACTCGCCCGCATCCGGGGCGACGCCGGGCGGGCCGAGCGCTGGCAGGAGGCGGCCGACGAGATCCACGCGGACGTGCTGGCCAACGCGGTGGACGAGCGCGGGGTGTTCACCGCCCACTACGACACCACGGCGCTCGACGCCTCGGCCCTGCTCATGCCGCTCCTCGGCTTCCTGCCACCGGAGGACAAGCGGGTGCGCGAGACCGTGCTGGCCATCGCCGATGAGCTCAGCGAGGACGATCTCGTGCTGCGCTACCGCCCGTCGGAGATCGACGACGGTTTCGCCTCGGACGAGGGCGCGTTCACGATCTGCTCGTTCTGGCTCGTGTCCGCGTTCGTCATGATCGGCGAGCTGGAGCGGGCGAAGTCGCTCTGCGAGAAGCTGCTGTCGTTCGCGAGCCCGCTGCAGCTCTACGCCGAGGAGATCGACCCGCACACCGGGCGGCATCTCGGCAACTTCCCCCAGGCGTTCACCCACCTGTCCCTCATCAACGCCGTGATCCAGGTGATCCGGGCCGAGCAGCGCGAGCGCCCCACGCCGTTCACCTGAGGACGTCCTCTGTACGGGCCGGAGGGCGGGTGGCGCTCCGGCCGGGCAGCGTCAGCACGGCGGCCGACCCGAGCACGGCGAGTACGGCCGCGGCGCCGAAGGCGGCCTGGTACCCATCGATGAGGGCGTGCGGTGCCGAGCCGCCGAGGGCCTGGGTGCGGGCGAGGGCGACGCTCGAGCAGATGGCGACGCCGAGCGCGGTCCCCATGGCGAAGGAGGTGTCGACCAGGCCCGCGGCCAGCCCCGACTCCTCTTCGGCGACACCGGTGAGAGCCGCGATCTGCGCGCACACGAAGGCCCCGCCCATTCCGGCACCGAAGATCAACAGGCCGACGAGCAGGACGCCCGTCGAGCCGGCGCCGGCCACCGCCGTGGCCATCAGCACACACGCCGCACTCAGCAAAACGGTCCCGGCCGCGGCGACCGACCGTACCCCCGACCTGGTCACGAGTCGCTGGCAGAACAGGGCACCGCCGACCGACGTCACCGTCATCACAGCGGCCGCCAGGCCGAACTGCAGAGCCGACCAGCCGCGCAGCTGCTGGACGTACGCGGTAAGGGTGACGAGCATGCCGTCGACGGTCATGCCGGCCGCGAGGATCACCAGGTTGCCCCCGACCAGGCCGGGCGAGCGCAGGATCCGCAACGGCACGAGCGGGGCCGCCGAGCGGCTCTCCACCAGGACGAACAGGCCCACCAGCACGGCGACCGCCAAGAGCAGGCCGGCGGTCCGCCCGCTCGCCCAGCCGGCCTCGGGCACCGTGATGATCATGTACGCGAGCAGAGCGAGCGCCGCGGTCACTGTGAGGGCGCCCGTGGTGTCGAACGCCCGGGCGGGCCCGGGGTCGCGGCTCTCCCGCAGCAGTATCGGGGCCAGGGCGAACACCGCGATCCCGACGGGAACGTTGAGCAGGAAGACCCATGGCCAGCCGAGTCCGTCGGTGATCACACCGCCCAGCAGCAGGCCGGCCGTCGCGCCGACACCCCCGACGCCGCCCCAGACGCCGAGCGCCCTGTTCCGCTCGGGCCCCTCGGGAAAGCCCGCCATCACCATGGACAGCGCGGCCGGAGCGATGATCGCCGCCGAGACGCCCTGCAGCGCACGGGCGGCGATCAGGACCTCGCCGCTCCAGGCCAGCCCGCAGAGCAGCGAGGACGCCACCCGCAGCACGAGCCCGGCCATGAACACGCGCCGCCTGCCGAGCAGGTCCGCGGCGCGGCCGCAGAACAGCAGCAGCCCGCTGAAGGCCAGCGCGTACGCGGTGACGGTCCACTGCAGATCCGCGTCGTCCAGACCGAGGTCCGCCTTGATACTCGGCAGGGCGGTGAGCAGAATCGTCCCGTCCAGAATGGTCATGAAAAAGGCCGTGGCGAGCAGGCCCAGCATCTGCCCGCGACGGGGGCTGCGGGAAGAGCTCATCGGGTTCGTCCTCCTTGGGGCCGTCCGGCACTCCCGGGTGGGTGCCGTCGCAGAGAAGTCGAAGCCGGAGGTCGCCGATGGACATTCGCGGGCCGGTGACCCGCCGGTGTCGCATCCGGCCGCGCAGGTTCGACCCATCCGTGAGAGGGCACCCGCTCGAGGGAGCCGCCCGACCCGAGGAGTGACCATGAAGTACATGCTGTTGATCTACAGCTCGCCGCAGACGTGGGATGCCCTGTCGCAGGAGGACCGGGACCGGATGGTGCGCGAGCACTCCGCGTTGTACGAGGAACTCGTCGAGTCCGGAGAGTGGGTGGGCGGCAACATCCTGGCCGACAGGTCGCGGACGAAGTCCGTCCGGATCCGGGGCGGCGAAAGGATGGTCGTAGACGGGCCCTACCTCGAGGCCAAGGAGCATCTCGCCGGCTACGACCTCGTGGAGTGCGACAGCATGGAACGGGCGCTCGAGATCGCGGCGCGCATCCCCGACGCGAGCGTGTGCGGCGTGGAGGTACGCCCGATCATGGATCCGGGCGGTCTGGAGATGTGATGCCGGGCGATCATGGCGACGTTCCGATCGACGAGCTGCTCCGTGGGCTGGCGCCGCAGGTCCTCGGCGCGCTGGTGCGGCGGTGGGACGACTTCGACGCCACCGAGGACGCGCTCCAGGAGGCCCTGATCAGCGCCGCCGTCCAGTGGCCGGCCGAGGGACCGCCCCGCAATCCGCGCGGCTGGCTGGTCACCGTCGCGTCCCGGCGGCTGACCGACCAGAGGCGCCGCGACGCCGCACGGCGGCGCAGGGAGACCACCGCCATGGCCGCCGTGCCGCCGGACGAGCTGGTCGCACCGCCCGCCGACCGGCCGTCCTACGCCCGGGACGACACCCTGACCCTGCTGTTCCTGTGCTGCCATCCGGCCCTGACCCCGGAGTCGCAGGTCGCGCTGACCCTCCGTGCGGTGGGCGGCCTGACCACCGCACAGATCGCCGCTGCCTTCCTCGTCCCCGAGACGACGATGGCCCGGCGGATCAGCCGGGCCAAGCGGCACATCGCGGCGGCCGGCGCGACGTTCGGGCCGTTGTCGGAGCGGGAGCGAGGCGACCGGTTCCCCACGGTCCTGCGCGTGCTGTACCTGATCTTCAATGAGGGCTACACGGCCACCACGGGTACGTCGCTTCGCCGCGCGGAACTGACCGACGAGGCGATCCGGCTCGCCCGCCAGGTGCACGACCTGCTCCCCGACGACGGAGAGGTGGCCGGACTTCTCGCGCTCATGCTGCTCACCGACGCGCGAAGCCCGGCGCGAACGGCTCCGGACGGCTCCCTGGTGCCGCTGGCCGAGCAGGATCGCGGGCGATGGCGGGCCCGGCAGATTCAGGAGGGCGTCGCCCTCATCACCGGTACGCTGCCCCGTTCACTGATCGGGCCTTACCAGTTGCAGGCGGCCATCGCCGCCGTCCACGCCGAGGCCGCGCGGGCCGAGGACACCGACTGGCCGCAGATCCTCGCGCTGTACGACCTGCTGGAGCGGGTCGCGCCGAGCCCTGTGGTGGCGCTCAACCGCGCCGTCGCCCTGGCGATGGTGCGGGGACCGAGGGCCGGGCTCGAGGCGCTGACCGGCCTCGACGCCGACGGCCGCCTCGCCGGGCACCACCGGCTGAGCGCGGTACGCGCCCACCTGCTCGAGATGGCGGGCGACCGGGCGTCGGCGCGCGACTGCTACCGGAACGCCGCCCGGCTGGCGACGAGCCTGCCCGAGCGGCGCTACCTCGAGGCGCGGGCCGCCCGGCCGGCCTGATCCCGGGCGGCCCGCGCGGGCCGGGTCACACGACGGCTCCCGAGTCGGCGGGATCGCGGCGGGGCTTGGCGGCCAGCTTCTTCTTGGGCCGTGGCGGCGCCGACTTGCTGCGCGACTGGAAGATGATCGCCAGCGGCGTGGCGGTGAACACGCTCGACCAGGTGCCGACCGCGATGCCGACGAGCAGGGCGATGGCGAAGTCGGTGAGCGAGTCGCCGCCGAGCAATGCCAGGGCGGCGAGGATGAACACCGCGCCGATGCCGGTGTTCACGGTCCGGGGCACGGTCTGCAGCGATGCCCGGTTGGCGATCGCGGCGAACTTCCCGTCCCGGTCGGCTCCCCAGAGTTCCCGGATGCGGTCGAACACAACGACCGAGTCGTTCACCGAGTATCCGATGACCGTGAGGAGCGCGGCGAGGAAGACCCCGTCGATGGGTTTGCCGAACCAGGCGAACACGCCGGTCACGATCAGCACGTCGTGGAGCATCGCGATCACCGCCCCGGCGCCGAAGGTCCAGCGGAACCGGACCGCCAGATAGGCGAGCTGGGCCAGCAGCGCCACGCCCAGCGCGATCAGTGCCTTCTGCCGGAGCTCGTCGCCGAGGCTGGGCCCGATCAACTCGTCGCGCAGTTTGGTGACCTGCCCGCCCTTCTCCGCGAGGGCGTCGTGGATGCGCCGCTCCTCGTCGTTGTTGAGCTGCTCGGTGCGTACGGAGATGTCGTCCTCGCCCGAGGTCTGGACGACGGCGCGCGGGAATCCGGCGTCGGCGACCGCTTCGCGGGCCGTGTCGACGTTCACGGACCGGCTGGTGGAGTACTCCACGAGGCGCCCGCCGGTGAACTCGACGCCGAAGTTCAGTCCGCGGGTCGCGATGCCGGTCACCGCGATCACGACGGCCAGGGCGGAGATACCCAGCCAGATCCGGCGCCGGCCCATCAGGTCCGGGTTGTGGCGGTCGAGCCAGTCCCGCACCCGGCCGGTCGAGCCGAGGCCGGTCAGCTTGGGCCGCTTGGCGACGAACCCGCGGCTCATCGCGAGGTCCGCGAGCACCCGGGTCACCAGCAGCGCCGACACCAGCGAGGCGAGGACACCGATCGACAGCGTCACGCCGAAGCCGCGCACCGGGCCGGAGGCGAGGAAGAACAGCAGACCGGCGGCGAGCAGGGTGGTGATGTTGGAGTCGGCGATCGCCGAGAACGCCTTGTCGAAGCCCGTGGACAGCGCCCGGCGCGTCCCCTTCGCCGGGGCGGCGGCGTACTCCTCCCTGGCCCGTTCGAACACCAGCACGTTCGCGTCGATCGCCATTCCGATCGCGAGGACGAAGCCCGCCAATCCGGGGAGCGTGAGCGTCGCCCCCAGCGCCACCAGGGTGGCGTACGAGATCAGCGAGTAGCAGGCCAGCGCGATCGCCGCGAGCGCTCCGACCAGGCGGTAGACGACGATGATGAACAGCGCGGTGAGGATGACGCCGATGACTGCCGCCTTGGCGCTGGCGTCGATCGCCGCGTCACCGAGCGTGGGTCCGACCACCCGCTGCTCGATGATGCTGACCGGCACCGGCAGGGCGCCGCCCTGGATCAGCGCCGCCAGGTCCTTGGCCTCTGTCGGGGTGAAGCTTCCGGTGATCTGGGTGGAGCCGCCGGCGATGCCCACGTTGCAGGCCACGGTCTCGTTGACCTGCGGCGAGGAGATCACCTTGTCGTCGAGCACGATGGCGATGCGCCGGGTCGGGTCGCCGATCGGCGAGCAGGCGGCCTTGGCCGTCGCGTCCTTCCACGCCTTTCCGCCGTTACCGCGGAAGTCGACGGTGACGAACCAACCGCTCATGTTCTCTTGGTCGAGACCCGCCTGGGCCCCCTTGATGCCCTGGCCGGTCAGCACCGGCTGGGCCAGCTTGAGGGGCTGTCCCTGTTCGTCCGGCAGGATGCGTTCGCCCGCCGCCGGCTTGGCGTTGGCGTTCTGCTCGACCCCGAGCACGGGGTGGACGGTGAGCTGGGCGGTGCGGCCGATCACGTCGGCCGCCTTTCTGGGATCTTGTACGTCGGGGAGCTCGACGATGATGCGCCGCTCCCCCGACCTGGTCAGCGAGGACTCGGCCACGCCGAGGGCGTCCACTCGCCGGCGCAGCACCTCCAGTGCCCGGTCGGTCGACTCCTGGTTCGCCTTGGCGGTCGGCGAATCCTTGGTCTCGAGCACGATCTGCGTGCCGCCGCGCAGGTCGAGTCCGAGGCGGGCGGGCGTGGTGAACGCGAAGAAAAGTGATCCGGCGATTACGGCGAGCGCGAGCAGCGCCCGCACCATGGTGGCGCGAGACAAGGAAGAACCTCCACGGGAACGGCGGCCGCCGCTGTCACGGCACACCACGGGTGACGGGGCGGCCACGGCCGCCCGGCCGACAGGGACGTCAGAAATCCGTGGAGAACGGCGGTGCCCGGCCGCGGGGGGTGCCCACGTGCGCGCCCGGGACCGGGTCGGCGCGGCCGGCGCCGGCCCGGACGAGGCCGGACGCCGGTGCGGAGAGCCCCGTGCCCGAGGCGAGCACGGCCGGCACCGCACCGTGCTCGTACGGGGACTGCGTCGGCTGAGCGGGCTGTGCGGGCTGCGCGGACTGCAAGAGCGCCGTGGCGGCCGTGTGGTGGGTGTGATGACCGGAACGCTCGGTGCTCGCGGAACCGCGCCCGCCCCTGGAGGCGCGCGGGGCGCCCTGGGAGGGCGACTTCTTCAGCGACACGGTCTGCTGCGCGACACCCGGTGCGTGGCCCGCCGCGGCGGCGGTTGGTGCCGCGACCGCCGGCGAGAGCACGAAGCCCAGCAGGCCCAGCAGGAGCAGCAGCACCCGCGAGGCCGTACCCGGCTCGCCACAGCCGGCGGGACGGCCGGCGCCGCACTCATTCACAGGCCACCCCTCCCCCGGCGACGGCTCCGATACGCAGTGCACACCTTACCCACCATCATCAGCGCGAACACGCGATCACGCGATCACGCACCGGGCGGCGCGGAGCAGGGGAAGGAAAGACTCAACAGCCGAAGAGACCCGCGAAGCCCAGCAGGATCAGCAGCGCCCGCGAGAGAGCACTCGGCGCGGCCGGCGACCGGCCGATGCCATGCCTGTTCACACCCACCCCTCACCCGGCACTACGCAACCTGCAGCCTACCCACGATCATCGCGCGACATCGTCCGGGAGACCGGCGGCCACCTCTGGTGCGTCATCGTGGCCCGCCTCACCGGCCGGCAATGACGTCGGACGACTGGCGATCATCCATGCGCGGCTCGCCGCCCCCGAATCCGCCGCCACATGATCCACAGCGCCAGTTGTATCGCGGCGAGCCGGCGGCCCCGCGCGACCATCCGCGCGCCGCGCCACATCATCGGCAGGCCGCTCGCGACCTCGGCACGGCCGTCGGAACGGACCACGATCAGCAGTGGGCGCCGGCAGGGCCGCTCACCGAGACGACCGGCGAGGACCGGGAATTCGGCGGCAAGGTGCGGGTCCCGGCACGATCGGGTCAGCACGGCCGGGACCAGCACGTCGGACAACCGCGCCGCGATGGCGGAACAACTGCCGCAGGCCGCATCGTAGATCACCACGAGCGTCGTCACCACGGGCGTCGTCACCACGCGGTCAGCGCGATCCCGGTGGCGAGCGCCGTCGCCGTGGCCAGCGCCGTCCCCACGGCGAGCAGCCTGCGGTGAGCCCGCCACAGTTCCTCCCACGCTCCGTCGCCGCCATGACCGATGCTCACCGCGGGCATGATCCAGCGTGCCGCCGCGAACCCCGCCCCGGCGGCCAGGGCCCCATGGAACGGCAGCGCCAGCAGGATGGCCAGCAGCACCAGATGAGGCAGGGCCGACGGCGAGTACGTGCGCATTCCGGTGCCCATCTCGAACCCGAACTGGATCGTCCCCACGAGGCGGCCACGATGCTGCACGTGTTCGGGAACGAGGCGTTGGTTCTCGGGCACCGGCAGTGTCACCAGCCCGCCCTCGCGCAACAGCACGGCCACCGCCACCAGGCCGAGCAGCCCGAGCCGTACGGGCAAGGGCAGCAGCACCTGCACCAGGCCGCCCAACACGGCGCCGACGAGGGCGACCAGCAACGCACCGAACTGCAGACCGAGCCCGAAGCTCATCAGCGGACCAGAACCGCGCCAGACCGGCGCGCTCAGCAGAAACGCCGAGTTGTTGCTTCAAGTGGAGCCCGAGTTGGCGTATCCCGCGTTGAGGCCCGCCCACGAGAACGCCAGGAGCGCCAGCACGGTCCCGACCGATCCCTGAGCACCCGGGCCGGCCGTGGCCAGCGCCGCTGGAACGGCGGCTCCGAGCACGATCGGCAGGGCCACACTGAGCGGATGCAGCAGGGCCCGGCGGAGCCGGCCGTCTGCCGCATCCGCAGCCGTGGCTGAATCAGTGGTCACGAAAGTTCCTCATCACGCGATCCGCCGGCTACCCGTAGACGCCCACGAAGCACACGGCGATGGTCAGGCCGGCCTTGTTGGTCCCGTCGTCCCAGTAGATGTGAGTCCAGGCGTCCGAGCATCGGAAGGTGTTACCGCTGGGGGTGGACCACCGCCAGGCGTTCCTGGTGTTGCAGTAGTTCGTGCTGCGCTGGGACCAGATGTCCTCGTACCACGGGCTGGAGTAGATAAAGTGACCGTCCCAGTGGCGGTTCTCCGCGTTGCAGGGGCGGCCTCCCCTGCGCCAGCCGCCGTAGCAGACCGCGGGGCCTTCCCACCAGTTGCTCGACTGCCCGTCGTACCCACCCACCCCTCCGCAGTGCGGGTCGGTCCACTCCGATGAGGGAGCGACCCGCGCCGTGGCCGCGCGACGGGAGAGGGCCCAGTCGAAAGGCACCAAGGTGGCTGCGATCGCCGCGGCCCCCAAGCCCTTGACCATGGTCCGCCGTGACGCCGGAGGGTTGGGGATGAGCTCACGGATCCGACTCGGGGCGGCGTCGGCCGGAGCGGTGTCCATGGATGGGATCAGGTCAAAGCGCACGGCTACTCCCGGCGGGTTCGGGTGCTGAGACAAGGTCGGCGAGGAGGGCGGGAACGTCGGTGTCGCCGTAGACGAACCGGCGATCGGTCACGCGGCCCGCATCGTCGATCAGAAAGACACAGGGGGTGTAGCCCTCGGACAGGGCGGCCCACAGATCGGGGTCCACGGTGCTCGCCACTCCAGGGACGTCGTCGAACGAACCGGCCGCGTCCGCTGAGGCGAACAGCGCCACGATTCGTACGTCAGTGAGATCTCGGGCCGGGGCGTACTCGGAGACGGCGTGCCACACGAGCTTGCAGGCGGCGCAGCCGTCGTTGAGCAGCAGCACCAGGATGTTCCTCTCGTCTCCCGTGGGCCGCAGCGCCTCCGGCGCCAGCAGTACCTCATCCGCGAGCAGGGCGCTCCGCGGGTTCAGCGCGGTCCGCTCCAGCAGGCGGAGCCTGGAGTAGACGGCGCCGACGGCCAGCACGGCGAAGGTGGACAGGAGCAGGGAGACAAGGGCGAGGGCGGTCGGCAGACTCATCATGGACTCGTCACGCCGCCCAGGCGACCTTCAGACCGGACAGCACGGTGTTCACGTGGTTCTCCTCCACCGCGCTCTTGAGCCTGACGCCGGGGGGCGGTTCGCTCCGGAAGGTGACATCGAACACCGAGGTCGCGTTCGCGAACGTGTAGCGCCACTCGAAGGGCGTCCCCTTCAGCTTGGCCGCCTGCTCCTCGCGCAGGTCCAGTCGGCTCCGCCAGACCTCGGCGTCTCCCTGCGCCTGACCCCGCCAGGTGGGCAGGTCGTCCCGCACGTTCCGGGCGTCCCTGATGATGACTGTCATGCGCGCGTCCGATCCGACCAGCATGGTCCCGTGCTGCTGGAGGTTCGCGGCGGGCTTTGCGGTCAGCCGCGCGCCGGCGGGCGAGTCGGCGAACGTCAGCATCGAGACGATGCGGTTCAGGACCGCGGGACGCGGAGGAGGACCGCCGAACCACGTGCTGGCCTCGTTGTGCGGCCCCACGAAGACAAGGCAGCCGTCCGAGCGGTCCGCCGCCTCGTACAGCACCAGATCGAAGCCACGCCTGCGAAAGATCTCCGTACGCGCACCCGGCAGGATCTTCTCTGGAATCACCTTGTGCTCACCGGCCTGCGCGAGGTCGAAGTGCCGGATGAACTTGGGACCGCTAAGTCTGGTGGCCCCGTGCCACTTCAGGGTGCCCGCCTCCGCGGGCAGCGATACCGAGACGCGAGCGCCGTCCGCGGCGACGCGGACGACTTCAGACAGAGCTGTGACCATGGGCCCTTCTCTCTTCAGCATCTCCCACCATGGACGTTGGACGTCCTATGTCAGCGATCGCCGACATTGCGGTGGAATCTACCGATTCCCGGGGGCGCGCCACAGCTGTCACGTCTCCCCCATTTCGGCGCGAGCATCATCAATTCCTGGCACTGGAACAGGGGATCGATTGAGTACGCCAGAGGCCTGCGTTGAGTAGGCCTCGACCGAGCCATGTCGCAGAGAGATCGAGTTTGCCCAGCTCGGCCCGGAATCTGACGTCGAGCGTGGGATAGGCCCGATAGAGACGGGGCGCTCAAGGACTGGTGCGTGAGCGGTGCCCCCACGCCGGTGGGACGCCCCCCGAGCACCGTTACCGTTCCGTATCCCGCACGACGTGTTCCGGACGCTTCGTATTCATCTGGTCCTGGCCACTGGTGGACAGGGTCTGGAGTTGATCTTGACTTCGTTTGGGGTGGTACGTGGATCACCGACTGGCAGAGGGACCGCTCATGCTCAAGGGAAGAGCCGAGGAACGGTCTGAAATCGACCGGTTGATCAGCCGTGCTCGTTCCGGAGCGGGCGGGGTTGTCGTGATCAAGGGTCAGGTCGGCAGCGGCAAGACGGCGCTGCTCGACGACGTCGGCCGGACCGCCGAGGGGGTGCGGGTACTGCGCGGTGCCGGTTTCGAATCGGAGGCCGAGCTGCCGTTCGCCGCTCTGCACATGCTGCTGCGTCCCGTCCACTCTCACATCAAGGCGCTGGGCGGGGCGCAGGCCACCGCGCTCAACGCCGCATTGGAGTTCGGTGCCGAACGGAACACCGATCATCACGTCATCAGACCGGCATTACTCTCCGTGTTGTCCGCGCTGGCCGCCGAACGGCCTCTGCTCTGTCTCGTCGATGACGCGCAATGGGTGGACCATGCCTCCGCCGAGGCGCTGCTGTTCACCGCCCGCCGACTCGGTTCCGAAGGAATCGCGCTGGTCATCGCGGCTCGTGACGACGACCAGGTGCTCGCCGGGGCCGGACTCCCGGAGCTCCGGCTAGGACCCCTGGACCATACGTCCGCGGCGGCCGTCGTCGCGCAGAGGGACCCAGGACTGGTGCCACCGGCCAGGGACCGGATCATTGCGGAGGCCCGTGGTAATCCGCTGGCGCTCTCGGAACTCCTCACCGCGCTGACACCGGCACAGAGAGCCGGTCGGCTGAACCCGTACGCGTTTCACCATGGCGCGGTCGCGGTCACCGGGCCGGCTCAGGGGTTCTTCAAAAAGGCGCTCGGGCGGCTTCCCGTCCCCACCCGGGCCCTGCTCTTGCTGGCGGCCGCCGTCGACACCCCCGAACTCGGCCTCGTGCTGCGGGCGGCGCGGCGGTCCGGTGCAACCCTCGCGGACCTGGGCGCCGCCGAACAGGCCCGCCTCGTGCACGTCACAGGTTCCACCGTGGCCTTCTCTCACCCGCTGATCCGGGCCGTCGCGTATCACGACGTGACGGCCGCTGAACGGCAAGCCGCCCATCGCGACCTCGCGGAGGCCGCCGGTGACGACGTGAACCTGCGCGCCTGGCAGTTGGCCGCGGCCACGGCCGGGCCGGATGAGGAGGTGGCGGCCGAACTGGAACGCGTGGCCGAACACAGCGGCGATCAGTATGCGTACGCGGCCTATGAACGCGCTGCACGGCTCACGGCGGATCGGGAGAGAGGCACCCGGATGCTGGCCGCGGCGGCCGCGGCGGCGGGTCGGGCGGGCTTGTTGCGCGGAGCGCTCGAACTCGCCGAGCAGGTGGTCACGCTGACCGACGATCCGTCGATGCGAGCCACCGCCGCCCGCGTCCAGGCCGCCGCGGGGTTCGAGCAGGGAGCACCACTGCCGGCCGGCCGCACCCTGCTGGAGGGAGCGGAACTCATCCACGCCCATGAGCCGGCAAAGGCGATGCTCATGCTGGTGGAGGCGATCCGATGCGGCCTCCACGCGGCTGACACCGACCTTGTCCGGGTGGCGCGGTCTCGGCTTGGCGCCCTCTCGCTGCCCGCGTCTTCCCCCCTGGTGTCGCTCTCTTCTGCACTGTCCGCTGTGATGACCCCCCCGGGCCGCACCGAAGCCGATGATCCGCATGCCGTGCTCGAGCTGGCCAAGGCGGCGAGGGCCTCTGTGCCCGCAGAGGTGGCCGAGGGAATCATGGTGGTGTCGCTTGACCTCACAGTCATCGGTCATGGCGAGTGCGCGACGGCCGACGCCTTGGTGGCCGAGACTCTGGTGGCGGAGTGCCGGGAGGGCGGCACGACGCGCTTGTTGCCCCATGCGCTCCAAGTGCTCGCCCAGGCGCACATGTATCGGGGCCGCCACGGTCAGGCGTCCGCTGCCGCCACCGAGGGCCTGAATCTCGCATCGAAGAGCGGGCAGTTCCATCGCGCGAGTCAGCTGAAGAACGTTCTCGCCTGGCTCGCCGCCGTCGAGGGCGACGAGGATCGCTGCACCGCTCTGGCGATGGACGGCATGGAGTACGCCACCGCTCAGGGCATGATCCCCGGTATCGCGCTGGGGACCTGGGCGCTGGCGCTGCTCGACCTGGGATACACCCGCGATGAGGAGGCCCTCATCCGGTTGGAGAGCCTCTGGTCCGGCGAGTCGCTCATCGGGCCCGTCCGCCTTGCTTCCGACCACATCGAGGCGGCGGTCCGGTGTGGGCGGCCGGACCAGGCGAGTCGCCCACTCGCTCTTCTCGAGAAACGGGTTGACGGGAGCAGGAATCCCGTGGCCGCCGCGGTGGCTCTTCGCTGCAAGGCACTGACGAGTCACGGGAAGCAGGCCGAGCGGTACTACGAGGCCGCCATGCAGATGCACGAAAAGATCGACCAACCTTACGAGCGGGCTCGCACCCAGCTGGCCTATGGCGAATGGCTGCGTCGCATCCGTCGAAAGTCCGCCGCCCACAACCCGCTGAGCGCGGCCGCGGACACCTTCGAACGGCTTGGCGCCAAACCTTGGGCGGCTCGAGCCCGGGCCGAACTGAAGGTGATGAGCTCCGCCACCGCCCCGGAGCCGATGTCCGGCCTCCTCGGCCAACTCACTCCACAGGAGCGCCAGGTCGTGCGACTGGCGGCGACGGGTGCCAGCAACGGCGCAATCGGTGCCCGGCTCTTCCTGAGCCCCCGGACCGTCGGCAACCATCTCTATCGGGCCTATCCCAAGCTCGGCGTCAAATCCCGGGCCGAGCTGGGCAAACTCGACCTCCCCGAGACCTAGCTCGGTCGAGCCCTACTCAACGCACGCCTCTGGCTTACTCAATCGATCCCCTGTTCCGGTGCCACGAATTGATGATGCTCGCACCGAAATGGGGAGACGCGACAACTGTGGCGCGCCCCCTGGGAACCGGTAGATTCCACGCCAATGAGACGTCGGGCGTGGGACATCCGACGTCCCCAGTTGAAACACACAATGATCTACGTAAGGGAGTGGCTATGAAGCGAGTTCGCACCCGGCTGGGCCGGTCAGCGATCCTGTGCACCGTCGCCGGAACGGCGCTCGCGCTGACCGCGACGCCTGCGCTGGCGGATGAGATCTCCACACTTGTATACGGCGACTCCGGCGCTTATCTGGGTTCCGGCAAGTGGGTCTCGGCTACATCCGGGGCCAATGAAAACGGATATATATCAGCCTACGACGCCTATTGCGATGGCGACAACGGGATCATCGGGGCGCTCTACAAGCAGGTCTCGGGAAGCTGGCAGCGGACCAACCTTGTCAGCCAGCGAGGCTGCGGGCAGACGAACACCACGCAGATCAAACCTCCGCCCACCGGTCCCGCCTATGGCGCGTACGTCCGCTTCCGAGTGTGCAAGCTGCTACCGGACGGAACCTGGAAGGACTGCCAGGACAAGTACGGCTACAACCGGTACCAGTAGAATCAGCGGAAAATAGTGGTGGAGTTACCTCCACCACTATTTTCGTGTCGGCTCACCTGAGCCCGGCCGGCAAGGATTCCAATTCGCCCGGGGGAATCTTGCAAGCTCAGCCACCACCGTGGGCAAGCCGGGTCAGCCGCTTCGAGCTGATCGTCACGGGCTTGGCGTACGATTCAGATCTCCAGCGCGCAGGGCCTTGTGGAGAGGAAGAGTGGAAGATCCTCGTCGGCTGATTCCTCGTACGGACGCCCTGCTCGCCGATCCGCGGTTCGCCGTGGCTCGGGAACGGCTCGGCCACGACCGGGTCAAAGCGGTGGTCACGGCGGCCCAGCGGCGTGCCCGTGCCGGAGAGATCGCCCCGCAGGAGGTTGCGCAGACGGCGCTGGCCGCGCTGCCACGAGGCACGACGGGACTGCGACCGGTCCTCAACGCGACCGGCGTCATCCTGCACACCAACCTGGGGCGCGCTCCCCTGTCGGCGGCGGCGCGGGAGGCCCTCCAGCTTGCGGCCGGGGCGACCGACGTCGAACTCGACCTCGCCACTGGCGCCCGGGGCAGGCGCGGTCGGTTGGCGCTGGCGGCGCTGGCAGGCGCCGTGCCCGTGGCGGAGTCGGTGCATGTGGTCAACAACAATGCCGCCGCACTGGTGCTGGCCGCCACCGCGCTGGCCGCCGGACGGGAGATCGTGATCAGCCGGGGCGAGCTCATCGAGATCGGCGACGGTTTCCGCCTTCCCGAACTCCTGGTCTCCACGGGGGCCCGGCTACGCGAGGTCGGCACGACCAACCGGACGACACCCGACGACTACAGGCGCGTCATCGGACCGGAAACCGGGTTCGTGCTGAAGGTGCATCCGTCGAACTATCGGATCGAGGGGTTCACGTCGGGCGCGAGCGTCGCCGCCCTCGCCGCGCTGTGCATGGAACGCAAGGTCCCTCTCGTGGGCGATATCGGGTCGGGACTGCTGCGCCCCGAGCCGATGCTGCCCGACGAGCCCGACGCCGCGAGCTGGCTCGGTCTGGGCGCCGATCTCGTCACCGCCAGCGGCGACAAACTGCTCGGAGGGCCGCAGTGCGGGTTGCTGCTGGGGCGTGCCGATCTGGTCGAGCGGCTTCGCCGTCACCCGCTCGCCCGCGCGCTGCGTGTGGACAAGCTCACCATGGCCGCCCTGGAGGCCACGCTCAACGACACCGACACGCCGGTCAGCCGCGCGCTTGGCGTCGGCGCCGCACAGCTCCGCCAGCGTGCCGAGCACATCGCCGGGCGGCTGCGAGAGGCCGGGGTGGGCGCCGGCGTCGTCACATCGGAGGCGGTCGTCGGTGGTGGCGGCGCTCCGGAGGTCACCCTGCCCAGCGTGGCCGTCGCACTCGAAGCGGGCTTGTCTGTGGCGCTGCGGCACGGCACACCCCCCGTGCTCGGCCGGGTGACGGACGGCCGCTGCCTGCTCGACCTACGGACGCTGCCCGCCGAAGACGACGAAACGCTGATAGACGCCGTACGGGGAGCGGCCGCATGCGGGTGATCGCCACGGCCGGCCACGTCGACCACGGCAAGTCCACCCTGCTACGGGCGCTGACCGGAATGGAGCCCGACCGCTGGGAGGAAGAGCGCCGCCGCGGTCTCACCATCGACCTCGGTTTCGTCTGGACGACCGCACCCGACCTGGCGTTCGTGGACGTCCCAGGGCACGAGCGGTTCCTCACCAACATGCTCGCCGGCGTGGGCCCGGTGCCCGCCGTGATGTTCGTGGTCGCCGCGGACGCCGGATGGCAGGCCCAGTCGCGGGAACACCTCGAGGTCCTCGACGCCCTCGGAATCCGGCATGGTGTGCTCGTGGTGACCCGGGCCGATCTGGCCGATCCCTCCGCGGCCCTCGGGCAGGCCGCCCAGAAGCTGTCCGGGACCGGCCTGGCCGGGGTGCCCGCCGTCGCGGTGAGCGCCACGACCGGAGCAGGCCTCCCGGAACTGCGTGACGAACTCGCCCGGATGGCCGCCCTGCTACCGGGTTCCGACCCTGACTCCGGTGTTCGGCTGTGGATCGATCGGGTGTTCACCATCACCGGGCGAGGCACCGTCGTCACCGGCACCCTCGGTGCGGGCACGGTACGAGTCGGTGATCGGCTCCGCATGGCGGGCAGCGATGAGGAGCTGCACGTTCGAGGGTTGCACACCCTTGAGCATCCGGTCGAGCAGGTCGATCCCCCGGCCAGGATCGCGATCAATGTGCGCGGCCGCGCCGCCGACGGGTTGCGCCGCGGAGATGCGCTACTCACCCCCGGCCGCTGGCTCGACACCGAGATCTTCGACGTGCGGTCCAGCTCGGCCGACCGGACGCCTCCGCCCCGGCAGGTGACCTTCCATACGGGCGCCGCCGCAATCCCCGCCACCGTCCGGCCACTCGGCGCGGACTTCTGCCGGATCACCCTCCGTCGGCCGCTGCCGCTGCGGGTCGGCGACCGGACGCTGCTGCGCGATCCCGGTAGCCGCCGGATCTGGGACGCCACGGTCATGGACGTACGGCCACCGCGGCTTCAGCGGCGCGGCGCGGCCGCCCACCGCACCGCGCAACTGGGACAGGTCACTGGGACACCCGATGGAGCGGCCTTGGTACGTCTGCACGGACTGATCCGGCGAGCCGACCTGATCGCGATGGGAGTGAAGCCGCCTGCGGAACCGGTGACGAGCGACTGGGTGGCCGACCCCGAGCACTGGATCGCCCTTGGCGAACGCCTCACCCGAACCATCCAAGATCACGCGGTCCGGCAACCACACGACCCGGGCCTTTCCGTCGAAGCCGCCCGGCGGCAGCTCGACCTACCCGACCGCTCGCTGGTCGAGGCACTGGTCACAGGCACCCCGCTGCGGCTACGCCGCGGCAAGCTCTTCGCGCAGCAGGAGGTCCCGACTCTGCCTCCGGACCTCAGGCACGCCGTCGACACCGTCCGGGCCGAACTGGCCGACTCGCCATTCCGTGCCCCTCAAGCGGACCGCCTGACCGTCCTCGGCCTGCATACCCGCGCGCTGGCCACCGCGCACGCCGCACAGCTGCTGCTGCGCATCACCGACGGCATCGTGCTGCTCCCCGACGCTGAGGAGCAGGCCGTACGCATCCTCGGCAAGCTTCCCCAGCCGTTCACCGTTACACAGGCGCGGCAGGCCCTCGACACCACCCGCCGAGTGGCACTGCCACTGCTGGAGTACCTGGACCGCCGTGGCCGTACGGTCCGGATCGATGACCTCCACCGGCGGCTACGTGAACACCGACCGCCGACCGGAGGATAAGATCACCCGCGCGGTCGGGCGCCACTTTCCCCTGGGAGGCACCCGTCTCAAGGAGGCGAATGGGTGCCTGGTGGCCCCCCCGGTCTTCAAAACCGAGGTGACCGAGCAGCTCGGTCAGGCGGGTTCGATTCCCGTCCGCCTCCGCTGCGCGGGCGTGATCGTGCAGTTGTGGGCGGTGCCGCGCCACAGCGACCGGGAGCGCGGCACCGCCTCAGACAGCGAGAACGCGGAATTCAGCAACCCACCAGCTGGGCGGCGAGGAAGGACTCGACCTGGCCGATGGCGATCCGTTCCTGGTTCATCGAGTCGCGCTCCCGGACCGTCACCGCGTCGTCTTCCAGGGTGTCGAAGTCAACGGTGATGCAGTAGGGGGTGCCGATCTCGTCCTGGCGGCGGTAACGGCGGCCGATCGCACCCGCGTCGTCGAAGTCGACGTTCCAGTTGCGGCGCAACTGCGCCGCGAGATCGCGCGCCTTCGGCGAGAGGTCCGCGTTGCGCGACAGCGGCAGCACGGCCGCCTTGACCGGGGCGAGCCGGTGGTCGAGCCGCATGACGGTGCGCTTCTCCAGTTTGCCTTTCGCGTTCGGCGCCTCGTCCTCGGCATAAGAGTCGATCATGAAGGTGAGGACGCAGCGGTCGACGCCGGCGGCCGGCTCGATGACGTACGGCACGAACCGTAGGTTGCGCTCCTGGTCGAAGAACGACAGGTCGGTGCCCGAGGCCTTGCCGTGCACCGTCAGGTCGTAGTCGGTGCGGTTGGCGATGCCCTCCAGCTCGCCCCACTGCGTGCCGGTGAAGTCGAAGCGGTACTCCACGTCGACCGTGCGCTTGGAGTAGTGCGACAGCTTCTCCTGCGGGTGCTCGTACAGCCGCAGGTTCTCCTTGCGGATGCCGAGGTCGACATACCACTGCATGCGCTGGTCGATCCAGTACTGGTGCCATTCCTCGTCGCCGCCCGGCTCGACGAAGAATTCCATCTCCATCTGCTCGAACTCGCGGGTGCGGAAGATGAAGTTGCCCGGGGTGATCTCGTTGCGGAACGACTTGCCGATCTGCCCGATGCCGAACGGGATCTTGCGGCGCGCGGACTGCTGGACGTTGAGGTAGTTGACGAAGATGCCCTGTGCGGTCTCGGGCCGCAGGTAGGCGAGGCCGGACTCGTCCTCGACCGGGCCGAGGTAGGTCTTGAGCAGCCCGTTGAACATCTTCGGCTCGGTGAAGGCGCCCTTGGTACCGCAGTTCGGGCAGCCCAGGTCGGCGAGGCCGTTCGCGGGCGGCCGGCCATGCCGTTCGACGTAGGCCTCTTCGAGGTGGTCGGCCCGGTAGCGCTTGTGGCAGGACTGGCACTCGGTGAGAGGGTCGACGAAGGCGTCGACGTGACCGCTGGTCTGCCAGACCTCACGGGCGAGCACGACGCAGGAGTCGAGGCCGACCACGTCGTCGCGGCCCTGCACCATGGACTTCCACCACTGCCGCTTGACGTTGTTCTTCAGCTCGACGCCGAGCGGCCCGTAGTCCCAGGACGCACGCAGCCCGCCGTAGATCTCACTCGACGGGTACACCAGACCTCGCCGCTTGGCGAGGCTGACGATCGTGTCCAACACGTCGGAACGACGGGCCATGGCAGTTCTCCATCCGGCTGGCGGTCGGTGGGATTGGTCGCACGCATCTGAACCGCGCGGCTTCAGTGATCCCCGGTGGGCGCTCGGCCCGGCCGCCCGGCCGGATCCTGCGCCAATGGGGTCCCAGCTTAGGGCACATTCGCGCTCATGCGGGAGGTGACCTGTCAACGCGGGGTCAGTGGACGAGCCCGTCGATGATGTTGCTGTCGATATTGATCGTGACGCCGCCGTGTCGCTCCTTGTGCCCGCCCCGGTACTGCTTGATCCGGCGGTGGGGGTGCCACCACGTGTCCGGGATGTAGGGATCGCCGTACACGTCGGCCTTGCGGTTCCAGTGGGCGAACCAGATCGCCTTCGGCTTGGTGACGCCCTTGGCCAGGCCGAGGTCCATGATCCCGGAGGCCACGCTGCTGTAGACGCCCGAGCGGTAATGGCGCCGGTGGAGCCCGCGGCTCCACTCGTGCAGGAACCGCAGCACGTCCTCGCGGCACCTCGTCTTGCGGCTGTCGTATGCCTCCATGTCGAAGTAGATCGGGGCGCGGCGGCCGATGCCGAGGGCCTTCGCCCGCCGTACGGCGTCGTAGGCCGACAGCCGTCCCTCGGTGGCCGGCCGCTCCATCGTGTAGCCGTCCTGGTAGCGCTTGTTGCACGGTGCCTGAAGGCCGACGTAGGTCGGGATCAGCCGGTAGCCCATCCGCCGTACCGACCGCACCCAGCTCCTGGTGAGGTGGTTCTGCGAGCAGCCACGGGCGGCGCCGCCGATGTAGATGTTGGCGATCCGGTAGGTGCGGCGCCAGGCCCGCATCGCCCGCAGCGAGGGGGCCGTACAGGTGTCGAAGCCCCGTCCGGTCGTCCACGGCCGGCGCCTCACCGGGCGCCCGGCGGTTGCGGCGGTACGGGTGGCGGCGGGGGCGGTAGAGGTGCGGGCGGTGGTGGCGGCGGTAGTGGCGGTAGTGGCGGGTCCGCCGGAGAAGAACGCCGGACCCGGCCACCAGGGTGCCCGCTCGCTTCCGCGTAACGCCCGTTCGACCGTGCCGCGGTCCGAGCCGTAGGTCGCCGTGACCATCACCCCAGCGTCGTGGAGCGGCAGCCGGATCTCGCGCTCGATGCCGCCGGGCAGGGCGGACCCGGCCGCCGACATGCTCTGCGGGGCCGCCCCGCGCCGTCCTCCGGAGGTCCGGCCGAGCACCCTCTCGATCTCTGCGCGCGCCTCGGTGCCCGGGCCGAAGGCCGGCGGGATCGGCTCGATGTGCAGTGCCTCGGTGCGGCCGACGACGCGGGCGGGGCACTGCTGCTCCGCGCCGGGCCGACCGAGATAGACCGCGTGCCGGTCGAACCGCACGCAGCGGCCCGGCTCCCGGTCGAGCCGGTACACGGGCCATCCGGCCGGTACGGGCAGCCGCAGGCCGCCGTACTGGATCGTCTTCGTGGCCGGGCCGCGGCCGGGCTGCGAAGCGGGCGGTGAGCGGTCCGACGCCACCAGCGCGGCCGCCGCGATCCAGAGGGTCACGGTCAGTGCGACGGCACGGCGCATCATCACCCCCCGGGACCCGTGATCTCAGCCTTGATCGCCAGGTCGGCGGGAACTCAAACGAACAGGCCGGCGACTCGCGCAGATCTTTCCCTGCGGGATGCGCCCGGTTGACCCGCGACTGGCCGGGGACGGGACCACGGCCGGCCGAACCGGCCCCCGCTCAGTGCGGCTCGGCCGCCACGATCTCGTAGGCGCCCGGCTCGTCGATGGCGAGCGTCGAGAGCGGGATGAAGGCCATCCGCACGTCGTCGGTCCCGAGTGCCCTGCGGTAGAACCCGGCGCCGTCCCACTCGGTGACGAGGGCCCACAGCGTCGGATCGTCGAGGGTGCGACCGAGCCGGCCGTACCGGTGGCCGGGACAGGCCGACAGCGCCTGCAGCACCGCGCTCGCCTGGTCGGTGAAGGTCGCGGAGTCCTCGATGGGCACGTGGCAGCGGGTTATGGCGATCACGTCCTCATCCTGGCAGCGTGGCCGCGTACCTTTGACCCGGGGCCGCCTTCGAGCACGGCGGGCCCTCGATTGGACGAGCGGCGAAAACGAACGGTGGGCGATGGGTACCAGAGAGTCGGGCGCGGGTGGGCGTGATCCTCGGGCGGACGGCGCGGGCGGGTTCCGAGCCGAGGTCGAACGGCGCAGCGCGACCCTCGTGGTCTTCCTGCACCGCCTGCCGCGCTGGACCCTCCTGGTCGCGATCTTCGCGGTCCTGGCCGTCGGCATGCTCGGCACGGGCTGGCTCGGGGCGTCGGCGCTGCTCGTGCTCGCCTCGTTCCTGGCCTGGTTCGCGTTCCTGAACTGGCCGACGCTGGACGCCTCCGGGAAGCTGCTCAGGATCGCCGGTGTGGGCGTTCTGCTGGCCTTCGCGGTAGATCACGCGCTCGGCGTGTTTTGACAATCGTTTTCATCTTCATTCACACTAATACGGTGATTAGCTCTCGTAATGTCCGACGTATGGTCTCAAGTACCGCACTCGCGGTCACCGCGCTGACCCTGACGGCCGCCTGCAGCGGCAATCCAGGCTCCGCGACGGCGAGCGCCGGCAGAACCGAAGTGATCGGCGCCTTCTACCCGATGGTCTGGATCGCCGAGCGGGTCGGCGGAGCCGACGTCTCGGTCCGTGGGCTCACCAAGCCCGGCGCCGAGCCCCATGATCTCGAGCTCACCCCGCGCCAGATCGCCGACGTCGGCAAGGCGAAGTTCGTCGTGTACGTCAAGGGCGTGCAGCCCGCCGTCGACGAAGCGGTGGCCCAGCACGCCAAGGACCGTTCACTCGACGCGGCGAGCGTGGTGAAGACGCTTCCGCTGACGGCCGAGGAGTCGGAGGCCGAGCACGCCGGGGAGGAGCACAGCGAGGAGGGACACGGCCACGAGACCTCGTACGACCCGCACATCTGGCTGGACCCGAGCCGCCTGGCGACCATCGCGACCACGCTCGGCGAGCGGCTCGCGGCCGCCGATCCCGCGCACGCGGCCGGCTACCGCGCCAACGCCGCGTCGGTCGCCGGAGAGCTCGGGGCGCTGGACAAGGAGTTCGCCGCCGGCCTGCGGCAGTGCTCCCAGAAGACCTTCGTGACCGCGCACGCGGCCTTCGGTTACCTCGCCGACCGCTACGGCATGAAGCAGGTGCCCATCGCCGGCGTCGACCCACAGAACGAGCCGTCACCGAAGCGACTGGCCGAGCTCACCCGGGTCGTGCGCGACAACAAGGTCTCGACGATCTTCACGGAGACGCTGGTGAGCCCGAAGGTGGCGCAGACGCTGGCCAAGGAGGCCGGAGTCCGGACCGCCTCGCTCGACCCGCTCGAGGGAGTGGCCGAGGGTTCCAAGGACGACTACCTTTCCGTCATGCGTCGCAATCTGCAGGCGCTCCGCACCGCGTCGAGCTGCACATGAGCGGTGCCGTGTTCACGATGACCGGCGGCCGCGTGCGGCTGGACGGCAAGGACGTGCTCAAGGACATCGACCTGCGGGTCGCGCCCGGCGACGTGCTCGCGGTGCTCGGCCCGAACGGGTCGGGCAAGTCCACGCTGATCCGGGCCCTGCTCGGCCTGGTGCCCATGGCGGCCGGCCGGACCGAGATCTACGGCTCGACACCGGCCCGCTTCCGCGACTGGAAGCGCGTCGGCTACGTCCCGCAGCGCCTGACCGTGGGCGGCGGGGTGCCCGCCACGGTGCGCGAGGTCGTCGCGTCGGGCCGGATCGCGCGCCAGTCGCGGTTCCGCCCGTCCTCGAAGGCCGACCGGGCAGCGGTCGACCGAGCCCTGGCCGCCGTCGACCTCGCCGACCGCGCGCGCGATCCGGCGCACCGCCTGTCCGGCGGCCAGCAGCAGCGGGTGCTCATCGCCCGGGCGCTGGCCGGTGAGCCCGACGCGTTCGTCATGGACGAGCCCACCGCCGGCGTCGACTCCGCGAGCCAGGCCGCCCTCGCCGCCACGCTGAGCCGGCTCACCGCCGAGGGCCGTACGGTCGTGCTGGTCGCACACGAGCTCGGCCCACTGGAGCCCCTGATCACCCGTGCCGTCGTCCTCGAGACGGGGCGGGTCGTGCACGACGGCGCTCCGCCACAGCCCGAGGGCGCCTGTGCCCTGCCCGGGCATCAGCACGTCCACCCGCATGCAAGAGACCCTGAGACCGCCGCCATCGCGTCCTGGGATCCCACGTGACCAGGAGAGACCGACCGTGATCGAGATCCTGCAGTTCGACTTCATGCGCGTCGCCCTCGTCCTGGCGGTGCTCATGGGGCTCACCGCGCCGGCGATCGGCACGTTCATCGTGCAGCGCCGGCTGGCCCTGCTCGGGGACGGCATCGGGCACGTGGCGCTCACCGGTGTCGGGTTCGGTCTGCTGACCAGCACCTCCCCGATCCTCGGCGCCGTGGTGGTCTCGGCCCTCGGCGCGGTGGCGATCGAGGTGCTGCGCGCGCGGAGCCGGACGGGCGGCGACGTGGCCCTGGCGCTGCTGTTCTACGGCGGGCTGTCCGGCGGGGTCATCCTCACCAGCCTGTCCAGCGGCAACGGGTCCGGGCTACAGGCCTATCTCTTCGGGTCGATCGCCAGCGTGTCGCGCGGCGACCTCTATGTGGTCATGGGGCTGGCCATCGCGGTGCTGGCCATCGTGGTCGTGTTCGGGCGCGAGCTGTTCCTGCTGTGCCAGGACGAGGAGGTGGCCCGCGCGTCCGGGCTGCCGGTGCGCTTCCTCAGCCTGCTCATCGCCGTGACGGCCGCCGTGACCGTCGTGATCGCCATGCGGGCCATAGGATTGCTGCTCGTGAGCGCCCTCATGGTGGTGCCGGTCGCCGCCGCGCAGCAGCTGACACGGGGCTTCAAGAGCACCATGCTCGTCGCGATGGCGATCGGTGTACTGTCTGCGGTGGCCGGGCTCGTGGGATCATTCGAATACAGTGTGCCACCGGGCCCCTCGATCGTCATGTTCGCGATGACCGTGTTCGTCGCCGCGGTACTCGGCGGAATACTCATGCGGCGGCGTGGCAGGCCCGATGACCAGAAGGCGGAGGTGACGGGATGACGACTACACGCCGCGAGGCCGTACGCCGGGTACTCGCCGCCAACGAGGGGTTCCGCAGCGCGCAGGACATCTTCGCCGACCTGCGCGCGGACGGGTCCAAGATCGGCCTTACCACCGTCTACCGGGCCCTGCAGGCCCTGAGCGACTCCGGCGAGGTCGACGTCCTGCGCACCAACGACGGTGAGGCCGTCTACCGCGCGTGCGCAACCGAGCAGCACCACCACCACCTCGTGTGCCGGTCCTGCGGCCGCACCGTCGAGGTCGAGGGCCCCACGGTCGAACGCTGGGCCGAGTCGATCGGCAAGGAGCACGGTTTCACCGAGGTCACCCACACGGTGGAGGTCTTCGGCACCTGCCCCGCCTGCGCCGGAAGCGCGTGACCCCTCGCGATCGTTTGGGGATCATCGCTCGATCGAGTGGCGGTACATGAGGTGGCGCCGCCACGGCCGATGGCCCAGCCGGCCGTAGAAGTCCTCCGGGACCGTCCAGTCGATGAGGCAGGTTCGGACGCCCCGGATGCGCTATCCGGCGGAGCGTCCGGCCGGTGCCGGGAACGGCGGCGGTTCGACCGGGTTGGGCAGCGCGCCGCCGTAACGGCGGTCGCGGCCGGCGAAGATCTCGCACGCGTGCCACAGGTGCCGCCGGTCGAAGTCCGGCCATAGCGTGTCCAGGAACACCATTTCGGCGTAGGCCGACTGCCAGAGCAGGAAGTTGGACACCCGCTGCTCCCCCGATGACCGGACGAACAGATCCACATCGGGGATGTCCGGCTCGTCCAGGTAACGCGCGAAGACCTTTTCACTGATCTTGTCGGGGTTCAGCTTTCCGGCCGCGACGTCGCGCGCGATCGCCGCCGCGGCGTCCGCGATCTCGGCCCGTCCCCCGTAGTTCACGCAGAACTGCAGCGTCAGCACGTCGTTGTCGCGGGTCATCCGCTCGGCGTCCTCGAGCTCCTTGATCACACTGCGCCACAGCTTCGGCCGCCGACCGGCCCAGCGGACCCGTACGCCCATCTCGTTCAGCTGGTCGCGCCGGCGCCGGATGACCTCGCGGTTGAAGCCCATGAGAAAGCGCACCTCGTCCGGGGAACGCCGCCAGTTCTCGGTGGAGAAGGCGAACGTCGAGACGTTCTTGATCCCGAGCTCGATGGCGCCCATGAGCACGTCGAACAGCGAGTGCTCGCCCATCTTGTGGCCGTCGATGCGCGGCAGCCCGCGATCCTTGGCCCAGCGGCCGTTCCCGTCCATGATGATGGCGACATGCCGGGGCACGAGATCCTTCGGGATCTCCGGTGGCCGGGCACCACTCGCATGTGGTTCCGGGGGGCGTACCTGGTGGCTCAAACTCGCTCCTGATCCAGGAACGCGACGCCGCCATCCGGCGACCCCGGATGCTTCGGCGCTTCGCGCTCGACGTGCTTCAACGATCTGATGTGATGCTCCAGGTGCCACTGGAGGTAGGCCGCGACCAGACCGCTGCACTCCACCCGGTGCCGGGGTTCACTCCCGTCGGCGTGTTCCCAGTCCCCGCGCAGCAGCGCCGCCATCAGGACGAACGTCTGGGGGGCCGGTGTGGCCGAACCCGGCATCCGGCAGCGGCCACAGACCCCGCCCCCGGCCGCGATGGCGAAGGAGCGCAACGTGCTCCGTTCCCCGCAGCGCGCGCACTCGTCCAGCGCGGGCGCCCATCCCGCCACCGACAGCGAACGCAGCAGGTAGGCGTCCAGTACGAGCCGTGGATCGTGACCGCGCTCGACCAGGGTGCGCAGGCCGCCGACGAGCAGCAGGAACTGCCGGAGCGCCGGCTCCTTCTCCTCGGTGGTGAGCCTCTCGGCCGTCTCGAGCATGGCCGTCCCCGCCGTGTAACGCGGATAGTCGGCGACGAGCTGCTCGCCGTACGGGCGGAGCGTCTCGGCCTGGGTGATCAAGTCGAGCGAGCGCCGCTCGTAGAACTGCACGTCGACGTGGGTGAACGGCTCCAGCCGCGCCCCGAACCGCGATCTGGTCTTGCGGACCCCCTTGGCCGCCGCCCGCACCCGGCCGGTGCGCCGGGTGAGGACGGTGACGATGCGATCGGCCTCGCCCAGCTTCTGGGTACGGAGGACGATGCCCTCGTCGCGGTAGAGCGTCACAGGCCCATTGTTTCGCACTTCACGACATAGGTTGACCCGGCTGCGGTCCGGTGACAGATCACTTACCGGGGATGACCGCATTCGGACCCGCGAGAACGTCATGGGCGGTGGCCGGGCGGCACGGCCGGTGGCAGCGTGGCAGTCATGACTATCTGCACGATCGTGCCTCCGCACATCCTCGACGAGGTGGCGGCGCGCACCGACGACCCGGCGCTCCGGGACATCGCGCGCCGCACCGCCGTGCTGAGCACCGCACAGCGCACCGAACGTCGCATCACACCGGCCGAGCCGGCCGGTCCCCTCGAGGACTTCGTCCCCGACCGCACGGTCAAGGACGCGCACAACCTCGAGCAGCTGCCCGGCGACACCGTGCGCAAGGAGGGCGGCGCCGAGACGGGTGACACCATGGCCGACCAGGCCTACGACTGGCTGGGGGTTGCCTTCGACTTCTTCGAGGCCGCCTACCGGCGCAACTCCATCGACGGCGCCGGCTTACCGATGATCTCCACCGTGCACTACGGCCGCGACTACGACAACGCCTTCTGGAACGGCGCGCAGATGGTGTACGGCGACGGCGACGGCACGCTGTTCACCGCCTTCACCGGCCCGCTCGACGTCACCGGGCACGAACTCACGCACGGGCTGACCCAGCACACGGCGAACCTCGACTACTACGGCCAGTCGGGCGCGCTCAACGAGTCCATGTCGGACGTGTTCGGCGCGCTGATCAAGCAGTACCACCTCGGGCACACCGCCGATCAGGCCGACTGGCTCATCGGGGCCGGGCTGCTCGCACCCGGCGTCAACGGCGTCGCCCTGCGCTCGATGAAGGAGCCCGGCACCGCCTACGACGACCCGAACCTCGGCAAGGACCCCCAACCGGGCCACATGAACGACTACGTGGAGACCTACCGCGACAACGGCGGCGTGCACATCAACTCGGGCATCCCCAACCGTGCCTTCCACCTGGCCGCGACCGCGATCGGCGGGCGCGCGTGGGAGCGGGCCGGACAGATCTGGTACGACACGCTCACCGGCGGCGGGTTGTCCGAGACCATCGATTTCGCGGCATTCGCGGCGGCCACGGTCGAGACGGCTTCGCGCCTCTACGGAGCGACCGCCGCCGAGACCGGCGCGGTGAGAACCGCGTGGAACGGGGTAGGCGTCAGCACGTGAAGGTGACCGTGGTCCGCAGTGGCGGCTTCGCCGGCATCGAACGACGCGGCGAGGCCGATACCGCGACGGACCCGGTGCTGGGGGAACTCGTCGACCGGGTCGACCTCGGCGCCTTGCGACCGCCCGCTCCCGGCGCGGACCGGTTCATGTACGAGATCGACGTCGGCGGGCGCACGGCGGTGGTCGACGAGGCCCAGCTCAGCGGGCCTCTGCGCCAGCTCGTCGACCGCGTCCTGTCCGCTGCCTGACCGCTCCGCCTGTCCGCGGCCCGCCGGCCACGCTCCGCTCGGGCGCCGGTACATCGACGCCCCGGGCCTGATCGAGGTCCGGGGCGTCGAGTGCTCCCGGCGCCGATCGGGTTCCGTCGCCGGGAGGGCGATCGGGTCAGGCCTGGCCGGCTCGGGCGGCGCGGTTGACCGTGGACAGCACGGCCTTGAGGGACGCGGTGACGATGTTGGCGTCGACGCCGACCCCCCAGTAGACGGTGTCGCCGATCTGGCTCTCGACATAGGCCGCTGCCTTGGCGTCGCCACCGGCGCTCAGCGCGTGCTCGTGGTAGTCCAGCACTCGTACGTTGACGCCGATCGGGGTGAGCGCGTCCACGAAGGCCGAGATGGGGCCGTTGCCGATCCCTTCGATCTCGCGGATCTCACCGTCGAGCCGCACGTCGCAGTTCAGCAGGTCCTTTTCGTCGACTCGCGAGGACGTACGGTGCGCGAGCAGGCCGATGCGGGGCCCCACGGCGAGGTATTCCGCCTCGAAGATCTCCCACATCCGCTCGGCGGTGACCTCACCGCCCTCGCTGTCGGTGTGCTCCTGGACGACGCGGGAGAACTCGATCTGCAGCCGGCGCGGCAGGTCCATCGAGTGCTCGGACTGCATGATGTACGACACGCCGCCCTTGCCGCTCTGGCTGTTGACCCGGATGACCGCCTCATAGGAGCGGCCCACGTCCTTCGGGTCGATCGGCAGGTAGGGCAGCGCCCAGCGGAACTCCTCCACCGGCACGCCCGCGGCCGCCGCGTCGCTCTCCAGTGCCGCGAAGCCCTTCTTGATCGCGTCCTGGTGCGACCCGGAGAAGGACGTGTAGACCAGGTCACCGGCGTAGGGGTGCCGCTCGTGCACCGGGATCTGGTTGCTGTACTCGACAGTACGGCGGATCTCGTCGATGTCGGAGAAGTCGATCTGCGGGTCGACTCCCTGGGAGAACAGGTTCATGCCTAGCGTGACCAGGCAGACGTTGCCGGTGCGCTCTCCGTTCCCGAACAGGCAGCCCTCGACGCGGTCGGCGCCCGCCATGACGGCCAGCTCCGCGGACGCGACGGCCGTCCCCCGGTCGTTGTGCGGGTGCACCGACAGGCAGACATGCTCACGGCGGGACAGGTTGCGGCTCATCCACTCGATCTGGTCGGCGTAGACGTTCGGGGTCGACCGCTCGATCGTGGACGGCAGGTTGAGGATGATCTCGCGGCCCGGCCCGGGCTCCCACACGTCCATGACCGCCTCGCAGACCTCGAGGGCGAAGTCCAGCTCGGTGTCGATGAAGATCTCGGGCGAGTATTCGTAACCGAAGTCGCAGTCGCCCAGGTAGCGCTCGGCGAACTTCATGACGTGCTGGGTGCCGGTGACCGCGAGCTGCTTGCACTCCTCGCGATCGATGCCGAATACCACGCGCCGGAACAGCGGCGCGGTCGCGTTGTAGAGGTGCACGGTGGCCTGCGCGGCTCCGGCCAGCGACTGGACGGTGCGCTCGATGAGCTCTTCGCGGGACTGCGTCAGCACCGAGATGCGCACGTCGGCGGGGATGCGGTCCTCTTCGATCAGCTTGCG
Source organism: Actinomadura alba (assembly GCF_014323705.1). GTDB lineage: Bacteria > Actinomycetota > Actinomycetes > Streptosporangiales > Streptosporangiaceae > Actinomadura_C > Actinomadura_C alba. The sequence goes on from NZ_JABVEC010000001.1 coordinate 91,837, forward strand.
GACGAAGTCGAAGTCGGTCTGGCTGGCGGCCGGGAACCCGACCTCTATCTCCTTGTAGCCCATGCCGACGAGCAGCTCGAACATCGCCAGCTTGCGCGCCGGGCTCATGGGGTCGATCAGTGCCTGGTTGCCGTCACGCAGGTCGGTGGACAGCCAGCGCGGTGCCTTGGTGATGGTCTTGGCGGGCCAGGTGCGGTCGGGCAGATCGACCGGTCGGAAGGGCTGGTAACGCCGGAAGGGCATGCCACTGGATCGCTGGTGGAACATTGGGTACTCGACTCCGTTTGCGCTCAGGTCCTGCGGCCGACGATCACGTCAAAGCCCCGCGACGAGGGGGCCGACCGTTTACAGGTCCCCGTCGCGGCCGCTAAGGAGGAGCAGCTCAAAGAGCACGTCTCATAAGGTAACAGACCCGTGGCGCCACGTCGCAATCGAGGCCGCGGCCGGCGGCCCGGCCGCCCACCGGCCCCCGCACACCGCCACACGCCGCACGCCGCACGCCGCAGCGCGATGATCCGATATAGGTCACCATGCCCTCGGCGAGCCGGGGCCCGGGCGCCGTACCAGCGCGGTTCTTCTCATGGGCTGGCCGCCTCCTCGGTCATCACGATCACACCGAAGGCGTGCGCCGACGTCATGCCCAGCCGGTCGGCGACGCGGTGCAGCGCCTGCCGCTCGTCGTCGCTGAGCGGCCCGTCGGCCAAGGCGACCCGTACGACCTGGGCGAGGAACCACTCCTTGGCCTCGACCGTCAGTTGCGCCCCGGCCCGGGCCATCTCGTCCTCGAGACGGGCGCCGGACGACAACAGCGCGAGTTCCAGCGCCTCGTCGCCGTACTCCTCGTCGCCGTAGCCGCGCACCGCCTCGACCGCGCGGCGGCGCGACGCGTCGTCGGCGGAGCCGCCGGCGATGAGCACCGACGCCACGGCGGCGCGCATTCCCGCCGGCAGTGCCTCCGTCATCTGGCGGACCGTCGGCAGCCTGAGAACGGAGACGCCGAACCTGGTGCGGCAGGCACCGCATTCGACGACCTCTCCGAGCCGCCGGAGCGGGATGACCGGAAGGAAGAAGAACGTGAACCAGCGCCGGGCGGAACGCCGCCGGTACCTGCGGTCGCCGCCGCAGTTCGGGCAGTGGAACGTCCCCTCACCGACCGTACGGAAGAACACCGACAACCCGAAAATCAGCAACACCGGGCTCTCCTCACATGACGGACCCCACGCCCAACGTACCGACACGGAAGCCCCATCGGGACGGCCCGCGCACAACCCCGGATCCAGAGCGGTAGGCACAAACCCGCACGACCTTCTACGCTTGCACCCATGAGCCAGCCAGACGACTACGGTCAAGGGGGCTACGGCGGGGGCGGCCAGCCCCAGCAGCAAGGCTACCCCGGCCAGCAGTCCGGACATCCCGGACAACAGCCGCCCTACCCGGGCCAGCAACAGCAAGGTCACCCCGGCCAGCAGCAGGGCTATCCAGGGCAGCAGCAGGGCTATCCGGGCCAGCAGCCCGGTTACCCGCCGCAGCAGCAAGGCTACCCCGGCCAGCAGCAGGGCTATCCAGGGCAGCAGCAGGGCTATCCGGGCCAGCAGCCTGGTTACCCGCAGCAGCCGCAGCAGCCGGGTTACCCGGCCCAGCAGCAGGGTTACCCCGCCCAGCAGCAGTACCCGGGCCAGGGATACCCATCACAATCCGGCTACGGCACGAGCACTTCCACCGGCGCGCCGAACCCGCTCACCTTCGCCGCCATCGCCGCGGCGGCGCTCCTGCTCATCTCGACCTTCCTCCCCTGGGCGAAGGCCACGGTGAGCGGCAACTTCCTCGGCCGCAGCATCAACCAGAGCGACAGCGGGGCCGGTTTCGAGGACTGGAGCGGCAAGCTGGTGGCCCTGGCCGCTCTCGCCGCGGTCGGCGTGCTCGTGGGGGCCATCGTCAGCAAGAACGCGAAGCTCGCCACGATGGCGGCGGCACCGGCCGGCCTCGCACTGCTCCTCATCATGATCTTCCTGCTGCGCCTGCAGAGCACCAAGGACAAGATCCTCGGCAGCACCGGCAGTCTCGGCAGCGGCATCAGCGCGGACGTCTCACTCGGCTTCGGCTGGTACCTCGCGTTGCTGCTGTCGATCGCGGTGATCGGCCTCAGCGTGATCGGCCTGCTCACCGGAAAGAAGTCCACCGGTTCCTCCTACTGACCGCCCGGCCGCGTGGTCATGCAGGGCGTTCCACGCCGGCACTCGCGAACCACTGCATGATCACGGCCGGGTCGATCAGTCGTAGAAGCCGAGCCTGCGCAGCTGTTTGGGATCGCGCTGCCAGTCCTTGGCGACCTTGACCCGCAGGTCGAGGAAGACCTTCGTGCCGAGCAGCGCCTCGATCTGCTTGCGGGCGTTGGTGCCGACCTCTCTCAGCCGGGCGCCCTTCGTGCCGATGACGATCGCCTTCTGGCTCGGCCGCTCCACGAACAGGTGCGCGTAGACGTCGACGAGATCGTCCCGTCCCTCACGTGGCTCCATCTCGTCGACGACGACCGCGATCGAGTGCGGCAGCTCGTCCCGTACCCCCTCGAGCGCCGCCTCCCGGATGAGCTCGGCGGCGAGCAGTTGCTCGGGCTCGTCGGTCAGGTCCCCGTCCGGATAGAGCGGCATGCCCTCCGGCAGGTGGCCGACGAGCAGGTCGCCGACCACGTCGAGTTGGTAACCGTCGCGCGCGGAGACCGGCACGATGTCGGCCCACTCACCGAGCTCGCCCACCTCGAGCAGCCGGTCCGCCAGGTCCTTCTTCGACACCAGGTCGGCCTTGGTGACGATCGCGACGACGGGCGTCTTGCTCACCTGGGCGAGCGAACGGGCGATGAACCTGTCCCCTGGACCGAGCGCCTGGTCGGCGGGCATGCAGAAGCCGATGGCGTCGACCTCGGTCAGCGTGGAGCGCACGAGGCTGTCCAGGCGCTCCCCCAGCAGTGTCCGCGGCTTGTGCAGCCCCGGAGTGTCCACGATGATCAACTGGGCGTCGGGCCGGTGCACGATGCCGCGGATGGCGCGCCGGGTGGTCTGCGGGCGGCTGCTCGTGATCGCCACCTTCGTGCCGACGAGCGCGTTCATCAGCGTTGACTTGCCCACGTTGGGGCGGCCGACGAAGCAGGCGAACCCGGACCGGAACTTCGCGGTGGTTGGTGACGTCACGGTGTTGATTCTCCCGTACGGCGGGAACGCAATGGTCCCCTGCCTCAGGGGGTCAGCGTGGCCAGGAGCGCGCCGTCGAGGCCCGCGACGAACACCGGGGCCTTGCGGCCGAGGTCGCGCACGGCCTGGAGGTCGGTCTCCTCGGCGGATCCGCCTCGCGTGACGAGGGCCGCGGCCTCGAGCTCCTCGGCCCCGCTGGAGACGGCCATCGCCACCGCGACCCGCAGCGCTGACAGCTTGAGCGAGGGCAGATCCACGGTCGCCGCGGAATACGTCCGCCCCGTCTCGTCCCGGACCGCGGCCCCCTCGGCCGCGCCCGTACGGGCCCGCGCCGCTCGCGCCAGCGTGATTATCTTCGCGTCCTCCGCACCGATCTCACTCACGCCTCCAAGGGTAGGGGCGCGCGGCGGGTCGCCGAGCCCCCGGCTCGGGTACCACGCGAGGTGGGTCACGGAGACGCGCACATCCACGAGCGCGAGCCGGCACGAGAACCCGGATCTCCGCCCCCCTGGGACGCACGGCCCTCGGTGACGCCGGCGGGACGGTGAGCCCGCGAGATGTCCTGTTGGGACAGGACCGCAGCGGTCTTACGTGACGCGGGCCTCGCCCCGTCCGGCGTCCGTGCGGTGTCCGTACGATCCGGGTTCTCCACGCGGTTCGCGACGACGACATCGGTCCTGCCGCCGGCGCGGCTCCGCGACCCCTATGAGATCCCCCCAAATGATCTCCAAACGTGTTGATCATTCCCGCGCGGAAGGGCGGCTAATCCCATGTCAAGAATCTCTTACGGTGTGTCGCGCGCTAGGCCTCGATGTGCTCGGAGCCCTCGGGCTCGGCGTGCTCCTCGGCCCGGGCCCGCTCGACGAGCACCGTGCCGATCCGGTTGCGCCGCCCGGCGATGCTCTCCGCCTTGAGGCTGAGCCCGGCGACGGTCGCGGTGGATCCCTCGATCGGCACCCGGCCCAGGGCGTGGGCGAGGAGGCCGCCCACGGTCTCGACGTCCTCGACCTCGATGTCGACGTCGAACAACTCCGACAGCTCGTCCACGGGCAGCCGGGCGGTCACGCGGTAACCCCCTTCCGGGAGCTGTTCCACGCGGGGCGCCTCGACGTCGTACTCGTCGGCGATCTCGCCGACGATCTCTTCGAGGATGTCCTCGATGGTGACGAGGCCCGCGGTGCCGCCGTATTCGTCGATCACGATCGCCACGTGGGTCTGCTGCGCCTGCATGTCGCGGAGCAGCTCGTCGATGGGCTTGCTGTCCGGAACGTACGTCGCGGGCCGCATCACCGACTCGACCTGCTCGACCGACTCGCCTTCGCGGTACTCGTGACTGCGGCGGACGACGTCCTTGAGGTAGGCGATGCCCACGACGTCGTCCTCGTTCTCACCGACCACCGGGATCCGGGAGAAGCCGCTGCGCAGGGCCAGCGACAGCGCCTGGCGCAGGGTCTTGTCCCGCTCGATGAACACGATGTCGGTGCGCGGCACCATGACCTCGCGTACGAGGGTGTCGCCGAGCTCGAACACCGAGTGGATCATCTCGCGCTCGTCGGGCTCGATCAGGCTGCGCTGTTCGGCTAGATCGACCAGGTCGCGCAGCTCCGCCTCCGAGGCGAACGGCCCCTCGCGAAAGCCCTTACCGGGCGTGAGGGCGTTGCCGAGCAGGATCAGCAGTTTCGGCAGCGGGCCGAACACGCGGGTGATCGGGTGCATGAGACCCGCGCCGGCCAGGGCGATGTGGTCGGCGTGCTGGCGGCCGAGGGTACGCGGCCCCACGCCCACCACGACGTAGCTGACCACGATCATGATGACGGCGGCGGTGACGTACGCGCCCCAGGTCTCGTCCAGCCAGGCCACGCACAGGTCCGCCACGATCACCGTGGCGGCGAGCTCTCCGCTCACCCGCAGCAGCAGCACCAGGTTCAGGTAGCGCGCGGGGTCGGCGACGACCTCGGCGAGCCGCTGGGCACCGCGACGGCCCTCGCGCACCAGTTCCTCGACGCGCACCCGCGACACCCGGGCCAGGGCGGTCTCGACGCTCGCGAGCAACCCGGCCACCGCCACCAGCGCAGCGGCTCCGGCCAGCAACCATCCGTGAGAAGTGCTCACGACGCGTCGCGTTTCTCCCGCCAGGAGGCGATCAGCCGATCCTGCAGGCCGAACATCTCCTTGTGCTCGGCCGGCTCGGCATGGTCGTAGCCCAGCAGATGCAGGATCCCATGTGTGCACAGCAACTGCAGCTCGTCCTCGGTGCTGTGGCCGGCCTGGCGGGCCTGGGCCTTGGCGACCGCCGGGCACAGCACCACGTCACCGAGCAGCCCCGGGTCGGGGGCGCCTCCGTCGTCGGGGCCACCGGAAAGGTGCCCGGGGCGCAACTCGTCCATGGGGAAGGCGAGCACGTCGGTCGCCCCCGGCTCGCCCATCCACTTCTCGTGCAGCTCGGCCATCGCCGGCTCGTCGACGAGCAGCAGCGACAGCTCGGCCAGCGGATGGACCTTCATCGCGTCGAGCACGTGACGGGCGAGTGCAACGAGGCTTTTCTCATCGACCTGAGCGCCCGACTCGTTGAGAACCTCGATGCTCATTTCCGCCCCCGCTTACGGGCCCCCCGGTCCGCGCCGTCGGCCACGCCCCCCTGCCCCTGAAGCGTTTGATCGTGCCGGCTGTAGGCGTCGACGATATCGGTGACCAGCTTGTGGCGCACGACGTCCTTGCTGTTCAAGTGGCAGAAGTGGATGCCGCCGATACCGTCGAGGATGCCCTGGACGACTCGCAGGCCGCTCTGCTGGCCGCCCGGCAGGTCGACCTGGGTGACGTCACCGGTGACCACGACCTTCGAGCCGAAGCCGAGGCGCGTCAGGAACATCTTCATCTGCTCGGGCGAGGTGTTCTGGGCCTCGTCCAGGATGATGAACGAATCGTTCAGCGTGCGGCCGCGCATGTACGCCAGCGGCGCCACCTCGATCGTCCCTGCGGCCATCAGGCGTGGGATCGAGTCCGGGTCGACCATGTCGTGCAGCGCGTCGTAGAGCGGCCGCAGGTAGGGATCGATCTTCTCGTACAGCGTGCCGGGCAGGAATCCGAGCCGCTCGCCCGCCTCGACCGCGGGCCGGGTCAGGATGATCCGGTTGACCTGCTTGTCCTGCAGCGCCTTCACGGCCTTGGCCATCGCGAGGTAGGTCTTGCCGGTGCCCGCCGGGCCGATGCCGAACACGACCGTGTGCTTGTCGATCGCGTCGACGTACCGCTTCTGGTTGAGCGTCTTCGGCCGGATCGTCCGGCCGCGCGAGGACAGGATGTCGAACGTGAGCACATCGGCCGGCCGCTCGATCCCGTCGGTGCGGAGCATCGCGAGGCTGCGCTCGACCGCGTCGGGCGTCAGCTGGGTCCCGCTCTTGAGCAGGTCGACGAGCTCGGCGAACAGCTTGGTCGCGAGCTCGGTCTCCTCCTCTGGGCCGGTCACGGTGATCTCGTTGCCCCGGACGTGGATGTCGCTGTTGAAAGCTTGCTCGACGACGTGGAGAAGCTCATCGCTGGACCCGAGCAAGCCCACCATCGAGTGGTCGTCCGGCACGACGATCTTGATCTGCGAGCGCGGCGGTGTCTGGCTCTTCCGCGCGGAACGTGTTGATTCGACCATCAGCCGGCCTTGCGGCCTCTTCGCCCTGCTTCCTGTTGCCTGTGCGTGATCTGGCGCGATGCTCCCATGGTACTGGTCGCCGCGGCGCCCCGCCTGTTGCCGGGTACCGTGACGATCACCCCGGAGGCCAGTTCAGGCCACGCCCCCCGAGCAGATGCGCGTGCGTGTGGAAGACAGTCTGCCCCGCCTGCGGCCCGGTGTTGAACACCACCCGATAACCGGTCTCGGCGATTCCCTCGTCCACGGCCACCTCATGCGCCTCGCGCATCATCTCGGCGAGCAGCTCGGGGTCCGCGGCGGCGAGCTCGGCCACGTTGACGTGGTGTTCCTTGGGGATCACGAGCACGTGCGTCGGAGCCTGTGGATTGATGTCCCTGAACGCCACCACGCGGTCACTCTCGCGTACGATCATGGCCGGCACGTCACCTGTGACGATCTTGCAGAACAGGCAGTCCACGGATGTCCTCCTCGGCCGGTGTCCTCGAATGCTATCGAGATCGGCCGATTCCCATCCCTACTCGGGTCCGAGACAGGCCGTTTACTAGTTAAGGTTGCAAGTCAGTGCGAACCCCCCGGCTCGCCGGCATTTTCGGTGATGTGTCCTGCCGCCTACAGGATCCGTTGGGTTCGCCGTTCACGCCGTGACGGGGTCGGCCACCCAGCTGGGTGGCCAGGGGGACGGCAGAGGTGACGGATAGGTTGACCGAGGCGAGAGCTGGAATGCCCTTTCGTAAACCGGACGGCGAGGGTAGGCGTCCCACTGACGTGACCGAGACGCTTGTGGCCGGCGGCACGGCTCCCTCCATCGCCGTCGTCTGGGACGCCGATCAGGCGGTGACCGCGCTCTACAGCGCCAACTACCGTTCGCTCGTGCGTCTCGCCGCGCTTCTCGTGCGCGACGTCGGTACGGCCGAAGAGGTCGTGCAGGACGCGTTCATCGCCATGCACGGCGGGTGGCAGCGGTTGCGCGACCCCGACAAGGCCCTCGCCTATCTCAGGCAGTCGGTGGTCAACAAGTCACGGTCCGTGCTGCGCCATCGCGCGGTCGTGGAAAAATATGCCCCCAAGGGCCTGCCGGACGCTCCGAGCGCCGAGAACGGCGCCATCGTGGAGTTCGAGCGGGCCGCGGTGGTCAAAGCACTCAGCGCATTGCCGAGAAGGCAACGGGAAGCACTCGTTTTGCGGTATTACGCCGATCTGTCAGAAGCGGAGATCGCCCACGCGATGGGCATCAGCCGCGGAGCCGTCAAGAGCCATACAGCGCGCGGGATGACCGCGCTCCGAGGCGTTCTGGAGCAATTGTCATGACCGATCCCCACGACGAGTACGGCGAGATCCTGCGCCGTACCCTGCACGCGGAGGCGGACACGGTCGTGCCAGCGGCAGACGGGCTGGATCGGATCCGTGCGCGCATCGGCGAACGGCCGGCGCCGAGATTCGGCTGGTCGTCCAGCTGGTCCTGGTTCACGGCGAGCTGGGCGCGCCCGGCGCTGGCCGGTGCCGCCTCCCTCGTCATGGCCGCCGTCGTCGTCACCGCCCAACCCGCGATCAGCAGCTTCACCGTGGGCGGACACGGCGCGCCCGAGCAGGGCGAGCATGGATCGAACAGCACGACGGGCGCCACCAGCACCTCGGACGACGAGGAGCCCGCCGAGCCCATGCCCGGGCATGCGAAGACCCAAGGGACCGTCCCCCCGACGCAGCCGCTGCGCACGCCCGTCGCCGGCGCACCGGTGTGCGGACGCCCGGCCACCCCTGGGGGCCCCGCGGTGTCGAGCACCGCCGACACCTCGCCGGCCGGAGAGCAGCCGCCGACCTGCACGGCGCCGACCGAGGAGACGTCGCCGACTCCTCCCCCGGAGGGCGGTGGCGAGCCGCCGCCCGTCGACCCGCCCCCGCCGGTGACGCCGCCGACGACGACGCCGCCCACCGGGGGCGAGCAGCCACTGCAGATGGAGAACCCCTGATCGAGGCGCCTACCAGCGACCGCAGGCACTGAGCAGCACCGCCGCGGCCGCCACCCCGGCGGTAGAGGTGCGCAGCACCGTCGGCCCGAGCACAGTGGGCACGCCTCCCGCGTCGGTGAACAGGCGCAGTTCCTCGTCGGTGATGCCGCCCTCGGGGCCGACGATCAGCACGATGTCACCGGTGGCGGGCGGTGTCACGGCACTGAGCGGCGTCTGAGCGCCCTCGTGCAGGACCAGCGCGAGCGCCGCCCCTGCGACGCGGTCGGCGACCTGGGCGGTCGTGGCCAGATCCGGCACTTCGGGCAGCCAGCACCGCCGGGCCTGCTTGGCCGCCTCGCGTGCGGTGCCCCGCCACCGGCCGACGGACTTCGCCCGCCGGTCGGGGCGCCACTGCGTGATGCACCGACTGGCCGCCCACGGCACGATCGCGTCGACGCCCACCTCGGTCATCGTCTCGACGGCGAGCTCGCCCCGGTCCCCCTTCGGCAGGGCCTGGACCACCACCAGCCGGGGTACGGGCGCGGGCTCGCGTCGGCGGGCGAGGACCTCCAGTTCGAGCCCGCCACGGACGACCTCACCCACCACGCATTCGGCGAGCAGGCCCGCACCGTCGGTCAGGTCGACCCGCTCACCCGCGCGAAGCCGGCGGACGGTCGCGGCGTGCCGCCCCTCGGCCCCGCCGAGAACGACCCGCTCACCCGCCAGCTGCGCGGTCTCGGCGAGAAATACCGGCGGGCTCACCGGTCATGGCTGTTGAAGACGTCACGGAGCCGGGAGAAGAAGCCGGACTGCCCGGGGGCGAACTTGCCCGGCGGCCGCTCCTCGCCGCGCAGCTTGGACAGGCGGCGCAGCAGCTCCTCCTGTTCCTCGTCGAGCCGGATCGGCGTCTCCACGTTGACATGGATCATCAGATCGCCGCGGCCGTTCTCGTTGAGGTGCTTGACACCCCGTCCGTACATCGGGATCACCTGACCCGACTGGGTGCCCGGCTTGATGTCGACGTCCTCGGGACCGTCGAGGGTCTCGATGACGACCTTGGTGCCCAGCGCGGCCGCGGTCATCGGGATCTGCACGGTGCAGTGCAGGTCGTCGCCCTCACGCTCGAAGATCTCGTGCGGCCGCTCGACGATCTCGAGGAACAGGTCTCCGGGCGGCCCGCCGCCCGCGCCGACCTCGCCCTCGCCGGCGAGCTGGATGTGGGTGCCGTTCTCGACGCCCGCGGGGATCCGTACCTTGATCGTGCGCCGGGTGCGGACCCGCCCGTCTCCGGAGCACTCGGGGCACGGGTTGCGGATGACGCTGCCGAAGCCTCCGCACTGCGGGCAGGGGCGCGAGGTCATGACCTGGCCGAGGAACGACCGGGTGACCTGCTGCACCTCGCCACGGCCATGGCACATGTCGCACGTGTCCGGTGAGGTACCGGGCGCGGTGCCGGTGCCGGTGCAGCTGGCGCAGACGATCGCGGTGTCGACCGTCAGCTCTCGGGTGGTCCCGAAGGCGGTCTCGGACAGATCGAGCTCGACCCGCAGCGTGGCGTTGCGCCCCCGCCGTGCCCGGCTGCGCGGCCCGCGAGTGCCCCCGCCGCCGAAGAAGGCGTCCATGATGTCGCTGAAGGGGAAGCCCGCCCCGAAGCCGGCGCCGCCTCCGGCACCGGCGGAGGCGAACGGGTCCGCCCCCAGGTCGAACATCTCGCGCTTGCGGGGGTCGGAGAGCACCTCGTAGGCCTGGGTGATCTCCTTGAAGCGCTCCTGTGTCTCCGGATCGGGGTTGACGTCCGGGTGAAGCTCCCGCGCGAGTCGGCGGTAGGCCTTCTTGATCTCGTCCGCGCTCGCGTCGCGGCGCACCCCGAGGGTCGCGTAGTAGTCGTTTGCCACTTACGACCCCGCGAGGATCTGACCGACGTAGCGTGCCACTGCCCGTACTGCTCCCATCGTGCCGGGGTAATCCATCCGTGTCGGGCCGAGAACGCCCAGCTTGGCCAGGGCCTGGTCACCGACGCCATAGCCGACGGCGACCACCGAGGTCGACCGCAGGCCCTCGTGCGGATTCTCGGTACCGATCCGCACGGTCAGAGTAGAGGAATCGCCGGTCTCACCGAGCAGCCGCATCAACACGACCTGCTCCTCCAGAGCCTCGAGGACGTTCCGCAGGCTCTGGGAGAAGTCGACGGCGGCCAGGTTGGCCGCGCCGGCGAAAACGATCTTTTCATCGTGCTTCTCGACGAGCGTCTCGAGCAGTACGGAGACCACCGCGGCCGCCACCCAGCGGTCGTCGGAGGACACCTTCTCGGGAAGATCGACCACCGCGTTCGGGGCGTCGACGAGCCCGCACCCGTCCAGGCAGGTGTTGAGCAGCGCGCGCAGATGCGCGATCGTCTCCTCCGAGACGGCGGAGTGCGTCTCGACGACCCGCTGCTCCACCCGGCCGGTGTTGGTGATCAGCACCATCAGCAGCCGGTGAGAGGCGACCTGGACGAGCTCGACGTGCCGCACCGACGAGCGGGTGAGCGAGGGATACTGCACCACGGCGACCTGGCGCGTGAGCTGTGCCAGGAGCCGGACGGTGCGGCCGACCACGTCGTCGAGATCGTACGCGCCCGCCAGGAAGGTCTCGATGGCCCGGCGCTCGGCCGGTGAGAGCGGCTTGATCGTGGACAGCCGGTCGACGAAGAGCCGGTAACCCTTGTCGGTCGGGATCCGCCCGGCGCTCGTGTGCGGCTGGGCGATGTAGCCCTCCTCCTCGAGCACCGCCATGTCGTTGCGGATCGTCGCCGGGGAGACGCCGAGATTATGGCGCTCGGCGAGGGATTTCGAGCCCACCGGCTCGTTGGTGGACACGTAGTCCTCAACGATGGCGCGCAGCACCGCCAGCTTGCGATCATCGAGCACCAGACCTCACCTCCCTGCCCGCTCGACTGGGAACCGTGCCCGATCCGGGCCCGGCCCTCCTGGCACTCCCTGTTTCCGAGTGCCAAGTGTACGGCGATCTGAGAGGCGCTGGAGGCATCGACCGTCGCGGCCGCCCGGGAGGTCGTGCCGGCGAGACCCGCCCTGGCCGGAACATGTCAGCTTTGACCATGGAGATCCTTCGTGTGCCACGCTTGTGGACATGTACCCTCCACCACCGCGAATCGACCCGCGCGAGCTCCGGCCCGGCCGCCGTTGGTTCGTCGTGGCCGGACTCATCGCCTTCGTGCTCATCGCTCTGGGCGTCGGCGGTTTCGTGTGGGGTCTCATCACCTCGATCAGCAACCTCGACATCGACCGGCCGTTCCAGCCGGACGAGACCGTGACCGTCCAGATGACCCCGGAGTCCCCGGTCGGCATCTACGTGGCCCTCAGCGCTGTCGGCGTCCCGGTGAACGCCCAATGCACCGTCACCTCCCCGTCGGGCCAGGACGTTCCCGTCACCTCGCCCAGCGGGACCTTCACGGTGACCACCGGCGGCCGCACCTGGGAGGAGATCCACGTTGTCGAGGCCACCGAGGCCGGCGCCCACCGGTTGACATGCCAGGGCGAGAACGGGGAGTACGCGACGGGCCGGCATCCGGACGTCGCGGCCTTCGGCGGGCTCATCGGCGGCGTCGCCTCCCTGATCCTGTTGCCGCTCATCGGCGTGGTCACCGGCACGATCATCGCCATCGTCACCGGGGTCAAGCGCGGCGGCCACCGCAAACGGCTGCTCGCCGAGCGCTACGGACGCCGGTAGCACCCGGCGCGTCCGCGTGTCGGTCATCATCGAGCCGTTTTCGCCCGGTACGGTGCCGTCCGTCGTCCATCCCCGGGGAGACGGGAGCCGTGCCCATGCGTGCCAAGGATTATGACGCCGACGTCCTCGCGGGTGACTGGCGCCGACCGCGACGCGGTCAGATCCCCGAACTTCCCGCCGAGCGCGACCTCGTCGTCGAAGACCCCTCGAGCGGATTCTGCGGTGCCGTCGTGGCCTGCGACAAAGAGGCGGTGACGCTGGAGGACCGCTTCGGCCGGCGCCGGATCTTCCCGCTCGCCAAGGCGGGCTTCCTGCTCGACGGCAAGCCCGTCACGCTCGTGCGGCCGGGACCGGGGCCGAAGCGGGCACTCCGGTCGGCGTCGGGGTCGATCGCCGTGCAGGGCCTGCGCGCCCAGGTGGCCAGGGAGAGCCGCATCTACGTCGAGGGCGTGCACGACGCCGAGCTGGTCGAGAAGATCTGGGGACACGACCTGCGGGTCGAGGGCGTGGTGGTCGAGTACCTCGAGGGCGTCGACGATCTGCCGGCCATCGTGGACGAGTTCGCCCCGGAGCCCGGCCGCCGGCTCGGCGTCCTGGTCGACCATCTGGTCGCCGGCTCCAAGGAGAGCCGGATCGCCGCCCAGGTCACCTCGCCGAGCGTCCTCGTCACCGGCCACCCCTTCGTCGACATCTGGCAGGCGGTACGGCCCGGCGTGCTGCGCATCGAGGCATGGCCGGAGGTTCCCAAGGGCATCCCCTGGAAAGAGGGAGTGCTCTCCGCTCTTGGCTGGGGTGACGATGTGGGCGCAGCATGGAAGCGAATCCTCGGATCAGTCCGCACTTTCACCGATCTGGAACCGGCGCTTCTCGGCCGCGTCGAGCAACTCATCGACTTCGTCACCGCCCCCGAGCCGCACAACTGAGGCGCCCCCGAAAGGAGCACGGCATGACGGACAAGACGCCCGAGCAGCCTGGCCATGAGCAGCAGCCCGGGCACGGCGGGCAACCGGGCTACGGGCAACAGCCCGGGTACGGCACGCAACCCGGATACGGGCAGCAACCCGGATACGGGCAGCAACCCGGATACGGACAGCAACCCGGGTACGGACAGCAGCCCGGGTACGGACAGCAGCCCGACTACGGGCAGTACGGTCAGCAGCAGGGCTACGGCACGCCACCCGGGTACGGACAGCAGCAGCCCGCCTACGGCCAGCCCGGCGGCTACCCCCAGGGCCCCCAGGGCTACGGCGGTCCCACGACGCCCGACGATCGGCAGTGGGGGATGCTGGCCCATATCGGCCAGGTCCTCGTGGGCTTCGTCGCGCCGCTCGTCGTCTACCTCGCGAAGAAGGACCAGTCGGCGTTCTGCCGGCACCACGGTGTCCAGGGTCTCAACTTCGCCATCACGCAGTCGGTCTACTCGATCATCAACTTCATTCTCGTCTTCTTGATCATCGGTCTCATCACGTGGCCCATCCAGGCGATCGCCGCGATCGTCTTCATGATCATGGCCGGGGTGGCGGCGAACCGCGGCGAGTACTACCGGTATCCGGCCTTCATGGCCTGGCCCATGATCAAGTAAGTCGGCCGGGAGACGTTCTCGCGGCCGTCAGGTGAGATCCCTGACGACCGCGTCGGCGAGCAGCCGGCCGCGCGGGGTCAAGCACGCGCGGCCGATGTCGTAGGCCTGCCGATCCAGCAGGCCATCGGCGATCAGGCGCTCGACCGCGGCGTCGTCGAGCAGGTCCGCGGGGCAGCCGTCGGCGAGCCGGACCTCCAGCATGATCCGCTCGATCCGCCGGTCCTCGGCGCCGAGCACCTCACGGGCGTGCGCCGGGGTAACCCGCTCGTCCAGCCGCGCCGCGTACGCGGCGGGATGCTTGACGTTCCACCAGCGAGTGCCGCCGACGTGGCTGTGCGCACCGGGTCCCGCGCCCCACCAGTCCGCGCCGGTCCAGTAGAGCAGGTTGTGCCGGCAGCGGGCGGCCGGGCCGGCCGCCCAGTTCGAGATCTCGTACCAGCTCAGGCCGTGAGCGCTCAGCCTCTCGTCGGCCATCGCGTAACGGTCGGCCATCGCGTCGTCGTCGGGGGCGGCCAGCTCACCGCGCCGCACTCGGGCGGCCAGCCGGGTGCCCTCCTCGACGATGAGCGCGTAGGCGGAGACGTGGTCGGGCCGTACCGCGAGCGCGGCGTCGAGAGAGGCCAGCCAGTCCTCGTCACGCTCCCCCGGCGTTCCGTAGATGAGATCGAGGTTCACGTGCTCGAATCCGGCCGCGCGGGTCCACTCCGCCACCTGCGGCACGCGGCCCGGCGTGTGCGTGCGGTCGAGCGTCGCGAGCACGTGCTCGCGGGCGCTCTGCATCCCATAGGACATGCGGTTGAACCCGGCCTCCCGCAGCCGCCCGAGGTAGGCCTCGTCGACGGATTCCGGGTTGGCCTCGGTGGTCACCTCGACGCCGCCGGCGAGCCCGAACTCGGCTTCGATCGCCCCGAGAATGCGCCCGAGGTCGCCCGGTGGCAGCAGGGTGGGCGTGCCGCCGCCGAAGAACACCGTCTCGGCGGGCAGGTCCACGTCGCCCAGCACCCGCCTGGCCATCCTGATCTCGGCGATCACGGTCTCGGCGTACGAGTCCCGGGACGCGCCGGGCCCGAGCTCGGCGGCCGTGTAGGTGTTGAAGTCGCAGTAACCACAGCGGGTCACGCAGAACGGCACGTGGACGTAGAACCCGAACGGCCGGGTCCCCAGCCCGTCGATTGCGCTCTCGGGGAGAGCGCCGTCGCTGGGCACGGGGTCGCCGTCAGGCAGGATCGAGGGCACCCCTCAAGTCTGCCGCCCCCCGCCGACTCATCCGTCCACACATCCGCCGCTGCGGGATCCTCCGCTCCGAACGTGGGCGCTGACCGACGTTTCCGTGCCGGTGGGGCGCTCACCGACAAGTCTCGTCGTCTTCACACGGCAGCCACGTTCGGCCTCTACGGTCGGCGATCATGAGCATCAGAAAGAGCGCCGCCGTGCTGGCAGTGGCCGGCACGCTCGGCGCCATCACAGCCTCCCCAGCGTTCGCCGCAGACGATTCCGACCGTACGGTCGTCCTCCAGCGGGGCGGGCCGGTCAAGACCGTCCCGTTCGAGGTCCGCGACGGCGGTGAGGCGCTGGTCCGCTTCAGCGTCTCGGCGCCCGGAGTGTCCTGGGTGCGCACCGGGGCCGAGTCGGCCGTGGTCTCCGTCGGCGTCGACGGGCGGCACGTCACCGACCTGGTGGTGCCGTCCGACCAGCCGACCACGCGCGACCTTGCGCTCGGCTCCGTGCAGCGCGGCCGCCACAAGCTGACCCTCGCCTTCTCGCCGCAGGGCAGCTCGCCCGCCGCCCGCAAGGTCGTCCTTGGCGGTACTCAGATCAGGACGCCCAGGGCCGACCAGGTCGCACTGCGGCACGCCCCCATCGTGGTCGGCCGCACGCTGCCGCTGCTCGGCGACGCCTTCCAGAACGCGCGCACCGACACCCCGCTCATCGGCTGGCACGAGGAACGGCCCGCCACGGCTCCCGGTCACCGCGTCTTCGAGTACTCGGTGATCTGGAGCAACGAGGACGGCGGCACGAACTCGCCCGCGCTCATGGCGCGCTGGGGCCGTACGACCGACATCGAGTGGGTCTACCGCGTCGAGGTGGACGCCAAGGGCGAGCGGGTCGGCGGCACCGGCGTCTACCAGGCCGCCAATCACCAGACCCTGCAGTTCAAGGGCGCCTACGAGGGCGACCACCCGCTGCTGCAGACCTGCACGGTGAACAACAACATGTGCGACGTCGTGACCGAACCGGCGCCGCTGCGCTTCCTCCTCGACACGACGCAGACCATGCCGCAGGATCGCGCCCGCGAAATCCTCATGGACCGCAACGCCTGGACCTATCCCGTCATGGCCGAGGAGATGATCCGCGAGGGCAAGATCGAGAGCCCGTCCGACCCGGCCACCCCGGAGGTCGGCGACCAGCGCAGTTACCTGTTCATCGAGGTGAAGAAGCAGACCGGCACCCCGACCGGCACGGGCTCGAAGCCCGGCATCGCGGTCGGCGTCCGGCTGAAGTCCGATCCCGCCACGCTCTACCGGTCCGACCACTCGGTCCCGGGCTCGGCGATCGAGCGCGACCTGCCGGCGGCGACCACGGTGGAACTGCCCGAGGGCACGACCGCCGCGGACATCGCGAGCATCGAGGCGATCCGGCAGCCCATGGGCGCGGGCGACAACGGCGCCCCGGTCACAGTGACCTCCATCAACCGCGCGTTCTTCCTGGACCGCGCCTACCTCCCGCAGCAGTCCGCCGTGAGCTGGGCCGGCTCGGTGGCCCTGACGGCGGCGCAGTCGAGCGCCGTCCTCTGGCGCCCGTAGGCGGTGGTCCAGCCGCGCACCGAGCGCGGCCGAAGAGATGTCTCTGCGTGATCACGGTGGAGGGTGCCCTCCTTCGTGATCACGCAGAACTCTTCTTCGGCGGCGGGAGGATGAACGGCCGGCCCTGACGATTCCGCCTCAGCGGAACATGCGGACGGCCTTGTCAGGTGTCAGCTCATCGCATCGTCGGTGCGGTGGCCTCCGCGACGAGACGCCGACGGTGACGGTGACGGCGATGTGCGGTCACCGTGGCGATCGCGGCGGCGATGCCGATCCCCACGAAACATCCGGCCACGCTGATGACGATGGGCACGATTCGCCCGATGACCTCACGTGGCCGGTCGGCGGGGCCGATCGCATAGGAAGAAGGCTGCGCGGATCCGGTGCCCTGGCAGTACACCCGGTAGTCTCCGGCCGCCGGCGCCTCGATCGTACGGACCCAGGCCCACGTGGTGCCATCCACGTCCTCGCTCCACTCCTCCGTCGGTCCGGTGACTCTGATCCGCTCTCCTCGGTTCGAGGTGACCGAACATCTCGTCTGCGGGATCGCGTCGGCATGGGACGGCTCGGCCGCGTAGATCGCGGGCCGGTCGCGGGGATCAAGGGTGACGGTCACGGTCTGTCCCGGTGAAAATCGGGAATGCAGAGGCGGGCCCTCCAACATCGGTTGGATGAGCACCTGCGAGATCGTACCGGGCACCAGGATGCTGAGTCCTGCGATGACACCCGCGACGACGTACCACCAGCGGCCTGGGCGTAGCCTCGCGGGGTCGATCTTCGGCGGCATCGGAAAGTCGGCGATGCTCATGGGCGCTTCACGCAGATGCTCAGGCATCGGCCGATCTTATCGACGCCGAACGCCTATCACGGCAGATTTCTCCACTTCAGTTATTTTTCCCCAACAATTACCTTTAACAGGCATCTTGCGGGAGATAACGCCATTCATCCGGACTTGCTCGTTCCTCGGCTTCACCTTTCGGCGCTCATCAAGTAGCGGCAGGCTGGAAGCTGGTCAGCACCGGCGAGCCCACCTCGTCTGCGACCGTCAGCCGGGCAGGCCGATGAGCCGGCCGAGGACGGTCACGTTGTGGTCGAAAAGGTCGGCGCGGTTCTCCACGACATTGTTGAACTGGCCGAACAACTCGAAGTTGACGATCCCGAACACACCCGTCCAGGCGATGATCGCCCGGCTGACGACGTCGTCGGACACCTCCGGCATCATCACCGCGCGCAGCCGGTCGGCGTCCGCGGTGAACGACGGCGGTGGCGGCGGGCAGATGTCCGGTGGGTTCAGCACGCCCGCGTCGCGAGCGTCACTGATGATCTTTCCGTACACGACCGTGTCGCGGATGGCGGGCCCGACCGTGTCCTGCGGTGCCTGGTAGCCGGGCACGGGCGAGCCGTAGAGCAGCGCGTACTCGTGCGGATGAGCGAGCGCCCACCCCCGCACCGCCCGGCAGACCGCCAGCCACCTTCCGTTGTGGTCGTCGCGGGCGCACGCGGCG
Organism: Actinomadura alba; assembly: GCF_014323705.1. Classification (GTDB taxonomy): domain Bacteria; phylum Actinomycetota; class Actinomycetes; order Streptosporangiales; family Streptosporangiaceae; genus Actinomadura_C; species Actinomadura_C alba. Next base: position 110,231 of record NZ_JABVEC010000001.1, read on the forward strand.
TCGGCTCGCTCGACGGCCTCGCCGATCGCGTTGTAGCCGTCGACGATCAGTGCGGTGAGCAGGTCGTCCCGGCTGGGGAAGTACCGATAGATCGCCGAGGAGACCATCCCCATCTCCCGCGCCACGGCACGCAGCGACAGCCCCGCCGCCCCCTCGGTCGCCAGTTGCCTGCGGGCTATCTCGGTGATCTCCCGGGTCAGCTCCACCCTCACCCGTTCCCGGGCCGTACGGCTCGCGTTCATGCCCCGACGTTAGCAGAGCGCCGACAACGAACGAGAGCACTGCTCTTGACACGGTGATGCCATAGAGAGAGCATTGCTCTCGAAACAGAGCATCGAACTGCACACAAGAAGGACGGGAACATGGGAAAGCACGTCATCGTGGGCGCCGGCCAGGTGGGACACCGGCTGGCAGAGCTCCTCAGCGCTCAGGAGCACGAGGTGGTCGTCGTCACCCGGTCCGGTTCCGGACCCGAAGGCGTGACGAAGGTGGCCGCGAGCGCCGCCGACCGGGACCGGCTGACCGAGATCACCAAGGGTGCCGACACCCTGTACAACTGCATGAATCCGCGCTACCACCGCTGGGCGCTGGACTGGCCGCCGGTCGCCGCCGCGCTGCTGGCCACCGCCGAGACCACCGGCGCCGTGCTGGTGACGTTGGGCTGCCTGTACGGCTACGGACCCGTCGACGGGCCGATGACCGAGGACCTGCCGCTCGCGGCGACCGGGGTCAAGGGCAGGGTCCGGACGACGATGTGGGCTGACGCGCTCGCCGCCCAACGGGCGGGGCGGGTCCGCGCCACCGAACTACGCGGCTCCGACTATTTCGGGCCAGGCGCAGGTGACCAGTCCTACCTGGGTGACCGCCTCGTACCGGCGCTGCTCGCCGGCCGGCGGGTGTCGTTCCTCAGCGATCCGGACGTCCCGCACGCCTGGACCTACCTGCCCGATGTCGCGCGGGCGCTGGCGATCGCCGCCGTCGACGAACGGGCCTGGGGCCGGGCATGGCACATCCCGACGGGACCGGCGGTGTCGGCGCGGGCCTTCGCCGAGCGCTTGTGCGCCATCGCGGACGCCCCGGGGCCCCGCTTCGCCCAGGTGCCGAGGTGGGCCTTCAACGCGATGGGGCTGGTGTCCCCGATGATGCGCGAGCTGAGGGAGACCCGTTACCAGTTCGACCGGCCGTACGTCCTCGACTCATCGGCGTTCGAGACGACGTTCGGCGTGGCGCCCACGCCACTCGACGCGGCGCTCGAGGAGACCCTCGCCTGGTGGCGTTCGCGGGACACCGTCCCGCGGCCCGCATGACATCGCGGCGCCGTGGGCCCTCACGCGGTCACTTCTTGGCGGTTCCGGTGGACAGCGCCGCCACGAAGGCCTCCTGCGGGACGTCGACCCGGCCGATCGTCTTCATCCGCTTCTTGCCCTCCTTCTGCTTCTCCAGCAGCTTGCGCTTACGGGAGATGTCTCCGCCGTAGCACTTGGCGAGCACGTCCTTGCGGATGGCGCGGATGTTCTCGCGGGCGATGATCCGCGCACCGACCGCCGCCTGGATCGGCACCTCGTACTGCTGCCGCGGGATCAGTTCCTTGAGCTTGGACGTCATCATCAGGCCGTACTCGCGGGACTTGTCCTTGTGCACGATCTGGCTGAAGGCGTCGACCGACTCGCCCTGCAGCAGGATGTCGACCTTGACCAGGTCGGCCTCCTGCTCGCCGCTCGGTTCGTAGTCCAGCGAGGCGTAGCCGCGGGTGCGCGACTTCAGCTGGTCGAAGAAGTCGAAGATGATCTCGGCCAGCGGGAGGGTGTAGCGGATCTCGATCCGGTCCTCGGACAGGTAGTCCATGCCGAGCAGCACGCCCCGGCGACCCTGACAGAGCTCCATGATGGCGCCGATGTGGTCGCTCGGGCTCAGCACCGTGGCCTTCACGATCGGCTCGTAGATCGTGCCGACCTTGCCCTCGGGGAACTCACTGGGATTGGTGACGACGTGCGCGTCACCGGACTCCATCTCGACCCGGTAGACCACGTTGGGCGCCGTGGAGATCAGCGAGAGACCGAACTCGCGCTCCAGCCGTTCGCGGACGATCTCCATGTGCAGCAGCCCGAGGAAGCCGCAGCGGAACCCGAAGCCGAGGGCGAGCGAGGTCTCGGGCTCGTACACCAGCGCGGCGTCGTTGAGCCGCAGCTTGTCGAGGGCGTCGCGCAGCTCCGGGTAGTCGTCGCCGTCCAGCGGGTAGAGGCCCGAGAACACCATCGGCTTGGGGTGCTCGTAGCCCCCGAGTGACTCCGGGGCCGGGCGCGACGCGCTGGTCACGGTGTCGCCCACGCGAGCCTGCCGCACGTCCTTGACACCGGTGATGAGATAGCCGACCTCGCCGACCCCGAGCCCGTTCGCGGGCTTGGGCTCCGGGGAGATGACGCCCACCTCGAGCGTGTCGTGGGCGGCGCCGGTGGACATCATGAGGCTCTTGTCGCGCCTGGAGAGGTGCCCGTCGATCACTCGGATATAGGTGACGACGCCACGATAGGTGTCGTACACCGAGTCGAAGATGAGCGCACGCGCTGGGCCGTCCGGGTCACCGGTCGGGGCCGGCACCGTCTCGACGATCTTGTCGAGCAGTTCGCGGACGCCCTCACCGGTCTTGCCGGACACCCGGAGCACCTCGGAGGGCTCGCAGCCGATGATGCCGGCCAGCTCCGCGGCGTACTTGTCCGGCTGCGCGGCCGGCAGATCGATCTTGTTGAGCACCGGGATGATGTGCAGATCCGCCTCGAGCGCCAGGTAGAGGTTGGCGAGCGTCTGCGCCTCGATGCCCTGCGCGGCGTCGACCAGCAGCACCGCGCCCTCGCAGGCGGCCAGCGACCGGGACACCTCGTAGGAGAAGTCGACGTGGCCCGGGGTGTCGATGAGGTTGAGCACGAAGGACGTGCCGTCCGGGCCCTCCCAGGGCAGCCGCACGGCCTGGCTCTTGATCGTGATCCCGCGCTCTCGCTCGATGTCCATCCGGTCGAGGTACTGGGCGCGCATCTGGCGCTCCTCGACCACACCGGTGAGCTGCAGCATGCGGTCGGCAAGGGTGGACTTGCCGTGGTCGATGTGCGCGATGATGCTGAAGTTGCGGATCACCGCGGGATCGGTCTCATCAGGTGCGGGAATCGCGGGCACGCGGATCCTTGTACGGGAGCGTAGAGTGGAGATCTTGCACTACCCATGGTCCCATGCCGCATGCCATGCTCTGCGCGGTGCCGTCGGCATGCCGATATCCCCGTGAGCCCGTATTTTCCGTTGGGTTTGAGGGTTGGCTCATGGAATTGGTAGGCTGTCCAACTGCGTGTGGCGCGTGTGTCGTGCCCGAAGGCCGCCGGTCAGGCGGACCACGCGCCCATCCGATCGACTTCCCTAATCCGAGGCTTCTTCGTGGCGAACATCAAGTCCCAGATCAAGCGCAACCGGCAGAACGAGAAGGCCCGTCTGCGCAACAAGGCCGTCAAGTCCGAGCTCAAGACGGCGATCCGCAAGTTCCGCGAGGCCGCGGACGCGGGCAACGCCGAGGAGGCGACCACCGCCATGCGGCACGCGAGCCGCAAGCTCGACAAGGCGGTCAGCAAGGGCGTCATCCACAAGAACCAGGCCGCCAACCGCAAGTCGGCGATCGCCAAGCGCGCCGCCGCCCTGTAACCAAGGTCGAGGGTGTCTCACGACGCCGTGCCCCCCGCGGGGCACGGCGTATTCGTGTTTCACCCGAGTGCTCTACTGGATGGACCATGCTCTACGGGATGGACCATGGATGAGCGCCGGCGGACGCGATTGTCCAAGTATCTCGCCAAGCACCTGCGGCACCGGCCGGAGCTGATCGGGATCACACTCGACGAGGCCGGCTGGACCGATGTCGAGGAACTGCTGGCGGCCTGCGCGCGTCATGGGCGCCCGATCAGCCGCGACGAGCTCCATCAGGTCGTCTCGGGGGGCGGCAAGCGACGCTACGCCTTTGACGAGACCGGGCGGCGGATCCGGGCCAGTCAGGGGCACTCGGTCGCCGTCGATCTCGATCTGCCCGTCACGCCGCCGCCGGATCTGCTCTACCACGGCACCGTCGAGCGGGTGCTGCCGGCCATCCGGCGCGAGGGCCTGCGCCCGATGGCCCGCCACGACGTGCACCTGTCCCCCGACGAAGAGACCGCCCGGCGCGTCGGCGCGCGCCGGGGGCCTCCGGTCGTGCTGACCGTCGACGCCGCCGCGATGGCCGCGGCGGGCCACGAGTTCCGGCTCAGCGCGAACGGGGTCTGGCTGGCCCGCTCAGTGCCGCCGCGATATCTGCGGTGACGGCCGTCTCCGCCTCCGCCCAGGTGAGGACGGCGCGGACCCAGGCCGGGGCCGGTTGCGACTGGTGGCCGAACAGGTAGCGGTACGGGACGAGACCGCGCAGCGCCCGGTGCACGTCCAGCCGGTCATCGATCATGTGCGTGATGCCGAGTTCGGCGCAGTGGAGGGCCTTGTCGGCCCGCTTGCGGCAGAAGCGCACGTTCCCGGGCGGCATGCCGGTGCGCTCGTAGAAGTCCTGGTGGGCGAGCCACCGAAGAGTGCGCCGCTGGATGCGCTCGCCGCACTTGGAGATGATCCACACTCGCCCGCCGAAGAGTTCGACGAGCCGGGGCAGCACGTCGAACGCCCCTTCCGTGGGCGGCGAGCGCAGGGCCTGCTCGTCCCCGCCCTGCAGGAAGACGGTGTCCTCGACGCCGGAGGGCGCCGAGGCGCCGTGGATCACCCGGCCGAAGTCGACGCCGAGCCGATGATCGGTGTTCGTGTTCATGGGAGCACTGTGGCGACCGGGTGACTAGAAGAGAACTATCGATCGTACTGCCATCTATAGTCACCGCCTATGGATCTCCACACGGTGTCCACCGATGCCCTGGCCTCGTTCGCCGTCTTCGCCGACCATCTGAACTTCACCAGGGCGGCCGAGGAGCTGCGGATCTCCCAGCCGGCGCTGCACGTGAAGATCCGCAAGCTGGCCGACTCCCTCGGCCGCCCCCTCTACCGGCGGCAGGGACGGCGGCTCGAGCTCACCGCCGAGGGCGAGGCCGTCGCGCGGTTCGCGCGCGAGCTCGACACCCGGGTGTCGGCCTTCCTCGCCGAGGTGCGCGGCACCGCTCCCGCGCGCCCGCTGGTGCTGGCGGCTGGTGAGGGCGCCTTCCTCTACCTTCTCGGCGACGTTGTGCGCGACACCCTCGCCCGCCCCGGCCCGGGTCTCCGCCTGATCAACGGTGACCACGCCCGGACGCTGGCCGCGGTGCGGACCGGCCGCGCCGACCTCGGCGTCGCCGTCCTGGACGTGCGGCCGGGTGATCTCACCGTGGTGGCGCTGGCGTCCTTCCCGCAGTTGCTGGTGATGCCGGCCGATCATCCGCTGGCGACCTCGTCTCGCCTCACGCTGGCCGACCTCGCCGCCGTCCGGCTCATCGTGCCGCCGCCGCATCGGCCGCTCCGTGTGGCCCTGGAGCGGGCCCTTCGCGCGGCGGAGGTCGAGTGGTCGGTCGCGGTCGAGGCGGAGGGATGGCCGCTGATGCTGCATTTCGTGGCGCTCGGCGTCGGGACGGCGGTGGTCAACGGCTGCGTACGACTGCCGCCGGGGCTGGTCGGCCGCGAGATCACGGATCTGCCGCGGGTGCCGTACCAGGCCGTCCACCTCCCCGGCCGGGACGCCGACCCGCGGGTCGCCGGACTGCTCACCGCGATCCGCACCCGGCTGACGGCCGACCTGGTATGACGGGCGGGGAGATCCACCGCCGGTCACCGGGAGGCGCGATGCAGTACGAGATCGAGGTCGACATCGAGGCGGCACCCGAAGCCGTCTGGGCCGTGCTCACGGATGTCGAGCGCTGGCCCTCCTGGACAGAGTCGATGACCAGGGTGAGTCGGCTCGAAGACGGCGAACTGGGCCTCGGCAGCACGGCACGGGTCGAGCAGCCGGGCCTGCCCGCCTCGGTGTGGACGGTGACCGAGCACGAGCCCGGCAGAAGCTTCAGCTGGACGTCGAAGGCGGCCGGGATCACGACGGTCGGCGGGCACCACATCCTCGCCGGCCCGAACGGCACCACGAGCGTACGGCTCACCCTGCGCCAGACCGGGCCGCTGGCCCCGGTCATCGGGTTGCTGCTGTCCCGGCGGAGCCGCCGCTATGTCGACATGGAGGCACACGGCCTCAAGCGGCGGTGCGAATCCTGACCCGTCGCCGTCGCAGTCGCGGTCAGCGGATGGCGCGTGCCGCGACGATCTGGCCGATCGCCTTCTCCAGCGCGTACGCCGCATCGGCCGCGCCGCCCTTCACCTGGGCGTCGGTCTCGGCCACGACGCCGAGCGCCCGCGAGACCCCTTCGGGCGACCAGCCGCGTAGCTGGGCCCGTACCCGGTCGACCTTCCACGGCGGCATGCCCAGCTCCTTGGCCAGGCCCGGGCCGCGCAACCCGCGCGGCGCTCCCCCGACCTTCGCCAGCGAGCGCACGCCCTGGGCCAGCGCACTGGTGATCAGCACCGGGGCCACGCCCGTGGCAAGCGCCCACCGCAGTTGCTCGAGGGCCTCGCCGAGACGGCCCTCGACGGCCCGGTCGGCGACCGTGAAGCCGCTGACCTCGGCCCGGCCGCGGTGATACCGGGCCACGGCCGCCTCGTCGATCTTTCCGTCGGTGTCGGCGACCAGCTGGGAGCACGCGCTGGCGAGCTCGCGGAGGTCGTTGCCCACGGCGTCGAGCAGCGACCGGGCGGCGTCCTCGGTGATGGCTCCCCCGGCATGGCGGATCTCGGCCCGTACGAAGCCGACCCGCTCACTGGGCTTGGTGATCTTGGGACAGGAGACCCTGCGGGCACCGAGCTTGCCGAGCTTGTCGAGGAGCGCCTTGCCCTTCGCGCCGCCGTGGTGCACCACGACGAGGGTGATGTCGTCGGCCGGATGGGCGGCGTAGGCGGTCACCTCGGCGACCAGGTCCTTGCCGAGGTCTTGGGCCGAGCGCAGCACCAGCACCTTTCCCCCGCCGAACAGCGAGGGAGAGGTCAGCTCGATCAGCCGGCCGGGTTCGAGTGTGGCCGGCGTCAGCTCGACGACATCGGCTTCGGGCTCGGCGGCCCGGACGGTGGCCACGATATCGGCGATCGCGCGGTCGACGAGCAGTTCCTCGTCCCCGACGATCATGGTCATCGCATCTGCCGGCATTCCAGCAGGATGCCACTCCCACGGAGTGCATGCGCCGGAGACCGCCCTACGTCACCGCGCGCGGCGCCACCGCCTCAGTCGATGGTGTGGCCGCCGTTGACGGTGATGCGCTCGCCGTTGAGGAAACCGGCGGCGTCGGAGGCGAGGAACGACACCGTGGCGGCGACGTCCTCGGGAACGCCCATGCGGCCCAGGGGGACCTCCGCGAGGTAGTCCCGCAGGTGCTCGGTCGCGACCCCGGCATGGCGCTCGACCGGGATCCACCCGGGGGCGACCAGGTTCACGGTGATGCCGAGCGGGCCGAGCTCGCGGGCCCATGTCCTGGTCAGGCCGAGCTGGGCCCCCTTGGCTGCGGTGTAGGCGGACGTCCCGGGCACGGCCCGTTCGAACATGTCGGAGCCGATCTGGATGATCCGGCCGCCCTTCTTCGCCTTCATGCCGGGCAACACGGCCTGGAGCAGCAGCGTGGGGCTCTTGACGAAGAAGATCAGCTGGTCCAGGTGCGTCTGCCAGGTGAGGTCCTCGACTTCGACGAACGGCTGCGGGCCGGTGGCGTTCGGCACCAGCACGTCCACCGGCCCGAGGCGGTCGACGACCCTGGCGACGAGGTCGGTCACGGACGCCTCGTCTGTGACGTCGGCGGCGAACACCTCGACCACCCCGCCCTGAGCGCGGATCTCATCCCGTACGCGGTGAGCCTGCTCGACGCCGGGCAGATCGTTGACGGCCACCGCCCAGCCGTCGGCGGCCAGCCGCCGTGCGATGAAGGCCCCCAGCCCACGCGAAGCGCCGGTGACCAGGGCGACACCATCGGGTGCGACCACGGGGACCCTCTCGCGAACATCGGGGGGCGGCCGACATTGACGATCATCGACCGAAACCCACAGATACCCCACGTTCGGGCCGGACCGCAAGAACAGATCATGAGCGCCGTGCGACACCCCGACAAACGCACGGCTCCCTCGCTCGGCGTTCACTCAGCGGAGGCCTGCCGTGCCTGTCAGCGACATCTCGTCTCGTTATCGCAGGAGGTATGCGAGCAGACCTGACAAAGAGGACACTCCCCGCCCTGGCTCTCGGGGTCCTCGCCCTCCCGCTCAATCCTCTCACCGCGACCGACACGAAGGCCGCGATGACGGCCACGACGACCACCACAACGGCCGAGGCGACCTGCCCGATCGGCGTCGCACACCGCGGACGGGTCACCGACACCCAGCCCGAGAACTCCCTGCCGGCCTTCAAGGACGCCTGGAAGTACATGACGTGGGCCGAGACCGACATCCGCTTCTCGCGGGCATCCTCGTCGAACCCCAACGGCGTACCGGTCCTGATGCACGACGCCACACTGAACCGGACGACCAACGGCAGGGGGAACGTCTCCTCGCTCTACTCCTCGCAGTTCGTCGCGCTGCGGATGAAGAGCCGCACCGGAGCGGTGACGAGCATCAACCCACCGACGCTGGCCGAGGCCCTGCAGGCCGCGAAGAGCGCGAACAAGTACATGCTGCTCGAGACCAAGACGCGCATCAACGCCGCACAGGCCCGCGAGATCACCAGGCGCGTCATCAGCGCCGGGATGCTCGACAGGGTCAGGATGCAGAGCTTCAACGCCGCCGACCTGAAGCAGCTCAAGGCCGTCGAGCCCAGGCTGGCCGGAGGCCTGGCACTGCTCACCTATGACCATCCCACGTCCTCGGCCCATCCCTATGCGGCGCCCAAGGCGACCGCGATGACCAGGGCCGCCACGGATCGGCTCCAGGCCGAGGGCATCAAGATCACACCGTGGACCGTCAACGACCAGGCCGCCTGGCCGAAGCTGAAGTCCTGGCGGGTGGACGCGATCATCACCGACCTGGTGTGGACGTACGCCGAATGGAGATCGGCCAGCTGCTGAGCCGCCGGCGGCCGGGGCCGGTGACGGCAGAGATGTCGACCCGGCCCCGCCGCACCGGCCACGGACCGTCCATGGCCGTCAAGCCCGCGGCCGCAAGCGGCAAGGTTCGCGTCCATAGATCCACGCGCGGGCACGAACCACCCCATGGCGCTCACAGAGGTCCTCATCGACCAGGCGACCCGCGACAACCTCGGCGAACAACTCGCCGAGGTGGCGGGGTCGCTGTGGGCGCATCATTGCCAGACCTGCGGCAAGCCGCTGGGCGACGTCCCACCCGCGCTGCTGGTCAACGACATTGGGCGATTCGCGTTCGCGGCGTTGCACCATCCGACGTGCAAACAGGCCCGGTGGAACAACCGCGATGTGATCTGGTTCAACTGGCACGCGTTCTCCACGTGGACCGCGTTCACATCCGTCATGCCGTTTCGATATGGAGACAAGATCGAGCAGTGGCCAATGTTCCTGCTCAATCCCAGCCTGGAGGCCATCGCGCTGAAGCGTGATGACGAGCGCCGGACGTGGCATCCACGATTCGACACCCGATTCTTCACCGCCGGCATGGCGCCACCCGGTGGGCGATTCAGCCGCCACATACCGTTGCCCGGTGTGAAGGCGGTCCTCTCCCACGACTCGATCACCGTCAGGGTGCAGGCGGACTTCGTGGACGAGTACCAGATCGAGGCACATCTCGACGTGCTGGAACGAGCGGATGATCTCCAAGGCGTGTACTTCGTCGTCACGCACGCCCTGAATCCCGCGCGGTTCACGGTGGAGGAGTTCCTGGCCATGATGAAGGCGGGCCGGATGCTGATCGGGTGGGCGTCCATCGGGTAGCACCGCTGGGGCCGGGTCGCCGGCTGCCCGGCGGCCTGGCGTATGGCTCAGGACCGGCGGTCTGCTTACGGCTCAGGACCGGCGGGCGACTACGGCGGGGCGGCCCTCGTGATTCAGGACGGCGATGTCGCCGTGCAGGTCCGTACGGTAATCGTGCATGCCGAGGCCGCGCAGCATCGCCAGCGTCGCGGGCGCCGGGTGCCCGTACGTGTTACCCGCCCCTACCGAGATCACCGCGATGCGCGCCCGCGAGGCCGCCAAGAACTCCCGGGCCTGCCTCGCGCTGCCATGGTGAGGCACTTTGAGCACGTGCACGGGAGGCACCCCCGGCGCGAGGGTCCGCTGCGCCTCGGTCTCGACGTCGCCGGTCAGGAGCACGCCGAGACCTCCCACCCTCGCCACGAGCACCACGCTGGCGTTGTTCACCTCGGTGCCCGGATCGTGCGTCGAGATCCTCGGCCCGGCCGAGACCGGACCGAGCACCGACAGGCTCAGTGCGCCGATGGTCCACACCTGCCCGGGCCGCGCCTCGCGGACGGCGCGACCGCCGACCAGACCTCGCTCCTCCCCCTCGCTGAGCGGGCTCGGCAGCACGGTGCCGCCCGCCCTGCCGCGCATGGCTCCGGGCACCCCATCGACGTGATCGGCGTGGGGATGCGTCAGGACGAGCAGGGGCACCTCACGTACACCAAGATCGCGCAGGCAGCGGTCGACCGCCGCGGAGGCGGGGCCCGCGTCGACGACCACCGCGCGGCCCGGGCCTGCGGTGAGCACCAGGGCGTCGCCCTGCCCGACGTCGCACGCCACGAACAGCCAGCCGCGGGGCGGCCAGCCTGGTGCGACGATCCGCACGGCGACCGCCACGACGAGCAGCCCCGCGCAGGCGGCCGCGGCGATCCGCCGCGCCGGAGGATGCCGGAGCACGAAGGCGGCCAGCGCGGCGACGGCGATCAACGAAGCCGCCCCGAGGGCGCCGTCCCGCCACCGCACGGTGCCGTACGGCACGCCGGCGGCCAGCCGGGCGACGGTCACGATCCAGCCGACGGCCAGCCCCGCAGGTCGCACCAAGAGCCTGGCGACCGGCATCGCGACCGGCGCGACGGTCGCGGCGAGGGCCCCGAGCAGCGTCGCGGGCGCGATGGCCGGGGCGGCGAGCAGGTTCGCGCCGATCGCCACCAGGCTCAGCTCACCGGTCAGCATGACAAGGACCGGGGCACAGGCGAGCTGCGCGGCGGCGGCGACGGCCACCACCTCGGCGACCGGACGCGGCATCCGGCCGCTCAGCCGCTCCCGCCACGGCGGCGCCAGGACCAGCAGACCGGCCGTGGCCAGGACCGACAGCGCGAAGCCGTACGACCGGGCGAGTTCCGGGTCGGCCAGCACGAGGACGAGGACGGCGGCGGCCAGGGCCGGCACGCCGCGCCGCTCCCGCCCGCTCACCAGGGCCAGCAGCCCGATGAAACCCATCACTGTGGCGCGCAGCACGCTGGGCTCGGGCCGGGCGACGACGACGAAGGCCGACACCGCCAGGGCGGCGAGCAGCGCCCCGCGCCGGCGGCCGAGCCGCACCAGACCGGCGAGGGCGAGCACACCACTGATGATCAAGGCGAGGTTGGCGCCGCTGACGACCATGATGTGGGTGAGGCCGGCGTCCTCGAAGTCCTCGGCGAGGTCCGGATCGAGCCGCGATGTGTCTCCGACGACCATTCCGGGAAGGACCGCCCGCTGCGTGGCGGGCAGGTCGTCGCTCGCCTCGCGCAGTTTCGCGCGTACGGTGGCCGCCGCCCGCTGTGCCGTGGAGGGGCGATCGATCACGCTCGGCGGCCCGCGTACGAGAGCGATGGCGGCGAGCAGCTCGGCCCGATCCGGCCGGGCCAGCCTGGCCTCGAGCCGGACCCGCTGGCTCGGCACAAGATCCCGCCAGGCCGCCGCCACCGGCCCGCGGACGATCAACAGGACGGGAACCCGCACGTCGACCGGCCGGTGCGGGCCCGTCCAGACGGTCTCGGCGCGGGCCCGCACCGTGAGCAACTCACGGCCGCGCACAGGACGCGACTGCGGATCCGCGGTGATCACCACCTCCATCGATGCGCGGGCGTCCGCGTTCGCCAGCGCCCGTACGGGCCCCGAGCCGACCGCGGTGAGCCGGAGCCCCACCCCGGCGGCTCCCGCCGCGGCACAGGCGAGCACGGCCACCGCGACGGCCCGCCGGTGCGGCCCCGGCCACGCGTGTCCCGGCCACAACAACGCCCCCGCGGCGAGTGCACCGCAGCCGGCGGCGACACCGTAGGAGACGGTGGGGCCGGTGACGATCAGCGCGAACGACACGAGCCACACCGCCAACGCCGGTGGCACGAGCCTCAGATCGTGCGCCGTCCCCCGGCCCGCTGCCGGGCGGGCGGCGCTCATACCCGTACGTGACCCTTGAGCTCGGCGAACCGCCGTTCGCCGATGCCGGTCACCTCGCGCAACTGGTCGACACCGCGGAACCCGCCGTGCTGAGTGCGGTAGGCCACGATCCGCTCGGCGAGCACGGGTCCCACGCCGGGTAGCTGCTGGAACTGCTCGGCGGTGGCGGTGTTCAGGTCCAGCGGAGCACCGGGGGCTCCCCCGGCCGCGCCGGGCGACGGAACCGCGGCCGGTGCGGCCGCGGCCGGGACCCCGACCGGGATCTGCTCACCGTCGACCAGCCGGCGGGCCAGGTTGAGCGACCCGGTGCCGGCACCCGGCCGCAGCCCCCCGGCGGCCCTGATGGCGTCGCTGACGCGCGCCCCGGAGGGAAGCGTGACGACGCCCGGTCGGCGTACCTTTCCGGCCACATGGACGACGACGGTCGCGCCCGCCCCGGAGACGCCCGCCGCCGGGGAACCCTGCGGCCCGGGCACCGCGGGCGATCCGGACGAGACGGCCAGGGAGGCGGCGGGCTCGGGAGCCGCACGCGGGGCCGGGCGCGAACTCCACAGGAAGCCTCCCGCCACGAGGGCGGCGACCAGCCCGACCACCGCGAGCGCCCGCGCCCCCGGCAGCCCCGGATCGAACCGGCCGATCAGCGGCCGGTCCGCCTCGCCCTCGGACCCGGCCGTGTCCGGCACCGCCGTCGGGGGCTCGCCGGGCGCCCGCGGTGACGACCGTAAGGACGCCGCGGGCGGAGCCTGGTGAGATGGCGAAGGCGTCGCCGCGTCGTCGGTTCCCGGCGGAAGCGCGCCGAAGGAGGCGGGCGGGTGCGACCCGTCCGGTGGGACCCGGCCGAGCAGCGAGCGCAGCCGTTCCGCCGCGGCCCCGCCACCACGTGTTCGCGAGCCGCCTCGCGCATGGAGAGGTCTCATGCCGCCCGACGCTAGGCAGGCACGTGAAGCCGCAGGAAGAGGCTCAGCGAAATGTGGATAACCCTGAGCACCGGCCAGCCGCGTCTTGATCAAGGATCGGGGCACCCTGGGGTGCCCCGATCCTTGATCCACTTCACTCTTCAGCGAGGGGCGACGACCACGCCGACCATTCCGGGGCCCGCGTGCGCTCCGATCACCGGGCCGACCTGGCCGACATGCAGCTCGCCATACCTCGGGATGCGCTCCCGCAGCCGTGCCGCGAGCGCGTCCGCGCGGCCCTGCGCGGCCAGGTGGTGGACGGCGAGGTCGACTTCGCGGTCGCCTGCGAACTCCGCGGCGAGGTCCGCCAGCCGGGCCAACGCCCGCGACGGTGTCCGTACCTTCTCCAGCGGCTCGATCCGGCCGCCGGCGATGCCCAGCAGGGGCTTCACCATCAGCGCCGAGCCGAGCAGCGTGGCGGCGGCGCCGATCCGGCCGCCACGGCGCAAGTGCTCGAGGGTGTCCACGTAGATCAGCGAGCGTGACCGCTGCGCCCGGTGCCTCGCGGCGGCGGCGACGTCCTCGATCGAGGCGCCCAGCCGGGCCGCCACCGCGGCCGACAGCGCCGCGAAGCCCACGCCCATGCCGATCGTGCCGGTGTCGACGACCTCGACCGCCACGGGGGCGTCGCGGGCCGCGAGCCGGGCCGCCTCGACCGTCCCCGACATGGCCGCCGACAGGTGCACGGACACCACTCCGGTCGCGCCCGCCCGCGCCGCGGCCTCGTAGGCGTCGGCGAAGCGCACGGGCGATGGCCGGGAGGTCGTGACCGGATGCCATTCCCGCAGCGCCCTGGCGGCCTCTGCGGCCGTGATGTCCACGCCCTCCTCGGAGACCGACCCCCCGATGGAGATCTGCAAGGGCACCACGGTCACGCCGTGCCGGTCGGCGACCTCCGCCGGCAGATAGGCGGTCGAGTCCGTGACGATCGCGACCGCGGCACTCATGGCCGGAGATCACTCCTGTGGCGATGCCGCGCGCTCGGGTCCGTCCGTGACGATGCCGATTCCGATGACGATCGCGACCCGGCGCTCGTGGCCCGCGATCGCTCCCGCTGCGGATGACGCTCGCTCGAACCCATGACGATCAACCGGCACTCATGAGACCGCTTCGGTGCCGCGCGAGCGGCCCCACGCGCTCGGGCCGCCGGTCAGATCGCAACGCCGCCGCGCCAGACACGCAGCGCGCGCAGGCCGAAGGACCACGCGAAGGCACCCTCGTGGTCGGCGTCCCAGAGCACGATGTCAGCGAGCATCCCGGGCGCGAGCGCGCCGCGGTCACCGACCCGCAGCGCCGCCGCCCCGCCGAGCGTGGCGGCGCGGAGGGCCTCGGTGACGCTCAGGCCGAACATCGCGACCGACAGCCCGACGACGAGCGGCATCGAGGTGATGCCGCACTGGCCGGGGTTGTGGTCGGTGCCGAGGGCGAGGGTCACACCGCGGTCGAGCATGGCGCGGACGGGCGGGGTGCGCCGGGTACGGAGGGCGCTGCCCGGGCAGACGGTCGCAGTGACCCCGGCGTGCGCGAGGGCCTTGATGTCCTCTTCGCTGGCCTCGGTGAGCAGGTCGGCGGAGCAGCAGCCGACCTCGGCGGCCACCTGCGCGGCGCCCACCCGGTCCTGGGCGCAGGCATGGATGCGCGCCTTGAGCCCGGCCTGCTTGCCGGTCAGCAGCAGCGCCCGGGCCTCGTCGGCGGTGAAATGGCCCTCGTCGCAGTAGACGTCCATGCTGTCGGCGCCGGCGGCCGCGGCGTCGCCGGCCCAAAGCCGGACGGCCTCGACGTAGTCGCGGCGGCGGCCGAAGAACTCGGGCGGCAGCACATGCGCGGCGAGGAAGGTCGCGTGGATCCGCGGCATCGCGGGCTCGCTCTCGAGGGAGCGCAGCAGCCGGATGTCGGCGAGTTCGCCGTCGCGGGTGAGGTGATAGCCGGTCTTGGCCTCGACCGTCGTCGTGCCGCCGACGATCCACTGGCGCAGGCGTTCCCTGACGTTGTTGCACAGTGTCCACGGGTCGGTCCCGCGGGTGACCGTGACGGTGGAGTTGACGCCACCGCCGGCCGCCGTGATCTCCGAGTGCGACGATCCGCTCGTGCGCATGGCCAGCTCGGCCCAGCGGTTGCCCGCGTAGACGGGATGGGAGTGCGCGTCGATCAGGCCCGGGGTGACCAGGCCACCGCCGAGGTTCTCCACATGATCCACATCGACGATGTCGTCGATGACCCCGGGAACGCTCTGCGGCAGATCGGATGCCGGCCCGGCCCAGACGATGCGGTCGTCGTGGATGAGGATCGCGGCGTTGCTGCAGACATCGGTGCCCGTCCAGAGCCTGCCGATGTTCGTCAACAGCCGTACGGTCATGGTCGCGTCACCGGCCGATCGGGACACTCGGCGCAAGGAGCGGGATTCCGGACGTCATGCAGAGGGTCACCTGCTCTCGATCGAAATCGCCGACTGGGTGCCGGCGAACCGTCGGGGGGTTGTTGGTGGTCGACTGACCACCGGGAGCAACGAGCCCGGAGATATCGGTTTCGTCACGGTAGTGCACGAGAGGCCCGACGTACAACCTCTTGTCACCAAACGCCGCCTCACCGGGGAAAGTTCCTCCAAAGCAACCGGACAAAAATCTCAAAGCTGGCAAACCCATAGAGAAAACCCAGTCCCTGGCCACCGCCGCCATCACCCTGCTCTAGGACATCAGACCGTACGGAGTTACATGGGCGCGTCAAGGAGAATTCGCAAGGTGTAACCGTTTGGCGACCTGCTATTCCCACTGATTCAGACATTCGGTGACGGGCCACTCAGCATTCCGGAAATGGCCGCGTCAGGCGGTCGTCGTGATGTACTCCTCGAGCTCCGCCACCAGGCTCACCGGCACCCGGGCGTGCATGGCCGTCCCCTCGGCGGTGTGCTCCTGGGTGACCACCTCACCCTGCTCGTGCACGCGGGCGACCACGTCGCCGCGATCGTAGGGCACCAGCACCTGAACCGTGTGCTCGAGGCCGGGCAGGTCCTGCTCGATGACCGTGAGGAGCTCCTCGACCCCGGCGCCGGTGCGCGCCGAGACCACGACGCTGCGCGGTTCCCTGCGCCGCAGGCCGGCGACGGCGAGCGGGTCGGCGGCGTCCGCCTTGTTGATGACCACGAGCTCGGGCACCGTGTCGGCGCCGATCTCGCGGAGCACCTCCCGGACGGCGTCGATCTGTGCCTCGGGGTCGGCCTCGGAACCGTCGACGACGTGCAGGATGAGATCGGCGTCCGAGACCTCCTCGAGGGTGGATCTGAACGCCTCGACGAGCTGGTGCGGCAGGTGCCGTACGAAGCCGACCGTGTCGGTCAGCGTGAAGCCCCGGCCGCTCGGCGTGATCGCCCGCCGTACGGTCGGATCGAGGGTGGCGAACAGCGCGTCCTCGACGAGTACTCCCGCGCCGGTCAGCCGGTTGAGCAACGAGGACTTGCCCGCGTTGGTGTAGCCGGCGATCGCCACCGAGGGCACCTTGCGCCGGCGCCGCTCGGCCCGCTTGGTGTCGCGCGCCGTGGTCATCCCGGCGAGCTGCCTGCGCAGCTTGGCCATCCGGGTGCGGATCCGCCGCCGGTCCAGCTCGATCTTGGTCTCACCGGGGCCTCGGCCGCCGATGCCCACACCGCCCGCGGCGCGTCCGCCCACCTGCCGGGACAGGTTGCCACCCCAGCCGCGCAGACGGGGCAGCAGGTAGCTGAGCTGGGCGAGCTCGACCTGCGCCTTGCCCTCTCGGCTGCGGGCATGCTGGGCGAAGATGTCGAGGATCAGCGCGGTGCGGTCGATGACCTTGACCTTGACGATCTCTTCCAGCTGGCGCAGCTGGCCGGGCGTGAGCTCTCCGTCGCAGATGACGGTGTCGGCGCCGGTCGCGATCACGATGTCGCTCAGCTCGGCCGCCTTGCCCGAACCGACGTACGTCGCGGGATCGGGCGTCGAACGGCGCTGCATCAGGCCCTCGAGCACCTGCGACCCGGCCGTCTCGGCCAGGAGCGCGAGCTCGCGCAGCGAGTTCTCGGCCTGGCGGACGGTTCCCTCGGTCCACACGCCGATGAGCACGACGCGCTCAAGCCGCAGCGCCCGGTATTCGACCTCGGTGACGTCGTGCAGCTCTGTAGACAGCCCGGCGACCCGGCGAAGCGCCTGTCGCTCGGCGAGATCCAGGTCACCGTTGATGGGCTGGTCTTCGTGGTCTTCGGAGAAAGCAGCAGTCATATGTCCTCAGAGGTGGAACGCCGCGGCGCGGCGAGGTCTTCCCTTCGATCGTCTCACGCGTGGCCTGCGCGTTCACCTGCTTTTGTGCCCGGGGCAACCCCGCACGACGCCCACCGTGGGTATGACCGGGCAGAACGCAGCCGGCGCGTGAGACCGCGGTGACCCCTTTGACCCTCCTCCGCATGCCGGACTAATGTTCCGCTCAACAGAAGTTTTTTTTCACCAGACGAAAGGGAAGGCAGATGGCCGGAGCCGAAGGCGTGGAGGTAACCGGCCCCCTCCACGATCGTTACGACGAGGTCCTCACTCCCGGGGCGCTGAGTTTCCTCGCCTCCCTGCAGCGCGAGTTCGGCGCTCGCCGCAAGGAACTCCTGGCCCAGCGCGGCGTGCGGGAGAGCCGGCTCACCGCCGGTGGCACCCTCGACTTCCTTTCCGAGACGGCGGACGTCCGCAATGACACCGCCTGGAGGGTCGCGGAACCCGCGCCGGGACTGGAGGACCGGCGGGTCGAGATCACCGGGCCGACCGACCGCAAGATGACCATCAACGCGCTGAACTCGGGCGCGAAGGTGTGGCTGGCCGACTTCGAGGACGCCAACACCCCGCTCTGGGAGAACATGGTCGAGGGGCAGCTCAGCCTGCGCGACGCCCTCGACCGCACGATCGACTTCACCTCTCCGGAGGGCAAGGGCTACGCGCTGAAGCCCGACGACGAGCTGGCCACGATCGTGGTGCGCCCGCGCGGCTGGCACCTGGACGAGAAGCACGTCCTCGTCGACGGCGAGCGCATGTCGGGCTCGCTGTTCGACTTCGGCCTCTACCTCTTCCACTGCGCCCGCCGCCAGCTGGACAAGGGCAAGGGTCCGTACTACTACCTGCCGAAGATCGAGAGCCATCTCGAGGCGCGGCTGTGGAACGACGTCTTCAACCTGGCCCAGGACGCGCTGGAGATCCCCCGCGGCACCATCCGCGCGACGGTGCTCATCGAGACCATCCCGGCGGCGTTCGAGATGGACGAGATCCTGTACGAACTGCGCGATCACTCCGCGGGGCTCAACGCCGGCCGCTGGGACTACCTCTTCTCGGTGATCAAGAAGTTCCGCTCGCGCGGAGCGGACTTCCTGCTGCCGGAGCGCAACGCGATCACCATGACCGCCCCGTTCATGCGCGCCTACACGGAGCTGCTCGTCCGCACGTGCCACAAGCGCGGGGCGCACGCGATCGGCGGCATGGCCGCGTTCATTCCGTCGCGCCGCGACGAGGAGGTCAACCGGGTCGCCTTCGAGAAGGTGCGCGGCGACAAGGCCCGCGAGTCCGGTGACGGCTTCGACGGGTCGTGGGTCGCCCACCCCGACCTGGTGCCGATCTGCCGCGAGATCTTCGACGGCGTGCTCGGCGACAGGCCGAATCAGCGCGACCGGCTGCGCGAGGAGGTCAAGGTCTCGGCCGCCGACCTGCTCGCCGTCGACCAGACGCCGGGCGAGATCACCGAGACCGGGCTGCGCAACAACGTCGACGTGGGGCTGCAGTACATCGCCTCGTGGCTGGGCGGCAACGGCGCGGTCGGGATCCACAACCTCATGGAGGACGCCGCCACGGCGGAGATCTCACGCTCGCAGATCTGGCAGTGGATCCACAACGACGTCACCCTGGCCGACGGCACGCGCGTCACCGAGAAACTGGTCGAGCAGATCATCGACGAGGAGCTCGGCAAGATCCGCGAGTCCCTGGGCGATCGGTTCGACGAGCAGCGGTTCGCCCAGGCCGTGTCGCTGTTCAAGGAGGTCGCGCTGGCCGACGACTACGCCGAGTTCCTGACCGTCCCGGCCTACGAGCGCATGCCGTAGCGCCGCAGATTCCCGATCAGGCCGACCCGGCGAGCGGAGGCGGCCATCGCAGGACCACGTCGTCCGACGCGGCCGCGCCCGGGCCGGCGTGGTCCTGCCGCCTCTGCCGCAGTTATGCCATCTTGTACGGAATCGGCGACTTTCCAGGTACGTGACCATTGCGTGATCGCGGCACAAGGCGTGTGCTGAAGGAGTGATGGCGATGGACGTTGCGGCGATGGCGGCACGGTTCACCGAGCTGCTCGGGGCGGACGGGGTCATCACCGACCCCGTGCGGCTCCGTACCTACGATTGCGACGGGCTGACCTACCATCGGGCGACGCCGGGCATCGTGGTGCTGCCGGACGACGCCGAGCAGGTCGCCGCGATCGTACGGGAGTGCGTGGCCGCCGGAGTGCCCTACGTCGCGAGAGGCTCGGGCACCGGGCTGTCCGGTGGCGCCCTCCCCCGCACCGACGGGGTGCTCATCGTGACCTCCCGGATGCGCCGGATCCTCGAGATCGACATCGACAACGAGCGGGCCGTCGTCGAACCAGGAGTGATCAACCTCGACGTCAGCAGGGCGGTGCGCCCGCACGGCTACTACTACGCGCCCGATCCGTCGAGCCAGCAGATCTGCTCCATCGGCGGGAACGTGGCCGAGAACTCGGGTGGGGCCCACTGCCTGAAGTACGGCTTCACCGCGCACCACGTGCTCGCCTGCGAGATCGTCACCCCCGAAGGCGAGATCGTGACCCTCCACGACTGGCCGGGATACGACCTGCTCGGCACCTTCATCGGCGCCGAGGGCACGCTGGGCATCACCACCAAGATCACGGTACGGCTGACCCGGCTGCCCGAGACGGTGCAGACGCTCCTCGCCGCCTTCGAGTCGATGGAGGCGGGCGGCGCGGCCGTGTCGGCCATCATCGGCGCCGGGGTGGTGCCCGCGGCGATCGAGATGATGGACGCCCTGTCCATCGAGGCGGCCGAGGCCGCGGTGCAGTGCGGTTACCCGCCGGGTGCCGGCGCGGTGCTCATCGTGGAGCTCGACGGCCCCGCCGCCGAGGTCGAGGAGCAGTTCGCCGAGGTTGAGCGGCTGTGCCGCGAGGCCGGGTCGTTCGAGATCCGGATCGCCGCCGACGACACAGCGCGAGCCCTCATCTGGACCGGCCGCAAGTCGGCCTTCGCCGCGGTCGGCCGGATCAGCCCGGCCTACATCGTGCAGGACGGCGTGATCCCCCGCACCGCGCTCGCGCAGGTGCTGGCGCGGATCGACGAGCTCTCCCGTGGCAGCGGCGTACGGGTGGCCAACGTCTTCCACGCCGGCGACGGGAACCTGCACCCCCTGGTGCTCTTCGACGACGGCGAACCCGGGGCGGGCGAGCGGGCCGAGGAGGTCTCCGGGCAGATCCTCGACCTGTGCATCGAACACGGCGGTTCCATCACCGGCGAGCACGGCGTCGGGGTCGACAAGTCCCGCTACATGCCCCGGATGTTCACCGACACCGATCTCGACACCATGCAGATGGTGCGGTGCGCCTTCGATCCCGCAGGGCTCTGCAACCCCGGCAAGATCTTCCCGACCCCGCGGCTGTGCGGGGAGGTGCCCGGCGTGCGTAAGGGCGTCCATCCGCTCGTCGCCTCCGGCCAGGCGGAGCAGTTCTGATGGCCCGTTCACGGCTCGCAGCGAGATCCGGCAGGAAGAGGTGGGGATGACCACGTCCTCGAAGGCGCTCGGTGAGGTGTGCGCCGACGTACGGCCCGGTGACGCCGACGACGCCGTACAGGGCGTCGCGCCCGAACACGTCGCGGCACCGGCGACCGTGGAGGAGGCGAGCGAGCTCATGCGGGTCGCCGCCGAGCACGGCCTCGCCGTGGTCGCGCGCGGAGCCGGCACCCGAATGGACTGGGGGGCACCGCCCCGGCGGTGCGACCTGCTCGTCGACACGCGCGGCCTGGACCGCGTCATCGAGCACGCCGCCGGTGACCTCGTCGTCAAGGTCGAGGCCGGCCTGCCCCTGCACCGGCTGAGCGAGACGCTCGAGGCGAGCGGCCAGCGGCTCGCGCTCGACCTCCCCCTCGAGGGTTCGACGGTCGGCGGCACGCTCGCCACCGCGGCCGCCGGGCCGCTGCGCCTGCGCTACGGCACCCCGCGCGACCTGCTGATCGGCGTCACCGTCATCCGGGCCGACGGAGCCGTCGCCAGGGCGGGCGGCAAGGTCGTCAAGAACGTCGCGGGATACGACCTGGGCAAGCTCGTCACCGGCTCGTACGGCACGCTCGGCCTGATCGTGGAGGCGGCCTTCCGGCTGCATCCGCTGCCGCGGGGGCGGGCGTTCGTCACCGCCCGTACGGCCGGTGCGACCGCCGCCGGCGAGGTCGTACGCGGCGTGCTGCACTCGGCGATCGTGCCCAGCGCAATCGAGGTGGACGCGCCCGCGGACGGCCCGGTCACGGTCGGGGTGCTCGTGGAGGGGTCCCCCTCGGGCGTCACCGCCCGCGCCGACGCGGCGGCCGCCCTGCTCGGGCCGGGCGCCGAGGTCGGCGAGGCCGTCCCCTCGTGGTGGGGCCGGGGCCTCGCCGGAGAGATCCTCATCGAGCTCCGGGTCAAGCCCACCGATCTGCCCCGCGTCCTCGACATCGCCGCCGGCGCGGAGGCACGGGGATCGGCGGGCAGCGGCGCCTGGCAGATCGCCCTGCCGGCGGACGCCGGCGCCCGGCGAGTCGCCGAGGTCCTCGAAGCCGCCCGCGACCTTGGGCACGCCGTCGTCCTCACCGCTCCCCCCGAGCTTCGCGAAGGGCTCGACATGTGGGGGCCGGTCCCCGCACTCGGCCTCATGCGCCGGGTGAAGGACCAGTTCGATCCCGAACACCGTCTGTCCCCTGGCCGTTTCGCCGGAGGCATCTGTTGACGCCCTCCCCCGCCCGAAGGCGGGGGATTCCACCCCCCGTCCCCTATGCAAAGGAGAGAACGAGGTGAGGTTCGCGGTTCACCGGCCGGGCCAACGCCTGGCCTCCCCGCGCAGTCACCGTCCGCCCGACGGCGATGTTCTTGGCCGCGTTCACGTCCGCGTGATCTGTGTGCCCGCAGGCGCGACAGCGAAAAACCGCTTGGCTCTCACGGTTGCCCGCTGCGCGATGCCCGCAGGCGTTACAGGTCTGGGAGGTGAACGCGGGATTGATCTTCTCCACCCGGCCGGGAGCCTTGTGCTCCAGCCGGGTCACCAACCGGCCCCAGCCATTGGCGTGGATGGACCGGTTGAGACCGGCCTTGGCCCGCACATTCTTCCCGGGCGCGGCAACGGTGCCGCGCGCCGAGCGCACCATGTTGCCGATCCTCAGGTCCTCGACACAGATCACGTCGAAACGACGGGCCAGATCAGTGGAGGTCTTCTCCACCCAGTCCATGCGGCGATCCACCTCGCGGGCCTTGATCCGGGCGATCGCGGTCTTGACGCGCCGCCTCCGGTTCGACCCGGGCTTGGCCCTTGCCAGCCTGCGTTGCAGTCGCAGCAGCCGCTTGGCCTCGCTGTGGCGCAGGCCGGGTACCGACAGCAGTTCCCCGGTGGACAGGGCAGCCGAGACGGCCACCCCCCGGTCCACACCGACCACCGCACCCGTGCCGGGTCCGGGCACCGGTTCGGGTACGGCGGCGAAGGCGACATGCCAGCGGCCCGCCCGATCACGAGTGACCCGAAACGATCTGACCTCGCCGGGGACTGCGCGGGACCAGCGGAAGGCCACCCAGCCGACCTTCGGGATCCTCACCTGACCAGACTTGCGGGACACCCGCCGTACATCCCAGTGCCGGCCGCGCTGCCCCACGATCCGGAACCCCTCGTGCCTGCCCGCTTTACGCCACGTCGGCCGGCGATGCGTCCCGGCGAAGAAGTTGCTCATGGCCTGGGCGAAGTCCCGCAACGCCTGTTGCTGCACCGTCTGCGACCCAGCGGCCAGCCACCCGAACTCCCTTCTGGCCTCGGTCAGCTGACGGCACTGCTCCAGGTAACCCGGCGCGCCCGCCCGCCCCGGCCGCCAATGCCGATGCTGCTCCACCGCCATATTCCACACAAAACGCGCCTGCGCACAGTGTTCCAGCAGCGCCGCCTCCTGGGCGGATGTCGGCTGAAGCCGGAACCGCATGCGAACACGCTATCGACCACCACCGACACCTCGAGGAGGGAGCGGCGTTTCCTCCCCGGCCTGAAGGCCGAGGTCTCCACGCCGCACATCCGATGAACACGCCGAACCGGTCGGACGACCCGCTCGAGGCCGGGCAGGGCCGTACGGACCGCGACGCGCCCGCGGGCACGGACATGCTCGGGCTCATTAACGACTGCGTGCACTGCGGCTTCTGCCTGCCGAGCTGCCCGACGTACGTGCTGTGGGGCGAGGAGATGGACTCGCCGCGCGGGCGCATCCACCTGATGAAGCAGCACGCCGAGGGCGAGCCGCTCAGCGCGCCGATGGTCGAGCACTTCGACCGCTGCCTCGGCTGCATGGCCTGCGTGACCTCGTGCCCGTCCGGTGTTCAGTACGACCGGCTGATCGAGGCCACCCGGGCCGAGGTACAACGCGACCATCCCCGGACCCGGCGCGACCGGGCGTTGCGCGAGGCCATCTTCGCGGTCTTCCCTTACCCGCGGCGGCTCAGGATGCTGCGCGCACCTCTGCGCGCCTACCAGCGCACCGGGTTCGACCGGCTCATCCGGCGCAGCGGGCTGCTCGAGCGCATCTCGCCGACGCTCGCCGCGATGGAACGCCTCGCGCCGCCGCTCGGCCGGGCGAAGCGGCTGCCCGAGCTGATCCCGGCGCACGGTGAGCGCAGGGCGACCGTGGGCATGCTCACCGGTTGCGTGCAGCGTGAGTTCTTCCCGGGCGTCAACGCGGCCACCGCCCGGGTCCTGGCGCTGGAGGGCTGCGAGGTCCTGATCCCGAAGGGCCAGGGATGCTGCGGCGCCCTCTCCCTGCACTCGGGGCGCGAGGAGGAGGCGCAGGCGTTCGCGCGCCGCGCGATCGAGGAGTTCGAGCACGTCGACGCCATCGTGGTCAACGCGGCCGGATGCGGCTCCGCGATGAAGGAGTACGAAAAGCTACTGGCCGGCGACCCGGAATGGGCGGATCGCGCCGCCGCCGTCAGCGCCAAGACGCGTGATCTCGCCGAGTACCTCGAAGAGCTCGGCCCGCGGAGCGTACGGCATCCGCTGCCCGTCACAGTGGCCTACCACGACGCCTGCCACCTGGCGCACGCCCAGGGGATCCGCGCCCAGCCGCGCGCCCTGCTGAAGGGCATCCCCGAGCTGACCGTCAAGGAGATCATGGAGGCCGACGTGTGCTGCGGCTCGGCGGGCACCTACAACCTCATGCAACCGGAGGCGGCGCGGGATCTCGGCGACCGCAAGGCGGCCAACGTCACCGCCACCGAGGCGGAACTGCTGGTGGCCGCCAACCCCGGCTGCACGCTGCAGATCGCGACGGCGATGGGCGCACGCGGCGAACGCATCGCGATCGCCCACACGGCCGAGGTGCTCGACGCCTCCCTCCGCGGCGTCGGGCGGGACGCCTTCCTCGCCGGTCGCTGAGACGCGGCCGACCCGGCGGCGCTCGGGTCCGCGGCGAGCGGCCGCCGCGCCCTCGCGGTGTCGCCGCGTACGCGCTTGACCCCGAGGCCGCCGCCCGGCTGTGGCAGGTCTCGATCGACGCCCTTGTCAGTTAGCCCGGAGCCGCCGCCAACTCGATCTCCATATCGACCGCCCAGGCGAGTTCCTTGCGCCCTTCGGATGCCAGGAACACGTCGACTTGCCGTTCGAACTCTTCCTGTTGTCCGAAGCCGGGCCATGCCACTCTCACGCAGCGGATCACCAGGTTCGGGCCGGAGAACTCTTCTTGAGCGAGACGTCGTCCCGGCTCGATGTCCGAATGGTCGTTCCCGGGCATGCGGTCACCCGAAGGTCACCGGCTCCCATTCTGAAGCGGCTGTCGTCAGTGAGGCTGAGTTCCAGGTCAGCGCTCTTGCCGCTACCGAGCAGCGTCAGCCGCTTGAGGCCCCATTTCCTCAAAGGGAAGAGACTTCCAGATTGTGCTCTTCATGGGACGGAGAGTGGTCATCATGGGCGTCCGGCACCGGAGAAAGGCACGATCGGCTCCGACCGCGCATCACGCGGGTCCACCGGAAGGGACGCCTCGGCGCTGCGCAGATTGATCAAGGATCAGGGTAGCCAGAGGTACCTCGATCCTTGATCGATAAGACGCGGTCGCTTCTGTCCCGGCTTCGCCACCGAACCCTCTCCCCGCCTTAGCGCAGAGTGTGTTCACCTGCCTTGACATGGCAAGTGAACGCCCGCCACTCAGCGGCGGAGAAGAGGAGCTTGGCCCCATCCGGGTTCTTCGAGTCCCGTACAGCGACCGCGCGGTCAAGGCCGACGACCTCAACACAATCCCCGCCGGTGTCAGTGCTGCGGCTGCTCTTACGCCACAGGCCAGCAACCTCGACACACTGGCCACCCGTGTCAGTACTGCGGCTACTCTTGCGCCACTGTGCAGAGTCCAGCGTGTTCATAGGCTCTCCAGGATCCCGTGGAGCGTCTTCAGAGATTCGTCGGCGGACATCGCCGCTCCTCTGATCAGGTCGAACCGTAACGCATACTCGCGCACGGTTTCCGAGTGGTCAATGAGCTGACCACCCACGTGGCCTTCGATGTACGCGACATCGGGGCTACTTCGAAAGCCCAGGAGAGTAAAGGCTCCCGGAAGGCCAGCGTACGCACCTCTACTCTGCGGGACGATCTGCATGGTGATGGCCGGCCGTTCGGCAAGCGCGATCAGATGCCCGACCTGGTGCCGCATGAGCTCCGCGCCGCCTATCGGGCGCCGGATGGCTCCCTCGTCGAAAACGACGACGACGCGTGGTGGATCCTCGCTCGTGAGGATTCCTTGGCGCGACATCCTCGTCACGACGAGCTGCTCGATCGCCTCCGGTGTTCTTCCGGCCTTGAGCACCTCGTAGGCATATTCACGCGTCTGGAAGAGGCCGGTCACCGCCATCGCTTCGAACATGTACATCACGATGGCCTCGGCTTCTCGATCCACGAAGTCGGGGAATCCTGGGGGCAGGAGCTGGAGTTGGCCGAGATGCTTGAGCCACTCCCACAGGCGGTGGAAGGTGCCGTTCGTGGTGAAGAAGGTGTCGCAGTCTCTCGCGAACTCCTCGGACGGCGTGCTCTTGCGCTGTTCGATCTGGCCGATCCACTGGGCGGTGTAACCGAGCTGGTCGGCCAACTGAGGGCGCGACAGTCCCGCCGCCTCGCGGAAGGCGCGCAGCTCGGCACCGAAGTAGTCGGCGGGTGACTGCGGGGTTCCGAGTTCTCGGGGACGGCGAGGCATCCGGGCACCTCCGGCATTGGAAAGCGGCGCACTTTCTTTCGGCGCGTGCGGGGTTTGCCCGCGTGGGCTTCTGGCGCTTCCCGACATTAGCCCGGTCACAGCAGGCTTGCGTGTCGTAACGGAGAGAAACCACGACGTTAGGCAGCCCGTGATGCACACCCCCACTCCGACCGACGATGAGCTGCTCGCCCGGCTCCGGTCCGACTATCCCGGCCACCGGATCTGGCGTTCTGTGCGCCATGACGGTCTGCTCGGCGACTGGGTCGCCACGCTGCACGACCCGGCCGCCGGTGTCGATGCCACCGTGATCAGTGACTCCGCCGGGGAACTGCGCACGGAACTCGACGCGGAGCGGGTGCGAGCGGCCCGGCGGGAGCGGAGCCGGTGACGGCGCGGCGAGGCAGCGTCCAGCGCCGCCGCGTCACGTTGCTGGTGCTACGGCGTACGGGAAGGACGGAGACTCGCGCGGGCGGTGAGCGACCCCTCGGGCACACCGCCCGCGCGGCTGGCACCCATACGGAGGGAGCACTCGCTCTCGTCCGGCCAGGACCGGCGCTGATCGATGCCCGATGGCCCGCGTACCCCTGGTTCAGCGGGACCTCGCCGTGGCATACGGAATCGTGAGAACCGTCGGGCGGCCGCCGGAGGTCGTACGGGCCGAGATCCTGGCGGAACTCCGGCGGCGCTTCCCCGAGGTCCCCTGCTGGTGGGGACCGTACACCTGCCGCTGGTGGGCGATGGTGTCGTGGCACGGCCGGCCCCGGCTCGTCGAGGCGCTCAACCTGGAGGAGCTCCTGCCACTGATCATCGCCACTCGCACCCGGCCACCGGTCTAGCACGCCCGCCCAGCGGGATCCCAGGTGCTCAGATGCTCGGATCGGCGACGACCGCAGCCGTTCGTCGTCCTCAGGTGGCGTCGTGGAACACGAGCCCGAGCGTGTACCTGCTGCCGGAGCGGATCGCGGACACACCATGCCGTACGGGCGACGCGGACCAGCCGCGCTTGGACCGGACGGGCCGGTCGCGGGTGGTGAAGATCAGGCCGTGCCCCTGCGGGATGAGGACGGAGGTCCCCCGGGACTGGGCCCTGGGGCGCTGTTCGACCAGCAGGAACTCACCGCCCGTGTGGTCCTCGCCCGGAGCGTTCAGGTTGATCACCACCTGCAGGGGGAACACCTTCTCGCCGAAGAGGTCCCGGTGCAGGGCGTTCCAGTCCCCGGTGCCGTAACGCAGCAGGATCGGTGCGGGCCGCCTCTGCCCGGCCTCGTGACAGATCGCCAGCCACTCCTCGAGGGTGTCGGGCCACTCCGCCTCGCGGCCGAGCCGGGCGTACCAGTCGCGGGCGATGGGCAGGAGCCGCGGATACAGCTCCTCCCGCAGCCGCTGGACGGGCTCGGGGAAGGGACGGTCGAAGTACCGATACTCGCCACTGCCGAACCGGTGACGCCGCATGTCGACGGTGGAGCGGAAGCGATCGCTCTCGTCGTAGCGGTCGGCCAGCCACCGGCACTGCTCCGGCGTCAGCAGCCGCGGCAGCAGGGCGCACCCGTACTCGTCGACCTCCTCGGTCACCGACGCCCAGTCGGCCGAGGCGACCCGGCGGGCGAACTGGTCCTCGCCGGGCTCGGCGATGGTGTTCACGGTCGTACTGGCGGCGCTCATGCCGCTCCCTCCAGGGTCAACAGGATGTGCTTGGCGTCCGCGCCGCCCGCGTAGCCGCCGGCG
This sequence comes from Actinomadura alba, assembly GCF_014323705.1. Classification (GTDB taxonomy): domain Bacteria; phylum Actinomycetota; class Actinomycetes; order Streptosporangiales; family Streptosporangiaceae; genus Actinomadura_C; species Actinomadura_C alba. The sequence goes on from NZ_JABVEC010000001.1 coordinate 138,700, forward strand.
CTGCCGTCGGAGCGCACCACCCGGTGGCAGGGCACGACCACGGGAAGCGGGTTGGTGGCGCAGGCGGTCCCCACCGCGCGCACCGCCCGTGGGCTGCCCGCGGCGGCGGCGACCTGGGCGTAGCTCTCGGTACGGCCGTAGCCGATGTCACGCAGGTGCCTCAGCACCTCGCGCCGGAATCCCTTCGACAACCGCCAGTCGAGCGGAAGGTCGAAACGGGTCCGCCGCCCGGCGAAGTACTCCTCGATCTGCCGGCTCGCCTCGTCCAGACGTGCCGGGGCGTGCAGGATGCGCGGGCTGACGCTGTCGGCGAGCTGCCGCAGCACGGCGTCGTGGTCCTGGACGGCGTAGGCGACCTTCACCAGGCCCTGTCCCGTGCCTGCCAGCAGGAGGCTGCCGACCGGCGTATCGAGCGTGCGGTAGGCGACATCGAGGATCCCCTCGCGCTGGGCCCGGTCGACGAGCCTCTCGTGCAGCCGGGCCATCGCGGGCGCGTCCTGGTCGGGAAGCGCCGCGAACAGGCGCCCGGTCTGTGGGACGGATGCGGTCATCGGGCCACTCCCCTCTGTTCGGTGGGCGCTGGATGGTCGGTGGGTCCCGGATAGGTGGTGCGCAGGGTCTTGATCCCGTCGGCCGCCGCTCTGCGCGCCGCGTCCGTACTCCCGCCGTACAGCGCGGCGATCTCCTTGTACGGCAGGCCGGCCAGATAGTGATAGGCGACCGCCTGGCGCTGCCGGGCGGGCAGCGCCTTGAGCGCCCGCCACAGGTCGCCGTCCCAGTCCTCCGGCCGGCCGGTACGGCTCGGACGCTCCGGCAGCTCCTCCACCGGAGCGGGCCGGCGGGCGGCGGCGCGGGCGACGTCGATGGCCTTGCGGTGGGCGATCGTCACCAGCCACGCCTCGACGTTCGCGTCGGACGGCAGATCCGGGTACGCCTTCATCGCCGACACGAAGGTCTCGGACCAGGCGTCCTCGGCGTCCTGCGGCCCGAGGACGGCACGGCACACGCGCAGCACCATGGGACCGTGGTCCGTGACGATCTGCTCGAACGGTTGCATGGTCACACCTTGTAGACGCCCGGGGCAGGGAAAACGTGAGGCCGCCGCTCAGAACAGCCTCGCCGCCTTCCGCGCGGCCGGCTCCTCCAGATCCAGCAGGAACCGCTTGCGTTCCAGGCCTCCTGCATAGCCGGTCAGTGCGCCGTCCGCACCCACCACCCGGTGACAGGGCACGATCACCGACACCGGATTACGGGCGTTGGCCGCGCCGACCGCCTGCGCCAGTGACACGTTCCCCAGCAGCCGCGCGAGGTCCCCGTACGAACGCGTCTCGCCGAAGGGGATCTCCATCAGCAGCCGCCACACCCGCTGCTGGAACTCATCCCCGCGAGGCGCCAGCGGAAGATCGAAGCGGCTCCGCTCGCCGGCGAAGTACTCCCCCAGCTGACGCCGTACCTCATCGAAGCCCGACTCGCTGTAGACGCCCAGTTCCTCCGGCCCGGGGCCGCGCAGATGCCGTTCGAAGTACAGCCCGCTCAGCACGCCGTCCTCGGCGACCGCGGTCAGACCACCGAGCGGTGACGCGATGACGGTGTGAGTCCTGGCCATGTCGCTTCGCCTTCCCAAGGCCCTGGGACCGCCGGTGCGGCCCTCTCCCACCCTGAAGACGACCGGCGGCCGGAAAACGTGAGTACGCGCCATCGGCAGGGTCGTCGACCGGTCTGGCATACACTCCCTTCGCGCACGAACGAGCCGGGTTACGGAGGGCCGAGTTGACGGACTTGGGGCGCCGGGGATTGCTCGGGCTCGGCGTGGTGGCGGCCTTGGGAGCCTGCAGGCCCGCCGAGTCGACGGGGAGGGCTCCGACTCCCAAGGCGAGCCCGGGCGCCGGCGACGTGCGCCGGGACACCGCGCCGCTGGAACGGCGTTTCACCCTGCTCGGCCGCCTCTCGGCCGCCCATTGGCTGGACTATCCGCTGGGAGTCGATTCCCGCTTCTCGGTTCCCGGCCCCACCGATGTCCGCGTTGTGGGGATCGCCCGGCTTCGAGCGGGAAAAGTAGCCGCCATCGTCAAGGCACGGCGGCCTGCGTTCCGTGCGCGAGTGCCGAACCTCGTGCCGCATCCGCTGAGCGGCTTCATGCCTCCTGGCGCCACGTGGGTCAGGAGCGAGGCTTTCGACAGCGAGATCACGCGTGACGCGTATGACGGCGCGTTCTATCTCGACCCCGACTCGGACCACGTCTACTTCGACACGACCAATCCCACACCCGCGCCGGGCGGCGGCCCATCCTGAGAGGTCAGCGCTCGCCGCCGGCCTGGAAGCCGATGTCCTCGTAGGCGAGGTCGTAGAAGCCGCGCGCTCCGATGTTGGCGAGCGTGGACCGTACGGCGACGAACTGCGGCCGCTGGCACAGCGGCAGGACGCTCGCAGCCCGCCAGATCAGGGCGTCGGCATCGTTGGTGAGCGTCCGGGCCTTCACCGGATCGAGCTCGCGCAGGGCGCGGTCCATCGCCTCGTCGATGGCCGCCGCGTCCGCCCGAGGGTCGCCGCCGGGGACACGATCGCCCTTGGGCGTGGCGAAGTTCGAGCGCAGTGAACTGACCGGGAACGGCCCGCCCGGCCAGGAGAACGCGGCGATGTCGACCGCGCCGCGCCTCACGTGACCGGGGTCGAGGCGGCGCGCGGGAACCGTCTCGACGTCCAGCGTGACGCCGATCCGCTTCAGCATCTCCTGGACGAACAGCGCCTCTCGCCCGCTGACGGAATCCCCGGCGGCGACGGCGAACCGCAGCCTCAGGACCTTGCCGTTCCTCATCCTCCGATCGCCGTATCTCGTCCAGCCCGCCTCGTCGAGCAGCCGCATGGCCCGGCCGGGGTCGTAGGCGCTCAGCCCGGTGGAGTTGTCCTGATATCCGGCCTGGGTGTTCAGGAAGAAATGGTTGTTCAGGGGCTGGGCGAGCCGGTCGAGGTCCGCGCTGACGGCCTTGCGGTCGACGGCGAGCATGAGCGCCTGCCGCACCCTGAGGTCGGAGAGCGGCGGCCTGGTGACGTTGAAGGCCAGGTTGCGCGAGCCGGGGCCGCCGGCCGCCCGTACGACGGCACCCTGGGCCCGGGCGGCGCGCGTGTACGCGCTGACGTCCGAGCCGATGTCCATGAGGTCGATCCGCCCGGACGCGAGCGCCGCGGGAAGCGCGGCGACATCCATGGCCTGGTAGACGATCCGGTCGAGCTTGGGCGGCCGGCCCCACCAGCGGGGATCGCGCCCGACGGTGAGCGTCCCGGCGGCGGTGTCCAGATGCTCCACCCGGAAGGGCCCAGCGGTGGGACCGATCCGCCCGGCCCATCCCCGGTCGAACACCCGCGGGTCGGAGTTGGTCGCCGCCGGATAGAGCGGGCTGAACAGGCTCGGCCAGCCGGCGAACGGCCGGGAGAACGTCACGACGACCTCATGGTCGGTGGTGCCCCGGGCGACCTTCTCGATCCGGTCATAGCCCGGCACGGTCGCCGGGCGGAACCGCTCGTCCCTGCCGGACAGCGCCCTGGCCTGCGCCGCGTAGTCCCGGTAGGTGATCGGTCTGCCGTCGGACCACGCGGCGCGGGGGTTGAGGGCATAGGTGACGACCTGGCGGTCCGATCGGCCGCTGACCGTCACGTCCTTGACGTAGTCGGGGTCCGGATGCGGCACCGCCTTCTCGTCGCACCGCATCACGTACGGAAGCAGGCCGGAGAGAACGTCGGCGGCCGGGCCCGGCCCGCCGCCCCCGCGTGAGAGGTTCCACTGCCGGGGAAACTCCGCGAGAGCCCACCTCAGCGTGCCGCCCGTCCGGAGCTGCTCGCGAGGCACCGGGTTGATGTCGAAGGCGGGCAGCCCGGGTGCCGGCTCCCACTCGGTCTGCCCCGGCACCGGGCGCTCGCCGCAGCCGCCGGTGAGCAGCACCGCCACGGCGACCGCACCGGCCCTGCGCACGAGCGCTCTCACCCGATCCCCCAAGCTTCCCCGAAAGCTCCGCCGAGCGCGCCGGCCCGCCCCGCCCGGCCCCCGCCGGGTCACCTGTCGCGACCGATGTATCACACGACGTGCATGCGGCCGTCGCGAGACGAGCGCGCCTAGGGGGAAAGGACCCTGCCGTGAGAACCCGTTTGCCGGGGATTGGGGTGGGACCGGTGCGGCGGCGTACCGCTCCCCCGGCGCCTCAGTGACTGGGCACGAGGTCGAGGTCGGGGGTGGTGGGTGCGGGCGTCCGGGCCCGGCCGCCCTTCAGGGCCCCGGCCGCGAAGAGGGCGATCGCCGCGGCCGACCAGACCAGCAGGACGGTCAACGGCCCTCCCGCGGCCGCTCCGTCGAAGAACGCCACCGAGCGGAGCAGCGAGACCGTCGCGCCGGGCGGCAGCGCCTGCCCGATGGCTCCCCACGGCTCGGGCAGCAGCTCGGGCGCCGACGCGGCGGCCGACAGCGGGTTGCCGAGCAGCAGCATGGTGAGCGCGCCGAGCCCGAGACCCGCACGCCCGATGACCACGGACAGGCCCGCGACCGTGGCGGTGACGGCGAAGATCCCCAGCGCCACGGCGGCCGAGACGGCGAGGTAGGAGCCGGGCAGGAGCGACAGCCAGCCCTGCGCCAGAGCGACGCCGGCGAACCCGCCGAGCACCGCGAACACCAGGACGCCCACCGCCCGCCACGCGACCGACGAGACGAGCAGAGTCAGCAGCCCCGCCGCCGCGAGACCGGACATGACCAGCGGGAGCACCATGGCGGCGAATCCCGCGCCGCGCGGATCGTCGGAGTCGGCGGGCACCACGTCGTGCGCCGCCGCGACGGGCGCTCCAGAGAGTTGCTGGGCCAGTTGGCCCAGCTGTTGCGCGAGCACGGGGCTCGCGGCCGAGGCGACCAGGACGCGCGGTCCCGAGGGGCCGACGACGATGGCTCCGTAGGCGTCCCGGTCGGTGAGCGCTTCGCGTGCGGCGGGCTCGTCGGCGACCCGCTCGATGTCGAAGGCGCCGGGCCGCTCCCGGGTGAGCCGGTCGGAGACGGCCACGGCGGCCGCCTCGGGGCCCGCGACGACGAGCGGTACGTCACGGGGGTCGGTGCGGACGGCCGGCCAGGCGAAGGCGATGACCATCAGCGCCTGGAGAACGACGACGCCGATGCCGATCGCCACCGCGCGGGTGGAGTCGGGCGGTTTCATGGTGAGCTCCTGGAAATCGGATGTCCGTTCTGTTTTACGCGAGGAGCGTCGCACCGGATCCATGGCTTGTCAAGAACGGATGTTCGTTTTAGTTTGGACCGCATGCCGAAGGTGAGTGCGGAACATCTCGAACGCCGACGTCAGCAGATCCTCGAAGCCGCCCGGATCTGCTTCATCCGCAAGGGCGTCCACGAGACGTCCATGCAGGACGTCTTCGCCGAGTCCGGGCTGTCCGCCGGGGCGGTCTACCGCTACTTCAAGAGCAAGAACGACATCATCGTCGCCATCATGGGCGCCACCGGGCTGCGCCTGCGGGACTTCATGGAGGAGGTCCTCCACGAAGACCCCCTGCCCCCGCTCGACGACGTCGTGTACCGGTTCGCCGAGGTGATCGTCTCGTGGTCGGGCGAGGGCGGTGTCACCCGCCTCGCCCCGCAGGCCTGGGCCCTGGCGACGTACGACCCGCAGTTCGCCGGGCGGGTGCGCGACACCATGGGCGGCATGCGCGATCTGTGGATCGTCTACGCGGAGCGGCTGCGCGACGCCGGCCGGTTGCCCTCCGACGCCGACACCGACGCCGTGGGCAAGCTGCTCGTGGGCCTGCTTCCCGGCTTCATCATCCAGCGCGCCATTCTCGGCGAGACCGACGCCGACACCATGCGCCGGGGCATCCGCGCCCTGATGGAACACGCTCCACTGCCGGTCGCCGACACCCGGTGACCCGCCCGCTCACAGCGGTCAGCCGAAGGCGACCTTGGCGGCCTTGCCGAGCAGCGCCACGAATTCGTCGGCGTCGGCCTCGCTCAGCCCGCCGAACGCCGGGGCGACGAGGGTGTCCGTGAGCTCCTCGGCGTCGGCCCGGCGCTTGCGCGTGTCATCGTCCGGCTCGGCGTACGGCTCCGGCCAGCCGAAGTACCGGGCATTGCCGTCGCCGCTCGGGATCAGGATGGAGGCACCGGTGAGGACGGACTCCAGCGGCGTCAGCCCGCAGGACAGCACCGCGACCAGGTGCAGGCCGCCGCGCAGTTCGCGCAGCACGTGCGCGAACCGGGACACCCTGGCCAGGGGATCCTCGGGGGGCGGCATCGCCCGCCAGCCGGCGAACAACGGCGCCCCGATGACGTCGGCCTCGGCCGCCACCGCCTCGAGCAGCCCGGCGAGCCGGTCGGCGTCGGCGGCCGGCAACCCGGCGAACTTGCGCCGCCCGAACGCGTCGCAGACTCCGGCGTAGCGACGTGCCGCCTCTTCGGCGGGCAGACTCGCGCCCGCCTCCCACGAGGCGCGCACCACGCCGGGCGGGAAGAACCCGACCGCCGAGGCGACGACGTCGGCGTCGACCTCGCCGAGCACGCCGCACCGCCCGCGCATGTACGGGGTCCAGAGCGTCAACCCGGCCGCCTCGCCGTACGCCTTCGCCTCCCTGGAGATCATGAAGGCTCCGCCGAGAGCCCCGAGGTGGTCCTTCACCGCCGCAGCGAGCGCTCGCGTGTCAGTCATGCACACCGCCCCAAAGAACTAGAATCTGATTCTAGGAATCTTAGGTGCCGCCACCGGGGACGACAACCGCCGGGTCCTCGCGGTGCTCGCCTTCCTGCGCGGCTGACGGCCGAGCGGGGGCCGGCCGGCACCTTCCCCGGGTCATGGCACCGGCCATCGGCTCGTCGGGCTCACAGGTCCCGGCGGCGTACGACGGTCACGGCGATGACCGCCGCGACGAGCGACCAGGCACCGAACACGATCCACGCCTCGGTGATCGATACGGGGTATTTGATCGGAATGAAGGGTGGTTTGGCGGGATTGTCGGTCAGGGCATCCCATGCGGAGATCGGCATCGCGTTGCCGATTTCCTTGACCCACCGGTACGTCTCGCCCTGGAAGAGGCTCGGCAGGAGGAGAAGCACTCCGACGGTCGCGATGATGGTGCCGGCGGCGTTCCGGATGAGGGCGCCGAGGGCCATGCCGACCAGGGCGCACACCGGGGCGAGCAACGCGGATGCCGTGACGGCCCGCAGTGCGCCGGGGGCGCTGATCGACAGGCCGATGCGCTGCCCGTCGTAGATCGCCTGGGTCACACCGAACGAGGCCGCCGAGACGACCGCGCCGAAGACGAGCACGACCGCCGCCACCACGACCATCTTGGCCGCGATCACCGGGCGGCGCGCGGGAACGGCCGCGAACGTCGTGCGGATCAGCCCGCTCGCGTACTCGCCGAAGACCGTGATGGCGCCGACGCTGCCGGCGACGAGCATGAGGATCTGGAAGGCCTCCGGGACGAAGGCGGCATGCATCGGATCGATCGCGGTGCGTTGCTCCGGATGCGAGCTGTTCGCGATGAGGTGGACGTTGGAACGGGCGGAGTTCACGCAGATTCCGATGGAGACCAGTGCGCCGGTCACCAGGACCCCGTAGGTCGAGCGGAGCGACCACAGTTTGATCCACTCGGCGGCGAGCAGGTGGCGGAACCGGGCGCGGGGCTCTGTACGGGACACGGATGCCGTCCGTCCCGAAACGGTCGAGATGCTCATCGGGGTTCTCCTGCGGGGTACTCGACGCTGTCTGCGGTGAGTTCCATGAACGCCTCTTCCAGGGAGGAGCTCCGGGTGGTGATTTCGTGCAGCATGATGCGGTGGTCGAAGGCGAGCTCGCTGATGCGGGCCGCGCTGAGCCCGGTCACCGTGCACGATCCGTCGTCTTCGGGCTCCACCGAGGCGCCTTCGGCGGTCACGACGGCCGTGAGCGCGGCGGGGTCGGGCGTGCGGACGGTCACGCTCTGGCGGGTGCCGCGGGCCGCGAACTCCGTCAGGGACTCAGAGGCGATCAGCTCGCCCCGGCCGATGACGATGAGCCGGTCGGCGGTGTGCTCCATCTCGGTCATCAGGTGGCTGGAGACGAACACGGTGCGGCCCTCGGCGGCCAGCCGGTGGAACATGCCGCGCAACCACAGCACGCCCTCGGGGTCCAGGCCGTTGAGCGGCTCGTCGAACAGCAGCACCGGCGGATCGCCGAGCAGCGCGGTGGCGATCCCGAGCCGCTGCTTCATCCCCAGGGAGAACCCGCCGATGCGGCGCCGCGCCGCGTTCGCCAGCCCGACCTCCTCCAGGACCTCGTCGACCCGGCGGCGCGGGATGGCGTTACTGCGGGCCAGGGCGGACAGGTGCGCCACCGCGCTGCGCCCGCCGTGGACGTCATGGGCGTCGAGCAACGCGCCGACGTGGCGCAGCCCGCGCGACCGGTCCCGGAACGGATATCCGTCGACGGTGACGGTTCCGCTGGTGGGATCGTTCAGGCCGAGGATCATCCGCAGCGTGGTGGTCTTACCGGCGCCGTTGGGGCCGAGGAACCCGGTGACGAGACCGGGACGCACCGTGAAGCTCAGGGCGTTCACGGCGGTCACCCGGCCGTAGCGTTTGGTCAGTTCATTGGCTTCGATCACCCGGCCAACGGTGCCGGAGCCGGCCCCTGCTCGGCATCGGACCGCCGTCCACATTCGCGCGAGCGCCTATCGACCGTGGGTGTACACCCACGGTCCAATGCCCCGGCGGCGATCCGGTGTCTACGATCAGGACATGTCCGCCACGCCGCCTCCCCCGCTGCTCAAGCGCCTGCCGCCCGGGACATGGACGGCCCTGGCCTGGTGTGCCGCCATGGCCTACTCGTCCGTCATGGGTGTCAGGTTGCCGGGTGAGGCGCAGTACATCCGCCCCGGCAGGCACGTCTTCGACCTGGAGTCCGGGCACTGGGCGTTCCTGGCGATCGCCGCCGTCATGGCGCTCGCGGGCAGCGTCCTGCTGCGCCGCAGACCACTGCCGGCCCTGGCCCTGCTGCTCACCGGCTCGGTCTTCATGGCGATGGCGCTGAACTCGACGGAGATCGGATTCCCGGAGTTCCTGGCGGTCGACGTCGCCCTCTTCTACATCGCGGCCACCCGGCCGCACCGGAGCTCGATCGCCGCCGCAGTCATGGCGCTCGGCGTGCTGGTCGGCTACGCGACCACACGGCTGCTGCTCGGGTTCTTCATCGGCACCTCGACAGAGCTGGTCGTCGCCTTGACCGCCGTCATCGCCTGGCTGGTCGGCAATTCGATGCGGCAGAGCCGCGACCATGCCCAGACGCTGCACGCCCAGGCGGTCACCGCCCAACGGCTCCGGATCGCCCGCGAGCTGCACGACATGGTCGCGCACAGCATCGGCATCATCGCCATCCAGGCCGGCGCGGCGAGGCTGGTCATCGACACCCAGCCGGCAGGCGCGCGCGACGCACTGAGCGCCATCGAGAGCGCCAGCCGAGAGACCCTGTCGGGGCTGCGCCGGATGCTCGGCGCGCTCCGCCAAGCGGAATCGGCCCCGGTGGCGACCGCCCCGGCACCAGGTCTGGCGGACGTCGAACGGCTGGCCGCGACGACCACGGCCGCCGGCGTCCGCGTCGACGTGCAGTGGCGAGGGCAGCGGTGTCCACTTCCCGCCGAGATCGACCTGTCGGCTTTCCGCATCATCCAGGAGGCGGTGACCAATGTGGTGCGCCATGCCGGCACCCGCCAGTGCCGGGTGTCCATCGAGCATCGGGATGAGGAGCTGTCCATCGAGGTCGTCGACTCCGGGCGTGGCAAACACAGCCACAGCACTGCCGGTGCCGGGTACGGCATCGTCGGGATGCGCGAGCGGGTCGGGCTGCTGCACGGCGACTTCACCGCCGGGCCGCGTCCCGAAGGCGGATACCGCGTGGCCGCCTGCCTGCCGCTTCCCGTAGGAGCCCGATGACGGTCCGCGTCGTGCTCGCCGACGACCAGCCATTGGTACGCGCCGGCCTGAACATGGTCATCGCCGATACTCCCGACCTGCGCATCGTCGGCGAGGCCGGAAACGGTGCCGAGGCGGTCCGGCTGGTGCGGGAACTCCAGCCCGACGTGGTGGTGATGGACATTCGCATGCCCGGCATGGACGGCATCGAAGCCACCCGGATCATCACGACCGGTCCCGAGACCGCGCGCGTGGTCGTCTTGACCACTTTCGACGACGACGACCATGTCTACGGTGCGCTGCGCGCCGGCGCCTCCGGGTTCCTGGTCAAGGACATGGCGCTCGTGGAGATCCTCGCTGCGATCCGGGTGGTCGCCAACGGGGACGGCCTGATCGCGCCGAGCGTCACGCGTCGCCTGATCGAGGAGTTCGCCGGACGGCCCGAGCCGGTCCCCGCCCCACCGCACCGGCCGGTCGACGGCATCACCGAGCGGGAACGCGAAGTGCTGACGCTGGTCGGCGGCGGCCTGACCAACACCGAGATCGCCGGCCGGCTCATGATCAGTGTGGCCACCGTCAAGGCGTACGTGACGCGGCTGCTCGCCAAACTCGACGCCCGGGACCGGGTCCATCTGGTCATCATCGCCTACGAGATGGGCCTGGTCGCACCTCCCCGGTGACGAGCATCGGGTGCGGACCGGTCAGGCCGCGCCCCCGCGCTCACGCGCGGGCGCCCGGCCAGCCGGGCCGGATCTCGCCCTCGGCGACGAGGACGGCGGGACCACGCAGGTGGCTGGTCCGCTCGTCGAGGGTCACGGTGAGCCGGCCGCCGAGCACGTCGACGGTCCACTCCCCCATCAGCGGCCCATCTTCCGCCGCCGACAGGCTCGCCGCGGCGACCGCAGTCGCCACCGCACCGGTGCCACAGGATCGGGTCTCGCCGGAGCCGCGCTCGTAGACCCGCATGCCGACGTGCCGCTCACCGAGCGCCTGGTAGAGCTCCACGTTGACGCCGTCGGGGAACACCTCGCGGTCGAACCGCGGTGCCCCGGTCAGATCGAGGGCGGTCACCGGCCGGTCGGTCACCAGGCAGGCCAGGTGCGGGTTGCCCATCGACACCCGCAGGCCGTCATAGGCCCGCCCGGCGACGACGGCCGACCCGTCCCCCAGCACTTCCGGCGGGCCCATGTCCACGCTCACGTCGCCCGAGGCGCCCAGTGTGACCCGCTTGAGCCCGGCCCGGGTCGCGATGTCCCACTCCCCCGGTGCGGCCAGACCCGCGTCGACCAGATACCGCGCGAACACTCGCACGCCGTTGCCGCACATCTCGGCCACGCCGCCGTCGGCGTTGCGGTAGTCCATGAACCACTCGGCGTCGCCGAGCGCCGGCTCGCCCGCCGCCTTGGTGCGGACGACCCGCAGCACCCCGTCGGCACCGATCCCGGCCCGGCGGTCGCACAACGCCGCGACCAGCGACGGGGACGGGTCGAGGTCCCCCTCATGGTCGGGCAGGATGACGAAGTCGTTCTGGGTGCCGTGCCCCTTGACGAACCGCATGCTCAAATCGTACGGTCACCGCCCCGCGCCGGCGTCCGAGGCCGCCGTGACCAGCTCCAGCGCCCGCTCGGCGAGGTCAGTGGCGTCATAGGGCCGCCAGTGCACCCGGGGATCGCGGCGAAACCATGACTCCTGCTTGCGGGCGAACCGCCGCGTGGCGCGGATCGTCTCCTCCTTGGCCCGCTCCTCGGTCCACTCTCCGGCGAGGAAGCGCAGCACCTGCGCGTAGCCGAGGGCACGACCCGCGGTCAGCCCGTCGCGCAGGCCCGCCCTCTCCAGCGTCTCGACCTCCGCCACGAAGCCCGCCGACCACATGTGCTCCACCCGTACGGCGATGCGCTCGTCGAGCTCGGGACGGGGCACGGTCAGCCCGATCTGCACGGCGTCGTACAGGTAGCGATAGTCGGGCAGGGTGGCGGTGAAAGGGCGACCCGAGATCTCGATCACCTCGAGGGCCCGGACGACGCGGCGCCCGTTGCTCGGCAGGATCGCCGCGGCGGCCGGCGGGTCGAGCCCGCGCAACCGCTCGTGCAGGATCTCGGGCCCGCGCTCGGCGAGCTCTTCCTCCAGCCGTCCGCGCACGGCCGGATCGGTGCCGGGGAACTCCAGGTCGTCGAGGGCCGCCCGGACGTACAGCCCGGACCCCCCGACGAGCACAGGCACATGACCACGACCGTGGACGTCGCCGATCACCTTCCGGCTGAGCCGCTGGTACTCCGCCACGCTCGCGGACTCGGTGACGTCCCAGATGTCGAGCAGGTGGTGCGGCACCTCGCGCCGCTCCCGCCGGGTGAGCTTCGCGGTGCCGATGTCCATGCCGCGATAGAGCTGCATGGAGTCGGCGTTGACCGCCTCACCATGGATGCGCAGTGCCAGCTCCACCGCGAGATCGGACTTGCCCGCGGCGGTCGGCCCGACCACCGCGATCACGTTCGTACGCGTCACGAACCTCATTGTGGCCCCTCGGCGCGCACTGCCGGGCATGGGGCGGTTCCTGATGAGTGATGACCGAAAACGGGTATAGATCCCTACATCAGTGATGGGGCGGCCGGCTTCGCCACCGTCGCGGCACCATTTCGGGGGAGCGGAGATGTCGATCGTCGACAGGGTGAAGAAGGCGCTCGGCCAGCACAGCGACAAGGTGCATCGGGGCGTCGACGAACTCGGCGGCAAGCTCGATGAGAAGACCGGCGGCAAGTACTCCGACAAGATCGACAAGGCCGAGCGGAAGATCAAGAACATGACCGACGATCGGGGCGATCAGCCCGGCGGCCGGTCCGCCTGATCCCTGCGCCAGCTCGCCGCGAAGTATCCGACGCCGTACGGCGCCTCCGCGGCCAGCAGCTCGGCGGCGAAGCGGCCATCACCGGCCGCGCCGGCCAGGACCTGCCACGCCGCCCGTCCCGCCACCCGGAGCTCACGCGAGATCTCCGGATCGAGGCGGGCGAGCGCGGTGATCTCGGCACCGCCGAGAGCGCGCGCCACGCCGTCGTCGTAGTCCTCGGCCCGCTCGTCCAGATAACCGGGCGCCTTCTCGGTGCGGCACGCCGACCCGTCGCCCATCACCAGCAGGCCCACCCGTTGCGCCGACTCCGCCAGCTCCCGCCCCAGGCGCAGGCATTCGGCGGGCGCGGCGTCCCAGTCCACCGACTGGAACCGCACCGTTCCCACGGCCGCCCCGCCCAGGCCGCCGACCCGGCGGGTCGCGGCGTCGGCATCGGCACCGGCATCGGCATCGGCATGAAGAATCCCCGCCCTGGTGAGCAGCCAGCGGCCGATCGTCAGCGACAGCGGCAGCCGCGGAAGCCCCGCGCCGAACATCAGATCCAGCCCGTAACGCCGCAGGCTCCCGGCGGCGTCGGCACCGTACGTCCGCGTCTCGGCGTCTCCGCCGACCACGACGAGCAGATCGAGCCCCCCGGGGGCGACGAGCCGGCGCACGGCCTCGTCACAGGCGGCGCGCAGCTCACCGAGTTCGGCGGCGGCCCCGCTCGCCACCTCGGGCACGAGCACCGGCGGATGGGCGCACACCGCCGCCCCGATCAGCATTTCGCGCCCGTCCCGCGCGGCAGGGACGGCAGGGACGGCACGGGGCACGAGCGCGCGGTCGAGGGCACGGCGGGCGGCGGGGAGGTCAGGACCGGGTGGAGCAGCCGGAGGTCACCGCAACGGGCGCCGGCCGTCCGACGGTCGGCATCCCGAGCGAGACCCCCGACCCGCCCGCCGGCCGGCCCTGGCGGGCCGCCCAGGCGTCACCGGCGCGCGTACGGCGCAGCGCCCGTACCGGGCCGTCTGCCACCAGGTGATGCGGCGCCGCGTAGGTCACGTCCACGGTGACCACGTCACCCGGGCGCGGGACCTCGGCCTCGGTGCCCAGCCCGAAATGCACGAGCCGGTTGTCGGGGGCGCGGCCGGACATCCGCTGCCGAGCCTCGTCCTTACGGCCCTCTCCCTCGGCGACCAGCACGTCGAGCGTGCGGCCGAGCTGCCTGCGGTTCTCGGCCCAGGAGATCTCCTCCTGCAGGGCCACGAGGCGCTCGTAGCGCTCCTGCACGACCTGCTTGGGCACCTGCCCGTCCATCGTCGCCGCCGGCGTGCCCGGCCGCTTGGAGTACTGGAAGGTGAACGCGCCGGAGAACCGCGCCTCGCGCACGACGTGCAGGGTCTGCTCGAAGTCGGCGTCGGTCTCGCCGGGGAAGCCGACGATGATGTCGGTGGTGATGGCGGCGTCCGGGATGGCCTCGCGCACCCGCGAGATGATGCCGAGATAGCGCTCCTGCCGGTAGGAGCGCCGCATGGCCTTGAGCACCGCGTCGGAACCGGACTGCAGCGGCATGTGCAGCGACGGCATGACGTTGCCGGTCTCGGCCATCGCGGCGATCACGTCGTCGGTGAAGTCCCGCGGATGCGGCGAGGTGAAGCGCACCCGCTCCAGACCGGAGACCTCCCCGCAGGCGCGCAGCAGCTTGGCGAAGGCCGCGCGGTCACCGAACTCACTGCCGTAGGCGTTGACGTTCTGGCCGAGCAGCGTGATCTCCAGTACGCCCTCGGCGACCAGTGCCTCGATCTCCCGCAGGATCTCGCCGGGACGGCGGTCCTTCTCCTTGCCGCGCAGCGCCGGCACGATGCAGAAGGTGCAGGTGTTGTTGCATCCCACCGAGACCGACACCCAGGCGGCGTACGGCGACTCCCGGCGGGTCGGCAGCGTCGAGGGGAAGACCGACAGGGACTCCTCGATCTCGACCTGTGCCTCCTCGCGGATCCGCGCGCGCTCGAGCAGCACCGGCAGGGAGCCGATGTTGTGGGTGCCGAAGACCACGTCGACCCAGGGCGCGCGCGACACGATGGTGTCGCGATCCTTCTGGGCCAGGCAGCCGCCGACGGCGATCTGCATGCCGGGGTGGCCGGCCTTGACCGGTCGCAGGTGGCCGAGGTTGCCGTAGAGCCGGTTGTCGGCGTTCTCACGGACGGCACAGGTGTTGAAGACCACCACGTCGGCGTCGCCGGCGTCGTTCTTCACGTACCCGGCGGCCTCGAGCAGCCCGGCCAGCCGTTCCGAGTCGTGGACGTTCATCTGGCAGCCGTACGTGCGGATCTCGTAAGTGCGGGAGTGCGCGTTCACGCCGTCCGCCACCGGTGCCGAGCCGGGTGCGGAGGCCGCGCGCGTGGCGGCGAGAGGAGTCGCTGAGTTGGTCATGACAACGTCCTAGGGTACGCGCCGGGCGGAGCGGGTCGCGAACTCTCTTGGAGCCGCCCCGGCCGCGCGGGCCGATCATGCGGCGGCGCCCCGGACCGCCCCGGGGACAACAGATCCGTGATCGGATCGGTACCCGTCCAAGGATTGCCCGGCGGTCAGCATGACGTAAAGTTCCAGCTCATGACGGACAGCGGCAAAGTGGCCAGCGACACGCCCTCAGGCGGCGGCCCCCTCGTCGTGCTCGAGAAGGTTAACAAGTACTTCGGCGACCTGCATGTCCTCCAGGACATCGACCTGACCGTTCATCGCGGTGAGGTCGTCGTCGTCATCGGGCCATCGGGCGGCGGCAAATCCACCCTCTGCCGGTCGATCAACCGGCTGGAACCGATCGACGACGGAAAGATCCTGGTGGACGGCGAGGCGCTGCCCGCCGAGGGCAAGCAGCTCGCCCGGCACCGCGCCGACGTCGGCATGGTGTTCCAGTCGTTCAACCTCTTCGCCCACAAGACGATCCTCCAGAACGTCACCCTCGGGCCGATCAAGGTCCGGAAGGTGGCGAAGTCCACAGCGGACAAGGAGGCCCTCGAGCTGCTCGAGCGGGTCGGGATCGCCAACCAGGCGGAGAAGTATCCCGCTCAGCTCTCAGGCGGGCAGCAGCAGCGGGCGGCGATCGCCCGCGCCTTGGCGATGCGGCCCAAGGTGATGCTGTTCGACGAACCGACGTCGGCACTCGACCCCGAGATGGTCAAGGAAGTGCTGGACGTGATGACGAGTCTGGCCGGCGAAGGCATGACCATGATCGTGGTCACCCACGAGATGGGCTTCGCCCGGAGGGCCGCCAACAAGGTGATCTTCATGGCGGACGGTCAGATCGTCGAGGAGAACACCCCGGACGAGTTCTTCACGAACCCGCGCACCGACCGCGCCAAGGACTTCCTTTCCAAGATTCTCACCCACTGAGCCGCAGGGGACGCGGTTCCCGCAGAAAAAGCAGAGGTAAGAGAGCATGCGAGTACGTCGAATCGGTGTGGCACTGGCCGGAGTCGCCGCGGTAGGAATGGCGCTGACGGGCTGTAGTGAGAAGAAGGCGTCATCGGTCGCCGACAAGGACAAGCTGATCATCGGGGTCAAGTACGACCAGCCGTCGCTTGGCCTGAAGACCACCAGCGGCGTCGAGGGCATCGACGTCGATGTCGCGAAGTACATCGCCAAGAAGCTCGGTGTCGCGGAGAAGGACATCGAGTTCAAGGAGGCGCGCTCGGCGAACCGCGAGACGTTCCTGCAGAACGGTACGGTCGACATGATCATCGCGACCTACTCGATCACCGAGGCGCGCAAGCCCAAGGTGACGTTCGCCGGCCCCTGGGTCATCACCCACCAGGACATCATGATCCGCTCCGACGACACCTCCATCAAGGACCTCGCGTCCCTCAAGGGCAAGAAGCTGTGCGCGGTGTCGGGCTCCAACTCCTGGAAGAACATCACCGAGGGTCCCAACAAGCTGAACCTCAAGGTGGCCACCGAGACGGTCCCCGCGCAGGGCTACGACGAGTGCATGACCAAGCTCAAGGGCAAGTCGATCGACGCGATCTCGACCGACGCCACCATCCTCGCCGGGTTCGTCAACCGCGAGGGCTCCTCGTTCAAGGTGGCCAACGCCGCGTTCACCGACGAGAAGTACGGCGTCGGCCTGAAGAAGGGCGACACCAAGGGCTGCGAAGCGATCAACAAGGCCATTGCCGACATGTACAAGGACGGCACCGCCCAGCAGCTCTGGACGAAGTGGTTCGGAAAGGCCAACCTTCCCTTCGAGACCGCGCAGCCGCCGGCCGAGGGCTGCGCCTGATCCGCTGAACGCCGACCAACGCGCCGGTGAGCCCTGCCCGGGCTCACCGGCGCCGGTCCTAGGAGCACCATGAACTGGAACGTCCTCTTCGACTTCAGCCCGCTCGTCGATGAATTCGACAAGATCCTCGGGGCCTTCTGGTCGACGATCCGGCTGTCACTGATGACCGGCGTCCTGGCGTTGATCCTCGGGACGATTCTCGCCGGCATGCGGGTCTCCCCGACACCGGTGCTGCGCGCGGCGGGCACGTTCTACGTGAACACCCTGCGCAACACGCCTCTGACGCTCGTGCTGCTGTTCTGCAGCCTGGCGCTCAGCGACACCCTCGGACTCAAGCTGTCCAACGTGTCGACCGTGAACTTCTACTGGCTCGCGGTCTTCGGCCTGTCGGCCTACACCGCGGCGTTCGTCTGCGAGGCGCTCAGATCCGGCATCAACACGGTGCCCGTCGGGCAGGCCGAGGCCGCCCGCGCGATCGGCCTGACGTTCACCCAGTCGCTGCGCATGGTCGTCCTGCCGCAGGCGTTCCGGGCCGTCATCGCCCCGCTCGGCAGCATCACCATCGCCATGATGAAGAACACCACGGTGGTGCTGGTCGCGAGCTACCTCGAGGCGGCCGCGCTGATGAAGGACATGTTCGAAGAGTACGGCGCGACGCTGCCGATCTTCCTCGGCTTCGCGGCCGGCTTCATGATCTTGACCCTGCCGACCGGCTTTCTGTTCGGCTGGGCGGCCAAGCGATGGGCGGTGGCACGATGACAGTCACGACCGAGGCGCCCACGCCGAAGGCCCGGCCGGCCCGGAAGAGCAAGCAGCAGGTCTCGGTGCTCTTCGACGCCCCGGGTCCCCGCGCCAGGCTGCGCAACAACGTGATCACGCTCGTCGCCGCGGTGATCCTGCTCGGGATCGTCTACGCGATCGTGGCCAGGCTCAACGAGGCGGACCAGTTCCAGGGCAAGCTCTGGGAGCCGTTCCTCGACGGCAAGGTCTGGACCGAGTTCATCCTCCCCGGCCTGGTCGGCACGTTGAAGGTCACCGTGGTCGCGGCCGTGCTCGCCATGCTCTTCGGCATCGTGTTCGGGCTCGGCCGGCTCTCCGACCACTGGTGGGTGAGGTGGCCCTCCGCCGCGATCGTCGAGGGCTTCCGCGCCATTCCGCTGCTGTTGCTGATCTTCTTCATCTTCTCCGGACCGCCCACCATCGCCAACGGGCTGAACCGCGAGTTCCCGGAGGTCACCGCCTTCACCGCCGTGGTGATCGGGCTCACGCTCTACAACGGCTCCGTGCTCGCCGAGATCGTCCGGGCCGGGATCAACGCGGTGCCGAGGGGACAGTCCGAGGCGGCCTACGCGGTCGGCCTGCGCAAGGGCGGCGTCATGCGCCTGGTCCTGCTGCCGCAGGCCACGACGGCGATGCTGCCGGCGATCGTCAGCCAGATGGTCGTGCTCCTCAAGGACTCGGCGCTGGGCTGGATCGTCGCCTACGAGGACCTGCTCAACGCGGGCTTCCGCGTGGTCGGCGCCAACTACGGCAACCTCATCCCGGCCGCCATCGTCATCACGCTGATCTACATCCTGCTCAACATGGCGCTCGGCTATCTCGCGCAGTGGCTCGAGGGCCGCAGCCGCCGCAGCCGAAAGTCCGCGGCCACGACCCTCAGCGCCGATCCGAACAAGCTGCCGGAGTCCGGCCTCGGCGGCGGCGTCGCTTAGGTGTGACCGACCCGAACCCGGACGCCAGAACGATGCTCCAGGGCCGGTGGGACAGCCCGTCCCGCCGGCCCGTGCGGCGCTCTGACCGTGGATCATCCGCAGAGCGACGACCTCGTATCTTTACGACGCCAACTGTCCTGTCATTGCCCCAATGACCACCCGTTTGCGGGACGATTCCCTTATGACCGATCGCGTTACCTCTCCCTTTGGTTCCTGGCCCTCCCCGATCTCCGCCGCCGACGTCGCCCGAGGGCAGCTCCGCCTCGGTTTCCCCAGCGTGCAGGGCAACGACGTGTGGTGGCAGGAGACCCGGCCGGAAGAGGGCGGGCGAACCACGGTCATGCGTTTGCGCGGTGGGCGGGTGGCCGAGGTGCTGCCGGCGCCGTGGAACGCGCGCACCCGTGTGCATGAGTACGGCGGCCGGTCCTACTTGGCGATCCCCTCGGGCGGCGATCACGTGATCGTCTTCGCCGAGTATGAGGACCAGCGGCTGCACCGGCTCGACCCGGGCGACGCCGAGCCGCGTCCGCTGACGCCTGAGCCCGCCGTCCCCGCCGGGTTGCGCTATGCCGATTTCGTGTCGTCCCCCGACGGCACCGAGGTCTGGTGCGTCTGCGAGGGCCACACGCCCGAGGGAGTGCGCCGGGCGATCGTCGCGGTGCCGCTCGACGGCAGTGCCGCCGACGATCCGGCCGCGGTGCGCGAGCTGGTGGCGGGTGCCGATTTCTACGCCTCCCCCACCCCTTCGCCGTCAGGCGGCCACCTGGCCTGGGTGCAGTGGAGCCACCCGCGCATGCCGTGGGACGGCACCGAGTTGCGCGCCGCCGCCATCGAGGACGGCGGGCTCGTCTCCCCCCGTACGGTCAAGGGCGGGCTCACCGAGTCGGCACTGGCCCCGATGTGGCGCGACGATCACAGCCTCTACGTGATCTCCGACTGGTCCGGTTGGTGGAACATCTACCAGGTCGGCCTGTTCGGAGAGTCCCCGCAGGCGCTCTATCCGGCCGAGGAGGAGTTCACCGGGCCGCTGTGGCAACTCGGCGGGATGCCCTACGCGCTGCTCGGCGACGGGCGGCTCGCGGTGCTGCACGGCCATGGCGACCAGCGCCTGGCCGTGTACGACCCCGAGACCCTCGAACTGACCGACCTCGCCACTCCCTACAGCGACTGGCGGGTCGCGCTGTCCGCGGACGGCTCCACCATCGTGGGGATCGCGGGCGGCCCCTCGGTGCCCACCTCGGTCGTCCGGGTCGATGTCGCCACCGGCCGCGTCGAGAGCCTGAGCCACGAGCTGCGTGAGCCGCCCGACCCGGCCTATCTGCCGGCACCGCGCGAGGTGCAGCTCGAAGGACCCTTCGGGCGTCCCGTGCACGCCTACGTCTACCCGCCGGCCAATCCGCGGTTCCAGGCCCTCGACGGCGAGCTTCCGCCGTACGTGATCTTCGTGCACGGCGGGCCGACCGGGCGCGCGTCGAGCATGCTCAACCTCGAGCGGCCCTACTTCACCAGCCGTGGCATCGGGGTCGTCGAGGTCAACTACGGCGGCTCCACCGGCTACGGCCGCGCCTACCGTGAACGGCTGCGCCGGCAGTGGGGCGTGGTCGACGTCGAGGACGCAATCGCGGCCGCCGAGGCCCTCGTCAAGAACGGCATCGCCGACCCCGACCGGCTCGCCATCCGCGGCGGCAGCGCGGGCGGCTGGACGACCCTCGCGGCGGTGACCAAGAGCAGCGTGTTCAAGGCCGCGACGTCGTACTACGGGATCAGCGACCTCACGTCGTTCCTGACCGAGACGCACGACTTCGAATCGAGGTACCTCTTCGGCCTGATCGGGCCGATGCCCGGCTTCGAGCGGGCCTATGAGGAGCGTTCCCCCCTCAACCGGGCGGACCACACCGCATGCCCGGTGCTGCTGCTCCAGGGCCTCGACGACCCCATCGTGCTGCCCGCGCAGTCGGAGAAGTTCGCCGCCGCCCTCGCCGACAAGAAGGTGCCCTACGCCTACCTCGCCTTCGAGGGCGAGTCGCACGGCTTCCGCCGGGCCAAGACGACGATCACTTGCCTGGAGTCGGAGCTGGCCTTCTACGGCCAGACGCTGGGCTTCGAACCGCGCGAGGTCGACCCGATCGAGCTGCGGGTCGGCACGCCGCCCACCACCTTCGGCCGGACCGGACCGGCCCAGCCGACCGGCCCCCTGCAGACGCCGGACCAGGTTCAGAACCCCGGCCCCCCGCAGAACCCGGGCGCCGCGCACGGCACCGGCCACGGTCAGGGCACGGCCCCTGGGCACCAGCCCGGTGCCGGGCACGAGAGCGGCCCGGGGCGCGACGCGGGGCCGATCCAGCCGCCCGTCTGATCCACCCGGCCCCACGCGGCCACCCAACCGCCGGTGGGCCGGCGGCCGCCCTCGCGCGGGCCACCGGGCGGTCAGCGGGCGAACTCGGTGGCGCGTGACTCGCGTACGACGGTGACGCGGATCTGTCCCGGATAGGTCAGCTCGTCCTCGACCTGCTTGGCGATGTCCCTGGCAATGACCTGGGCCTGGATGTCGTCCACGGAATCGGGCTTCACCATGACACGGATCTCGCGGCCCGCCTGCATGGCGTAGACCTTCTCGACTCCTTCGTGGTTGCTCTTGGCGATCTCCTCCAGCCGCTCGAGCCTCTTGACGTAGGCCTCCAGCGACTCCCGCCGGGCACCGGGGCGGCCCCCGCTGATCGCGTCGGCCGCCTGCGTCAGCACCGCCTCGACCGTGCGGACCTCGACCTCGTTGTGGTGCGCCTCGATGGCGTGGACGACATCCTCGTCCTCGCCGTACCGGCGGGCGATCTCGGCGCCGATCAGGGCGTGGCTGCCCTCGACCTCATGGGTGAGCGCCTTGCCGATGTCGTGCAGCAGCGTGCACCTCTTGAGCAGCTGGGCCGGCAGCCGCAGCTCCGCCGCCATGATCCCGGCGATGTGCGCTGACTCGATCAGATGCTTCAGTACGTTCTGGCCGTAGGAGGTCCGGTAGCGCAACTGGCCCAGCAGGGCGGTCAGCTCCGGATGCATGTCCGTGATGCCCAGCTCGACGAGGGCGTCCTCGCCGGCGCGGACGCACAGTTGCTCCACGTCCGACTTGCTGCGCTCGTAGATCTCCTCGATCCGCAGCGGGTGAATGCGGCCGTCGAGCACCAGTTTTTCCAGCGTCAGCCGGCCGACCTCACGACGCACCGGGTCGAAGCAGCTGAGCAGCACCGCCTCAGGCGTGTCGTCGATGATCAGATTGACACCGGTCGTCGTTTCGAACGCGCGGATGTTCCGGCCCTCGCGGCCGATGATCCGGCCCTTCATCTCATCGCTCGGCAGATGCAGGACCGACACGACCGACTCGGCGGTCTGCTCGCTCGCCACCCGCTGGATCGCCAGTGTGATGATCTTGCGAGCCCGCTTGTCGCCCTCCTCGCGGGCACCGCTCTCGATCTCGCGGGTGATGAGCGCGGCCTCCCGCTTGGCCTGGTTGCCGATGGCGGCGACCAGCTCGGCCTTGGCCTGCTCTGCGGTGAGCCCCGCGGCCTGCTCAAGGACCTGGCGCCGCTCCTCGTCGAGCCGGTCCAGCTCCGCGCCGCGCACCTCGAGAGAGCTCTTGATCTCGGAGAGCCGCCGGGCCCGTTCCTCCAGCCGGCGAACCTCGTCGTCCAGCCGCTGCTCCCGCTCGGCCAGCCGGGTCTCCCGGCGCTCCAGGTCGTCCCGGAGCGACCTCAGGTCGTCCTTGAGGACCTTGCCCTCGTCTTCGAGCTTGGTGCGGGTCGAGCTGGCGACCTCCTGAGCCTGCGTCTCGGCGTTGCGCAGGATCTCCTCGGCGTCCGCCCGGGCCTTGGCGCGGGTCTCGTCGGCCTCGCGCTGGAAGGCGGTCAGTTCCTCTTCCGACGGCCCCTTGTCCGAATGAGGGCGACGCAACAGAACGATCAGAAGAGCGACGAGGGTGATCAGTAGCGCCGCACCCAGCAGGACGCTCTCCATGGCGGCAGACCCCTTTCCTCGGCGCCGGCTCCACGGGGGGCTCGGGGAGCCTTGCAACGCGAGGGGTCACACGCGCGCCTGACAGCTCACCACCGCGCCGGCACAGGAGCGCCGGGCAAGCGCCATCGCCCGGAATCCGGCCGCACAGCGGAATCCGCAGGAACCTGCCCATCGGCCGCATGGGCCGAAGTCGTGTCTCGTAAGCCTTTCAGCCGCTCGAACATGCTCGGTCGTATGGCAATCCGCAGTGCGCGGAGTAACTCCTCACTGCCGTAACGGTAAGCGGCGAGCAAGTAATGAGCAAGCAAAGCACTGGCAATACGGACTAACCACACGATCACGTCAAGTGATCGTCAGGGCCGCCAAAGCTCCCGTCAAGGGCCCTACCGGCCACGTTACGAAGCCGACCGGCGGCAGAGCGGCACCGGAAGCAGGCCGAGATCGCTCGGATGTCCGGGCGTGTCGGTACTACTCGTCCATGACGGGTGGGAGGTCTTCGAGGTCGAGGCCCTCCGTCTCGAGGCCCTCCGTCTCGAGGGCCTCCTTGACGACGCGGTAGGACAGCCCCGGCGGGTAGCCCTTGCGGGCCAGCAGCCCGACCAGGCGGCGCATCCGTTTGGCCGGATCGTGCCCGCGGGTCGCGGCGAGCCGCCTGGCGATGAGCTCCCGGGCCGCGTTCTCCTCCGCACGGGGGTCGAGGGCCGACACGGCGTCGGCGACGGTCTCGTCGGCGACCCCCCGATGCCGGAGCTCGGCGGCGAGGGCACGCCGGGCGAGGCCGCGGCCGGCGTGCCTGGACTGGACCCATGCCTCGGCGAACGCCCTGTCGTCGATCAGCCCGACCTCGGTGAACCGGCCGAGAACGTCTTCGGCGACTTCGTCGGGGACGCCGCGGCGCTGGAGCGCGTCGGCGAGCTGCGCCCGGGTGCGCGGAGCCACGGTGAGCAGCCGGAGGCAGACCTCGCGGGCGACCGATTCAGGCGCCGCCGGTGCCTCGTCGGTGCCCGCCGCAGAGCTCTCGGCACCCCGGCCACCGATCAGGCGACGCCCCCGCGTACGAGGCCGGTCCGCTGTCATCGCGGGCTCCGGGCAGAGGCGGCGGCACCGCCGGGGAAGGACTCTCGCGTCACAGTCGCACCGGGCCCGCCACCGTGGGCCGAGCCGGCGAATCTCCATCGCGAGGTACGGCGCCGCCGCCGCCCATCAGAACTGATCATCGCTCACACTTGGTCAATAGTCACCCCGGTCGGATGAATTCTCGTCAGGAATCACCCGGCTTCGCGCCCTTGGCCCCACCGCGCCGGGTGGACGTCGCCGCCGGAGCGGGAGGAGTGCTCGCCGCCGATGCGTCACCGGGCGCCTCGGCGGGCTTGTCCACTCGCGGCCCGACTCCCAGCTTTTCCTTGATCTTCTTCTCGATCTCGTCGGCCATGTCGGGGTTGGCCTTCAGGAAGTTCCGGGCGTTCTCCTTGCCCTGGCCGAGCTGGTCGCCCTCGTAGGTGTACCAGGCACCCGACTTGCGGACGAAGCCCTGCTCGACGCCCAGGTCGATGAGGCCGCCCTCCCTGCTGAAGCCATGGCCGTAGATGAGGTCCATGTCGGCCACCCGGAACGGGGGTGCCATCTTGTTCTTCACGACCTTGACCCGCACCCGGTTGCCCACCGCCTCCGTACCGTCCTTGAGCGTCTCGATCCGCCGGACGTCCAGTCGCACCGACGCGTAGAACTTCAGCGCCCGCCCACCGGTGGTCGTCTCGGGTGAGCCGAACATCACGCCGATCTTCTCGCGGAGCTGGTTGATGAAGATGCAGGTCGTCTTGGTCGAGCTGATGGCGCCGGTGAGCTTGCGCAGCGCCTGGGACATCAGCCGGGCCTGGAGGCCGACGTGGGAGTCGCCCATCTCGCCCTCGATCTCGGCGCGCGGCACGAGGGCCGCCACCGAGTCGATGACGACGATGTCGACCGCGCCCGAGCGGATCAGCATGTCGGTGATCTCGAGCGCCTGCTCACCGGTGTCGGGCTGGGAGACGAGGAGGGCGTCGGTGTCGACGCCGAGCCTCTTCGCGTACTCCGGGTCGAGCGCGTGCTCGGCGTCGACGAACGCGGCGATGCCGCCCTTCTTCTGCGCGTTGGCGACCGCGTGCAACGCGATCGAGGTCTTTCCGGAACCTTCAGGCCCGTAGATCTCGATCACACGGCCGCGCGGGAGGCCGCCGATGCCCAGAGCGACGTCAAGGGAGATCGAGCCGGTCGGGATCACCTCGACCGGGACCCGCCCCTCGTCGCCGAGCCGCATCACTGAGCCCTTGCCGAACTGACGCTCGATCTGGGCGAGCGCGGTCTCGAGAGCCTTCTCCCGGTCGTTTGCTGCCATGAGTTGTCCCTGCCCTTATCCCCGGTCGGGGTCGTTGCCCGTCATTGGTCGAAGGCGACGTTACGGGGACCCGCCGACAGTTTCGAGCCCCTGCTGCACCTGTGGAAAACGTCGCACGTTGGGCCTCAGCTTACCGAACACAAGTTCGATCAGCGGTCGCCACGCCGATTTGTCCGAGAATCCCAGTGCGCCACCGCACCGCCGCGCCGTACTCTGGCGCCTCAGGCGATCGACCGGGGCACATCATGACGCTGACAATCCTCTTCTGCGCAGACCCCCTGACCCCCAGGCGCGCCGATCCGCACTTCGGCCGCGAGGCGGCGACCGTGAACGCCGGCGGCGGCACGGTGGCCCTCATCGACCACGACGCGCTCCAGCGGGGCGACGCCGCCGGGGCCGTGCGGCGCGTTCCGAAGGACCTCGGCCCCGCGTGGTACCGCGGCTGGATGGTGACCTCCGCGGAGTACACCGCTCTCGCCAAAGCCCTCAAGGACCGCGGCACGACCCTTCTCACCCTGCCCGAGGACTACCGGCGCGCCCATGAGCTGCCGGGCTGGCACGACACCTTCGCCGGCCTCACCCCGCACAGCGTCTGGCTGCCGCTCTCCCCCGGCGGGTCTCTCTCCGAGGAGCGCCTCGACGAGCTCGTACGGCCGCTGGCGGACGGCCCCGCCGTCGTCAAGGACTACGTGAAGTCGCGCAAGCGCGAGTGGCACGAGGCCTGCTTCGTCCCCGACGTCCGCGACACCGCCGGCCTCCACCGGGTGGTCACCAGGATGGTCGAGCTCCAGGACGACTTCCTCGCCGGCGGGGTCGTGGTGCGCGAGTACGAGGACTACGAGGGCGACGAGGCACGGATCTGGTGGGTCGACGGCGAGCCCGCGCTGGTCGGCCCGCACCCTGACACGCCGGAGACCTATCCGGAGCCGCTCCTGGACGTGGTGCGGCCGGCCGTGCGCACGTTCGGGTGCAGGTTCATCACCACCGACCTGGCCCGCGCCGCCGACGGCCGGTGGCGGGTCGTGGAGGTCGGCGACGGTCAGGTGAGCGATCTTCCGGCGAGCGCCGACCCCGCCGACCTGTACGTGCACCTGCCCGATCCGACCTGACCCGGCGTCCGGGCAGGCGTTCCCGGCGACGTCCGGGCGGGGTCACGCGCCGGCCCCGAGCCGAGGGGCTCGCGGTCCTCGCGGTTCAGCGCAGCCGGTCGGGCACCTCGAAGGTGGCGCAGACGGCGCCCCAGACCCTCTTGGCCGGCTCGCCTTCGGCCAGCGCCTGATCGACCGTGCGCCCGCCCAGCTCGGCCAGGACGTAGTCCTTCGCGACGCTCGCGGCGTAGGTGTCGCCGAACTGCTGCTTCATCCGATCCCAGAAAACCGTCAACCGCACGTTTCAACGCTACCGGCACTCGCTCCCCCGCGGACGGCCGCGCTCCTGGCGGGACCTGTGTCATCCGGCACTGATCGTCCCGTTCCGACGTGCGACTGTGCGTTCAGGAGGTTTCCATGGCACGTACCCGCCCGGACAATGGAGCGATCTCACTGAGCGGCCTGCTCAACTTCTGCGCCGTCGTCATCCTGGTGTGCGCACTGTTCCTGATCATCGATGTACGGCACCGCATGACCGGCTACCGCGCCGTCTACGGCCAGGGCGTCCAGGGGACCGCCACCGTGACCGACTGCGGATCACATCTGATCAGCACGTACTGCGTCGGCGACTTCACGTCGGCGGACGGCCGGGTGAAGAGATCCGAGATCCGCGTCAACGGAGCGGCGGAGCTGCTCGAGGAGACCGGGCGCGGCCCCCGCTCCGCCGCGCCCGTACTCGTCCCCGCGGTGATGTCGGACGCCGGAGCCGGCGAGGCGTGGACGCTCCAGGGCAAGCCGTGGCTGCGGCCGGGCAAGGCACAGCTGCTGGCCCTGGTGCCCGTGGCCGCCCCCGTGGTGGTGCTGTGGATCCTGCTGCGCGGAGGACCGGGCGCCAGGCGGCAGCGGATCGACCACGTCCGTTTGATCAGGAGCCGCCGGACGCACCAGCGCGAGATCGCCAGGATCCGCCGCGGCCGCGCCGGCTGAGGGCCGCCCGGCCGGGGCGTGGGCCGTGGAGGGGGAGCGATGCCCACCGCTCCGTCTCGATCTGTCGGTGGGGCGAGGCAGGATGGGAGCCGTGAGCGTCGACGTGCTCGAACTCTTCTCCCCGGCCACTCGTGCGTGGTTCAGCGGGGCCTTCGCCGAGCCCACGACGGCTCAGGCCGGGGCCTGGGAGTCGATCGCGCGCGGCGACAACACGCTGGTCGTCGCGCCGACCGGCTCGGGCAAGACCCTCGCCGCCTTCCTGTGGTCACTCGACCGGCTGGCGTCCGGCCACCCGGCCGCACCCGGCCCGGGCGGCCCGGGAGACGGCGGCGGCGGGCCCGCCGACGCGCGCGGGGACGGGCGCCGGGACGGGCCTGGAACGAACGGCGCTCAGGGTGGGCGCGCGGGCGACGTGGATCCACGGCGGCGCTGCCGGGTGCTCTACGTGTCGCCGCTGAAGGCGCTCGCCGTCGACGTGGAGCGCAACCTGCGCGCGCCGCTGACCGGCATCCGGCAGGCGGCCCGCCGGCTGGGGCTGCCCGAACCCGACGTGCGCGTCGGCATCCGGTCCGGCGACACCCCCGCCGACGAGCGCAGGCGGCTCGCGACCAAGCCTCCCGACATCATGATCACGACCCCTGAGTCGCTGTTCCTGCTGCTGACCTCGCAGGCCCGCGAGGCGTTGCGCGGCGTCGAGACCGTGATCATCGATGAGGTGCACGCGGTGGCCGGCACCAAGCGAGGCTCGCACCTGGCGCTGTCGTTGGAACGGCTCGACGCCCTCCTCGACCGGCCCGCGCAGCGGATCGGCCTGTCGGCGACCGTGCGCCCGGTGAACGAGGTGGCGGCCTTCCTCGGCGGCGGCAGACCGGCGACCGTCGTCCAGCCCCCGTACGAGAAGCGGTTCCAGCTCGACGTCGTGGTGCCCCTGGAGGACATGGCCGAGGTGGGCCGGTTCGTCGACGACTCCGGTGTCGCCGATCCGCGCAACCGGTCGATCTGGCCGCACGTCGAGGACAAGGTGCTCGACCTGATCGAGGCCCATCGGTCCACCATCGTCTTCGCCAACTCGCGGCGGCTGGCCGAGCGCCTGTGCGGGCGCCTCAACGAGCTGGCCTACGAACGCGCGCTGGGCACGGACCCGTCCGACGTCACCGCCCTGTCGGAGACGGAGGGGCCGTCCGCGGCGCGGCGTGGCCCGGCCGAGGTGATGGCCCAGGCCGGCGGGGCCGGTGGGGCGCCGGCCGAGATCGCCAGAGCGCACCACGGCTCGGTGTCCAAAGAGGAGCGCGCCGGCATCGAAGAGGCCCTCAAGCAGGGGCGGCTGCCCGCGGTCGTGGCCACCTCGAGCCTCGAACTGGGCATCGACATGGGTGCCGTCGACCTCGTCGTGCAGGTCGAGTCGCCGCCGTCGGTGGCCGGCGGCCTGCAGCGGGTCGGCCGGGCCGGGCACCAGGTCGGGGCCGTGTCCAAGGGCGTGATCTTCCCGAAGTACCGGGGCGACCTGGTGCAGACGGCGGTCGTGGCCGAGCGGATGAAGACGGGCGCCATCGAGGAGCTGCGCTACCCCCGCAACCCGCTCGACGTGCTCGCCCAGCAGATCGTCGCGATGGTGGCGATGGACGAGTGGACCGTCGACGAGCTCGATGGGCTGGTGCGGCGAGCGGCCCCGTTCGCCACCCTGCCGAGATCGGTGCTCGAGGCGACCCTCGACATGCTCGCCGGGCGCTACCCGAGCGACGAGTTCGGTGAGCTGCGCCCGCGCCTCGTGTGGGACCGGGTCACCGGCGTGCTGCGGGACCGTCCGGGAGCACAGCGGCTGGCGGTGACCAGCGGCGGCACCATCCCCGACCGCGGACTGTTCGGCGTCTTCCTGGTGGGCGAGAAGAGCTCGCGCGTCGGCGAGCTCGACGAGGAGATGGTGTACGAGTCCCGCGTCGGCGACGTGTTCGTGCTCGGCGCCAGCTCATGGCGGATCGAGGACATCACCGCCGACCGCGTGCTGGTCTCCCCCGCCCCCGGGCAGCCGGGCAAGCTGCCCTTCTGGCACGGCGACGCCGCGGGCCGCCCGGCCGAGCTCGGCCGGGCCCTCGGGGTGTTCAGCCGCGAGCTCGCCGGGATGGCGCCCGACGAGGCGCGAGCGCGGGTGCGCGCCGCCGGCCTCGACGACTGGGCGGCCGGCAACCTGCTCTCCTACCTGGTCGAGCAGCGTGAGGCGACCGGATACGTCCCCGACGACCGCACCCTGGTGGTCGAGCGGTTCCGCGACGAGCTCGGCGACTGGCGGCTCGTCGTGCACTCGCCCTTCGGCGCCCGCGTCCACGCGCCCTGGGCACTCGCCATCACGGCGCGGCTGCGCGAGCGCTACGGAATGGACGCACAGGCCATGCACGCCGACGACGGCATCGTGCTGCGCGTGCCCGACACCGAGGAGCCGCCGCCCGCCGATCTGGCCCTGTTCGACCCCGATGAGCTCGAGCGCATGGTCGTCGACGAGCTGGGGGCCTCGGCGCTGTTCGCGGCCCGGTTCCGCGAGTGCGCGGCCCGCTCGCTCCTGCTGCCCCGCCACCGGCCCGGCAAGCGGATGCCACTGTGGCAGCAGCGGCAGCGTGCCGCGCAGCTGCTGGCCGTCGCGAGCAGGTACGCCTCGTTCCCGATCGTGCTCGAGACGGTCCGCGAGTGCCTCCAGGACGTCTTCGACGTGCCCGGCCTCGTCTCGCTGATGCGTGACCTCGCCGGTCGCAAGGCCCGCCTGGTCGAGGTCGAGACACCGGTACCGTCGCCCTTCGCCAGGTCGTTGCTGTTCCGCTACGTCAGCGCGTTCATGTACGAGGGCGACTCGCCGCTGGCCGAACGGCGGGCCCAGGCTCTCGCCCTCGACTCGACGCTGCTGGCCGAGTTGCTCGGCCAGGCCGACCTGCGCGAGCTGCTCGACCCCGACGTCGTCGTCGAGGCGGCCATGGAACTTCAGCGGCTGACCGAAGACCGGCGGGCCCGCGATCTCGAGGGCGTCGCCGATCTGCTGAGCGGTCTCGGCCCCCTCACCACCGCCGAGGTCGCCGAGCGCTCCCGGCCCACCGGCACCGCACCCGGCGGCGAACCCGAGGCCGGGCCGGCCGGGCTCGAGCCCGGCCGGCCGGAGGACGGGCCGCCGGAGGACGGGCCGCCGGCCGACACCGCCCTGCTGCGGGCCGGCCGGTGGCTGGCCGAACTGGAGGAGACCCGCCGGGCGATCCGGGTGCGCATCGGCGGGATCGAGCGATGGACGGCCATCGAGGACGCCGGCCGGCTGCGCGACGCGCTGGGCGTCCCGCTGCCGGTGGGCGTCCCCGAGGCGTTCCTCGAGCCGGTCGACGATCCGATGGGCGACCTGCTCAGCCGCTATGCCCGCACCCACGGGCCCTTCTCCGCCACCGAGGCCGCCGCGCGCTTCGGCGTCGGCGGCGCGGTCGTCACCGAGACCCTCCGCAGGCTCGCGGCCACCGGCCGCGTCGTCGAAGGCGAGTTCCTCCCGGTGGCGGTGCTCACCTCGCGCACCGCCGAGACGACCCGCGGGCCGGCCGGCACCGAGTGGTGTGACGCGGGGGTCCTGCGGATGCTGCGCCGGCGATCGCTGGCCCGGCTGCGCGCCGAGGTCGAGCCGTCGCCGCCCGAGGCGCTCGCGCGCTTTCTGCCCGCCTGGCACGGCATCGGCACCGGCCGGCTCCACGGCATCGACGCCCTCGTTCAGGCGATCGAGCAACTGCAGGGCGCGGCCATCCCCGCCTCGGCGCTGGAATCGCTGGTGCTGCCCGCGCGCGTACCGGGTTACTCACCGGCGCTCCTCGACGAGCTCACCTCGGCCGGCGAGGTGATCTGGGCGGGTCAGGGCGCACTGCCCGGCGGCGACGGCTGGCTGTCGCTCTACCTCGCCGACACCGCACCGCTCCTCATGGCCGAACCCGCCGAGATCACGCTGACGCCCCCGCACGAGGCGGTCTTGGAAGCGCTCGCCGACGGCGGCGCGATGTTCTTCCGCACCCTCGCCGACCGCGTCGGCGGCATTCTGCGCGGGCGTGACGAGAACGCCGTCCCGCCGGGCGACCAAGACCTCATCGCGGTGCTGTGGGACCTCGTGTGGGCCGGACATCTGACCAATGACACCCTGGCGGCGCTCCGCGCCACGCTCGGGTCCGGGCGCCCGGCGCACCGTCCGCGGGCCACCCGGCGAGGCCGTCCGGTGCTGCCCTCCCGTACCGGCCCGCCGACGGTGGCCGGCCGCTGGTGGCTGCTGCCCGCCCGCGAGGGCGACCCGACGCGGCGCTCGCACGCCCTGGCCGAAACGCTGCTCGACCGCTCCGGCATCGTGATCCGCGGAGCCGTCACGGCCGATCGCACGCCCGGCGGGTTCGCGGCCGTCTATCCGATCCTGCGCGCCTTCGAAGAGAGCGGCCGATGCCGGCGGGGCTACTTCGTCGAAGGCCTGGGCGCGGCGCAGTTCGCTCTGCCGGGAGCGGTCGACCGGCTGCGCGCCATGCGTTCCGACGACGTCCACGGCGCGCTTCGCGCGGTCGTGCTCGCCGCGGCCGACCCCGCGAACCCCTACGGTGCCGCGCTGCCCTGGCCTGAGCGGGCCGAGAGCGGCGCCGGAGGGCACAAGCCGGGCCGTAAGGCGGGAGCCCTGGTCGTGCTCGTGGGGGGCCGGCCGGTGCTCTATGTCGAGCGCGGCGGGCGCACGCTGCTGTCGTGGGCCGACGATCCCGCTGAGCTGCGGCCCGCGGTCGACGCCCTGGCCCTGGCCGTACGGGAGGGCGCCCTCGGCAAGCTGACCGTCGAGCGTGTCGACGGGGAGTCGATCATCAACTCACCGCTCGCCGACGCGCTCGAATCGGCGGGATTCCACCCGACACCACGCGGCCTGCGCCTTCGCGCCTGAACAGGCCGGCCGGGCACCGACCGCTTCGTCTCCGCTGCGGCGCAGGTCACAGATCGACGCAGGACTGTCGGTGGGCGGCCCTATGTTGACACTCGTGGACGTGCGAGTCCGCGGGGATTCGAGTCCGCGGGGACACCGCCCGTCCTGGTCCGGAGGGAGACTCCAGCCGGACCGGCTCTGTCCCGTCTCAGGGTTCCCAGCCCAGGGTCCTCAGCCCAGGGTCTGACCGAGAATCGTCCGCGTGGCTGATGTGAACCAACCGCGTGTTCGGGGATTCTGAGACATACGGGGTTTGGCGGGCGCTGCCCGCGATGAGAACGGGGAACGGCTATGACATCGACGGCACGGTGGGTCATCGCTCAGCGGCGCAGGAGGCTAGTGATCAACCAAACGCTGCGCGACCGCATTCAGCACGATCCGAGGCGGGCCCCGGCCCCGCTCGGCACCGCCACCGACGCGAAGTCGTGACCGGCCGGGCCTGAGCCCGTCCACGCGATCGCCGTCCGGAGGCCTTGAGGGGGCCGGCCCCGCGCGGGGGCGTCAGCTCTCGGTGGTGCTGGAGAACACCTCTTCGCGAGCCCGTACGAGAGCCGCGTGCAGGGCACCGCGGAGCACCGGATTCCCGTCGACCTCGGTCACGGTGACCTGGGGCCGGGTCGGGCAGATGCGCGCGACCGCCGCCTCGATCCGCCCGGCGAGCGGAACTCCGCCCGCCCGCCCGAGATCACCGGCGATCACCATCAGGCCGGGATCGAGCACGATGTTCACCGCGGCGACCCCGTACGAGATGCGGGTCGCGAGTTCGTCGAGGAACGCGCCGCCGCGCGGCTCGTCCGCTGCGGCGGTCCGCACGCACTCGATCGCGGTCGGCTCGGTGAATCCGTGCTCACGCGCCAGTTCCCGCACGGCGTCCGCTCCGACGAGCGAGCCGAACCCGCCCGCCAGGGCGGGGCCTCCCCACGTCATCGACTCGGTGACCCCCTCGGGCAGCGGTACACCCGGGACCGGCAGATAGCCGATCTCACCGGCTCCACCGGACATGCCCCGGTGCAGCCGCCCACCGAGCATGACCGCCAGCCCGATCCCGCGGTCGACCCAGATGAGGGCGAAGTCGTCGGCGCCGGCCGCGGCACCGTACGCCCGCTCGGCCACGGCGACGAGATTCACGTCGTTCTCGATCACCACCGGACGCCGCAAGTCCGTCCGCAACCCCTCCAGCACGCCCTCGTGCCAGGCGGGAAGGTCGAAGGCGAACTGGACGTCGCCCGTACGGGGGTCGACGACGCCCGGAGAGCCGATCACAAAGGCGTTGAGGCGCGATACCGCCACCTTCGCGGACCGGCAGGCCTTCGCGACGGCGTTGTGCACGACCGCGACGGGGTCGGCCGCGCCGTTCGGGTCGACGGTCACCTGGCTGATGATGTGGCCGGTGATGTCGGCGATCCCGGCGGTCACCCCGGACGGCCCGACCTCGACGCCGGCGACGTAGGCGCTCGACGGCACGACGGCGTACAGGGCGGCGTTCGGGCCGCGCCCACTGGCCTGCTGCCCAACGACGTGGACGAGCCCGCGCTCTTCCAGCCTGGACAGCAACTGCGAGGCCGTCACCTTGGACAGCCCGGTACGGCTTCCGATCTGGGTGCGCGTCAGCGGCCCCTCGGCCAGCAGAAGCTCGAGTGCGGCCCGGTCGTTCAGCGCACGCAACAACCTCGGCGTGCCGGGGCCCTGGGCCATGCTCGCTCCTTCTATTTCAATGTGCTAACAGCGGGTATTATTTAGGAAAGTTTCTTGTTATTTTACGTAGCGTCCTACCGACTCAGGCCCTGGGGGCGTGCGCGCAGCGCCGACCGGTAGGAGGGCGCCCCGCGACCAGTGCGAACACGAAGCCGGACATGGCAAGGACCTTACGGGTTTCCAGCCGGTCCGGACCGCCCCACAAGGCGCGAGGCGACGCAGGACAGGGAGATTTCAGTGATTTTGGTGAGGATGACGGCCGGCACGGCCACCGTCGTGGCCGCCCGTCACCACGGTGTGGACAGCGAGTCAT
This sequence comes from Actinomadura alba, assembly GCF_014323705.1. Lineage (GTDB taxonomy): Bacteria > Actinomycetota > Actinomycetes > Streptosporangiales > Streptosporangiaceae > Actinomadura_C > Actinomadura_C alba. Next base: position 172,847 of record NZ_JABVEC010000001.1, read on the forward strand.
GACCGCGTCCGACCTCGGCAGGCTGGCCCGCGCCGCTCTGCTCGTGCCGTTCCCCGGCCCGACCGCGCCCCGCTGGGTGCTGGACCACCTCGAGCGCGGCCTCGGCGGCGTCACGCTGTTCGCCATCAACGGCAACGTGCCCGGCAACACCGCCCTCGCCGCACTGACCGCCGAGCTCCGCAAGGCGGGCGACCCGGTCATCACGATCGACGAGGAGGGCGGTGACGTCACCCGCCTGGCGCACACGACCGGCAGCCCGTATCCGGGCAACGCCGCGCTCGGCGCGGTCGACGACCCCGAGCTCACCCGCCGGGTCCACCGGTCGCTCGGAGCGGAACTCGCCGGTGTCGGGGTGAACCTCAACTTCGCGCCTTCCGTCGACGTCAACACCGCCGACGACAATCCGGTCATCGGCACCCGGGCGTTCGGATCCGACCCGGTACTCGTCGCACGGCACGCCGCCGCGGCGACCGCGGGCCTGCAGGAGGCCGGCGTGGCCGCCTGCGCCAAGCACTTCCCGGGGCACGGGGCCACCCGGGAGGATTCTCACCTGTCCGTACCGATCGTGGACGCCGATCTCGAACTGCTCGACCGCCGCGAGCTCGTCCCGTTCCGCGCCGCCATCGAGGCCGGCGTCAAGGCGGTGATGACGGCCCATCTCAACGTGCCCGCGATCACCGACGGCCAGCCGGCGACGCTTTCGCACGCGGCCATCACGGGCCTGCTGCGCGGTCGGCTCGGCCATGACGGCGTGGTCGTCACCGACGCGCTCGACATGCGCGGCGCGAGCGGAGAGATCGGTATTCCCGAGGCGGCGGTGCGGGCGCTCAACGCCGGCGCCGACCTGCTCTGCCTCGGCTCGCAGGAGTACGAGGACAGCGTGCGGGCCATCCTCGACGCCATCGTGGCGGCAGTCCGGTCGGGCCGGCTGGCCGAGGAGCGGCTGGCAGAGGCGGCCGAGCGCACCGAGCGCCTCAAGGCCTGGCTGGCGCCCGGCGGGGCGGGCACCGTCGACGCGGCCGTCGGCATGGAGGCCGCGCGCCGGGCGGTCCGGCTGTCCGGCGAGCTGCCGGAGGCCGGGTCCCCCCTGGTGATCGAGTTGCACGCGCCTGGCAACATCGCGGTCGGGCCGGTTCCCTGGGGACTCGGCCCCTGGCTCCCGGCCGCGGACCTCGTACGGGTCGACGGCGACCCGGTCGACCCCGCCGATCTGCTGGAACGCGCCAACGGGCGGCCGCTGGTCCTGGTGGTCCGGGACGCCCATCGCGACGCCGGCCAGCGCGAGCTCGTGTCCACCCTGCTGGCCGGCCGCTCCGACGCGGTGGTCGTGGAGATGGGACTGCCGGTCTGGCGCCCCGAGTCCGCGGGGTTCATCGCGACCTACGGAGCGGCGTACGCCAACGGGCGGGCGGCGGCCGAGTTGCTCGGTCTCGCCGGGGAGTAGGCGGGAAGCCCGACTACTCCTATCGGTAAGAGATAATCACCTCATGAGACTGTCCGCCCGAGTCGATTACGCGCTACGCGCGGCCGCCGAGCTCACCGTCGCGGGATCGCACCCGGTAACGGCGGTTCAGCTCGCCGAGGCACAGCAGATCCCGCCCAAATTCCTCGAGAACATCCTCGGCCAGCTCCGCCGGTCCGGCCTGATCCGCAGCCAGCGCGGTCCGGACGGCGGATACTGGCTGGCCAGGCCGGCCGAGCAGATCTCCCTGGCCGACATCATCCGAGCCATCGACGGGCCCTTGCTGGGGGTCCGCGGCGAACGCCCGGAAGATCTCGGCTACTCCGGTGCCGCGCGCTCGCTGCAGGAAGTCTGGATCGCCCTGCGCGCCAGCGAGCGCTCCATCCTGGAACAGGTCAGCCTCGCTCACATCGGCACCGGCGACCTTCCGGACGTGGTGCGCACGCTGACCGCCAACCCCGAGGCATGGGAATCCCCGGCCTTCAGCTGAGGGCCCGCGAGCGCGAGGTCGAAGTGCCGCCGAGGTAGAGATGCCCGAGGGAGACACGGTCTGGCTGACGGCGCGGCGCCTGCACCTGGCACTCGCCGGCCGGCCGCTCACGTACAGCGACTTCCGGGTCCCGGGGCTCGCGACGACCGACCTCCGGGGCCGGAACGTGCACGAGGCGGTCCCGCGGGGCAAGCATCTGCTGATCAGGGTCGATGGCGGGCTCACCGTCCACACCCATCTGCGGATGGAGGGGTCATGGCGGATCCGGCGGCCCTCCACCCGCCCGCCTCGCGATCACCGCATCCGGCTGGCGCTCGCCAACGCCGAGTGGCTCGCGCTCGGGTACTCCCTCGGAGTCGTCGAGCTGCTGCGCACCGCCGACGAGGAGCGGGCCGTGGGCCATCTCGGCCCCGATCTGCTCGGTCCGGACTGGGACCCCGCCGAGGCGGTACGACGTCTGCGCGAAGAGCCGGAACGCGCGATCGGCGAGGCGCTGCTCGACCAGCGCTGCCTGGCCGGGATCGGCAACCTCTACAAGTGCGAGGTGCTCTTCCTGCGCGGTGTGTGGCCGTGGACTCCCGTGCGGGACGTGCCTGATCTGGAAGGCCTCACCACACTGGCCCAGCGGCTGCTCGAGACCAACCGGGCCCGCTGGGCCCAGAGCAGCACCGGATCGCTGAGCCGCGGCGAGACGAGCCATGTCCATGGTCGGCGGGGCGCGCCCTGCCGGCGATGCGGCAACCCGATCCGCAAGGTGGATCAGGGCGGGCGGCTCACGTACTGGTGCCCCTCGTGCCAGCCCGAGCCCGGCTGACCGGCCGCGCGGGCAGCACCACGTGCGGGCGACACTGAAGCCCCGGCCACCCGAGGGCGGCCGGGGCTTCGGCGTCGTGTCAGTTCTGCACGGAGAGCATCCAGTACTGCTTCTCGAGCCCGGCAGTGATCTCGATGAAGAGATCCTGGGTCACAAGATCGGCCTCCTCCGTGGCGGCGATGCGCTCACGGAACCGATGGATCACCTGGCCGAGGAGGTCGGTGAAGGCCGCGATCACCTTGTCGTCCTGCAGATAGCCGGCTTCGAGCTGAGGGATCCGCGTGGACTGGGCGATCGTGCTCGCCCGGCCGTCCGGGTTCACGCCGATCGCGACCGCGCGCTCGGCCACCGAATCCGCGTGCTCGCGGGCGAACTCCACGATCTCGTCCAACTGCAGGTGCAGTGATCTGAAGTTCCGTCCGGTGATGTTCCAGTGCGCCTGCTTGGCGGTCAGCGCCATGTCGAGAAGGTCGACGAGGGACGCCTGGAGGGCCTTGCCGACCGCCGTCCGAGCTTCCTCTCTCAGAGGACTCTTGACCGTGGACATCGGAGGCTCCTTCCGCACGTTGAAGGTACATCCCATTCAACCGAGAGAGCCCAACCGGAATTCCACCGCGGCAACGATCAGGCAGCCACCATGTCGCCGCGGAAAGCGTCGCCCGCGATCTCTTCCGGTGTGGCCGGGATGCTCTCCGCAGAGATCCTCTCGGCATCGATGGCGGCCTCGTCCAGCCGCTCGTGGGTCATAGGCGCGCCCGCCATGACCGGCTCGTGCTGCAGCTCGGCGAGCGACAGCAGGTCCGACACCTCTCGGAGCACGTGTGACAGCGGCACGCCGAGTGCCTTGCAGATCGACGCGAGCAGTTCCGAAGACGCCTCTTTCTGCCCCCGCTCGACCTCGGAAAGATAGCCAAGGGAGACCCTGGCGGCCGCCGAAACCTCTCGGAGGGTGCGACCCTGGCGCAGCCGCAGCTGCCGCAGTACGTCACCAAGCAGCTGGCGAAGCAGGACCATCGTCTCGCTCCCTCCCCATAATCCGGACCCTCTAACGGTTCCACCGTACCCGCCTTCTTGGCAGGCATGGCAGACCGAAGATTTCATGTTCGCTCCGAACGTAACGCTGTAATCAGGTCGTTTCTTCCCGATCTCCCCGGCGGCCGCTCCATTCGTGCGTCGCAGCGGCTCCGAGGATCTGCCGTCGCAGCAGGTCAAGGGCATGAACAACGGTCATTCGGCGGATCAGGGGCCGCTCTCGCCCGTCGCTCCCGCGCACGGGCAGGACCGGTGACTCCACCGTTGACGTGCCGCCGGGTCCGGCCACGGCCACGTGAATCGTTCCCACGGGCCGCCCGTCCTGAGGGGTGGGGCCGGCCACGCCGGTCACCGCGAGGCCGTACGAGGCGCCCAGGCGCTCGCGCACGCCGGACGCCATGGCCAGGGCCACCTCGGGATCCACGGCGCCCTGACGGTCGAGCAGCTCACGGGGCACGCCCAGCAGCGATTCCTTCAGCTCGGTGGCGTAGGCGACGATCCCGCCCGCGAACGTCGCGGACGACCCTGCCATGAGAGTGAGCTCGGCGCCGAGCAGGCCACCGGTCAACGACTCCGCGACGGCCACGTTGGCGGAACGTTCGGCCAGTAGCCTGTGCACCACCCGGTCGAGCGTGTCGTCCTCCGCGCCGTAGACCGCGGTGCCCAGCAGATCGCGGATGAGCTCCTCGGCCTCGCCGAGCAGCACCTGCGCGTCCGGGCCGCTCGCGGTGATCCGGATCTTGACTTCGGCCGGGTCGGGCAGGTAGGCGAGCCGTACGCCGTCGAGCGCCTCGACCGGCGCGAGCCTGGTCGCGAGCACCGATTCCCACACGCCGGCGGTACGCAGCGTCCGCCGCACGGGCACGTCCCCGGTCACCCGGCCCCGCAGTTCCGGCAGGACCAGGTCGGTCATGATCGCATGCATCTCGTGGGGAACACCGGGCAGCGCGTACGCCACGCCGCCGGGCAGTTCCATCCGCAGACCCGGCGCGCTGCCGACCGGATTGGCGAGCAGCGTCGCCCCCTCGGGAACCTCGGCCATGCGCAGGGCCATAGGCCTGAGCGGCCGGCCGGAGGCGACCGCGCGCTCGCGCAGCCGCTGCTCCAGTGCGGGATCGCTGAGCAGCCGCACGCCGGCCGCCTTGGCCAGAGCGTCCCGCGTCAGATCGTCGTAGGTCGGGCCCAGCCCGCCGGTGATGATGACGGCGTCGGCGCGGCTCAGCGCGTCCTGCGTGGCTTCGATGACGGGGTCGAAGCCATCGCCGACGACGACACTGCGCGTGACCTCGACGCCGATCGCGGCGAGCCGCTGTCCGAGCCATGCGGCGTTGCCGTTGACCGTGTCACCGAGCAGCAGTTCGTCCCCGACCGTGAGCAGTTCGACCCGCATGGCTCAGGAACCTACAAGGCGGCGCAGGGCGGTGCCGCACCGCCTGGCGTAGACGCGCTGGAGGACGGGCACCAGCGAACCGCCGACGCGCATGGGCCGGCGGGCCGGCCGGCTGAACGACAGCACGGTGAGCCACACGTCGTCCATGTCGTCGCGCTCGACGATGAAGCCCTCCTCGCCGTGGGCGAAATGCCCGGGCAAGGTGCCGTAACCGAGCCCGGCACGCCGGTCGCCCTCCTCGGCCCAGACCACCTGGGCGGGAGCGCCGAACCGCAGCGGGCCCTGGCCGATCGCGCAGTCGACGTGCACACCGGGTTTCGCCCGTGGAGCGGACGCGACGATCTTCACCCCGGCCGCGCGGTGCATCCACCACTCGAGCACGGCGTCCGACGCGGCCGCCATCGCCGTCGGCCCGGTGCCGACGAGCGTGCGGTGCCGCAGATGCCGGTAGCCCTCCGGGAGCGGGCCGGACCGGGTGGCCTCGACCTCGTCGTAAGTCAGGTTCACCGGGTCGCCTCACCGCGCAGACGCCAGGCTCGGACGAGGTAGTCCAGACCGGTCACGACCGTGACGAGGAGGGCCGCCGCCATCAAGGTCCATCGAAGCGGCTCGATCGGCCCCGGCACGATGAACAGCGTGATCGCGATCACCTGCAGCATCGTCTTGAGCTTTCCGCCCTTGCTCGCGGGGATCACTCCGTACCTGATCACGACGAACCGCAGCAGCGTGATGCCGACCTCGCGGACCAGGATGACCACCGTCACCCACCACCACAGTTCCCCGAGGACCGACAGGCCGATCAGGGCCGAGCCGGTCAGCGCCTTGTCGGCGATCGGATCGGCGATCTTGCCGAAGTCGGTGACGAGGTTGCGCCTACGAGCCAGTTCCCCGTCCACCCAGTCGGTGGCCGAGGCGACGCAGAACACCACCAGCGCCGCGAGCCGGGCGGAGGTACCGCCCGCGAACAGGAGCCAGGTGAACACCGGGACGAGCGCCAGCCGCACCATCGTGAGCAGGTTCGCGACGTTGTAGACGCTCACCCGGTGAGCCTGCCGAGGGACCTCGTCCCGCCCGGCGACCTCACCCGGCCGCGCGATCTCGCCCTGCTGCTCCGGAGGCAGGGCGACGTCTTCCGGCCCGGTCATCTCCGACTCGCGGTCTCCAAGGCGTCGGCGGCGAGGTCAACGCCCTCGGCAGCCGTTACGCGCGCGGGGACGATGTCGCCGACGGCCGGATCGCCGCCCATGAGGATCACCGTGCCGTCGACCTCGGGAGCCTGGTGCGCCGCCCGACCCTCGTACCGGACCCGGCCGTCCCCTTGCTCCGGGCCCTCGTCCAGGCGTTCCTCCACGAGGACCGCCACGATCGAGTCGATCCGGTCCTCGGCGCGCTGGGCGGTCAGCTGCTCGGCGAGTTCGGCCACTTCGGCCAGCCGCCGGGCGACCTCGTCGTCCCCGAGCTTGCCGTCGTGGCCGGCCGCCTCGGTGCCGTCCTCGTCGGAGTAGCCGAAGACGCCGATCGCGTCGAGCCGCGCCGCGGACAGGAACTCGGTGAGCTCGGCGAGATCATCCTCGGTCTCACCCGGGAAGCCGACGATGAAGTTGGACCGCACGCCCGCCTCGGGGGCGAGCCCTCTGATCTGGTCGAGCAGCTGCAAGAACCGCACCCGATCGCCGAACCGGCGCATCCGGCGCAGCACCGGGCCGCTCGCGTGCTGGAAGGACAGATCGAAGTACGGCACCACACCCGGCGTTGAGCACAGCACCTCGATGAGGCCGGGCCTCAGCTCCGCGGGCTGGAGGTAACTGAGCCGCACCCGGGAAATCCCCTCCACGGCGGCGAGCTCCGGCAGCAAGGCCTCGAGGGCCCTCAGATCCCCCAGGTCCTTGCCGTACGACGTGGAGTTCTCGCTCACCAGGACGAGCTCGCACACGCCGTGACCGGCCAGCCAGCGGGCCTCTTCGAGGATCTCCGCCGGCGGGCGGGAGACGTAGGCTCCGCGGAACGCCGGGATCGCACAGAACGTGCACCGCCGGTCGCAGCCGGAGGCCAGCTTGAGCGGTGCGACCGGGCCGCCGCCGAGCCGTCGCCGCAGCACCCTGGGCCCGGAGGCCGGCGCGACCCCGTCGGGCAGGTCCGGCAGATCCGGCGCCGTACCGTGGCCGGGAATGTGCGTCTTCGCGGACGCGCGCTCCACGGGTGTCAGCGGCAGGAGGGTACGGCGGTCGCGCGGCTGGTGCGCCTCATGGCGCCGGCCCGCGAGTACGTCGTCGAGCCGCTCCCCGATCCGGCCGTAGTCGTCGAAGCTCAGGACGGCGTCGGCCTCGGGCAGCGCCTGGGCCAGCTCCGCCCCGTACCGCTCGGCGAGGCAGCCCGCGGCGACGACCTTGGCGCCCGAGTCCCGAGCGGCGAGCAACGTGTCGATGGAGTCCTTCTTGGCCGCGTCGATGAAGCCGCAGGTGTTCACGACGACCACGCCGGCGTCATCGGCGTCGTCGACGAGACTCCAGCCGGCACCCTCGAGCCTGGCCGCGAGTTCCTCGGAGTCCACCTCGTTGCGGGCGCAGCCCAGAGTGACCAGCGAGACGGAACGGTCGGCGGCACTCATGCGCGGCACCCCTTCCGCACCGGCCACGCGACCGGAGACGATGCGAGCGAGGCCGTGGGCACCGCGGGAGATGTGGACATGCCCCTTACGGTAACGGGCCCGGCCACCCTCGCCGGACAACGGTTCCTACGCCTGCCGCGGATCTCCCGGGCCGAAACTCAGCCTGAGCACCTCTCCGGAGGCCCCCGGCGCCCCGATGTCCCTGCCGTTGACGGTGAGTTTCACCCCGCCGCCGTTGCCGATGAGGATGCGAATCCGCTTCGAGGTGCTCCACTCCATGACGTCGCCGCGCCGCATGATGCCGGTGTAGATCTCTTTTCCGCCGGCGTCGCGGACGTTGAGCCAGCTGGCGCGCCTGGCCTTCACCTTGAGCTCGACCTGCTTGCGCGGGGCAGCCGGCAGCGCACGGCCACCGGGCCCCGGCGAGGGGGACGGCCGGGCCGCCGGGCCGGCGGGCGGACGGGCCGTGCGAGTCTGGCCACCGTCGCCGCTGAACACGCGGACGAGCCCGTAGATCAGTACGAAGACGAGGGCGACGGCCATCGCGGCGGTCCAGTTCGGTGCCCGCCGCTCCCGGATCTGCACCGGGATCTCGGGCTCGAAGGCCGTGACGGCCGAGAGCGCCTCGGGTGAGCCGTGCGCGGCGTCGAACTCGCGCACGAGCGGCTCAGGGTCGATGCCGATGACCTGCGAGATGCTGCGGATGTGGCCGCGCGCGTAGAAGTTCCCGCCGCACATCGTGAAGTCGTTGCGCTCGATGCCCTTGATCACGGTTTCCCGGATCCGGGTCTGACTGCTCACCTGAGTGACGGTGAGACCGGCCTCCCTGCGCTGCTCCGCCAAGGTCTCGCCGATCCTCACGCTGAGCCTCCCGGGAAAAATTGGGCCGGCACTCCCCCTGCGCCGTGCGTCCTTGCGATCCCCACTCCCGCGGCCCAGTCTAGGAACGCGGGCACCCGTTAAGCGATACGCAACGCGGCACGAAACTCCCTAGTTTTCGACCGCCCGGTAACCACGGTCTCACTCTCCGCCCCTGAGCTGGGCGATCACTTCGGGTAGATCGTCCGGCTTCGCCATGACATCTCTGGCCTTGGAGCCTTCGCTCGGCCCCACGATTCCCCGGCTCTCCATGAGGTCCATCAGCCGGCCCGCCTTGGCGAATCCCACGCGCAGCTTGCGCTGGAGCATCGACGTCGACCCGAACTGCGTGGTCACGACGAGTTCGACGGCCTGGGTCAGCAGATCGAGGTCATCGCCGATGTCCTCGTCGATGTCCTTCTTCTGCGCCGCGACCTCGGCGACGTCCTCGCGGTAGGCCGGCTCCATCTGCTTGCGGCAGTGGCCGACGATGGCCTCGATCTCCTTCTCGGACACGAAGGCGTTCTGCAGCCGCATCGGCTTGCTGGCCCCCATGGGCAGGAAGAGCGCGTCACCCTGCCCGACCAGCTTCTCGGCGCCGGGCTGGTCAAGGATGACCCGGCTGTCGGCCAGCGACGACGTGGCGAACGCCAGGCGGGACGGCACGTTGGCCTTGATGAGGCCTGTCACGACGTCGACGCTGGGCCGCTGGGTGGCGAGAACGAGGTGGATGCCGGCGGCCCGCGCCAGCTGGGTGATCCGGACGACCGAGTCCTCGACGTCGCGGGGGGCGACCATCATCAGGTCCGCGAGCTCGTCGACGATTACCAGCAGGTAGGGATAGGGCTGGTAGACGCGCTCGCTGCCGGGCGGGGCCGTGAGCCGGCCCGCCCGCACGGCCTTGTTGAAGTCGTCGATGTGCCGGAAACCCGAGGCGGCCAGATCGTCGTAGCGCCGGTCCATCTCGCCGACCACCCACTGCAGGGCCTCGGCGGCCTTCTTGGGGTTGGTGATGATCGGGGTGATGAGATGCGGGATCCCCGCGTAGGACGTGAGCTCGACCCGCTTGGGGTCCACCAGGACCATGCGCACCTCGTCCGGCGTCGAGCGCATGAGGACCGAGGTGATCAGCCCGTTGATGCAGGTCGACTTGCCGGCGCCGGTGGCGCCCGCGATGAGCATGTGCGGCATCTTGGCGAGGTTGGCCACGACGGTGCGGCCCTCGACGTCCTTGCCCAGGCCGACCAGCATCGGATGGTGCTCGTTGGTGGCGGCGGGCGAGCGCAGGACGTCGCCGAGGCTCACGATGTCCTTGTCGACGTTCGGGATCTCCACGCCGATCGCGGACTTGCCGGGGATCGGGGAGATGATCCGTACGTCGGCGCTCTTCACCGAGAGGGCGATGTTCCTGGTGAGCGCGGTGACCTTCTCGACCTTCACGGCCGGGCCCAGCTCGATCTCGTAACGCGTGATCGTCGGGCCACGGGTGAACCCGGTGACCTGGGCGTCGACGTCGAACTGGTCGAGCACGCCGGTGAGCGCGCTGACCACGACGTCATTGGCCTTGGTGCGCGGCTTGACCACCGAGCCGGGACGCAGTACCCCCGGAGCCGGCAGCTCGTAGATCTCGCCCGAGGACGACAACGGCAGCTGCTCGGTGCGCCGGGGCGCCGGTGAGGGGTCGGGCGGCGCGGGCGCCGGCTCGGGGTCCATGAGCTCGTCCATCAGATCCGGGACGGGACCGGGCTCGTGGTCCGCGCCCTGGTCGGGCCCGAGATCGGGGACGAGGACGGGCTTGCCGGGCGGCGCGGGGGGGCGCTTGTCCGCGACGACGGGGCTGTCGTAGGGCTTCTTGTGCTCGCCGATCTCGACGTCGCCGGGCTTGCGCTGCCTGGACCCGGACCGGCCGCCCTTGCCGGTTTCGCCGGCCTCGTCGGCGGCGCCGGGCCGGTCCCGGAGCATGATCATGTCCACCAGCCGGCCGAGCCGCTCGGGGATGCGGTGCACGGGCGTGGCGGTGACGACGAGGAGCCCGAACGCCGCGACCAGCACCAGCAGCGGCACCGCCACCCAGCCGCCGAGCAGGCTCTCGGGCGGTGCCGAGACCAGCCATCCGACCACGCCGCCGGCGCGGCGCACCGGCCCCATGCCCCGGTCGGGGTACGGCGTGCCCGCGCCGAGGTGGGTGAGGCCGAGGACGCCGAGGAGCAGGGCGCTGCCGCCGATCGCCATGCGGCCGGTGTCCTCGTTGCGCTCGGGGTGGCGCAGCAACCGCCACGCGAGCAGCGCGACGAGCACGGGGAGCAGCATGGCGAACGCGCCGAAGCCGCCACGCACGACGCGCTCGAGGGCGATGGTGACGGTGCCCTCGGGCCGCCACCACGTGACCGACGCGAGCACGATGGAGGCGCCGAGCAGCGTGAGGCCGGCCCCGTCGCGCCGGTGCTCCGGCTTCAGGTCGCGCGCACCCTGCCCGTACGCCCGGAAGACCGAGCCGACGGTGTGCGCGATGAGCAGCCAGAGCCTGGCGATGAGCCGGAACAGACCGAAGATGACCTGGGCGATCGGGTCGGGCTTCTGCGGCTTGCGGGCCTTGGCGGCCTTGGCGGCGCCACCGCCGGCCTTGGCCCGGGCCGTCGCGGGCTTGCGCGCCGGCGTGCCCGTGGATCTGCTGCCCGTCGGCTTGCGGGACGCGCCTCCGCGCGCGCCGGAAGAGTCCTTCGCTCCGCCCGACGCACGTGTGGCCATGATGGTGAGACTAGCCAGGAGCACCACGGGTTCCGCGGTGGCCGCACGGCGTGTCGCCGCTTATCCCCCGCGATCACCCAATCCCCGCGAATCACAGCCGCCGCTCAGCGCCACCGCGCAGCACCACCGTTCGCGATCACCGTCCCGTCGCGCTGACGACCGCGTGACCACCCTTTCGACCAGGATGATCACGCGGTCGCCGGCGCCGGTACGACGGCAGATCGGGACCGGTGCGCAGGTCAGACCTCGACGACGACCGGGATGATCATGGGGCGGCGGCGGTAGGAGTCACTGACCCACTTGCCGACCGCGCGCCGGACCATCTGGCCGAGCTGGTGCACGTCGCTCACCCCGTTGGCGGCGGCCTCCTGCAGGACGCCCTCGATCCGGGCGATCACCTCGTCGAAGCCCTCCTCATCGATGCCCGAGCCGCGAGCGTGGATCTCCGGCCCGGCCACGACCTTGCCCGTCGTCGAGTCGAGCGCGACGACGATCGAGACGAAGCCCTCCTCGCCGAGGATCCGGCGGTCCTTCAGCGACGTCTCGGTGATCTCACCGACCGAGGAGCCGTCGACGTAGACGTAGCCCGCCGGGACGGCGCCGACGATCTTGGCCTGCCCGTCGAGGAGGTCGACCACGACGCCGTCCTCGGCGATCACGATGTTCTCGGTGGGCACCCCGGTCAGTTCGGCCAGCCGAGCGTGAGCCCGCAGATGCCGCCATTCGCCGTGGATGGGGATGAAGTTGCCCGGCTTGGTGAGGTTGAGCACGTAGAGGAGCTCTCCGGCGGGCGCGTGCCCCGACACGTGCACGAGGGCGTTGCCCTTGTGCACGACCCGGGCGCCCCACCGGGTGAGTCCGTTGATCACCCGGTTGACGGCGTGCTCGTTGCCGGGGATCAGCGACGACGCCAGGACGACGGTGTCGCCCTCGGTGATGCGGATCTGGTGGTCGCGGTTGGCCATCCGCGACAGCGCCGACATCGGCTCGCCCTGCGAGCCCGTGCAGATCAGCACGATCTTCTCGGGGGGCAGGTCGTCGATCTGCTTCTGCTCGACCATGAGCCCGGCGGGAACGCGCAGATAGCCGAGGTCGCGGGCGACCCCCATGTTGCGCACCATCGAGCGGCCGACCATGCAGACCTTGCGGCCGTTGGCGTGCGCGGCGTCCAGGACCTGCTGGACACGGTGGACGTGCGAGGCGAAGCAGGCGAGGATCACCCTCTTCTCCGCCGTCCGCACCACGTCGTCGATCACCGTGCCGATGTCGCGCTCGCTCGTGACGAAGCCGGGGACCTCGGCGTTGGTCGAGTCCGACATCAGCAGGTCGATGCCCTCGGCCCCGAGCCGGGCGAACCCGCCGAGGTCGGTGAGCCGGCCGTCCAGCGGGAGCTGGTCCATCTTGAAGTCGCCGGTGCCGAGGACCAGGCCCGCGGGCGTGCGGATGGCGACCGCCAGGGCGTCCGGGATCGAGTGGTTGACGGCGAGGAACTCGCAGTCGAAGGGCCCGACGGTGTGGCGCTCACCCTCGACGACCTGCCGCAGGACCGGCCTGATCCGGTGCTCGGTCAGCTTGGCCTCGATCAGGGCGAGGGTGAGCCGCGAACCGACGAGCGGAATGTCGGGCCGCTCACGCAGGAGGTACGGCACCGCGCCGATGTGGTCCTCGTGCGCGTGGGTCAGGACGACCGCCTCGATGTCGTCGAGCCGGTCCCTGATGTACTCGAAGTCGGGCAGGATCAGGTCCACGCCCGGCTGTTCCTCCTCGGGGAAGAGCACACCGCAGTCGACGATCAGCAGCCGTCCGCCGAACTCGAAGACCGTCATGTTCCGGCCGATCTCCCCGAGACCGCCGAGCCCTACGATCCGCAGACCGTTCGGCGAAAGGGGCGGTGGGCTGCCGAGCTCTGGGTGAGGATGACTCACGCGCTCACCTCACTCCGCAGCTCGACTCCGCGCGGGCCGGCCGCACGGTCGCTGGCTTCCTTGTTCGGCGCGCTCACGAACTGTCCTCCGGCACTTTGACTCCCCCAATCACTAGATCTTCACGCAGTCGCGCCGCGAACTCAGGCGTGGCCTCCACGAGCGGCGGGCGCAGCGGCCCGCCGGGCCGGCCAAGCAGGTTCAGCGCCGCCTTGACAGCGATGGCGCCCTGCGTACGGGTCATGATGGCGGTGACGACGGGCAGCAGCCGTCGATGAATGGCGATGGCGCGGCCCACATCACCGGCACGATATGCGTCGATCATCTCATGAAGGTCGGCACCGACGACATGCCCGACCACACTGATCATCCCTGCGGCGCCCATCGACAGCCAGGCCAGGTTGAGGGCGTCGTCACCCGAGTAGAAGACCAGGTCGGTGCGGGCCATGACCTGGGAGCCGCCGAACAGATCGCCCTTGGCGTCCTTGACGGCGACGATCCGGGGGTGTTCGGCCAGCCGGACCAGGGTCTCGGTCTCGATGGGGACCCCGGTACGGCCGGGAATGTCGTAGAGCACGTTCGGCAGCCCGGTGGCGTCGGCGACCGCGGTGAAGTGCCGCAGCAGCCCCTCCTGCGGCGGCTTGTTGTAGTAGGGCGCCACGACCAGCAGGCCGTGTGCGCCGGCGCGTTCGGCCTGCCGGGCCAGCTCGACGCTGTGCGCGGTGTCGTTGGTGCCCGCCCCGGCGATCACCGTGGCGCGGTCGCCCACCGCCGAGACGACGGTCTCGATCAGCTGTCGTTTCTCGGCGTCGCTCGTCGTCGGCGACTCTCCCGTGGTGCCGCTGAGGACGAGGCCGTCGTGGCGCTGCTCGTCGACCAGATGGGCCGCGAGGCGCTCGGCCCCGTCATAGTCGACGGCGCCGTCCACGGTCATCGGAGTGACCATCGCGGTCAGCATCCGGCCGAACGGCGCGTCGCTCGTTGTGCTGGGTCCCATGAACCGAACGGTACCGGTCCCGCCGCTTGACGGGGACCTCGGGCACCGGGTCTCGTCCGCCCCACCTGATCTTCGCGGACAGGGAAAGACGCCGCCGGCGATCACGCTCGGGGGTACGCACCACCGGCGGCGTCTACTCCGTTATCGTCACAGGCAAATCCCGCGTTACGGGCATAATTGCGGGGACTTTTCCCGGGGGTCTCCCCCGCGGTCCCCTACTGGGCTAGCCGAGATCCTCCCGGCGGTGCTGTGCGGCGGCGAGTTCCCTGAGCCTGGCGCGCAGTTCCTCGACGTTCACGGTCCGTACGAGCTCGTTGCCGCGAACCGCCCACCAGTTCCCGGAACCGCCACGCCCGATCCGCCAGCCGGCGAATTCGGTCGTCAGCTCCGTGAGCCGGTGAGTCACCTGCTGCGCAGTGTGCTCCATACTCATCGACCTCGCTCCCCACAGGCCCTTGGAAGGGCTGCGACTACCGCGTCACGACCCGATGTTTACCCGTCTGCCACCCTGATGCAACAAGGCATCTGACCTGGGGGAACAAGGGAATCGGAACGTTACAACGGGGGTGGCGAAGCAGCCAAATTGTCCTTACCTATGCGAACTGTTCTCGCATGGTCGGTCACACACGGCTATTCATTCAGCCAATCCGCCTGGTAACGGGCCCAATCGGCGGTGCTGGTCGTCCACTCCGCGTAGACGCCGACGCCGTACGGTTTGGCCGGCGGGCGGTCCAGGGCGTCGACCCCGCGCCGCACTCCTCTGAGCGCGCCGTCGAGGTCCTCGGCCCAGTCCATGAGCGGACGGTAGGTCGGCACGCCCATGAAGACGGTGACCCGGTCGCCGATCAGCCGCAGTGTGCGCTCGGTGTGCCAGGCGAAGTGCCGGCCCACCAGCGACCTGGTGGGCAGCGACACGTCATAGGTCATGATCGCCACTTGGTCGACCCGGTCGGCGACCCTGCGCAGGAACGCCTCGGTGGGACGGGGCGGGTAGTGGACGGCGCCGTTGCGCGGGATCAGCGCCCGGTAAACGGGCTCGACCGCGTCGACGAGGGTGAGCTGCTCCAGCGCGACCGACAGCACCCGCCCGCGTTCACGGGTGAGCGCCCGGGTGTCATCGAGCAGCCGGACGAACGCCTCGTCGTCGGGATAGATCGGCTCGATGTCGTAGTGGATGCCGTCGAAGCCGAGGTCGAGCATGGCCCGGTCGGTATCGAGGATGTTCCGCCGGACCTCCGGCCGGTCGATGTCGAGGAGTCCGTAATCGTCCATCACCCTGATCTGCCCGAGGTAGGCCTGGGAGCGCACGCCGGGAGCGAGCCTGCGCATCGCCTCGATGAGGTCGCGCGCGTTGGCGTACTTGGCGGGCGGTACGGTGCCGTCGGGCTCGAACGGGCCGGCGTGGAAGTACACATCCGTGATCCGGTTCCGGCGCACGATGTCGGCGAGGGCACGGTACTCCGCCTCGGTGTGCGTTTCACCGACCCACTGGTGGCGGGCCCACAGCGCGTTCGCCTCGGTGCCGCCGGAGACGGGCTCATGCTGCCACCACACCCACGTGTGCGCGAGAAAGATCGCCACCAGGCCCACGACGTACGCGCACGCCCAGGCCGTCACGCCCAGCAGGCGCAGCGGCCACCCGCGCCGCCGGCGCGCCGTGTCCCGTCCCCGTGCGTTCCCCTTAGCGGCGTCGTCCTCGCCGTCCCGCACGTGGCCCCCGCTGTCGATTCCCATATGCGCACATACCGTACGCCCCACGGCGTCGAGTCCGCGGTCGCGCGGGCGAAGGCTGCCGCCGGCGAGCAGGACGTGCAGGTCGTCGGTGGTGCCGATGGGGTGAAGTGAGAGCGCGGGCAGGCCGTCGGCGCCTACGGCGTCAGGACGGACCAGAACAACGGCATGTCAGCCGGCACTCCCACTCCCTGACCCGGGGCCTCAGAACACCGGGATGATGTCCTCGGGGTCGATGACGTCGACCTTGACGCCGTCGATGTCGAGTTCGGGAATGGCCGGGAACTCGATGCCCCACCGCTCGACGATCGTCCGGACTCGCGCCATGGCGACCTGCCAGTTCTCCGCCTGCTCGTCGAACGACAGCACGCCGAGGCCGGCCTCGCGGGCGTGGCTCATCAGCACGCGGTGGTTGGCCATGAAGTAGGGCGGCAGATCCCAGAAGCCCTCAGGGGGCTCCCAGAGGATCATCGACAGGAAGACGAAGCCCGCCCTGAGCTGCCTGGTGATCTGGGACTTGACGTCCTCGGTGAGCCCGGGCCACTCGTTCTCCAGGATGGTCATGCAGATCTGCAGGTGCCGCGACTCGTCCCGCCCGATCCGCTGGAACATCTCCTGGAACACGGGGTGCCGCGCGCCCGAGGCCATGCCGCGGAACAGCGTCGAGGCGGCCATCTCGCCCATCATGAAACTCGTGAAGAGCACAGCGAGGGAGTACTTCCCGAGCGAGTTGGAGTACCCGTTCCAGTAGCGCCCGCCATTGTGATAGAGCCAGCCGATGTTGTTGTGGGCCGCCTTCTCGAGCGTCGTGACGGGTTCCCAGTCGAGCGGACCGCCGGGCCACAGTTTCGCGATGGTGCGCTGGCAGCACTCCTCGTGGTTCATCTCGTCGCGGGTGATCGAGAAGAAGCACTTGCGGACCGGATCCTCTTCGTGCTGCTCGAACGCGTGGATCGTGGCCCGGGCGAAGACCGCCGGGCCCGACGCGTCGAAGTTGGCGAGCACCGAGAACCAGTACATGATCCCGAGCCGCTGTTCGACCGTGAAGTCGTCCGGGTCTATGCCGTCCCAGGGCAGGTCGGAGGGGTTCCACACCATCCGCTTGGACTTCTCGTAGATCGCGGCGAGCTTCTCCGTCTCGACCCGCCACTCCATCGGATAGATGTTCGGCCGCGGGATCTCGGGAGCGGGCCAGAACCCACCCTCAGGGACGGTCAGCCTGTCGTCCACGTGCTGCTCCTGTCCGTTCTCCTCCGCGTACGGCTCCTGGCCCGGCACGACGATGTGACACCTCAGCACCTATCGTGCGCTCTGGCGTCACATCCCGCAAGGGCGGCGCGGATCTCGCTCGCTGGGTCCAGGCCACGCAGACGAGCACCGCGATCGCGGCGAGCCAGGTGCCGGCGTCGACGTGCTCGCCGAGCAGCATCGCCGACCACGCGAGGGTGAGCACCGGCTGCGCAAGCTGGACCTGGCTGGCCCGGGCGATGCCGGCCCGCGCCAGCCCCGCGTACCACGCGAAGAAACCGAGGAACATCGAGACGAGCGAGACGTAGCCGAAGCCGACCAGCGCCCTGCCGGTCCACTGCGGAGAGCCGGCGAGCAGCAGCCATCCGGTGGCCGGAAGGGTCACGGGCCCGGTGAGCACGAGCGCCCAGCAGATGACCCGCCAGCCCGGCATGTCCCGGGCCAGGCGGCCCCCCTCGGCATAGCCCATGGCCCCGGCCAGCAGGGCGCCGAACAACAGGAGGTCGGCCGGGGAGAAGCCGCCGGCGCCGTGACTCAGCCCGAACAGGCTGACGCAGAGCGCACCGGCCGCCGTCGCCGCCCAGAAGGCCGGTGACGGGCGTTCACCCGCGCGAATCGTCGCGAGCACCGCGGTGGCCGCCGGCAGCAGACCGATGATCACTGCGGCGTGCGAGGAGGACGCGCCGTGATCGAGGGCCAGCGTGGACAGCAGCGGGAAGCCGAAGACGACACCGAGACCGACGGCCGCCAGCGCCGGCCACTGGTCCCGGCGGGGACGCGCAGCACGCGCGATCCCGAGCGCGACGGCGGCGAACAGCGTCGCGACCGCCGCCCGCCCGACGCCGATGAGGTACGGGTCGAGCCCGTCGAGGGCCAGGACCGTACCGGGAAAGCTGAACGAGAAGGCGAGCACGCCGAGCCCGGCGAGGCCAAGCCCCGCGCCCCGGCGTGGGAGCGCTATCGATCGACCGGCAGTAGCGCTACTATCAATCCTCATGCAGGAGGATAGCAGTATCGCCTCTCTTGCCGGTCGGCTGCGCAGCCAGATCACGGGCCTGCGGCCGGGCGAGCGGCTGCCGTCCAGCCGCGAGTTGATGGAGCGGCACCGGGTCAGCCCGGTCACTGTGTCGCGTGCGCTCGGCCTGCTCGCCGCCGAAGGCCTGGTCGTCACTCGTCCGGGCAGTGGCACCTACGTCGCCGACCGCGCGCCGGCGGCGGCCGGTCCGGCACCGGACTTCGACTGGCAGTCGGTGGCCCTCGGCGACCGCGCGGTCGACGTGAGCGGCGTCCGGGCCCTGTTGACCCCGGCTCCTGAGGGCACCGTGCCGCTGAGCGGCGGTTACCTGCACCCGTCGCTGCAACCGCTGCGGGCCCTCGCCACGGCGGCGGCGCGCGCGGCACGGCGCCCGGACGCCTGGGGACGCCCCCCGCTCGGCGGGGTGCCCGGACTGCGGGCGTGGTTCGCCCGGAGCATCGGCGGCGGCATCTCGCCGTCCGACGTGCTGATCAGCGGCGGCGGCCAGGACGCCCTGACGACCGTTCTGCGGGCCCTGCTGCCGCCGGGCGCGCCGCTGCTCGTCGAGTCGCCCACCTATCTGGGCGCGCTCGCCGCGGCGCGCGCCGCCGGGCTGCATCCGGTACCGGTCCCGATGGACGGCGACGGCGTCCGGCCCGGCCTGCTCGCCGAGACCTTCGCCATGACCGGGTCGCGGGTGTTCTACTGCCAGCCGACGTTCCACAACCCGACCGGCGCGGTGTTGCCGGCCGAGCGCCGCGAGCAGGTGCTCGCCGTGGCCCGCGCCGCCGGCGCTTTCGTGATCGAGGACGACTTCGCCCGCCACCTGGCGATCGATCCGGCGCCCGCCCCGCTGATCGCGCGGGACCAGGACGGCCGAGTCGTGCACGTCGCCTCGCTCACCAAGGGCACCGCGCCGAGCCTGCGGATCGCGGCGGTGGTCGCACGTGGCCCGGTGGCCGAGCGGATCCGCGGCACGCAGATGGTCGACGCCTTCTTCCCGGCCCGGCCGCTCCAGGAGACGGCGCTGGAACTGCTGACCTCACCGGGCTGGCCACGCCACCTCAAGCTCGTACGCGACGCGCTGCGCCGCAGGCGCGACGCGCTGCTCGCCGCGCTCGCCCGCGAACTGCCGGACACACCGGTCAACCGGCCGGCCGGCGGAGCGCACCTGTGGGCCGGGTTGCCGGCCGGAGTCGACGACGTCGCACTGACCGAGGCGGCCCTGCGCGCCGGCGTGCTGGTGAGCGCGGGCCGGCCGTTCTATCCCGCCGAGCCGCCGGGTCCGCGCCTGCGGATCACCTACAGCGCGGCCGCCGGCGAGGACGAGCTCGCCGAGGGCGTACGTAGGCTCGCTCAGGCGTTGGCGAAGATCGTGTAGTGGCTCACCACGAGCTCGCGGTCCACCAGGAACCGGTCGTCCTCGGGATAGAACACCGCTCTCTGCGGGTCCTCGCCCGCGAACTCCCGGACGGCGTCCCAGGAGTCCCAGAACGACACCAGACAGAACTCGGTGTCGTCCCCCAGGTCGCGGCGGGTCAGGCGCACTCCGCGGTTGCCCTCGACGGCGAGGTAGCCGACCAGCCCGGTCGCGCGCAGGTACGTCTCGTAGGCGTCGGCGTCCGACCGCCGGGTCCGGCCGCGCCAGATCCGCATGAGGCTCGCTGTCATGATCACACCTGTTTCCCGCGTCCATGCTTCACACGCACACCCAGCAACACCGGCTTAGAGACTATGCCGGTGTCGTTGGTCATGCAACCGGTCAAGACTCTATGCTGGTGTTGATTTCGGAGGGATGATGACCGACGCCGCTCTGCTGCTGCGGGACTTCGTCAACACCGTCGATCTCGAGCGCGAGGTGGACGAGTTCGCCACCCCCGCCGGGCTCACCGGCTGGCTGGCGGAGCGCGGGTTGCTGGCCGACGCCGCCCCGCAGGGCACCAGCGCCGACCCGCGGCCCGCCACCGCCGAGGCCGTGGCCGACGCGGACGATCTCGCCGTCGCGATCGCCCTGCGCAAGGGCCTGCGCGCGGCGATGCTCGCACACCACGGCGGCGACGCCCCGGCCCTCCCGCCCGAGCTGCCGGGTTCACTGGCCCGCCTGCCCCTCCATGTGTCGCTGACCGGCTCCCGGCCCGCCCTGGTCCCCGCCTTGGACGGCGTGGCGGCCGGTCTGGGCCGGATCGCCGCCGCCATCGTCGACAGCGCGGCAGAGGGCACCTGGCAACGGCTGAAGGCCTGCCAGGAGGACACGTGCCGGTGGGCGTTCCTGGACACCTCGAAGAACCGGTCGCGGGCATGGTGCTCGATGCGGGTGTGCGGCAACCGCACCAAAACCCGCGCCTACCGGGCCCGCAGGCGCTCCGACCCGGCCGGCGACCTCTAACCTGGGGCTGACCCCGACGAGAGGATCCCGCACGACATGGCCGACGTGGGCGTACGCCCTGCCCGTCGCGAAGACGCCGCCGATATCGCGCTCGTCCAGGTACGGGCGTGGCTGGCGGGCTATCAGGAGATCCTGCCGACGGCAACGCTGGCGGAGGTGACCGGCCCCGAGGCGCTGGAGATGTGGCGGGAACGTTGGGCAGAGGCCGCCACCGCGCCGCCCAGCCCACGCCACCGGCTGCTCGTCTCCGTCGAGAAGGGCGAGGTGACGGGCTTCGCCGCACACGCCCCCGCCGAGGACCCCGACCACGACCCCGCGACGACCGCCGAGGTGCTCACCCTGCTCGTCGATCCGGAACGCGGCCGGTCCGGCCACGGCAGCCGGCTGCTCGCCGCCACGGTCGACATGTTGCGCGAAGACGGCTTCACCACTCTCGTGACCTGGGTCTTCGAGGCCAACGAGTCGCTGCGCGGGTTCTTCGTCTCGGCCGGCTGGGCCCCTGACGGCGCGATGCGCATCCTCGACATGGGGGCTCCCGTGCCCATGATCCGCATGCACACGGACATCAGCGAGGAGTGACGGGGCGGGCCGGTGAGGGGTGTTCGTGACCCACCGTTATGTTTGAGCCCTACTCACCGAGAGCCCCGATCGCTGCCGCCAGGATGTCCATGTCACCCCCTTCCACCGCCTTCCCGCTCGGCGCGGCCGACTCCGGCGACCGACGCGGACGCTGGCTCGGCACAGTGATCATCAGCCTCGGTGTGTCCCTGATCGTCATCGACGCGACGATCGTCAACGTCCTGATGCCGCGAATCGTGGCGGAACTGCGCCTCGAGACCACCGACGCCGAGTGGATCACCTCGATCTACTCGCTGACGTTCGCCGCGCTCCTCATCCCGTTCGGCCGGGCCGGGGATCTGTTCGGGCGGCGGCGGATGTTCATCGCGGGCACGGTGGTCTTCGTGCTCGCGAGCCTGCTCGTGGCCACCGCCGGCTCGGGGTCGGCGATCGTCGGCGCCCGAGCGCTCCAGGGCGTCGGCGGCGCCATGATCATGCCGGCCACGCTGTCGACCGTGAACTCGATGTTCACCGGCCGGGACCGCGCCGTCGCCTTCGGCATCTGGGGTTCGCTGATCGGCGGAATGGCCGCGCTCGGCCCGTTGCTCGGCGGATGGCTCGCGAGTTCGTTCGGCTGGCGCTGGGCCTTCGCCGTCAACCTGCCGATCGGCCTGCTGCTCGTGATCGGCGCGCTCAGGTTCGTGCCGGAGACCCGGGTCGCCTCGGCCCGGCGCGGCATCGACTGGACCGGCGGGGTGCTCGCGGCCCTCGGCCTCGGCGCGCTGGTATGCGGGCTGATCGAGGGGCAGTCGTACGGCTGGTGGCTCCCGACCCGTTCCTTCACCATGGGACCGGTGGAGTGGCCGCTGACCGGCCTGTCCCCGATTCCCGTGGTCCTGGCCCTGGGCGTCGTCCTGATCGCGGCACTGATCACCCTCGAGCGGATGCGCGCCCGTTCCGGGCGCCCGGTCATGCTCGACCTGGAGCTGTTCCGCATCGCCGGCTTCCGCCGAGGCAACGCCGTCTCGGCACTCATCAGCTGTGGCGAGCTCGGGCTGCTGTTCGTACTGCCCCTGTTCCTGCAGAACGTGCACGACGACTCTCCGCTGCAGATCAGCGTGGCGATCGTCCCGCTCGCCGTGGGGGCGCTGTTCGCCGGGCCCTTCGCGGGGCGGCTGGCGAACCGCCACGGCGCGCCGTGGGTCGTACGGCTCGGCGTGGCGCTGGAGGTCGCCGCCGTGCTCGCGATCGCCGTCACCCTCCACGCCGACACGAGCGGACTGCGGCTGGCGCCCTGGATGCTGATGTACGGCGTCGGGCTCGGCCTCACCTCCGCGCAGCTCACCAACGTCTCGCTGGCCGACGTGCCACGCGCCCACTCCGGGCAGGCGTCGGGCACGCAGTCCGCCGCCCGGCAGATCGGCTCCGCGCTGGGCATCGCGATCATCGGGACGGTGTTCGCCACCAGCCTGAGCCACGCGATGCTCGATCGGCTGCACGACACCTCCGTACCCGAGGCACGACACGCGGCGCTCGCCCAGCAGTTGCGCAGCAGCGCGGGGACCTCCGCCCGCGACCTGCGCCGCCGGCCCGGTGAGGAGGTCGCCGCACGCGCGGCGGCGGACAGCCTGGCCGACGCCACCCGGCGCGGCGCCCTCGCCACGGCGGCGGTTCTCGGCGTGGGGTTGCTGATGACGCTGCGGCTCGGCCGGTCCGGTGTACGGGCACCGGTCCGGCATCCGCGAGAATCCTCGCTATGACCCTGTCTCGGAACGGAAGGTAACCGGTGGCCAGCCTCGCACAGTGGATCGCCGGCTCCCGGCCCCGCACTCTGCCCGCCTCCCTCGTGCCGGTGGTCGTCGGCACCGGCGTCGCGTTCGGGCAGGGCGATGCCGTGTGGTGGCGCGCGGCGGTTGCCGCATTCGTCGCGCTCGCTCTGCAGATCGGCGTCAACTACGCCAACGACTACAGCGACGGGGTGCGCGGCACCGACGAGGACCGGGTCGGCCCGCTCCGGCTGGTCGGCTCCCGCGTCGCCGCGCCGGGGCACGTGCTGGCCGCCGCCCTCGGCTGCTTCGCCGCCGCCGCCGTGGCCGGGCTGGCGCTCGCCGCCGTCACCACCTGGTGGCTTCTGCTCGTCGGCGCCGCCGCGATCCTGGCGGCCTGGTTCTACACCGGCGGCTCCCGGCCGTACGGCTACCGCGCCCTCGGCGAGGTCTCGGTGTTCGTGTTCTTCGGCCTGGTCGCGGTCGTCGGCACCGCGTACGTACAGATCGAGGGCGTGCCGTGGCAGGCCTGGGCGGCCGCCGTGCCCGTCGGGCTGCTCGCCTGCGGGCTGCTGGTGGCCAACAACCTGCGGGACATCCCCACCGACGAGGTCTCGGGTAAGCGCACCCTCGCCGTCGTGCTGGGCGACCACCGGACCCGGCTGCTCTACGCCGCCTGCACCGCACTGCCCTTCACCGTCGTGCTGGCCCTGGCCGCGCCGCACCCGTGGGCCCTCATCGCGCTGCTGGCGGCGCCGCTGTCGGTTCCGCCCACGCAGCGCGTGCTGGGCGGCGCCAAGGGACCCGAGCTGATCGCCGTCCTCGGCGAGACCGGTCGCCTGCAGATCGCCTTCGGCGCGCTACTCGCCATCGGCCTGGCCATCTGACGTCCCTTCGCGACACCAGGCGACAGCGCTCCCCGCCCCGATCACCCACCACGCCCGGCGGCACCCGCACACGACAGAGGACCCTCTGGCGTGATCATGCACTTATGCGTCAGGAATCACACCTTGCCTTGCTTCGAGGAGCCGCGTCTTCCGCGGCCTCGGACGGTTCGCGACGGAGCTTGCGCGGCAGCGCGTTCGGCGCGCGACCACGACCACGACCACGCGAGCGATCGCGACGCGACGCATGCGCCCGCGCGGGCCGCATCGGGCAGTGGGCTCCGGGCCGCATCGGGCAGTGGGCTCGGGGCCGCGCTAAGGACCGGGCGGTGACGAGGCGTTGCACAACTGTGATCTCAGCGCTCTGGTCGACGACCCTACCTGAAAGTAACTTACTCGCAGGTAATTCAGCGGTGTGACCCAGAGCACACAGGCGCGCGCTGCCCACCCTTCTCCCCCCAGGAGGGACCTTGCCCCGCGTCCGAAGCCTCCGCTCCCTTCCCCTCGCCCTCGCCGCCATCCTGATCTTCAGCCTCCTGCTCGCCCCGCCCGCCCGCGCCGACGCGATCGCCGACGCCAAGGCACTGGCCGCTCCCGGCGTACCGGGTGCCAACGACTGGTCCTGCCGGCCCCGCGCCGCCCACCCGCGCCCGGTGGTGCTCGTGCACGGCACGTTCGCCAACGGCTCGGTGAACTGGCCGGTTGCCGCGCCCGCCCTCGCCTCGCGTGGCCACTGTGTCTTCGCCCTGACCTACGGCGCGGTTCCCGGCGTACCGGTCCTGCGTGCCATCGCTCCGGTGGCCGACTCGGCCGCGCAACTGGCCACGTTCGTCAACGGCGTCCTGGCCGCCACCGGGGCCTCCGAGGTGAACATCGTGGGGCATTCACAGGGCGGCATGATGCCCCGCTACTACGTGAAGTTCCTCGGCGGCGCCGCCAAGGTGCACACGCTCGTCGGCCTCGCCCCGTCCAACCACGGCACCACGCTCAGCGGTCTCGCGACGCTCGCGGCGGCGTGGCCCGGCGCGCTGGACATCGTCGCCGGCGCCTGCCCGGCCTGCGCCGACCAGGTCGTCGGGTCGCCGCTGCTCACCAGGCTCAACGCGGGCGGCGACACGGTGGCGGGCGTCGACTACACGGTCATCGCCACCAGGTACGACGGGATCGTCACGCCGTACCGCTCGCAGTTCCTCAGCGGACCGAACGTGCGCAACGTGACCCTGCAGGATCTCTGCGCTTTCGACCTCTCCGAGCACGCCCTCATCGCGTTCGACCGCATAGCGCTGCACGAGGTGCTCAACACCCTCGATCCGGCGAACGCCATCCCGACGAACTGCTTCTCTCACGTCTAGCCGAGATGATCAAGGATCGCGGCACCTCGCGCCACCGCGATCCTTGATCATTTCGATCGTCCTCAGTGCCTCAGCGCGTCACCGACCCGGCTGTGCGGAATCGGCTACGTGCGGTCACCGTCGCCCCAGGGTCAGTGGGACGATCGGCGACGGCGTCTCGCGGTGCCGAAGACGCCGCGGGTGATCTCCCTGCCGAGGGTGCTCGCCATCGAGCGGGCGAACGACCTGACCGCCTGCGAGCCGAGCACCTGCCCGATGACATCCGGCTCAGGACGGGGCGCGGTGCGCGGACCCCGGCGCGGCTCGGCGGGGGCCCGCTCGGGAGCGGCCTCGGCGGCGGCCTGGCCCACCCTGACGGTGAGCATCTCGTACGCCGACTCCCGGTCGACCGGCTGGGCGTATTTCGCGTGCAGCGGCGACGACTCGACCGTCCGCCGCACCAACGCCGGGTCAGAGGGGGCCATCAGGCTCTGCGGGCACTGTAACCGTGTCCACGCGACCGGCGTCGGCACGCCCTTGTCGGATAGGACGGTCACCACCGCCTCGCCGATGCCGAGCCCGGTGAGCACCTCTTCCAGGTGGTAACACGACTTCGGGAACGTCGAGACCGTGGCCTTCAACGCCTTGGCGTCGTCCGGCGTGAACGCCCGCAGTGCGTGCTGCACCCGGCTGCCGAGCTGGGCGAGCACGTCCGCGGGCACGTCCTTCGGCGTCTGAGTGACGAAGAAGACGCCCACTCCCTTCGACCGGATGAGCCGCACGGTCTGCGTGATCGACTGCAGGAACGTCTTCGACGCGCCGGTGAAGAGCAGATGGGCCTCGTCGAAGAAGAACACGAGCCTGGGCTTGTCCGGATCACCGACCTCGGGCAGGTCCTCGAACAGCTCGGCCAGCAACCACATGAGAAACGTCGAGAACATGTGCGGGCGGTCCTGCAGCGAGGGCAGTTCCAGGCACGAGATGACCCCGCGGCCGTCCGGAGCCGTGCGCAGCAGGTCGGCGGGGTCGAACGCGGGCTCACCGAAGAACCTGTCGGCACCCTGCCCTTCGAGGGTCAGCAGACCGCGCAGCAGGACTCCCGCCGTCTGCTTCGACAACCCGCCCAGCGCGGCGAGCGCCTCCTTGCCCTGGTCGCCGGTCAGGTGCTCGATGACCGCGCGAAGGTCCTTCAGGTCGAGCAGCGGCAGACCGTTCCTGTCGGCGAACATGAAGACCAGGCCGAGCGAGGATTCCTGGGTGGCGTTCAGCTCGAGCACCTTGGCGAGCAGTGTGGGGCCGAACGAGGTGATGGTCGCGCGCACCGGGATTCCCGTTCCCTCTCCGCCGAGGGCGTAGAACTCGACCGGGTAGGCGGTCGGCCGCCACGTCTGGCCGATCGCCGACGTGCGGCCGGCGATCCTGTCTGCCGGCTCCCCCGCCGTGGCGAGACCGGAGAGGTCGCCCTTGACGTCGGCCAGGAAAACCGGCACTCCCTGCGCCGACACCTGCTCGGCCATGCTCTGGAGGGTCTTGGTCTTCCCGGTGCCGGTGGCGCCCGCTACAAGCCCATGCCGGTTGAGCATGCCGAGCGGAACGCGGACCTGGGCGGCCGCCACAGGTTCGCCGTCCACGACGAGGGCACCGAAATCCACCGTCGGTCCATCGAACGCGTATTCGGCTGTGACACTGGAAACGATGTTGCCCGTTGCGGCCATGAGGCTCCCCCGATCACTCTGACCAGGACATTCCCCAGCCTTTCGGGCTTACGCCTCACCTTCCCCCGGATCCCGCGCCACCGGCCGGAAGGCGTGACGCGGACGCGACGGTCCCGTCCGTCACGGCACCACGCCGGCTACGTCGGCAGCGACCAGTCGATCTCGGCCAGACCGACGTCGGTGAGAGCCTTGTTGACGGCGCTGAACGGGCGGGTGCCGAAGAACTTCTTGGCGCTCAGCGGGCTCGGGTGGGCGGACTCGATCACCAGGTGGTGCGGTGCGGTGATGAGCCGTGCCTTCTTGCGGGCGTAGGCGCCCCACAGCACGAACACCACCCGGCTGTCCTTGGCGTTGAGCGCCTCGATCGCGGCGTCGGTGAACTCCTCCCAGCCCTTTCCGGCGTGCGCGCCCGCCTCTCCCTCGCGTACGGTCAGCACCGCGTTGAGCAGCAGCACGCCCTGGTCGGCCCACGGGGTCAGGTCGCCGCTGGAGGACGCCGGCACGCCAAGGTCGGCCTCGAGCTCCTTGAAGATGTTGCGCAGCGACGGCGGCTTGCGCACGCCCTCGCGGACACTGAAGCTGAGCCCGTGCGCCTGACCCGCCCCGTGATAGGGGTCCTGACCGAGGATCAGCACCCGGGCGGCGTCGTAGGAGCAGTGCCGGAACGCGTTGAACAGGTCCTCGCGGGGCGGGAACACGGTCCGCGTGTCGTACTCCCCCGCGACGAAGGTGCCGAGCGTCGCGGTCGCGAGTGGGTCGAGCAGCGGGTCGAGCCGTGCTCGCCAGTCGTCGGGCAGCAACTCCAGCAGATCGAGGGACATCTCACGGCCTCCGCGGCAAGGTTCGGTGGTGTTCGGTTCGGGGGGTTGGTTCAGGTGGTTCGTACGCGTACGCACTGAACAGCACGCACCTTAGTGCCCGGCTCCGACAGACCGTGCGGACAACCGCGAGATCACGCGCGCGGACGGCGCATCGCCACTGTGGACCTGTCAACGCCCGGCGGTATGCGATGACACTGCCGAATGCCAGGATTAGTGGCCATAAGATCTTGCATATGCCTACATATTCCGTCGGTAGGGTCGCACAGTTGCTCGGCGTCAGTCCCGACACCGTGCGGCGATGGGCGGACGCGGGGCGGCTCCCCACTCACCGCGACGAGCACGGTCACCGCGTCGTCGAAGGTCGTGACCTCGCCGCCTTCACCGTGCGCCTCGGCCAGGACACCGCCGGACCCGAGACGACGCACCTCACCTCGGCACGCAACACCTTTCCGGGCATCGTCACCCGGGTGGTCAAGGACGGGATCATCGCACAGGTCGAGATCCAGGCGGGACCGCACCGGGTGGTGTCCCTGCTCACCTCCGAGGCGGTGGACGAGCTCGGGCTCAGCGAGGGAGTCGAGGCCGTCGCGCGCGTCAAGAGCACCAGCGTCACCGTGGAGCTGCCGT
Source organism: Actinomadura alba (assembly GCF_014323705.1). Classification (GTDB taxonomy): domain Bacteria; phylum Actinomycetota; class Actinomycetes; order Streptosporangiales; family Streptosporangiaceae; genus Actinomadura_C; species Actinomadura_C alba. The sequence goes on from NZ_JABVEC010000001.1 coordinate 201,250, forward strand.
GAGACGCCTCACGGCGAGCCTGGCGGTCGTGCTGCTCGTCGCGACCGGCTGTGGCGGCGCGTCCGGTCCCACGACCCTCACCGTGCTGGCCGCCTCGTCACTGACCGATGTCTTTCCGGAGCTCGCCCGGGCCTACCAGTCCTCACACGAGAACGTGGAGCTGCACTTCACCTTCAGCGGCTCCCAGGAACTCGCCGAGCAGGTGAAGGAGAACACGCCGGCCGACGTCCTCGCCACCGCGGACACCACGACCATGGACGAGCTCGCGGAGTACGTCGACCGGTCGAGCCGACGGGTCATCGCCTACACGTCGCTCACCATCGCCGTCGCCCCCGGGAACCCGCGCCGGATCCGCGAGCTGGCCGACCTGGCCCGGCCCGGTCTACGTGTCGTGCTGGCCGCGCAGGGCGTGCCTGCGGGACGGTACTCCCGGCAGGCCCTCGCCAAGGCCGGCGTCACCGTCCGTCCCGTGTCCGCGGAGATCGACGTGCGCTCCGTGCTCACCCGGGTGCGGACCGGCGAGGCGGACGCCGGGGTCGTCTACCTCACCGACCTGAGATCGGCCGGCCGGGCCGCCAGCAGCGTACCCATTCCGGCCGCGCATAACGTCACGGCCGCCTACCCGGTGTCGGTCGTCGACGACACCGACCACGAGGACGCCTCGGCCGCCTTCGTTACCTGGCTCGGCTCGGCCGCAGCCAAGTCCGTGCTCAACGAGCACGGGTTCACCACTCCCTGAACCCGGCGTGCAACCGGTGCGACCGCCCGCGCGTACGACCCTCTCGGCCGCGCGGTGGTCAGGCGGCCGCGGCGGTGAGACCGCCACATCCTGGCTCATTTCACGGCGGCGCGTCACCGGCGAACCATGCCAAAGATGTGACCGGTAAGCAATAAGTCCTCTCCCTTGGTAATCAAGCCTATTTGCCCTGTGATCGATCATGGCTGACTCACCACCAAAGGTGCAGTCACACAAGTGGTCCGGAGGACTCATGACCCACCCCCCGCTGTCCAGACTCTCGACGTGGGTGCGCCGAGGCGTCGCCATCGGCGCCGCCGCGGCACTGGCTCTCACCTGGGCGGGACCCGCCCAAGCCGCGGACGGAAGCATCCGTTCCCCGGGCGACGCCGAGTACGTGCCGGGAAGCTTCATCGTCGTCCTCAAGGACGCCTCCGCCTCCCGGGCCGTGGTCGGCTCGGACGCGCGGTCGCTCACCGCCCGCCACGGCGGCGCCCTTGAACGGACGTTTGGCGCGGCGCTGCGCGGCTTCGCTGTCAAGTCCACGGAGGCGCAGGCCCGCCGGCTCGCGGGCGACTCCCGGGTGGCGTTCGTGCAACGCAACCTCATCCACCGCGCCAATGCCGTACAGCCGAACCCGCCGTCGTGGGGCCTGGACCGCGTCGACCAGCGGAACCTGCCGCTGAACCAGTCCTACGAGTACTCGACCACCGCCGCGGGCGTACGCGCCTACGTGATCGACACGGGCATCCGTACCACGCACTCCGACTTCGGCGGCCGGGCCTCCATCGGCTTCGACGCCGTGGGCGACGGCCAGAACGGGCAGGACTGCAACGGCCACGGCACGCACGTGGCCGGCACCGTCGGCGGCGGCGCCTTCGGCGTCGCGAAGGGCGTCGGCCTGGTCGGGGTACGAGTGCTCAACTGCGAGGGCTCCGGCACAACGGCCCAGGTCGCCGCCGGCATCGACTGGGTCACCGCCAACGCGCAGAAGCCGGCCGTTGCGAACATGAGCCTCGGCGGTGGGGCCGACACCGCGCTCGACAATGCCGTTGTGCGATCCATCGGCTCCGGCGTCTCGTACGCCATCGCCGCAGGCAACGGGCTGTTCGGACTGTTCCCCCAGAACGCCTGCAGCACCTCCCCCGCGCGCGTTCCTGCCGCCATCACCGTCTCGGTCACCGACAACACCGACACCAAGGCGTCATGGGGCAACTACGGCACCTGCGTCGACATCTTCGCCCCCGGAATCGACATCACCTCGGCGTGGAACACCAATGACACCGCGACCAACACGATCAGCGGCACGTCGATGTCCACTCCGCACGTCGCCGGAGCCGCCGCCCTGTATCTCGCCGGGCACCCGAACGCGACGCCGCAGCAGGTCCGCGACGCCCTCGTGAACAACGCCACCACCGGCGTCGTCAAGAGCCCCGGCAGCGGGTCCCCCAACAAGCTGCTCTACACCCCCGGCCTCTGACCGGATACGGCCCGGTCACCTACGCCGGTGACCGGGCCGTACGGCCCTCGCTCCGATCGCCGTACGCGGTCAGCGCCTGACGCGGCCGCGTACGGCCAGCAGGGCAAGGCCGAAGAGCAGCGGCCCGGTGAAGCGCAGGACCAGTTCGATCCACTCGCCCGCGGGAGTCAGACCCTGCTCGGGACCGCGCAGAAGTGACGTCGCGGCGCGCAGGCTGAAGCGCAGCGAGTCGAAGTAGGTCATGTCCGCGGCCGGCGGGTAGCCCCAGGCGCCGAACGCCGCGGCCGCCACGGCGATCACCACGGCCAGCGCGGCGAACGCCCGCGAGGCGCGCAACCCGTAGCCGGAGACCGCCCAGTACAGCCACAGCAGCAGGTGCTCGCCCCGCGCGGCGACCCACCCCGGCCACCACCGGTCCCTGCGCCGGGTGCGCGCGAGCAGGAACTGCCCGAGCCTGCGCATCTCCATCTCGCCGTAGTAGAAGTCGCCGGCTCCGACCTCGTCCCCGGCGTCGACGCACCCCTTGCGCAGGGCACGGTAGGCCTGCTCGACCTCGCTCGCGCTCTCGGGCGCCGCCGCCGGCGGAAGATCGGCGGGCGGTGCCCAGCGACGTCGGCCGAGCCGCGGGGCCTGCGGCCAGGTCCCCCGCAGGAGATGCTCGTCCCAGATGATGGAGCGGCGCGCGGTGAAGAGACGCGGTGGCGCGACGTCGAAGGTGCTGTACCCCTCGATCCGCATCCGGTCGAGGTTGTGCACGCCCGCCAGCCTGCACCGCCAGAGCCTCGTGTACGACAGCGTGAGCTCACCGGTGTCGGTGCCGGTGAGCGACATGACCTGTGGCCAGTCGTCCCGGTCGTCGGGGTCCTGGGTCCCGATGAACGAGGCGCCACCCAGCTCGGTGTCGGTGAAGAAGACCCGGGCGCCGTGCGCGAGGAGGCGGACACCGGACGGGAACCGGGCGCGCTCACAGCCGACCTCTTCGGTCCGCACGTCGATGCGCACCCGCCGATGGCAGGTCGCGTGGGTGAAGTCGACGGATCGCGCGGAGAGCGGGCCCAGCATGCTGGTGTTCTCGAAGACCGCGCGGCGGAACCCGAGCGGCCCGTCGACGACGGCGTCCTCGATCAGCGGCCCGTCGGCGAAGACCGCGCCGTTGAAGGTGGCCGCCCCCACGATCCGCACGCCGCGGAAGTTGGCGAAGCCCTCGAAGACGGCCTGGTAGAAGTCGGCCTCGCCCTCGAACACCGCGCCGGTGAAGAAGACCCGGCCGGTGAACACCGCACCCGAGAAGTCGGCCTTGCCGTGGAAGACTGCGCCGCCGAAGTCGGTACGGTCCGGGAACACCGTCCCCCGGAAGTCGACGTCGGTGAACTCCTGGCCGGAGAAATCGCCATCAGGATGCGTCTCGGGGTCTCGGGGGGACATCCGGGAACGCTAGAACGCGACCCGAGGCGCGGGCAAGGCCGCCGGCACACGGCCTGCCTCGACGCCCGGATTTTCCGGCGGCGCACGGCTCGAGTCCACGGGAGGATGAGCCGTTCTCGGTACGCTGGGCGCATACCAGCCCTACGATGACCGGAGCTGATCGTGAGGGAGGAGTCACAGCCTGTGAGCATCGCCGCAGTGGCCCATCACCACCACGCGCTGCCGGACACGCCGCACAACCTGTGGGTTCGCGGTGAACTGGCTCGCCATCTCCACCTCCCCGACGACGGCTCCAGGGTCGAGGTCATCGGAGGGGAGATCGTCGTGTCGCCAGGGCCGACCGTCGGTCACAACGGCATCGTGCAGGACGTGGCCGACAGTGTGGTCGCATGCCGAATCAATGATCCGACCTTCCCGTGGAGATGCGTGCAGACGACCGACCTGAACCTCAGCGATATCCGTGACGGCTACGTGCCCGACCTCATCGTCGCGGACGTGAAGGTCCTGGCGGACGCCCGCCGGGAAGAGGCTCCTCATTTGCTCCCCCACCAGGTGGGACTCGTCATGGAGGTCACCTCGCGGTGGAACGCGGGGGACGACCGGCAGCCATCACTCAGGCGCACCACGGCGACCAAGTGGAACGGTTACGCGCAGGTCGAGATCCCGTACTACCTGCTGGTCGACCGCGATCCCATCCGCGCCCAGATCATCCTCTTCGCCAAGCCCGACCGCACCGCCGGCGTTTACGCACATGTGCAGTCGTGGGAGTTCGGCGAGACGGTTCGCCTGCCGGAGCCGTTCGGCGTGACGATCGAGACCGACGGCCGGGAACCCTGGCGGGCCGGTCGGCCTGCCCGCCCCGCCTAGTCCAGGCCGAGCAGCGGCTCGATGCCGACGGTCAGCCGATCCGGCAGACCGGCCACATTGCGCACGCCGAGCAGCACACCGGGCATGAACGACTCCCGCGTCATCGAGTCGTGCCGGATCGTGAGCGTCTCACCGTGCCCGCCGAGCAGGACCTCCTGATGGGCGATCAGCCCAGCCAGCCGCACGGCGTGCACCCGCACACCATTGACGTCGGCGCCCCGGGCGCCGGCCAGCTCGGACGTCGTCGCGTCGGGCGAGCGACCCGCGCCCGCCTTGCCGCGCGCCTCGGCGACCAGCTCGGCGGTACGGAAGGCGGTACCGCTCGGCGCGTCGGCCTTGTTCGGGTGGTGCAGCTCGACGATCTCAACCGAGTCGAAGAAGGGGGCGGCCTTCTGCGCGAAGTGCATCATCAGCACGGCGCCGATCCCGAAGTTGGCACCGATGAGCACGTTGCCGCCGTCGTGTGCGGCGAGCCACCCGCGTACGGTGTCGAGCCGATCCGGTCCGAAGCCGGAGGTGCCCACGACGGCGTGCAGCCCATGCTCGACGCACCAGCGCAGGTTGTCCATGACGACGTCGGGGTGGGTGAAGTCGACCACCACGTCGGCCGAGGTCAGCGGTGCGCGATCGTCGCCCTCGTCGATCTCCGCGACGAGCTCGGTGTCGTCGGCGGCGCGCACGGCCCGGCACACCTCCGCACCCATCCGTCCCTTCGCGCCCAGCACCCCGACCTTGATCACTTTTATCTCCCGTTCCCTCTGGCGCGGATGAGCCTATCGCGACGGGCGCGCCGGCTCCGGCGAGCGGTCTGCGGTGTCACATGCCGCGGATCGCGATGCGGCAGAGGCCAATCCCGTAACCCAAGCGCTAAACTACATAAGTCGGCTACAGATTATTTAGTTTAGCGGCTCCTTGGAGGATTCCGTGCGGAGCTTCATCGATCTCGACCGCACGATCGGCCGGGTGCCCTCCCGGGTCGTGACGATGCTGAGCGCGGTCGATGTGGGCCGTGGCAGCGAAGCCCTGTATCGCGACCAGATGCCGGGGCTGCTCGAGTCGCTGGCGCAGTACGCCCGGGTCGCGAGCGTCATGACCTCGTCGGCCATCGAAGGCGTGATCGTGTCCGACGCCACCCGCGCCGAGGGGATCATCGGGGGCCGCGTCCAAATCCTGCGGAACAGGAACGAGAAGGAGCTCGCCGGATACCGGGACGCGCTCGACTATCTGCTGCGCGAGGACTGGGGGCCGCTCAACACCGGTCTCCTGCTGCACCTTCACCGGCTCCTGTTCGCTCATACCGCCTCCGGCGGGGGGAGCTTCAAGACCCACGACAACCTGGTGGTCGACCGCGCGCCCGACGGAACCTCGACCATCAGGTTCAAGCCCGTCTCAGCCGCCGACACCGGCTTCCACGTCCAGGAGCTGATCGAGCACTACCGTGACGCGATCGAAAGGCGGGAACATCATCCCGTCCTGCTGATCGGGCTCTTCGTCCTGGACCTCCTGGTGATCCACCCCTTCGAGGACGGCAACGGGAGGGTCGCCCGCGCCGTGACCAACGCGCTCCTCAGCGACGCGGGCTACGACGTGGTGCGCTATGTCAGCCTCGAGCAGGCGATCGCCGAATCGGTCGACGCCTACTACCAGGCGCTGTTGGACTCCACGCACGGATGGCATACCGGCCGGTCGGACCCGTGGCCGTGGCTGGGCTACTTTGTCGAGAGGCTGGCGGCGGCGTACGCCACCTTCGCCCGGCGGGCGGCGGCCGGGCGCAGCGATGGCACCAAGCAGGACCGGGTGCGGGAGTACGTGCTGCAGCATGCTCCCGCCGTGTTCCGGGTCTCGGACATCCGTGCGGCTCTGCCGGGCATCAGCGACCCGACCATCAGGATGGTGCTGGCCAGGCTGCGGGAGGACGGCGCGGTCGCCGCGGAGGGCACCGGCCGGTCGGCCGCGTGGCACCGCACACCGAACACTGAAGCACCGAACCGCTGAACCGCTGAAGCACCGAACGGCTGAAGCGCTGAACGAGCCGCCGGACGAGCTGACCGAGTTCTCGATCAGCTCGTCCGGCGGCTGTCAGCGAGCGGTTGTACGAGAGCGGCGGTCAGAGAGTGAACTCGCGGTCCTCGAAGGGGCCGATGACGGTGAGGGTCATCGGTTTGGCGAGCACATCGGCGGCCACCGCGCGGATGTCGTCGAGCGTGACCGCGTCGATCTTGCCGAGCACGTCGTCGACGGACAGCAACTGGTCGTAGACCAGCTCGCTCTTGCCGATCCGGCTCATCCGCGAACCGGTGTCCTCGAGGCTCAGCACCATCGAACCGCGCGCCTGACCCTTGCCCCGGGCGAGCTCTTCCTCGGTGATGCCGTGCTCGGCCGCCTCGACCACCTGGTCGCGGCAGATCGCGAGGACGTCCTCGACCTTGCCCGGCTGGCAGCCCGCGTAGACGCCGAACGTGCCGGTGTCGGCGTACTGCGAGGTGTAGCTGTAGACCGAGTAGGCCAGGCCGCGCTTCTCCCGGACCTCCTGGAACAGCCGGGACGACATCCCACCGCCGAGCGCGGCGTTGAGCACGCCGAGCGCGAAGCGGCGTTCGTCGGTACGGGCGAGGCCGGCACCGCCGAGCACGAGATGCGCCTGCTCGGTGTCGCGGGGGACGACCCGTACACCCGGGCTGGTGGAGGCACCCTCGCCGCCGATCCTCGGCAGGCTGGGCAGGCCGTCACCGGCGAGCCTGCCCGCTCGGGAGAAGGCGTCGGCGACGAGCCCGACCAGCTCGTCGTGGTCGAGATTGCCGGCGGCCGCGACGACGAGGTTCGGCGCCAGATAGCGCTCCTCGTAGTAGCGGGCGATGCGGTCCCGGCCCAGCGAGTTGATCGACTCGATGGTGCCGAGAATCGGCCGGCCGAGTGGCGCGTCGCCGTACAGCGCGATGGCGAACTCGTCGTGGACGAGGTCGCTGGGATCGTCGTCGCGCATGGCGATCTCTTCGAGGATCACGCCGCGCTCGGCCTCGACGTCCTCGGCCTTGATCAGGGAGGACGTCACCATGTCGGAGACGACGTCGACCGCCAGTGGCAGATCGCTGTCGAGCACCCGCGCGTAGTAGCAGGTGTACTCCTTGGCCGTGAAGGCGTTGAGGTCCCCTCCGACCGCGTCGAGTTCGGCCGAGATCTGCAGGGCGGACCGGCGCGGTGTGCCCTTGAACAGCAGGTGCTCGAGGTAGTGGCTGGAGCCGGCGTCGGCGAGCGCCTCATCGCGGGAGCCCACGCCCACCCAGATACCGAAGGCGGCGGACCGCACGGTCGGCATGGTCTCGGTCACAATGCGCAGCCCGCCGGGCAGCACCGTGCGCCGAACCACCCCGGCGCCGTCCGCGCCGGGGTGGATCGTGTGTGTCGTGTCGGGCCGCTGGGCCCGAGCGGTGAGCAGGCTCACGAGTTGCGCTGGCCCCCGTCACGCGAGCCGTCGCGACCACCCCGAGTGCGCCGGCGGCGTTCGCCGCCGCCACGCTCACCACGGTCGGAGGAGGCGCGGTCGGCGGAATCTTGGTCGGACGAGTCGCGCTCGGCCGGGCCGCCGTCGCCGGAGGCGCTCTCGGCACCGGCCGGGGCGCCGCCCTCGGCGGCCTCGCGCTCGATCACCTCAACCGGCACGAGCGACAGCTTGCCGCGCTGGTCGATCTCGGTGACCTCGACCTGGATCTTCTCGCCGACCTTGATGAAGTCGTCGACGTTCTCGATCCGCACCCCGCCGTGCAGCTTGCGCAGCTGCGAGACGTGCAGCAGGCCGTCCTTGCCGGGCAGCAGCGACACGAAGGCGCCGAACGTGGTGGTCTTGACCACCGTGCCGAGGAAGCGCTCGCCGGGCTCGGGCATGTGCGGGTTGGCGATCGAGTTGATCGCCTGCCGCGCGGCCTCGGCCGACGGGCCGTCGGTGGCACCGACGTAGATCGTGCCGTCGTCCTCGATGGTGATCTCGGCGCCGGTGTCGTCCTGGATCGAGTTGATCATCTTGCCCTTGGGGCCGATGACCTCGCCGATCTTGTCGACCGGGACCTTGATGGTGATGATCCGCGGCGCGTTCGGGCTCATCTCGCCCGGTGCCTCGATGGCCTCCTGCATCACGTCGAGGATGGCCAGCCGCGCGCCCTTGGCCTGCTTGAGCGCGGCACTGAGCACCGACGCGGGAATGCCGTCGAGCTTGGTGTCGAGCTGCAGGGCGGTGATGACGTCCTTGGTGCCGGCGACCTTGAAGTCCATGTCGCCGAAAGCGTCCTCGGCACCGAGGATGTCGGTGAGGGTGACGTACTCGCCGCCCTCGTGGATCAGGCCCATCGCGATGCCGGCGACCATCTCCTTGAGCGGGACGCCCGCGTCGAGGAGCGACATGGTCGACGCGCAGACCGAGCCCATCGACGTGGAGCCGTTGGAGCTGAGCGCCTCCGACACCTGCCGGATGGCGTACGGGAACTCCTCGCGGGTCGGCAGCACCGGGATCAGCGCCCGCTCGGCGAGCGCCCCGTGGCCGATCTCGCGCCGCTTCGGTGAACCGACGCGGCCGGTCTCGCCGGTGGAGTACGGCGGGAAGTTGTAGTTGTGCATGTAGCGCTTGGTGCGCTCGGGGTTGAGCGTGTCGATCATCTGCTCCATGCGGAGCATGTTGAGGGTCGTCACGCCCAGGATCTGGGTCTCACCGCGCTCGAACAGCGCCGAGCCGTGCACCCGGGGCACCACGTGCGCCTCGGCGGCCAGCTGGCGGATGTCCTTCGGGCCGCGGCTGTCGATGCGGACGCCGTCTCGAATGACCCGCTCGCGGACCAGCTTCTTGGTCAACGCGCGGAACGCCGCGGAGATCTCCTTCTCGCGGCCCTCGAACTCGGCCCCGACCTTGTCCACCGCGCTCGCCTTGATGGCGTCCAGCCGCGCTTCGCGCTCCTGCTTTCCGGCGATCGCGAGAGCCTGCGCGAGCTCGTCGTTCACCGCCGCCGTGACCGCCTCGAGGATGTCGTCCTGGTAGTCCAGGAAGACGGGGTACTCGGCGGTCTCCTTGGCGGCGCGGGCGGCGAGATCGCTCTGCGCCTGGCACAGGGTCTTGATGAACGGCTTGGCCGCGTCGAGGCCCTCGGCGATCGTCTCCTCGGTCGGCGCGACGGCGCCTTCGGCGACGAGCTTGAGGGTGTCCCTGGTGGACTCGGCCTCGACCATCATGATCGCGACGTCGCCGTCCTCGATCACCCGGCCGGCGACCACCATGTCGAAGGTGGCGCGCTCGAGCTCGGAGTGGGTCGGGAAGCCCACCCACTGGCCGTCGATCAGCGCGACGCGAACGCCGCCGATCGGGCCGGAGAACGGCAGCCCGGCGAGCTGCGTCGACATCGACGCCGCGTTGATCGCGACCACGTCGTACAGGTGGTCGGGGTTGAGCGCCATGATCGTCTCGACGACCTGGATCTCGTTGCGCAGTCCCTTGGCGAACGAGGGGCGCAGCGGCCGGTCGATGAGGCGGCAGGTGAGGATCGCGTCCTCGGACGGCCTGCCCTCACGGCGGAAGAAGGAACCGGGAATCCGCCCGGCGGCGTACATGCGCTCCTCGACGTCGACCGTCAGCGGGAAGAAGTCCAGATTGTCCTTGGGCTTCTTCGACGCGGTCGTGGCCGAGAGGACCATGGTGTCGTCATCGAGATAGGCGACGGCCGAGCCGGCCGCCTGGCGGGCCAGCCGGCCCGTCTCGAAGCGGATCGTGCGAGTCCCGAACGAGCCGTTGTCGATCACGGCTTCTGAGCTCTGCGCTCCATCTACGCGCACAGCATCCACGGGGAAACCTCCTCTGGTTTCGTGGGTCCCCGCGGTCGTTTCCCCGTCTGCGGCGTTTGCTTCTCGAGAAGTGCCGGTCTTCGATCGAAGCTCTCGGCTCATGCGGGGCATGACCCGGAAGCCACTACCGAGGACCGGCCCTCGACGCGCCGGGTCGGCGCCCGCGGGCTGTCATGTTCAGTTGTGGTACGCACCGCGAGAGGGTGCGCACCGGGCGATACGAGGCGAGGGAGTGACTCCCTGAGTCACTCCCCCGTCGATCGCTAGCGGCGCAGGCCGAGTCGCTCGATCAGCTGCCGGTAGCGGCTGATCTCCTTGTCCTGCAGATACTTGAGCAGCCGGCGCCGACGGCCGACCAGCAGCAGCAGCCCGCGGCGGCTGTGGTGGTCGTGCTTGTGGGTCTTGAGGTGCTCCGTCAGGTCGTTGATCCGACGGGTCAGCAGCGCGACCTGGACCTCCGGTGATCCGGTGTCACCCTCACTGGTCGCGTATTCGGCGATGATCTGGTTCTTAACGGCGGTGTCGAGCGACACGGGGCTCCTTCATAGGTCGTCACCCGCAGATCCCGGCTTCGTGTGCAGCGCACGGGTCCGCATGATGCGTTGTCGATTGGTCGCCGCATGAGGGTGCAGCAAACCGGCCGGGTCTTGCTCCCGGCGACTACCCACCGTACCACGCTGGGTCAGTAACGTGTGATTTCACGAGACCGCCCGACGTCACGGTGCATCTCCTCGATCAACGCCTCGATCGAGTCGAACTTCAGGGTGTCGCGGATCCTGGCGACGAAGTCCACCGCGACGCGCTCACCGTAGAGATCGAGGTCGTCCCTGTCCAGCGCGTGGGCCTCGACGGTGCGCTCCTGCCCCTCGAAGGTGGGGTTGGTGCCGATCGAGATCGCCGCGGGCCACCGGGCGCCGGGGTACCGGTCCGAGTCGCAGACCAGCCACCCCGCGTAGACGCCGTCGCTCGGGATGGCCGTGTGCGTGAGGGTCTCGAGGTTGGCGGTGGGAAAGCCGAGCGCCCGGCCCCGTTGGTGGCCCCGGACCACCACGCCCTCGACACGGTGCGGCCGGCCGAGCGCCTCGGCGGCCCCCGCTACGTCGCCGGCGGACAGCCGCTCCCTGATGTACGAGGAGGAGATGGTCTCTCCGTTGGTCACTAGCGGAACGCCCTGAGCGGTGAATTCGTACTTCTCCCCGAGTTCCCGGAGCAGGGCCACGTCGCCCTTGGCCTTGTGCCCGAACCGGAAGTTCTCCCCCACGATCACGTGGGCCGCGTGGAGCCTGTCGACGAGGACCGACTGAACGAACTCGTCGGGCCCGATCCGCGACAACTCGAGCGTGAACGGCAGCACCATCACCGCGTCGGTGCCGAGGCCCGCGAGCAGTTCCGCGCGCCGCCTGGGCGAGCAGAGCAGCGGCGGATGCGTGCCCGGCCGCACGACCTCGTCGGGATGGGGATCGAATGTGATCACCACGGACGGCAGCCCACGACCCTTCGCCAGTTCGACGGCGCCGCCGACGATGTGCTGGTGACCTCGGTGCACACCATCGAATACCCCGATCGTGACCACCGACCTGCCCCAGCCGGGAGGGACCTCATGGAGGCCGTACCAGCGCCGCAACTGCTCGCTCCTCTCATGAGCCGCCGCCCCAAGCCTGCCATGTGGAACGGGTGCTCATGACATCGGGCCCGATAACGTCATCCCGCCTGATGGACGACCAGCGACACGGCCACGTACTGCGCCACGTAGGCGGCCAGCGTGCACGCGTGGAAGACCTCGTGGAAGCCGAACCATCGCGGTGAGGGGTCCGGGCGGCGCAGCGCGTAGACGACGCCCCCGGCGCTGTAGAGGGCGCCGCCCACGATGACGAGCACGGTCGCCGCCACGCCGGCACCGGAGACGAACTGCGGCATCACGAAGACCGCCACCCAGCCGAGGCCGATGTAGAACGAGGTGTAGAGCCAGCGGGGCGCGCCGAGCCAGATCACCCGGAACACCACGCCGGCGAGCGCGCCGGACCAGACCGCCGACAGCACCACCGCCCGGGTGGCTCCGTCGAGCGCGAGCACGGCGAACGGCGTGTAGGTCCCGGCGATGATCAGATAGATATTGGCGTGGTCGAGGCGGCGGAGCACCTCGACCACGGGGCCGGAGGAGCGGCCGCGGTGGTAGATGCCCGAGACGCCGAAGAGCAGTGCCGAGGTCAGGGCGTAGACGACGGCCGAGAGCCGTGACTGCAGGGTGGGGCCCAGCGCGACGAGCGCGAATCCCGCGACCACGACCGCAGGGAAGGCGCCCATGTGCAGCCATCCGCGCAGTCGCGGCTTCGCTTGCCGGCGCTCCAGTGCTCCTGTGGTCATGCGCGGCACCTCCTTGATCAACACAACCTACGATAGCGTAGGTTACGCAACCGTAGGTTTAAATCGACCGTGACCCGGCTCACCTCGCGGCGCGCACGGTGCTCCCCGGCACCGGCCTCGACGAGAGAGGGCGGCGCTCGCTAGACGAAGACGGCCAGCGGCTTGGCCACCGACCCGGTCTCCTCGACCAGCGCCAGCAGCGTGCCGTCGGGTGCGAAGACGCCGATCGGACCCGGCCCGAGACCCGCGGCGGGCAGCCTGCCGCCGTGCGCGATCCGCCGGGCGTCGTCCGGGGACACGTCCCGCCGGGGGAACGCGACCGAGACCGCCTCGCCCATCGGCAGCACCTCGAACTCCTCGGTGAGCCGCTCGACCGTGCGGGCCATGCCCAGGCCGTACGGCCCCACCCGGGTGCGGCGCAGTGCGGTCAGGTGACCACCCGTGCCGAGGGACCGGCCGAGGTCACGGGCGAGCGACCGGATGTAGGTGCCGCTGGAGCAGGTGATGGACGCGTCGACGTCGACGAGGTCGCCGTGGCGCCGCACATCGCTCACCGCGAACTCTCGCACCGTCACCGGACGGGCCCGAAGGGCGACCTCTTCGCCGGCCCGGGCCATCTTGTACGCCCGCTTGCCGTCGACCTTGATCGCGCTCACCTGGGGAGGCACCTGCTGGATCTCCCCGGTGAGCGCGGCGATGCCCTCGCGCAGCGCGTCGTCGCCGACCGCACCGGCGGAGCCGGAGGCGACGATCTCGCCCTCGGCGTCGTCGGTGTCGGTCGACTGTCCCAGCCTGATCGTCGCGTCGTAGACCTTCTCGGTCAGTGCCAGGTGGCCCAGCAGCCGGGTGGCCTTGTCCACCCCGATGACCAGGACACCGGTGGCCATCGGGTCGAGCGTCCCGGCATGCCCGACCCGGCGGGTGCCGGCCAGCCGCCGGAGCTTGGCGACCACATCATGCGAGGTCCAGCCGGCCGGCTTGTCCACGACCACGAGTCCGGAGTTCACGTCGTCCCTCGTCACTCGTTATCGATCACTCGTCACCTGTCGCGATCGTCCTGGGCGGGTTCCCGGGCCGGCTCCTCATCGTGATGGTCGTCGTGGTCCTCGTCGGCGGCGACGCGGTAGGGATTGGCCTCTCCCGCCGGCCGGGCGCCCTCGGCGGCCCGGGCGACCCTCTCATCGCTCGCCCGCGCCTTGGCCAGCAGGTCGTCGATGTGCTTGGCGTTCTCCAGCAGATCGTCGGCGACGAACTCGAGCGTCGGCGTGTGCCGCAGCCCGGTCTGCCTGCCCACCTCGGAGCGGATCACGCCTTTCGCGCTCTCCAGGGCGGCGGCGGTGTCGGCGCGCTCACCGGTGGAGCCGTAGACCGTGTAGAACACGGTCGCGTCCCGCAGGTCGCCCGTGATGCGCGCGTCGGTCACGGTGACGAATCCGAGCCGCGGGTCCTTGATCCGCCGCTCCAGCATCTCCGCGACGATCTGCTGAATACGATCGGCGAGTTTGCGGGCCCGAGCGGGGTCCATGGCACGCTCCTTTGCTGTGAGCGCCGCGTCAGCGGTGCTCTGTATCGTCCGCGCCGCCGTCCCGGCCATCGGGGCGGCGGCGGCTCAATCCTCGTCGTTGAAAAGCCGGTGCCGCGCGGAGAGCAGATCTATCTCGGGACGCCCGGCGACGAGGCGTTCACAGGCATGCAGCACCTCGTCGCAGTTGGCGGCCTCCGCGGACACCACCGCCACTCCGATCTCGGCCCGGCGGTGTAGATCTTGGTTGCCCGTCTCGGCGACGGCCACACCGGGGAATCTGCGCTGAACCTCGGCCACGATGGGCCGGATCACCGAGCGCTTCTGTTTCAACGACCGTACGTCCCCGAGCAACAGGTCGAGTGTCAACGCACCCACGAACACCTAAGTGATCACCTCGGTACTAGCGATCCCGCCAGGACGGCCTCCTGGCGGCCCTTCCCCGCGGCCATGGCCCCGGATGAGCGCACGACCACAAGGCCGGGGGGCCCTGCGGTCGTGCGCTCGAACTCGGCGCGGAACACCTCAGTCGCGAGGCTTCTCCCGCATCTCGTACGTCTCGATGACGTCACCGAGCTTGATGTCGTTGTAACCGACACCGATACCGCACTCGAAGCCCTCGCGGACCTCGGTGGCGTCCTCCTTGAACCGGCGCAGCGACGACACCGTGAGCTCCTGGGCCACGACGATCCCGTCCCGGACCAGGCGCGCCTTGCTGTTGCGCTTGATCGTGCCGGACAGGACCATCGAACCGGCGACGTTGCCGATCCGCGGCACCTTGAAGATCTCGCGGACCTCGGCGGTGCCGAGCTGGGCCTCCTCGTACTCCGGCTTCAGCATGCCCTTGAGGGCCAGCTCGACCTCTTCGATCGCCTGGTAGATGACCGAGTAGTACCGGATGTCGACGCCCTCGCGGTCGGCGAGCTCGGACGCGTTGCGCTCAGGCCGCACGTTGAACCCGATGATGACCGTGCCCTTCGAGGTCAGCGCGAGGTTGACGTCGTCCTGGGTGATCGCGCCGACACCTCGGCGGATGACCCTCAGGTTGACCTCGTCGCCAACGTCGATCTTGAGCAGCGAGTCCTCGAGGGCCTCGACGGAACCGGACACGTCGCCCTTGATGATGAGCAGCAGTTCCTGGAGCTCCCCCTTCTTGAGGTCCTCCAGCATCTCCTCGAGCGTCAGCTTGGGCCGGCTCTTGAGCAGCTCCGCGTTGCGCTTGCGCGACGCGCGCCGGTCGGCGATCTGACGAGCCACCCGGTCGTCGTCGACGACCAGGAAGTTGTCACCCGCGCCGGGCACCGCCGTGAGCCCGAGCACCTGCACCGGACGGGACGGCAGCGCCACTTCGACGTTGTTGCCGTTCTCGTCGAGCATGGCCCGCACGCGGCCGAAGGCCCCACCACAGACGATGGAGTCGCCGACCTGCAGCGTGCCGCGCTGGACCAGCACGGTCGCCACGGAGCCGCGGCCCCGGTCGAGGTGCGCCTCGATCGCGACGCCCTGGGCGTCCTGGTCGGGGTTGGCCCGCAGGTCGAGCTCGGCGTCGGCGGTAAGGACGACCGCCTCGAGCAGCCCGTCGAGGTTCAGCCCCTGCTTGGCCGACACGTCGACGAACAGGGTCTGCCCGCCGAACTCCTCGGCGACCAGGCCGTACTCGGTGAGCTGGGCCCGCACCCGCTGCGGGTCCGCGCCCTCCTTGTCGACCTTGTTGACCGCGACCACGATCGGCACTCCCGCCGCCGTGGCGTGGTCGATCGCCTCGGTGGTCTGCGGCTTCACCCCATCGTCGGCGGCGACCACCAGCACGACCAGGTCGGTCGTCTCGGCACCACGGGCACGCATGGCGGTGAACGCCTCGTGACCCGGGGTGTCGATGAAGGTGATCTTGCGCTCCTGGCCGTCGACCTGGGTCCCGACCTGGTAGGCGCCGATGTGCTGGGTGATGCCGCCGGCCTCGCCGGCCACCACGTTGGCGTTGCGGATGGCGTCGAGCAGCTTGGTCTTTCCATGGTCGACGTGACCCATGATGGTGACCACCGGAGGACGCGACTGGAGGCGTTCCTCGCCGCCCTCGTCCTCGCCGTACTCGATGTCGAAGGACTCGAGCAGCTCGCGGTCCTCGTCCTCGGGACTGACGACCTGGACGTTGAAGTCCAGTTCCTCACCGAGCAGCTGCAGGGTCTCCTCGTTGACCGACTGCGTCGCGGTGACCATCTCGCCGAGGTGCAGCATGATCTGCACGAGCGACGCCGGGTTGGCGCCGATCTTCTCGGCGAAGTCGGTCAGCGAGGCGCCCTGGGGCAACCGAACGACCCTGCCGTTCCCGCGCGGAGCCTGGACGCCGCCGATCGCGGGCGCCTGCATGTTGTCGAATTCTTGACGCCGCTGCTTCTTCGACTTGCGGCCACGTGCCGGACGTCCGCCGGGACGCCCGAAGGCGCCCTGCGTGCCGCCACGACCACGACCGCCGCCACCGGGGCGCGGGCCGCCGAAGCCGCCGCCACCGCCGGGACGACCGCCACCGCCACCACCGGCACCGGTGCGCGGACCGCCGAAGCCGCCGCCGCCACCGGGACGACCGCCACCGCCACCACCGCCACCGGGACGACCGCCACCGCCACCGCCGCCACCGGGACGACCGCCACCGCCACCGCCACCGGGGCCGCCACGACCGCCACCGGGGCCGCCACGGCCACCGCCACCGCCGGGACCACCGCCGCCCGGGCCGGGGCGCGAGGAGGGCATGTTCATCGGGCTGGGACGCGGCCCACCTGGCCGGGGTGGCATCGCACCCGGATTCGGCCGTGGGCCACCCGCGCCCGGGCCGCTCGGCCGCGCACCGGACGGCCGGTCGCCACGAGGCGGCCGGTCACCGGACGGTCGGTCGGTCCGCGGCGGTCCGGACGGACGCGGCGCGGCCGGCTTGGCCGAACCCATACCGGTGTTGGTGGAGCTGAAAGGATTGTTGCCCGGCCGTGGGCCGGTCGGCCGCCGGTCCCCGCCTCCCCCTTGCTTGGGGCCCGGACGCGGGCCCGGCTTGGGGCCACGCTGGTTCGGCCTGGCGGAGCCGGGTGCCGGCGCACCGGAGGCCGGCGCACCGGAACCGGGTGCACCGGACGCGGGACCGCCCGCGCCCTGAGCCGGACCGGCAGGTGCGGCAGGTGCGGCAGGTGCGGCAGGTGCGGCAGGTGCGGCCGGGCCGGGGCGAGGAACCGCCGGCTTCGGAGCCGCGGGACCCGGCCTCGGCGCCGGCGCCTTCGGCGCCGCCGGACGGGTTGCCGCGGCCTGTGACTCGGGGGCACCGCCGTCACCGCTCACCGGAGCCGGAGGCTTGGGCGCCGCGGGCTTGGGCCCGGGAGGCCTCGGAGCCGCGGGCCTCTTCGGAGCGGCAGGCTTGCCGCCGCCCGGCGGGCGCGGACCGGCGCCCGCGCCGGACCTCTCCGCCGACTTGGCGGAGGAGGAAGAATTATTGGAGAACGCTTCTGTGAGCTTACGAACGACCGGCGCCTCTATCGTCGAGGACGCCGAACGAACGAACTCGCCCATTTCTCGGAGCTTGGCCATGACGACCTTGCTCTCAACACCGAACTCTTTGGCGAGTTCGTATACCCGGACCTTCGCCACTGCACTCCCTACTCGGTCCGGGGGGGCGTCCTCCGGACCGTCGCTACCTTGCCGTACTCATCGCGGCGTGCTCATCGAGCGCTCATAGCAATCTCGACCTGCTTCCGACTAGACGTCGCTTCCATTTCCAGCCTTCCTGCCCACGCACCCGGCGGGCGGCGCCTCGAGGTGTTCCCGCAGCGCTTTCGCGTCGAGCGGCCCCGGCAGGCGAAACGCCCGCGGGAACGCCCGACGACGCTCTGCGAGATCGAGACAGCCCAGGTCAGGATGCAGCGAAGCACCCCGCCCCGGGAGTCGCCCCTGAGGATCGGGGACGATGTCGCCCCCGACCGCCACCAGGCGCAGCAGGTCGGACTTGGCCGTGCGGACCCGGCAGCCCACGCAAGTACGCAGTGGGACCGCATGACCACCGTGCACGAGTCTACCGCGCCGAAGCGTCCGCGGGTCCGGTCGCGTGCTCCCCAGGCGCAGCGGTACCCACGCCTTGTTGATCTTGATGTTGATCTCGGTTCCCGAGTTCCTGGTCACCGGCCCGACGGTCCCCCGGCGCCGCTGGCCGGGCCTCCTGCTCGGGCCTGCCTCCGGCGGCCTCGGTGTCGGGCCGGATGTCGATCCGCCAGCCGGTCAGCCGCGCCGCGAGGCGGGCGTTCTGCCCCTCTTTGCCGATCGCCAGCGAGAGCTGGTAGTCGGGCACGATCACCCGGGCCACGCGCGCCTCGGCGTCGATGACCGCGACGCTGTTCACCCGGGCCGGCGACAGCGCGTTCCCGACGAAGTCCGCGGGCTCCTCGGACCAGTCGACGATGTCGATCTTCTCACCGTGCAACTCGTGCATCACGTTGCGCACTCGACTGCCGAGCGGACCGATGCACGCGCCCTTGGCGTTGACGCCGGGCTTGCGCGACCGTACGGCGATCTTGGTGCGGTGACCCGCCTCGCGGGCGATCGCCGCGATCTCCACGGTGCCGTCCGCGATCTCGGGCACTTCGAGCGCGAACAGCTTGCGGACCAGGTTCGGATGGGTGCGCGACAGGGTCACGGACGGTCCGCGATGTCCCTTGCGCACCTGCACCACATAGGCGCGGAGCCGCTCACCGTGCTCGTAGGATTCGCCGGGCACCTGCTCCTGCGGCGGCAGGATCGCTTCGATCTTGCCGAGGTCGACGAGCACGTTCCGCGGATCCTTGCCCTGCTGAATGACGCCCGCGACGATGTCACCCTCACGGCCGGCGTACTCGCCGAACGTGAGTTCGTCCTCGGCGTCGCGCAACCGCTGCAGGATCACCTGCTTGGCGGTCGTCGCCGCGATTCGCCCGAAACCGCTCGGGGTGTCGTCGTATTCCCGCAGCGGGTTGCCCTCTTCGTCGGTCTCCGCCGCCCAGACCGTCACATGGCCGCTCTTGCGGTCGAGCTCGACCCGCGCCCTGGTCGCCGCACCCTCGGTGCGGTGATAGGCGATGAGCAGTGCGTCTTCGATCGCCTTGACAACCAGCTCGAGCGAGATGTCCTTTTCACTCTCGAGGCTGCGCAGCGCAGTCATATCGATGTCCACGAGGCTTTCCCCCTTAGTCCTCGTCAGCCGCGCCGTCGCGGCGGAACTCCACCTGCACCCGGCCACGGCCCAATTCGTCGAGGCCCAGCCTGCGCTGGTCGCCCGCGACGTCGATGACGACCGCCTCGTCGTCCGCGGTCACCACCCTGCCCTCGATCTCGCCGCCCGCGACGAGCGGTGCGCGGACCAACCGCCCTGCGGCCCGCCGCCAGTGTCGCGGCTCAAGGAGCGGCCGATCGACTCCGGGCGAGGTGACCTCGAGCACGTACGGTGCCGAGCCCATCGCGTCGCTTTCGTCCAATGCCGCCGACACCGCTTGGCTGACCGCCGCCACATCGTCGAGGCTCACACCCCTGTCCGCGTCGATCACCAGGCGCACAAGCCGCCGGCGGCCCGCCGGCTCGACCCTGAGTTCCTCCAGGTCGACGCCGACCGTGCCGATGATGGGGGCGAGCAGCCGCGCCAGCCGCTGACCGGCCTCGTCGCGCGAGGACGCTCCTGTGGCATCACGGTCCCTTCGAGCGCGCCCACGCTGGGATCCGACGCTCATGGGACCTCCTCTTGTGAAGCCCTGGATGGGGCGATGGGTTCAGATTTTTCACTGTCCGGCCGCTTTGCTGCGCCCGTCGGCTCCTCAAGACTATCGACAGCTGGACTCAGCAGCGCTCTTTCGGTCGGGTCACCGGCGCGTTGACGATCTGTAGGCTCGCGGGCGCGCGTCGGCGGCGATCAGGCCGGGGCGCTTGTGGGATGCTTGTGCCGTCCCTGGCGCGCGGGACGCCCGCCCGCAGCCGCGCGGGGATCGAGCCACCGCACGACGTGTGAGGAGACACGCTTGTCTCGAACGGGGATGGACAGGCGCGCGTTGCTGCACGGAGCCGGCGCCCTCAGCCTGCCGCTCATTCTCGGCGGCTGTTCGAAGGAACGGCTCCGGGAGCTGAAGCCCCATCCCGACGTGGCCGTCCTCGCCACGGCGATCGCCGCCGAGGAGCATCTGATCGCCCTCTATGAGGCGGTCAAGGCCACCCACGCCCAACTGGGGCGGCGGCTCGATCCGCCCCTCGCCCACCATCGCGATCACCTGTCGGCGCTGCGCCGGCACTACCGGGGCGGCACGGCGTCGAAGAGCCCGGGCGGCCCGCCGTCCGTGGCCCCGCCGGCGGCCCGGTCGGCCCCGCCGGGCGAGCCGACGCAGGCGCTCGCCACGCTGAGGTTCGCCGAGCGGCAGGCCGCCGCAGCCCGGGTACGTGACGTCGAGCACGTCCAGCCCGGGTTCGCCCAGCTGCTGGCCAGTATCGGCGCGTGCGAGGCGGGCCACGCCATGGCGCTGTCGAGGGCGCAGTGAGCGGCGCGAACGAGCCCGGCACCGGCGGCACGGCCACCGCAGCCGACACCGTCGCCGCCCTGCAGGCGGCGCTTGCCGCCGAACACGCCGCGGTCTACGGCTACGGGGTGCTCGGCGCGCGGCTGCGAGGCGCCCAGCAGCAGACCGCGCGTGACATCTGGGACGCCCACCGGGCCAGACGCGACCGGCTGAGCGCCTTCATCACCGCACAGAAGGCCGCGCCGGTGGCCGCCGCGCCGGCCTACCGCCTGCCGATCCGGCCGACCGCCGCCGCCGGCGCCGCACAGCTCGCCGCGGCGCTCGAGGACCATGTCCTCGCCGCCTATCTGGGGCTCGCCGGTGTCGCCGATCCGAAGGTACGGCGGTTCGCCGCGCAGGGGATGCAGGAAGCGATCAACCGGTCCGTGCGCTGGCGCGGGTCCGCGCCCGCCACGGCGTTTCCCGGCCTGTCCAAGTCGGCGGTCTCGCCCGCGACCTGATCCGCCCGACCTGATCCGCGGCCCGGGACGCGATCCGGCGTCCTCCGCGCCCGCGCCGGTCGCCCTACGGCCGCCCACCACCGCGTGGGCGTGGCCATCAGCGAGAATCCGCAGCTCATCGCGTCGGCGCGCCGCAGATTTTACTTTCTCGTGGCCAGTCGCAAGCTTATACTTTTATTACCTTTTGCCGGAATTGTCAGGTTGACAGCCTTGTTGAACCGGCAAGCACGTACGGGAGACCGGAAGGAGATGCGGTGGTCGAGACGGTGGCGTTCGGGTCCGCCGGCGCACGGCTTCCCTCGGCGGCGGAATCCGCGCCGGGCCCGGTCGGCGGCGCGCGGCGGTCGCGCGTGCGGACCTGGCCGGTCCTGCTCGCCCTGTTGGCCGCCGTCGCCGGCACGCTCGTGCTGCTCCGCGACGCCCTGCCCGACCCCGGCGCCATCTGGGCCCTGGCGGCGGGGGCCGATCCCCGCTGGCTCACCCTTGTGATCATCGCGGAGCTGCTGTCGATGGGCGCCTTCGCCCGGCTCCAGCGCAGGTTGCTGCGCACGGGAGGCGTACGGATCTCGCTGCGACGGGCGTTCGCGGTGACGTACGCGGGGAACGCCCTCTCGACGACACTGCCCGCGGGCACCGCGGTGAGCGTGCTCTACGCGTTCCGGCAGTTCCGCCGGGGCGGAGCGTCCGCGCCGGTCGCGACCGCAGTGATCTTGCTCGGCGGCGTGATCACCACGAGCGCGTACACCCTCGTCGGCCTCACCGCCCTGCTCGGCGAGCCCCGAGCACGCGTACCGACCTTGATCGCGCTGGCCGTCGCGGCCTTCCTCGCGATCCTGCCATGGCGCAGCACCAGGGTCCGGCGCGCGCTTCACGATCTCGCCCGGCGCCGGCTCCACACCGTCTTCGCCCACGGGCGGGTCGCGCCGGTCTTCCACTCGCTGCGCCAGGCGCGCGACCTCATGCGGCTGAGCCGCCGGGACTGGTGCGTGGTGGGTACCCTCGCCGTCCTCAACTGGGCATTCGAGATCCTCGCGCTCGTCGCCGCCACCCGGGCGCTGGGCCTCGAACTGGCGCCGCACCACATCATGTTCGCCTACTTCGCCGCGCAGGCGGCGGGCAGCCTGATGCCCATGCTGCCGGGCGGGTTCGGCGCGATGGAGGCCGGTCTCATCGCCACCCTCGTCGGGTTCGGGGCGACCGCGGCACCCGCCGGCGCGGCCGTGACCGTGTACCGCCTGGTGTCGCTGTGGGCCGTCGTCGCAGTCGGCTGGCTCGCGCTCGTCGCGCTGCGCGCCTCGGACCGGGCCGACCGGGCCGTACGACCGGGCCCGCGGATCAGCCTGCGACCGGCCCTGGCCGGGGTCGTCTCACGCGACCGCGCCCTCATTGCGGTGGCCCCCCAGCCGTCGCGGTGACGCCTTCGCACTCAATGGGCTTGACCTTGACGCTAACGTCAAGCTCCTAGCGTCGCGGCATGACTACGCACGGGACCCGACCGGCTCCGACGGGCACGGGGGCGACGAACAGTTCGCGCTCGCCCCTGCCGCTGTGGCTGCCGGCGCTCTTCCTCCTGGCATTCTCCTTCGGCACTGACGACCTGATCATCGCAGGCATCCTCCCGGACATCTCCCAGGACCTGGATGTCTCGGTCGCGATGGGCGGCCAGCTCGTGACCGTGTTCGCGCTGACGTTCGCGCTGGGGGCGCCGGTCGCCGCCTTCCTGACCGCCCGGCTGCCCCGGCGGCAGGTGCTCATCGGGGCGGCTGCCGTCTTCGTCCTCGCCAACCTCGGGGCCGCCCTGGCCCCGACGTACGGCTCGCTGCTGGTGGCCCGGATCATCTCGGGGCTGGCCGCCGCGACCGCCTCCCCCGCCGCCTTCGCCATCGCGGCCACGGCCGCCCCCGAAGGCCGTCAAGGACGGTTCCTCGCGATCGTGGGGGCTGGGCTGACCACCTCGCTGGTGGCCGGGGTGCCGGCCGGCACATGGATCGGCGGAGAACTGGGCTGGCGGGCCACGATGCTCTTTGTCGCCGCCATCGCCCTCGTGGCAGGCCTCGGCCTGCTGCTGACCCTGCCGCCGCTGCCGGGCGGGGAGAGGGCCGGGCTCAAGGACCGCCTAGCGCCGCTACGCCGTCCGGCCACGGCCGCGGCGCTCCTGGCGATGATCCCCAGCGGCGCGGGCGGGATGATGTCCTACGTCTACATCACAGAGATCGTCGGCCGGATCGGCGGCATCCGGGGCTCCGCCGTCGCCCCGCTCATCACCGCCGTGGGTCTGGCCGGGATCGTCGGCGTGTTCGTTGGCGGTCAACTGGTGGACGCGCTGGGCGCCCTCCGCGCGCTGATGCTCCTCCTGTGCGGTGTGCTCGCCGCACCCCTTCTCATGGTCGTGCTGCGCGGAGCGCGACCACAACGGCTACCGGATCTACGACGGCGACGCTGTCCTCCTCGTGCGCGACATCGCCCGCCTCCTGCACGCCGGACTCAGTTCGGAGGACGTGCTGCAGTTCGTCCACTGCCTGGGTAAGGGGAACTCGGAGCCGCCGAAGGACTGCGTGGCCCTGATCCGGACCTTCTCCGAACGCCTCGGTGCGCTCGACGAACGCATCGCCGCTCTGACCGACGTGCGCAGACGCCCCGCAGCCGAGACCAACCGTCTGGCCAAGGTGCTGGAGGGCTGATGGCCGACTCCCTCCGTCGTCACCGCTGGGTGCCTGTCAGATGATCGACTTGTTGCGTGTCCTCGCTGCTGCTACGCTCCCAAGCGAGCGCTTGGTCACGTACCACGGAGGCTTGATGACGTCCCTACGGGTCAGCGTCGGTTACGAACTCGAGGTGCGCGGACGGTCTCGAGACGTCGAGCAGCGATCTTTCGCGAACGTCATGGACCAGGTCGTGCTGGCCGACGAGCTCGGGTACGACACCGCGTGGTTCGTCGAGCACCACTTCACCCGAGGCTTCTCCCACTCGTCGGCACCCGACCTCGTGCTCGCCGGCCTGTCCCAGCGCACCACGCGGATCCACCTGGGCCTCGGTGTGGTGCTGCTGCCGTTCCAGTCGCCGATCCGTACGGCCGAGCGGGTGGCGACGCTCGACGTGATCAGTGGCGGCCGGGTCGAGTTCGGCACCGGCCGCGGCGCCTCGCCGCTCGAGTACCAGGCGTTCCAGCGGCCCTTCGAGCAGTCCCGCAGGATCTGGGAGGACACGCTCGAGGCCGTGCTCGCGATCTGGAACGCGGACGGCGAGCCGGTCACGCGGGAGAACGAGTTCTTCTCGGTTCCGAACGTGGCCGTCTATCCACGGCCGGTGCAGCGGCCGCACCCCCCGGTGTGGGTGGCGTCGACCTCGCTGGACGGTTATCTCGCGGCGGCCAGGAACGGCTACAACCTGCTCGGCATGACGATGCTCAAGGGGCTGGACGACGTCGCCCAGGACATCGCCGAGTACAAGCGATGCCTGGTGGACAACGGCCACGACCCGGACACTCGCCGCGTCGCCCTGATGATCCCATGGTTCGTCGCGCCGACCAGGGACGAGGCGATCCAGGCCGCCGCCGACCCGGTCCTCTGGTACATCCGCCGGCAGGTCAACCTGGTCACGCCGCCCGGCTACTACGACGCCCGGCACGCCACGCACCGGGTGCTCGGGCAGCTCGCCGCCGGCATGCCCCCCGCCGAGGCGATGGACACGCTCCGCGAGCACCACATGGTCGTGGTCGACGACGTCGAGGGCTCGCGCAAGGCGGTCGAGCTGATCCAGGCGGCGGGGGCCACCGACCTGATCCTGCAGGGCCAGGTGGGCGGGCTGGCCCACGATCACGTCTGCGACTCGATGCGGCTGTTCATGCGGGAGGTGGCCAATTGACCTGGGCGACACGAGACTCCTTCGCCGTCACGCCCGGTGCCGCGGCGGGCCTCCTGCTGCTGTCGCCCGAATCCGACGTCGCGACGCCGCTCGGGGCCGACGATCACGTACACGCCCTGGAACTGGCGGCGGCCACCCTCGCGGACGCGGGGCTGGACGGGTCCGACCGCGTCGTGGTGGCGCTGAACAACGACGGTGAGCAGACCGGCGTGGTGCTCGCCCACGCCGCCACGTCGGTCGCGGGCGCCGCCGCGTCGGTCGGTCCGCGCGGCCGCATGCGGTTGCACCGCGCGCTGGAGGCCGTACGCGCGACCGCCCTGATCACCACGCCGACCGGAGCGATGGACCTGCTCGCCCGGCTGCACCTGGAATTCCTCGTCGACCCGCTCGACCTGGACCTGCGGCACGTCATGATCACCGGCGAGATCACCTCGCCGGGCACGCACGAACAGCTGGCGTCGGAGTTCGGCGCCTCGGTGGTGGAGCTGTACACCGACCCTTTCACCGGGGTGCCGGTCGCGCATCGCCGGGCCGGGCAGGCCTGCTTCTCGCCGGTGCGCGAGGGCGTGCTCGGGCTCGCGCCGCTGGACAAGGACACGGTGCTCGACCCGCCCTACCCGGAGGGGTTCGGAGAGATCGTCGTGTGCCCTCGCTGGCATTCGACCCTGCGGGAGGCGACCCTGCGCACCGGTCACGTCGTGCCGCTGTCCGGTGGTGAGGAGGGATTGCCGGCACCCTCGCACACGGTGGGCGAGCACGTGCTCGTCCGCGGCCGCTGGATCTCGGTGCCCAGGATCGCCGGCGCGCTGTCCCGGATCGAGGGCATCAGCCACTGGGAGCTGCGGATCAGTCGCGCCGGCACGCTCGACGCGGCGGCACTGCACGTCACCTTCGACCGCGAGACGCTCGTCGCGAGTCCGATGTGGAGGTCGCGCATCGCGCAGGCGCTGGCCGCCCTCACCCCGGTGACGGTCGAGGTGGTCGTCGACCCCGAGGTCTCGGCCGAGAGGCGGCCCGGGTCGATCAACGATCTGCGCGGCCACCACCTCGCCCGCGACCGGACGGCGGTGGGCGGCCGCCCGGTGCCCTGACCGCCAGGCCGGACGGCGAGAGGGAGAAGAGACACAGGTCGGGAGGTTGGCCCGTGGAGCCACGACCGGTGCCGGAGTGGGGCACGATCCCGCGCATGCTGAGGGACCAGGCCGCCGGCCACGGTGCCGTCGAGGCCGTGGTGGCCGGACCGGTGCGGCTCACCATCGCCGAACTGGCCCGGCGGGCGGGTGAGGCCGCCCGGGGGCTCATCGCGCTCGGGGTGTCCCCCGGCGACCGGGTCGGGATCTGGGCGCCGAACACCCCCGAGTGGGTGATCAGCGCGTACGGCGTGTGGGACGCGGGTGCCGTCGTGGCGCCGTTGTCGACCCGGTTCAAGGGCATCGAGGCCGGCCGGATGCTGCACCGCGTCGGGGCGAGGGTGCTCTTCGTCGCCGAAGGGTTCATGGACACCTCCTTCCTCGGCATGCTGGCCGAGGCGTACGGCGAGCCGGCCGCGGGCCGGCCGTTCGGCGGGCTCCCCGATCTGCGTCACGTGATCACTTTCGGGCGGCCCTCGGTTCCGCCCCGCCCCGGCGTCCTGCCGTGGGCGGACTTCGCCGCGCGCGGTGCAGGCGTGCCCGCGCGGGAGGCCGAGCGGCGTGCGCTCGCCGTGCGCGAGGACGATCTTGCCGAGATCATGGCGACCTCCGGGACGACGGGAGCGCCCAAGGGCGTCATGCTGCCGCACGGTCAGTTGCTGCGCGGCTACTGGGACTGGGCCGAGATCGTCACACTCGGCGAAGAGGACCGCTACCCGATCATCGCGCCGTTCTCGCACGGATTCGGGATCAACGCCGGGCTTCTCGCGTGCGTGCTCAAGCGTGCCACGATGATCCCGGTCGCGCTCTTCGCGCCCGACGAGCTCATGGACCTGATCGAACGCGACCGGATCAGTGTCCTCGCCGGGCCTCCGACGCTCTTCCACCGGATCCTCGACGAGCTCGGAACGGCCGGCCGCGACGTGTCCTCGCTGCGGGTGGCCATCTGCGGCGCCGCGGCCGTGCCTCCCGAGCTGATCCGGCGGCTGCTCGACCGGGTCGGGCTGAAACGGATGATCAACGCGTACGGCCTGATGGAGGGGACGGTCGTCTCGATGACCCGGGCCGAGGACCCGGTGGAGGTCATCGCGGGATCGACCGGGCGGGCGGTGCCCGGCGTCTCCCTGCGGATCGTCGACGACGCCGGACGCGACCTGCCGCACGGCGAACGCGGCGAGATCCTGGTCGGCGGGTACGGCGTCATGCCCGGGTACTGGGACGATCCGGAGAAGACCGCCGAGGTCGTCGACGCCGACGGCTGGCTGCACACCGGCGACATCGGCGTCCTCGACGAGCGGGGCGACCTCGCCGTCGTGGACCGCAAGAAAGAGATGTTCATCGTCGGCGGTTTCAACGCCTACCCCGCCGAGATCGAGGCGCTGCTGCTGCACCATCCGAACGTGGCGCAGGCGGCCGTCATCGGCGTGGCCGACGCCAGGCTCGGCGAGGTCGGCTGGGCCTACGTCGTGCCGCGCCCGGGCGCGGTTCCCGAGCCCGGAGCCGTCCTCGCGTGGGCCCGGGAGAACATGTCCAACTACAAGGTGCCGCGCCGTGTGATCGTCGTTGACGCACTCCCGGCCAATGTCAACGGCAAGGTCGACAAGCCGGCGCTGCGCGCCCGCGCCGCCACGGCCCGCTGAGTTCCGCAGCGTGTTCTTCAGGGGGTTCGCCGGCGCGGTCGCCACTGGACGAGGGTGAAGCCCTCGCCATCGTCCCCGAGCACGTCGGCGAAGACCGCCTCCACCGGCAGCCCGGGCACGAGGTCCGCCACGCCGGCCGCCACGAGGTTGCCGTACATGAAGAGGTCGTCGGCGTCGTCGAGCCGGACCATCAGCACCGCGAAGGGCACCTCGGCGGCCATCGCGGGCATGAACGCGTGGTGGTTCACGATCCAGCTGTAGACCCGGCCGGTGCCCATGGCGGGCACCCACCCGGACTCGCGCGACCGGCAGCGGTTGCAGACGGCGCGGGGTGGGAAGCGCGGCGTGCCGCAGTGGCCGCAGCGCTGGAGCAGCAGTTCGTGCCGTCGCACGGCCTCCCACCAGGGGGCCGAGTCCCGGTCCGGCCATGGCCGCGGACGTGGTGGCGCGCTCATCCCCCGCTCCCCCCGGTCACCGGTCCGCCCGCAGGATGAGGGCGGACGTGCCCGCCAGGACGTATCCCGGCTGTGCCGTGGACAGCGCCACCTCGGCGCCAGGCACCTGGCGATCGCCCGCGGTGCCGCGCAGCTGCGACACCGCCTCGGCGACATGGTTGAGCCCGTGCACGTACCCCTCGGACAGGAACCCGCCATGAGTGTTCACCGGCAGCGTCCCGCCGAGGGCGGTGGCGCCCGAGGCGACGTACGGCCCTCCCTCTCCCTTCGGGCAGAAGCCGTAGTCCTCGAGCTGCACCAGCACGGAGTAGCTGAAGCAGTCGTAGATCTCGGCGACGTCGATGTCCGCCGGCCCGGCTCCGGCCATGGCGTAGAGGCGCGGTGCCACGCGGGCCGCCTCGGAGACGGTGAAGTCGGTCCCGGTGCCGGACAGGAAGCTGTCACCACCGCCCCAGACCGCCCCGGAGATGAGCACCGGCGGGCGGGGCAGGTGCCGGGCCCGCTCGACCGAGGTGACCACCACCGCGCAGGCACCGTCGGTCTCCAGGCAGCAGTCCAGCAGCCGCAACGGCTCCGCGATCCAGCGCGAGGCCAGGTAGTCGTCCAGCGTGATGGGCTCGCGTTTGAGCGCCCTGTCGTTCTTCGCGGCGTTGGCACGCTGGTTCACCGCGATGTGCCCGAACTGCTCGTGGGTCGTGCCGTAGGCGATCATGTGCGCCCGCGCGTACATGGCGAACTGCTGCGAGGGCGCGAGAAGACCGTACGGAGCCTGGTACTGCACGTCGAAGACCGGCGCCGGTCCGCGGCCGGTGCCGCCCATGCGGAACTCCGACCGCGCGTTGACGGCCCGGTAGCAGACCACGGTCGTCGCGATGCCCGCCGCCACCGCCATGGCCGCCTGCCCGACGACCGAGTGGGAGACGCTGCCGCCGCCGAACTGGTCGAGGTACCACGTGACCTCGGGGACGCCGAGGGCCGGGGCGACCACCCAGGGCGGCGTCGAGTCGCCGACACGGTGCGTGGCGAGCGCGTCGACGTCGCCGACGGTGAGCCCCGCGTCGTCGAGCGCCGCGAGGATCGCGTCGACGGCCAGGGTGAGGGTGGACACGCCCGAGTTCGCGCTGAAGGGCGTGTAGCCCACGCCGGCGATGGCGGCCCGGTCTCGCAAGTGCCCTGAACCCACGAGACCCCTCTCCCGCGACCTCTCCGCGACGGCGTGCGGCCCGCTCGTGTCCCGGCGTGGTCGATGATGACGAGCAAGCGCTTGGCCAAGAGACAAGCATCCGGACGCGGAGACTGTCAACGCCCCGGCCGGGCCGGCGGACACCCTCACCGCCGTCGAGCCATCTCGGCCGCGCACCCATCACCCCTTCCCACCAGGCGATAGACCCATCGAGTCGCGTTGGGCGGCGGGCGATCGGCTTGACACCGCGAACCGCACCCGCCTATCGTCCAAGCAAGCGCTTGGCTAAGAGAAGGGATCGGGCCAATGGCCGACGGTGCATTTGCCACCACGGCGCCCGGCTACGACTCGGCCGATCGCCCCTCCGGCCACGGCTCGCGACGCCGGCTGCCCGGGTCGCCCAACGGAGCCCCGGCCGCACCGGTCACCGACATCGACAGCATGCGGTTCCGGTCGATACTCGGCCGGTTCGCCACCGGAGTCGTGGCCATCACCGCCATCGATCCGGCCGATGGCCGGCCGGCCGGGCTGGCCGCCAACTCGTTCACGTCCGTGTCACTCGACCCGCCGCTGGTCGCGTTCTGCGTCGCGCACACGAGCACGACCTGGCCACGGCTACGCCGGGCCGACCGGCAGTGCGTCAACATCCTCAGCCGGCAGCAGCTCGACATCTGCGTCCGGCTGGCGGCGAAGGGCGGCGACAAGTTCGCCGACCTCGAGTGGACGGCCGCACCCGGCGGCAGCCCCGTGCTCAAGGAGGCACTGGCCTGGATCGAGTGCTCCGTCGAGAGCGAGGTCGTCGCCGGTGACCACACGATCATCGTCGCCCGGGTGCACCACCTCGACAAGCACCACGAGGCCGACCCGCTGCTGTTCTACAAGGGCGGGTACGGCCGCTTCGATGGCTGACCCGGCGGGCCGCCCCGGCACCCGCCTCGACCGGTTCCGCGCCGAGGTGCGCGACTGGCTCACGCTGAACCTGAGCGGCGAGTTCGCCAAGGCACGGGGGCTCGGCGGCCCCGGCCTCGAGCACCAGGGGCACGAGGTGCGCCTCGCTTGGGAGCGGCTGCTCGGCGAGGCGGGCTGGACCTGCCTGGGCTGGCCCGTGGAGCACGGCGGGCGCGGCGCCGCCATGGACGAACAGGTCGTCTTCTTCGAGGAGTACGCCCGGGCGGACGCCCCGCAGCGGATGGGGCACATCGGCGAGGGGCTGATCGGACCCACGATCATCGACTTCGGCACCGACGAGCAGAAGCGCCGCTTCCTGCCGCCGATCCGGCGCGGCGAAGAGCTGTGGTGCCAGGGCTATTCCGAACCCGGGGCCGGATCCGATCTGGCCGCCGTCCAGACGCGTGCCGAGCTGGTCGACGACGAATGGGTGGTCCATGGGCAGAAGGTGTGGACCTCGCTCGCGCACGTGGCCGACTGGTGCTTCGTCCTCTGCCGGACCGAACCGGGCTCGCAGCGCCACAAGGGACTGGCCTATCTCCTCGTGCCCATGCGGCAGCCGGGCGTCGAGGTGCGCCCCATCGTCCAGTTGACCGGCACCAGCGAGTTCAACGAGGTCTTCTTCGACGGCGCCCGGACGGCCGCGGGCAACATCCTGGGCGCGCCCGGCGACGGATGGCGGGTCGCGATGGCGACGCTCGGGTACGAACGGGGCGCGTCGACCCTCGGGCAGCAGATCGGCTTCCGCCGGGAACTGGACCGCGTCATGGAACAGGCGCGCGCCGGCGGCGCGGCGGCGGATCCGATCCTGCGGAGCCGGCTGACCCAGGCGTGGATCGAACTGGAGATCATGCGGTTCAACGCGCTGCGGACGATGCGGTCGCCGGCCGACGGCGAACCGGGGCCGGAGGTCTCGATCGCCAAGCTCTTCTGGTCCGAATGGCATCGCAGGCTCGGCGAGCTCGCCGTGGACGTGCGAGGGGCCGAGGGGATGGTGGCGGCGAACGCCGATCCCTACGAGCCGACCGCCGCCCAGCGGCTGCTGCTGTTCAGCCGGGCGGACACGATCTACGCGGGCTCCAGCGAGATCCAGCGCAACATCATCGCCGAACGGACCCTGGGTCTGCCGAGATCGTGATGCCGGGTCCCGCGCGTGCGGCACTCGACCTGCAAGATCCGGGATATCTTGCGCATATGCCAACCGGCGCCGGCCAAGGAGCGTCCAACCCCGCCGGGGACGGTCCATCGGGACCGAAAGATCCGCGGGGGCCACGGGTGGAGGGTGAAGAGGCGGTGCAGACCCCGGAGGAGACGCCGACCGCGCAGGAGAAACCAGCCCCGCCTGGCATCGAGCCCGCGGGCCGCCCGGGGACGATCGAGATGCCACGGCCGAGAAGACCGGCCGCCGACCCGGAGCCGGCCCCGGTCGATCCGGAGCCGGCCCCGGTCGATCCGGAGGCCGCCGCACCGCTTCCCCCCGCCGCACAGCCGGCTGATGAGGTCCCCGAAGAGCCCGAGGCGGGGACGCCCGAACCGCAGGAGGCCCGGACCGGGGAACGACCAACGTCCGAGGAACCCGTTCCCGAAGAGACCGAACCTGACGTTGCCGAGACCGGGGAACTCGGCGATCCCGAGGTGTCCGAGACCGGGGAACCCGATCCTGAGGCGCCCGAGACCGGAGAGCTCGGCGATCCCGAAGTGGCCGAGACCAGGGAACCCGATCCTGAGGCGCCCGAGACCGGAGAGCTCGGCGATCCCGAAGTGGCCGAGACCAGGGAACCCGATCCTGAGGCGCCCGAGACCGGAGAGCTCGGCGATCCCGAGGTGGCCGAGACCGGGGAACTCGGCGATCCCGAGGTACCCGAGACCGGGGAAGCCGATCCTGAGGTGCCTGAGACGGGGGAACCCAAGAGCGAACCCGAGACCGGGGAACCCGATGCCGAGGAGCCGGAGAGCGAGGACCCCGCGCCGGGGGAACCTCGGACCGAGCGGCCCGGCTACGAGCCGCCCGCCCCGGCCGACCAGACCCGGCGGGATCTGCCGCTCCCGCTGATCACTCCCCCGGCCCCACGGCGCTCGCCGGAGCAGAGCGGCTACGAGCAGCCGGACGCACCCGCTCCGCGCGGCGAGCGGCCCGCTCCGCCCCTGCGTGCCGAGTCGCCCGCTCCGCTCCCATCGCCGCCTCCGCTCGCTCCACCCGAACGGCAGCGGCCCGGCTGGCACCGCCACCACTACCCGATCGGGGTCTTCCTGCTCACCTTCGGCCTCACCGGGCTGCTGAGCAGCCTGATCGGCTGGGACGACCGCCGGAGCGACATCGCGGGCTACCTCACCGAGACCGCGGGGCTCGGCACCGGTCTCGCGACCCCTGTGCTCATCCTCGTCAAGACCGTCCAGTTGCTGCTGTTCGTCGCCGTGCTCGGTGGGATGCTGCGTCGCAAGGACGTGTGGCTCCTGCCCGCGTTGGTCGGCTGGATGATCGGATTCGCCGTCTTCTGCGTACTCGACGTGTGGGCCGGATTCATGGGCCGGCTGGTCGAACATCTGGTGTCCCTGCTCGTGCTCACCCTGCTGCTGTTCGTGTCGTACACGCTGAGCGTGAAGGTCCGGATAGGCCGGGCGGCCCCGCCCGCGCCTCCTCAAGCCGGCGAGCCGCCGGCGCGGAACCTCACCCGGACCCAGGAGATGGCGCTCGCGGCACTGAGCCGCTGGCAGCGCGGCACCGGGCAGGACGCGCGGAACGGCCCTGCCCACGCCGGTCCGCCCAACCCCGGTCCGCCTCACTCCGGTCCGTCGTAGGCGGGCACCGGGCGGACCGGTCTCGCCCGGACGCGTACGGACGCGTACGGGCGCGTACGGGCGCGTACGGGCGCTCAGTGCTCGACCTGCGCACCCGCTCCGGCGACCCCCTGGCCGCCGCGAACCGGTGACCGGCTGATCCTCGCCCTCGTCGCCACCCGCCACGGATTGCGGGCGACGCGGACCGATGAGTCTCCCGGCCGCGCACGTTTCATGTCACGAGGACACGCGAGAACACCGGAGGAACCACGATGACCACGTCCCACGGCCCCATCGCCCTGCTGTCACGTGCGCTCGACCAGACCGGCACCGCCATCGCCAATGTCCGGCCGGAGCAGGCGTCGTCGCCGACCCCGTGCCGTTCCTGGGACGTGCGCGCACTGGTCAACCACATCGTGGACGAGGTGCACCAGTTCGCCGTGGTGACCGCCGGCGGCGAGCGGAACCACCTCGGCGTCGACGTCATCGGCGACGACTGGCGCGGCGCCTACCGCGTGGCCGCGGCCGAGTTGCTGGCCGCGTGGCGGCGGCCGGGCGCCCTCGACCGGACGCAGAAGCTGCCCTTCGGCGAGGTACCGGCCATCTGGACGGTCGGCCAGCAGATCACCGAGCTGGTCATCCATGCCTGGGACATCTGCAAGGCCACCGGCCAACCGACCGACCTCGACCCCGAGCCCGGGCGGGCGGCACTCCAGTGGTCCGAGGAGAACCTCACGCCGCAGATGCGGGGCAACGAGGCGGACGGGCACCACATCGGCCCGCAGCTGCGGGTGCCCGACGACGCTCCCCTGTACGACCGGATCGCGGCGTTCGGCGGACGCGACCCGAACTGAGCCGGACCGTCCGTCGTGATCATGCAGAAGTTCGCGCGGCGGACCGCCCCGGCGCCGCGAGCAATCGCATGATCACAGCTGGTGCCGCGTGCGGGCGCTCCGCCCCACGCGCGATGCGCGGGCTTCGCCCGCCGTTTTCTTGATCGACATGCTGGGGCGTCAGCCTGGCGGCGCCGATCCCCCGCCTCCCAGGAGCCCCCATGCGCATCACCGGCCCGCCCATCATCCTCGCCATGGCCGTCACCGCCATGCTCGGCCTCGCCGCCCCCGCCGACGCGAGCTCGAAGCCCCGCGCGGTGAAGGTCATGACCTTCAACATCCACCACG
The DNA here is from genome assembly GCF_014323705.1 of Actinomadura alba. Taxonomy (GTDB): domain Bacteria; phylum Actinomycetota; class Actinomycetes; order Streptosporangiales; family Streptosporangiaceae; genus Actinomadura_C; species Actinomadura_C alba. The sequence continues at coordinate 235,646 of NZ_JABVEC010000001.1, forward strand.
GTGCGGGCACCGACGGCAACGTGAGCCTGGAGCGCATCGCCGACGTGATCGATGGCCGTGATCCCGGGGTCGTCGGTCTGCAGGAGGTCGACCGGCACTGGTCCGAGCGCAGTGACTTCGTCGACCAGGCGTCGTGGCTGGCCCGCCGGCTCGACATGCACGTCGTGTACGGCGCCAACCTCGACCTCGACCCGCTGGCGCCGGGGGCACCGCGCCGTCAGTACGGCACCGCGATCCTGTCGCGTTCGCGGATCACCGACTGGGACAACAGGTACCTGCCGAAGTACGAGGGACACGAGCAGCGCGGACTGCTGAGGGCACGCGTCAAGGTGCGCGGTGTTCCGCTGCAGGTGTACAACACCCACCTCCAGCACAACAACGCGGCCGAGCGGCTGGAACAGGCCCAGGCCATCAAGACGCTGATCGGCCGGCCGCGGGAGTCGTTCGTGCTGCTCGGCGACCTCAACGCCACCCCCGAGCAGCCGGAGATCCGCGCGCTCGCCGACGACATGGCCGACTCGTGGGTGGAGGGCGGGGTCGGCGACGGCCTCACCTACGACAGTGAGAACCCGACGAGCCGGATCGACTACGTGCTGACGTCCACGAAGGTGATCACCCGTACCGCGGCGGTCGTCACCAGCGATCCCGGTGCCTCCGACCACCTGCCCGTCATCGCCGAGGTCCTGCTGCCCGGTTCACGCCACGGTCGCCGCTAGCCGCCGGCTCGGTGGCCGCCTTGGTGACCGTCTTCGGTGGTCGCCTCGTCGGCCGTCTTCGTGGTCGCCGCGGGCGGGTGCTGCCGGCCGAGCGGGTCATGGCCGGGCGGTTGCCCCGCCCCGCCGTCCGCGGCGGAGCAGGGCAGCCACAGCACGAAGGTGCTGCCCACGGCCGGCTCGGAGAACAGCCGCACATGCCCGCCGTGCGCCTCGACGATGTGCCGTACGATCGCCAGCCCCAGGCCGGTGCGCCGCTCGCGGGAGCGGCGCACGTCGGCCCCCCGCCAGAACCGGTCGAACACCCGGGCCTGGTCGTCGGCCGGAATGCCGGGGCCGCCGTCACTGACCGCGATCCACCGCCAGCCCTCCTCCGTGCCGGTGGCCACGGTGATCCGGGTGCCCACGGGAGCCAGCCGTACGGCGTTGGACAGCAGATTCCCCACCGCCCGCCGCAGCGCGTCGTGGTCGCCGATGATCGTGGGGCCGGCGCCAAGGTCGCGTTCGATGGTCAGCCCGCGGCCGGCCGCGAGCGGGTCGAACTCCTCCGCCGCCTCGCGGGCGATCGCGGCCGGGTCCACGTCGGTGTCGTGCAGGGCCGGTGTCGAGCGCCGCGCGGTGGCCAGCAGGTCTTCGACCAGCCGCGTCATCCGGGTGGTGGCCCGGTCGACGACCAGCGCCGCCCGGCGGCGGTCCTCGTCAGTGGCGTCGGGAACGGTGAGCACCGTGTCGAGATTCGCCCTGATGATCGCCAGCGGGCTGCGCAGTTCGTGCGAGGCGTCGTCGATGAGCCGGCGCTGCGCGTCGAACGCGTTGTTCAACCGGTCGAGCATGGAGTCGACGGTGTCGGCGAGATAGCGCAGCTCGTCCCTCGGCCCGTCCAGCCGGATCCGCCGGGAGAGATCGGTGGCCTGGATCTCCTCCGCGGTGCGGGCGATGGCGCGCACCGGTTTCAGCGCACGTCCCGACAGCACCCAGCCGATACCGAGGCTCGCCACGAACAACCCGCCCAGCATGCCCAGCGAGTAGTCCTTGACGGTCTGTTGCGTCTCGTAGTTGACGGCCTGTTCGACCTCCCTGACCTCGGCCACGGCGATCGTGCCGAGGTAGGTCTTGGTGCCGTCGGACTCCTGCCGGTAGTTCTTCGCGTACTGCGTCGTGATCGGACCGGCGTCGGTGCGCTCCGCCAGCACCAGGTAGATGCCCCCGAGCACCAGCGCCGCCAGCGCGAAGAGCAGCGTCGAGTAGAGCACGGTGAGCCGGAACCTGATCGACTGCGCGACCTGGGGCAGCCTCAGCCGGCTCGGCGGCGCCGGGCGACGGATCATGACGCGGACTCCGCCGGCTGCTCCATGAGCCGGTAGCCCTGACGCACCACCGTCTCGATGAGCCGCTCACCGTCCCGGTCGCCGAGCTTGCGCCGGAGGGTACCGAGAGTGACCCGTACCGTGTTGGTGAAGGGATCGGCGTTCTCGTCCCACACGTGTTCGAGGAGGTCCTCGGACGACACGACCTCGCCGGGCCGGCTCATCAGATACCGCAGCACCGAGAACTCCTTGGGACTCAGGTTCAGCCGCCGATCACCCCGGTACGCCTCGTGCCGCGCCGTGTCGAGCGTCAGCTCGCCCACCGTCCACACGGCCGAGGCGCCCCCGCTGTCGCGGCGCAGCAGCGCCCGTACCCGGGCCAGCAGCTCCGGGAAGGCGAACGGCTTGACGAGATAGTCATCGGCCCCCTCATCCAGACCGCGCACCCGGTCAGCGAGCCGGTCCCGCGCGGTGAGCATCAGGATCCGCAGGTCGGCCCCGGTCTCCCCGGCCAGTTCACCACGGCGGATCGCGCTGCAGAGGTCGGTGCCGTCGCCGTCCGGAAGGTTGAGGTCAAGGACCATCAGGTCGTACGAGGTGGCGTAGAGCTTCTGCGACGCCTCCGCGAGGTCGAAGGCGATGTCGGTCGCGTAGTCCGCCCTCACCAGCCCGAACCGAAGCGCCTCGGCGAGGTCCTCCTCGTCCTCCACGACCAGCACTCGCATCAGTCCACGCTCCCTGTCTCTCCGCCCACGGTCACGTCAACGGATGAGCTGCTGGGCACGATCCACGGCCCGGTCCACGGGGATCGCGAACCCGATGCCGATGGAGCCGGAACCGCCGCCACGGCTGAGCGTCGCGATCGCCGTGTTCACGCCGACCACCTCCCCGCGCGCGTTGACCAGTGGCCCGCCGGAGTTGCCGGGATTGATGGACGCGTCGGTCTGTAGCGCGGTCTGCCGCTCGCCGCCGCCCAGCCGTACCTCCCGGTTCATCGCGCTGACGATACCTCCGGTGACAGTGCCGGCCAGCCCGAGCGGAGAGCCGATCGCCAGCACCGGGTCGCCGACCCGCACGTCGGCCGAGCGGCCGAAGACCAGCGGCGGCGGGCTGTCGGCGGCGGCGATGGACAGTACGGCGATGTCGTGCGCGGAATCGGTGCCCACGACCTGGGCCGGCAGCCGGCGCCGGTCGGGGAGGACGACCGTCACCTCGCCTCCCCCGTCGACGACGTGCGCGTTGGTGAGCACGTGACCGCCGCGGTCGATGACGAAACCGGATCCGGTCCCCCGCGAACTCGTCCCGCGGATCTCGATCGACACGACGCTCGGCTGTACGCGGGCCGCGATGTCGCTGAGGTCGCCGCCGCCGTTCACCGGACCGGCGGTGGACTGCGCCGGTGGCGCGAGCCCCCGGTCGGAGGTCAGCGTGGCCCCGGCGATCCCGGCCGCTCCGCCGGTCAGCGCCGCGGCCAGGATGGCCATGGCCATGATGCGCCCGCCGGCGCGGGATCCGCCGGGCCGTGCCGGTGCCGGTGCCGACGGCAAGGGGGCGAACGGTCCGGCCACCGGTCCACCGGGCGGCCCCGCCGGGCCGGGGCGCGGGGGCAGGAAGTCCGGGCCGCGCGGTTCGCCGAGTCCGATCCGGACGTCACCACGGGTGGCCCAGGGTTCGCTCTGTCCGATCTTGGACGGTCCCGTCCTGCCCCCATCGAGCGCGATTCTGTCGCTCATTGAGATCGCGGCGTGGGGACTCCGGTTTTCCGGCCGGAGAGGAAACGCCGCTCCCTCCCTTCTGCTACGTTGAGTGAGTCCGCGATAGCCAAGCGGATTCGCGGCCGGGCGGGCCGTGACAGTGCGGGGAGCCCTCCAGTCGTTGGACGGGGCCGTGAACCGCGAACCACCGGCTTCTCCTGTCTGAGAGGTTGGAATCTCCCGTCTTCAGGCGGGAGAGGACGTCAAGCACACTTCCTTAGGGGATTCGGGAGAACCAGAGGAGGGACCCGGCGGCCGCGGCGCAGGCGAAGAGCAGACCGGCGCCGATGAACCACGCCCAGATCTCCCGCCGCTCGGTGCGGTATCCCACGCTGCTGCCGATGTCCTCGTAGACCTGGCGCAGCTCGTCGCCGGTGGCGGCCTCGTAGAACCGTCCGCCGGTCTCCTGCGCGAGCCGTTCCAGCGCGGGCCCGTCGACCGGCACCGCGACCGGTGTCCCGTTCTGGTAGATGACGCCCTCGGCGGTGCCGTAGGCGATCGTCGAGACCGGGACGCGCGTCTGCGCCGCCCGTTCGGCGGCCGTCACGGGACTGCGGCCGGCGGTGTTGGTGCCGTCGGACAGCAGCACGACGCGTCCCGGTGGGGCACTTTCGCCGAACTGCACGCCGAAGTCCGTGATCGCCTGGAGCGAGGTGAAGACGCCCTCGCCGATCGCGGTGCGCGGGCTGAGGGTGAGGCGGTCGATGCCCGCGAGCATCGCGCGCCGGTCGGTGGTGGGCGCGACGGTCACCGTGGCGCTGCCGGAGAAGGCGACCAGCCCGACGTTGAAGCGGGCGGGCAGCGAGTTCACGAACGCGCGGGCGGCCCCCTTGGCCGCAGTTATCCGGCTCGGCTCGATGTCGGTCGCCTCCATGGAGGTCGACACGTCGACGGCCACCATGATGGTCGCCTGTTCACGCGGGACCCGTACATCGGTGGTGGGGCGGGCGAAGCCGGTCACGAACAGCCCCAGCATGAGCAGGAATGCTGCCGCCGGAGCGTGCCTGCGCCAGCCCGGCCGCACCGGGGCGACCTTCTCCAGCAGGGCGAGATTGGTGAACCGCACCGCGTACCTGCCACGCCGCAGTTGCAGCACGACGTACAGGGCGGTCAGGACGAGGAGGGCCGTGAGCAGCAGGAGCCGGCCGGGCGCGAGGAAGTTCATCGGCGCACCCCCGTGCCGGCCGCCGGCGGGGGCGCGGCGGCGGCCGTCCTGCGCCGGGCCAGGACGTGCGCGACGATGTCGCGCATCCAGTCCCCGTCGGTGCGCAGCCGCAGATGCGCCGCCCCGGTCCGGCGCACCGCCGTCGCGATGGCCGTCCGCTGCTCTGCGGCGGCCGCCGCGTAGCGCTCGCGCAGCCGCCTGGCGGCGGTCGGGATCTCCCGCCGCCGGCCGGTCTCGGGATCGACGACCGTGAGCAGCCCGACGTCCGGCAGCGTCAACTCACGCGGGTCGAGCACCTCCACGGCCAGCACCTGGTGCCGCCCGGCCAGCAGCCGCAGCGGCCGCTCCCACGACTCCACCGGCTCGAGGAAGTCCGACACCACGACCACGAGCCCGCGCCGCCCGGTCGTCCGGCCGAGCAGTTGGGCGCCCGCCCCGAGCGAGGCGGCGGCGCGGCCACCGGGGGCGGCGCGTGGCACGTTCAGCAGAGCCCGGAGCAGTCCGAGCAGGTGAGGGCGTCCGGTGCGCGCCGGCACGTGCCGCGCCTCACCGTCGACGAGGATGTGCGCACCGATCCGGTTGCCGGCGCGCTCGGTGAGGAAGGCGATCGCGGCCACGGCGACGACCGCGAGATCGCGCTTCTCCACCCGGCCGGTGCCGAAGTCCATGCTGGCGGTCGCGTCCACCAGCACCCAGGTCTCCAGTTCCCGGTCGGCTATGCGGTCGCGCACGTGGGGCGCCGTCGTACGGGCGGTGAGGTTCCAGTCCATGGTCCGCACGTCGTCGCCCGGCACGTACTCGCGCCCCTCGGCGGCCTCGGTGCCGGGGCCGGGCACCAGACCGAGGTGGTCGCCCTGCAGGAGTCCGTCCAAGCGCCGGACGATGGTGAGCTCCAGCCTCCGCAGCGCCTGCTCGGGCGCAAGGTCGCGCAGATCGGGCGTCGTCACGCGGCCGCCCCCTTCATCGGCCGCCCGTTGGGGGGTGTCCCGTCGCCGGGCCGCCCGTCGAGGGCGTCGTCGTCGCGCGGCGCGACCCTGGGCAGCGGAACGGCGTCGACGATCCGGTCGACGATGGACCGCGCCGACACCCCGTCGGCGAGCGCGTCGAACGACAGCACCAGGCGATGGGCGATCACGTCACCGGCGAGGTCGCGCACATCGGAGGGCAGCACGTAACCCCGGCCCCGCAGCAGGGCCAGTGCGCGGGCCGCGGCGACCAGCCCGAGGGTGGCCCGTGGGCTGGCCCCATAGGAGATCAGCCGGGCCACGTCGGGGATTCCGCAGCCGACCGGGTCACGGCTGGCGGCGATCAACCGTACGGCGTAACGCGCGATGGCGTCGTGCACGAACACCCGGTCCGCCTCGTACCGCAGCGCCATCAGCCGGTCGGTGTCGAGCAGCACGGAGGGCGTGGGCGGGTTCACGCTCATCCGGTAGAGGATCGCCAGCTCCTCGGCCTCCGATGGGTAGCCCACGTCGATCTTCATCAGGAACCGATCCCGCTGTGCCTCGGGGAGCTGGTAGACCCCCTCGGACTCGATCGGGTTCTGGGTGGCCAGCACCAGGAACGGCTCCGGCACGGTGAAGGTGCGGCCGCCGATGCTGACCTTGCGCTCCGCCATCACCTCGAGCAGGGCCGACTGCACCTTGGCGGGCGCCCGGTTGATCTCGTCGGCCAGCAGGATGTTGGCCATCACCGGGCCCAGCTCGATGTCGAAGCTCTCGGTCGAGGGCCGGTAGATACGGGTGCCCACGATGTCCGAGGGCACCAGGTCGGGGGTGAACTGGATCCGCGCGAACGTCCCGCCCGCCACTGTGGCGAGGGTCTCGGCGCCGAGCGTCTTCGCCACACCGGGAACGCCCTCCAGCAGGCAGTGCCCGCCGGCGAGCACCGCGACCATCAGTCGCTCGACCATGTGGTCCTGCCCGACGATGACCCGCTTGACCTCGAACACCGCCCGCTCCAGCAGCGCCGTCCCGGTGAGGGCACCGGCCGGGCCCGGGTCCTGCCCCGGCGGGCCGCCCGAGCCCATGCGGGCCCGGGCGGTGTCCGGCTCGTTCATCGCGTGTCCACCGCTCCGGTGGCCGACGCCGTCTTCTCAGGGCAGTCCTCGTCCGGGGCCGTCACCGATTCCGCCGCGGCGGCCGTTCCCGCGCCGTGCCGGTCGACGATCTGAAGCTCGGTCATTCCGCCGTCGGGACCGGCGGCGAGCGCCGTGCCACCGGCGGTGACCAACGCCACCCCGGCCAGCCCTGCTCCGGCCAAGGTGATCTTGACTCGTCTGCTGAGAGCCATGCTCCGCTTCCCTCCGCTGTGTTCGACCGTCCCGGCCTTCCGGGGCGGTACGCACGATCACAACAAAGGACACCGAAAGCGGACTTAAGGATTCTGGACCGGGCTCGGGGACCTGGGACTCGGGGCCCGCCGGCTCAGTGCGACACGATCCACGCGATGGCGGTCATCGTGCCGGGCGGCACCTCGGTGTAGCCCGCGTCCCGTACCGCGACGGCGGCCTGTCCTACGCATTCCTCCCACGGCACGCCACGCACCAGATGGACGGCGAGACCGGCCCCGAGCCAGTCCTCGCGGGCGGCCGCTCCGGACTGACGCAGCAGCAGGTGGGCGGCGTGCCCGGCTTGCGCCGCTGCCTTGCCGGTGCTCATCGTGACGTGCGGGTTGAGCGCGATGGCGGCGTACGGCCGCGCAGGAGGCGGCTTGGGCTCCTCGTCGTCGTCCAGATCGAGCCCGGCCACCTGCAGCCTGGCCAGCTCGGGCGGCACCTCGGTGACCGGCGCGGGCGGGAACGCCCGAACCTGCGCGCCGCCGTGGTCCACGGTCACGCCGGGAATCTCCTGAGCGGCCGGCCAGCGCACACCGCGGGCCCGCCGCGCGACCTTGCGGATCCGGCCCGACTCCCACCTGCCCACCGCCTCAGACCACTCCCCATCGGTCGAGCGGGGATCGGTGAGCAGGCGCACGACGGCCATCGCGGCGGCCGCGCACACTGCGCTGTGCGCGGGCGGCGCCGCCCTCTCGGCGCGCACGGCGAGCTGCATCGCCCATGGCGGGTCATGATCGGCGTTCATCGAACTCCCTGCGGAACGGGCGGACGGCCCTACGAGTCTTCCACCGGCCGATGGCGCCGACGACCCGGACATCGCGGCATGAAACCCTGGCGACCGCAACAGAATCGGAGGTCTCTTTCGTGGCCAGGCCCACCCCCCAGCTGATCACAACACCCTCGCGTCCCTTCCTGCTCCGGCACGGCCGGTCGCTGATCCTCATCGTGCTGATCGCGATCAACCTGCGGCCTGCGGTCACCGGCGTGGCACCGTTGCTCGCCGACATCCGTGGGGATCTCGGCCTGTCCAACGCGGCCGCGGGGGCGCTCACCACCCTGCCGGTGCTGTGCTTCGGGCTCTTCGGGCTGATCGCCCCCGCGCTGACCCGCCGAGTCCGGGAGGAGGTCCTTCTCGCGGGCAGCATGGCGCTGCTGATCGTCGGGATCCTCGTCCGCTCCGGTCCCTGGCAGCTCACGCTCTTCACCGGTGCGCTGCTGGTCGGCTTGGCGATCAGCGTCGGCAACGTCGCGGCACCGGCGCTCATCAAGCGGGACCAACCCGAGTCCGTGACGTTCGTCACGGCGGTCTACACGACCGCGGTGACGCTGGGAGCGGCCATCGCCTCGGGCGTCGTTGTGCCGATCCAGGAATCGGCCGGCTCCGGATGGCGGCTTCCGCTCGTCCTGCTCGCCGCCCCGGCGCTGCTCGCCGGCCTGGTCTGGTCGCCACGAGCCCTCCGGGCCGCGCGCCGGCCCATCGCAGGCGGCACCGTCTCGGCGGGGCTCTGGCGAAACCGGCTGGCCTGGCACGTCACCGGCTTCATGGGCCTGCAGTCCCTGCTCGCCTACGTGGTCTTCGCCTGGCTTCCCACGCTGTGCCAGGACCGCGGCATGGGAGAGGGCGGCGCGGGCCTGGTGCTCGCGGTCTCCTGCCTCGTACAGGCGACCGGCTCGCTCCTCGTGCCCGCGATCGACCGGCACCTGCGCGACCAGCGGCCGATCGTGCTCGCGGTCGTCGCGCTCACCGCCGTCGGCTTCGCCGGCGTCGCCTGGGCACCCGTCGGGCTGATCTGGGTCAGCGCGGTCGCGCTCGGTCTCGGCCAGGGCGCGGGTTTCGCCCTCGCGCTCGCCTTCATCGGGTTGCGGTCCGGCGACGCCCGGGTGGCCGCCCGCCTGTCCGGCATGGCCCAGGGCGTGGGTTACCTCATCGCGGCGATCGGCCCGTTCGCCGTGGGACTCCTGCACGACCTGTCGAACGGCTGGACCCTTCCGGTCGCCATCATGATCGCCATCGCGCTGCTGGAGGGGGTCCCTGGGATGACGGCCGGCCGGGCCCGCACGATCGCGGCCAGCGCACCTGCCACAGTGGTCGAATGATTCAGACCGCCACCACCCTGCTGTACAAGAACCGCTGGATCTCCCTGCGAGAGGACGAGATCCGGCTGCCCGACGGTTCGTCGGGCATCTACACCGTGGTCGACAAACCCACGGCGGCACTGATCATTCCCATGGAGAACGACGGCTTCCATCTGATCGAGCAGTTCCGCTATCCGGTCGGCCGGCGGTCATGGGAGTTCCCTCAGGGGACCTGGTCGGACGACCGGGCGGCACCGGCCGAGGATCTGGCGCACGCCGAGCTGGCCGAGGAGACGGGCCTGCGGGCGGGGACGCTGCGCAGGCTCGGCCGGCTGGCCCTGGCACCGGGCCTCACCAGCCAGGAGTGCGAAGCCTTCCTCGCCACCGACCTGACCGCCGGCCCGGTCGCCCGGGAGCACACCGAACAGGGCATGACACAACGCTGGTTCGGCCGAGGCGACGTGGAACAGATGATCCGCGACGGTGAGATCACCGACTCTCCGACCATCGCCGCCTACACACTGCTACGCCTGATCGAGGAAGTCGGCTGACTGGTCCGCGATAGGACGACTTCCAACAACCTCATGTGGGTAAGGGGCAACTTGTACCGTCCGGTACACGTCTCCTTGATGAGGGTGATCGGGAACTCCTCTGGTCGGAGGTCGCGCAGTGACCAGTGGTGTCGGCAGGCACACCATCCCCGGGACCGGCACGTTCTTCGTCGGGATCGACATCGCCCCTGGCCGCTACCGCTGTGACGATGGCAAGGGGGGCTGGTGGGTCCGGTTCGCCGGGCCCGGCGGCGGCGACCCCATCGGCTCGTGGCCGCTGCCGATCGGCCCGACCGAGGTCGAGATCAGGCCCGACGACTTCGCCTTCGAGACGCACGTCTCGACCTACTGGCGGCTCGTCGGGGCACCCTCGGACGCCGACGAGCGTGCTCCGGCGGAAACCCGCCCCGTGGCCGACCCCGGCCTGCGACCCGAACTCGACGCGCTCGTCGCCCAGCACGGGATCCTGCATCGCACGGCTCCGCTGGCCATCCCCCTGCTGTGCGTGCTCGGCATCGCGTTCGGCGGCGCCTGGGGCCTCAGCCTGATCCCGCTGGCGGTCATCGCGCTCACCGGCCGCTACCTCAGCGACGACATGCGCCGGGCCCGCGCGCTGAAGCTGCGCCGGGACCGTTACGTGACGCCGGAGGACTTCGACGAGGAGGGCCGGACACTGCTGGCGCGGGTACAAGGCGCCATCGACACCGTGCAGGGGTCGGAGGTCAACAAGGAGGGTCTGCTCGACACCGTCGACAACGCCGTGACGCTGCCCCGGCAGGAGTGGGAGATCGCCCAGGTGCTGGCCCGGCAGGCGCGGCTGCGCGGCGAGCAGAAGGCCTTCCTCGCGTCGGGGGCGGCGCCCGAGGTCGAGGCCGCCATCCGGCCGCTCCGCCACAAGCTGGACCTGTCGGTAGCGGCGGTGACCCGGCGGATCGAGGCGCTGGAGCGCTACGCGGAGCGGACCAGGGCCGCCGACAAGGCATTCCGCGCGCACCGGCACTTGGACACGCTGTCGGCACGCGCCGAGGAGTACGACGAGTTGCTCGCCGACACCGTACGGGAGGACCTTGCCCTGCCGGCCATCGAACGGCTCACCCACCAGAGCGACGAACTGGTGCGCACCCTGCGCGACCGGCTCGCCGAAGCGGCCGACGCCGGAAGCGAACTCCCGCCGGCCACCGGGTGAGTAGCCCGTGTCCGGGGCCAGTGCCTCGGTCGGCATCGTCATGGCCAGGGGCCGGATCCACCTCGTCGACCCGGCCCCTGGGGAGCGGCGGTTCGGTGCGGATCACCTGGTGCGGGGGGCGGTTCAGCCGCCCGAGCCGCGCTTCCCCGCGACATGAGCCTGCACGAGGTCGTAGGACCGGTCGCCGAACTGCGGACCGAGCTTCTTCGAGGCTTCGATGGCCGCCTTGAAATGGACGCCGCCGTTGAGCCGGCTGAGACCGCAGTCCCGGAGCCAGTCGGACCATGTCGTCCAGCTCAGGGTCGTGGCCGCGGTCGGCGTGAGCCCCGGTTCGACGCTCGAGGAACCCTTGGCGAAGGTGTACGAGAGTGTGATGTCGTCGGTGCCGAAGGCGCGCCGCCCGGCCTGCGCGGTCGCTGCGCACGCGGCGGTCGAGCCGGAGGGGTACTCCGGGTGATCTGGAGTGCCCAGGTACGGCCGCCAATCCTTGGCCGGCAGGTCCTCGACGGTGCCCTTGCCGGGCCCGCCCCACGCGGTGACCTTCTGGCCGCCGTAGAGAACGCGGACGGTGGTGAACGGGCGGACGGCCTGATACTTCCACTTGTCGTACCAGACCGAGATCGATGCGTCGAACACCCCGATGTCGGCCGCGGTGACGTGGTCGATGAACTTGTCGATGCCGATTCCTCTGTTCAGTGCGACAACGGCGCTCGAGTAGCCGATGCCCCGGAACTTGTCGTCGAAGAACTCCGCCCTCATCTTCGTTGCGTCGGTCAGCCCCGCCGACGCCGCGAGAACCTCGTCCGTCTGGCGCTTGTACCCCGCACGGTTCCCCTCGTAGTCGCTGTTGTGCGGCGGGGGGATGAGGAACTTCTTCGGGTCGTCGTAGGTGAACGGCTTGGTGACCATCAGCTGTGGCGTCACGAACTGCTGAACCTGGAAGATGCCGTTGCCCTTGGTAACGACGGCGGGCTGCCAGAGCGACGGGTCCCGGATCTCATAGGCCGTGTTCGCCGGCTTGAATCCGAGATAGTCGGCGTAGGGCTGCAGGTTGTACTTGCGCCCGCCGGCGTCGCCCAGCTGGTTCATGCCGTCATGCAGCCTGGCGGCGTTGACGGACTTGCCCGCGAGGTTGCCAATGCCGATCGCCGTGGTGGCGTTCTCCTGGTCGTCGTCCGGGTTCAGCCCGACGTCGGTCATTATCTTGCGCCAGTCCGCCGCGCCCTCTGGGATGAGGCTGTTGTAGACGCGATAGGACGCGTAGAGGATCGCGATGTTTCTGTTCCGGTTGCCGGCGCTCTCCTCAGCCGGACGACGGCCGAGGTTGGAGTAGATTCCCACGGCCGTGGGACGGTAGGGCGCGATCGCGTCGAAGTGCGCGACCGAGGCGAGGGCCGCGATGCGGAAGACGAGCGTGGCGTCGGTTCCCTTGGGGGATACGTACTTCTTGATGGCCTCGCCGACCCTTCCGTACAGGACGTCGGGGAGCGCGTTGCCCTTGTCGAAATCGAAATCGATGGAGTTGAGCCGGGGGGCCACCCGGGCTGTACCGGCCGCCGCCAGGCCGGTACCGATGGTGCCGGCGACGAGAGCTGCGGAGCACAGCATGGCCAGGCCTGCGATTCGCGGGCTCCGATGTCGCTTGGATCCGATCATTGGTCAGCGCCTCTCACGTTTGCGGAGCGGACCGGGGTGAGTCCGTCTCGACGCCTGGCGCGCCCCGGGCGTGGGGCGAGCCTCCGCGGAGAGCGTCATTTGCAAGACTCGAACCAGGCTGGAAAGACGCTGGAGGATGAGAAACGGGGCTCGTTACACCCCGAACTCCTGCCACAGCTCATGTCGTTCGGCGCTGAAGACGAAGTCGGCGATCTCCACCGGCCGTTTCTCCGCCAGGCAGGTCCGGCTGAGCACGATGACGATCGCGCTCCTCGGCAGGTCGAGGCCCTGTGACTCCTCCTCCAGGGCGGGGCGCACCGAGATCGCCTCCTCGACGCGCGTCACGGTGACACCGATGGAGCCCATCCGGTCGAGCGGGCCGAGCCCGGCCAGCGGCCCTCGATCCGGCCACATGACCGGGGTGCCGCGCGTGAGCGACAGCGGCTCCCATGACGTGGCCAGCATGACCGGCTCATCCCCGTCGCAGAAGACATGGTCGGTCCGCATGACCTCCGACCCGGCGTCGACGCCGAACCGCTCCGCGATCGACGGCGGTGCGGCGGCCTCCTGCGAGGTCGCCCGCCTCGCACCGTGCAGCGTGACGGGCGGCGAGACCCCGGGCGGCTCACGGTGCAGGCGCCTGGCCTCGGGGCGGCGGCGCACATAGGTGCCCGAGCCCGGCCGGCCCTCCACCAGGCCCTCGTTCATCAGAACCTTGATCGCCTCGATCGCGACGCGGTCCGACACCGTGTAACGGCGGGACAACTGCGCGCGGGACGGCACCCGCTCTCCAGGAGAGAGCCGGCCGTCCTGAATGCGGTGCCGAATGTCATCGGCGATGCGCAGATACGTGGGTCGGCTCACGGGGTCCTCGCATCCGGCACGTCAGTGCGACTCGATCGGTACAGCTTGACGATCAAGGCACGTCTGTTCAACCCGAACACGACAACTCACCCGAGATGGCCCTCTATGCCCCATAGACGCGCTCAGGGTCGGGGGCCTCGGCGAGCAGCCCGTCGACGACCGCGCCGATCTCCGACGGCTCCCAGCGCGCCTCCTTGTCGACGCGCGGTCCGTGCCGCCATCCCGTCGCCAGGCCGATCACCCCGCCCTCCACCTCGAAAACCCGGCCCGTGACGTGCCGCGACTCCGCGCTGCCGAGCCAGACGACGAGCGGGGACACGTTCGCCGGGTGCATGGTGTCGAAACCGGCTCCCGGCCTGGCCATCGTGTCGGCGAAGACCCTCTCGGTCATGCGGGTGCGGGCGGCGGGCGCGATGGCGTTCACCGTCACGCCATAGCGGGCCAGTTCCGCGGCCGCGATGAGCGTCACCGCCGCGACGCCGGCCTTGGCCGCGCCGTAATTGACCTGGCCCACGCTGCCCAGCAGTCCCGCGCCCGAGGAGGTGTTGATGACCCGGGCATCGACGTCCTCGCCCCGCTTCGAGCGTTCCCTCCAGTACGCGGCGGCGTGCCGCAGCGGCGCGAAATGACCTTTGAGGTGCACGCGCACCACGTCGTCCCAATCCTGCTCGCCCATGGAGACGATCATCCGGTCCCGCACGAACCCGGCATTGTTGACGAGCACGTCGAGCGAACCGAAGGCGTCGACCGCCGCCCGCACGAGCGCGGCCGCCCCGTCCCAGCCGGCGACGTCGTCGGCATTGCCGACGGCCTCTCCGCCCGACTCCCGGATCTGCGCCGCGACCGACTCGGCCACCTCGCCGGATCCGCCGTTACCGTCCGACTCGACGCCCAGGTCGTTGACGACCACCCGTGCGCCCTGCCGGGCGAACTCGAGTGCGTGCTCCCGTCCGATCCCCCGGCCGCCCCCGGTGACGATCACAACCCGTCCCGCCATCAGGCTCATGGTTCCTCTCTCCCTCCCCGTCGTGCTCCAAGCGGTCGTCAGCGCGGGCGGCTTCGCGGTCAGGGTGGGGAAGTCGAGCGCGCGGCCTCGCGGGCGGCGCCCTCGGCGACGAGATGCGACCAGGCCGGCCGCTCTCCGCCACCGTCGACGGTCAGGGTCGAGCCGGTGATGTACGAGGCCTCGGGCGTGCCGAGGAACAGGCAGGCCGCCGCGACGTCGGCGGGAGTGGCGAGGCGGCCGGCCGGGACCGTCGCACCGACCTCGGCGAGGGTCCGCGCACCGCCGTAGTGCTCGTCTGCCGCTCCGCTGTCGGCGAGCCCCACCACCACGGTGTTGACCCGTACCCTCGGTGCCCATTCGGCCGCGAGGCAGGCGGCCAGATGGCGCAGCCCCGCCTTCGCGGCACCGTAGGCGGCCGTTCCCGGCGACGGCCGGACGCCGCTGACGCTGCCGATCATCACGATCGCGCCGCCGCCTTCTTGCTCCCGCATGAGCCGATGGGCGCGCTGCGCCACGTGCAGCGGAGCGGTCAGGTTGAGCTCGATCACCTTGGTGTGAAAGCCCGGCGAGGCGTCGGCCGCCGGGACGTACGGGGACCCGCCCGCGTTGTTGACGACCACGTCCAGCCGGCCGTGCCGTTCCGCGACGGCATCGATCAAGCCGTCGACCTGGTGTGGGTCACGCACGTCCGCCCGCACGAACCACGCCGTACGACCACCCGCCGCGGGCGGCCGTTCCGGCTCGCGCCTGGCGCACACGACGACGTCGGCGCCCGCCGAGAGAAAGGCCGACGCGATGCCCGCGCCGATGCCCTTCGTGCCTCCGGTGACGAGGACCGTCCGGCCGTCGTAGTCATAGGAGATCGCCACGGTCCTCCCTGATCTTCGAACCACCGCCATGCTACGTTACCAAGCAAGCGTTAGGTATTGAGGTGGTGTATGGGCATCACGCGTCAGGTGGCCGCTCCCGGCGTGCTCGAGGTCGTCATCGACGTACCGCCGGTCAACGCGCTCACCGTCGGCGGCTGGTTCGAGCTCGCCGGCGCGCTCCGCGCGGCGGGGGCCGATGAAGAGGTACGTGTGGTCGTGCTGCGTGCCGAGGGCCGCGGTTTCAGCGCGGGCGTCGACCTCAAGGAGCTGCAGAGCAGCGCCGGTTTCGAGGCATTGATCGGTGCGAACCGGGGCTGCTACGCGGCGTTCGCCGCCGTCTACGAGTGCGAAGTGCCGGTGATCGCGGCCGTGCAGGGTTTCTGCCTGGGAGGCGGCGTCGGGCTGGTGGGCAACGCGGACATCGTCGTGGCCGGTGACGACGCCACGTTCGGTCTGCCCGAGGTCGACCGCGGCGCGCTCGGGGCGGCGACCCATCTGGCCCGGCTGGTCCCCCAGCATCTGATGCGCGCCATGGTCTACACCTGCCGAACGGTGACGGCACAGGAACTCCACCACCACGGCTCCGTTCTGGAGGTCGTGCCGCGCGAAGGGCTCCGGGACGCCGCCCTCGCGGTGGCCGCACAGATCGCGACGAAGGATCCGTACGTCATCCGGCGCGCCAAGGAGTCGCTCAACGGCATCGACCCCGTCGACGTGAAGAGCAGTTACCGCTTCGAGCAGGGCTTCACGTACGAGCTCAACCTGTCAGGAGCGGGTGACGCCCACCGCGACGCCTTCCTCGGCAAGGAGACCGCCGGACCGGAGACCTGATGCCCGCGAGCGGAGCGAGCCCATGAGCACCGTGAGCGGGCGCGCGGTGGCTGGACTGAGGAGCGCAGGGAGCCTGCGACCGGAGCGACGAGGGAAGCCGCCGCGTCAAGGCGCCCGCGAACCGGCGAGCGGAGCGAGCCCATGAGCACTGTGAGCGGGCGCGCGGTGGCTGGACTGAGGAGCGCAGGGAGCCTGCGACCGGAGCGACGAGGGAAGCCGCCGCGTCAAAGCGCCCGCGAACCGGCGAGCGGAGCGAGCCAATGAAAAAGGTGATGTCGATCGAGCAGGTCGTGGGATCGATGGGGAGTGGCATGACGATCGGGATCGGCGGCTGGGGGTCGCGGCGCAAGCCGATGGCGCTGGTCCGGGCGATCTGCCGTTCCGGGCTCACCGATCTCACGGTCGTGTCGTACGGCGGCGCGGACGTCGGGCTGTTGTGCGCGTACGGGAAGGTACGCCGGCTCTTCGCGCCGTTCGTCACGCTCGATTCCATCCCCCTGGAGCCGCATTTCCGGTCGGCTCGGCAGAGCGGGTCGGTGGAGTTCGTGGAGTACGACGAGGGAATGTTCATGTTCGGCCTGCTGGCCGCCGCGCACGGGCTGCCGTTCCTGCCGACCTATGCGGGGCTCGGGTCGGATGTGCTGCGCGTGAACCCCGGGCTGAGGACCGTACGGTCGCCCTATGGAGGCGAGGAGCTGGTCGCGGTGCCGCCGTTGACGATGGACGTGGCGCTCGTGCACCTGAACCGGGCCGATCACCGGGGGAACGGGCAGTACCTCGGCCCGGACCCCTACTTCGACGACCTCTACTGCAAGGCCGCCGACCGTGCCTACGTCAGCTGCGAGCGCCTTGTGGGCACCGGTGAGCTGCTCAAGGAGGGTCCGGTGCAGAGCCTGCTGGTCAGCCGGGCCCACGTGACAGGCGTCGTGGAGGCACCGAACGGCGCGCATCCCACCACGTGCGAACCCGACGCGGAGCGCGACGAGGCCTTCCAGCGTCTGTACGCCCGGTCCGCCGCCGAACCCGCGGAGTGGGCGTTGTTCCGCGACCGGTTCCTGAGCGGCGACGAGGGCGCCTACCAGGCCGCCGTGCGTCGCTGGCACGAGGAGGACTCCCGATGAGCGCGACGAGAGCGGAGGTATGCGCTGTCGCCTGCGCCGAGGCGTTCCGCGGCGACGGCGAGATCCTCGCGGCGGGCATCGGCGGCGCGATCACCGTGCTCGGCGCGCGGCTGGCCCGGCTGACGTTCGAGCCCGATCTCATCACCCACGACGGCGTCTGCCTGCTCACCGGTGACGTGCCCGCGCTCGGCGGGACGCCGAAGGAGGTCGACGGGTGGCTGCCCTTCCGCGACCACCTGTGGCTGGTGCTGAACGGCAGGCGGCACGTCATGCTGGGAGCCGGCCAGATCGACCGGCACGGCAACAGCAACATCTCGTGCATCGGCGACTGGACGAGACCCAAGGCACAGCTTCTCGGCTCACGCGGCGCCCCTGGGAACACCCGCTGCAACACGACCAGCTACTGGATCCCGAAGCACTCGCCCCGGGTCTTCGTCGACCGGGTCGACATGGTGAGCGGCGTCGGCTGGGATCGCGGTGCGCACGAGATCCGGGTGGTGGTCACCGACCTCGCGGTCCTCGACTTCGCCACGCCCGACCGGCGGATGCGGCTTCGGTCGGTCCACCCGGGCGTCTCCGTGGCGGACGTCGTCGGCCGTACCGGCTTCGACCTCGTGATCGACAACGAGGTGCCCGAGACCAGGCGGCCCACGGGCGAGGAGCTGCGCATCATCCGTGAGGTGCTCGACCCGGGCGGGCTCCGCGACCGCGAGGTCGGCGCGTGATCCGTACGCCCCTGACGGAGCTGACCGGAATCCGGTACCCCATCGTGCAGACCGGCATGGGCTACGTCGCGGGCGCGCGGCTCGCCGCCGCCACCTCGAAGGCGGGTGGGCTCGGCATCATCGCGGCCTCGACCCTTTCCGTGGAACAGACCCGCCGCGCGATCCGCGAGGTCAAGGAGCGTACGGATGCGCCCTTCGGGGTGAACATCCGCGCCGACGCCGATGACGCCCCTGAGCGGGTGGGCATCATGATCGAGGAGGGCGTGCGGGTCGCGTCGTTCGCGCTCGCCCCCACGCCGGAGCTGATCGCCAGGCTCAAGGACGCCGGTGTCGTCACGATCCCGTCGGTGGGCGCCCGGCGGCACGCCGAGAAGGTCGCCGCCTGGGGCGCGGACGCCGTCATCGTGCAGGGCGGCGAGGGCGGCGGCCACACCGGCCCGGTGCCCACGACGCTGCTGCTTCCCGACGTTGTGGCGGCCGTCGACATCCCGGTGATCGCCGCGGGTGGCTTCTTCGACGGCCGCGGCCTCGTCGCCGCCCTCGCGTACGGCGCGGCGGGCATCGCGATGGGGACCCGGTTCCTGCTGACCTCCGACTCGCCGGTGCCCGACGAGGTGAAGCGGGTCTATCTGAGCCGCTCCGTGCGCGACACCATCGTGACCACCAAGGTCGACGGCGTCCCGCATCGCGTGCTGTCCTCGGACCTCGTGTCGTCACTGGAGTCGGCGGGCCGGCTGCGCGGCCTGCTGCGGGCGGCACGCAATGGCTCTCGGTTCAGGAGGCTGTCCGGCCTGAGCTGGGGCGAGCTGGTCCGCGAGGGGAGCCGGATGAGACGGGGGCGGGAGCTGACGTGGGCGCAGGTGCTCATGGCGGCCAACACCCCCATGCTGCTCAGGGCCGCCATGGTCGACGGCCGGGCCGACCTCGGTGTGATGGCCTCCGGCCAGGTCGTCGGCCTCATCGACGACCTGCCCTCATGCGAGGAGCTCATCACCCGTGTCATGCGCGACGCCTCGGCGGCTCTCGACGCCCTGCGTGGTTGTCGGTTCCCCGAGTCGATCAAGCATCCGAGCACCCAGGGCGACCACGATCCTTGATCGTCACCTGGCCAGAAGCCCTGTGCGCAGATCGGCGGCGGCCTTGCGGATCGCGTCGGGATCGGCGTCGCGCAGCAGCACCTCGGCCATCCAGGCGGCGGTCTGGCGCAGCTCGTCGGGGCCGAACCCGCGCCGGGTCACCTCCTGGGTCCCGATCCGCAGCCCCCGGTCCCCGGCCGGGTCGTCATCGTTCTGCCACGGCAGCCCCACGGCGCTGAGATAGATTCCGGCGGCGGCGAGCCGGGCCGCGGCGGCCCGCCCGCCGCCCAGCAGGTGCGCGTCCACGGCCACATGGTGCGACTCGGTGAAGCCGCGGTCGGCACCCGCGACCGTGAATCCCTCGTCGTGCAGCGCCGCGGCGAACGCCTTGGCGTTCGCCACGCAGCGGTCGGCGTACGCTCCGCCGTCCTGATGGATCTCCGCCGCCGTGACGGCGAGCGGGGCCAGCCGCCCCGCGTCGTAGTTGGCCGTCAGCCCGGGGAAGACCATCGTCGAGACCCGTTCCGCGAGGTCGGCGTCATTGGTGGCGATGACACCGCCGGGCGGGCCGCCGAAGGACTTGTACGTGGAGAAGGTCAGCAGCTGGGCGCCTTCGGCCAGGGGCCGCTGGAAGCGCCCGGCCGCGACGAGACCTGCCATGTGCGAGGCGTCGTACACCAGCACCGCACCGGCCGCCTCGGTGATCTCGCGGATCGCCTCGACGCGGTGGGGGAACAGCAGCAGGCTCGCGCCGATGACGACGACCCGCGGTCGCTGGTCTTCGAGGAACTCCGGCAGCGCGTGGAGGTCCACGTCGAGGGCGCCCACGTCGTAGGGCAGGTCGACCACCCGCAGCCCGCGCACGCCCGGTGCCCCGACCGCGTGGTGGCTGGTGTGCCCGCCGGCCCGCTGCGGCAGGACGGCGATCGTGTCTCCGGGCGCGGCGAGTGCGGTGTAGACGGCGAGGTTGGCGAAGGTCGCGCTCTGGCTGCGCACCTCCGCGAAACGCGCTCCGACCAGGCGGGCCACGAGCGTCGGGGCGAGGACCTCGAGGATGTCAAGCTGGTCGAGACCGGTCTGGTACTTCTCGCCGGGCCAGCCCATGCTGGGCCGTGCGCTGACGAGCGGCTCGCTGACCCGCTGCGCCGCGGGACTCATGACATTGGTGCCCGCGTAGAGCACGATGCCCTCGTCGTCGAACCGCCGGGCATGCTCGCCGAGCGCGCGCCGCACGGTGCCGGTCACGCCGTCGAGCGACAGGTCGGTGAACCCGGCCGCCACCTCGGCGATACGGGCGCGCGCGACCGGCGACGCCCACGGCGCGATGCTCTGCGGCTCCTGGCTCATTCCCCACCCCACTGTGGTCCGCTAGATGATCTCTACAAGCAAGTCAAACAGTACGAGACCGGACGAGACAGCCGCTAGAGGCCATCATCGGGGTGTTCGGTACCCGGTTCATCGGCACCACGGGTGGGTGGTGGCACGCCGCCGAGACAGGGTCTACGGCTCCGGCGGCCGGACCACGGCGAGGAGGGCCTCGAACGGGTCGGCGACGACGGCCAGCCTGCCCTGGGGGGAGTCCATCGGGCCCCGCAGGACCCGTCCGCCGGCCGCGGTGACCCGGCGCGCGGCCTCGTCGGCGTCCTCGACGGAAAAGTAGGTGGTCCACTGCCGCGGCGCTCTCGCGTCGGCCCAGATGCCCGCCACCCGATTCTCTCCGACCGACACGGTCCAGTAGTCGAAGCCGGGGATGCCCATGGGCCGCACCGGGCGGTCGAGGACGGTGCCGTAGAACTCGACCGCCGTGTCCGGATCGGCGGTGCCGAGTTCGTGCCAGCTCATCGCACCGGTCTCGCCGACGATGCCCGCACCCCGGTGTTCGCGGCCCTGCCAGACCGCGAACAGCACCCCCTCCGGATCCTCGCCCAGCGCCACCCGGCCCTGGTCCGCGACGTCCCTGGGCGCGAGGACCAGCGACCCGCCCGCCGCGGTGATCCGCTGAGCGCTGGCGTCGGCGTCGTCGGTGGCGAAGAAGGTGGTCCACCTGCGGCCGGGCCCATCCCCCGTGCCGGTGATGCCGGCGACCGGCTGCCCGCGGAGCAGGCACGTGGTGTAGCCGCCGGCGACGGGCGAGCCGCCGGCGAACTCCCAGCCGAACAGGGAGCCGTAGAACTCCCGGGCCGCGCCGACGTCGGGGACCGCGATCTCGACCCAGCTCGGCGCGCCGGGCGGGTGAACTTCCATGATCATGTGTGCTCCTGGCAGATCGCTGCGTGAAGTGCGCCATGACATGCGTTGTGACGTGCGGTGGCTCCGGCGCCGCCCACGAGGGGCGGGCCGGAGCCGAAGCGGGAATCCTGCACCGCGTCGGGTGCACTCCACCAAGGCGCCGACGGGATCGGCATGAGTGCGGCCGGCGTCATCACGGGGCCGGGGCGGTACGTCATCGCCGCTGCGGCACCGCCGGTGACCTGTCAATGCCGCGGCGACCGGCGGGCCCCGTCGCCCGGACGGTCAGCCGGCGGGCTCCGCCCAGCGCCGCTCCAGGGCCAGCCGCCCGTCCGCGGTCAGCTCGCCGAACAGGCGGAACCGCGCCATGCCGCCGTCCGGATGGATATCGAGGCGCACGTGCGTGATCTCGTCGCCGCCGGCCAGCGGGAACCGGTGCCGCGTGTCCGGTTGCAGCCGGGTCCGCTCCAGCAGTGGAACCCACGCGGCCTCGTCGCCGGGCACCGCCGTACGCGCGTCGAAGCCCCGCAGCGCGGCGGCGCCGGGCGCGTTGCCCTTGAAGTGGGTGGTGTCCAGTTCGGCCAGGCGGGCGATGCCCGGGGCGGCGAGCCGGACCAGCACCCAGTCGTTGCCGTCGTCGCGGCGCCGCGCCGTCTCCCAGCCCTCCCCCATCACCGTCGCCTGGCCGGGCGCGATGAGGTTGTTCGGCGAGGAGTAGAACATGTTCGAGCAGTCCTCGACCATGCCGCCGTTCTCGAGCGCCGCCAGGTCGACCGGCAGCCCGGCGAGCAACCGGGGGTCGGCGACCGGCTCGCCGTGCACGCGCAGCCGCGCCACCCCGCCGTCGGGGTAGATCCGCAGGCGTACGTGGGTGAAGCGGTCACCGGCGGCCACGTCGAAATGATGCGCCGTGTCGCCTCGCAGCGGCATTCTCGGCACGATCTCCACCCAGGCGACCTCTTCAAGTTCGGCGAGGCCGGGGTAGCCCTCGGCCGAACAGGCCTCGACGGAGGCGTGCGGTGGGAAGTTGCCGGTGAAGAACGCGGTGTCGATGACCACACCGCGCACGACGCCGGGCATGCCGAGCCGCACGATCGCCCAGTCGTGCCCGGGTTCGCGGCGACGGCGGGTCTCCCATCCGTCGTACACCTGCCCCTTGTGCCCGAACGTCCGTGGGGAGAACACCGGTGCCGACGGCTTGACGAGGTTCTCGCGCTCGGCGAAGGACTCGTCGTTGGCGGCGACCACCGACCCGCCCACCGCGCGCGACGCGAGGTCGGGCAGCCGCTGGAAGTCGTTCACATGTCCTCCTGCCCGCCGCCGGGTGACTCCGCGGTGGCGCCCAGGCGGGTGAGCAGGCGCCCGCGCGGTCGCGCCGGGTCGATCGGTGCACCGCGCAGCCAGGTGCCGCGTACGGCACCGGACAGCGCCGCGCCGGCGTACGGCGTGACCGGGTTCCGGTGGTGCAGGGCGGCGGGGTCGATCACCTGGACGGCGTCCGGGGCGAAGACGCAGAAGTCGGCGTCGAAACCGGCCGCGATGCGCCCCTTGCCGCGCACCCCGGCGATCTCGGCGGGCCGCTCCGCCATCCACCGGGTCACGTCGGCGAGCGTGAACCCCCGCGCGCTGGCCTCGGTCCACACGGCGGAGAGCCCGAGTTGCAGCGAGGAGATGCCGCCCCACGCTTCGCCGAAGTCGCCGGTGTCCGGCCGCTTGAGCTCGGGAACGCACGGTGAGTGGTCGGAGACGACACAGTCGATGACACCGGCGGCGAGTCCGTCCCAGAGCGCCTCGCGGTTCGCGGCCTCGCGGATCGGCGGGCAGCACTTGTACTGCGTGGCGCCGTCGGGCACGTCCTCGGCGGTGAACGTCAGGTAGTGCGGGCAGGTCTCGACGGTGATCCGCACGCCGTCGCGGCGCGCCGAAGCGATCATCGGAAGGGCGTCCGAGGACGACAGGTGCAGGACGTGCGCCCGCGCTCCGGTACGGCGGGCCAGCTCGATCACCTGGGCGATCGCGACGTCCTCCGCGGCGCGCGGCCGGGAGGCGAGGAAGCGGTCATAGTGCGTCCCTCGCGGGTCCGGCGCCTCGTCGATGACCACCGGGTCCTCGGCATGCACGATCATGAGGCCGTCGAACGAGCGCAGCTCGGCCAGCGCCTCCTCGAGCCCGTCCGCCGACAGGTGCGGGAACTCGTCCACGCCCGAGTGCACCAGGAAGCACTTGAAGCCGTACACCCCGGCGTCGTGCAGTGCCCGCAGCCGCGGCGTGTTCCCCGGGACCGCCCCGCCCCAGAAGCCCACGTCGACATGGCACTGCCGGCCGGCGGCCGCGCGCTTGACGGAGAGGGCGCCGGTGTCGACGGTCGGGGGCACCGAGTTCAGCGGCATGTCGACGATCGTGGTCACGCCCCCGGCCGCCGCCGCGCGCGTGGCGGAGGCGAAGCCCTCCCACTCCGTACGGCCGGGCTCGTTCACGTGCACGTGGGTGTCCACGAGCCCCGGCAGCAGAACCTCGTCGTCGGTCAGGACCACCGAGCGGGGTGCCGTCAGGGCCGAGTCGTACGGTTCGACGGCGACCACCCGGCCGCCGGCCACACCGACGCACCGGGCCGACTCGCCGCCTTCTGTGAGCACCCTGCGGGCGCGGACGACCAGGTCGAGTTCGGTCAAGGTCACTCCCGTCCGCTCAAGGCCGCTCGATCCAGACCGTACCCTCGCCCGGCCCCGCCGACGAGGGCGATGTCGATCACGTCGCCGTGGCGAGGATCTTGCGCACCTGCTCGGGTGAGACGAACACCTCGGCGGCCATGCCGGTCGCGCGGGCGGCCACCACGTTGCGCTCGCTGTCGTCGAAGAACACCACGTCGGCCGGGGCGACCCCGAGGCGCCGCACGCAGATCTCGTACGCCCGCGGATCGGGCTTCGCGACGCCGATCCGGCAGGAGTACGTGAGGGCGGTGAAGTGCCCGAGCCAGTGCCCGTGGAGGCCCTCGAACACTGGGACGAGATCCTCGATGATGTTCGACAGCAGGCCCAGGGTTCGGCCCTGGCCGGCGAGCTCGGCCACCAGCTCGACCATGCGCTCGTCGACCCTGGTCCAGCTCTCCAGGTCGGCCTGGATCAGCGCGTCCACGGTGGCGGCGTCGAAGCTCACCCCGAGCCGCCCGGCGGTGTCGGCCCAGTAGTCCCGGCTGGACAGCCCGGCGTCGTAGGCCGCGCGACCGGCCCAGTACGCGTCCCAGAACGGCTCACCGGTCACCCCGGCCAGTTCCTCGATGTGGCGCCTCGCCTCGTCGGCCTGAGTGCGGGCGATGACTCCGAACAGGTCGAAAACGATCGTCTGCGGCATCCCACGACCCTATGCGGGCGCGCCGGCCGCCCGCCGCGTGCCCACCCGCGGCCGCCACGCACCGGCGGGCCGCCTAACAAGCGCTTGGCCACGCACTCTATGCTGGTGTCCGTACACTTCTTCGAACAGGCGGCCGGAGGCAACCGGCATACTGGAAAGGTGACGACCACGAGCACCAACAGCGGACGGTCCGGGGGCAGAACCCGCGCGAAGGGCACTCCGGCGCTGGCCTCAGAGCGCCGCGAGCACCTTGTCAGGCTCGCGGCGGAACTCTTCGCCGAAAAGGGCTTCCAGGCCACCACGGTCCGCAACATCGCCGATGAGGCGGGAATCCTGTCCGGCAGCCTCTACCACCACTTCGACTCCAAGGAGTCGATCGTCGACGAGATCCTGTCCGGCTTCTTCAACGAGCTCATGGCCGCCAACCGTGCCGCCGTCGACAAGGGCGGCGAACCGCGAGAGGTCATCTCCGCGCTGGTCCGGATCTGCTTCGGCACGCTCGAGCCGCATCGCGCCGCCATCACCGTGATGCAGAACGACTGGAACTACCTTAAGGCGCAGGAGCGCTTCGCCTACCTCACCGAGTCCGAGGACGAGGTCGAGAAGATGTGGGTCACCGAGATCAAGAAGGGCCAGAAGACCGGCCTGTTCCGCGAGGACATCGATCCCAAGCTGACCTACCGCATGATCCGGGACACCATCTGGGTCGCGGTGCGCTGGTTCCAGCCCGGCGGCCGACTCAACGCCAAGGGCCTGTCGGACCACTACCTCAAGGTCCTCTTCGACGGCATCTGTACGCACTGATCGACCCACTGACCGGCGGTCACTCGACCGGGACGGTCACCGGCGGCACCGGTGCCCCGGCCTCCGGCAGGCGCATCGCCGACGCGCGAGAACACCGCGTGCGTCAGGGGGCGGTCAGAACGGCCGCGCTCCCGTAACCGCCGCCGAATCCGGTGCAGAGGGCGACCGACGCGCCGCCGGCCTGGTTCGTGCCGTCGCCGCGCAGTTGCCGTACCGCCTCGGCCACGTTGTTGAGGCCGTGCACGTAGCCCTCCGAAAGCAGCCCGCCGTGCGGGTTGACGGTGTCGAGCGCGGCGCTGAGGCCGTCGCCCAGGTCGGCGCGGGCGAGCAGGCCGAAGTCCTCGAGTTGCCTCGGCACCAGCCAGCTGTAGGCGTCGTAGAGCAGCGCCAGGTCGACGTCCGCCGGCCGCATGCCCGCCGCCTCGTACAGCGGACCCGCGAGGTGGTGGGAGAAGATCCGAGTGACGTCGGGCGCCTTGTCCATGGCCGAGGCGCCGGGGTCGCCGCCCCTGACGACGGTGTGGATCCGCGGGGCGCGCGGAGCCCGCCGGGCCGAGGTGACGACAAGCGCGCAGGCACCGTCGGTTTCCTGGCAGCAGTCCACCCTGCGCAGCGGAGACGCGACCATGGGACTCGCCAGATATTCGTCCAGGCCGATCGGGTCACGCCGCAGCGCGCGCGGATTGCGCATCGCGTGTGCCCGCGACCGGGCGACCACGGCGAACAGGTGCTCCTCGGTCAGGCCCGTGTCGTGCAGATAGCGGCGACCGGCGAGCGCGAACTGCTGGACGGGCCCGGCCAGGCCGTACGGGTGGGTGAACTGCTCCTCGGTCCCCTCCCCCAGCCGGAGCCCCATCGCGTTCAGCCTGCGGCCCGACCGGCCGTTGAGCGCCCGGTAGACGAGTACGGTGCCGGCGAGGCCCGCGTCGACGAGCATCGCCGCGTCGGCCAGGATGGAAGCGCACTGCGTGCCGCCGCCGTACAGCTCGTTGTGCCAGCCGATATGGCGCATTCCCAGTTCACCGGCCACGTACAGCACCGGCGCCGAGTCGGCCAGGTGGTAGCTCAGGATCGCGTCGGGCGCGTCGACGCCCGCGTCGGCGAGCGCCGCGCGAGACGCCTCGACCGCCAGGTCCAGCTCCGTGCGGCCGGACGCACGCGACAGCGCGGTCATCCCGATCCCGGCGATGGCGGCCCGTTCCGAGAAGCCCTGCCGTCCTGAGAAAGCCTGTCGCACCCGCGTCCTCCGGGCCCGACGGTAACCCGGACTCGAGGTTCAGACAAGCGCTTGCTCGGCCGGATCGGCCCCTCTCGGCCAGCCCGGGGCGATCAGCCCGTCTCGAACTGCAACGCGGCGCGCTGGTCGCGGATCGGCGCGATGCACTCCTTGATCACTGCTTGGTGCGCGGGATGATCGCGGTACACCACGAAAGAGTCGCGGTCGGCGAACTCCGCCACGATCCCGAAGTCGTGGTTGCCCTCGTTGATCTCGGCGTCCGAGCCGAAGTCGAACGACTCGATCTCGGGGATGAGACCGGGCAGCTCGGCCAGCCGCGTCGTCAGCCTTTCCAGCTGCTCGCCGGTCGTGCCCTCGGCCCAGGTGAACAGCACCACATGACGCAACATGCGTTCCTCCTCCACACCTGACGGTGACGTTAGCGGATCTTGCCGCGTCACGGCAGACCGGCCCGCGCCCGCCGGCGCGTCCCCGCAGGTCAGCGGTCGTCTCGGCCGTGGCGTCCGTGGCGGCCGTGGCCGTCGTCCTTGTGCGTGCGGGCGACCGGCCCGTCGGCCGCGCACGTCACCGTGACCTCGTACTCGACGTCGTCGGACTCGAACGTCAGGGAGGCCACGCGCGCCGGCCCCCGTTCGTCGTCGTCGGCCCCGTAGCCCTGTGCCGGGCTCCAGGCCACGAGCCGCACCAGGCCCCCGGAGCACGCCGCGGTCACGGTGCCGCCCTTGGTGGAGAGGACCCGGGTGATGCCGTCACCGGTGGGCGCGGGCGTGCCGGGCTCGGCCGATGAGCCGGGCGGCGCCGGCGACGCCACCGGAGACTCCGGCGGTGCGGACGGACTGCTCAGTGCGCGCTGGACGGTGCCCTGGTCGAGGGCCCGCGTTCGCGAACCCGTAATGCCGTCTTCGAGCACGCCGATCGCGGCGACGCCGACCCCCGTCGCGGCCACCACGGCCGCGAGCCAGCCCCCGATGCCGAGCAGAACGCGTCGCCTCATCCGCCCATCATCATCGGAACATCCCTAAGACAGGGTTAAGGCGGCGGTAACGGCGCGCCCGCGCGAACCCCGGGCCGCTCGTCCGGAGTTACCGTGCACTTGTGCCACAGGTGCTGTTGATCGAGGACGACTCCAAGATCCGGATGACGCTCGTACGGGCTCTCAGCGAGCAGGGCCACGCCATGTCGTCGGCGCACACCGCGATGAGCGGGCTCCGGCAGGCCGTCGAGGACCGGCCCGACGTGGTGGTGCTCGACCTCGGACTGCCCGACCTCGACGGCCGGGAGGTGCTCCGCATGCTCCGCGCGGTCAGCCGCGTTCCGGTGATCGTGGCGACCGCGCGCGACGACGAGCAGGAGATCATACGGGTGCTCGACGCGGGTGCCGACGACTACGTGATCAAACCGTTCGGCGCGGCACAGCTCGACGCCCGCATCCGGGCGGTGCTCCGCCGCGCCGGGCAGGAGGAGGCCGACCCCGTCCTCGTGGTGGGCGGGCTCCGGGTGGAGCAGCGGGCGCGCGAGGCCGCGCTCGACGGCGCGCCGCTCGATCTGAGCCCGAGGGAGTTCGATCTGCTGCACTACCTGGCCCAGCGGCCCGGCGAGGTGGTCACGAAGCGGGAACTGCTCACGGAGGTGTGGCGGACGTCGTACGGCGGAGCGGACAAGACCGTCGACGTGCACCTGTCCTGGCTGCGCCGCAAGCTCGGCGAGACCGCGCAGGACCCGCGTTACCTGCACACGGTGCGCGGAGTCGGCGTCAAGCTCGTCGATCCGACCCGATGAGGCGCCGGCTGACGCTGCTGGTGGCGGCCACGACCTCCCTGGTGCTGCTCGCCTTCCTCGTGCCGCTCGCCCTGCTCGTCCGCACGGTGGCGGCCGACCGCGCGGTGGGCGCGGCGACGCTCGAGGCCGAGTCGGTGGCGGCGCTCGTGACCACGCTCGACCGGTCGGCGCTCGGGCTCGCGCTGGAACAGGCCGGCACCGGCGAGTGGCCGGTCACCGTGTTCTTTGCGGGCGGGAACATCCTCGGCACGCCGGCGCCGCGGTCGCCCGCCGTGGACCTGGCGGCGCGGGGCGACAGCATCACCGCGCAGGCGCCCGGCGGGCGTGAGGTCCTCGTGGCCGTCCAGGGCCTTTCGGACGGCACGGCGGTCGTGCGCACGTTCGTGCCGGACACCGAGCTCACCCGGGGCGTCATGCGGGCCTGGCTGATCCTGGCGGCGCTGGGACTCGTCCTCCTCGGGCTGAGCCTCGTGGTCGCGCGGCGGATGGCGAGATCCCTCGTCCATCCGACGCTCGACCTCGCCTCGGTGTCGCACCGGCTCGCCGCGGGGGATCTCGACGCGCGGGCGGAGCCGAGCGGCCCCCCCGAGCTGCGCGAGGTCTCGGCCGCGCTCAACCACCTGGCCGGGCGGATCAGGGAACTGCTCGCCCAGGAACGGGAGGCCGCGGCCGACCTGTCGCACCGGCTGCGCACCCCCCTCACCGCGCTGCGCCTCGACACCGAGTCGCTGCGTGACCCGGAGGAGGCCGCGCGGGTGGGCGCGTCGGTCGACGCCCTGGAACGCGCGGTGACCCAGATCATCGAGGACGCCCGCCGGCCCGCCCGCGCGAGGGACGCCTCGGGCTGCGACGCGGCCGAGGTCGTGGCCGACCGGGTGCGGTTCTGGGCGGTCCTCGCCGAGGACCAGGATCGCCGCCTCACCGCCCCCGACCCTCAGGTGCCACTGCCGGTCGCGTTGGGCCGCGACGACCTGACGACGTGCGTCGACGCACTGCTCGGCAACGTCTTCGCCCACACGCCCGAAGGCACGGCGTTCACGGTGCGCCTGGAACCCCGGCCCCTCGGCGGCGCGCGCCTGACCGTCGCCGACGACGGGCCGGGGTTCGCCACCTCCCGACCGCTGGAGCGGGGTGCGAGCGGGGGCGGGTCGAGCGGCCTCGGCCTCGACATCGTGAGGCGCGCCGCCGAATCCTCGGGCGGGGCACTGTCGGTCGACCGGTCCGCGGGCGGCGGGGCGCTGGTCGTGCTCGACCTCGGCGGACGTTAACACCGCCTTAGTGACGTGGTAGCGCGGCCCTATCCGCGTTCGGGCGAACCTCCTGTTGAACACGGACTCCTGAAGTGGGGGCCGGAAGAAGGAGGTCGGCTGATGCGAAGGACAACAGTGATCGCGGGTGTCACCGGCGCCGCGATCGTTCTCGGCGGCGGTATCGCCCTGGCGTTCGACGGCGGCGGCGCGTCGCCCGGGTCCGCGGGCCGTACGGCGGTGACCTCGCCGGCGAGCCCCGAGGTGGAGTCGGGCGCACCCACCGACGATTCGTTCCCGACGGCGAGCCCGTCGACGACGCCATCGCCGTCGTCACCATCGGCACCGGAATCGCCATCTGCGTCCCCGATGCCGTCCGCACCGACGGCGATCGACCGGGCGGAGGCGGTACGAATCGCCCTGCGGACGGTTCCCGGTGGCCGGATCGAGTCGGTGGAACGCGAGACCGAGCACGGCCGGGCCGTGTGGGACATCGACGTGATCGCGGGCGCCGCCGAGCACGACCTCGATATCGACGCCCGGACCGGAGAGGTGCTCAGGCACCGGAAGGACGACGACAAGGGCGACGACGACCGGGGCCACGACGACAGTGGTCACGACGACCAGGGCCACGACGACCGGGGCCACGACGACTGACGGCCGGGCGAAGGACGCTCCGGCGACAGGCCGCCGCGCTGAGCGCGGTGGCCTGTTAGGCTTCCCAAGCGAGCGCTTGGTACGCAATGATGGGCCTGGAATCCCGGCGAGGCGGGGCCCACCCGGCCGGCGCCAGGCTGAGAG
The DNA here is from genome assembly GCF_014323705.1 of Actinomadura alba. GTDB lineage: Bacteria > Actinomycetota > Actinomycetes > Streptosporangiales > Streptosporangiaceae > Actinomadura_C > Actinomadura_C alba. Next base: position 266,335 of record NZ_JABVEC010000001.1, read on the forward strand.
GGAGACCCGTGGCCGATCGTCCGATGAAGTTCTCGAGCTTCCACCTCTTTCACCAGTTCGCCGGTCAGTCGGCGAAGGAGGTGTACGACTACCAGATCGAGGTCGTCGAACTCCTGGAGGAGCTCGGGTTCGACGCGGCCTGGGTCGCCGAGCACCACTTCCGTCCGTACGGGACGGTGCCGAACATCTTCAACCTGCTGTCGAACCTGGCGGCCCGCACGGAGCGGCTCCGGCTCGGCACCGGCATCGTGGTCCTGCCGTTGCACAATCCGATCCACGTCGCCGAAGAGGCCGCGATGGTCGACCTGCTGTCCGACGGCAGGCTGGAGGTCGGCATCGGCCGCGGCTACCAGAGCATCGAGTTCGAGTCCTTCGGGCTCGATCTCAGCGAGGCGCGGGACCGGTTCAACGAGTCGCTCGACATGATCATCGGGCTCTGGACGAACGACGACTTCGAGTTCAAGGGCCGGTTCCACGAGACGCGGCATCCGCTCACCCTGATGCCCAAGCCGCTGCAGCGGCCGCACCCGCCCCTGCACATCGCCGCGGTCAGCCCCGAGACCGTCGAGTTGTACGCCGCCCGAGGGCTGCCGATCCTGGCCGACCCGGCGGCCCCGTTCCGCAAAATAGCCAAGGCGGCCGAGACCTGGCACCGGACCGCTCAGGCGCACGGCGTCGACACCGACGGCGTCGAACTGGTCGCCAGCCGATCGGTGTACGTCGCCCCGACCGTCGAGCAGGCCCGCGAGGACCAGGCCCGGTTCGAGGCGTCGTTCGACCGGTCGCGCATCTTCAACGCGCAGAGCGCACCCATCGACTCGAAGACCGGCGAGGTCGCCAAGGGCTTCGAGTACTGGCAGGACAAGTACCTCAAGGGCGGCACGGTCGGTGCCGACTTCCGCTGGGAACAACTGGAGGTCATCGGCGACCCCGCCCGCGTGATCGAGCAGATCAAGATGATCCAGGCGATGGGCTACGACAACCTCATGTGCGACTTCGGCAGTACCCGGCCCATCCCGATCGAGGAGATGCGCAAGGTCCTGAAGTTCTTCGCGGCCGAGGTCATCCCGGCCTTCCGGTAATCCCACCCGCTTACCCGTTCCACAAGGAGGCGCGACGGCATGGGCGAGGTTCATCGGCTCACACTCGGGGACGTCCTCGGCGAGCACCGGCGGAGCCGGCCGCTCGGCATCGCGTGCGTCGACGGCGACGTACGGCTCACGTATCCCGACCTCGACGAGCGGGTGAACCGCCTGGCGAACGCCCTCGCGGCCGACGGCGTGGGCGCCGGCGACCGCGTTCTGTGGCTCGGGCAGAACTCCTTCCGCGTCCTCGAACTGCTGCTCGCCGCCGCCCGGCTGGGAGCGATCTGCTGCCCGGCCAACTGGCGGCAGAGCGCGGACGAACTCGCCTTCGTCCTCGGCGACCTCACCCCGCGCGTCGTCGTGTGGGCGGACTCCGAGGAAGTGCGCAAGGCCCGGGAGATGACCGGAGGCGACGGAGGCGCCGCTCCGGACGCGCGCTGGGTACGGTCCGGAGACGAGTACGAGTCGTACGTCGAAGCGGCCCCCGCCGGCGAGCCGGCCGCCGAGGTGGCGGTGGACGCCCCCGTGCTCGCGCTCTACACCGCCGCGTTCGACGGCCGCCCGAACGCGGCCCTGCTCAGCCACGCGGCGCTCATCGCGCATTCGATGTCGCTGCTGCACATCCGGCAGATGGAGAACGGATTCACGTTCCTGAACTGCGGGCCGCTGTTCCATGTCGGCACGATGATGTTCTGCCTGGCCACCCTGCAGCTCGGCGGTACGAACGTCTTCACCCCGGCCTTCGAGGCCGAGGAGGTCTGCCGGCTCATCGAGGCCGAGAAGTGCACCCAGGCGTTCCTGTTCGGCCCGATGATCGACGGACTCGTGCAGGCCAACCAGAGCGCGAACCACGACCTGTCCTCTCTGCGATTCGTCTCGCACTCCCCGGAGTGGGACGCGATGATCACGGTGGACGACAGCCCGTGGTGCGCCGCCAAAATGGGCGGCTACGGCCAGACCGAGGTGGGCGGCATGCTGACCTTCCTCGGCCTGGGCCTCGGCGGCGCCGGCCACGCGGGCCGCCCGTCCCCGCTGACGCACGTACGGATCCTGGACGCGGACGACGCGGAGATGCCGGCCGGCGAGGTCGGCGAGATCTGCGCCAGGGGCCAGAGCGTCTTCAGCGGCTACTGGGCCCGGCCGGAGCTGAGCGCGGCCAAGAGCGCCGGCGGCTGGCACCACACCGGTGACCTGGGCCGCCGCGAGGCCGACGGCACGATCACCTTCATCGGCCCCAGGCTCCGCATGATCAAGTCGGCGGCCGAGAACGTCTACCCGGCCGAGGTCGAGCGGGCACTCAAGACCCACCCCGCCATCGCTGACGCCGCCGTGATCGGGGTCCCGGACGAGCGGTTCGGGCAGACCGTGAAGGCGATCGTGCGGCTCGCCGACGATGCGGACGTGGGAGCCGACGAGATCGTCGAGCACGTGCGTTCACAGATCGCCTCGTACAAGAGACCACGGCATGTGGAGTTCGCCGAGTCGATCCCGAAGAAGGGCCACCTCCCCGACTACGACGTCCTCGACGAGCGCTACGGCGGCGGCGCCTACCCCGGCACCTGACCCACATGGCGCCCGACCCACATAGCGCCCGACCCACATGGGCGCCCGACCCGCATGGGCGCCCGACCCGCATGGGCGCCCGACCCACATGATCGCGTGCGCACCCGTAAGACGTCCCAGACGCGAACAACTGCATGATCACGGGGGACAGTGCGCCACCACCGGAGACGGGCACCCCCACCTCCCACCGTGATCATGCACTTAATCCCGACCCATCCACCCTCCCCGCCGTGATCACGCACTCATTCGCCTCAGTGACCCATCCGTCGCCGGGTATCGCAGCCAGACCATCCCCCGACACGCCCATCCGTGTTGGTCTCGGTGGCCGTCCGTCCACACCTGTCGTGATCATGCGGTTGTTCGTGCTCCCTTCGGCTTGGCCGGCCTTCGCCTCACGGTTCATCGGTCGTTCGCTGCTACGTGGTCAGAGCACGGCTATCGGGTTGATGGGGCTGGCTGTGCCGCCTTCGATGGCCAGCGGCGCGGCTACGAAAAGGAAGTCGGTTCGCGGCGTCGCGGAGGGCCCGGCGCCGGTGTCGTCGCCCGCCGGTCCGGCGCCGGTGTCGTCGGCCGCCGCGCTCGAGCCTGTGTCGGCGCGGAGGGCCTCGGACAGTTCCTCGAGCCAGAGCATCTCGGCGAGGTGGATCCCGTACCGCCACAGGAGGATGAGATGCAGGTCGTCGGTGAGTTCCTCGCCGGCGAGTTGGTCGGCGTTGAGCCCGCCGATGGCCGCGTTGTCGCTGGCGACCATGGCGACGTCGCGCTCGGCCAGCCAGCGGCCGCCGTCGGCGGACAGCCCGGGCTGGCCGGCCCAGTAGGCGTCGGGGCCATCGGCGTGCCAGGTCAGCGGCCAGCCGGTCCGTACGACCGCGACGTCACCGGGGCGCACCTCCACGCCGCACGCCGCCAGATCGGCGCCGTCGATCCGGTCACCGGCGGCGAGCCGCGCGACCCCTCGCCGGGCCGGCACGTCGAACAGCACGCCGCGCGCGACGACCGGCCCGGCCTTGTCGATGCCGCACCTCCCGGCGCCGTACGAGCGGACCCGCCCGGCGGGATGCCCGTTGTAGAGCTCGTCCCCCGACCACATGTGGCACAGCGCGTCCATGTGGGTCGTGGTGCCGTGCGGGGTGACGATGAGCGCGTCGTCGGCCATCTTGAGGCCGGCGCCGATCGCGCGTGCGCCGGCCGCGTAGTCGCCGCCGTCCACCGACATGAAGTGCTGCGGCAACGGCCGGCCGCGCAGGTGCGGCACCGTGGTGGGCGCGGGCGAGGAGGTCGACCCGCGGATGGGCAGCGACAGGCCGAGCACCCGGCCGTCGCGAACGCAGGACGCCGCGGCGAGGACCGCCTCGGGGGTGAGGAGGTTGAGCGTCCCGCGCTCGTCGGCGTCCCCCCACCGCCCCCAGTTCCCGGATCCGAACACTATTCTGTTACCCCCTTCGGTGAGAGGACCGCGAGATGAGCACTGTCCAAGGTCACTGCGATCCGGCCTTCACCGGCGTACGCGACGTCTTCGAGGCGGGCTTCGCGAGCGGCCGCGAGGTGGGCGCCGCCGTGGCGGTGTACGCCGGAGACCGGCTGGTGGTGGACCTCTGGGGTGGCGTCGCGGACCGGCGCACCGGCCGCGAGTGGCTGCCGGACACTCCGTGTGTCGCGTTCTCCTGCACCAAGGCGGTGACCGCGACGGCCGCGCTGCTGCTCGCCGAGCGAGGTGCGTACGACGTCGACGGGCCGGTCGCGGACTGGTGGCCGGAGTTCGCGGTGAACGGCAAGGAGCACACCACGGCGGCGCACCTGCTGACCCACCAGGCCGGGCTGCCCGCGTTCGCCCGGCCGGTGACGGCCGAGGAGGCGGTCGACCCCGCCGCGATGGCGGCCGAGCTCGCCGGGCAGGCGCCGGAATGGACGCCGGGCACGGCGCACGGCTACCACGCGGTGACCTACGGCTGGCTCGCGGGCGAGATCGTACGGCGGCTGTCCGGGCTGAGCGTCGGCGACTTCGTACGGCGGGAGTTCGCCGGTGACCTCGACCTGTGGATCGGCGCGCCGGACGACGTCATCGAACGGGCCGCGAAGCTGACCACCAGGGGATCGGCCGCGAGTGGCGCCGACGCCAACGTGCCGAGCGGAAACGCGGGCACCGGCGCTGACACCGGCACGGGGACCGGCGTACTGGCCCGGCTGGCCGCCGCGTACCTCAGCGGGGACAGCGCGCTCAACCGGGCCCTCGACAACCCCTTCCCCGGCGAGCGGGGCTTCAACAACCCCGTGGTGCTCCGCGGCGGCTGGCCGGCCGTGGGAATGCTCGCCACGGCGAAGGGCCTCGCCGGCGTCTACCGGGATCTGCTCGCCGGGCGGATCGTGGGGCTTGGGACGCTGCGGGAGGCGATCGAGCGGCGGGTCACCGGGCCCGACCGGGTCATGCTCGTCGACACCTCCTTCGGGCTCGGCTACATGCGTCCCGCCATGGCCTTCTTCACCCCGCCGGAGGCCGCCGAGACGGGCTTCGGCCACAGCGGCTACGGCGGTTCGATCGGGCTGGGCGACATCGAGCGCGGCATCGGCATGGCCTACATCCCCAACTTGATGGGCGGTCAGTTCTCCGGCGATCCGCGCGCCTACAACCTGCTCGAGGCCGTCTACTCCGCCCTGGCGTGACCCCGGCCGCCCTTCGCACCGCGGCCGCCCTCCGTACCCCGGTCGCCCTCCGTACCCCGGTCGCCCTCCGTACCCCGGTCGCCGTTCGCGCGGCGGGGACGCGGAGGTCGCCCGCTGAGGTGTCACAGTGCGGTCCTCAATGCATCGTGATCCCGCCGCTGACCGAGAGCGTCTGGCCGGTGATGTAGCCGGCGCGCTCTGTGCACAGGAACGCGACGACGCCGGCGACGTCGTCCGGCCGGCCGATGCGGCGGAGCGGGATCTGCCGTTCGAGCCGGTCCAGCAGGCCCGGATGCCGCTCGGCGACGGCCCGCGTCATCGGGGTGTCGGTCGGCCCGGGGCAGACGACGTTGCTGGTGACACCGCCGCGTGCCGCCTCGCGGGCGAGGGTCTTGGCCAGGCCGAAGAGCCCGGCCTTGGTCGCCGCGTAGGCGCCCTCGCCGCCCGAGCCGGCCCGGGCGCCATCGGAGGAGATGAAGATCAGCCGGCCCCAGCCGCGGTCCACCATGCCCGGCAGCAGCGCCCTGGTGAGCAGCATGGGAGCACGCAGGTTGATCCTCCACATGAGGTCCCAGTGCGCCGGGTCGCTCTCGGTGAAGGGCTCGACGATGCTCACGCCGGCGTTGTGGACGAGCACGTCGACCGGGCGCAGGCGCGTGACGGCGGCCGCGATGTCGCCAGGGTCGCCGAGGTCCACATGGAGCGCGCTCGCTTCCGGCAGCGCCGCGGCCGTCTCGTTCGCACCGGTCTCGTCCAGGTCGGCGACGATGACGTGTGCACCGAGCGCCGCGAGGTCGGCGCAGATGGCGCGGCCGATGCCGCCCGCGCCTCCGGTGACCACGGCGGTACGGCCGGCGAGCGTCAGCCCGTCCATGGCCGCCCGTCCCCCGGCCGTCCCCCGCCGGTCACTCGCCGTCCTTCCACGCACGGACGAGCTCGTCGGCGGTGACGCGCGCGGCCAGCAGGCCGATGGTCCGCGCCATGACCTCGTCGCCGTACTCCGCGGGGACGCCCGCCACCGCGTCGCTCACCACGACGACGCGGTAGCCGAGGTCGACCGCCTCGATGCAGAGCCCGGGAATCCCCAGGTTGAGGGAGAGGCCGGTCGCCACGACCGTGCGCACACCGAGCGCGCGCAGCGTCGTGTCGAGCGAGGTGCCGGTGAACGGAGAGAACCCGTGGTGGCGCCGCGACTCCAGGTCGTCGGCGTGGAGCAGCTCGGGCAGGACCTCGACCGCGCCGGTGCCCTCCAGCATGTGCTCGGGGTCGCGGAGCAGGCGCCTGATGAACGGGCTGTTCCCGATATGTGTGCCGGCCCGGTCGGCGCGGAACGCGGCGGTGCACTGCACGACCCGTACCCCGGCGGCGCGGGCGGCGGCCGCGGCCTGCGACGCGTGTGCCACCACATCGCGCTCGGCACACACGGCGGCCAGCTCCGGGAACCGGCTGAGGTCGCCCGCGACACCGCGCTGCATCTCCATGACGAGCATCGCGGTGTGCCCGGGTTCGACCAGCCCGGCAAGATCGATCGTCACGACTCCCACAGTATCGACCTAGCACTTGCTTGGGTAGTTGGAAACGACCTGCACGGGCGACAATGATCTCCGTGGACATACGGGAACTGCACGCGTGGCCCGAGACACCCGAAGAGGCGGCGGCGATCCAGGACCGGCTGCGGCCACTGCTCGACCTCGGCCACCCCGGGCCGCGGACCGTCCGCACGGCCGCGGGTCTCGACGTCGCCTACGCGGAGGACGGCGACCGGCTCGCCGCCACGGTCGTGGTGCTCGACACCACGACGCTCAAGGTGATCGAGGAGTCGACTGTGGTCGGCACGGCGGCTTTCGACTACGTCCCCGGGCTGTTCGCCTTCCGGGAGCTGCCCGCCCTCGTCGACGCGCTGCGCCGGCTCACGATCGTGCCGGATCTGCTGGTCAGCGACGGGCACGGCCTCGCCCACCCGCGCCGGTTCGGGCTGGCGTGCCACGTCGGCGCGCTCACCGGGCTGCCGTCGATCGGGGTCGGCAAGACCCGGTTGCTGGGCTCCTATGATCCCCCCGGCGAGCGGCGCGGCGACGCGAGCCCGCTCACCGACGGCGGCGAGGTAGTCGGCCGGGCGCTGCGCACCCAGCCGCGGGTCAAGCCGGTCTTCGTGTCGGTCGGGCACCGCATCGACCTCGACACCGCCTGCCGCCATGTGCTCGCGCTGAGCCCGCGCTACCGGCTGCCCGAGACGACGCGGCAGGCCGACCGGCTGTGCCGCGAGGCGCTCCGCCGGGCCGCCTGACCCACGCGCACCGCCCGCTCGGACCGGCCCTGGTCGACCCGTCACCGGCCCTTGTCGACCAACCAAGCGTGCGCTAGTTTGGCGCGCGATGGACCACGCGCGCCCGCTGCCCTCGCCGACCCCGCTGACGGCTCCTTACTGGGACGCCTGCCGGCGGGGCGAGCTCCTCATCCAGCACTGCGCCGGCTGCGGCCGATTCGTGCACTTCCCGGAACCCGCGTGCCCCTTCTGCGGCGGCGCCGACCTGCCGTACGACCAGGTCTCGGGACGGGGCCGGATCCACACCTACAGCGTCGTCCACCGCGCCTTCCTGCCCGGCTTCGACACCCCGTACGTGCTCGCCTGGATCGATCTCGACGAGGGCGCGCGCGCCTTCGGCGACGTCGTCGGATGCCCGCCCGAGGACGTACGGATCGGATCGCGGGTGCGGGTGTGCTTCGAGGACCTGCCCGGCTTCGGCACCGTGCCCCGCTGGAGACTCCTGCTCGACCCTGTGCCCCCGCCCGACCCATGAGCAGCCCGACCGATGAGCAGCCCGACCGATCAACCCGCAGCCCCGACCGATCAACCCGCAGTCCGACCGACGAGGAGGCCCGGCGTGACCCGGATCGGCAATGTCATGTACCCCGTCGACGACGTCGGCGCGGCCGTCCGCTTCTACCGCGACGTCCTCGGCCTCGAGATGAGGTTCCAGGACGGTGAGCGGTTCGCCGCTCTCGACGGGGAGGGGACGACCCTCGCGATCGCCGGGCCGCAGGAGCGGGTCGTCAGCGGTCCCGTGGTGTCGTTCAAGGTCGACGACGTCACGGCCATGGTGGACCGGCTCACGGCGGCCGGTGCCCTCCTGGTCCGGGGGCCCGAGGAGGGGCCGCACGAGGTCCGCGCCGTACTGCGCGATCCGGCCGGCAATCCCCTCGTCCTGTACGCGCCCCGCTCCTGACCCGTGCCCACGGCCCCGCACCCGAGCCCGCACCCGAAGCCCGCCCAGGCCAGCCCGAGCCAGCCCGAGCCAGCCCGAGCCGGCCAAGTCCACCCGAGCCCGCACGTCGGCCCGCACCACTCCGAAAGGACCTGTGCCGTGGCGCGAGACAACTCCCCCTTCGGCAACTACGCCTACGCCATTCTCACCGCCAACGCGCTGCGCACGCCCGACAAGGTGGCGCTGACCTACTGCGGCGAGCGGAGCTTCACCTACGCCGAGCTCGACCGCCGGGTGAACCGGGTCGCGCACGCGCTGCTGGCGGCGGGAGTGACGCCCGGCATGCGGGTCGCCTCGCTCATGAACGAGACCCTGCACGTCGCCGAGGTCTACCTCGCCCAGATGAAGATCGGCTCGGTCGTCGCCGCGCTAAATCCGTACTGGACCGAGGACACGCTCGCCCAGGTCGTGGAGCACTCGCAGTGCACCGCGTTCGTCTACGACGCGACCGTCGAGGAGCTCATCGGCCGGATCCGCCCGAGGTCGCCCGGCGTGAAGCTGTGGCTGCGGGTCTGCGGCGGCTCCGAGGACGCCGTCGACGTCGACGCGCTCGCCGCCGGGGCACCGGACACCGAACCACCGCTCGGAGGGCACGGCGACGACGTCCTCGCGCTCTTTTACACCTCGGGCACGACCGGCCTGCCCAAGGCGGTCGCGCACACCCACTTCTCCAGCCTCGCGACCGCCCAGATCTGGCTGGACGTCGACCGCGACGAGAACTCGGTCATGGGCACCGGCTCGATCATCTGGGGCATCGGCTTCCCCGCCCTGGTCGGCCCCGCGTTCTACGCGGGCATGAAGCTGGTCCTCGAGCAGGACTGGGGCCCGGCGAACTTCCTGAAGGTCGTCCCGAGGGAGCGGGTCACGCACGTCAGCCTGATCCCGAGCTTCTTCTCCGCGCTGCTCGGCGGCGCCGAGCACGAGGACGCGGACCTGTCGTCGCTGCGGGCGATCGTGCTCGGCGGCGAGCCCCTGCTGCCCTCACTGCGCGAACGCATCCTCGACCGGGTGCCCGGTGCCGGGATCTACAGCTACTACGGGCAGACCGAGGCCCCGTACACCTGCTTCGGCCGGCAGCACGACGGCAGCCAGGACATCTCATCGGTGGGGCGGGCGCGCATGTCGTGCGCCGTGCGGATCACCGGGCCGGGCGGCGATCGCGTCGTGGGCGAGGTCGGTGAGATCAATCTGGCCGGGCCCAACGTGATGGCGGGCTACGACGGGCGCCCGGAGAAGACCGCCGAGGTGCTGCGGGACGGCTGGTACGTGGGCGGCGACCTCGGGATCGTCGACGAACGCGGCTTCCTGACGGTGCTGGGCCGCCGCGAGGACTCCATCCTCAAGGGCGGGCAATGGACGCAGCCCGCCCAGCTGGAGGAGGCGGCGACCGGGGTCGACGGCGTCGCCGAGGCCGGCGCCGTCGGCGTGCCCGCCCACCCGGACGGCGGGGACGCCGTCGAGCAGCGGATCCTCGTCGCGGTCGTGCCCCGCTCCGGCGCCGACCTGGACGCCGACGCCGTACGGACGGCACTGACGGCCAGGCTGCCCGCGCACCAGGCGCCCGACGCGGTCGTGGTGGCGGCCGAGCTGCCGCACACGCAGGACGCGTCCGGCGGGCCGGGCAAGCTGCTCCGCCGGAGCATCCGCGATCAGTACGCCGGCAGCCTCTGAGCAGGCGGGACGGCCAGGTGACGGGAACGTCGATGCGGTTCCTCGCGGAACACGAGGTCAAGGCCTGGATCCGCGGGTTCGGCATCGCCGTGCCGCGCGCCGGCACCGCACCGGATCCGCGGGCCGTCGAGCCGGTCGCGAGTGCTCTCACGCCCCCGCTGGTGGTGAAGGCGTACGGTCCCGGGCTGGTGCACAAGAGCGAAGCAGGGGCCGTACGGCTCGACCTCGCCACGGGCGCGGCCGCCGCCGAAGCGGCCCGCGAAATGCTGGAGACCCTCGCCGGTCACGGCATCACGCCGGACGGCTTCCTGGTCGAGGAGCAGGCCGAGGCCGGCGTCGAGATGATCGTCGGAACGGTCCTCGATCCGGCGTTCGGACCCGTGCTGCTGGCCGGGCTGGGCGGCGTGTGGACCGAAGTGCTCCGCGACACCGTGTTGCGGCTGTGCCCGGTCACCGAGGCCGACGCGCGCTCCATGCTCCGGGAGCTGCGCGGAGCCGCCCTGCTCGACGGCTCGCGCGGCCGGCCGCCCGTGGATCGCGACGCCCTGGTCAGAGTGCTCCTCGCGGTCGGCGGCCCCGGCGGCGTCGCGGAGAGGCTGGGCGAGGCGCCGGCGGAGTTCGAGCTCAACCCGGTGGTCTGCGGCCCCGGCGGCGCGATCGCCGTCGACGCCCGCCTCACCGGTCTGCGCGAGCCGCCGCCGGCGCGCGGCGAGCCCGTGAACCCCGGGCGCCGGCCCGCACCGCGCCGCCGCGACGACTTCGACCGGCTGTTCGCGCCACGAGGCATCGCGGTCGTCGGCGCCTCGGCCACCAGGCCCAACTTCGGCAACATGTTCCTCGGCTTCTACCGGGCGAGCGGCGTCCCGGGCACCCTCGTGGCCGTGCACCCCACGGCGGCCGAGATCGACGGCGTGCCCTGCGTGCGGTCGCTGGCAGAGGTGCCACGCGAGACCGACTACGCGCTGGTCGCCGTCCCGGCCGAACGGTGTCCCGGCGTCGTACGGCGGGCGGCGGGCATCCCGTACGTCCAGGTCATGAGCGGCGGGTTCCGTGAGGCGGGCCGCGCGGACCTCGAGAGCGACCTCGTCGCGGCGGCCCGGGAGGCGGGCGTGCGGCTGCTCGGCCCGAACTGCATGGGCGTCTACTCCCCCGCGGGCGGCCAGACGTTCCTCGGCGGTGAGCCGGGCCGACCGGGCCGGATCGCGGTCGCCTCGCAGAGCGGCGGCATGGCCGGCGAGGTCGTCAAGGTCGGCGAGCGGCGGGGGCTGGCGTTCTCGAAGGTCGCGACGGTCGGCAACAGCGCCGACGTGACCCCCGCCGAACTGCTGCGCCACTTCTCCGGCGACCCCGGCACCAGCGCCGTCGGGCTGTACCTGGAGGATCCACGCGACGGCCGGGGCCTGTTCGAGGCGCTCCAGGCGACGGCCAAGCCCGTCGTCGCGCTGATCGGCGGACTCAGCGGCCAGGGACGGCACGCCGCCGCGTCGCACACCGGCGGCATGGTGAGCGACGCCCGTGTGTGGGACGCGCTGGGGGCGCAGACCGGCGTCAGCGTCGTCACGAGCCAGGACGACCTCCTCGGCGTCCTGCACTTCTTCGACCTGCACGCGTGCCGCGCGGCGCCCGGCGACGCGGGTGTCCTGGTGATCGGGCCGAGCGGCGGGGCGGGCGTGCTCGCTGCGGACGTGTTCGACGCCGCCGGGCTCGATCTCACGCCGCTGCCCGAGGGCACCCTGGCTCCGCTCCGCGAGCTCGGTCTCGGTACAGGCGGCGTGCTCGCCAACCCCCTCGAGACCCCGGTCGGGCCGCGTGCCGACCCGGCCACGGTGCGGCGCGCGGTCACCGCGGTCCTCGGCCACCGGCCGTACGCCGACGTCGTCGCGCACGTCAACGTGCAGAGCTTCGTCAGCTACGGCGGAACGGGCACCGGCGCGCTGCCCGCGTACGCCCACGCCGTCGGCGCGCTGCAGGAGGAGTACGGGGACGTCCGCGTCACGCTGGTCACCCGGAACGCCGAGTGCGCCCCGACTGAGGTCGAGAGCGACGTACGGTCGATCGCGCGCGCCGCCGGCGTACCGGTCTACCGGACGATGGAGGCGGCGGCGGTCGCCGTGGCCGCGGGCCGCAGATGGCAGGCGAGCCGCCGGACGGCCGGCGGCACGGATCGGCAGGAGTGAACATGGGCAGGCTCGACGGCAAGGTGGCGCTGATCACCGGTGGCGCTCGTGGCATGGGCCGGTCGCATGTGCGGCGGTTCGTGACCGAGGGTGCCCAGGTGGTCTTCGGCGACGTCCTCGAGGAGGAGGGCGGGAGGCTCGCCGCCGAGGTCGGCGACGCGTGCCGGTTCATCCGGATGGACGTCACCGAACCCGAGGACTGGACTCGCGCCGTGGACACCGCGGTGACCACGTTCGGCCGGCTCGACGCCCTGGTGAACAACGCCGGGATCATCAAACACAGAACGATCGAGGAGATGACCCTCGAGGAGTGCCGCCGGATCCTCGACGTCAACCTGGTCGGCCAGTGGCTCGGGGTGAAGGCGGTGATCGAGCCGATGAAGACGGCCGGCGGAGGCTCCATCGTCAACGTGTCGTCGACCGAGGGCTTCATCGCGGCCTCCGGCCTGGCCGCCTACAGCGCCAGCAAGTTCGGCGTGCGCGGGCTGACCAAGGCGGCGGCCCGCGAACTCGGCGGCTACGGCATCCGGGTCAACTCCATCCATCCGGGCGGCATCATCACCGCGATGGTGATGGATCCGGACGTGGTGGCGGCCACGGCCGACAGCGCCGAGGCGTTTTTCAAGAACCTGCCGCTCGGCCGCATGGGCCGGACCCGCGAGGTGAGCGGGCTGGTCGTCTTCCTCGCCAGCGACGAGTCGAGCTACTGCACCGGCAGCGAGGTCCTGGTCGACGGCGGCATGATCACCGGCGCCGGCTACTGAACACCGGCCGGCGACCGCCGCTCCACGGGTCACCGTCACCGGCGCACCGCGCTGCCGGGGCGGAACCGCCGGCCCGGTGCGGCGCTCGGCGCGGCGTTCTGCCGGGTCGGCTACGACGGCGGGTCGGTGAGCCCGTAGGCCGTGGCGAAGTCTCGCAGCCCAGGGAGCGCTTCGCGGGTACGCCGCCACGGGCGCACGATCAACCGGTCGACGCCGAGCGCCGCCCAGGCCTCGACCTCGTCCGGGCCGGTCAGCTCGTAGGCGTGCACGGTGACCTCGAACGGCCGGTCCGCCCGCCCGGCCTCCTCGCGGAACTGCCGGAGCCGTTCCAGCCGGCCCGCCGCCGCCCCGAGCGTCTGCGGCATGCTGAGCCAGCCGTCCCAGCGCGCCGCCCTGCGCAGGGCCGCGTCGGATTCCCCGCCGACGACGACGGGGAGCGGGTCCTGCACCGGCTTCGGCTCGAAGGCCACCTCGGGGAAGTCGTAGAACTCACCGTGGTGCTCGACGGCGTCCTCGGTCCACAGCCTGCGCGCGACCGCGATCGCCTCGTCCAGGCGCCGGCCACGCGTACGGAAGTCCAGCCCGGCCGCGATCCACTCCCCCTCGTACCAGCCCGCGCCGACCCCCGTGACCGCCCTGCCGCCGGAGATCTGGTCGAGGGTCGCGAACGCCCGGGCGGACACGAACGGGTGCCGCAGGCCGAAGAGGTGGACCGCGGTGCCCAGCCTGATCCGTGAGGTGACGGCGGCGAGCGCGCACAGGTAGGCGGGCGCGTCGAACAGCGGGGTGCGCGGCTCGATACCGGGCTCGCTCGTGCCCGGGTAGGCCGCCGTCGACAGGTCGGTCGCGAACACGAGGTGCTCGGGCATCCAGAGGGACTCGAACCCCAGCCGGTCGGCCTCGATCGCGAGATCCCGCCAAATCGCGGGATGGACCAGCCCGAGCGGGACCCCGAACCTCACGTCCTCTCCCTCGGAGTGACCCTGCCGTCGGCCAGGTCCTTGCGCAGGGCTTCCGGGACGCGCTCGGCCGGGTCTCCGTAGCCGCCGCCTCCGGAGGTCTCGACCACGAGGGCCTCCCCGGCTCGCAGGGGCTGCCTGGTGGCCTTGGCGTCGAGCGGCTCGCGGGCCCCGTCCGCGCGCTCCCGGTAGTAGCCGCCGGCCCGCCCCGCCGCACCTCCCGCCGCACCGGACGGAGGACGCCGGAGCCGGTCACCGCGCGTGTCGACCTGGGCGTCCTCGAGCATCCGCAGCACCGTACGGGTACCGAGGCCGCCCCGATGCCGCCCCGCTCCGCCGGAGTCGGGGATGAGGGACACCTCCTCGACTCTCAGGGGCAGCCGGGCCTCGATGGGCTCGACCTGCGGCACGATGTTGCGGCCGCCGCCGAACAGCGCGCCCGTGGCGTCCGGACCGTCCCGTTCGGCGCTCGCCCCCATGCCGCCGAGATCGAACGACATGTGCAACCAGGGGCGTGCCGTGCCGCTGATGCTGAAGCCCTGCAGGATGCCCGAGGCGGCCACGCCGCGTTCCGGCAGCGCACGGGTCAGCGCCGCGAAGATCGCCTCCTCGGCGGCGGCGACCGTGGCCCAGCGTCCTCCGCCGGGGTAGGGCCAAGTGCAGTTGACCAGGCTGCCCCGTGGCATCCGTACCTCGACGGGCACGAAACACCCCTCGTTCATGGGCAGCGACGGGTCGACGAAACAGCGCAGCGCGTACATCACCCCGCCGAGCGTCTGGGAGAACCCGGAGTTGACCGGTGACGCGGCCTGTTCGTCGGTGCCGTCGAAGTCCACGACCACGTGCGCGCCGCTCGGAGCGGCACCGGGCGGGCCCGCCTCGATGGTGACCGCGACGCGGATCCGGCGGCCGTCGTCGAGACCGTACTCCCCCATGTAGGTACCCTCCGGCAGCGCCGCGAGCTCGGCCCGGATCCGCCGCTCGGTGTGGGTGAGATAGCCGTCGACGCCGCGCGCCAGACCCTCGGCGGTGTGCGCGTCGATGATCTCCTCGAGCCGGCGGGCCGCCACATTGGCCCCGGCGATCAGGGCCCGCAGGTCGCCGACGAGCTTTTCGGGGGTCCGGCTGTTCGCGGCGAGCACCCGGACCAGGTCGTCGACGAGCCCGTCCGCGGTCGCGATCCGCACCGGCGGCAGTTGCACGCCCTCGAGGAGTACGTCGGCCGCGTCGGAGGCCATCCCGCCCGCCGAAAGGCCGGACAGGTCGGCCACGTGGATGAGCGTCCCGGTGAAGTAGGCAGGCGCCCCGTTCACGAACACCGGGCGGAAGATCAGAAGGTCGTTGGCGTGGATGCCGCCCTGGTAGACGTCGTTGAGCAGGAACACCTCACCCGGTGCCATGGCGGTGAGCGGGAACGCCTCCAGGACGTACGGCAGTGCGCTGCGCAGGCTCGCGCACTGGATGAGGGCGGTCGACGCCGAGTGCGCGACGAGCCTGCCCGCGGCGTCGAGGATCGCCGCCGCGGCGTCCGCGCCCTCAACGATGAAGGTCGAGTACGCCGACCGGACGACGACGATGCTCGCCTCCTCGGCCGCCACGCATAGCGCATTGCGCAGGATCTCCGCGGTGAGATCCGCGGTGGGTTCGGCGGTGGGATCGGCAGGGGTGCTCACGGCGCTCGCCCTCCTCTCTGGTCGCTGGGGCGTGCTTCCAGCAGCACCGCGCCGTGCGCGTCGATCGTGCCGCGCCAGCCCGGTGGCACGAGCAGCGATGCCTGCGGCTCGGTGACGATGCACGGACCGGTGAGCTCCGTGCCCTCGGCGCAGTCCTCGCGGGCCCGCACCGGCACGTCGACGAACTCGCCGCCGAACCACGCCCGCCGCTTCTCCCCGCGAACAACTGCATGATCACGGCGGGAGGGGCGGTGCGCCGGAGGGGCGGCGGTCGCCGCTGCCGGCAGCACCAGCCGGACGCGTGCGGTGGTGAGCTCGGCCGGGTCGCGCAGGTCGATGCCGTAGGACTCGCGGTAGCGCCGGTAGAACTCCTCGGTCACCTGCCCGATCGCCTCGCGAGTGACGGGTCCGGCGGGCAGCTCGATGGTGAACGCGTGGGACTGGCCGACGAACCGTACGCCGACCGACCGGACGACGACGGCCTCGACCTCGGTATCCGCCATGCCGACCGGAAGGCCCAGGTCCCCTGCGGCGGTGTGCTCCAGTTCCGTGAACACCCGTGTCAGCTCGGCGAGCGCGTCACGACCGGCCGAGCCGGACGTCAGCGTGCCGGCCGGGGCGGCGAAAGTCCGCGCCCGCTCCATGGCCAGGTCGGCGTGCAACAGCCCAGCGGCCGAGCCGACGCCCGCGTGCGGCGGCACCAGGACCCGCCCGATCCCGAACCGCTCGGCCAGCCGGGCGACGTGCGTCGGCGCCGCCCCGCCCAGTGCCACCAGCGTGAAGGTGCGCGGGTCGATCCCCCTCCGCACCGTCACCACGTGGATCGCCGCGCCCATCTGGGCGTTCGCGACGTCGTGCACGGCCGCCGCCGCCTCGACCACGCCGGCGCCGAGCGGCCTGGCGACGTGTTCGGCGATCGCGTCCTCGGCGAGCCCGGCGTCGAGCCGGAACTCACCGAAGCCGCCGGTGTCGAGATAGCCCAGCACGAGGTCGGCGTCGGTGACCGTCGGTCGCGTTCCTCCCCTCGCGTAGCACGCCGGGCCCGGCGAGGCGCCGGCCGAACGCGGCCCGACCCGCAGCGTCCCCGCGTCGACCCACGCGATCGAGCCGCCGCCCGCACCCACCTCGGCCAGGTCGATGGCGGGCACCTTGATCGGCACTCCGGTGCCCGGGCGGCGTCCGCCGAAGCTGCCCTTGCCGCCCACCTGGAACTCGTGGGTCACTCCCGGCCGGCCGTCCCGGACCAGCCCGGCCTTGGCCGTGGTGCCGCCCATGTCGAAGGAGATCAGATCGGACAGGCCCCGCCGCGCGCCTTGGCGGGCCGCGGCGATGACGCCGGCGGCGGGGCCCGACTCGATCGTGAAGACCGCGCGGTCGGCGGCGAGCGAGGCGGGCAGCACGCCACCGGCCGACTCCATGACGTGCACGGGCGCGTTGACGCCGAGGCCGCACAGTTCGGCGCCGAGCCGCCGCAGGTAAGCGGCCATGACCGGGCCGACGTAGGCCGACATCAGAGTGGTGGTGGCCCGCTCATACTCCCCCAGTTCCGGCCAGACCTCTGAGGAGGCGACGACCGGCGTGCCCTCGGGCAGCCGCGCGGCGATCAGCTCCGCGAGCCGCCGCTCGTGCGCGGGGTTCGCGTACGAGTGCAGCAGGCAGATCGCGACGGCGGCCGCCCCGCTGCCTGCGATCTCGCGGGCCGTCCGCCCGGCGGCGTCCTCGTCGAGCGGCAGCAGCACCGCGCCGGAGGCCGCGATCCGCTCCGGCACCTCGAAGGTGCGGGTGAGCGGCACCGGGGGCTCGACCGGGGTGAACGCGAGGTCGAACCGCTCTTCCTCGACTCGAGCCCGCCGCCCGAGCGCGAGCATCGACCGGAACCCGCGCGTGGTGACGAAGGCCACGGGCACGCCGCGCCGCTCCAGGATCACGTTGGTCGCGAGGGTGGTGGCGTGCACGAACCGGTCCACCTCACCCGGCTCGACGCCGGCCGCGGCGAGCACCCGGGCGATCCCGCGCAGGAGGCCGGTGGTCGGGTCGCGGGGCGTGGTCAGGGTCTTGGCGACGTGCGTCCGGCCGTCGGCACCGGTGAGCACGACGTCGGTGAAGGTCCCTCCGACGTCGGTGGCCAAAGTGATCATCGTGCTCCTCAGGGCAGCCGCTCGACCGGGGAGTCGCCGAGGAGCGCATCCCGCAGCCGCGCGCGGTGCAGGCTCTCGTCGCCCCACGCCGCGCGCAGCGCCCAAACCCTGGTGAGCCACAGGTGCAGGTCCAGTTCGCCCGTGTATCCGGCCGCTCCGTGCACCTGCAGTGCCCCGCGGGCGGCGCCGCCGGCCGCCTCGCCCGCGGCGATCTTGGCCGCGGCGACGTCCCGGCGTGCGGTCGGCGTGCGGTGGGTCAGGGCGTACGCGGCGCGGTAGACCACCGGGGCGGCGAACTCCAGCGCGATCGCGACGTCGGCGAGCCGGTGCTTGACGGCCTGGAAGGATCCGACGGCCGCCCCGAACTGCCGGCGCCGCCGCGCGTGGGCGACGGAGGCGTCGAGCAGCCACCGCCCGAGACCGATCAGCTGGGCGGCCGTGGCGAGCGCGGCACGGTCGAAGGCCTGGTCGAAGGCGTGCTCGACCGGGCGGTCGAAGCCCTCGTGAAAGCCGCCGGCGATGCCCGTGTCCGAAGCGAGCGCACCGCCGGCGGCCTCGGTTCCGTGCGTCTTTCGGCCGGGCGGGCCGGGCCGGTACGGGCCCGCCGAGAACAGCCGCCGGGTCGCGTCGATCGAGACGTTCGGGATCAACGTGATCTCGCCGGGTTCCGCGAGCACGATCGCCGCCCCGGACCGTACGACCAGCAGGTCAGCGAGGTCGGCGTCGAGGAGATGGGGCATCGCGACCGACACGGTCGCCACGCCTGCGGCCAGCTTCACCAGCCAGTCGGGACCCACGAGCGACGGCGCGGCGACGGCCGACTCCACGAGAGGGCCCGGCACCGCGTGGCGCCCCGTCTCCACATAGGCGAGCACCGTGTCGGCGATGGTGAGCCCGAGACCCCCGTGCTCCTCGGGGACGAGCGCGCCGAGCAGGCCGACTTCGGCGAGTGCCTGCCACGCGGCCGCCCGCCGGGCGGCGGGGTCGCGGCCGGCCTCTCGTACGGCGGCCGGCGGGCAGGTCGCGGCGAGCGCCTCGCCGACGGCGCCGGCGAGGAGCCGCTGGTCCTCGGTGACGGCGAATCTCATCGCGGCAGTCCGAGCACGCGTTCGGCGATGATGTTGCGCTGGATCTCGTTGGTCCCCGCGTAGATGGGCCCGGCCAGCGCGAACAGGAAACCGTCCAGCCATTGGGCCGTGACCCGCGGGCCGAGCAGTTCGAGGGCCACCTCGTGCATGCGCAGGTCCAGCTCGGACCAGAACACCTTCGTCAGGCTGGCCTCCGGTCCCGGTTCGGCGCCGCCGGCCGCTCGCGCGGCGGCGTGGAAGGCGTAGAGGCGGTAGGCGTCGGCATCCGCCCAGGCCCGCACCGCGGCGTCGCGCAGCGTCTGATCGTCGCTCTCCCGCGCGAGCGCGAGCAGCCGGTCCGAGGTCGCCATGAAGCGGCCGGGGCTGCGCAACGTGATGCCGCGTTCGGAACCGGCCGTCGCCATGGCGACCCGCCAGCCCGCGCCGGGCTCACCGAGCACCTGGCCGGCGGGTGCGTACACGTCGTCGAAGAAGATGTCGGCGAATCCGTGCTCGCCGTCGAGCTGGGCGATCGGCCGTACTGTCACGCCGTCCGCGGTCAGGGGGACCAGGAAGTAGGTGAGGCCGCGGTGCCGCCGCGCCCCCGGGTCGGAGCGGAACAGGCCGAAGCACCAGTCCGCGTGGGCGGCCCGCGAGCTCCAGGTCTTCTGGCCGGTCAGCCGCCAGCCGTCGCCGTCCGGCGTGGCCGTGGCGCGCAGGGCGGCGAGGTCGCTGCCGGCCTCGGGCTCCGACCAGGCCTGCGCCCAGATGTCGTCGGCCCGGGCCATCCGCGGCAGCAGCCGCCGCTTCTGTTCCTCGGTGCCGTGGGCCATCAGCGTGGGGCCGAGCAGGAACACCCCGTTCTGGCTCACCCGCCCGGGCGCCCCGTGGGACCAGTACTCCTCCTCGAAGATGAGCCAGTCGATGAGGTCGGCGTCCCGCCCACCGTGCTCACGGGGCCATGACACGGCCGACAGGCGTGCGCCGGCAAGCGTGCGCTCCCACTCCCGGTGCCGTTCGAAGCCGGTCTCGGTGTCCATCGAGGGCAGCGGCTCGGGCGGCACGTGGGCGGCGAGCCAGTCGCGCACCTCGGCCCGGAAGGCCCGCTGACGCTCGGTGAAGACGAGATCCACACATCCTCCGCGAACCAACCTAGCGACCGCTTGGTATTTTAGTCCGCATATCGCCCCGCGGCAAGGTGGCGTCGCCCGCGACACGCGGGCCGAGCGGGGCGCCCACGGACGGAACGGCGCTTCGGTTCAGGGTGACCACCTGCCCATTTCGGCAGATGGGCCGTAGCATTGGGCCGTGGCGTCCGGGTCGTACGTGTGGTCTCCCCACGCCGACGCCTACGCCGCGTTGCTCCACGACCAGGCGTCGGGGCGCAGGGCCATGGTCCGCCGGCCGGCGGCCGAGCGGCTGCCCATGGACGACCTCGTCCGGCTGGAGGACCTCGCCTTCCACTGGGCCTCCCTGCCGACCCAGGCGCCGGCACGGTCGGAACTGTTCGGGGCCCTCGACACCGATCCGCTGCGCGTGCTGAACGGGATGAACTGGCTGCTCGCCTACTGGGCCGTGCTCTGGGACCTGCGCGCCGGCGATCCCGCCCCCGACCTCATCCGCCGGCTCGACTACACCGGAGCCTGGCGCACCCCCGGCGCCGGCGACGGAGCGCCCGAACGCGAGCACGTCTGGCAGGCCATCACCCAGCGGATCAGGGCCGGGGTGCTCGCCCAGCTGACCGGCGACCCGGACCTGCGAAACACGTACGACGCCGAGGTGACCCGGCTCGCCCCCGACGTCTTCCTGCACATCACGCTGGCCACCATGGACGGGCTCGGCCAGGACCTGACCCGCAAGGGTCTCGAGCTCAGGGGCATGGCCGCCGCGCTCGCCGAGCACACCGTCCCGGGCGACGGGCCACTGCCGCCGTTCGGTCCGCCGCGATGACTTGACGAGAAGCCCCGAACGCCCTCTTCTGCAGGTAAAGAGCACTATTGCGTGAAAAATTCCATACCGTATACAATCTGACTCAGCCGGACATCCGGGACACCGGCGGCGGACGGAGACGATAGTGACAGTGGGCCATAGTCTTTCGATCGAGGACCGGGTGCGCGCCATCGTGACGGCTCACGACGGCGAGCGGGGCAGGCTGCTGCCGATCCTGCACGGGATCCAGGCCGAGTTCGGCTACGTCGACGAGGCAGTCGTCCCCGTGCTGGCCCAGGAGCTCAACATCTCCCGCGCCGACGTGCACGGTGTGATCACCTTCTACCACGACTTCCGCAAGGCCCCGGCCGGCCGCACCGAGGTGCGCGTCTGCCGCGGCGAGGCCTGCCAGGCGGTCGGGGCCGAGAACCTCATGGCGCACGCGCAGCGGCGCCTCGGGGTGTCCACCGGCGAGACGACACCGGGCGGCGACGTGACGCTGGAGCAGGTGTTCTGCCTCGGCAACTGCGCGCTCGGACCGTCGGTGCAGGTGAACGGCAGGCTGTACGGCCGGGTCGGCACTGAGCGGCTGGACACCCTGATGGCCGAGGCGGATGCCCGATGAGCACGCCGGTGACCGTCTATGTGCCGAGGGACTCCGCCGCCCGGTCCGTGGGCGCCGACGAGGTCGCAGCGGCCGTCCGCAGCGCCGCCGACCGGCCGATCCGCGTGGTCCGCAACGGATCGCGCGGAATGCTCTGGCTGGAACCGCTGGTCGAGGTCGCGACCGGCGAGGGCCGGATCGGGTACGGCCCGGTACGGCCCGAGGACGTCGACGGGCTGCTCGCCGCGGGCATGCTCGACGGCGGCGACCATGAGCTGCGCCTCGGCCTCGTCGACGAGCTCCCGTGGATGCGCGGCCAGGACCGGCTCACCTTCGCCCGGGTCGGGGTGACCGACCCGCTGTCGGTCGACGACTACGTCGCGCACGGCGGCCTGGCCGGGTTGCGCCGCGCGCTTGAGCGCACACCCGCCGAGGTGGTCGAGGAGGTCACCGCCTCAGGGCTGCGCGGCCGTGGCGGCGCAGGGTTCCCGGCCGGCATCAAGTGGAAGACGGTGCTCGAGGCGGCCGGCCCGCTCAAGTTCGTCTGCTGCAACGCCGACGAGGGCGACAGCGGCACCTTCGCCGACCGCATGCTGATGGAGGGCGACCCGTTCTGCCTGATCGAGGGCATGCTGATCGCCGCGTACGCCGCCGGGGCGACCGAGGGATACATCTACATCCGCTCCGAGTACCCGGACGCCATCGACACGATGCGCGCCGCCATCGACATCGCCCACGCGCAGAACTGGCTGGGCGAGGGCATCCTCGGCTCGGCGACGAACTTCGAGCTGTTCGTCCGGGTCGGCGCGGGCGCGTACATCTGCGGCGAAGAGACCTCCATGCTCGAGAGCCTGGAGGGCAAGCGGGGCATGGTCCGGGCCAAGCCGCCCATTCCCGCGCTGTCCGGGCTGTTCGGCAAGCCGACGGTGGTCAACAACGTGCTGACCCTCGCCTCGGTGCCGATGGTCATGGCCGACGGCGCCGACGCCTACCAGGCGCGCGGCGTCGAGCGCTCGCGCGGCACCCAGGTGTTCCAGCTGGCCGGCAACATTGCGCGGGGCGGGATCGTCGAGACCGCCTTCGGCATCAGCCTGGGCGAGCTCATCAACGAGTTCGGCGGCGGTACCGGCTCGGGCCGCCCCGTGCGCGCCGTCCAGGTCGGCGGGCCGCTCGGCGCCTACATCCCGGCCTCCGACCTCGACCTGCCGATGGACTATGAGGCGTTCGCCGCGGCGGGCGCGATGGTGGGACACGGAGGTATCGTCGTTTTCGACGACACCGTCGACATGGCCAAGCAGGCCAGGTTCGCCATGGAGTTCTGCGCAGAGGAATCCTGCGGCAAGTGCACGCCCTGCCGCGTCGGCTCGGTGCGCGGCGTCGAGGTGGTCGACCGCATCATCGCCGGTGAGGACCGCGACACCAATCTGGACCTGCTCGAGGACCTATGCGAGCTCATGACCGACGGCTCGCTGTGCGCGATGGGCGGGCTCACCCCGCTACCGGTACGCAGTGCGATGCGGCACTTTTCCGAGGACTTCCTTGCCCGCGACGCGGGTGACCGTACGGGCACGGCCGGGCGGCCGGTGCCCGAAGACGCCGCGTCCGGGCCACCGGCGCCCTAGCTGCGGGACGACGAAGAAGGGCAGTCATGGCACTCATCAAGGAACCCGACCTCGGCACCCCCGGCCGACCGGGCGAACCCACCGTTACAGTGCAGGTCGACGGCATGTCCGTCGCCGTGCCCGAGGGCACCTCCGTCATGCGGGCCGCCGCGCTGACCGGCATCGACATCCCCAAGCTCTGCGCCACCGACACCCTCGAGGCCTTCGGCTCGTGCCGGCTGTGCCTGGTGGAGATCGACGGCCGCAAGGGCACCCCGGCGTCGTGCACCACGCCCGTCACCGAGGGAATGCGGGTCAGCACGCAGACCCCCAAGCTGGAGAAGCTTCGCCAGGGCGTGATGGAGCTGTACATCTCCGACCACCCGCTCGACTGCCTGACCTGCTCGGCGAACGGCGACTGTGAGCTGCAGGACATGTCGGGCACCGTCGGGCTGCGCGAGGTGCGCTACGGCTACGAGGGTGAGAATCACCTGGACGCGCCGAAGGACACGAGCAACCCCTACTTCGACTTCGACGCGTCGAAGTGCATCGTGTGCTCCCGCTGCGTACGGGCCTGCGACGAGGTCCAGGGCACGTTCGCGCTGACCATCGAGGGCCGGGGCTTCGAGTCCAAGGTCTCCCCCGGTGCCGGTGGGTCGTTCATGGAGTCCGACTGTGTCTCCTGCGGCGCGTGCGTCCAGGCCTGCCCGACCGCCACGCTCCAGGAGCGCTCGGTGGTCGATCTCGGCATGCCGAGCCGCAGCGTGATCACCACGTGCGCCTACTGTGGCGTCGGTTGCTCGTTCAAGGCCGAGCTGCGCGGTGACCAGGTCGTCCGGATGGTCCCGTACAAGGACGGCGGAGCCAACGAGGGCCACTCCTGCGTCAAGGGCCGGTTCGCTTTCGGTTACGCGACGCACCCCGACCGGGTGCTGAGGCCGAAGGTCCGCGAGCGGATCACCGACCCGTGGCGCGAGGTGGAGTGGGACGAGGCCATCGGATTCGTCGGCACGCGGCTGCGCGACATCCAGGCGCGGCACGGCACCGGCTCCATCGGCGCCATCACCTCCTCGCGGTGCACCAACGAAGAGGTGTACGTCGTCCAGAAGATGGTCCGCGCCGTCTTCGGCAACAACAACGTCGACACCTGCGCCCGCGTGTGCCACTCACCGACGGGCTACGGGCTGAAGCAGACCTTCGGTACCTCGGCCGGCACCCAGGACTTCAAGTCCGTCGCCAAGGCCGATGTCATCGTGCTCATCGGGGCCAACCCGACCGACGGCCACCCGGTGTTCGCCTCCCGGATGAAGCGGCGGCTGCGCGAGGGCGCGCAGCTCATCGTCATCGACCCGCGGCGGATCGACCTGGTGCGCTCGCCGCACATCGAGGCCGCCCACCACCTGCAGCTCGCACCGGGCACCAACGTCGCCATCGTCAACGCGCTGGCGCACGTGGTGGTGACCGAGGGACTCGCCGACCTGGATTTCGCCGCCGAGCGCTGCGAGGGCTTCGACGAGTGGGCCGAGTTCATCGCCCGCCCGGAGAACAGTCCAGAGGCCGTCGAGCCGATCAGCGGGGTGCCCGCCGCCGAGCTGCGCGCCGCGGCCCGGCTGTACGCGTCCGCGCCCAACGGGGCCATCTACTACGGCCTGGGCGTCACCGAGCACAGCCAGGGCTCGACCATGGTCATGGGCATGGCCAACCTGGCCATGGCGACCGGCAACATCGGCCGGGAGGGCGTGGGCGTCAACCCACTGCGCGGCCAGAACAACGTGCAGGGCTCCTGCGACATGGGGTCGTTCCCGCACGAGCTGCCCGGCTACCGGCACGTGTCCGACGACGCGGTGCGCACCGTGTTCGAGAACCTGTGGGGCAGCCCCATCCTCGACGAGCCGGGCCTGCGGATCCCGAACATGTTCGACGCCGCGATCGACGGCTCCTTCCGCGCCCTGTACGTGCAGGGCGAGGACATCGCCCAGTCGGACCCGAACACCAAGCACGTCACCGCGGCGCTCGAGGCCATGGAGCTGGTCGTGGTGCAGGACCTGTTCGAGAACGAGACCGCCAAGTACGCGCACGTCCTGCTGCCCGGCACCTCGTTCCTGGAGAAGGACGGCACGTTCACCAACGCCGAGCGCCGCATCAACCGGGTGCGGCCGGTGATGGCGCCGAAGACCGGCAAGCACGAGTGGCAGATCGTGTGCGAGGTCGCCCAGGCCATGGGTTACGACATGCACTATGACCATTCGCGCGAGATCATGGACGAGATCGCCGCCACGACGCCCACGTTCGCGGGCGTGTCGTTCGACAAGCTGGACAAGCTCGGCAGCGTGCAGTGGCCCTGCAACGAGTCCGCGCCCGAAGGCACGCCGATCATGCACGTCGGCCAGTTCGTCCGTGGCAGGGGCCACTTCGTGCAGACCGCCTTCGTGCCGACCGAGGAGCGCAGCACCCGGCGGTTCCCGCTCATCCTCACGACCGGGCGGATCCTGTCGCAGTACAACGTCGGCGCGCAGACCAGGCGCACCGCCAACGTCGTCTGGCATCCCGAGGACCTGCTCGAGATCCACCCGCACGACGCGGAGGTGCGCGGGATCAGCGACGGCGACACGGTGAGCCTGGCCAGCCGGGTGGGCGAGACCACGCTGCGGGCGCGCATCGTCGACCGCATGCCGGTGGGGGTGGTCTACACGACCTTCCATCACCCGGTGACCGGCGCCAACGTGGTGACCACCGAGAACTCCGACTGGGCCACCAACTGTCCCGAGTACAAGGTGACGGCCGTCCAGGTCGGGCTCAAGCAGTCGGCCTCGGGACGCTCGGCCGAGGCGACGGCTCGCGACCTGCAGACCCTGAGCGACTGAGGTGTCGATGACCACGAACCCCCAGGTCCGGCTGGTGACCGAGATCGCGGCGCAGTTCCGCCACCGTCCGCAGGACGAGGCGGCCGCCGAGATCGCCGCGCACATCCGCAGTTTCTGGGACCCGCGGATGCGCTCGCAGCTTCTCGCGCACGTGGAAGCCGGGTCGGTCACCGACCCACTGGTGCTCGCGGTGGTGAGGCTCCTGCCGCGCTAGCGCGCGATCGGTGTGGACGCCCAGGCGGCCGGCGGCGGGCGAGCCCCGCAGCCGGCCGCCTCGCTTCCGCAGTGCCCGTCCCGCCCATCACCCGTGATCATGCAGTTGAGCACGCCCCCGGGAACTCCTCCCCGCGTCGACGCGTCGCACGGCAGCCACACCAACGCCCCTGGCCGAGCAGGACGCGGGCACGAGCAACTGCATGATCACGCGGCCCGCGGGCGCGCACAAGTGCATGATCACGCGGAGCCCGGGCCGGAACGCACCCCCGATCGGGTCCCTCCTCACGCGTGATCATGCAGTTGAGCACCCCCGATCGCCCCCCCTCGTAACCGTGATCATGCAGTTGAGCACGCACTCGGGCGCCGCGCGCCGCATCGGAGCCCACACGAGAACCACGCATGACCAGCCGGTGGACGAGCACCGACAACACACGACCAATGCCCGCGCAAATGCATGATCACAGCGGGGAGAAGGGCGCCCCTGGGTCGGAACGCACCCGCACGGCCCCCCTCCTCACCCGTGATCATGCAGTTAAGCGCGCCGCCGGGAGCTGCTCACTGCATTGGGGTGTTGCGTCGCAGGCGCACACGGATACCACGCGGCAGTCAGGCACGAGTAACTACATGATCATGCAGCGAGTGGGCGCGCGCATAAATGCATGATCACGGCGAAGGAGGCTTGGCATGGCGAAGTGATCTCGACCAAGCAATTGCTTGGTGCTAGCGTGACGGAACGCCGATGGCGAGGCCGGCGCGGCACATCCCTGGACGCACACGCGAGTGAGAGACGGAGCTCGGCCCATGACCACAATGCGGGCGGCGGTGCTACGGGAGTTCGGCGCACCCATGGAGATCACCGAGGTGGAGATCGAGGATCCCCGCGGCGGGGAGGTGCTGGTCAAGATCGCCGCATCCGGCGTCTGCGGTTCCGACCTCAAGGCACTCGACGGCAAGAGCCCCGTCGTGCGCGAACCGCCCTTCATCCTGGGCCACGAGAGCGCGGGCGTCGTCGCGGCGACCGGCCCCGGCGTCACCTCCGTCAAGGCCGGCGACCATGTGATCATCGCGATGAACGGGCCCTGCGGCGGCTGCCGCAACTGCGCGCGCGGACGCGTGCACCTGTGCAGCGGCCGGGCACGGCTCAGCGCCATCATGGGCCTGATGGGCGACGGGACGACCCGGCTGAGCCTGCGGGGCACCCCCGTCCGACCCATGATCGGGATCGGCTCGTTCGCGGAGTACGCCGTCGTGGGTCAGGCCAGCTGCGTCAAGGTCGGCCGGCACGCGCCGCTCGACCTGCTCGCGCTGACCGCCTGCGGCGTCGTCACCGGCGTCGGCGCCGTGCTCAACACCGCCCGGGTGGAGCCCGGCTCCAGCGTGCTGGTGGTCGGCTGCGGCGGCGTCGGCCTCAACGTGATCCAGGGGGCGGTGCTGGCCGGCGCGACGACCATCATCGCCGCCGACGTGGTCGAGGCCAAGCTCGAACCGGCACGGGCGTTCGGGGCCACCCACACGATCCTCGCGGGCGACCTGGCCGCGCAGGTGGGCGAGATCGTACGAGGCGGGACCGACTACGCCTTCGACGTCACCGGCAACGGCGACGTGCTCACCCGGGCCTTCAACTCGACGCAACCTGGCGGCACCACGGTCATGGTCGGCAGCCCGCCCTCCGCGCAGACGATCGCGGTGTCACCGCAGACCCTCTTCGGCTCCCGGCGGCTGATGGGCACGCAGGGAGGCGACGCCGTACCGGCACGCGACCTGCCACTACTCGTCGACCTCTACGGCAGGGGGCGCTTGAACCTGGAGGGCCTGGTCAGCGAACGCGTACCGCTGGAGGACATCAACGAGGCGGTCGAGCACGTTCGCTCCGGCGCCGTCGCCCGGTCGGTCATCGTCTTCGACGCGGACGCCGAGCGGCCACCGGCCCGGCCCTAGCGAGGCGGCGCGGGGGCACTGGGCCTTGGCGGGCTGCCCAGGTGCGGTGGTGACGGTAGATTCCTGATCGTCGCCCCCCCGGGCCGAGCCGTCCACCACATCCGCCCCCGCACCTCACCAGAGGAAGCCCCCCATGTCACAGCCGATCGACGACGAACGCTCGCCTTCCGCCCAGCCGGAGGGAGGAGGGCCCGCCGCCGAGGAGCGGCCCCCGCCGCACGGATCGCTCTACGGGCAACCTGAGGGCACCCCGCCGCCCGGCTACGGGCAGCCGCCTCATGCCGGGGCGTACGCGCAGCCACCCCATGCCGGGGCGTACGCGCAGCCGCCCCATGCACCGTCGTACGGGCAACCGGGACCCGGCGGGCAGGGACCCGGCGGCCCGCAAGGACCGTACGACGGGCAGTGGGGCTACGGACCGCCTGGAAACCCCGGGGGACCCCGCACCCAGGTGGTCGGCGACGACACCACGTGGGCGCTGTTCTCCTACATAGGAATGATCATCGTCGGGTTCATCGCGCCCCTGGTCATCTATTTCGTGAAGCGGAACCAGTCGGCGTTCATCCGGCACCATGCCGCCCAGGCGCTCAATTACACGATCACCGTGATCCTGCACATGCTCATCGCGGTGGCGATCGTGCTTCCCATAGCCATCCTGGCGAACGACCCGGTGTGGCTCCTGCTCCTCATACCGGTGTTCCTGGCCCACACGATCGCGCAGTACGTCTTCATCATCCTCGGAACCATCAGATCGGCCCGGGGCGAGATGTACACCTTCCCGGCCTGGACCTGCTGGCGGATGATCCGTTAGGCCTCCCCGGCGCCGCGGCTACTGCTCCGGGCGCCTGCCGGGCATCGTCGCCGTGTCCAGGACGATCCCGAACGGCTCCGGCAGATCGAGCTTGTCGCCGATGGGCACGGCGACCGAGCGCAGGTAGCCGCGCGCGCTCGGCCCGGCGAACAGCGTGATCATCGACTCCCGTGGGTCGACGATGAGGTAGAGCGGAATCTCGCTCTGCGCATATCCCGCCCGCTTCACCTCGTAGTCGTCGCGCCGACTGGACGGAGAGACCACCTCGACGGCGAGAAGGACGTTCTTGGCGTCAAGGAGCCACTCACGGTGGGTCGACTCATCCGCCGGGCATATGAACAGATCAGGTTGGAAGCGCTCTGACGTCGCGTGCAGATCGACCGTGCCGTGCGGCAACCGGTCCCAGCCATGCTGGTCGCAGACCTCACGGAGAGCGTCACCCAGCCACATCACGATCAGCGTGTGCAGTTTGATCGGCGAAGGGCTCACGACGATGCGCCCTTCGAGCAGCTCGACCCGATGACCTGGCAGGTCCAGCGATTCGTAGAGTTCCTCGATCGTCGGACCGCCGGTGTCGTCAGCCACGGTGTGCTCCACCTCCAGGACCGTCGCGAGGGCCATGGCTCCATCATCCCCTGTTCTCTCCCGTCGTGCGGATCCTCTGCGTCGATTACGGAGAGTACTGTATATGTCACACAGAGGAACGGGAATCCGGCATTCGGCCGACGATCACGACGGCCCGCGCTCGGCTAAGTTAGATAACTCTCGGCGTAGGCGTCGAGGACGGGCAGGACCTCGTCCCGGTCACCGGCCGGGACCCGCAGCACGACCTGTTCGATGCCGAGCGAGGCATAGTGGTCGAGCTTGCGCGCCGTCGGCACGGTACCGAACGGGATCACCGGGACCGGAGCGCGGCCCGCGGCCTCGCATGCCTCCCGCAGCCGGGGCAGCGCCTGCCGCACTCCGGCGCCCCCGATGGGCAGCCATCCGTCTCCGTACTCGGCGATGTGCGCGAACAGCGTCGGCCCGGCGGCGCCGCCGATCAGGACCGGCACCCGTCCGATCGGCTTGGGCCAGGACCAGCTCGGCTCGAAGCGGGCGAACTCCCCCTCGAAGGACGCCTCGTCGCGGGTCCACAGCTCGCGCATCGCGAGGACGTGCTCTCGTACGACCGCGCGCCGCCGCCGCCACGGCACGCCATGGTCGGCGGCCTCCTCGACGTTCCAGCCGTAACCGATGCCCAGCGCGAACCGGCCACCGGACATCCGGTCGAGCGTCGCGATGGCCTTGGCGGTGACGATCGGCTCCCGCTGCGCGAGCAGGCAGATCCCGGTGCCGAGGGTGATGCGCCCGGTCACGACGGCCGCGCCGGCGAGCGCGACGAGGGGGTCGAGCGTGCGCGCGTACGCCTCGGGGAGCGTCTCCTCCCCCGTCGGCGGCGGCGTGAGGCGGGCGGTGGGGATGTGCGTGTGCTCGGGCAGGTACAGCGAGCCGAAGCCGCGGGCCTCCGCCTCGCGCGCGAGCAGATGCGGCGGCATCGCCCGGTCGGTCGCGAACATGGTGATCCCCAGCCGCATGGGCCGGCTCCCGTCCTCGGTCGGCGATCGAGGTGATCGACCAAGCGATTGCTCGGTAGAGCCATTCTGCTGTAGCGTGCGCTTGTTCGGTATGGAGAGAGGGGCCGTATGCCGTTCGCCGACCTGGGAGACGTCCGGCTCTTCTACACCGACGACAATGCCGAGGCGGCGGGCCCGCCCGTACTTCTCGTGCACGGCTTCGGCGCCGACTCGGGCGACTGGGACCCGCACATCGCCGACCTCGCGACGGACCAGCGGGTGATCGCCCCCGATCTGCGCGGCCACGGCCACTCCTCGGCGCCCGCCTCCGGATACCGCCCGCGCGACTTCGCCGGCGACCTGGTCCGGCTGCTGGACCGGCTCGGCATCGAGCGTGTCAGCGCCTTCGGCCACTCCATGGGAGCGGTGGTGGTCAGCGCGCTGGCGGTCGAGCACCCGCACCGGGTGTCCGCGCTGGTGTGCGTGGATCCGGGGTACGGCCAGCCGCCCGAGATCGCGGCGGCCTTCCCGGCCATGATCGAGGGATTGCGGACGGACGCGCACGCGACGGCGCTCGCCAACGATGCGTGGTGCTACACGCCGGCGACGCCGCCGTACGTCCGTACCTCGCACGCCCGCAAGATCCTGGCGACGCCCCCGCACGCGCTCGCCGAGTCGTTCGCGGGCATGTTCTCGGGCGCCGACCAGTTCTGCCTGCGTCCCGCCGCGGACCACTACCTGGCCCGGCGTGAGTGCCCCGTGCTGTCCTGCTGGTCCGCCGCCCGGTCCGCGTCCGCGACCTGGGAGGCGGGTCTATTCAAGCATCCCGCGTCCACCACCCTGAGCTGGCCCGGGGCCGGCCACCGGCTGCACGAAGAACGACCGGCGGAGTTCCTGCTCGTCGCCAAGGACTGGCTCACGTCGCTCGGCTAGAAGGAGAAGCTGGCAGTGAAATTCTCGATCTTCCTCAACCCGCAGATCCCCGGGTCCGGTTTCAGCGCCGAGGAGAACGCCAAGGCGAGGCGGCCGATCGGCCGGGACGTGGAGTCCTATCAGAGGCTTCTGCACGAGGTACGTGAGATCGCCGTGCACGCCGACCAGATCGGCTTCGACGCCCTCATGATGACCGAGCACCACTTCCACTCGGAGGGCTTCGAGTTCTCGGTGAACCCGCTGATGTTCCTCACCGATCTGGCGGCGCGAACCGAGCGGATCCTGTTCGCGCCGCTCGGCCTGGTGCTTCCCGCGTGGGACCCGATCCGGGCGGCCGAGGACGTGGCGCTGCTCGACCAGTTCTGCAAGGGACGGCTCCGGCTCGGGGTGGCGCGCGGCTACCAGAGCCGCTGGGCCAACGTGCTCGGCCAGCGCTGGCAGGCGGCCGCCGCGCGATCGGACGGCTCGCAGACCGACACCCGCAACTTCGACGTGTTCGGCGAGATCCTCCACATCATGAAGCTGGCGTGGACCCAGGACACGCTGAAGTACAAGAGCGACGTCGTGGACTACGAGGTCCCCTTCCCGCACGAGGGCATCGAAGGCTGGCCGGCGGCTGAGTGGACCAGGACGTTCGGCGCGCCGGGCGAGATCGACGAAGAGGGCGTGATCCGCGCCGTGTCGGTGTGCCCCAAGCCGTACCAGGACCCCCACCCCGAGCTGTGGCAGCCCTTCACCATCTCGGACCGGTCGGTGATCCGCGCCGCGCAGGAGGACATCCTGCCGTGGATGTTCACCCCGAACCCCGACGAGCACGCCGCCAAGGCGAAGCTGTACCAGGAGGAGGCGGCCAAGCACGGGCGCGACTACAAGCTCGGCGAGCACACCGGGATCCTCAAGATCATCGGGATGGCCGACACCCGTGAGGAGGCCATCGCGACGTACGGCCAGGGTATGCAGAAGGACTTCGCCGCCTTCTTCGGCCCGTTCGGCTACCTGGAGGTCCTGCGCCAGAAGGAGGACGACAAGCACCAGCCGATCAGCCCGGAGAAGGGCGACTTCAAGCGCATGAACGACGTCGAGATGGCGCTGCTCGGCGGCCCGGACGACGTCAAGCGCGGCATCCAGCGGATGCTCGACCGGATGCCCGACCTGGAATGGTTCGGCCTGTTCATGCAGGGCCAGCAGGGTGTACTGCCGCTCGACACGGTGAAGCGCAACCTGGAGCTGTTCGCCACCAAGGTCATCCCCGAGTTCCACGACTGAGCGGCCAGAGGGCTGCGACCCTGCGGACAACGGCGAGATCACGACTTGGAGGGCGGCGTGGAGTTCTGGCTCGGAGCGGCTTTCGTCGACACGCACGAGTTCGTTCCGCTGGCCGAGGGGGCGGAGCGGTTCGGCTACGACGTGATCGCGGTGTCGGACCACATCTTCTATACCGACTACCAGGCGTCGTATCCCTATTCGGAGACCGGCGCACCGCCGTACGAGCCGGGGACCCACTGGCCGGACGTGTGGGTCACGATCGGCGCCATGGCCGCCGTCACCCATCGCGTGCGGTTCGCCACCAACGTCTATGTCGCCCCGGCGCGGGACCTGTTCACCGTGGCGAAGGCCGTGTCGACAGCGGCCGTTCTTTCGCACGACCGTACGATCTTCGGGGTCGGCGTCGGCTGGTGCGAGGACGAGTTCCGGCAGACCGGCCAGGACTTCCGCACCAGGGGCAGGCGGCTCGACGAGATGATCCCGGCCCTGCAAGAGCTGTGGAAGGGCGGAACGGTCGAGCACCACGGCGCCGCCTACGACTTCGGCCCGCTCAGCATCGCGCCGGTGCCGACCGAGCCGGTGCCGATCTACATCGGCGGGGACAGCGACGCGGCGTTGCGGCGCGCCGCCCGGATCGGCGACGGCTGGATCGGCAACCGCAT
This sequence comes from Actinomadura alba, assembly GCF_014323705.1. GTDB lineage: Bacteria > Actinomycetota > Actinomycetes > Streptosporangiales > Streptosporangiaceae > Actinomadura_C > Actinomadura_C alba. The sequence continues at coordinate 299,739 of NZ_JABVEC010000001.1, forward strand.
CTACCGCGAGGACGCGCTCGCCGCGCTCCTCGACCGGCTGTCGGGGTTCCTCGCCGAGCAGGGCCGCACTCTGGACGATCTGAAGGTGATCGCGCCGATCAGGGCGATGCCGAGCGCCGACCTGTACCGCAGATGGGCCGAGCGAGGCGTTAACGGCACCATGGCCGCCCCGTGGTGGCTCGCCACCGACGAGGAGCGGCGGCGCTACGACGGCCTTGACCTGAAGCTCGCCACCATGGAGCGCTTCGCCGCCGAGGTCATGGCCGAGATGTGACGCCCCGCTAGGCCGAGTGGTCCAGTAGGAACGGACCGGAGAGCCGGCGGAATAGGCCGCCGGACCGTGCGGCGAGGTCAAACCAGCAGCAGCGTCTTCCCGAGAGCGCTGCGCGCCGCGATCGCGGCGTGGGCGTCGGCAGCCTGCTCCAACGGGAAGGTCTGGCCGATGACCGGGCGAATCCGCCCCTCAGCCGCGAGCCACAGCGCCCTCTCGACCCGCTCCTTCGCCTCTGCCGGGGCGGAGTTGTTCAGGTCCATGAGGCCGGTCGCCCGCACACCTCGCTGTTCGGCCGTGTGCGGATCGACCTGGGCGAAACCGCTGGACGTCCCGTAGCTCACGAACCTGCCGCCGTGGGCCACCGCTTCAAACGCCTCGGTGCCGAGCGGACCGCCGGCGCCGTCGAGGACGACGTTCGCCCCGTTGCCGCCGGTCGCCGCGTGCACCTTGTCGATCCAACCTGCTTCGGTGTAGTCGAACGCCTTCTCGGCGCCCACCTCCCGGGCCAGCTCCAGCTTGCGGGCGCCGCGGGCTGCGGCGACGACGCGGGCCCCGGCCGCGCGCGCGAGCTGCACGACCAACGCCCCCGTGCCGCCTGCGGCCGCGGTGATCAGCACCCAGTCGCCTTCCTTGATCCCGGCGACGTCGGTGATGTTCACCGCCGTGGGACCGTCGTGCAGGAGCGCCGCCGCCTCTTGGAGGCCCAAGCCATCGGGCACCGGCGTCAGCTCCTCTACGGCGACCGCGATCTGCTCCGCATAGCCGCCGTCCGATGTTGCGACGGCGACGCGGCGTCCGGTCCAGTCGTGGTCGACGCCCTCCCCCACCGCGATCACGTGTCCGGTGCCACCGTGGCCAGGCACGTACGGAGGACGGAGTGGAAAATAGTCCTTGCCCGCGCCGCTGCGCAGCAGCGTGTCGAGGAAGATGATGTCGGCAACGGATATGCCCACTACGACCTGCCCCGGACCCGCGACGGGGTCGGGCCCCTTGTCCACTTCCAGCACCTCAGGGCCGCCGAATCGGTTCACCAGTACCTGCCGCATGACCATCACACCTCTCGCGCCGACCATCTCGATGTCTTCGCCGAGCAGTCTGGAACCTCAATCAAGCTTCAGGTCAAATCGGAGCTCCCGGCCCTCCACCCGGGTCCATGCCACCAGCCCGGGTTTCTGGCGTATCTGAGTCATGCCCCACGCTCAACTTCTATGGCCCAACAGGCGGGGACCACCACCTCGGCTACGCCGCCCCTGGTGCGGCGATCCTTGACGGCGCCCCGCCTCGCCCCTGGCGGTCCCCGTAGTGCCGTCAGACCGTCCGCGCCGGCGCTCTACAGCGGCCGTGCGCCGACACGGGCGACGGCGCGTACGGGCGCTCCGTCGGCGGCGGCCAGCGGAAGCGGGAACAGGGTGACCTCGATCGCCATGCCCGACGCCTGCGCCCGCAGCAGCCGGTCGAGACCGGTGAGGTTCTCGGCAATGACGGCCCCGGCTCCGCACAGCGCCCGGTGGGCGGCGAGCGAGAAATCCTCCCCCTCCCCTGGGGTGCGATCGACGCTGAGCGCGTCGATGCCGACCGTACGGACTCCGGCCGCGACGACGGCCTCGGCGGTGGCCGGCTCCAGCCAGGGGTGCGCCAGGTAGTCATCGCTCCCCCAGTGCGCGGACCAGCCCGTGGCGAACAGCAGGACCACGCCGGGGCGCAGCCGATCCGCCACCCCTTCGAGGAGACGGGCACCGATGGGCGCGCGCGGCGCGAGCCCGCGCACGTCGGCCACCACCACCGGGCCCGTGAACCGCCCGAGCGGCAGATCCTCCAGCCTCGGCAGGGCGTCGTCCACGTGGTACGGCGCGTCGACATGGGTACCCGACTGCGAGCCCATGTGCACCCGGAGCACATTGACCCCCGCCTCGGCAACCGTCAGCGCGGGCGCCACCGACACCTCGGGGTCACCTGGATAGACCGGCATTCCCGACGCGATGGGCACCGACAGATCGACCAGCTCGTCCACACCGCCACGGTAGGCCCCTCGGCGGGGCTGCCGTCCATTGCCGTGACACACGACTCACGATCCAAGTGCGGGTCTGAGGGCGAGGGAGGACTTACCGCTCAGGCCGTGTCCGCAACGCGGCAACCGACTCCACCAGGCCGGCACGCTCGAGCGCGCTCAGCACATCGTCGATCGTCTCTGGTGGGTTTCGTCCAGCCTCGGCAGGGCGTCGTCCACGTGGTAAGAGCTCGCGCGGATAGGCGCGATGGAGAACCCCAGGAGCAGAACAGGCACCGAGCCTGGTGATCACGGAGTTGCGACGCTCTGTGATCGCCGGGAGACCTGTGCCTGCACTGCCATCATGGCTGACCGACCCCCTGTGGGACCGATTCGTGGTGCTGCCACAGCGCCCGATCTACGATCCGGCCCATCCGCTTCTATCGCCGAACCGTCGCGGCAACGTTAACGGAGACCTTTTCGGCCCCGATCCGCCGCATGCGTTCGGTGCCCCATCTTCCCAGGGGGGCCAGGGCAGCGTTGAGCGAGACGCCGTGCTCCGTCAGGGAGTACTCCACCTTCGGCGGCACCTCGCGGTACACCTCCCGATGCACGAGCCCGTCTTCTTCCATCTCCCGCAGATGTTGAATCAGCATCTTTTCGCTGACGCCCGGCAGACCGCGTCGGAGCTCGGCGAACCGGCGGGTCCCGTAGTTGTGCAACTCCCAAAGGATCAGGGACTTCCACTTCCCGGCGACTACGTCCATCGCGGTGTCAATGCCGCAGAAGTAGGGGCCACGTCGTGCTGAAGTTGCCATCCGCCCCTCCAAGGCCTACTTACCTTCAGGTGGGTATCTGACTAATTAGTCGGTACTGGTCAACCCTACCGGCAGCGGAGAGGATCTCCCCGAACGACGAACACGAGGGGAGCCCCGAAACATGACAACCAACGACAGCGTCCAGGTGAGCGTTCTCGGACTGGGCGCGATGGGTAACGTTCTCGCAGCCGCCTTGGTGGAGGCCGGACACGCGACAACGGTCTGGAACCGCTCAGCGGGAAAGGCGGACAACCTGGTTGCGCAGGGGGCGCAGGCGGCCGCCACGGCAGGCGACGCGGTCCGGGCCAGCCGGTTGGTGATTGCATGCCTGCTGGACCACGCGTCGGTCCACGAGGTGCTCGATCCGCTCGCCGACGAGTTGGTCGGACGAACGTTGATCAACGTGACCACGACGTCACCGGAGCAGTCGCGCGAGATGGCCGCCTGGGCGGCCGATGCCGGGGTCGCGTACCTGGACGGCGGCATCATGGCCGTCCCGGCAATGATCGGCCAGCCCGGGGCATCGATCCTCTACAGCGGATCGGCCGCCGTTTTCGACCAGTACAAGCCGCTGCTCGACCTGTGGGGAACCAGTACCTACTTCGGCAAGGATGCCGGGCTGGCGTCTCTGTACGACCTCGCCCTGCTCGCGGGCATGTACGTCATGTTCGCCGGATTCATGCACGGCGCCGCCATGGTCGCGCCGGCCGGCATCACGGCGGGCGAGTTCGCCGCCATGGCCGCACCGTGGCAGACCGCCATGACCGGTGCGTTCCAAGGGTTCGCTGCGGTCATCGACGGAGGGGACTACACCGTCGAGGGGCAGCAGAGCCTTGAGTTCTCCAACCTCAGTGACCTCCTGGCCGCCAGTTCCGACCAGGGCATCAGCACCGAGGTGGTCGCCATGGTCCAGCGGCTCATCCAGCGCCAGATCGATGCGGGCCACGGAGAGGAAGGCTTCGCCCGAATCTTCGAGAGCATCAAGCAACCGGGCTAAATGCTCGCGCGACGGGCCCAGGGTCATGGTCGCCTGGTGGGGCGCTCGTCCCAGCGGTGGGTGGTCCAGGCGCGGCGGATGAGGCTACAGACGGTGATGATTGCGTCGGCCAGGTCGAAGAACGCCTCGACGACGCGTGTACACCGTTCGTAGCAGCGCGCCAGCCGGGTGAAGGCGTTGTGCCATGCGTTCGTCCGCTCGATGTGCCAGCGCTGCGTGGCCTGAACGGGGGCTTTGACGCCCTTGCGGGCGATCTCGCCGATCAGGTCGCGGCCTTCCAGCAGGTCGCGGGTCTTGCCGGAGTCATAGCCCGCGTCCAGGTGAACAGTGATGTTGTCGGGCAGCGGGCCGAGGTCGTCCAGCAGGTCCAGGGTGGGCGCCAGGAGAGGTGAGTCGTTGCGGTTGGCCGGGGCCAGCACTCGGCCCAGCGGGATGCCGTAGCCCTCGACCAGCAAAGACCCATGTGCACCCTGAGCACATTGACCTCCGACTCGGCGATCGTCAGCGCGGGAGTCACCGACACCTCGGGGTCACCGGGATAGACCGGCATTCCGGACGCGATGGACACCGACAGATCGACCAGTTCGTCCACAACGCAACGGTAGGCCCCCGACGCCGCCTTGTTGAGTTGCGGCGTGTCGCGGGTGCGCGCCTCGTGAAACCAACGACACGCCGCAACTCAAGCGGCCGTCGAAGCCACGGTCAGGATGCGGCGCCATCCTTCGGCCGACATCTGATGACTCGCTCTCAGCACCATGTCGACGGCGCGGCATACTCGAGCGGTCTCGATCTCCTCCGGAGGGATGTCGGCCAGTCCATTGGCGACGAGCCACGCAGACACTTCGGCCCAGCTCCACAGGGCTGCTCGGTCACGAGGCACCCTGGGAGCGGGGAAGTCTCCCGGCCCTCTGCGGCCCCGGACCCAGTGATCAACGGCCGCGAGCGTCCGGCCGATGCGCTCAGCGATCTCGCCCAGCGACACCGTGTCGTCGCTCACTCCGGTCACGTTCAGCCCGCATGCCTGTCCCTGCTTGACGGCCGACACGATCGCGTCGATGGCCGAGGGTGCCTCACGATCGAACGCGGCGAATCCTTCGCCGCCGAGCTCGACGTCGAAGGAGACCGTGGCGTCAGCCCATCCGGCTTCATAGAGAGCGTCTGCGAGGGCATCGCCTCCGGCGGGGCCGGTGAAATGCACCTCGAAGCTGTAGGTGGGCATCTGGTGGTCACTCTCCCTCGCTGGTCCGCAGAACACGGTGGGGGCAATGTTCGATCGCGCGCCGTAACTGCCTGGCATGATGCTCCGGTACCCGCGGCGTCGACCAGATCGACGTCGGCGGTCTGCATCCTGCCCGGCCCCCGGGACAGAAGGCACACCCCCAGGAATGGCCCTCGCGCTTCTCGATTCGCCAGCCGGCTTGGATCATTTCTTCGATCGCGGCCCTGATCTCCTTGTTGGGATGGCGACTCATGTCCCCTTCTCCAACGGATCATATCCATGGCGTTGAGTTAACTCAACACCCTGTCTTGTTCGATATCCAGTAGCAGGCCTATCTACCAACCGTCACCGACAGTTCACCAGTGGTGACCGAAGGGTCATCCGCGCCCGTCACCTACGGTCACGGCTGCGCCCTAGCGCGGCTGATCGCTTCGGCGAGCTCTTGCGGGGTGGCCGCCTCGACAAGCCGTCCCCGCTCGCCGATCGGTATGAAGGCCCACCACCGGCGGGAATGCGGTCCGTACCAGCACGGCAGGCCGAAGTGCTTCCGCAGAGCGGCCACCGCCGCAGCCCGCGCGGCCTCCGGCGGGACGTTCGGGTCAGGTGGCATCGCCCGGTCGTACGTCACGGTGCCCCTCGCCGTCTCGGGGTGAGCGCGGCGGCAACCCACGGCGTCAGCAGGACGGCGATCTCCCAGGCGGCTCCGACCACGTCGGAACACGGCGCGATCCGGTGTCCGAGCGACGACCGGAACCACCACGCCTTCCCCGGGCCCGCCACGACGGTCACGGTCTCGCCGACGCACGGCACCCGCGCGGCGAACACCCGCAGCGACGGCGGCGACTCCTCGTACCGCGTGAGGCTCGACCAGCCGGCGCGCCGCAGCTCACGGGCGAGCCGGTCGAGGTGACGGCGCATCCGCCATCTGGCGGCCCAAGGCGGTGCGACCGGTGCGCTCGGGGGCACGCGCACCGGCCGCACCGCCTCGGTCTTCCCCTGCGAGGCCGCACCCTGACGAGGGGGTGGTACGGCCTCGGCCGGTGACGGCGGCTCCCAGCGGTGCGCCATCACCGGGTCCCATTACGCTTCGCGGCAGCCCGGTCCCGTTCCTCCGCGAGTGCCTCGCGCAACTCGGCCGGAGTAGAGCGGATGACCGTCGGATCAATGCCGGCCATCGGGTCGTGCAGGCTCGCGACCCAGTCCCCCAGCCGCCCGTCGGACCGGACCGACCGCCAGATGCGATGGCCGGGGTGATCGGCGCGGAGCCGGGAAAGATCTTGATCGTCAGGGGACGCGCACATGTCCATCAAGGGCCTCGTGTCGGGGTGTCTGCCGGAACGTGGTGACCAGGATCACGTGGTTGACTACGCTCAGCCACATACCGGCCACACCCGCCGTTCACCCGCGCGACCACCATGATCCGGACGTGACCCAACCCAGGACGCCCCCATGTCTGACGACGCTCACGAATACACCCGCGACCCCTTGATCAGAGCCTTCGGCGCCGTGCTGCGCGCGCACCGCGAAGAAGCGGGACTGTCACGCGCGCAGCTCGCCGAGGCGCTCGGCTGCTCACCGCAGTGGATCGAGAAGCTCGAGACCGGCAAGAAGCCCTCCAAGGAATCCGCGATCGATCTCGACACCTTCTTCAAGATCCCGGCGCGGACCTTCCAGCGCATGTGGGAGGAGATCGAAGGCGCGGGACGACGTCCGGCGGCACCGCCGGGATTCCGACGGTACGTGGAGCTCGAGAAGCAGGCTTCGAAGATCCGGACCTTCGAGGCGCTGCTTATCACGGGCCTCTTCCAGACCGCGGACTACGCCCGCACGGTGCTGGCCTCGTTCCTGGCACCCGAGGCGGTCGAGCCAGCACTGGCCACGCGCATGGAGCGCAAGCAGATCCTCACCGGCGACCATCCCCCGCGCATGTGGCTCACGATCGACGAATGGGTGCTGCGCCGCACCGTCGGCGGTCCCGCCGTCATGCGCGACCAGCTCCGCCACCTGCTGGAGCTCGGCGAACACCCGCACACCATGATCCAGATCCTGCCGCGCCACACCACCGACCAGTACGTAGGGGCGCTGTCGGCCAGCCTCACCCTCCTCGGATTCGATGGCTCATCCGAAGTCGCCTACGCCGAGGCCGCCGGGCAGGGCAACCTGATCCAGGAGCCCCATGCCGTCGCGGACTGTGCCATAAGGTATGAGACGCTGCGCGGCCATGCGCTCTCGGTGGCGGAGTCGCGGCACCTGATCGAGAAGGTGATGGAGGACCTGTGAAGGACGTGTCGGCCGTCCAATGGCGCAAGAGCAGCCATAGCGGTGGAGATGGCGGGCAGTGCGTCGAGGTCGCGAGCCTCGACCCGGCGATCGCGGTCCAGGACTCAAAGAACCCCGGCGGCGCCAAGCTCACCTTCGACGCCGCAAGCTGGCGGGCCTTCGTCCACCGCGTCAAGGCGAGCGAATACGACCTGACCTGATCTTCGAAACGGCGCCAGATCGAGACAGCGTTGGAGGACCTGTGATGGACATGTCGGCCGCCCAGTGGCGCAAGAGCAGTCGCAGTGGCGCCGAGGGCGGTCAGTGCGTCGAGGTCGCCGGTCTCGGCCCCTCGATCGCCGTACGGGACTCAAAGAACCCCGGCGGCGCCAAGCTCACCTTCGACGCCGCCGACTGGCGGGCGTTCGTCCACCGCGTCAAGGCCAGCGAACACGACCTGCCCTGACCCTGAGAAGGAGCGCTGTCGGCCAGCTTCACCCTCCTCGGATTCGATGACTCACCCGATGTCGCCTATGCCGAGGCCGCGGGGCAGGGCAATCTGATCCAGGAGCCGCGTGCGGTCGCGGACTGTGCCGTACGGTATGAGTCGCTACGCGGCCACGCGCTCTCCGTGACGGAGTCACGGCGCGTGATACCAGCACGGTCCCAACACACAGTGGGATGCCTCAGCCTTCGTCCAGCACCGCCCGGATCACGTGCCGGGCGTTGTGCGCCATCGCCGGGTTCGTCTTCCGGTAGTACGGCAGCGCGATCAGCGCCTGCGAGAGCGTCCGCCCCCGGCCGCGGATCCAGGTCGCGTCGTCCACGCCCAGCGCCTCGCGGAAGACTTCCCTCGCATTGGCCGGCAGCAGATTCCACGCCGGGAACAGATCGCAGGCCGGATCGCCCACCCCCAGGCACCCGAAGTCGATTACCGAGGTCAGCCTGCCACCGTCCACCAGCAGGTTGCCCGGCATGAGATCAGCGTGCAGCCACACCGGCGGCCCGTCCCAGTCCGGGGCCCGCAGTGCCTCTTCCCATACGGCGGCGGCGGCATCGCAGTCGACGCCCTCCTGCGGGATCCCGCGCAGTTCCTCGATCGCCGCCCGGGTCTCCGCGTCGAGCGAGGCGACCGGCCCACCGCGGTGGGCCTGCGGCGCACCTGGCAGGGTGATGCTCCGCATCACCGCAACGAACGCGGCCAGATCCTCGGCCAGCAGCACCGGCTCACTCAGTGCCCCCGCCTCGGGATTCTCCCCCACCAGCCACCGGTACACCGACCACGGCCACGGATAGCCCTCGGCGGGCTCCCCATCCCCGAGCACCTCGGGGATGAGCGTGGGCAGGTGGGGGGCGAGTCGGGGCAGCCACGTCCGCTCCATCGACACGTCGTTGGCCCCGCCCTGCACCAGCGGCAGCCGTACGACCATGTCGTCGCCCAGCCGGTACATGGCGTTGACCGTGCCGCCGGACGGAAACCGCTCCACCGCCAGCCGCGCCCACTGCGGGAACTGCCCGGCGATCAGCCGCCGTACAAGGTCGTCGTCAATGGGGTGCATGCCGGGATGCATCTGCCCTGTGCTCATGGCACGTCATCCGACCGCCGGACGCCGACGGGCGTCAAACGCTTTTCCGACCAGCACTTTCGCAACACGCCCTCCTGTATAGAGCCTGTTTCAAAGTGAGGTCGGCAGCCAGTCGTTGAGGACGGCAATGTGGGGGTGGCTTCGTGGCGAACGGCGAGCTTGTCGAACCGGGTGGCGACTGTGCGGTGGCGTTTGAGCCGACTAATGATGCTCTCTCGAATGCGGCCATGGGTGATCGTTCGTCTGCCAGGATTCCCCCATGTCGGACACTTTGACGATCACGTACGAACGTATGGCTGCGGTCCTCCAGAGATCGGGCATGCTGTCGCGGGAGAGGGCGCTGGCCGTTCTCGCGCGGTTCGCCGAGTACGCGCACGACAGGCTGAATCCCTACGAGGTCGCATGCGCCCTTGAGGCCTTCGGTCTTGCGGTCTCGGTCCACGCGGACGACATCGACTATCTGGAGGAGGGCTACGCCAACCTCCTGCAGAGAGCGGCCGCGCTCACCGGCGGCGCGATCATCGTCGCCAACGTCCGGCTCCACGAAGGCGAGTTCGTCGCCGGGTCCCGCGACGACGTCCTGGAGTTTGAACGGAACGGTGAGCTCGTTTCCATCTCAGCCGAGCACTATTCGGACCAGTACTACGACCATTTGGCGGCCTGCGACGCCATCGACCACCTCTCCCCCGACAACGACCCCCGCTCGTTCCGCATCGTCGACTTTGAACGCGAGGAACACCGCCACTACGACAGCATCTTGGTCCTCGCCACGCCGGAGCAGGCGGAGGCGATGCGAAAGCACTTCGGCCTGGAATTCCACTGACTTCGAAACACGCCCAAGGGCCTGTCCCGTGGATCTCGATCTCGGGTTCTGGGAGAGCATCGATGGATGCGGCCCCCGTCCCGGAACTGAACCTGCTCAAGGAACTGCAAGAACGCATCGCAGGCGGGAACATCTCGCGCGGGTTCCACCTGACGGATTTCGGCGACACGTGCGGAATCGACACCTGGTCGGAAGATCCCGAGTTCCTCGACAATCTCCTCGCCTTCGCGAACGCCAACAAATCGGGTTCCATCTACGTCCTCTGGCGCATCGACCACCGCGCTGACCTGGCGACACTGCCCGTTGTGGTGTTCGGAGACGAAGGCGGGATCGGCGTCGTCGCGCGTAATCTCCGGGAACTGTTCCAGCAACTCACGTGTGACAGGACCCTCTACGTCGGGGACTACTCAGTCGGGTTCGGCGGCAAGAATGACTACGACGCAGAGCACGAGGCGACGTCGATGGCGCCCCTGAGCAATGCTTGAAATCGGTGAACGCACCTCACCTGGTCGCCCTCGTCCGCACCGGCGCAACGTTCACCAACGGCAAACTCGTCGAACGACCCGACGACGAGCCCCAACCCGAAGCAGCCTAAGTTCTTGATCCAACAGGTCTTGACTATTGCTTGCACAGCCAGTCGTCCACATGAGGAAGGGAAACCGGATGAACCAGGACGCGGCCACAGCGGCCGCTACGCTCTACCAGCGGTGGCTGACTGAACTATGGAACGGTGACCTGAACGACCTTGCGGCAGCTGCTGCAAGCTTGGTCAGCGAAGACTTCGTCGGGAACTGGCCAGGCCAGCCCGCTCTGGTCCGCGGCCCGGACGCACTGGCCGACATCGTTCGGCAAGGCCGCCTGCCCTTCACCGGTCTCACCTTCACCCCCCAGCTTGGCCCCATCGCCGCCGGAGACCTGGTCGCCGCTCGATGGACCGGCCGCGGCACCTACGTCGCCGGCAAGCACGCTCTGCCCGGCGCGACCGCGCCCGCCGGCACCCCCGTTGAGTTCTCCGGGCACGACCTACTACGGATCTCCGGAAACCGGTTCACCGAGTACTGGGTGATCTCAGAAGGTGAACATCTCATGGCTCAGCTCACCCGAGGCTGAAAACCACCCCCCGGCAACCACACGCCACCAAGATCCTGATCCACAGGTATTGACCATTGCTCATGGCGCCTTGGTAGATGCGTTCTCCCTTGTCAGCGCGGTCACGTGAATCTTCGACACCGTCGGCTGGCGAGCGTTCATCCGCCGCGTCAAGGCGAGCGAACACGACCTGCCCTGACCCCCCGCCGCAGGGCCCTTGAGGAACGGGCGGAACGTCGGAACAGGGCGGGCGTCTACATCGGCCTGGTGACGAACCCCCGGATGCGGGCCCGCAGATTCGGTGGTGCGTGGTGAGCGCGTAGCCGGCACGCGACAGACGCTAATGGTGGGTTGATCGTGGTTCACCGGAGTAGCGGTCCAAGCCCGCCTTCCAGCGTTTTTGTTGTTCAAGCCAGTGCACGTAGCGCGGAGAGGCGTCGCGGAGGTCGATGCTGAGGGGGTAGGGGTCGTACTCGTCCAGGAGCAGCCTGTGGAGGAATTCGACCATGCCGCAGGGAAAGAGAGTGAAGTCGTCTTGGGTGTGTCGGCCACAGACCAGGACGGGCCAGTTGTCGGGGTCGGGGTCGGTGGTCAGCCAGCACAAGATGTCGGGGCCCGAGGTGATGCCCCAGGCGAGGATGTGGTCCGGGTCGATGTCGAGGCCTTCTTGGCCGTCCAGCATCTCCCAGGTGTCACGGGCGTTCTCCGTCTCCTCCTCGAAGGTTCCGGGGTCCCACTGGATGTACTCCTTGGGCAACGGCATGAGGACGCTGACCTCGGCGAAGGAACCGGCGCCGTAGATGGACATGAAGGCCATGTAGTCACGCGGGAACCGCTTGCCCCACCGCGCCTCGGCCGCCGACCAGTCGATCTCCTCGTCTGCGCCGAGATCCGGAGGCAGGACCTTGGCCAGCGCTGATATACCCGTCGGGTCTTCCACGACATCCCTTCGATCACGTTGCTGAGAGCCTACGAGGTCGCACTGACGCACGCCGCAAGAAGGGGCACCGGTCACCCGATCACGGGAACAGCGTGCGGTAGCCGTCGAGAGCCGGCTGACCGCCGAGATGGGCGTAGAGCACGTTCGAGCCGGGCTCGATCTCGCCGCCGGCGACGAGGCCGATCAGCCCGGCCATCGACTTCCCCTCGTACACCGGGTCGGTGATCATGCCCTCCAGCCCGGCGACGAGCCGCATCGCGTCGAGCGTGCCCTCGTCGGGCACGCCATAGGTTCCGGCGTGGAAGCGCTCGTCGAGCACGATCTCGTCGTCGGCCAGGTCGCGGCCGAGACCGATCCGCGCGGCGGTGTCGCGGGCGATCCGGGCGATCTGTTCCCACGTCTCGCGGGGCTTGGCCGACGCGTCGATGCCGATGACGCGCCGCGGGCGGCCGTCCAGCGCGAAGCCGGCGATCATCCCGGCCTGGGTACTGCCGGTGACCGAGCACACGACGACGGTGTCGAAGAAGACGCCGAGTTCACGCTCCTGTTCGGCGACCTCACGCGCCCAGCCGGCGAAGCCCAGCCCGCCGAGCGGATGGTCCGAGGCGCCCGCAGGAATCGCGTACGGCCGCCCGCCCGCCTCCTCGACATCCTGCAGGGCCCGCTCCCAGCTCTCCTTGATCCCGATCCCGAACCCCGCCTCGACGAGGCGCACCTCGGCGCCGAGGAGCCGGGACAGCAGGATGTTGCCGACCTGGTCGTAGACGGGGTCGGACCAGTCCACCCAGCTCTCCTGCACGAGCACGCACTTCAGCCCGAGCCGCGCGGCCGTCGCGGCAACCTGCCGGGTGTGGTTCGACTGCACCCCGCCGATCGACACGAGCGTGTCGCAACCCTGGGCGAGGGCGTCCGCGACGAGGTACTCCAGCTTGCGCGTCTTGTTGCCGCCGTAGGCCAGCCCGGAGTTGCAGTCCTCGCGCTTCGCCCACAGGCGCGCGCCGCCGAGGTGCTCGGTGAGCCTCGGCAGGGGATGCACGGGCGAGGGGCCGAGCAGCAGCCGCTCGCGGGGGAAGGAGTCGAGGGTCGTCATCGGGTCCGCGGTGGTCATGTGGTCTCCGTCTCGCCTTCCCGCTCGAGCAGTTCGCCGAGCGTTGTCCAGTTCTCGCGAGTCAACGCGACCGCCGCCACCACGTCGCCGGCGGCGCAGGCGTCGATGAGCCGGTCGTGCATGGCGATCGACCGCCGGCCGGGCAGGGAGGCGAAGCGCAGCCGCTCCAGCCGCCGGATGAGCGGCAGATGGCGCTCGATCGTCGAGGCGAGCGCCCTGTTGCCGGTCACGCCGACCGGCACGTGGTGGAGGGCGTCATCGGCCGCGAGCGCCGCGGCGACGTCTCCCGCGTCGAGCGCGGCGGCGAACGCCGCGTTGGCCTCGCGCATCCGCCCGATGTCCGCCTCGGACATCACCGGGACCGCCTCGCGCACTGCGAGCTCGTGCATGGCGCACACGACGACATGGGCATCGCGCACGTCGCGCACCACGAGCGGGGTGACCCGGGTCCAGCTGTGCGGCTTCGCCTCGACCAGCCCCTCGTCCGTCAGCCTGGCCAGAGCCTCTCGCACGGGCGTACGCGACAGGCCCACGCGCTCGGCGAGCTCGACGTCACGGATGATCTCGCCCGGTGCGAGGTCGCCCGCGACGATGGCGTCCCGCAACAGGACGTACGCCTCGTCCCGCAGCAGCGAGCGGTCGACGCGTCTCAACGGCGATGAAGGCATGCAATATATTGGATATCGAAATTGCCACGTGTGTCAACCACTCAGCCGGTACCGTGACCGCGTGCTCCCTTTCGTGACCGCCACCCGCTACGTGACGCCGCTGCGTGAGGGCGGCTCTCTGCCCGGAGTGGTGGAGGCCGACGACCTCGGCACGTACGTCATGAAGTTCACCGGCGCCGGGCAGGGCCGCAAGGCCCTCATCGCCGAGATCATCGCCGGTGAGCTGGCGCGGCGGCTCGGCTTCCGGGTACCCGACCAGGCCATCGTCGACCTCGACCCGGTGATCGGCCGGCACGAGCCCGACGAGGAGGTCCAGGCGCTGCTCAAGGCCAGCACGGGCTGGAACCTCGGGGTCGACTTCCTGCCCGGGTCGCTCGGCTACGACCCGCTGGGCTGGACGGCCGAGGCCGCGTGGGCCAGCCGCGTCCTGTGGTTCGACGCGTTCATCGCCAACGTCGACCGCAGCTGGCGCAACCCGAACATGCTGGTCTGGCACGGCGACGTCTGGCTCATCGACCACGGTGCCAGCCTGTACTTCCACCACGCGTGGGCGAACGCGGGCAAGCTCATCACCCGCCCCTACGACGTCGACGACCACGTGCTCACGCGATTCGCCACCCGGCTGCCCGAGGCCGACGCCGAGTTGGCCTCGCGAATGACCGAGGAGCTGCTGCGCGAGGTGGTCGGGCTGGTCCCCGAGCGATGGCTGGACGGCGAGCCGGGGTTCGCCGACGCCCAAGCCGTCCGGGACGCCTACGTGGAGCAGCTGCTGGCGCGGGCCGCCGCTCCGCGCGCGTGGCTGCCGGGCGTCGGCGACGCGGGCGCCAACGGTCGTACGCCGTCGTCGCGCACCGGCCGGCCCGAGTGGCTCGGAGGTGGCGCGGCGTGAGCGGGCCGAAGGGTGGTGGCGGCGCCGTGTACGAGTACGCGGTGCTGAGGGTCATCCCGAGTATCGAACGCGGCGAGACGGTGAACGTCGGTGTGCTGGTCTACTGCCAGACGAAGGACTTCCTCGGCTGCCGCACCCATCTCGCGGAGCGGCGGCTGCTGGCCCTCGACCCGCACCTCGATCTCGACGGTGTGCGCGCGGCGCTGCGGGCCATCGATCTGATCTGCTGCGGCGGTGAGAAGGCCGGCCAGGCGGCGAAAGAGCCCCCCGGCCGCCGGTTCCGCTGGCTTACCGCACCGCGCAGCACGATCGTGCAGCCCGGCCCGGTGCACGCGGGCGTCACCGACGATCCGGCCGGTGAACTCGACCGGCTCCTCGACCGCCTCGTCCGGTGAGGCAGGTGAGGCCGGTCAGCCGACGGCCATCCGCTCGGTCCCGAAGTCGGCCACGAGCTCGAGGCGGCCGCCGAGGGCGATGATGTACCGCGAGATCACGTCCACGCCGACATCCGTGACCTCGCCCCGTTCAATCTGGCTGACCCGGCTCGCCGTGACGCCCATGGCGTCGGCGACCTGCGCCTGGGTCATCCCTCGCCGTTGCCGCGTCTCAGCGAGCCGGTGACCGCGAGCCTGGGCGAGCAAGCGGTCACGGCCTTCGGCGACCTCCTGCGCTCCCACCCTGGCGATGTGCTTGTGCTTGATGTCAGCCCACCGCTTGACGCCGTCCACCACCGATCACTCCTCTTCCTTATTCCGGTCGAGCAGATATCGCGCATACCGCCGCTCGGCGATAGGAACGTTAGCCGGTTGCCGTCACTTATTGTGACCGATAGTGCCGAATCTGTGATGTCCGGCAAGGCGGCCGGTGAGCGGTACGGCTCAGAAGAGCACGGACATGAAGGAGTCGACCTCGGTGAAGCCGACCCGCTGATAGGCGGCCCGCGCCCTGGTGTTGTAGTCGTTGACGTACAGCGTGACGGTCGGTGCGATCTCCCTCAGCGAGGCGCGGACCAGCGCGGCCATCCCCCGCACCGACAGGCCGCGGCCGCGCAGGTCCGGATCGACCCAGACGCCCTGTACCTGGCAGGCGTGCGGCGTGACGGCGCCGATCTCGGCCTTGAACAGAACGCGGCCGTCCTCGATCCGGGCGAACGACCGGCCGGCCCTGATCAGCTCGGCCACCCGGGCCCGGTAGAGCACACCGCCGTCGCCCGAGTGCGGTGAGACGCCGACCTCCTCGGTGAACATCGCCACGCAGGCCGGATAGATGATGTCGAACTCCTCCATCCGGACCCGCCGGACGGCCGGATCGGGCTCGATCATCGGCGGTACCGAGGTGGCCATCACCGGCTGGTTCGCGCGGACGGCGCGCGGCGGCCCCCAGTAGGGCGAGAGCGCCTCCCACATCTCGGTGACCGCCTCGACCGGGCCGACGATCGAGGAGCACCGGCGGCCCTGCGACCGCGCTCGCTCGGCGAACGCGCGTATGGCGTCGGAGGTGGCGGCGATCGGGATCAGGTTGGCGCCGGAGTAGCAGAGCGAGGCCAGCCGGCCGTCGCGCGCGTAACCCCACATCTGCGCGCCGAGGCGGCCCGGATCGAGCCCCACGGCGTGCACCCGCGAGCTGACGAACACGTTCGAGACGGGGGCCGAGTCCAGGAGATCGAGGACCTCGTCGCGGTACCGATCGTCGAGCACCCGTACCGGCAACGCACCCAGCATGCGCATGGTCCACCCGTCCCTGGATGTCATCGACGCCACGGCTACAAGAGTAGGACCCGGAGCCCGAATCCGGTTCACCGGTATGCCGGAGGCCCCCGCCGATTCGACGGGGGCCTCCGGGGTGATGCCGCGACGCGTTACGCCCGGATCATGGACGGCCGAAGATCACCTCAGCACGCGGTGAGCCGCCCGCCGACTTGGCCCGCATGGTGGCGGCGGTCGGGTCGGGGTCCGGCAGCGCCGCGCAGCTGACATCCGGACCGTTACCTGGCCGGTCCGCCGGCAGGGCGCCGGTGGACAGGTAGGCGTTGACCCGGTCGTCGAGGCAGGCGTTGCCGTTGAGCGTGTTGGAGTGCGTCTTTCCGCCGACCTCGGCGATCAGACGGGACGGCAGCACCTTGTGCATCTGCTCGCCGCCGGGGTACGGCGTCGCGCCGTCCAGGGTGGACTGGACGAGCAGCGCCGGCGGCATGCCCTTGCCGTTGATCTTCAGGGCGGGGCCGCCCTTGACCGGCCAGAAGGCGATCGGAGCGTTGAACCAGACGTTGCCCCAGGTCTCGAATGTGACGCCGGCCTTGTAGAGCTTGACCGCGTCGCGGTGCCACGTGCTCCATTTCCGCGGCCACGGGGCGTCGACCGCCTGCACGGCGAGGTAGACCGCGAAGCCGTTGTCGTCGGTCGACGCGATGTAGTTGTCGAAGAGGTAGACCAGCTTGCTGGAGTCGCCGTCGTTGATCTGGGCGGCGAGCGCCTCGGCCGGGGCCTCGTACCAGCCGGTCGAGTAGCCGGCGTTCAGCAGCGTGTCGGTGAGCTCCGCGGGTCCGACCCTGCCGCCCAGCGGCTTCTTCTCCGCCTGGGCGAGCAGCCTGTAGTAGGCCTTCTCGACGGCCGCGGCGGTCTTGCCGAGGTGGTAGACCGAGTCGTACTTCGCGATCCAGCCGAAGTACAGCTCGATGTTGCGCTCGAACGCCTTGTCCTGCTCCAGCTGCGCGTCGTACCAGACGGTCCGCACATCGACGTTGCCGTCCAGCACCATGCGGCCGACCCGCTGCGGGAACAGCGTCGAGTACGTGGCGCCGAGATAGGTGCCGTACGAGAAGCCGTAGTAGTTGATCTTGCTGACGCCGAGCGCCGCGCGGATGGCGTCGACGTCGCGGGCCGCGTCAGTGGTGCGCATGTACGGGAGCAGCCAGCCGAACTTCTTGCCGCAGGCCTCGGCGTACGCCTTGGACTTCTTGATCCAGGCGAGCTCCTCCTTCGCCGACGCCGGCACGTAGTCGGGCCGCACCGGGGCGGAGAAGTCCGGGTCGCAGGTCAGCGCGGGCTTGCTGGCGCCGACGCCCCGAGGGTCGAACCCGATGATGTCGTACTTCGCGGCGGTCTCCGGAGCGAGCCAGCTCGCCAGGCCACCGGAGAGGTAGAGGCCGCTGCCGCCGGGACCGCCCGGGTTGCCGAAGAGCACGCCCCGGTACTCGGAGTCGGGCGCGGTGTGCTTCACCCGAGAGATCGCCACCGAGATCTTCTTGCCGTGCGGCTTGCGGTGGTCCAGCGGCACCTCGACCTGCGCGCACTGCGCGTTCTCGAGGTAGGGATTGTCGGCCGGGCATTGGGTCCAGGCGACGGTCTCCTTCGCGCGTGGCGCGGAGCCGCCCGAAGCCCCTGCCGGAACCGCGAGGGCCAGGGTGCCCAACCCCAGGCTCACCGCGGCTGTGGTGAGTACGAGCTTCTTCACGAAACCCCCTTGTCGGCGCGGGCGCACCAATGCGCCCGCGTGCTTGCCGACGGCGATTGTGCTGCCGATGGGCGATTTCGCGATAGATGTCGACCAAAGCTATGCAAAACCGTGATATTCATTCGGAAACTACCAGGGCCGCGCCCCCGTCTCCGGGGGAGCGGCCCTGATCGGTCATGGGACGAGCGGCGGTTCGTACGCGGCGGGTGCGGCCGTGGCCGCCGACGTGGTGAACGCCGGTTCGGGAGCGGGGTTCGCCGCGCACGTCGCGTCGGGACCCGGCCGCGCCGCCGGCCGCGTCCCGTCGCCGAGGTAGGCCGAGACGAGCTCGTTCAGGCAGGCGTTGCCGTTCGCCGACAGCGAGGCGCCGTGGTTGTTGCCGCCCTTCTCCACGATCAGGCGCGAGGAGGGGAACCGCTTGTGCACCTCGAGGGCTCCGCCGTACGGGGTCGCGGCGTCGTTCTCCGGCTGGACCAGGACGATGTCCGGGCCGCGCGCGTCGCCGCCGACCCGCACCGGCGGGCCGCCCTTGACCGGCCACGTGGCGCAGGGGGCGTTGTACCAGGCGTTGTTCCAGGTCAGGAACTTGTAGCCCTTGCCGTACTGCGTGGAGTGGTCGGCATGCCACCGGCTCCAGTCCCGCGGCCAGGAGGCGTCCCTGCACTGGACGGCGAGATAGATCGCGTAGCTGTTCTGGTCCAGCCAGGCGGGCTCGCCGAAGTTGTCCCGAAGGCCCTGAGGGTCGTCGCGCAGCACGTAGTCGGCGAGCACCTGCGCGTGGTCGGGCCACGTGTAGTTGCGGTAGGCGTCCGCCACGAAGATGTCGTTGTACTCCGACGGGCCGATCCTGCCGTCCACCGGATTCTTCTCGATCTTCGCCATGCCCCGGTAGTAGTTGCGCTCCACCGCGCCGGCGGTGGCGCCGAGTCCGTACACGGCGTGATGCCGGGCGATCCACCCGAAGAAGATGTCGGCGCGCTTCTCGAAGGCCTCGTTCTGGTCCAGGTTGTCCTCGTACCAGACGCCGCTCGGCCGTACGACGCTGTCGAGCACCATGCGCCGCACCCGCGAGGGGTACATCGAGGCGTACACCGAGCCGAGGTAGGTGCCGTAGGAGTACCCGAAGTAGTTGATCTGCGGGGCACCGAGCGCCGTGCGGATCCGGTCCATGTCGCGCGAGACGTTCTCGGTGTCGAGGTGCGGCAGCACCGCTGCGTACTTCGCGCCGCAGTCCGCGCTGTAGGCACCGGCTCGGGCCCGCCAGGCGTCCTCCTCGGCCTTGTTCGCGGGCACGTAGTCGGCCCGCGCCTTGCCGGGGTAGAGGTAACTCGGGTCGCAGGCGATGGCCGGCTCGCTGCCCGCCACGCCGCGCGGGTCGAAGCCGATCCAGTCGTACTGTGCGCCGACCTCGGTCGGCAGGCCGAAGGTGCCCCTCGCGAACCGGGTGGGCAGATCGCGTCCGAAGCCGCCGGGGCCGCCGCGGTTGAGCAGCACGACGCCCTGGTACAGCGAGTCGGGCGAGGTGTGCTTCGCCCGGCTAAGAGCGAGTTCGATCTGCTTGCCGTGCGGCTTGCGGTAGTCCAGCGGAACGCTGAGAGTGCCGCACTCCAGGCCCTGCAGCAGCCCGCCGAGGGCGGGGTCGTCGGCCGGGCACGGGGCCCATGCGACGGATCCGACCGATGCGGCCTGGGCCTTCGCGGGTGTGGTCGCCGCCCTCGCCGGCGCTCCGACCGCGGTTCCCACCAGGCAGACGACCGTGGCCGTCATGACTGCGAGTCTCTTCACAGAAGTCCCTCCGCCATCGGCTCGGCTGCGAGCCAACGATCCATCAGAGGAAGATTGTCAGCTTTGTTCGCTATGTGAAGGAAGATGTGACCACTAGCGGACATCGAGGCAACGCGGACGCACCCGATCGGCCGTCCGGTGAATGAGCATGACGGGCGGAGGCTCAGGACGGCCGGGAGCGCACCATCGGGACGTGCGCGATGCCGTCTTCGACGAACGTCTCGCCGTCGGCGACGAAGCCCCGCCGCGTGTAGAGACCGGTGGCGTGGACCTGGGCGTGCAACCGCGCCGTCCGGTCGCCGACCGTCTCGAGCGCGGCGTCGACCAGCCGCCCGGCGAGCCCGGCGCCTCGCGCGTTCACGGCGGTCACGACGCGGCCGATCCGCACGCCGCCGGGCTCGTCGACGATCCGCAGGTACGCGACCGGGCGGGCGGACCCGTCGGTCAGCCACAGATGCCGCGTTCCGGGCTCGGTGTCACGCCCGTCGAGCTCCGGATAGGGGCAGCCCTGCTCGACCACGAACACGTCCACGCGCAGACGCAGCAGGCCGTACAGGGTGGCGGCGTCCAGGTCGGCGAACGCGGCGATGTGCAGCCGGGTGTCGCGCAACGTCTCGATCCTCATGTCGGTGCCGCCGGACGGAACGACCGCGGCGGGGTGCCCGGTGATCAGGAGACGACGACGTCGGGACCCGGGCCTTCACCATCGGGGTCGACCTCGATGCCCATCTCGTCGGCGATCCGCATCGCCTCCTCGATGAGCGTCTCGACGATCTGCGCCTCGGGCACGGTCTTGATCACTTCGCCCCTGACGAAGATCTGCCCCTTGCCGTTGCCGGAGGCCACGCCGAGGTCGGCCTCGCGGGCCTCGCCGGGCCCGTTGACGACACAGCCCATCACGGCGACCCGCAGCGGCACCGGGAACCCGGTCAGGCCCGCCGTGACCTCCTCGGCCAGCTTGTAGACGTCCACCTGCGCACGACCGCACGACGGGCACGACACGATCTCGAGGCCGCGCTCGCGCAGCCCCAGTGACTCGAGGATCGCGTTGCCGACCTTGACCTCCTCGACCGGAGGCGCCGACAGCGACACCCTGATCGTGTCGCCGATCCCCTCGGCCAGCAGGGCGCCGAAGGCGACCGCCGACTTGACGGTGCCCTGGAACGCCGGGCCCGCCTCGGTGACGCCGAGATGCAGCGGGTAGTCGCACCGGGCGGCGAGCTGCCGGTAGGCCTCGATCATCACCACCGGGTCGTGGTGCTTCACCGAGATCTTGATCTCGCGGAAGTCGTGCTCCTCGAACAGTGAGCATTCCCACAGCGCCGACTCGACCAGTGCCTCGGGCGTCGGCTTGCCGTACTTCTCCAACAGCCGCGCGTCGAGGGAACCGGCGTTGACCCCGATCCGGATCGGCACGGCCGCGTCCTTGGCGGCACGAGCGATCTCGCCGACCTTGTCGTCGAACTTCTTGATGTTGCCCGGGTTCACCCGTACGGCCGCGCAGCCCGCGTCGATCGCGGCGAAGACGTACTTCGGCTGGAAGTGGATGTCGGCGATCACCGGGATCTGCGACTTGCGGGCGATCTGCGGCAGCGCGTCGGCGTCGTCCTGGGACGGCACCGCCACCCGTACGATCTGGCAGCCCGAGGCGGTCAACTCGGCGATCTGCTGCAACGTGGCATTGACGTCCGCCGTCACCGTGGTCGTCATCGACTGCACCGACACCGGGGCATCCCCGCCCACCGCCACCGCGTTCTTGTCACGCCCCACCATGATCTGGCGGGACCTGCGGCGCTGGGCCACCTGAGCCTGCTGGGTCCGGACCCTGGGCATTCCGAGTTCGACGCTCACTTTTCCTCTTATCGCGGGAGTGTCAGCGGGTTGAAGACGTCTGCGAGGATGAGCAGCACCCCGAGGCCGATCAGCAGCATCACGGCGATGTAGGTCACCGGCAGCAACTTCGCCAAGTCCACATTACCGGGGTCAGGGCGGCCCCTGAGTCGCATGACCACCCCCCGTGCCCGCTCGTACGCCAGCACGGAGAGATGACCGCCGTCCAGCGGCAGCAGGGGCAGCACGTTGAGCGCCCCGAGGAAGACGTTGACCGAGATCACCAGGGACAGGAACAGGGCGATGCGGTCACGCCAGGAGTCCTTGGCCGAGAAGATCTGACCGGACACCTGCGTGGCGCCGACCACACTGCCCACCTGGCCGCCAGGGGTGTCCGCCCGCTCGGGTGAGAACAGCCTGGGCAGGGCGGCGGGCAGATCGGCGACCGCCGTGCCGATCCCGCCGAGGACCCGGCCGATGCCCTCGATCGCGAAGACCGAGGCGCCCATCGGCCCGAGCCGCTCGTACCCCTGCCCCGTGACGCGCGCGGTCATGCCGAGGAACGGGCCGCCGCCCACCTTCGCCGGGCGAACGCTCAGCTCGACCCGCCGCCCACCGCGCTCGACCACGATCGGCACCGGCGTGCCGATGGGCTGGGCATGGATCGCCCGCCGCAGCTGTTCCCAGTCGGCGACCGGCCGGCCGCCGAGAGAGACCACCTTGTCCCCCGCGCGCAGCCCGGCCTCGGCGGCGGGCGACGGCGGGTCGCTCGCCACGCACGCACTCTGCGGCCGGGCGGGTACGCAGGCGCTGACCGCGTCGACCGTCGTGGTCCCCGTCCCGGGGGTGCGCAGCCCGACGGCCATGGCCAGGACCACGAGCAGCACGAAGGCCAGGACGAAGTTCATGACCACACCGGCGACGATCACGACCGCCCGCCGGCCGGCCGGTTGCCGGTAGAACGCCCGGGGCTCGTCCTCAGGGGCGATGGACTCGAGCGGCGTATATCCGGCGATCTTGACGAACCCGCCGAGCGGGAGCGCCTTGACCCCGTACTCGGTCTCGCCGCGGTGCCGCGACCACAGGGTCGGTCCGAAGCCCACGAAGAACTGGGTGGCCCGCATGCCGAACCGCTTCGCGGCGAGGAAATGGCCCGCCTCGTGCAACACCACCGACACCATGAGAGCGACGATGAAGGCGATCACGCCGAAGAGGTAGGCCATCCGCCCCCCTGTGTCAGATCAGCTCCCTGGCCCGGATCCGGGCCCATTCGTCCGTGGCGAGGACGTCGCCGAGTGTCAGGCCCCCCGTCTCGTTGCCGTGTTCGTTGACTACCCGCGCGACCGTGTCGACTATCCCGAGGAACGGCAGCCGCCCCTGCCGGAAGGCCTCGACGCACTCCTCGTTGGCGGCGTTGTAGACCGCGGGAGCCGTGCCGCCGAGCTCTCCCACGTGCCGGGCGAGCGCGACGGACGGGAAGGCCTCGTCGTCGAGCGGGAAGAACTCCCAGGTGTGCGCCCGGGCCCAGTCCACCCCGGGAGCGGCGTCCTCGACTCGATCCGGCCAAGCCAGCCCGAGCGCGATCGGCAGCCGCATGTCCGGTGGGCTGACCTGGGCCAGCGTGGATCCGTCGACGAAGTCGACCATTGAATGGATCATCGACTGCGGGTGGACCACGACGCCGATGCGGTCGAACGGGATGTCGAAGAGGAGATGCGCCTCGATGACCTCCAGCCCCTTGTTGACCAGGGTGGCCGAGTTGATCGTGACGACCGGGCCCATGTCCCAGGTGGGATGCGCCAGCGCCTGATCGGGGGTCACCTCCCCCAGCTCCGCGCGGCTCCGTCCCCGGAACGGCCCGCCGCTGGCGGTCAGCACCAGCCGCCGGACCTCCTTGGCCGCGCCGCCCCGCAGGCACTGGGCCAGGGCCGAGTGCTCGGAGTCGACGGGCACTATCTGGCCCGGCTTGGCCCGCTCCTTGACCAGCGCGCCGCCGACGATGAGGGACTCCTTGTTGGCGAGCGCCAGGACGCTGCCGGCGTCCAGGGCGGCCAGCGTCGAAGCGAGGCCGAGTGCGCCGGTGACCCCGTTCAGCACGACGTCGCACGGCAGTGCGGCGACCTCGGCGACCGCGTCGGGGCCTGCGATGATCTTGGGAATGCGGTAGTCGCCGGAGGCGTAGCCGCGTCGCTGCGCCTCCTGGTAGAAGACGAGCTGGAGATCCTGGGCGGCCGAGGCCTTCGCCACCGCGACCACCTCGGGCCGCAGGTCCAGTGCCTGCCGGGCGAGCAGTTCGACCCGCCCTCCGCCGGCAGCCAGTGCCACCACCCGGAACCGGCCCGGGTTGCGGCTGATGACATCGAGGGCCTGGGTGCCGATCGATCCGGTGGAACCGAGAACGACGACATCGCGCATCACAGTCGAGGCAGGCATCACGGCACCATTCTCACCCCTGCGCGCCACGGCCGGGGCCGGGCCCGCGGGCGATCTATTGCGCACCGGCCGCGCGGCGAGCGGGTGAGCGGTCACGGGCATGGCCCGCGGGCACGACGCAGCCGATGGACATGTCCATTTAACGCCGCGCTAACACAGCGGACGTACGTTCGAGGCGTGAAGCGAAACGCCGTGTTCGTCGAGGTCAGCGCAGCGAGGCCCTACGACCCGGCCGTCATCGCGCTCTGCGCCGAGCAGCTGGCCGGACTGCAGGAGCCTCGCCGTGGCGGTGCCGCCGACGGCCCGCTGGGGCTCCGAACCGACATCTCGTACCTGGTCGCCCGGGCGGACGCGGAGCCGGTCGGCTGTGCCGGGCTGCAGGCGCTCGAGCCGGGAGTGGCCGAGATCAAGAGCATGTACGTGCGGCCGGCCCACCGCGGGCAGGGCATCTCGCGGCTGCTGCTCGTCGCCGTCGAGCGGCTGGCGCGCGAACGCGGGGAGTCGACCCTGCGGCTCGAGACGGGCGACCTCCAGCCCGAGTCGCTGGGGCTCTACCAATCGACCGGCTATGTCCGGGTACCGCACTTCCGGCCGTACGCCGGCGGCATCCTCAGCCTGTGCTTCGAGAAGCACCTGTGACCTGCGACTAGCGTCCGGCGCGCACGGGCCCGACGACCACATGTCCCAAACACGCCATGAGGTCGCCGACCCCCCGTCACACGAACGCGGCCGACCACCTCTTGGGGCCAAGGAGATCCACCCCGGCGAGGTTTTGCCCGTGCTTGCATCACAGGTCACGAAGACCACACATGCGTCCCCCTATAAAGGAAGTCCATGGAGTTGGCTCTAGCCGGGTTGGGGGTAAAAAATGAGCCATACCGACGAGCTGACGTTCGATCCCGGCGCACTGAGCGCCGAGCAGATCTACGGAGACGCCTGTGTCGTCTGCCATAAGAAATGGCCGCGGCCACGGGTGCGCGTCGGCCGGCTTCCTGACGGATCAAGGGTGCTGGCCTGCGCCGACTGCGCGCCCGCCCTGCCAAGACCGCGCGTCGCGGAATCGGTCGCGGACGCCACACGGCGAAACCGCGAACCGGAACTGACGACGCTTTAGACCGCTCCTGGAAAAGGCGCCTCGGGCCATCTGGGGGGACGGCCCGAGGCGCCGCCGGGTGCGCGTCCGGCAGGGGGCGGTCGGGCGCGCACCCACACAAAGCATTCACCGCGGCCCGCATTTCATTTCGGCCGGCCGCGTTTCCCTCATCCGGTGCCCTGCAACGCCTTGTTCCAGGCCCGCATCCAGTCCTCGTAGTCGGTGCAGTCACGCCGCCCGCCGCCACAGTCACGGGAGGGCGTGTGGGCGAACACCACCTTGTCGATGTACGCGCGGTCCCCGACGTGGTAGGTCGTGCAGAACTCCGCCTTCAGCCGGTCGCGCGAGCATGCCTCGGGGTTCGCGGGAGCGACCCCGGCCCACTCCGCCACCTGCTGCTGAACGTCGGGCGAGGTCATCCAGTTCACCCACTGGTACATGCAGCTCGGATGCTCGGCACGGGCTCCGACCATCCAGGCGTCCATCCATCCGGTCACGCCCTCCTTGGGGGTGACCCCGGTGACGGATCGCCCTGCGCGGCTCAGCACGTCGACGTGGTAGGGCCAGACCTCGCCGAGGACGGCATCGCCGCCGGCGAACGAGTTGATCGCGTCCGAGGGGTGCAGCCAGTAGGACCGCACATGGCGTCGCTGCTCGGCCAGCACATTCGTGGCGGCGTCGAGTTGCTTGCGGGTGAGCGAGTAGGGGTCGGTGATGTCCAGCGACCGGTCCCGCGACCGCAGGTAGAGGGCCGCATCCGCGAGTGTCAGCGGGCTGTCCCGTACGATCAGCCGCCCGCCGTACTTCTTGGCCTCGGCCGGGTCGAACAGCGCCGACCAGCTCGTCGGCGCCGGCTGGACGACCTTCGGGTCGTACATGAGCTGGTTCACGCCCCAGACGAAGGGCACCCCGTAGACCTTCTCGTCCTTGGTCAGCTGGCTGCGCAGGTCCCGGTCGACGTCCTTGAAGCCGTCGATCAGGTCCGGGTTCACCGGGGCGACCTGCCCGGAGGCGATCAGCTGCCCGGCCGCCTCGGGGGGAGCCGAGACGCCGTCGTAGCGCCGCTCCGGGTTGGACATGAGCTCGACCATCTCCTGCGCGGTCGCCGCCTGCTTGACGCTGACCTTGCACTTGGTGCGCTCTTCGAACGGCCTGACCCAGTCCACCCGGGGATCGCTGGAACCGTTCTCGGCGTATCCGGGCCAGGCCACCAGTGTCAGCGCGCCCTCGCCCTGCCCGATGGTGCGGGCCACCTGTACGGTGCTCGTCTGCTTCTCGCCGTCGTCGCTGCACCCCACGAGAACCGCCAGCGCGACCGCCAGTGCCACGATCACCCGTGGTGTCCTGCGTGGATGCCCCATGTCGCTCCCCGACGAAGTTCCAGTGCCGTTCCGCAGCGCGGCGCGGCCCGGCCACAGATGATCGATCGCACGCGACCGCCGCAGGCACTGAGCGTACCGATCTCACGGAGCGCGGGAATCCGAGGTGCCGCTCGGTAGGTCTCGGAAAGGGCTCGGCAGGTCTCGGAAAGAGTACGAGAAGTCTCGGTTCGGTCTCCGGTGAAGCCCAGGACGCCGGTGGGTGCGTCGGAACACCATGAGGATCCGACGCACTGCATTCGCCGTGACCGCGCTCAGCGTCACGCTCGTCGCCACCGGCTGCACCGGTGAAGAGGGCCGCTCGACCAATGACGAAGCGGGCAAGGCCGCGCGGGCGCCCCAGGCGGGCGCCCCGGCCGGCCCGAACCGGCGTCCCCCCGAAGAGGCGCGCCTGCCCGGCGAGGCTCCCTCCCGTTACCTGTCCACGTTCGCTCTGGACGTCGACACCGCCTCGTACGGCTTCGCCCGCCGGGCGCTCACCGAGGGCCGGCGGCCCGATCCGAGCACCGTGCGCCCGGAGGAGTTCGTCAACCAGTTCCGCCAGGACTACGCGGAGCCGTCCGGCGACGGCTTCTCGGTGGCGGCCGACGGCGGCCGCCTGACCGGGTCGCCCGGCGAGGGGGCCGCGGACGGCGACATCCGGCTCCTGCGAGTCGGCCTGCAGACCCGTTCCGCCTCCGCGGGCACCCGGCGTGACGCCAATCTGACCTTCGTCATCGACACGTCGGGGTCCATGGCCGAGCCCGGGCGGCTCGACCTGGTGAAGGACGCCCTGCACACTCTCGTGGACCAGCTGCGGCCGAGCGATTCCGTGGCGATCGTGGCGTACGAGGACCGGGCCCGCCTGGTGCGCGAGATGACGCCCGCGACGCGCAAGCCCGAACTGCACAGGGCGATCGACTCGCTGTCGGCGGGCGCGAGCACCAACCTGGAGGCGGGCATGGTGCTCGGCTACCAGGTGGCCAGGCGCGGCTTCCGCGAGGGCGTCACGAACCGGGTGATCCTCACCTCCGACGGGCTGGCCAACACCGGCGCCACCGTCGCCGCCCCGATCCTGCGACGTGTCTCCGACGAGGCCGCCAAGGGCGTCTCGCTGCTCTGCGTCGGCGTCGGCAGCGACTACGGCGACAAGCTGATGGAACAGCTCGCCGACAACGGCGACGGTCGCGCCGTGTACGTCTCGGAGCGGGCGAAGGCCCGGGACCTGTTCAGCCGAGAGCTGCCGGCGACCGTCGAGCTTCGGGCGCGGGACGCCAAGGCACAGGTCGGATTCGATCCGCAGCGCGTGGAGTCGTACCGGCTGATCGGATTCGACGACCGGGGCCTGCGCAGCGAGGACTTCCGCAACGACGCGGCCGACGGCGGCGAGATCGGCCCGGGCCACGCGGTGACGGCCCTGTTCGCCGTGCGTCTCAAGCCGGACGCCGAGGGGCACCTCGCCGACATCACCGTGCGCTGGGCGGACCCGGACACCCGTAAGGCCCAGGAGACCGGGCGGACCGTCACCGTCGAGGACCTCGCGCCCGGCCTGTGGTCGGACGGTTCCCCCCGGCTGCGGGTCTCGGCGGTGGCGGCGCTCTTCGCCGAGCATCTGCGCGACGGGGATCCAGGTCACGCGCCGCAGAGCCCGTACGTGACTCCTTCCGCCGGACCGTTCGTAACGCGGGGACTGGTTCCGGGCGAACCGCGGATCGGCCTCGACGAGCTGTCCGGCCACGTGACCGAGCTGGCCTCGGCGACCGAGGACAGGGACGTCGCGGAGCTACGGGACCTCATCAGCCGCGCACGCGGAGTGTGATCTCAGGACCGCCCGCGGCCCGTGATCACGCGATGGCCCCCCGGGGGCGTGGGGACCATCGCATGATCACCGCGGGCAGGTCTCGGGTCTCGGGGTTTCGGGGCCTCGATGCGTACCACGGGCGGGAACACCGCCACGGGCCCGGGGAGCAGTGGGTGCGCATCCGCGCCACACACGGAGGTGGGTGGAGGGGGTGTGGCGCGGTCCTGCTCGTCCCGGGGCCGCGGCGGCATCGGTGGCATGACCAGGTTGGGACAGCGGGTCACTTTGCAACGCTGCCTGGCCATGCGGCCACCGGCACCCGGCCGAACGGCGGGGTGGCGGCACCGTCCAGGCGAAGGAGGGACACCGAACGCCGCCTCTCCTTCTGCCTCCGGGGGTTGTCCAGGATGACGGCGTACTGAATCACCTCGATGCGTGCGATGAGGTTCGCGGCGGTCTCGGCCTCGACGAAGTCACAGACGTCTCGATCGTCCGGTGGCAGGGCCCACCAATGGTTCGTGCTCGAACCGAACCAGATGGTCCAGCGCGGATATCGCCTCCGAAGCACATCCATTTCGGCGGCGCGGTCGTCAGCAGGCATGTCGTAACTCCCTGCGACCAGGGCCTATATGGCATTCTGCCCATATCAATCAAGACAGTCATACTGTGTCGCACGACACACTTGGGGTCAAGCGTTGTAGAAATTATTTACACCCCAAGAAAAGCGGGCAATGAGTGGCGGCGACTCCCGTGATCGCCGCTCTATGACCCGGATATGGTCACCACCCGTCATTGTTCGTTCACCGCGCGGCCATCTCGGCTGGTTACGCTCTCCGCCCTCAATGACGATCAAAAGAGTGGCCCCGTTCATCACTCGGGCAAAACGGTCAATAATCAGCTTTCTGTGGCACCACGGGCTATTCGTCCTCGCACTGCTCGGTGGAACATACGTCCGCCTGATCACCATGCGCGGATACCCAGGCGTCCTGTGGTTCACCGGCGACTCCTACTTCTACCTGGGCGGCGCGCTACGGCCGCAGCCGTCGCTCAGCAAGACCCTCGGGTACTCCTTCCTGCTGCAGGTTCTCGAGCCGTTCCACAGCCTGACGCTGGTCGCGGCCCTGCAGCACCTGATGGGGCTGGCGGTCGCCGTGCTGGTCTACGCACTGCTGCGCAGGCACGGCCTGCCCGCGCTGCCCGCCACGGCGGTCACGCTGCCGATCCTGTTCGACGCCTACCAGATCCAGCTCGAGCACCTGCTCATGGCCGAGTCGGTCTTCACCTTCCTGATCGCGGTCAGCGTCACCCTCATCCTGTGGCGGCGCCGGCCGCTGTGGTGGGTGGCGCTGTTCGCCGGACTGCTGCTCGGCTACGCGGTGCTCGTGCGCTCGGCCGGGGCCGCGATGATCCCCGTCGCGCTCGCGTGCCTGGTCGTGCGCCGCGCCGGGTGGCGCGCCTGCGTCGCCGCCGCCGTGGGCGCAGTGGCCCCCCTCGCCGCGTACGCAGTGTGGTTCCACTCCGAGCACGGCAGGTACGGGCTGACCATGAGTGACGGCCTCTATCTGTGGGGACGCACCTCGACCTTCGCGGACTGCGCGAAGATCCGGCCACCGGAGGCCGAGCGCCCTCTCTGCCTGTACGACAACCCGCCCGGCCGGATCGCCCCCGGCACGCTGATCTGGCGGAAGGAGGTGCCGCCCCGGCAGATCCCCGGCGGCCCGATCACGCCCGAGAACAACAGGCTGCTCCGGAGCTTCGCGCTGCACGCCGTCAAGGCCCAGCCGGGCGACTACGCGGACGCGATCCGGCAGGGCGTCGAGATGGCCGTGAGCTCACAGCGGTTCGGGTACCCGAATCCGAACACCGAGCGGCTCTACCACTTCCGGGAGCGCCCCCAGCTGTTCCCCGGCGGCCGGTCGTGGGCCGGAGGCGGCACCGCGCTCAGTGACGCGCGCGCCTACGACCCCGGGCCGCCGAGCAGGGTGGTGGAGCCGTACGCCGGGCGGATGCGCCGCTACCAGCAGAACGTCTTCCTGCCCGGCCCGGCGCTCGGCGTGCTGCTGGTCGCCGGGGCCGCCGGGATCGCCGTCGCGCACCGCCGGCGGACGGCCGCGCTGACGGCCTGGTCGGCGGCGGCGACGCTGCTGGTGTTCCCCATCGCCACCGCCGACTTCGACTACCGCTACGTGGTGCCGACGCTGCCGTTCGCCTGCCTCGCCGCGGGCCTCGCCCTCACGCCGCTACAGGACCTCGGCCGCGTGGCCTCCCGCCGGCTCACCCGTTGGTGGGGAAGCCGAGGTTCACTCCGCCGTGACTCGGATCCAGCCACCGAGCCGTGACGGCCTTGGTCCGGGTGTAGAAGTGCACGCCCTCCATGCCGTGCGCGTGACTGTCACCGAACAGTGAGGCCTTCCAGCCACCGAACGAGTAGTAGGCCATCGGCACCGGGATCGGCACGTTGATGCCGACCATCCCGACTTCGACCTCGTTCTGGAACCGCCGGGCGGCGCCGCCGTCGTTGGTGAAGATCGCCGTCCCGTTGCCGTACGGGTTGTCCGCGATCACGTCCATGGCCGCGTCGTACGAGGCCACCCGTACGACCGAGAGCACCGGGCCGAAGATCTCGTCGCGGTAGCAGTCCATCTCCGGCGTGACGTGATCGAGCACCGACGGGCCGAGCCAGAAGCCGTCGCCGCGCTCGCCGAGCACCGGCGTCTCGCGGCCGTCGATGGCCAGGGTGGCGCCCTGCTCGACGCCGCTGTCCAGGTACGACGCGACCTTGTCGCGGTGCTGACGCGTGACGAGCGGCCCCATCTCCGAACGCTCGTCGTCTCCGGGACCGATCCGCAGCCCGGCCACCCGCTCACCGATCTTGGCCATGAGCTCGTCGCCCACCGGGTCGACCGCGACCACCACCGAGATGGCCATGCACCGCTCACCGGCGGAGCCGAAGCCGGCGGACACCGCCGCGTCGGCCGCCAGGTCCAGGTCGGCGTCGGGCAGCACCACCATGTGGTTCTTCGCACCCCCGAGCGCCTGGACGCGCTTGCCGCCACGGGCCGCTGTCTCGTAGATGTAGCGCGCGACAGGAGTCGAGCCCACGAAGCTGACGGCCTTGACGTCGGGGTGCTCGAGCAGCCCGTCCACGGCCACCTTGTCGCCGTGGAGGACGTTGAACACGCCGTCCGGCAGGCCGGCCTCGGCCCACAGTTCGGCTATCCGTACCGACGCCGACGGATCCTTCTCCGACGGCTTGAGCACGAAGGTGTTCCCGCAGGCGATGGCGACGGGGAACATCCACATCGGCACCATCGCCGGGAAGTTGAACGGCGTGATGCCGGCGACGACCCCGAGCGGCTGGAGAATCGAATAGGCGTCCACGCGCGAGGAGACGTTCTCCGAGAAACCGCCCTTGAGCAGGTGCGGGATGCCGCAGGCGAACTCGACGACCTCGAGCCCGCGGGCGATCTCGCCGGCCGCGTCGGACTCGACCTTCCCATGCTCGGAACTGATGATCTTCGCGAGCTCACCCCGGTGG
Source organism: Actinomadura alba (assembly GCF_014323705.1). Lineage (GTDB taxonomy): Bacteria > Actinomycetota > Actinomycetes > Streptosporangiales > Streptosporangiaceae > Actinomadura_C > Actinomadura_C alba. Next base: position 331,687 of record NZ_JABVEC010000001.1, read on the forward strand.
GCGGTCAGCAGTTCGCGGAACCGGAACAGGATCTGCGTCCGCTTCGACAGCGACGCGTCACGCCAGCCGGGGAACGCCGCCTTCGCGGCGGCGACCGCGGCGTCGACGTCCGCGGGCGCGGCGAAGCCGACCGTGCCGGCCACCCGGCCGGTCGCCGGATCGAAGATCTCGCCCTGCCGCTCCGCTCGCGCGTCGGACGGCTTGCCGTTGATCCAGTGGGTCACGTGCTTGCGGGTCGTCTCGTCCTGCGTCTCGTCGTGCGTCGCGTTCTGGGGCGGGCCGCCGGCCACTGCGCTCACAGGGTCACTCTCATCTCGCGGTCGATCTCTTCCAGGACGTCCACCAGGATGCCGAGACCCTCCTCGGCCTCCGCATCGGTCAGCGTCAACGGCGGGGCCATGCGCAGCACGTTGCCGTACAGACCGCCCTTGCCGCCGAGCAGACCACGCGTCCTGGTCTCCTCCATCATCCGCCCGGCGAGGGCCGGGCTCGGCTCCCCGGTGACCGGGTCGACCATCTCGATCGCGAACATCAGCCCCTTGCCGCGGACCTCGCCGACGACGGAGAGGCCCTCGGCGGCCTTGCTGAGGCCTTCGATGATCGACGATCCGGTCCGGGCCGCGTTGGCCTGAAGATCGTGGTCCAGGACGTAGTCCAGAGTGGCGTTGGCCGCCGCCATCGAGATCGGGTTGCCGCCGAAGGTCGAGAGCCCGACCGCGTGCAGGGAGTCGAGCAGGTCACCGCGGGCCACCACGCCGCCGACCGCGAACCCGTTGCCGAGGCCCTTGGCGAAGGTCATGGCATCGGGCACGACGCCGTGGTTGCCGATCCCCCAGAAGCTCTGACCGGTACGGCCCCAGCCGGTCTGCACCTCGTCCGAGACGAACAGGATGCCGTGCTCGTCGAGTACGTCCTTGTAGGCCAGGAACAGCCCGTCCGGCGCCATCGTGAAACCGCCCACGCCCTGGATCGGCTCGGCGATCAGGCACGCGACGTCGCCGCCCGTGGCGGTGGCGAGCACGTGCCGCAGGTCCTCGACGCAGACCTTGATGTAGTCGGAGTCGGAGAGCCGCGCGAACTGCGGGAGGTGCCGGTCCGCTCCGTGCAGGAAGTGCACGTTGAGCGGCGAGTACGAGTTGTTCTTCCAGTTCCGGTTGCTCGTCACACCGATCGCGCCGAAGGAGCGGCCGTGATAGCTCTGCCGCATCGCGAGCACCTGATCCGTCTTGCGCGCGTAGGTCGCCAGGAGCAGTGCGGTCTCGTTCGCCTCGGTGCCGGAGTTGGTGAAGAAGACCTTGGCGTCCTTGATCCCGGACAGCTTCGCGATCTTCTCGGCCAGCGCGACCTGGCCCCGCAGGAGATAGGCGGTGGAGGTGTGCACGACACCCGTGGCGAGCTGGCGCTCGACCGCCTGGCGCACCTCGGCCACGTCGTAGCCGATCATGTTGGTGAGGATGCCCGTGAAGAAGTCGAGATAGGTGTTGCCCTCGGCGTCCGTCACGCGGTTGCCCTTGCCGCGCACGATCTCGATGGGGTGGTCGTAGTAGAGCGCCACCCAGTTCGGGATGACCGCGCGGTGACGTGCCAGGAGGTCCTCTGTGCGATCCGACATGGGGGAATTCTTCCCTTCAGACCCCTGTGGGGCCAGATGCACAGTGACGGACTTGCATCCCGGCGGGTTACAGGGTGTCAGGCATGCTCACGGCCACCCGTACCTCGTCAGCGAACGTGCTCGTCAGCGGGCGCCCTGGTCAAGGCCGTCGAGCAACCGGGCCAGCCGGAAGTCGAACGGCGTGAGCCCGCCGGCCGCGTGCGTGGAGAGGGTCAGCGTGACCTTGTTCCACCGGATGGTGATGTCAGGATGGTGGTTCTGCGCCTCGGCGACCTCAGCGACCCGGTTGACGAAGCCCATCGCCTCGTTGAAGTCGGCGAGCCGGACCGTCTTGACGATGGCGTCCCCGTCCCGTTTCCACTCCGGGAGATCCGTCAGCTCCCGCGCGATCGCGTCGTCGTCGAGCAGCTCCATGTTTCGAGCCTCGCACATCGCCGGGCCAGGGTCCACGGCGGGACGACAGGGTGGGCCAAGGGTGGGCGACAGGGTGTGAGCCCGGCGACCCGGCGGCTTTACGGCCTGGCCAGGGCCATCGAATAGGATCACGGTAGATGCTTCCCACCTTGGCCGACTTCCTCAAGCTCGAGCCGGTGCGCCGCGGCCAGCCGCGCGTGGTCGCGGGCGCCGACCGGCTCGACGCACGGGTCCGGTGGGTGCACGTCGCCGAGGTGCCCGACGTAGCGCACCTGCTGCGCGGCGGGGAACTGGTACTGACCACGGGCATCGCGCTGCCCGACGAGCCGCACCGGCTCCGGACCTACGTCGCCGAGCTGGCCCGCGTCGGGGTCAGCGGGCTGGTCGTCGAGCTCGGCCGGCGCTACGCGAGCGAGCTGCCGGCCGCGCTGGTCGCCGCCGCCGAGGAGCACGGCCTCCCGGTCATCGCACTGGCCCGGGAGACGATCTTCGTGGACGTCACCGAGGCGCTGCACGCCCGGATCATGGACGCCCAGCTGACCGAGCTCCGCGCGTCCGAGCAACTGCACGAGATCTTCACCCAGTTGTCCGTCGAAGGCGCCTCACCGGCCGAGGTCGTACGCCAGGTCGCCGCCATCAGCGGGCGACCGGTCGTACTGGAGAACCTCTCGCACCAGGTGCTGGCGGCCGACTCTGCCGGCACCGACACCACCGACCTGCTCGCCACCTGGGAGACCCGCTCCCGGGGGGTGCGGCCGGAGCAGCGCACGGCCTTCGACGAGGCCTCCGGATGGCTGGTCACCATCGTGGGCGCCCGCGGCGAGGACTGGGGGCGGCTCATCATCCTGTGCGGTGCGGCCCCGTCCTCGCGTGACGTCGTCCTGATCGAGCGGGCGGCCACCACGCTCGCCCTCGGGCGGCTCCTGGACCAGCACGCCGAAAGCCTGGAGCGGCAGGCGCACGGCACGATCATCTCCGGCATCCTCGCGCACGCCTACTCGGATCCGCGCGAGGCGGCGGCACGGGCCCGCGCGCTCGGCGTGCCCCTGTACGGGCGGCGGCTGCTGGGCGTGATGCTGCGCCCGCGCCGGCCGGGCCCCGGCGACCGGCCCGCGGCGGGTCACGGAGCGCCGCCGCCCCCGGAGCGGCTGACCGAACTCGCCGAGGCCACCGCCGCGGCCGGCCGTGACGTGAACCTGGCCGCCCTGGTCGGCGTGCTCGGCGAGGGAACCCCACAGGCCAGAGTGGGCGTCCTAGTGTCTCTGCCCGCGCGCGCCGAGGTGGAGGCGACCCTCGGCGAGGTCGCCTCGCGGCTGCGCGCCCAGTTCGGGCAGGACTACGTGATGGCCGCGGGATCGGTGGTCGAGTCGGTCCGGGACATACGCCGCTCGTTCCTCGAGGCCGAGCAGGTGGCGGACGTCGCCGCCCGCGGCGCCGGCGACCGGCCGCTCTACCGGCTGCCCGACCTGCGGCTGCGCGGTCTGCTGCATCTGCTGCGCGACGACGCGCGGCTGCAGACGTTCGTCGAGCGGGAACTCGGCCCCCTGCTGGAGTACGACGCCCAGCGCGACACCGACCTGACCCGCATCCTCACGCTCTACCTGGCCAGCGGCCGCAACAAGGCGGTCGCCGCCCAGCAGGCGCACCTGTCCCGCCCCGCCTTCTACGAGCGGCTGCACCGGATCGCCCGTGTGCTCAACGTGGACCTGGACGACGTCGAGTCCTGCGCGTCCCTGCACGTCGCGCTGCTCGCACTCGGCTCCGTACGCCGCGAACCCGGCTGAGCCGTCTCCGCCGTCGTTCGGTCACCCGGCCTGTGCTTTGCGTAACATGGGCTACAGAAAGCCGGCCGAACCCGTCGGCTCCATCTGGGAGCAGTGATGACAGCGGCACCTCTGCCCGATCCTCCGCCCGGGCCCGTTCCCGAGCGTTCCTCTGCCGTGCCGGCCTCTGCCGTGCCGGGCTGGCTGATCCCGCCGCCCGAGGGTTTCGGCGCGGAAGATCTTGATCACCTTCCGCAGTTGCCCGCTCACACAGAGCTAATCGATGGCAGCCTGGTGTTCGTGAGCCCCCAGGCCAACTTTCACATGCTGACCATCTCCCTGCTGGAGAGCGCTCTTCGCCAAAGCGCCCCCGCGGATCGGCGGGTGCGCCGGGAGATGACGGTCACCCTCGGCAGACGACAGCGCCCCGAGCCCGACGTGATAGTCATCCGGGCGGACGCCGTCAGCGGACCGGATCAGACGACCTTCCGGCCCGACGAGGTCCTGCTCGCCGTCGAGGTGGTCTCGCCGGACTCCGAGGAACGCGACCGGGAGCGCAAGCCGCAGCTCTACGCGAAGGCCGGTATCCCGCACTTCTGGCGGGTCGAGAACAGCTCCGGGCGGCCCACCGTCTATGTGTACGAGATCGACCCCGCCACCGGCTCTTACTGCCTCACCGGGATCCACCACGAGCGACTGAAGGTCACCGTCCCCTTCGACCTCGACATCGACCTGACCGAGATCGACCGGTACTGATCCGCGCCCGGCGCGTCGGCCTTGCGCGTCACCGGGCCATGGACGAAGTGATCCCTCTGGCGTGGCTTTCGGTCTGAACATCGCGGTCGGCACGGTACCCGGGCGGCCGTCGGCCGCCCAGGTGCGGCGTCAGGCCGAGCCCACCAGCTCGGGTTTCGCGCTGGGCGGCGCCTCCGGCGGTGGCGCGGCGGGCGTCTTGCGTCGTGCCCACGGCATGGCTGCGACGAGCAGCGGGATGACCAGGATCGAGCTCTGGGCCCACCAGCGATGGTTGATCCACCACTCCGCGTCGCCGAACTGCGTGAGGTAGATGTAGCCGAGGCCCGCCCACACCGCCGAGGCGGCGATCGCCCAGTTGCCCCAGCGGGTCGGCCTCGCCACGAGGAACGGGATGAACCAGAGCAGATACTGCGCGCCCATCCGCGGTGTCACGACCATGAAGACCAAAAGCATGGCAAGGGTGATGTCAACCCGGTCGCCCCGCCGCCACGTCCAGGCCACAATCGCGAGAGTGGTGTAGAGCACGAGCTGCCCGATCTGGGAATAGGCGGGCACCAGCGTCCAGTTCCCGCCGGTCAGCAGCGCGGTCCATCCCCACTCGCCCACGATGGGGCGCACCCCACCGAGGTACTGGGCAACGTTCAGAAGGCTCTTGAAGGTCGTATGCACGAACAGAGGCTGAGTGATGAGGAACAGCAGCGGCACAGCGCCGGCCGCCACCAGTCCCCAGAAACGCTGTCGCCAGGTCGGCAGCATCGAGAGCAGCACCGGGAGCAGGATGATCGGCCAGCTCTTCGCCGACAGGGCCAGGCCGAAGAGCGCTCCCGCGCTGACGCACTTCACGACCCAGGGCGCGGACGCCTCGTGAGCGGTACGGGCCGACCGGGCCATCAGGTACGCGGCGACGAGGAACACCAGCGCCACCGGCTCGACCTGCGAATGGATGACGGCGACCATCAGCGCGATCGGGTTGCAGGCGTATTGGAAGCGGGCCAAGGCTTCGTGCTTGCCGGCGAGCCTCCCGACCAGAACGATGAGCCCCACGTCGGCGGCGACGGTTATCAGCCGTCCGCTGACCTCCCAGGGGATGCCGAGCGACATCGGCAGCACGTAGGCGTAGGGGATCATGGGCAGGAAGTGCCACGCGCCCTCGGTGGTGAGGACGGGATCCTGCCCCGCCATCACCGCCTCGGCCGCGGGCTTGAAGCTCTCCATGAAGTCGACCGGCTGCCATGAGTCGGCCGCGGCGAGGACGAGCAACGACAGGCGGAGGCCGATGCCCACGGTGAGTGCGACGCGCAACGAGGGTCGCCAGCCACGCCATTGCGCGATCAGCGCGAGCGCGAAGGCACCGACGAGGATGATCGTCGTAAGAAAGGGATGATCCATTGCACGTCAAGATTGCCATGGATGCAGTGCCAGCGCATTGATCGAGACTGATTTCACAGAGAGTTCTAAGCTAGGCACAGCATCCCAAGGCATATCAAGACGTGTGGTATGCACTTCACTCACCCGAACTTGATCCACCGCAGGGGTTCGCGGAGGTTGGCCGGGCCCGGCCGCGAATGCGGTCGTTGGTGCGTATCGGCCCGTTCGGGCGCGCGTCAGGCGGCGCGGCGACGGGCGATCAGCCTGAGTCCGATCGCGAGCAGCACTCCGACCGCGAAGATCAACGTGCCCATCACGTTGACCTGGGGCGGCGTCCCGACCCGGGTGGAGCCCCAGATCCACAGCGGGAACGTGACCGTGCCGCCCGCGGTGAAGTTGGTGATCACGAAGTCGTCGATCGACAGTGCGAAGGCCAGCAGCGAGCCCGCCATCACACCCGGGAAGATCATGGGAAAGGTGACCAGGCGGAACGTGGTCAGCGGTCCGGCTCCGAGATCGCGTGCCGCCTCCTCCAGGGCCGGGTCGAGGGTCAGCACCCGGGCCCGAACGGTGACCGCCACGAAGGACACCGAGAACATCACATGGGCGATGAGGATGGTCCAGAAGCCGAGCGGCGCGCTCAGCGTCACGAACATCGACAGCAGCGACGCGCCCATCACGATCTCAGCGCAGGCGATCGCGGCGAACATGACCAGGTTGAGCGGCCCCGCCCCCCGGAAGCGGTAGCGCCCGAGCGCCAGCCCGATGAGTGTGCCGAGGGTTCCCGCGATGAGCATGGTCAGCAGCGCGATGAGCAGCGAATTGATCAACGCGGTGGTCAGCTCGTCGATCGCGAAGAGCTCGCCGTACCACTTGAACGTGAAGCCCTGCCACTTGGTGTTGTACCGGCTTTGCGTGTCGTTGAACCCGAAAAGGATCATCACGCAGATCGGCAGGAGCAACCAGGCGATCACCAGCCAGGTGTAGATGTGCAGCGACCGGCCGCGTAGGAAGCCCAGCGGGCTTCGGCGCCGGGCGGCGGGCGGTGCCGCGCGCTCCGCGGTGCGGGTGCTCATCTCGCCGCCACCTCCAGCACGTCCTCGGTGCCCAGCGCCCGCGCGTACAGGAAGATCCCGACGAGCAGGGCCCCCATCAGGGTGAAGGACAACGCCGAGGCCATCGGGTAGTCCTGGGTCACCAGGTACTGGTTCTGGATGACGTTTCCGATCATGGTGTTGTTGGTTCCGCCGAGCACCGTGGCGTTCACATAGTCGGAGGCCGCGGGCACGAAGGTCATCAGGACGCCCGCGAACACCCCGGGGAGCGAAAGCGGGAGGACCACCCGCAGGAAGGTCTGGACCCGCCCCGCGTACAGGTCGTGCGCCGCCTCTAGCAGCCGAGGGTCCACCCGTTCCAGCGCCACATAGATCGGAAGGATCATGAACGGCAGGAAGTTGTAGGTGAGCCCGCCGATCACCGCGCCGCCGGTCGCCAGGACGTGGTAGTCCTGCTCCACCAGCCCCAGGCTCTTCAGCGTCCCCAGCAGGATCCCGTCATCGGACAGGAAGAACTGCCACGACAGGGTGCGCAGCACGAAGGACACGAAGAACGGCAGCAGCAGCAGGAACAGGTAGGCGGTCTTGCGGTCGCCCCCGTGCATCGCGATCCAGTACGCGACCGGGTAGCCGATCACTATCTGCAGGAGCGTCGAGGCCAGCCCGTACTGCAACGACCGGACGATCTGCGAGTGGTAGGTCGTGACGCCGTCGACGTAGGTCTGCCAGTGCCAGGTGAGCTGGAAGCCATTGACGACGTCGCCCTGCTGGAGGGAGAGCGACAGCATCATGACCATCGGGACCACGAAGAAGATCGCGAGCCATAGCCCGCCCGGCATGATCAGCCAGTACGGCGTCAGCGCGGCGGCACGTCTGCTCATGCGGTGACGATGGGCTGGAAGATGGACTCGTACTGCTTCTGCTCCTGCGGGTTCTTGAAGGCCCGGTAGTGGCGGAGCTGGGCGTAGTCGGCCGGGGTCGGGAAGACCAACGAGCTGGCCGCCAGATCCGTGAGGGTCTTCTTGTCCTCGCCGGACGCCTTCGCCGCGTCCTGCAGGATGACCTGCTTGGCCGCGCTGACGGGGGTGACGTAGTTGATGTACTCGGCCAGGCCGGCGGCGATCTTCGGGTCGTAGAAGAAGTCCATCAGCGTGATCGCGTCGACCGGGTTCTCGGCCGTCTTCGGGATCATCATGTTGTCGGTCCAGATGGTCCCGCCCTCCTGCGGGATCACGAACTTCAGGCCCGCCCCCTCCAGGTTCTTCTGGAAGACGTCACCCGACCACGCCTGGGTGATCCAGATGTCGCCCTTGGCCAGCGGGTCGACATATCCCTGGTCGTAGTACTTGCGGACGACGCCCTGGTCGCGTTGCTGCTTGAGCTTTTCGGCGGCCCTCTGCCAGTCGGCGGCGGTGGACTTCTCCGGGTCGATGCCCAGCGCCAGCATGCCGAAGTTGCCGATCTCCTGGGTGTCGGAGAACATCCCGACCTTGCCCTTGTACTTGGGGTCGAAGAGCGAGGCGAAGCTGGTGATCTCTTCCTTGACGTACTTGGGGTTGTAGGCGATCCCGGTGATCCCGGTCGCCCACGGCAGGCTGTACACGTTGCCCGGGTCGAAGGACTCCTTCTTGTACGCGGCATCGGCGTACTTGGCGAAGTTCGGCAGCTTGCCGTGGTCGAGAGGGGCCACGTAGCCGAGATCGACCAGCTGCCCGAACTGGATGCCGTTGGTGATGACGATGATGTCGTAGCCGATCGATTGGCCGGCTGCCAACTGCGGCTGGATCTTGGCGAAGAACGACGCGGCCTCCTGGATCACCTCCTTGTAGGTGACCGTGATGCCCGTCCGCTGGGTGAACAGCTTCAGCTCGGGCTTCTTGGGGTCCATGTACAGCGGCCAGTTGGCGAAGTCGACGTGACCTTTCCCGGTCTTTCCGGCCCAGTACTTCTGGACGTCCGACTGCTTGGCCGGCGCCTGCTTCTTGCCCTCGACTCCACAGGCGGCCAGGGCGAGCCCGCCGCCCGCGGCGCCGAACAGCTTCAGGAAGTCACGGCGCGGCCGGGTCAGGCCGCGGACGAACGCAGGGTCGAGGTTGCTCATGGTGCTGCTTCCGTTCCGATCGCGTAGGAGTGCTCCGGTTCCCACGACAGCCAGACACTGTCCCCCCGGACGGCGATGTCGTCGGCCGACGAGGCGTTTTGGGTGAACACCACAACGTCGGCCCCTGCCGAGGTCCTGACGTTGTAGTTGGTGGAGGTGCCGAGGTAAACGACCTCGGTCACGGTCCCCGTGATCTGGCAGGCACCGTTACCAGGCGCCTCAAGGCGAAGGTCGATCTTCTCCGGTCGCACGGTCAGCTCCAGCTCGGCGCCCTCGGCGAAGACGCCGCGGACCGGGACGGTGATCCGTTCGTCCGCGCCGTACCGAATGACGGCGGTGTCGGCGCCGGACTCGGCCACGGTGCCGGTCAGCAGGTTGGAGGTACCGATGAATCCCGCGACGAACTTGCTCGCGGGGTGCTCGTAGATCTCGCGTGGTGAGCCGAGCTGTTCGATCACTCCGTCGTTCATGACGGCGATCCGATCCGACATCGCCAGCGCCTCGCCCTGGTCGTGCGTGACGTACACGAACGTGATGCCGACCTCGCGCTGGATCCGCTTCAGCTCGACCTGCATGGCCTGGCGCAACTTGAGGTCGAGCGCTCCGAGCGGTTCGTCGAGCAGCAGCGCGCGGGGCCGGTTGACGAGTGCCCGGGCGAGCGCGACACGCTGCTGCTGGCCACCTGATAGCTGCTTTGGACGGCGTTTCTCCCGGCCCGCCAGATCGACGATCTCCAGCATCTCCGCGGTCCGCCGGGTGACCTCGGCCTTTTCCACGCCCTTCCGCCTGAGCCCGAAGGCCACGTTCTCGAAGACGCTCATGTGAGGGAACAGGGCGTAGGACTGGAACACCATGTTCACGTCCCTCTTGTTGGCCGGAACGCCGGTGACGTTCTTGCCCTGGAGACACACCTCTCCGGCGGTCGGCTCCTCGAAGCCGGCGATGACTCGCATGGTGGTGGTCTTGCCACAGCCCGACGGTCCGAGCAGCGAGAAGAACTCTCCCTGTGCGATCGTCAGGTCGATGCCCTTGACCGCATGTACGGCCTCGCCGCGTGACTGGTACGTCTTGACCACGCCGATGAGCTCGATCGCCGAGAGCGTCGCCGCCGCGGCCGGCGCTGGAGCGTCCGCGGTCTCCGTCATGGGCACGTCTTCTTCCTCTGGTTCGTACCGTGTTCATGCGGCGCTCGCCCTCTTCGTTCGCTACGCGGACCGCTCGCTTCGCTCGCGTGCTCACTGTGCTTGCCTTGCTCGCTCCGCTCGCGGGGTCGCGGGCCCCTTCGCTCACTCATCAGGCTCACGCCGGGTCAGGCACCGATGTAGTGCATTACGTGCTTGATGCGGGTGTAGTCCTCAAACCCGTACATTGACAAGTCCTTGCCGTAGCCGGAGTGTTTGAAGCCGCCATGCGGCATCTCGGACACGAATGGGATGTGGGTGTTGACCCAGACGGCGCCGAAGTCCAGGCGGCGGGTCATCCTCATCGCCCGGCCGTGGTCCTTGGTCCATACGCTCGCGGCCAGCCCGTACTTCACACCGTTGGCCCACGCGGCGGCCTGGTCCTCGTCCGTGAACCGCTGCACTGTGACGACCGGGCCGAAGATCTCGTCCTGGATCATCTCGTCGTTCTGATGCAGGCCGCTGACGACGGTAGGCGCGAAGAAGTAGCCGCGGTCACCGATCCGCTGCCCGCCGGTGATCACCTCGGCGTGGTCCGGCGTACGGTCCAGGAAGCCCTGCACACGGGCGAGCTGGCTTGCGTTGTTGACCGGGCCGAAGTAGGCGTCGGTATCGGCGGGTGGTCCCACCCTGGTCCCCTCGGCCTGCTCGGCCAGGGCGGCGGTGAGGTCGGTGGCGATGCGCTCGTGGACGAGCACGCGGGTGGCGGCGGTGCAGTCCTGGCCCGCGTTGAAGTAGCCGGCCTCGGCGATGGCGGACGCCGTGCCCGCCACGTCGGCGTCGTCGAAGACGACCACCGGGGCCTTGCCGCCCAGTTCGAGGTGCACTCGTTTGAGACCGGCCGCCGCCGCGGCGGCGACCTCCATGCCGGCCCGCACGCTGCCGGTGATCGAGACCATCTGCGGGATCTCGTGGGTCACCAGCGACCGCCCGGTGTCCCGGTCCCCGCAGACGACGTTGAACACACCCGGCGGAAGGAACTCTGCAGCGACCTCGGCCAGCAGGAGCGTGCTGGCCGGCGTGGTGTCACTGGGCTTGAGGACGACGGTGTTGCCCGCCGCCAGCGCGGGCGCGAACTTCCAGACGGCCATCATCATCGGGTAGTTCCACGGCGTGACCTGGCCGCAGACCCCGATCGGCTCGCGCCGGATGGAGGAGGTGTGGTCCGCCATGTACTCGCCGGACGACCTGCCCTCGAGGATGCGGGCGGCACCGGCGAAGAAGCGGATGTTGTCCACCATCGGCGGGACTTCTTCGTCCGCGGTCAGCTGGAGGGGCTTGCCGGTGTTGCGGCACTCGGCGGCGACGAACTCGGCCGCCCTCGCCTCGATCGCGTTGGCGATCCTGAGCAGCGCGAGGCTGCGGTCCTGCGGGGTGGCGTCGCGCCACCCCGGAAATGCCTCGGCCGCGGCACGCACGGCCGCGTCGACATCATCAGCGCTCGACAACGGCGCCTCGGCATAGGTCTCACCGGTGCTGGGGTCGACCACCTGAGACGTACGACCGTCCTTGGCGTCGACGTATGCACCGTCGACGAAGTTACGCAGGCGGATCGACTGGCTGGCCCTGGACACGTTTCGACCTCCGCAGCACGGGATGTAGAGCGACCTTTACAGACAAGGACGGCAATGGCAAGCAATTTCGTTGTAAAGTTCACGTTTCGCAACGGAAACGCTTGACAAACACGGCATAAGTGACACGATGTCGCAGCGAGGGCGTTGCCGACGAGGGGGCGCAGATGACCGAGCAGCGGGAACCCGCGTCACGACAGCGAGGAGCGCCCGGCCGCGGTGGCGTTCACCTGGACGAGACCGCCAAGCAGATCATCGAGCAGTTGCAGCGGGACGGCCGGATGTCGTACGCGGCGCTCGGCAAGGCCGTCGGGCTGTCTGAGGCGGCGGTGCGCCAGCGGGTGCAGAAGCTCCTCGACGCCGGGGTCATGCAGATCGTCGGCGTCACCGACCCGCTCATGCTGGGTTTCTCGCGGCAGGTGATGATCGGCGTCAAGTGCGGTGGTGACCTGGAGACGGTGGCGGACGCGCTGGCCGCCATCGAGGAGATCGACTACGTGGTCATCGCCGCCGGTTCCTTCGACATCCTTGTCGAGCTGGTCTGCGAGACCGATGAGCAGTTGCTCGGTCTCCTCGGCCGGATCCGGGCCGTGCCGAACGTGACCGGCACCGAGAGCTTCGTCTATCTCAAGCTGCGCAAGCAGACCTACTCGTGGGGGACACGATGACCTTGCAGGACGACGCCAAGCGGCATCTGTGGATGCACTTCACCCGGATGTCCGACACCGACGTGCCGGTCATCTCGCGCGGCTCCGGACCGTATGTCCACGACCAGCACGGCAAGCGCTATCTCGACGGGCTGTCGGGGCTGTTCACCTCACAGGTCGGACACGGCCGTCGGGAACTGGCCGAAGCAGCGGCCAAGCAGGCGAGCGAGCTCGCCTACTTCCCCCTCTGGTCATACGCCCACCCGAACGCGATCGAGCTGGCCACCCGGCTCGCCGCGCTCGCCCCCGCAGACCTGAACCGGGTCTTTTTCACCACCGGCGGCTCCGAGGCCGTCGAGTCGGCCTGGAAGCTGGCCCGCAACTACTTCAAACTGACCGGCGAGCACGGCCGCTACAAGGTACTGAGCCGCGACATCGCCTACCACGGCACCACCATGGGCGCCCTGTCCATCACCGGCCTGGCCGAGATCAAGCACCCCTTCGAGCCACTGGTACCCGGGTCGGTGCGCGTGCCGAACACCAACTTCTATCGGGCCACCGAACACGGCGACTCGGTCGAGCGGTTCGGACAGTGGGCGGCCGACGAGATCGAGCGGGCGATCCTGCGGGAAGGCCCGGAATCAGTGGCGGCGGTCTTCCTCGAGCCGGTGCAGAACGCCGGCGGCTGCTTCACGCCCCCACCCGGCTACTTCACGCAAGTGCGATCGATCTGCGACACCTACGGCGTGCTGCTCGTCTCCGACGAGGTGATCTGCGCCTTCGGCCGGCTGGGCCACTACTTCGGCTCCGAGCGATACGGCTACCGGCCCGACATCATCACCTTCGCCAAGGGCGTCACCTCGGGCTACGCGCCGCTCGGCGGGATGATCGCAAGCGACCGGCTGATGGAGCCGTTCACGACAGGAGACTCGACCTTCCTGCACGGCATCACCTTCGCCGGCCACCCCGTGTCGACAGCCGTGGCACTGGCCAACCTCGACCTCTTCGAAAAGGAGGGGGTCCTCGACAACGTCCGCTCCAACGAGGCCGGCTTCCGCACCACCCTGGAAAGGCTGTCCGACCTGCCACTGGTGGGCGACGTCCGGGGCGCCGGCTACTTCTACGGGATCGAACTGGTCAAGGACAAAGAAACCAAGGAGAGCTTCACCGACGAGGAATGCGAGCGGCTACTACGCGGCTTCCTGTCACATGCCCTGTTCGACGCGGGCCTGATCTGCCGGGCCGACGACCGCGGCGACCCCGTCATCCAACTCGCCCCACCACTCATCTGCACCCAGGAACACTTCGACGAGATCGAGCAGATCCTGCGCTCCGTCCTCACCGAGGCCGCCACCCGTATCTGAGGACACTCGTATCTGAAGGAACGGCGGCCCCGCGATGACGACCGAGGTCCTGAAGACCGATGACTTCGCCAACGGCGGAGTGTCCTTCTGGTACCGCGAGACAGGCCTGCCCACCGCGCGCGCCCCACTACCGGGGACGCGTGAGTACGACGTCTGCATCGTCGGCGGCGGATTCACCGGGCTGTGGACGGCCTACTACCTCAAGCAGGCCCGGCCGGACATGCGCATCGCGATCCTGGAAAAGGAGTTCGCCGGATTCGGCGCCTCCGGACGCAACGGCGGCTGGCTGTCCGCCGAGATGGCCGGGTCGCGCGAGCGCTATGCCCGCGCGCACGGCCGGGACGCCGTTGTCGCGCTACAGCGTGCGATGTTCGACGGCGTCGACGAGGTGGCCAGGGTCGCTGCCGAGGAAGGCATCGTGGCCGACATCGTCAAAGGTGGTGTGCTGCACGTCGCCACCAACCCGGCACAGCGCCGCCGGCTGCACGCCGGGCTCGCCGAATCGCGCCGCTGGGGCTTCGCGGAAGACGACCTCCGGCTGCTGGACCGCGGCGAGCGTGAGGACAGGCTGCGTGTCGCCGGAGCGCTGGACGCACTCCACAGCCCGCACTGCGCCCGTGTCCAGCCCGCCCGTCTCGTTCAGGGTCTGGCCCGTGCCGTTGCCGGTCTCGGCGTGGACATCTTCGAGTCCACGGCGGTGACCGAGATCCGGCCGCGTGGTAGGGCGGGCGAGCCGGCGGCCGCGGTGACGGGTCGGGGGACCGTGCGGGCCGAGTACGTGATCCGGGCGACCGAGGGGTTCACCGCCGGGATCGCGGGGCAGCGTCGCCAGTGGCTGCCGATGAACAGCTCGATGATCGTCACCGAACCGCTTGGCGAGGAGATCTGGAAGGACATCGGCTGGCCGGGTGCCGAACTCCTCGGGGACGAGGCCCACGCCTACGTCTACGCGCAGCGCACCGCCGACGGGCGGATCGCGATCGGCGGCCGCGGCATCCCGTACCGCTTCGGGTCACGATGGGACCAGTGGGGCGCAACTCAGCCGCAGACCGTCGCCGCGCTGTGGCGGATGCTCGGAAAGCTGTTCCCGACCGCCGCCGACGCCCGTGTGGACCACGCGTGGTGCGGCGTCCTCGGCGTTCCCCGAGACTGGTGCTCCACCGTCCATCTCGACCATGACAGTGGGCTCGGCTGGGCCGGCGGGTACGTCGGCAACGGCGTGACGACGACCAACCTGGCCGGGCGGACTCTGCGCGATCTGCTGCTCCACGAGGAGACCGAGCTGACCCGGCTGCCCTGGGTCGACCGGCGAGTGCGTCGATGGGAGCCGGAGCCGTTGCGCTGGATCGGCGTACACCTCATCTACACGCTGTATCGCGCCGCCGACCGCCGAGAGAACCATCGGCTCGCCCGCACCTCGAACTACGCCCGGTTGGCAGGACTCATCTCCGGGCGGTGACCCCAGGCCGGACATCGGCGGGCGCCGCGCCGTGCCGCCGGGACGCCGCCCCGGCGGCACGGCCGGACCTCAGGCCGCCGCTCTGCGCTGGAAGGGCAGGAAGCGCTCGGCGGGATGCGCACGCGCCGGGCTGCTGGTCGGCTCGACGGCCGTCACCCGGTCGAACCGGAACGCCCGGATTCCACCACGGAGCCGGCACCAGGCGACGAGATACCAGTGGTCGCGATGCACCAGGCAGGTGACCGGCTCGACGTGACGGACCGAGTGCGTGCCCTTGGCATCGCGGTAGTGCAGGCGGACCGCGAGCCGCTCGCTGATCCCGGCGGCGAGGACCTTCGCCCGGCCGGCCGTCTCACCGTCGAGAGGCGCGGTCAGCGTCGCGAGCGTGACCGCGATGAACTCGTCGGACCCGACCCGGCCGCCGGTGGCGTCGTGGGCCCCGTGGGGAATGGCGTCGTCCGTGAGGTGCTCGTCGGGCTCGGCATCGAGCAGCCGGCTCAGCGCCTGGCGGGCCACGGCGGCCTGCGGCCCCGCCCCGAGGTGGGCGAGGGACAGCGCGAGAGCGGCGATCTCGGCGGCCGTCAGCGGGCCGCCGTTCGGGGTCGTCGGCGTCGGCAGGCTTGTCGGGGACGTCGTGGACGTCGGGGTGGCGTGCAGTGCGACGTTGGCCATGACTCGATAATACGTTCGATCGCTGACATTTTTCAGGGGTCAGCAACCATCTTCGCACCGGTCTGAGCGCGGTTCGGGCTCCGCGGAAGGCGTGCCCTGGGCTACCGTTGACTTGGTTGGATCATGGCTGACCGGCGAGGCGGGCCTGCTGCACATGAACCTGAACGACCTGATGGTCATCCGCGACGCGGGCACGCGCACGGTCGCCAAGTACCTGATGTCCTATGAGGGCCAGCCGGTCGCCGTGCGCAGGCATCCGGCGGTGCTCCTGCGGCCCGTCGGAGAGGTCACCGCCGGGCTGATCGTCGCGGGGCTGGCCAGCACCACGATCGGCGCCGGCCCGGCCTTCATCCTCTGGTGGCTCTGGCTCGCCCTGCTCGTCCGGCTGACGTGGAAGGTCTTCGCGTGGTCGCTGGAGTTCTTCATCGTCACCGAGCACCGCGTGATGCTGATAACCGGTGTGCTCAACCGCAAGGTCGCGATGATGCCGCTGGCCAAGGTCACCGACATCGCCCTCGAACGGCCCTTCGTCGGCCGCATCATCGGCTACGGCACGTTCGTCCTGGAGTCCGCCGGGCAGGACCAGGCCCTGCGCGAGGTGGAGTACATGCCCTACCCCGAACAGCTCTACCTCGAGGTCTCCTCGGTCATCTTCCCCGTGGAGGATTAGCGGCCACGCCGGGGCGCTCCAGTCGCTCCAGTTCGACCGTCCCAACGGAATTCGGTCTCCCGAATAACGCTGCGCCGTCATAATTTTCGCCCACAGGGGTAACGCGGGTGAGGCCTGGGTAACGTCTGCGAGCGGAGGGCACCGGCATGACCGCGTCGGCTCAGCATCATCTTCCCTTTTCCGACCACAACGGAATCATCGGCATCCGAACCACCGCGGATCAGGACCGCGTCATTCGCCGGGCGGCGGAGTTGTCCGGCTGGACGGTGAGCGAGTTCGTCCTCTGCGCCGTGCTCGACCGGGCCGAACGTGAGGTTCACGCGCACGCCGCGCGCGTGGGCCGGGAAGGCGAGGCCGCGCCCTCCGAGCTCGAGCCCATGGACAGCATCATGCGGCTCCTCGGCGAACTCTGAGCCCGCCCGGCCCGGCGGGTGGGCGGGGCCGCCGGGCCACGGCCGCCCGGCCACGGCTCCCCCCCCGGTTATGGCCCACACGAAATCATGGCCGACAAAGGCCGACAGAGCCGTGAGCGCCGGGCGGTCGTTCCGGTCACTTCGCCTGCGGCTTCACCCGCGCCTTCACCCGCGCCGACGGCGGAGCTCCCCGATCCCTGTGCTGTCATGGGCACCATCGTGGCCTCGGCCGCCTGCCTTGGCCACCCCGGCGCGTGGGTGCCGGTCCCGGTCACAGCGCGTTCCGCAGGCGCTCCGCGTACTCGGCGGCCTGCTGCTCGGAGTCGTACTTGCGCCGCGGCCAGAAGAACCCGCGCAGCCCGTCCTTGCGGTTGCGCGGGACCACGTGGACGTGCAGGTGCGGCACGCTCTGGCTGATCCTGTTGTTCATGGCGACGAACGAGCCGGCCGCGCCGAGCTCGGTCTCCATCGCCTGCGCCAGCCGCTGCGCGTGCGTGAAGAACGGCCCGACCACCTCGGGCGGCAGATCGGCCAGCGTCTCCAGATGCGTTCGCGGCACCAGCAGCGTGTGCCCTTCGAACAGCGGCCGCGCGTCCAGGAACGCCATCGCCTCACCGGTGTCGAGCACGATGTGCGCGGGGCGCTTCCCTTGGACGATCTCGCAGAACACGCAGGCTTTCATGACCGGCATTGTGCCGTTCCGCGTGGGCGGCTCGCCGCCCGGGCCGCTAACGACGCGCTTATGACGCGGCCGCTAGCGTTCTGCGCCTATGCGCCTGAACAGTGTCGGCTACCGGTACCAGCGCCGGGCCGGATGGGTCCTCCGCGACGTGACACTCACACTGGCACCAGACCGGATCACCGAGGTGACCGGCCCCAACGGCGCTGGGAAGTCCACCCTGCTCCGGCTGCTCGCCGGCATCCTGCGGCCTCGCCTCGGCGAGCTGACCGACCGGCCGGCACGGGTCGGCTACGCGCCCGAGCGGTTCCCGGCGGATCAGCCGTTCACCGTTCGCGGATATCTGTCGCACATGGCCCGGATGCGCGGGGCTCCGGACGCGCGCATCGACTTGTGGGCGGAACGGCTGCGGTTCGGCGAGCTGCTCGATCTGCCGCTGCGCGAGCTGTCGAAGGGCAGCGCGCACAAGGTGGGGCTCGCCCAGGCGATCCTCGGCGACCCGGAGCTGCTCGTGCTGGACGAACCGTTCGCCGGTCTGGACGCCGGAACCCGGGCGGATTTGCCCGCGTTGCTCACCGGGCTGCGTTCGGGAGGCACCATGATCGTCGTCAGCGACCACCAGCGCGATCTGCGGACGCTGCCGGACGTCGACCGGCTCCAGGTCGCCGGAGGCACCGTCACCCGCGCTCCGGGCGCCCATGACGAGCGCTCCGCCACCCGGACCGGGAACGGTGAGGGTCCGGTCGCCGAGCAGGCGATCATTGAGGTCGTGGTCCCCGCGCACCAGGCCGCGACCGTGCTCGCGAAGCTCCGGGCCGACGGCTACGCCGCCAGGGAGCCGCGGACATGACCGCGCTGGTCCGCTTTCATCTATCGGGTTACGTGAGGTCGCTGCGGGTGGTGCAGCCGCTGCTCGCGATCTTCTTGCTGGCCTCCGTCATGCTGCCGAACGCGCCGGTCGGTCCGGACCGGGCCACGACGCTGAAGCTGGCCGTCGGCGGGTACGGCGACGTGGCCGCGTTCCTGTTCCCGATCTGGGCGTGGACGGCCCGGAGCGTGCTCGACACCGAACCGGACGGGCAGCGTGAACTCGGCGCTCTGGCGGTGGGCCGGCGCACGGCGATGGCATCGGGACTGCTCGCCGCCTACCTCGTCAACCTCGGTCTCGGCGCCCTCACCCTGACGGTCCCCGTCCTCCAGGGAATCAGCGCCGGCGCCGGGTGGGGGGCACTGCCTCCCGCCGTGGTGCTGCATCTGGCGGTGGCGGTACCGGCGACGCTCGTCGGAGCCTGGGCCGGCCGGGCGGTGCTGCCGTCCACGGCGGTGTCGATCCTGGTCCTGCTGGGCGGCTGTGTCGTGCTCTTGATCCTGAGCATGGGCCCGCTCGCGTGGCTGTCAGTACCGATGATCGGGTGGCTGCGCGCCGCCCATGACGGGCCGGACGCGCTCACCGCCGCGCTCCCCGGGCTGGTGGCGCACATCGCCGCCTGGTCGGCCGTCGCCGGGGCCGGTTACGCCTGGGTGCGGCGCTTCCGCCCGTGAGGGTACGGGCTCAGCCGCCGTCGAGCGCGGAGGCCAGCTGGACGAGGAAGGCGTCGACCTCCCGCTCGGTGTAGCCCGGCCCGAACTTGACGGTACGGAACACGCATTCGCGCACGTCCGCGGCGCTCACGGGCGGTGCCACACCGCGCAGCCCGGCGACCACCCTGGCGAGGAACGCGTCGACGTCGCGCACGTCGTAACCGGGTCGCATCCGCACCCCGGTGAACTGCGCGTTCTGGACCCAGTCGATCAGCCAGCCCTGCCGGACCTGGGGTCGTTTCGGCCGCCCCGACCTCGGGCCGCTCGCGGCCAGCCGCCGGATGTGCTCGTGCAACACCTCGTCGACCGCCCGGCGGTCGTAACCGCGCGTGGCCACGTCGAAGCGGCTCGCCCGGATCTCGTCGGCGGTGACCGGCTCGGTCTGCGGCGATCCGGGGGCGGCGACCCCCGCGATACGGTCCAGAACCGCGTCGACCTGCGCGCGGTCGTACCCGCGCAACACCACCGGGAAGCGCGACATTGGGCTCCTCAGGTCTGGGTGGCGGCGGCCAGCTGCCCGCACGCCCCGTCGATCTCCCTGCCACGGGTGTCCCGAACGGTCACGGGCACGCCGTGCGCCTCGAGCCTGGCGACGAACTCCTTCTCGTCGCGCGGGCGGGAGGCCGTCCACTTCGAGCCCGGTGTCGGGTTCAACGGGATGAGATTGACATGCACGAGCTTTCCGCGCAACAGCCTGCCCAGCAGATCGGCGCGCCAGGCCTGGTCGTTGATGTCCCGGATCATCGCGTACTCGATGGAGACGCGGCGCCCGGTGCCGGCCGCGTAGGCCCATGCGGCGTCGAGCACCTCGGCGACCTTCCAGCGCGTGTTGATCGGTACGAGCTCGTCCCGCAGCTCGTCGTCGGGCGCGTGCAGCGACACGGCCAGCCGTACGGACAGTTTCTCGGCGGTCAGCTTCTCGATCGCGGGCACGAGTCCCACGGTCGACACGGTCACCGAGCGCTGGGAGATGCCGAGACCGCCCGGAGCGGGGTCGGTGATCCGCCGTACCGCGCCCAGCACGGCCTTGAAGTTGGCGAGCGGCTCGCCCATGCCCATGAAGACGATGTTCGAGATCCGGCCGGGGCCTCCCGCGATCTCGCCGCGGGCCAGCGCACGCGCGCCGGCGGCCACCTGCTCGACGATTTCGCCGGTGGACAGGTTCCGGGTGAGGCCGGCCTGCCCGGTCGCGCAGAACGGGCAGTTCATGCCGCATCCGGCCTGGGATGAGACGCACATGGTGACGCGGTCCGGGTAGCGCATCAGCACGGACTCGATCAGCGTGCCGTCGAAGGCCTTCCACAGGGCCTTGTGCGTCCTGCCGCCGTCACAGGTCTGTGCGCGCACGGGGCTGAGGAGCGTCGGCAGGAGCTCACCGGCGAGCCGGTCGCGTACGGCGGCCGGCAGGTCGGTCATGTCCGCCGGGTCGTCGGCCAAGCGGGCGAAATAGTGCCGGGAGAGCTGGTCGGCACGGAACGGCTTCTCGCCGAGCGCGGCGACGGCCTCCCTGCGTTCGGCCGGGCTGAGGTCGGCGAGGTGCCGTGGCGGCTTCGCCCGTCGCGGGGCGACGAAGGTGAGCAGACCCGGTGGCGGAGGGGTCCCCCGCTCAGGGGTCTCGGCACCCGGACTCTCCGGTCGCGGAAGCTCCGAGCCGGGGGCGTGCGGACTCGGATCGGCTGGACTCGGCATGGCTGACATCACCCGCCAGTGTCTCAAACGCAGCGAGGTGCTCTGGCCAAAGGCGTCCCTGCACGTACGTGGACTGCACTAAAGTCATGATCTATGCCGGTATTGCGCAGGGGCCCAGCTTCGCTCAAGGCTTCTGTGACCCAGGTCGTCATCAGCGACACGAGCCCGTACCAGAGCCGCAGGCTGTCGGTGGAGACCGACGGCACCACGACGGTCGCCTACCTCAGGGACTCGCGCGACACGATCGTCGGTGCCGTGTGGCTGGCCAACCACGAGGCAGCGCCGCAGGGCGTCGATCTGGACCGGCTCAATGCGGGGCTGCCACCGACCATGCCCTCCGCGGGCACCAAGCATCCCGCCGGCCGGGCCGCCCTGGACGCGTCGGCCCTCGAGGTCGTGTGGTTCGAGGAGGGCGACGGCGCCGCGGTCCTCGAGTCGGGTGAGCCCCTGTGCGTGATCCCGGTGTGGTCGGACATGAGCCGTGGCATCCCCGGCTACAGCCGCGACGCCACCACACAGAGCCCCTTCGCCTTCCCGCTGGACGAGGATATCGAGGAGTTCGGCCCGCGGATCCGCGAGGCCAAGGCGTACTGGGACTGGCGGGCGGACGAGAACTCCTGGGCCCGATTCCAGCAGTCCGCCCTCGGCCACCTCCTGGGACGCCTCGGACCCGGTGGCCACTACTGGCACGACGTGGGCCGGCAGTCTCGCGGCGGCGCGGCCCCGGTGCCCGTCGTGGGGGTGAGCGAGCGGCCGCGCCAGGACGCCCGGCCCTACTCCGTTCTCAGCACGATCGGGATGAGCTGCCAGCGCATGCCGACCATCGAGCTGTACGAGGACGACGTCTCAGCGCTCGCCCGCATCGAACTGGCCGTGGCGACGACGCTGCCGAGCCAGCGGGCGGGCAGCGTGTTCCCCTGGCTGGCGCAGTATCCGTGGCGATCGGTCACCTGGTTCGCCCCGGGCGACGTGGTGAAGTGGTACCACGAGGCCCAGACCTTTCCGCTCAACGGATCCGGCGCGGGCGACTCCCGCTTCGAGGGCGTGCTGCTGCTCGACGACCCCGCCCGGCTGCCCGGGCCGTACCCCCCCGATCTGTCCGGGTTCACCGTCGGCGGCGAGCCGGTCACCTGGCTGTGGCTGGTGCCGATCACCGACGAGGAGCGGCAGTACGCCAAGGCGCAGGGCTCGGACGCCCTGATCCGCCGCCTCGCGCAGCAGGGCCGCAGCTGGGTCGTGGGGTAGCCGGCGCCGAGCCAGGGGCGGCCGCGCGGAGTCGTGAGCGGCCTCCGGTGGCTCGTGAGCGGCCTCGCCGGGCCGTGGGCGGCCGCAGCGGGCCGTGAGCCCCTGGTCGGCCGTGAGCGGCCGGTGGTCACAGACCGTAGATCTGCAGGGCGATCCACACGACCGGGGCGCTCACCAGCAGCGAGTCGAGACGGTCCATGACACCGCCGTGCTCTGGCAGCAGGGTGCCGAGGTCCTTGACGCCGAGATCCCTCTTGATCATGGACTCGATGAGATCGCCGAGGGTGGCCGAGCAGACGACCGCCGCGCCGAGAACGGCGCCCTGCCAGATCCGCGCGTCCAGCAGCCAGGGCAGCAGCCATGCGCCGACCAGCATGCAGGCGAGGGCCGAGCCGGCCAGTCCCTCCCAGGTCTTCTTCGGGCTGATGGCCGGGGCCAGCTTGTGCCTGCCGAGGAAGGTCCCTGCGAAGAAGCCGCCGATGTCGCTCGCCGCCGTGATCGCGATGAAGGCCACGATGCGCTCGGCGCCGTCCCCCGGTTCCAGCAGGAGCGCCGCGAACCCACCGAGGAAGGGAATGTACGCGACGGTGAAGACGCCCGCGGTGACGTCCCGCACATAGTCCTCGGCGCCGGCGGCCATCCGCCAGATCAGCAGCACCAGGCCGGTCAGCGCGAAGGCGCCGATGAGCCCCTCGGCCCCGTAGACGTACGCGCACACCAGCATGGCGAGGTTGCCGACGGCCACCGGGATCAGCGGGACACGGATGCCGCGGGTCGCGAGCGCGTCGGTCAGCTCCCGCAGCGCGAGGGTGAGGAACACCACCAGGACGAGCAGGAAGATCTCTTTGCGCGTGTAGAGCGACACCACCACGAGGGTGCCGAGCCCGAGTCCGACACCGATGGCGATGGGGAGGTTGCGGCCAGGACCGCGCTTCTTGCCCGGCGGCCGATCCCCGTCCGCTTTGGCGGACTCCTGCGAGTCCTCGCCGGACGGATCCGGCTCCCGGGCCTGTTCCAAGGCCAACCCCTATACCTCGAGGAGCTCGGCCTTCTTGTGCTCGAGCAGCTCGTCGATCTTCGCGACGTACTTGTGCGTCGCGTCGTCGAGCTCCTTCTCAGCACGCCGAACCTCGTCCTCGCCGGCCTCGCCGTCCTTGGCCAGCTTGTCCAGCGTGTCCTTCGCCCTACGCCGGATGTTACGGATCGAGATCTTGCTGTCCTCGGCCTTGCCGCCCGCGACCTTGATGAACTCCCGGCGGCGCTCCTCGGAGAGCTCCGGGAAGACCACCCGGATCACGTTGCCGTCGTTGGTCGGGTTCACGCCGAGGTCGCTGTCCCGGATGGCCCTCTCGACCGCTCCGAGCGACGACCGGTCGAAGACCTGCACGATCACCATGCGCGGCTCGGGTGTGGTGAAGGACGCCAACTGGTTGATCGGCGTCGGCGTACCGTAGTACTCCGCGGTGATCTTGTTGAACATCGCAGGAGTGACCCGGCCGGTCCGGATGGCGGCGAAATCGTCCTTGGCGACCGCGACCGCCTTCTCCATCTTCTCCTCTGCCTCGAGGAGGATCTCGTCGATCACTTCGGCTCCCGTCGCGCGTGTTGTTGTGTGCCTGCCCTCGGCCGCGGCCGGTCAGCCGTCGGCGGGGCTGACCAATGTGCCGATCTTTTCACCTCGGACGGCCCGGATGATATTGCCCTGTCCCATCAGATCGAACACGACGATGGGCAGCCCATTGTCCATGCAAAGGCTGATCGCCGTGGCATCCATGACCTTCAGGCTCCGGCGCAGGACCTCACCGTAATCCAGGCGATCGAACTTCACCGCGTCCGGGTTCTTGCGCGGGTCGGCGTCGTAAACTCCGTCGACCTGAGTGCCCTTGAGCACCGCCTCGGCACCGATCTCCAGCGCACGCTGCGCCGCGCAGGTGTCGGTCGAGAAGAAGGGCTGTCCGAGGCCCGCACCGAAGATCACGACTCGGCCCTTCTCCAGGTGCCGGATGGCGCGCCGCGGGATGTACGGCTCCGCGACCTGACCCATCGTGATCGCGGTCTGCACCCGGGTGTCGAGTCCGAGCTTCTCACAGAAGTCCTGCAGCGCCAGGCAGTTGATGACGGTGCCCAGCATGCCCATGTAGTCGCCCCGGGCCCGGTCCATGCCGCGCTCGGACAACGCCGCCCCGCGGAACATGTTGCCGCCGCCGCACACGACCGCGACCTGCACGCCGTCGCGCACCGCGTCGGCGATCGCCTGGGCGACGTGCTGCACGACCGCTGGGTCGATGCCGAGCGGGTCGGCGCCCGCGAACGCCTCCCCGGAGAGCTTGAGGAGCACGCGGCGCCACCCGTGCGGCGCCGGAGACGACGAAGAAGCCGCCGTCGTGTCAGTGTTTCTGGTCTCCTGCACGGCGGCGGCCTCCTCGATGACGTACTGCTTGATGTGGGACTCCCTCAACTCCAGGATGTCTCCTCAGCGGAAGGCATTCAGAGCTGGCCCACCTTGAAGCGGGCGAACCGCTTGACCTGCACCCCGGCCTCGTCGAGGACCTTGGCGATGGTCTTCTTGCCATCCTTCACGAACGCCTGCTCCAGCAGGACGAAGTCCCTGAAGTAGGCGTTGACCCGGCCCTCGACGATCTTCGGGATCGCCTGCTCCGGCTTGCCCTCGTCGCGGGTGATCTGCTCGGCGAGCGCCCGCTCCTTCTCGATCGCCTCGGCCGGGATCTCTTCCCGGGTGAGGTACTTCGGCGACATCGCGGCGATCTGCTGGGCGATGTCCTTGGCGACCTCGGTGTCGGCCTTGTCGAGCTCGACCAGCACGCCGGTGGTCGGCGGCAGCTGCGGGTCGGACTTGTGCAGGTAGCTGGTCACGTAGACGCCCTGGAACCGCGCGAAGCGGCGCAGCTCGACCTTCTCGCCGATCTTGGCGCCGTTCTCCTCGATCAGCTGCTGGACGGTCTTGCCGGGCTCGATCTCGCTGCCGAGCAGGCTCGCGGTGTCGCCGGCGTCGCTCGACGCCACGAACGCGGCGATCTTGCTCGCGAGATCGATGAACTGCTCGTTCTTGGCGACGAAGTCGGTCTCACAGTTGAGCTCGAGCAGGACCCCGTCGGCGTCGCCGTTGAAATGCGTGACGACCAGGCCGTTACCGGCGGTGCGCTGGGCGCGCTTGCCGACGTCCTTGGCGCCCTTGAGGCGCAGGAGCTCGACCGCCTTGTCGAAGTCGCCCTCCGCCTCCTCGAGGGCCTTCTTACAGGCCATCATCCCGGAGCCGGTCAGCTCACGGAGCCGCTTGACGTCCGCGGTGGTGAAGTTCGCCATCGTTTCGCTGTCTCTCCCGTCGAATCGTACGATCGCCGGCGGCCCCCGTGTGGGGCCGCCGGGACCAAGGCTCAGGTCGAGCGTGCCAAGGTCGAAAGACCGAACCTCAGGCGCGCTCTTCCTCGGCGGCCGGCGCCTCGGCCGAGGCGGCGGGCGCGGAGCTCTCGTCGGCCGCAGGCGTCGCGCTCTCGTCGGCGGCAGGCGTCGCGCTCTCGTCGGCCGCGGGCGTCGCGCTCTCGTCGGCGGCAGGCGTCGCGCTCTCGTCGGCGGCAGGCGCGGCGCTCTCGTCGGCCGCGGCCGCGGCCGGAGCCTCGGTGTTCTCTTCGTCGTCCTTCTTACCCTCGAGCAGCTCGCGCTCCCACTCGGCCAGCGGCTCGGTCACGGCCGCGCCGTCAGCGGGCTTCTCCTCGCCGGCGGCCGCGCCAGCGCGGGCGATCAGGCCGTCGGCGACCGCGTCGGCCACCACCCGGGTCAGGACGCTGACGCTGCGGATCGCGTCGTCGTTGCCCGGGATCGGGTAGTCGACCTCGTCGGGGTCGCAGTTGGTGTCGAGGATCGCCACGACCGGGATGTTCAGCTTCCGGGCCTCGTTGACGGCGATGTGCTCTTTCTTGGTGTCGACGATCCAGATCGCGCTGGGCACCTTGGCCATGTCGCGGATACCGCCGAGCGTGCGCTCGAGCTTGTCCTTCTCGCGCTTGAGGCCGAGCAGCTCCTTCTTGGTCATGCCGGAGCCGGCCACGTCGTCGTAGTTGATCTCCTCGAGCTCCTTGAGGCGGGTGAGCCTCTTGTGCACCGTGGAGAAGTTGGTGAGCATGCCGCCCAGCCAGCGCTGGTTGACGTAGGGCATGCCGACGCGCAGCGCCTGGTCGGCGATGGCCTCCTGGCCCTGCTTCTTCGTGCCGACGAACAGGATCGAGCCGCCGTGCGCGACCGTCGCCTTGATGAACTCGAAGGCGCGGTCGATGTGCGACAGCGACTGCTGCAGGTCGATGATGTAGATGCCGTTGCGCTCGGTGAGGATGAAGCGCTTCATCTTCGGGTTCCAGCGGCGAGTCTGGTGTCCGAAGTGCACGCCGCTCTCGAGCAGCTGCCTCATGGTGACGACGGGTGCCATGCCCGTGTTCTCCTGTCCGGCCCATGATTGGGCCAATTTCGGTTACCTGTTGCGCCTGGACCCGCCCCACCGCGGCTGGACCGCGGACCTGGAGGCGTGCCCCACCTGTACGTCGGTGGCCGGCAGGCGCGTGAATTCGGCCGTCGGTGGCGATGCACTGTCGGCCGTCTGGCAAGTTTACGGGAGAGACGCCCCTAGCGCCGAATCGCCCGCGTTTCGCCCGGGCGGACGAAGGGTCCGGGCGGGCGCGCCGGGCCCTCCGAGCGGGTTTTCCACAGGTACTTGCCGGGCTGGCGCCGCGCCCGCCCGGACGGCCACCCTGGCGGCATGACGCCGATGACGTGGTTCGTCACCTGGACGATCATGTGCGCCTCCCCCGGCCCGCCGTACGAAGGACCGTGGCGATGGCCGCTGACGCCCGCCCCCGCGGTACTACGGGCCTTCGATCCCCCGGAGGAGCCCTGGACTGCCGGTCACCGCGGTGTCGATCTCGCGGCGGACCCCGGCCGGGCGGTCCATGCAGCGGGCGCCGGGCGCGTGACATACGCGGCACGGCTCGCCGGACGGGGCGTGGTCGTGATCTCGCATGGCGCGCTCCGGACGACCTATCTGCCCGTGCGCGCGTCGGTACGGCCGGGCAGGCGGGTCAGGGCGGGCGACCGGATCGGCACGGTCGAGCGCCGCCCCGGCCACTGCGGCCAGGTGTCCTGCCTGCACTGGGGTGCCCTGCGGGGCCCGTCCTACATCGATCCGCTGTCCCTGGTCGGCGTGGGCCGCATCCGGCTGCTCCCGGTCTGGGGAGTCCCGCCCCCGAGCACCTCCCCGCCAGCGGGCCCGCCCCTCCCCCACCGGCCCCTCCGCCACGGGCCCCTCCGCCACGGGCCCCTCCGCCACGGGCCCGGAGCCCCGCGCGCCGATCCGGCGCAGACCGTGACCCCGCGCGGCGGGCCGCCCGTGCCGTCCGCCCTGCCCATCCTCGCCGGCGCGAGCGGCGCGGCGGCGCCGGTGATCGCCTCGGCCCTCGCCGTCCGCCGAGCCCGCCGCTCACCGCCCGGATCCCCACGCCGTGATCATGCAGTTGTTCGCGGGAGGTCCCCTCTCAGGCGCGGGGGTGGGCCTGGCGGTAGGTCCGCCTGAGCCGCTCCGCGGACACGTGCGTGTAGAGCTGGGTGGTCTGCAGCGAGGCGTGCCCGAGGATCTCCTGTACGGCCCGCAGATCGGCGCCGCCTTCGAGCAGGTGCGTCGCGGCGCTGTGCCGCAGCCCGTGCGGGCCCAGGTCCGGTACGTCCCCGACCTCGGCGATCCGGGCGTGCACGAGCCGCCGGGCGGTCGTGGGGTGCAGCCGCCCGCCGCGGGCACCGAGGAACAAAGCCGGCCCGCTCCGCTCGGTCGTCAGCGCGGGGCGGCCCCGGCTCAGCCAGGCGTCGACCGCGCGGACCGCGGGATCGCCGACCGGCACGGTCCGCTCCTTGCCGCCCTTGCCGAAGACCCGTGCGGTACGGCGCTGCCGGTCGAGATCGTCGACGTCGAGGCCGCACAGCTCACTGACCCTGATCCCGGTCGCGTACAACAGCTCGAGGACGGCCTGGTCCCGCAGTTCCCGAGGATCGGCCGGCGGCCCGCCATGATCTTCCGTACCGGCGTCGAGCAGCGCGGCGGCCTCGCTCTGGCGGAGCACCTTCGGCAGGTCGCGCCGACGTCTGGGCGTGCCGAGCAACGGCCCCGGATCCCGCCCGAGCAGCCCCCTGCGGTGGGCGTACGCCGTGAAGGCGCGGACCGCGGCGGTGCGGCGGGCGAGGGTCGCGCGAGCCTTCCCGTACGCGTGCTGGCGCGCCAGCCAGGCCCGGACGACCTGTACGTCTAGGCCCCCCGGATCGGTCACGCCGACCTCGGTGGCATGGCCCAGCAGATCGGCGACGTCCCCCAGATACGCCCGGACGGTGTGCTCGGACAGGCCCCGTTCCGCCCGCAGGTGCCGTTCGTATTCCGACAGGACCGTGCGGAACGCAGCCGGCAGCGGTGAGGGTCCAGAGGGTTCGCCCATGGGGGTCAAGTTATCCACAGAACGTCGCTCGGCCCACCACTCGCGACACGGGCAGGGCACCGTCGGAGGCCGGAGGTGACGCGGATGAACCCCTCAAGGAACCGCGGGCCGGCGGGCCGCCGGCCCGCGAACCGCAAGGACGCGCTCGGCCGCAGAGGCGAGCGGGCCGCCGCCCGCTACGTGACCACCCGGCTCGGCTGGACCATCCTCGACCGCAACTGGCGATGTCCCGACGGCGAGCTCGATCTCGTGGCGTTCGACGGGCTTCTGCACGTGGTGTGCGAGGTCAAGACCCGGTCCGGCCTCGGCTATGGAGCACCGATCGAGGCCATCACGACGGTCAAGGCCGCGCGGCTGAGGCGGCTCGCCGGACGGTGGGCGGAGCAGCACGGCGTATCCGCCCACCGGATCCGCATCGACGCCATCGGGCTGGTCGGCGACGACCATGGCGGCTTCGCGATCGATCACGTCCGGGAGGTGTGCTGAGATGGCTCTGGCCAAGACGCGTTCCGTCGCCCTGGTGGGCGTCGACGGCTTCGTCGTCGACGTCGAGGCCGCCATCACCAGCGGGGTCCCGGGGCTCCACCTGGTGGGGCTGCCCGACACGGCCCTCAGCGAGGCGCGCGACCGCGTGCGTGCGGCGATCCTCAACTCCGGTGAGCAGTGGCCGCAGCGCCACATCACCGTCAGTCTCTGCCCGGCCAGCCTGCCGAAGAGCGGTTCGGGCTTCGACCTCGCGATAGACACGATAGGGCGCACATAAATCAGCGACCCTAAGGACTCCGATGGCCGACCGCGCACCGACCGCCCTCGCTCCCATCGTGAGCACCGACCAGATCCTCTGGCAGCACCGAGCCACCCGGCTCCTAAGTCGACTCCTTGACGACTACGCCCACCTGACCCCGCTGTCGTGGACCGTCTGGAACGCCGGCTGCGGACTCACTGGGGCGATCTCCACCCTGCCGCCCGAGGTCGAGATCCGCGAGGCGTTCACCGCCTGGACCGACGCGCTCGGGCTCACCATCACCTCGGCCTACGCCGACGAGATCAGCACCCGCCTGCTCGCAACGGGCCAGCGCGACGGCGTGAAGCTCTCCCTCACCGCCACGATCTACACCGAGGACCGGACATGAGGCGCCTGGCCCTGCAGGCGGCCGTCACCTGCCTCACCCCGCTCGTCGTGCTCTGGGTTGGGCTCACCGCCGCCGGCATCACCCTCGACCACCTCCAGGCGATGGCATGGCTGGTTATGGCGGCGGGCTGGATCACCTGGCGTACCTCCCGCGCCGTCGGCGACGCACGCGCGGTCGTGCGCGCCTGGCAGACCCGCCGGCGCGCTGACCCGCTCGCCACCTACCGCATCGGTTCGGCCCCGGCACGGCCAGATGCGGTCGCCAACCGAGCCGCTTGATCCACCGTCTCACCGGTTACCCCCTCACAACCACAGGAGCACCAGCCATGCGCAAGACCCTGTCCGCCATAGCCGCCGCCCTCACCCTCGCCGCGTGCACCGTCCCCACCGAAGCCGAACCGCCCGTGGTCGAAGGCGCTGACACCTCGAGCGCCGAGGCGCCGGCCGCCGAGCCCTCGCCGAAGGTCGTGCTCACCGCCAAGGGCAAGGGCCTGAAGTCGACCAAGACCTTCACCGTCCGCGGCGACTGGGACCTCGAGTACACCTACGACTGCCGAGACACCTACGGCGACATGGGCAACTTCCAGGTGTGGAACGACGACACCGGCATGGGCGACATCTACGTCAACGAACTCGGCGCCAAGGGCGACGACGTGACGCACCAGCACACCGGTGGGAAGCTCGCCTTGCAGATCAACTCCCAATGCCGGTGGACCATCAAGGTCATCGACGTGTGATCCACGCTGATGCTGTCACCCCCGTGCCGTACGATGGTCTCGGGACTGGAAAAGCCCCCGGCATTACGCCGGGGGCTTTCTGTTGAGCAGGGTCAGAGGTCGAGCTCGCCCGCCTTCACGCGGCCAGCGAACGCGGCCCACGTCGAGCTGTCGAATGCGAGCTTCGGCCCGTCCGGATTCTTCGAGTCGCGCACGGCGACGGCCGCCGGGAGGGCGGCCACCTCGACGCACTCGCTCCCGGTTCCTGTGCTCCGGGCAGCCTTCCGCCAGATCAGAGTGGGACTGGACATGGGGACTGGTTACTCCTCGGTGATGGCTCTGATGAGCGCTGCCGAGCGTTCCTCGGACAGCGCCAGTTCAGAGATACGGTCAACTGTCACGCTACAACGCCGGACCTCGACGAGATCCTCCACGAACACGCCACCGGCGAAGCTTTCGACGTGGGCGACGTCTAGGTCGATCTGCCTCGGGAACCCGAAGATTGTCACGCTGCCCGCGCCGATGTTGGGGTATGCGCCGGCCTCGATCGGCACGACCCGAACCGTGATGTTCTCCCGCTGCCCGGCCTCCAGCAGCGCTCGAAGCTGCCCGCGCATCACCTCGGGCCCACCGACCGGGCGGCGAAGGACGGCCTCGTCGAGCACGACGTCGAGTCGCGGCGCGTCCTCCCGAGCCAGCACCGCCTTACGGTGCTCGCGCGCCTGAAGCCTTCGGTTCACCTCGGCCTCGTCGGTGACGTCCGCCCGGATGACCGCACGCGTGTAGTCGGGTGTCTGTAGTAGCCCATGGATGAGATGAGCGCCCCACGTTCGGATGGTCGAGGCGTCGTTCTCCAACTCGACGAACGAGGGCGCGAGTACGTCGCTGTAGGTGGCCCACCACCCGCGCGTGCGGATCTTCCGGGCGAGCTCCACCAGCGCGAGCTTGAGCGCCTCGTCACCGCCGTACAGGCCGAACATCGCGGCGACGTCGGCGGGCTGTGGTCTGGTTGCGGCGGTTTCGAAGCGCGTCAGCTTCGACTTTGACCAGCCGAGGGCAGCGGCGGCGTCCGCCGGTGTCAGGTTGGCGGCCTCGCGGAGGTGTCGTAGTTCGGCGGCGAGTCGCCGATGCCGGACGGTTGGGGAGTTCTCGGGTGGCATGAGGTGCAGTGTCGCACGGGGACACGAGATCGTCACGTCCGGTTCTTAGAAAAATGCATCAGTGCATTGACAGACGGCTCAATGCGGTCGACTCTGGATTCATCCAGTCCCACGCCGGGCTTCCCACCCGGCAAACCTCACCGGGAGTGATCCCATGACGGCAGCGACCGGCGGCCACGCGCTCGACTCCGGATGGCCGGACCGATCCCCGCTCGACATCAAGATTGAGCAACTCCAGGACGAGCACCCCGAGTACGACTTCTGGCTCTCCCGCGATCAGCGGCTTGTCGTGGCCACCCGGAACGACGGCGCCGTCGGCGTCGATCGCACGCTCGTTGAGGACGACATCCCGAGCATGCGCGTCCGGCTCGAACGGCAGGCCGAGCAGCTCGAACGCCGGGGTGACGTGCCCACGATCGCCGGTCGCACGTTCTGAGCCCCGGTGATCCTCTGGCCGGACCCTCCGTGGGTCCCCACGAACGCGGGAGGGGCGAGCCGGGGCGCGGCCGGACGCTCCTCCCGCACGAACGTCGTACGGCCCGGAGTCACGGAGCCGGCCAGGTACCGGGGAAGGGCCGGCACGGTGCCGGGCACCGGGCCGTACGACCCCCAAGACAGCGCGGTGGTGCGGAGACCCCCCAGCGACCGCTGGCGTTATGCCCGCACCACCGCGCCCACCACGGACACGCCATGAGCTGGGTTCCGGGTTACCCGACCCCCGAAGGCCGCCGCGCCTGGGCAGCGTTCGACAAGCTCCTCGACGAACTCGGCACCGAGATGTGCCCGCGAGTTGAGGACGCCGACCGGATCGCCGAGCTGGCCGAAGAGATCGACGAGGCTGCCCGCGAGGAGCGGGCACGGAGGCAGCCGTGACCGACAACCAGCTGATCGGCCTACTCGGAGCCGCGTTCATCGCCGGCGTACTCCTGCTGATGGTGTGGGCGACGACCCGCCGCCAGCGCGTCCCCCGCTACCGGGGCTGGCATCGCAGTCACGGCCGCCACCGCTGACCACCCGACCACCCGCACGACCGGCCCCGGCGTGGCCCAGGGCCGGCCATAGGGAGACACCGCGCAATGAGCAAGCAGCCCCCCGCGGCCGCCACCGGTGGCCTCATGCCCGCCGCCGGCGGCACGCTCCTCGCCGCCCTGGCGGCCATCACCGCCATCATCAGCTACCAGCACGGCCTCCAGGTCGTGCGCGCCTCCGGCACCACCGGGTGGGTTGCCTACCTGGTGCCGCTCGTGCCCGACCTGTCGATCGCCGCGTGCAGCCTCGCCGTCCTCCTCGCCGCCCTGCATGGGCTCGGGCGGCCGCCGCTGGCATGGGCCGGGCTGGTGTTCGGCGTCGCTGCCACCCTGTGCATGAACATCGCCGCCGGGTGGACCCACGGGTACGCGGGCGCGCTGGTCAGCGCCCTTGCACCGGTTGCCCTGCTGCTGTCCTACGAGACGCTCATGGACATGATCCGGCGCATCCGCCAGCGCGCCGAGCAGCAGCCCCCCGCGGCGGCCGCCGAGCATGGTGTGCAGTGCCCCCATCGACCTGTCGTGGGCTGCATGGAGTCCGCCGTGCAGTACTTCGTGTGCGAGCGCGACTGCCACGGCGAGACCCCAACGTTCACCGCAGCCGCGGCGGCGTTCGGCGTGAACCGCAACAAGTTGTCGGATGCGGTCGACGCTGCCGATCGCACGGCCGCCGGCGAGCCCGACGAGGAGCCGGCTCCGTTGCCGGCCGCGCACACCAACAACGGCCACGCGCACGCCGCGGCAGCCGGCCTGGAGGGCGCATGACCGCCCCACCCCGCAGACTTCGCCCGGCACAGGGCCGGACGGGAAGTGAAGGAGAAACCGTGTTAGCGACCGAGGTGAGCGATGGGTAGATCCATGGAGAGTCGGTTGCGGTCCGGCCGGGCCGATGTCACGGTGGTGGACGTGCCGGATGAGACGCGCCACCGTCAACCCGCAGTGCCGGGCGAGCACAAACCGCGGCAGGTCGAGGGGATGCCCCCGGCGCCCGGTGCCCCAATGCTGTGCCGCACGTGCAGTGCCGCGACCATGCACGTGCTCCGCTGCCAGGGCGACCCGATCCGCATGCAGCGGACCAAGGGCGACATCCTGTCGACGTGCCAGGTGTGCCGCCGCAGGGTGGAGCTGGTTTGTGAGGTGTGCGGTACCCGGCATAAGCCGGTCCGCACGTATGGCGCGTACTACCCGGAGGACTGAGATGGGCAAGGACCAGCCGAGAACGTGCAACACGTGCGGCGGCAGCGGAACGATCGCGCACGTGTTCGTGGACGATAACGGCAACCGCACGACAACGCAGGTGACCTGTCACGGGTGTGGCGGCTCCGGCACCAGGTAGCCGCCACGCACGACGAACGCCCCGCCCTCCGAAGAGAGCGGGGCTGATGGAACGAACACGAGGAGGGCGCATGGACTCGAACGACGCACTCGATTGCGACCCCGACGACGGTTTTTACTGGGACGAGAACAACCGCTCCGCCAGCACGCTCCGGGAGATCGGCGACCTAGACCTGGCGCGGAGCGACACGATCGCGGCCATGATGGCGGAGAACGACTGACCCCGCGCACGACGAAACGCCCCCGCCCGTCTCCGAGGAGATGAGCGGGGGCGTTCGGCTACGGCGCGTCCCCAGGTGCCCGTCAGGCTACTCGTGCGGTGGCCGCTGGGGAAGAGTCACATGTGCGGCGTACGGTCCGTGGCGGGCTCGTGCACGGGAGGCTTCGGCGCGTTCGGCACCGCCCACACCAGGATCACACCGAGGACCGCGCCGCCGATCTTCGCCCACTCGTCGGTGGTCACCTGGTCGTCGCTCACCGCCGACTGGATCAGCAGGTACAGCGGTGCCAGCGCGGCCACGGCGGTCTTCCAGTAGTGGGGGAACGCCTTGAGCATGGTCACTCCTCCTCGAACGTGAGCGTGTACCGGCTGCCCTGCTCGAACCGGTCGGCCACCGGACCCCGCAGGTTCATGGACAGGGACAGCGACGGCGTGTACAGCGCCCACTCCTCGTTGCGGCCGTCCGCGTAGTCAGGCCCGAACGTCACGTGCGCCTGCCGCTCATCACCTTCGCCGCTCTCCGTCTTGCCCTGGCAGACGATCTTTGCGGTAACCATTCCGTTCACTCCTTGGGGGGTAGTGCGGCGCTCAGCAGCGCCTTGATCTCGGCGAGCTCGGACTTGAGCCCGGCCACCTCGGTGCGGAGGGCCTTCACCTCGGAGGCCTTGGCCATGTCCCGGTAGGTGTTCGTCAGGAACGAGGCGCCCTTCCAGTTCGGACCGCTCGGTCCACCGGGCGGAGCGGGGACGGCGTCGCGGTTCCAGACCGCGTTGAAGACCTGCTCGGGGGTCATGTCGAGTTCCTCCGTCGGTTTTGGCGGGGCCGCCGCCAGGGTTCCGTTGCTGATCAGCTTGCGCAGGATGTTCCCGCAGCACGACGTCGAGATGAACGCGCTGTGCGGCCGGATCGCGGCCTTGACACCCTTGCCCCTGAGCCACGCCCGGAGCTCCCGGAACGCGTTGATCTGAGCGGCCGTCGGCGACTCCGACGGGCCGGACATGAACGTCACCGAATACCACGTCGCATTGCCGCCGGGCTGCGCGGCCTGGACCTTGTTGAGCCCGCGGCCCTCGAGGACGATTCCGTGACAACACACTGCCCACGAGTAGCCGACATCCGCCCATCCCCGACTCGGGCCCATGTGGAACTTGCGGGTCCGGGCCCAGTACTCACGGCATGCGGCGTGGCTTTTCTTCGCCAGGCCCTGATTCGAGCCGTCGTAGTGCACGGCAATGCCGTTCCTCGGCGAGGCGGAGCCCGCGCCGCTCGCGGGCCAGCCGAACACCGAGCGCTTCTCAAGCTTCACCGTCCACCCCTTCCACGTGCGTGTCGGCCGGGTCGATGACGCCCTCCTCGGGCTGCGCCGGCTCGGGCACCTCGGGCACGTCGATCTCCTCGACACCCTCATTCGGTTCGGTCATCGCTCTCCTAGTCCTGGACGCACACGGCGGCCGTCTCCGGTCCGCCAGCTGTGACGACCGTCCTCTCTTCCACGTGGTAGCCCGACGGGCACGCCGGGCCCGGCTCCCCGCGGGGGCCCTGCTCGCCGTCCGCGCCGTCCTTGCCTGGGGCGCCGTCCGCCCCGTCTTTTCCGGACGGGCCAGGCGGTCCGGTGACCGTGGCGCCGGACGGGCCAGGGCGTCCGGACGGGCCGGTGACCGTACGGCCGTCGCGTCCGGTCTGGCCGGGCGGTCCGGTCACCGTCGCGCCGGGCGGCCCGGACGGTCCCGTTGGGCCGGTAGCGCCGGGCGGGCCCGGTGCCGGGGAAACAGCCGGGGTGCCGCCGAGCTCGCGCACCTGCTGGGCAAGGACACGGCTGTCTTCCCGCGCGTCCCGCAGATCCGAGCCCAGGGTGCGGATCGCGCCGAAGACGTACACCGCCAGTGCCAGTAGGACCACGGTGGCGGCCACGACGCCGACGTTTCGCTTCACACCTCGGATGGCCTGGGCTCTAGTCATTTGCCGCTCCGGAGCGCAAGGGTGACGGTGACCGCCAGGGTGAAGAGAGTGAGCAGGCTCGGCAGCACGCCGGAAAAGAACGTCTGCCGCCACCCCGCGCTGCTCTTCTCCATCCGGTCGGCGAGACCCTTGTCGCCAGCCTCACGCAAGGACTTCTCGTCGGCGACCGCCGTGATACGCGCCTGCCGCTCCTGCTCCAGGTCCCGCTCAAGGTCGGCGAACCGGTGCTCGGAATGCCGCTGGTCGGAGTCGTACTCCCGCCGGCCAACCAGATCGCGCACAGTGGCGAGGACTTCATCCAGCCGTCGTACAACGTCGACGCTGCTGGGCTCATGGGCCACTTCGCCCCCTTGCTGTATGGGCGCGGTGGTGGGTGGTGGTCATCCCCGGACCACGATGTTGCTGGCCGGTTTCGTAGCGGCAACCTGGTTGGCCAACTCCCATCCAGGGACGGTGTCAAGCTCCAACGTGCAGGAGTTGTCAGCGGAGCTGTAGGTGGTGCCGACGACCCGGAACACGATCCCGTCCTGCGCCGGGTTCGGCGGGGTCGGGGTCGGGCGAAGCTCGTTGCCCATGCCACGGGCAGGCAGGTCGGTGATGCGGAGGAGCCGACCAGGGCGGATCATCCACGGGTCGAGCATCCTCGACATGCCGCCGCCGCCGGTGGTGCCGGGGTCGTAGCACTGGATCGGCCGGCGCACCGTCAAAGTGCCGGTGTTCGTGGTGCGCCCGTACTGGCCCAGCGTCGCTGTGGCGGCGTCGAACATCCCGGTGCCGTCAGAGGGTTCATCGCGGCGGACCATCACGCCTCGGGTGATCCCGGCGTCGCCGAGGAGCTGGTTGTTGTAGCCATGCCAGGTGACCGTGGACACCTCAAGGCCGTACGGGATGCTGTCGGAGCGTTTCCACAGGTACTGGATGTAGTTGTACAGGTTCGCCCCGTCCGGCTGCTCCTCCAGCCCGTCGATGCTGGAGGCGAGGTACCCCCACCCGGCCGGCCAGCGCGCCCACTCGAAACGGAACCGGTTGTCGCCGCCGGTCGCCCCGTAGGAGGTTTCCCAGATTGCCCAGTACGCGTCGGGCTGCGCAGTCATCAGGTCGTTTAGCACCTGCGCGGCGGTGGTGCCGTCGTAGTAGGCGAGGTGGCGGATCTGCGCGGTGGAGCTGGTGTCGATAAAGGCGTCCTCACCGCGGACCTCACCTTGCCAGGGCGCCCAGCCGGTCCCCCAGTTCCACGCGCCCACCAGGAACCGGCCGAGGACGTCCTCGACAACCTCCCACACCCGGACGTATTCGTTGGGGTAGTCGGCCGTGGCCTGAAGTTTGGCACCGACCCGGTCGACCCGTTGCGCCTGGACGAGCGGGGTCTTGATCGTGCCGAACATGTCGTTCGTGGCGTTGCTCGTGGCCAGCACGTCCATGGACATGGTGAGCCGCTGCGCGTTCGTGCTGGTGAACTCGGTGCCGACCCGGTTGGCGAACCGCGCCTCCGATGATGACCAGGCCCGCACATCGACGTTCGTCTGCACGCTCACCGCGTTGCCGGTGGCGACGTCCATGCCGGTGCGGAAGTCAGCGTCGGCGGACCCGCCGAGGTAAGAGCAGTCGAACCGGCCAATGCGCATGTCGCACGTTTCGGCTTTCTGCCAGATCGCCACACCCTCGTAGTGGTCAGCGGCCCACGACTTGACCTGGGGTTTCATCGTGATCGTGCGGGTCGTGGAGTTCGCTGTCGGGGAGAACAGCGACTCGATCGCCCCGGTGCCGAGCGTCCAGTTGCCCACATCCCCGTCGATTGCGAAGTAGGGGATGGTGATGTCGGATGCGACGACCATGCCGCCGAGGCACCCGATCGCCCAGGTATTGGCGGAGGCGTTGCGGCGGGACGACTCCACCCGCCCTTCCCAGGCGGTCTCCCGGGTGCGCAGGTCAACGATCTGCACCCTGACGAAGAGTTTCGCGAGTCGTGACCACGAGTCGGGGCCGTCGTTGTAGAGGGTGATGTCCGCGCTCGCGAAACCGCCGGGGACCACACTGCGGAACTGGATGTCGGAGACGAGCCGGGTCACCCACCAGTCGAGCCCGGTGTTCTGCTGGTAGAAGCGGACGCCCAACGGGACGGTGAGGCTCATGAGGTGGCGACCTCCAGCCAGTACGGCCAGTAGGAGAAATCCCAGGTGGACGTGGCTGTCACGTCGTGAGGGGTGCGCAGGATGTGGAGCCGGTTGGTCTCACCGGGGGTGAGCATCGGAATGCCACCGTCGCGCGAGAGGAGGCCACCACCGTTGTCGACGGTGCGGGTAGCCCCGAATGGGCTCGTCCCGCTGGCCATTCCGTACACCATGTCGTTCGGGCCATCCAGCACGTTGTAACCGGGGGTGCCGATCTGCCGGAACATGAGCTGCCGCTGGTCGGCGGGCAGCAGATACACGTAGTCCATGTCGAGGTTCAAGGCGCCCGTGGAGCGTTGAGCCTGGATCTCGATGGCCGGGGCGATGAACCCGGCCACCAGCCCGCTGTACCCGATCGTGGTGGGTGACGGCCCGAGGGAGGGAAACTCGACAATGCCGAGGTCGACAAGCCATACGTTCGGCATGCCGCCGCTCCACGTCACCCGTGGGCCGAGTACCTCGGAGGAGCCACCCAGCTTGTAGGCCATGAGGAAGTCGGAGGTGGAACCGGAGCGGCGGCACTTCACCAGTACCCTGTACCGGCCCTTTATGGCCTCCGGAGAGGACGCTGTCGGCGCGGTCACCGTCACCCGCGTGATGAAGGTGTTCGTCGCGAACGTCGTGCGGACGAAGTTCTGCCCGGAGCCGCTCATCGTTGCGTCGTTGGCCTGGAGGGTGGTGTCCGTGCCCAGTGTCCCCGCCTCGCACTGCGCCCACGTGGTGACCGCCGCCGGGTTGTTCTTGCTGCGCACCGCGACATGGAACGTCGCCCCCGCACCGAAACCGGTGCCGACCCGGGCGAACAGCGGCGTCGGGTGGTCGCCTCGCACCCCGGTCAGGTCGTAGAACGCGCGGTTCGTGCCAGAGGCCGGATCGTTCTGGATGACGACCCCGGTCTGGATGTCGTGGCGGACCCCGAGGGCGAACGGCTCAGCGAGCACCGCGCACTCCACCAGCCACGCGTCCGGCGCCCACTCCCGGTTCACCCGGGGGTCATCCGAGCGGAGGGTCTGAAAGAACACCGGATACGTGGCGCCGGTCGCCTGGAACATCAACCAGCCCGGCTCGCCCAGCCTCGCGTACAGGGCTTTGAGCTGAGCCGCCCGCGCATCCTCCGATGCCCCGGCCAGCTCCAGCTTGAACCGCAACTCCCGCAGCTCGTAGTTCGCCGAGGTGACCAGCCCACCGTCACGCATGCTGTTCGTCGCCACCGACCTACGCAGCGGCGGCGGACTGATGTCGAACCCCTCCTTCAACGTCGTCCACGTCGACCCGTTGTTCATGTCCAGCAGGACACCCGCGCCGCTCTCTGGCCGCTCGACGAACTTCCAGGTGTTGACCATCAGGACACCCGCCTACGCATGTACGCCTTCCTACCTTCGGTCTGGGACACGACCCGCCCCACGGGTTCTCCGTTCAACTCGATCGACAACCGTCGTATGACCCGCTCGAACGCCGCCTCCAGCGCGGCCACGTTGTCCTCCCCGCGCCCGCCTCCAACGCCGGGTCGGCTCATCCCGACGGGCCTCGGCGCCGGAGCGCCCCCGCCCGGGGCCACCGCAGGGACCGCCGCCGCAGCGAGACCGGCTGCGGCGCCGGCGACCAGGGCCCGTGTCGCGTCGATTCCGTTGGCCAGACCGACGCCGACCATCCGTCCGAAGTAGTGCGTCAGCCGTGACGGGGAGCCGAGGTTCAGCGCATCCCGGATCGGCCCCGGGATGATTCGGGTGATCAGGTCGCCGACCCATCGGGCGATGGTGCTCGCCATGGACTTGATGCCGTTCCATAGGCCGATCAGGGTGTTTCGGCCCGCGTTGTAGAGCCAGTCCTTGGCGCCGCTGAATACGCGCAGAACGGCATCACGTGCCTTGCCGAACCAGAGCCCGAACTTGTACGGGAGGTCGGCGAACCAGTTGATCGCGCTCGCCGCGTTGTCGATCCGGTCGCGGATGTAGGCGGCGATGTAGCCCCACGCCCACTTGACGATGTCAACTAGGCCGCCGAGCAGAAAAACGAGCGTCGCAATGGCGCCGTTGAACACCGGCATGACCGTGGTGGCCAAGTCCGTCCAGAGCACGATCATGTCGGTCAGCACGGGAATCATCGGAGCCAGCGCGATAACGAGCTTGATGACTTCCGGGATGATCGGCACGAGCGCGATAAGCATGTCCGTCAGCGCGGTCACGAGATCGGGCAGGTACGGCGATATCGCGGTGACCGCGTCCAACAGCGCGGTGCCCATGGCCATGCCGAGTTGGATGATCGCCTGA
This sequence comes from Actinomadura alba, assembly GCF_014323705.1. Lineage (GTDB taxonomy): Bacteria > Actinomycetota > Actinomycetes > Streptosporangiales > Streptosporangiaceae > Actinomadura_C > Actinomadura_C alba. Next base: position 372,403 of record NZ_JABVEC010000001.1, read on the forward strand.
ACAAGTCCCGGCAGGACCGGCAGCATGCGGGTGATGTGCTCGGCCAGGCCTAGCGCCAGCATCGCGATGAGCTTCCCCAGCGCGGGTAGGACTGGTGAGAGCCCTACCGCGATACCCGAGATGGCCGCGGCGAGCGGCACCAAGGCCGGCGCAAGCGCCTTGAACGCGCCGCCCATGCCGCGAATCAGAGCCGTGATGCCCGGCTCCAACGCCTTGAGAGCCGGCGCCAGCGCGTTGATAGCCGTCGTCAGCACGGGACCGACCGCCATGGCGATACGGCCCACGGCCGGCGCGATGCTGCCCAGTCCCTTGACCAGCGCCGTCAGCACCGGGGCCAGCGCCTTGCCGATCCCAGCGAGTCCCTGGAAGATCTGAGCGAGCGCGGTCCGGCCTTCCGCAGTCTTGAGGAACTTGTTCAACTCGCCGGTGAGCGCGCCGAATGTGCCCAGCAAATTGCCGCCGCTCGCGCCGGCCGCGCTGAATACGCTCCGCACGATCCCGCCAAGGTTGCTCAGCACCGCGCCCAGCTGCTTAACGACGGCCAGGCCAGTCTCCATCCATTCCATCGCGCGGCCGGACTCAGCCGCCGCGCTCAAGAACTGGCCGAACTTCGTGATCACATCCGCCATGCCGGGGGCCAGCCCGCGCAGGAAAACTGAGCCAACCTCAGCGATGGCCAGGAACCCATCCAGCACGGGCCTGAGTGCGCCACGCAGGTCGCCCAGCGACTGGCGGGTCATGCCGAGGATGGTCTGTATCCGGCCGATCGACTGCTCGGCCGTCACGAACGAGATCAGCCCGCGCGCCCACAGCCCCATTTCCGCGGCGAGCGTCCGCACGTACGGGCCGGTCTTTTGCAGCAGGTTGGAGAACCCACCGAGACTCCCGGTGAGCTGTTCGAAAAACCCCTGCTGCGCGTTCTGCTGGAACTCGCGGAACGCGGGCGAGATCGCGCGGAACTCCTGCGCGAACTGGCGCGCGGCCGGCGCCAACTTCTTGAGCGCCTCTTCGAACTTCTTGCCGTCACCGGAGAGTGCGGCCTTCATCGCGTCGCCGACGCCGACCGTTGCGAGCTTGAGCGTGCCGAGAGCGGCCTGCGCCATGACGGCAGCCGCTGGCAACGCGGCCAGCAGACCAGCGGCAGGCGCCAGTGCGGCGCCGAGCTGCAGCACGGAAGCGGCAGCCGCCGCCGCGCCGCCGGCCAGCGCCGACAGGGCGCCGATCTGCGCCGTCTTGATCAGAGTGGTCTTGCCGACCTTGGCGGCGACCTTGCCGAGCGCGGCCGTCTTGTCGGCCACCTCGTCGGCGCCGCGGGCGACCCGCTCGAACTCGGCGGCCGTGCGCCGGCCGCCGCGGGCGAAGATGCTGAAGATCAGGGCAGTGTCCGCCACTACGTCACCCCCTGCTCTGGTTGCTCTTGAGCCAGGACTCGGCCCACTGCTGGTAGGAGCGGAACTCGGCGACGGTCAACCGGCGGATGTCCCACGGGTGCAGCCCGAACAGGTGGGCGAACAGCGGGGTGTAGGTCAGGCGGGTGTGCCGCCATCCTCGGGCGGGTCCTCTTTTGGGTCCTCACCCTCGTCCTCGTCCGCGAGCAGCTGCAGCGCCATCTCGCGGTCGGAGTCCGACAGCCCCTTGGCCTTCGCGACCCCCTCCCGCAGGCGGGACTTCTCCGCGGAGTCGAACTCGATCTGCAGCTCACCCATGCGGAAAGACACGTCCGCGAACCGCAGCCCCGGGGTGTTGCGCTTCAGCAGCACCCACAGCAGTGCCCGGCGAGCCCGGGCGCCGCCCTTCAGCAGCGCCACCTGGAACTCGTCGAACGTCGTCGCGGTGGCGTCCTCGATGTCCTCGGCCTCGCTGGAGGGCAGGTCCTCGGCCTTGTATTCCCACCGGCGCTCATCGCCGCCGGTCGGGTTGTAGATGACGTACAAGAGGGTGCTCTCCTTCAGTCGGTGATCCGGCGGGCGACACGGTCCATCGCCGCGCGTGCTCCGTCGACGAACTCAGGGCGCGCGTCGCGCATCGGGCGGTCGAACCAGCCCGGCCTGGTGGTCTGCGTGAACCAGTGGGCTCTGTCACCCCACAGCGGCTTGCGCCACCGGCCGCGGTTCAGATGACGCGGCATCATCCCCAGCGATGGGGTGCGGGGGACCTGGATGCGCACGCCCGTGCGGCCGGACGCCTGCAGCCGGACCGCGGCCGCCGTACGCGCACGCAGCCGGGTCGTACGCGGGCCACGGGCCGGCAGGGCACGCACCTCCCGGCGTGCCGCCAGCACCGCCGGTTCGGCGGCCTCGCGGAGCTCCTGGCGCAGCTCGTCCACCAGCTCCCGCCCGCCGGCGCGCCGCAGCCGGCGGGCGAGGCGAGCGAAGTCCTCGGCGCCGGTGACCCGGACCTGGATCACGCGACGTTCCGGGCGATCCCATCGGGGTCGGACAGCGGCCACTCCACCTCAACGGTGGCGAGCTCCCCGACGCTGTTGCCGAACGGGTTGTACTGGTTGACCAGGTACGACCCGACGTACTCGGGGTTCGTCGCGGCGATCGCCGCGCTGGTCGGCCGGACCTTCACCGTGATGGTGGTGCCGCGCGCGTTCCACAGGGTGGCGTCCACGGCGGCGGCGGCGAAGTCCTGGTTGAAGTTGATCGACAGGTTGGAGTCCTGCAACCCGGCGATCCGCGACCGGGCGCTGTCGCCCATCGCAGTGTCCTCGAGCGCCTCGTACTCGATCGGCAGTTGCACGCTGGTGACCCAGTCCGACAGGTCCACCGAGTTCACCTCGACACGGGCGTCGGTAAAAGCCATCGTCGACATTCGGCCGTCTCCTCACATGAGAAAAGGCCACCGCGGGCGATGGCCTGACAAGGGGGTGTTGCTTACTTGATGCCGATGGCTCCGGCCACGGCGAACGTCCCGGTGACGGCGGAGACGTTGAATCGCCAGTGGGTCTCACCGGCGAACGGCCCGGCCACCCGGGTCATCCACGTCCCACCGGCCGCGGTGATCGGCCCGATCGTCGCGCGGGTCGTCGGCGAGGCGAACCCCGCGGAGTCATCTGACTGGACCTGAACGGTGATCGTGGTGCCGGCCGCGAGCACATGCAGCGTTGCGTACACGTACTGCCCGGCGATCGGGGCGCCGAGGTTCACCGCCGACCCGATGGCGCCGGTGGCGCTGACCGAACCGCGGGCCTTGGCGTACATGCCGCGGATCAGCCCCGGGTTGCCGTTGCCCTTGCCGCCCTGCATGGCCAGCTCGAACGGCAGCAGCTCCCCAATGTCCCCGCCCACGGTGTAGGTAAACGACCGGGCCTGGTAGAGGAACGCCGTACTGCCCTCGGTACCAAGGGGCACCTGGGTGACGGCCCGCACGCCGGTGAGGGTGTTGAACGCCTGCTCGTCCACCAGCCCCGTACCGGCCTGCCACCACCCGGACAGGGACGCCTCGACGTCCTCGAAACCCGCCCGGCGGGAGCGCGCCGACGACCCGAACGCCGTCCCCTCCAGCGCGTCCATCGGCGCATCGAGGGACGCCTCACGCAGGTCGGTGGTGAAGTCATACCCGCCGACCAGCGTCACCAGGTCCTTGAATGCGAACGTCCCCATCAGCTCGAACCGCTACCGGTCGGCTTGGGGGTCTTCTCCGGCGGCCGGCGGCGGACGACCCCCGCGGACTCCAGCTGCTCAATGCGGGTCTCCCCGGGGTGGAGCTTCACCACACCACCCCGACCGACCGACACCCCGTCAAGGCCCGAGACGCGGCCGAGGAGCACATCGCACTCCACCAGTTCCGCATCGACCTCTCGCAGCAGGTGCGGGCGGCAGAACTCGTTCGGCGCGACCATGTTCCCGCCGACCGTCAGGGCCGTGCACTTGTCCTTCACGCAGATGCCCACGTCACTCTGTTCCCTTCGTGTGGACGACGAGCCGCAGCCGGGCACCGATGTTGTCGATGCCGGCCATGTCGAACTGGCCGCCGTAGTCGCTCATCCTGGAGATGTGCGCGTCCGTGTCGGCGAGGCCGAGGTTGCGGTTGCTGAAGATGGCCTGCCGGATCGACCTGGCGCCGGCGCCGGTCACGTACGCGTCCAGCCGGTCCTGTGCCACGCCCGATTCTCCCCACGACACCAGGACGGCGATGTCGAACTCCCAGGTGTCCATGCCGCGGCCCATGGCGACGTTGAAGTTCGCGGTGTCCGGCATCACAACAGCCGCTGGGAGGTTGGACGCCTCAGGCACTGTGTCGTACACATGCAGGTCAGAGATGCCGTTCAGCGTTGTTCTGATCGCGTCGCGGATCGTTTGGAGGGAGGCCATCAGGCGAGCACCACCCGGCGGAACGGGGCGAGCAAATCGACCACATCCGCGTCCTCGCGGGTGATGCGGATGGCGCCGAACTCCCCAAACCCGGCCACCCCGAACGGCGCGTCCTTGCGCCGGAACAGGCCGACGGCCTTCAGGATGGTCGCCTCGGTGACCTGGTCAGGTACCTGCGACCAGCCGAACCGTGCGGTCACCTGCAGCGACGGCCGGCGCCTGGCGGCGGGGAAGGCGCCCAGCAGCGACACGATGTCCCACCAGGCATAGGAGCCACCGTCGGCGTCGGCGTTCAGCGGCTCCATCTGATAGTCCGACGCCGCCCAGGTGGTCGCCCAGGAGCCGTCACCAGCGGGGTCGGTCTTGACGACCAGCCCGGTCAGGGTGGAGATGTCGTGCACCCTGACCGTCGAACAGCCGGTCGTCTTGTACGCACGGACGGTCGGCGCCGGGTCCGGCCAGAACCGGCGGCCGGTGTGCTTGTCGACCGCACGGGACGCCGCGCTGATTGCCTTCTCGATCAGCGCTTCGGACAGCTTGGAGTCAGCGTCCGACAACTCCGCCCGGATGTCGGCGACAGCGCAGTACGGGTTGACGAGCGGCACCGTTCAGCCCTTCGCCGTCTCACGGCGCCGCCGCCGCTCGGGCCGCTGAACGGGCTCGGCACGCACCAACTCGGCCCGCACCCCGTCCGCCCACACCTTCGCGACCTCGGTCGACACGTCGGCCTCATCCCCTGCAGAGCGGTCGCCGACGTCATCGCCGACGACCGACTGCAGGAACCGGATGCGAGGCATCAGGACCGGGTGTCCTTGCCGTGCTCGTCCTCCACACGGGCTCGGGCCACGCCGGCGGCCTGCTCGTGCGCCTGCACGATCTGCGACACCGCCGGGTCCGGCTCCTCCGAGCCCTCCCCGCCCTCGGTCGGTGCGCGAACGACCTGGTCGACGGCGGAGACAGTCTGCTCGGTCAGCTGCGTCTCGCTCGCCTCACGGGCGGCTGCGGGGTCGATGTAGGTGAACCCGGGCGCCTGCGCCGGGGTGCCGTCGGGACGGCGGGAAGCCATCGCAACGCGGTCGGTGTCGCCCGACACCTTGGACGCCTCGGTGTGGCCCGTGGCGGCCCTTGTGGTCTTCTGTGTGCCCTGCTTGGCCTCGGCCATGTCAGGATCCCTCCTGGTTGAAATGGAGCCCGGGGAGGCGGTACAGGGGTCGCCCGCCTCCCCGGGGGATCAGCTGGCCGCGTTCTGGTACGCGCGGATCGCGCCGGCATCCTGCAGGGTCGCGTCGGTGCGCGCGTAGGCGGCGAAGCCGACCTGCAGGAAGTCGGCGTACCGCTCGGTAAGCCGCAGCAGCTGCACACCGAGGACATCGCGGATGACGTAACCGCGGCGGAAGTCGCCGAACAGGACCGACTTCGCCGACGCCGCCATGGCGGGCATGTCGTCGTTGATCTCCAGCCCGTAGCCGAGCAGCGAGTCTGGGACCCCCACCTGCACGCTCGGCTCCCACAGCGGCCGGTTCTGGGAGTCCTTGAGCTTGCGGATCGGCTTCAGCGAGGAGTCGGCCATCATCCACCGGCTGTCGGTGTTGCGGTAGGCGCGGTTCACCGAGTGGATCAGGTCGATCAGGTCGTCGTAGATGACCGTGGTCGTCTGCCCGGTGGTGCCCTGCTTGCCGACGGTGGCGTTCGTCTGGATACCCAGCGGCTGCGAGGAGCCGGTGCCGGTGGTGAAGTGGGTGTTCTGGATCCGGCCGATCCGCTCACCGAGCTTGCGGGCCAGGAAGCTGTCCAGGTTGAACACGCTGTCCTGCAGCAGTTGGAAGCTGACCAGCACGATCTTCGAGGTGTACATGTACGCGCCGAGCTGCGCCTGCCCGAGGGTCAGGTCCTGCTGGGTCATCTGGGTGTTCTCGGCCAGGATCGCGCCAACGTTGGCGGTGTCATCGTTGGTCGGCCACGGCAGCGTCTGCCCCGAGTCGGTGTTGATGACCTCGGACACCGCGCGCATGCTGCTGTAGAACTTCATCGTCTCGATGAGCGTGTTCCGGAACCCCTGCGGCACCAGGTAGCCACCGGCCGCGCCGGTTGCCACACCCTGCGCTCGCAGCTCCTTGGTGTCGACGAACCCGCCGTGAAGCGCGGTGCGCTCCTCGGCGGTCAGGCCTTCGGAGCCGCCACGCATCCACACCTGGAAGGCGTCGCCGTAGCGGGACTCGCCGTTGGGCTGATCGCCCTCGCCACGGCCCTCGGGGACGCTGCGGCCGGGGGTCTGGCTGTAGTCGATGGACTCCAGCCGGGCGGCACGCTCCTCATCGGCGATCTTCGCCGAGAGCTTCTCGACGTCGTCGAGGGCGTTCCGGAACGCGGTGTCCTCATCCTCGCTGGCGTCACGGTTTTCCCTGGAGAGCCGCTCACGGATGTCCTGAACGGTTGCCCAGGCGTTCGCGCGCTGCTCCAGGAGAGTCTGCAGTCGAGACACGACTGTTCTCCTTTGATCGTTGCGGTTGACGGTTCGTCCGTCCGGCCGCCTCGATCTCGTGCGGAGTGGTGTCGCGCCCGGCTCCCCAAGGGGGAGTGGTGTCGCGCCCGGCTCGGCAGAGCGAGACTTGCGGAAGTGGTGCTACGCCGGCTTGCGCTCGACGGACAGTGCGTAGGCGTCGGCCAGCCGGTCCATCTCGGCCAGGCTGAGCGTGCGCCTGCGGGGCTCTCCCACCGGAAGGTGCGGGAGAAGTTCTTGTAGTTCCGGCCGGTCCGCCGTGCGGCGGCTGATGGCCTCACGGTCACCACGGCGGGCCAGGGCCGGCATCACGCCGAAGCGGAGCCCGGCGTCAGTCTCGGTGTAGGCGGGGAACGTCACCGCCGAGACCTCGATCAGCTTGACCTCGCGGATCACCCGGACCTCGACCTCGGCAGGGTCATCGAGACCCTCGACGTCCAGTTCCTCAGTCAGCCAGTCGTCCTTGACCACGCGGAACCCGAAGGACATGCCGGTGACGTTTCCGTTGCGGAGGTTGGCCGTCAGATCCCGCACATACGAAAGCTCGTCATCGAGGGCGGAATTGGTGGCCAGGCCCGCGTCGTCCTCGGCCAAATCCAGGGTGCCCGCCGACACGCGGCTCACGACCTTGGACGACTCGTGGTCGATCAGCATCCGGGCGTCGCCCTCTTTGAGGGTCTTGGTGAACGCACCTGGTGCGATCTCTTCCAGGAACCCCCAGCCCGGAACCGGGCCGATGGCCGTGCGGCTGTTGAAAACCGCGGCGTGCCCGGTGAACCGCGGCGGCTTGTCCTCATCCGCGCGCAACTGCACACCGGCGTCGGCGAGCGCCAGGTTGCGGCGCTCCTCAGTCGGCAGGCTGGCCCGTCGGCTCATCATCATCTCCCTGGATCTGCGGCCGCGTGCCCAGTGGCACCATGTTCGCGGGCTGCCAGTACTCTGCGCCGAGGCCGTCTGGCAGCGGCGGAAGGTCTTCCTCGTCGCGGATGTCGTCGCCGTTGTACGTACCGAGTTCACGCATCGTCCGGTAGAACGCCGCCCGGGCGGTGCTGTCACCGCGCAGCAGCTCGCGGACCTTGTAGCGCACCTCGACGCCCCCGTCGGTCAGCCGGCGGGTGGCGCGTTGCTCGGTCGGGGTGAGCCAGGTCGGGTGAAGGGTGAACTTCAGCCACGCGAGCGTCTGCTGCTCCAGACCGGTGCCCCAGCTGGTGGACTTCTCCGTCAGCATCAGCAGGAACGGGGGGACGCCGAACCAGCGGGCGATCTCCTCGGTCTGGAACTGGCGGGACTCCAGGAACTGCGCGTCGTCATGCGGCATGGACAGCGGCTGAAACTGCGCCCCTGAGTCCAGCACCGCCACCTCGTGCGAGTGCTCGATCCCGGCCATCTTCTCCCGCCACCGGGACTTCAGGTCATCGGCCTGCCCCTGGTCAAGGCGCTGCTCAGTCCGCAGGATCCCGGACAGCAACGAGCCTTTGCCGAAGAACCTGGCGCCGTACCGTTCGGCCGCCAGCCCGAGCCCCATCGACTGCCGGGCGTGCGTGATGACACTGACCCCGCGCAGCCCGTCGTAGCTGAGCCCGGGGATATGGAAGATGTCCCGCGACGTCAGCGGCCGGTCCTCCTCGCCGTCGACGACGAAGACCTTGCCCTCGGGGTTGGCCTCGGAGGGCTGCACGTCCTTGACCTGCACCCGCGAGGGGTGGAGCGGCCACAACTGCCGAGGCCGGCCGACACGGTCTGTGACGATACGTGAGAACGAATCCGCCCACAGCAGCCGGTGCACGTAGCTGAGCTTCCAGAACTCATACGGCGTAAGGTCCGGGTGCGGCTCGGCCAGCAGCGGCGCCGGCGCGGGCTGCTTGGTGCCGCTGCGGTAGGCCACCAGCGGCAGCGCCGCGGACACCGATGAGACCAAGTCGACTGCCCGGTACACCGCCGACAGGTTCATCGCGGTGTTCTGGTTGACCGGCACACCGGACTCGTTGGCCTCGCCCATGCCCAGCCAGTCCAGCAGCGTGCTGGAGGTCAGCGGCACCGCCGGGTTGTTCGGATTCGCGCGGCTCTCGAACAGCCCGAACAGGCTCACGCGACCCTCCGCAGACGCCGGGCCGGGCGCCCATCATCGGCCGCCACAGCAGTGCGACGGGGCCCTGAGCGGCGTTCGCACGCCATAACCCCCAGCACACCGCCGAGCATCAGCGCCGCAGGCGGCCACCACAGCGCCACGCCGGCCAGAAACACCACCACGAACCCCAGCTCAAGCAGGTCCAGCATCAGCGAACCTCCTTCACCAGATGTTCGGCGGGCCATCGTCGATCCGCTCTCTCGTTAGGAACGCCCACCGCGCCACCACCAGCGAGATAAGCGGGGCCGGGTCGACGGCCGAACCACGCCGGTCGAAGACCCACGCATCCCCGATGAACCGCCGGGCCGCGCCGGCCACCGCGGCTGTCAGCGCCGGATGCGGGCGTACACGCATCGTCGGCGCCCAACCCGGCTCGGCGTCCGGGGGGCGCACGATCGCGTCATACAGCGACCCGCAGGCCGCGCCGGTATCCCGGCCCTTAACCAAGGTCAGCTCGAACCCGGCGTCCTCCAGGTCCGGCTGCAGTGACCCCGTCGGGCCGGCCGGGGCAATCGCCACCGCGCACGGCCCCCACCGCCCCCGCAGCGTCTCCAGCCGCGGCACCACCCACGAGGTGCCCGGCCGGTAGTCGACGACTTCACCGTGCAGAAGCCCGTCCTCGCGCGCCCCGGCAACCGAGATCGCCGCAGCGTTCCGCTCAGGCGCCACCTCTACGGCGAACGCCACCGGGTCCGCCGGCGTCGACGCCTCGTCCTCGATCCCGGTCCACGCAGGCTGGGAGAAGACCTCCCACCCGCCGCCGACCGTCGGGTAGTTCCCCACACTGAGCCGCTCACGGGCGAACCCGCGGGGGCTCATCGACTCCCGCTCAGTGGCGATGTGCTCCTCCGAGATGCGGATACCCATGCCCGGATTGGTCTTTGCCCAGGTCAAAGGGCTGCTGGCGTCGTCGTGTTGGTCGCAGTCCGTCCCGCACTGGTCGCCGCACAACGCCGCGGACCACTCGAAGTACGCCAGCCGCTTCGCGTCGCCAACCATCGCGCGGGAACGCACCCGGGCGAACGGCTCGCACGGCGCCAGATCCTTGTCAGGGGCGGACCCCAGATACCACAACTGCGGGTTTGGCCTTGCGGACATCGTCGGCATGAGCGCGTCCACCGGGGCCTCGCCAAGGTGCTGAGCCTCATCGAGGAGGTTGCAGTCACCCGAGAAGCCACGGCCCGAGCCCGTCGAGCGGGCCAGGAACCGAAGACGCTGGCCCGTCGTGAGCTCGATGCCCTCCTCACCCTTGGACCGAGCAACCGCCTTCACACGCCGGGAGAACGCCGGGGTTCCCTCGATCAGCTCCAGGATCCGGCGGAACATCTCCGAGGCGGTCTTGAACTCGTGCGCCGAGTACATGATCAGCCGCTCGCCGAGCAGGAACAGGCCGGCGAGCACGCGCGCCTCGGCGATCGCGCCCTTGCCGTTCTGCCGGGCCACCATCACGCCGACCTCGAACGCCGCCCACCGGCCGTCCGCGCGCTCGCCCAGGCCGCCGATGAGGACCTGCCGCTGCCAGGGGTCGAGCACCAGCCCGGCCCGGTCCGCGAGCAGCGCGGCCTCGTGGCCGGCCGACGACACGTGCTCGGGCACGGAGGTAACCGTCGGCTCCTGCGATCCGAGCAGCGCCGGCGCATCGAGAACCGTCATGCCATCCCCGCGGCCTTGCGGCGCTCCTCGCGCTGCTGAGCGACTTCGTCGATGACGTCGTGGGCCACCTCAGGCGGGGCAAGTTTCCGCAGGTGGGCGAGGTAGGTGTCGAGCCGCTGGTGGAGCAGGGCCGCCGCGGCGGGCTTCAGCTCGGGGTCGGACAGGCGGTCGACGACGTCGAGGGTCGCAGCAGCCAGCGAGCTGTCGAGCAACTTCCACCGGGCGAGGTCGGCCCTGACGGCCTCCGCGAGGCGGGCCGAGGGGTCAAGATCATCGCTCATGATCACCCCGCTAATCCGGTCGAAGTCGAGGTTGGGCGATTAGTGGAGGGGCGATGATCAAGGTCGCTATTTGGGCCCAACCAGGGTTCGACCGATTAGCGATGCATGAATATGCAGGCTCGGATGATCATGAAGCCGTCACTCTGAGTCACGGAGAGAGAAGCGGGAGCACTTGCTTGGGGTCCACCGGCCCCGGTCTGTGAACTTTGGAACCCCCTACCCCGGAGCTCCACATTCCTGCTGGTCAGAGCGTTGATCGTTCCGGCCTGTGCGATGGCTCGGTGGTGGTCACGTGGTGTGACGCGAAGGGGTGCACACAGCGTGTTGACCATGCATAGGGATGCGTCGCATGCATATGTGCATAGCTATGCATGGTTGGTGTGGTCACCATGCGCGCGAGGCGGTCGCTGCTACCTGATCCGCGTCACGCTGCGTTGAGTACCAGCGCTCTGCCGCTGCCCTGGCCCCACGTGAGCGCTGCTCGTCGCACCTGGTCAGGACCACGTCCCTGCCTGGGTCGATGGTGATGACCTTGGCCCTGTAGGTGGCGTACTCAGCGAGGGTGTCGGGCTGGGGCTGGGTGTGGATGATCCACACGTCCGTGCGGGTGGACTGCTTCAGCGCCTCGCGTATGGCCGCAGTGCGGGCCCGATGGGCTACACGCTGCACAGGCTCGGGGTGGCGGTGGCTGTCTGCATCTCCGCAGGTCAGAGCGTTAGCGATGCGGTCGTAGTCCACGATGACGTCACCTGGGCGCGCGTGGGCGAGGACGTAGGTGGTCTTGCCGGCGGCAGGTGGGCCGATCACCACAGTCAGAGCCAGTGTCCGCACCCCGTCGGGCCGGGCACGTGGTGCGGCATGTGGTCACGGCGGCCTCGGCACGAGGTGTTGTGGCGGTGCAGGACCCGGCAGAACGCTCGCCCTGCCCAGTACTCCAGCCAGTCGAGTGCCTCAGCCATGGTCACCAGTCCCTTGATCCCTGTACGACCTGGACCTCTTCGAGGGGGCGGTCACCCTTGGACTCGTTGCAGCAGCGATGGCAGACCGAGCAGCGGTTGAGTGCGCCGTGGATGGGCCGGAGGTTGGCCGGGTCCTCGGGGTCGCCGCCCATGGCCTTCCATGCCTCGATGGGCACGACGTGGTCGGTGTAGGTGGCGCCTCCGTGCCGACAGACGATGCAGATGCCTGCGCAGTCCGCGAGCACCTGCGCTTTGATGCGGCGCCAGCGGCGGCCCTTGCGTCCGGAGGAGGCGGCCATCGTCACCCCCGTGACGTGCGAAAGCCCGGCACTCAGCCGGGCTTCAGAGACACGTCTCCGCTGCGAATTAGATCAGAAAATTCGCGGGCTCACCACCTGCAACGCTGTTATGGGGTCTCGGCTTCGACGAGGAGCGGCACGAGGGCGGCGTGTGCGCGGAGGAGCACCGCGGGATCGTACGCCGGTGCGGGACGCCCTGGGCGGCCGGTGCGGCGGTGCCCGGCCGGTCGGATCCCAGCAGCGGTGATGAGCGCCCGCACCTGCTCGACGGTCATCGGGGGGTCGAGCAGGTGGGCGGCATCCTCCACGGTCCACAGATCGGTCACGCTGCGGGCTCCTCGGTGACGTACACGACGGAGCGGCTGTCTTGCCAGACGAGGGAGGTCTGGCCGGAGTAGGAGCCGGCGAGGATGCGGGCGTACGGGCGGCGGCCTTCCTCGTCGGTGCAGCGGTGGTTGGTGCAGCGGACCTCCCCGGTGCGCCGGTTCATGCGGAGGCTGTAGGTCGAGCACCAGTCGCACGCCGGCGGCAGGTGTCCGGGCAGCCGTGGTAGCGGCTCCCACCGGTCGGCCTGGTCAATATCGCGGATCTGCCGGGCGCTGGTGACCCAGCGGGCGACGATGCGGGCGGCTCGCTTCACCTCGTCCTCGCACACGGCCTCGGTGAGGTTCACGATCGCGGCCAGGGCCTCGCGGGTGTTCCCATCCGACCCGCCACGCCGGCGGCCGAGCCGACCGGTGACCTCACGGCGTAGCGAGGCCTCCAGGCGGCGAGCTTCCTCGTGGATCGTCACCAGGACAGCGGCGGCCTCGGCGTGCCATGGGGCGGGGCTGCCGGTGGTCTTCTGGCCGCTGGTGCCGCCCGTGGTGGGGTCGGTGACCTGCTCGGGCAGGAGCGCGTCGAGCTGGTCGAGGATCCCGCCGGGGCGGGTGAGCTCGTGCACGTCGAGGGCAACGGCGAGCCGGTCGGCGGTGCCTTTCAACGGGCCTCCTGGGGGATCTTGGGCAAGTCTGTGACCTGCGGAAAGTCAGGGTCGCCCATCGGCGGGTAAGCGGCGTGCGGGCGGCTCAGAACGACCACCACCCGAAGGCGAGGTGCCCGGTGAGCCAGACCCCGCCGATCACGAGCAGGACCCGGCCGACCCAGGTCAGCGCGGTCGGGCGGCGGTCGCGGATGCGGAACAGCCGCCAGGTGAATTCCGACAGGGTGTCGCCGGGCCGCTTATCCCGCAGCGCGAGCCCTTCCAGCAGCGCGAACGCTGCGATCCAGGCGATCCACAGCACGGTCCAGATGCTCACGGGGTGTCTCCAGGGGTGTCGAGGAGTTCGTAGAGGTGCCAGATGAACCCCTCGGGGGTTCGTTGGGTCGTGCCGACCCATTGGGCCTCATCTGGGATGGGGTGGCCGGTCCCGAACACCTGGAACACCCGATCGCGTGGTGGCGCGTCGTCGCGGTCCTCGACCCAGAAGTCGACACGGTGGTCCGGGCTGACTCCTATCCGGCGGGCTGCGACGTGCAGTGGGTCGCCGGAGACGCTGCGCGTGAAGGGGCGTCCGTTGACGGGGATCTCGTAGCGGTACACGCGTTTGGTCACGGGGTGTCTCCCTTGGGGGGTGCGGGCCGGGCGGGATTTGGGGTCTGCGGGGCGCTGACCTGCGATTCCACCTGGGCGGGTGATCTTGTTTTGGCGGGGTGGTCGAGGGCAGTGCGGACGTCGGCCATGGGCACGTAGTCCCGGACGAAGCCGTGAGTCGAACGCGGGTGGAGCGCCCGTACGCGATCGAGGGTGGCCTCGGCCTCCTTGGCCTGCCTGTACCAACCGGCGAGCTGCAAGCGCAGGAGCGGCGCGTCAGAGGCCTCGTGGCGGCGGCGTTCGTCCTCGGGCATCGCGGCACGCTTGGCCTCGACCTCGGCGATCTGGCGGGCTACGTCACCAGGGAGGGCGGCCTTGAGGGCGTCCCGCTCGGCCTTGAGGTCGGTGATGGCCTGGTCTTTGATCTCGATGGTCTGCTGCGCGACCTGCAGGCGACGCTCGGCCCCGGCGTGGTCAGCACGGGCGTGGTCAGCACGGGCGTTGTCGCGCTCGGTCTCGGCCTGCTGGAGCAACTCGTTCACCGCGTCGCAGGAGACCGAGCCGCCGTTGTGGATGCCGCCCTGGATCAGCACCTTGTCGCGGAGCCGCTCCACCTCGTCGGCAAGTTCCTCAGCGTCCTTGAGCGCCCGGCTGATGAGCAGGTCGCTGTCGCGGTCGGGCTGTGCGGGGATGTGCATCCGCCACCGGCGGGTGACGCCCTGCTCGGCGATCTCGCAGATCTCGGTGTGCGCCGCTTCGATGTGCGCGCGGATCTCGGTCAGGTCATCGAGCATCACACGTCACCGCCGTCCGCGAGCCGCTCCAACTCGGCGTCTCGTTCGGCCATGGCGTTGAACGCCCGCAGATCGAGAGTGTGCTCCACGAGTCGGTCGTGGTCGGTGAGCAGGGCCGCCATCTTCACGACGCAAGCACGGAGCCGCTCCACCTCATCGGCGGCCTCGTGGATCACATCTCGGATGAGGGTGGTGTTCACGGCGTCGGCGATCGTCCGCCAGCGGGTCAGGTCATCAGGCATGGGGGATCTCCTCGTCAGGCAGCATGTAGCCCGCCGTCTCCAGCCGCCAGGCAAGGTCTGTGGCGTCCACGCCCCCGATGTTGTTGGCCTCGGTGCACCAGTCGGAGACGATCTGGAGGATGCGTGCCGCGTCATGGCGGGCGCGCTCCAGCTCGGGCCCGACGACGGCCATCACGGCGTCGGCATACGGCTGGCAGACCTCCAGCAGCGGCCACGAGGGGTCGTCGCGGCCGTAGATGGGTTGGGCCAGCGCCCGTGCCATCCGGTCACGCATCTCGGTCAGGTCATCGGGCATCGGGGGTCTCCTCAGTGGGTGGTCGTCAGACGTGAGCTCGATGAGTCCCACCGCGGCGGCCAAAGCCACGGCGTGCGCGCGGGTACGCGCCCCGAGTTTGCGCTGTGCGGCGACGACGTGCCGCCGGTAGTGCCGACCCGAGATCTCCAGAGCCTCGGCGATCTCACCGTCGTACGCACCGGCCGCCAGGCGCCGGATGATGTCGGCCTCGGTGTCGGTGAGGGGCTGGCCGGGCTGCGCGCGCCGGTCAACGGTGCTGGGCAGGCGGCGGTATCCCCGTCGAATCGGGCTCGCCTGCCGACTCCCCCTGTGCTGCTGTTTGTACTCGGCGATCAGGGTTTTTTGTTCGGGCGTCAGGTCGGCGTGCATCAGTCGATCCCTCCGAAGGGCCAGGGATGGTCGTACGGGCAGGGCATTAGCTGGCCTCTCGTTCGGCGGGCTGGTCGCCCGGGTCAAGGTGGGTCTGTTCGCCGCCGTCCTCGTGCCGGCGCATGGCCTCGGAGCAGATGTCCACGAGCGCGATCCGGTACGGGGAGTCGTTGATCCGGTAGCCGTCCCTGCTCGGCACGAACTTCGGGGGGACGTAGCCGTTCCACGCCTCCGGCCTGGCGAACCGGAGGGGCCGCTGGGTGAGGCGGTGGGCGAGGTCGGGGTGCGCGAGGACGCGTTCCCGGCGTTCGGCGAGCACGTCGACGGCCTCGCGCTGGATCTGTGTGAGCGCGTGCGCCCAGGTGTTGTCGGTCATGGGGGGTCTCCCATGGAGGCGGCGATGGCTTCGCGCACGGACCGGCTGGAGGGGTGGTCGTCGCCGGTGGGCAGGTAGTCGCGGGGGTTGCCGCGGATGGCGGCGGCGACGTAGGCGGCGGGGTCTCGGGGGTCGCGGCCGGTCAGGATCTGCCGGCGGACGCGGGCGGCCCATTCGGGGCTGACGGTTCGGCCGGCGTGTTCGGCGAGTAGCTCGATGATCCGTTCGTCGATCTTCGAATCGTCATCGGTCGCGCGTCTGCTACCGGTAGATGATTCACCTACAGTTACCCCCGTCCCTTCGGGACGGGACGGGTCGGGTCGGGGAAGCCGAACAGCGTCTGAACTTCGGTCACCGTTCGCTGCGTGTTCGGGTGAACGTTCGGGCGAACTTCGCTTGCCGGTTCGGACTCGGTGCATCCGTTCGCGGGCCGCTTCTCGCTCCTGCTCCACCTGTTCCCGGGTCGGCTGCCGTCCGGGGTCGTTCCACTGCCAGAACTGGTATCCGCCTTCGACGCGCTCCCACAGGCGTACGGCGACAAGCCGCTTCGCCTGCCCGGTGTTGCCGAGCGAGCCGATCATGTCTTCCGGGACGAATCCGTCCGTGAGCTGGTGCGAGCACCAGGACCCGGCCCGGACCCACAGGCCCATGGCCGCATTGCCGGCGGCGACGGCTTTGCGGTGGAAGGCGAGGCCGTCGTCGACCTTGAACCAGACCACTAGGTGGCTCTCCTGATCTCTATAAACGATCTCGGTCGGTTGGGTGGCGGGAGCAGGGCGAGACAGCAGCCCTGCTCCCGCCGGGCGGGGTCTATGCGGCCGGGAGTTCGGCCTTCCACGGGTTGTCTGTCAGCAGCCCTCCCTCGTGGTCGCTGTCCAGGTGATGGCAGGGCAGCCACAGGCCGATGAAGTGCTGTTCGACGGTGACGAGGATCGGGTCGGTCGCCTCGGGTCCGATGAACGCCATGAGCCGCTCGCCGCGGCCGGCGGCCTTGGCCCACCGGGGCATGAACGTCGGGGTGAGGATGAGCGCGGGCGTGGCCGGCTGCTGGGGGCGGTGGACGGCCTTGCCGATGCGGGCCCGCCAGTCATGGAGCGGCCACTTCTCGCCGGGCACGGTGCGGTCGTGAAGGATCAGCCGGGTGCCGTCCTCACCGTCGATGCGCAAGCCGAGGCCGTCGATGGTGGCATTGCGGCCGACGGCGATGGGGAACTGATCGACGATGAGGACGAGCTGGGGGTCCTCGTCCTTGCTGAACGTGAACAGCTTGAGCATCGCGGCGGCGTCCCCGCGGTCGATGAGCAGCTTGAGGCTGGCGGTGGGTTCCTCGAGGGCGTGCCGGGACGCGGCGAGGGTGTAGCGGTCGCTGGCGGCGGCATAGAGGACGTCGCTGCTGACTTCGAGGCTGATGCAGTTCAGCGGGGGCATTGTCGGGTCGGTGCTGGTGTGCGGGAGCACGGGGGCGATGAGGCCGTGGAGTTCGCGGGTGGTGAGGTCTATGCGTGTCACGCTGCGTTGCTCTCTTCCATCTGGTTGAGCACCTGCTGGACGCTGGTGCCGGACATGTGGAGGCGGCGGGAGATCTGGGATTGGGTGGCGCCTTGGTCGGCCATGAGGCGGGCCGCGGCGGCTCGCTCGGCCTTGGACAGGGGTGCGTCGTCGCCGGCGGCGACGCGGGCGATGGCGACCTCGTCCACGACTCCGTCGTCGGGGCGGGTGCGGGGGCGTGGGATCTGGGAGGCGAGGACGACGGCGAGGGTGCGCAGCTGGATGCCGTCAAGGTGTGCCAGGAGTTCGGCGATGAGGTCGGCGTCGCCTTGGTGGACGGCGAACGCGAGCCATGGGGCGGTGCCGGTGGCGTAGGTCTGCGCGAGCTGCTCGAGCTCGGCGACGGTCGGGGCGGTCATGCGCTGGCCTTTTGGCGGGACAGGCGGCGGCGTAGCTTCCGCCGGTCTTCCTCATCGGTGCCGCCGTAGATCCCTTCGGCCTTCATCTGGAGCGCGAACTCCAGGCATGCGGCGCGGACCGGGCAGCGGCGGCACACGGCCTTGGCCTGCTCGGCCTGGAGGACCGCCGGGCCGGTGTTCCCGATCGGGAAGTACAGCTCTGGGTCGTCCCCGTGGCAGAGGGCCCGCTTCCGCCAGTCGCCCATCAGGCACCACCGTGGGCTGCGTTGTAGGCGTCGACGACGTCCCGGCGGATCTTGCCTTGGGCGTTGCACGCGATCCCGGCGCCCTTCGCCCACGCGCGGATCTGCTTGGGCGACGCGCCGTCCACGGCGGCCGCGGGCGTGGTGCCCGGCCGCTTCCCGCCGAGTTCCTTGGCACGGGCGCGCGCTTCGGCCAGCTCCCGCTCGAGCGTCTCGACACGCTCCTGTGCGGCCTTGCGTTCCTTCTCCCGCTCGGCGCGCTGGTCGACGTCGGTCACCGCGGTACGGAGGCGGGCGAGGGCTTCGGTGACGCGGGTCAGCTCGCGCTGTACGACCTTCTCGTCGGTCATGTACGTGGCGCGGGCCATGAGTTCGGTGGCGCTGTCGCGGTGCGGCTGGACGACTTCGGCCCTCGGGCTGATGGGCAGGGTCGGCCCGCGCCCGGCGGTCGGCGCCGGCCGAGCGTCGGGCCGGTAGGCGATGTCGGTGGTGTGGTTGTGGAGCCAGCCTTTCCACCCGTTGATGAGGGCGAGGATTCTCTGGCGTGGCCATCCGGTCTTGGTGGCAATGTCGGCGACGGTGCGGCCGCCTTCGAGCAGTTCCTTGACGCGCTCGGCGGACGCCGGCGGCGCTGGTGGTGTGATGGTCATGAGGTGATCTCCCAGATGCGGATCACGGCGCCCGGCATGGCGAGCGCGTCGGGGTCGCCGGAGTGGGGGTGCGGGTAGACCTTGCGGGCGGATACGCCGACCACCCGGGCGTCGTCGGCCCACACACCTGCGTCCGTGAGGGCGTCCTCGGTGGACCGGATGAGCTTGGACAGGTCCGGCATCCGATCCGGCCGGTGGCGCTTCTTCGGTGCGCTCTTCGGCCGGTGGAGGGTGAAACAGATCTCCAGGAGGAGCGGGCCATCGAGGGGGAAGCCGATGGTGGTGATGCGGCCGGGGGCGCCGGGGTCGGTGATGAGTTCGCCGGCGGCGTGCTTGACGGCTTCGCGCCAGGGCTTGACCTTCTTGGACGACTCGATCATCACGCCGTTGCCGACGTGTCGCTTCGAGCCCTGGGGGGCGGGTGTGCCGAGCACGGTCATTTTGAAGGCCGGGTTCGACCGGGCCGGCCCGGCGGCGGCTTCCCCTCCGCGCGCCGGGCCGGGGTTGGACCTGCCCGTGCCCGGAACGGGCGCGGACAGGGGCAGGCTGATCTGGGAGTCGGTCACCGGTGCGCCTCCATGGCGTCGCGCTCGTGGTCGATGCCGCGCGCCCGGTCGGCCCGGGTGGTGCCGACGCAGGCGAGGGTGGCCAGGACGCCGAGCCCGGCGGCGCAGAACGCGGTGCCGAGGATGGCGGCGGCGATGGTCAGGTCACGCACCGGGCTCACCGCCGTCCAGTGCGCGGATGGTGGGGCACGGCCAGGCGCTGGGTTCCTCGTACGCGTTGACGCAGCCGCCGCAGACGGGCCCGCTCGCGTTCTCTTCGCGCGGGTGCTGCTCCCGGACGCGCCGGATCTGCTCGGCGAGGGAGCACGCGGTCGCGTGGATCTCCTTGACCTCGGCGATCAGCTTCGGCATCGCGGTTCGCGCGGTGGCGATGAAGACCGAGTCGGCCTCGGGCTGCTCGCTGGTGATTAGCTCGGCGATGTACTCGCCGTTCTGGACCGATCGGGGTGACCAGACGCCGTACTCGATGCCGTCGGAGCCGTGGTCGTCGCCGGTCGCCTCCCACGGGCCGTCGCTGGCGTCGTCGGTGACGCGCTCGTACGCGGCGAGCTGCTCTGGCTGGATCCGCTCAGGCATTGGCGACCTCCAGGCCGGGCAGGATGTCGGCGCGCTCGCGGTGGTCGCGTGGGGGGCGGGGTGCGGCGTGCCGTCCGCGTCGGCGGATCGCAATGAGGCGGGGCCGGGCCCGGTGGAGGCGGCAGGTGAGGGAGTACAGGGCGGCGATGACCGGGATGAACGCGCCGAAGACGTGGTAGACGATCACGACGTCCGCCCCCTCTCGGCGGCGGCCGCCTCACGCAGTGCAGTGATGACGTCCTCGGCGGTGCGGGTCTGGTCGTCGTTCCACTGGTTGCCGATCACCTCGGCGATGTCCTCGTGGTCTTCCATCGGCTCGTGACCGAGGTGCTCGGCGAGGGCGATCGCGGCGTCGAAGGTGTCGGTGTTCTCCTCTTCGAAGTCGCGCCAGGGCGAGGCCCCGGCGGCCACGTTGATCGCGGCGAGCACGCACACGTTGCAGGTGTTGACGTCGACGTCCCTACCGAGGGGGAGCCACCCGCCCCGGTGCCACCCGCGCTCGGTGAGGACGTCGGCGGCCTTGTCGAGCAGGTCGGCGGTGCGATCACCCATTGCGGTCGCCCTCCTGGTCGGTGTCGGGCACGGTGACGTCGGCGCGGCCGTCGATGACGCCGGGCGCGAGCGGCTCCAGCGGGTCGACCGGGGCGCACGGCGGCGAACCGTTGAACCGGTGCACCAGCACGCCGCCCTCCTTGGCGAGCTCGTCACCGCAGATGCACACCGGCGCGTTCGGGTCGGCGTGCCCCGGCTTGACGGCGGGATGCTCGCGGGTCTCCAAGGCGCGCGGGTCCCCATTCGCGACCCGCACGTCGGCCATCCGGACCGGCCGGACGCCGTCACTGACAGGCGGCGGGGCAGGCGGCATGACGGGCTCGGGCGGCAGCGGGAGGTCGCCGTGGTTCCGGCACCAGTCCGCGACCATCTCCAGGAACGCGTCCGCGTTCTCCTCGTGCTCGCCGCGCTCGATGCCGAGCTCCCGGTGCCGGGCCTTCGCCGCGTCCAGCTGGGCCTGCAGACGCTCGATCTCGGTGTCGGTGGCGTCCAGCTTGCGGTCGACGTCGGCGACGAACCCGAGCGCCTTGAAGCGGTTCCCCCACGACCAGAGGACGGCCTGCGGGTAGGTGTCTTCGAGTGCGGCGGTGGTGAGTTCACTCACTGGAGGCACCGCCCTTCGCCAGAGCGGGCGCGGCGGGGATGAAGCTCGTCCACGCCTCGACGGGCACGTCCCGGAACGTCGTCTGGGTGGAGACGTGGATCCTGCTCCTGTGTCCCTCGACGTCCCTCGTCGTCATCTCGGCGTCCAGGAACTCGGCCCAGGCGTGGACGGCGGCGAGGTCATCGGCGTCGCTGAGCGTGGCGCTCACCTGGAGACGCAGGACCCCGTCGCGGTCGACGTTGACGTGGGCGAGCGTCGGCAGGTCGTAGGCCATGAGACGGAACGCGGTGATCAGGGCTTTGGCCTGCCGCTCGCGCACCGAGCCGGGCTCCGGCCTGCTGGTGGGTAGGGTGGTCATGACTTCGGGTTCCTTCCAGGGAGTCGGGTCGTCGTCTCACCGGCCGCCGTCGCGGGTGCATCCGCAGCGGCGGCCGTCTTGCGTCCGGCGATGCTCACGACCGGCGCGCGGGTGGCCGGGTCGTAGGTGTCGATCTGCTCGGCCGGGTCAGCGTCAGCGCCGAGCAGCGCAGCCCACGCCAGGACTGCGTGCGCGACGGCGAGGATGCCAAGCTCCGTCGTGTCGCCGACGGGCGTGCCGCCACGAGCGGCGTCGGTGGCGTACTGCTCGGCGGCGTGGAAGTGCTCGCGCGCGTCCATCACCAGTCCTCCGGCGGCTCGGGCTCGGCCGGGCCGAACGCGTCGCAGGTGCACGGGATCTCAGTGGTCGGAGCCTGCTCGGGCGGCGGCCAGTTGACGGGCCACGCGAACGGGTCCGATTCGTCGGCGTAGGACGGGGCGGGCAGCTGCTCGTGGTCGAGCCTCTGGTTGGTGCCGTCGCAACCCTCGTTGCCGTGCTGGCGCCGCGGGTGCCCGCAGGCGCAGCCCTCGGTGTAGTCGGTGAAGTCGTCGATGTCGGTCATGAGGACCCCTCCGCAATCTCGTCCGGGGTGTAGTGCAGCGGGTTGGCGACGGCCGACTCGCCCTCGCGCTGCTTCTCGATCTCGCCGAGCAGCGTCCACAGGCGCGCGCCCGGCTCGGGCCCGCCGGCCGCGACCCGGTCCAAGGTGTCGATCAGCGTCGACCCCTCGACCTTCGTCAGCTCGTTGGACGAGCCGACGTCACGGCCCACGATCAGCGAGGCGACCTGGAGGCGGGTCTCCCGGTCGGGCACCTCCACCGCGCTGAAGACGGTGTGGAGCTTCTTCAGCTGCGCCTGGGTGATGGGCGGCTCGGCGGACCGGCCTTCCTCACCAGGGAGCGGCGGCCCCGCCGCCGGGCGCGCCGGCCTGGACCGCTGAGCGGTCTCCGCTCCCTGCTCGGGTGAGCCCCGGCGCCCGGACCGCTGCGCCGTGCGCGGTGCCGCGTCGCCTGGCAGTCGGGACTCGTCGTCCTCGTCGGCTGCGATACCGACGACGGCCGCCAGGCAGTAGCGGCGGGCGTAGGTGATCCGGCCGCCGAGCACCTGGATGCCGCCCTCGGCGGAGATCGGAAACTCTCCGGTCAGCGCCTCCCCGGACTCGTGCCTCAGGCTGTAGCGGACGCACATCTTCCCGTCCGAACCGGCGCCCGGCATGGAGGTGAACGACAGGCCGTTCTCGGCGAGCAGCGGCAGGACGGCCTCGGAGAGGTGGGCCAGGGTCGCGTAGCTGTAGGAGTACGGCTCGCCCTTCTTCGTCTCCACCGTGACCGTGCGGTCGCGCTCCAACTTGGGCAGTCGGGCCTGCACCTTGGCCAGCGCCGCGTTCAGCGCCGGTGTCGCGTTCGTCTGCTGCTCGGTCATGCGTCCACTCCGATCAGGGGATCGCCCTGGTAGTCACGGCAGTCCTGCGCCGCGCGGGACACTTCGGCGATGTACAGGAACTGGCGGAACACGTCCGGGCCGGCCTCGAACGGGAACAGGTCGTAGCCGTCGGCGCGCAGCCACACCACGCCCGCCTCATCGATGGCGGGCATCTCGCACTCCTCGCCGTCCTCGCCGAGGTAGAACTCGGCGTACCGGTAGGCGGCGAGCTGGAACGCCATGTCGCCGTACGGGCCGTTGGTGTTGGTCTTCCAGTCCAGGAGCCAGGTCTTGCCGTCGCGCAGCCGGGCCACCAGGTCCGGGCTCCCGCCGTAGAGGTGCTCTCGGGAGAACACCGGCCGCTCGGTGAACAGCGGCTCGACCTCCCACTCGTCAAGGAACCGCACGCAGGCGTCGACGTGGCCGGCCAGCTCCGCCGGCACCTCCACTTCCTCTCCGTGCGTCAGCCGGTGGGCAAGCTCGTGCACGCGGGTGCCGCGCAGCCCTGCCGAGTTCCGTACGACCTCGTGTGCCTTCTCCAGGGCGCGGAGCCGCTCGGACACCGGCAGTTTCGCGAGGTCGTCCCACTCGTCGACGGCCTTGGCGGCGACGGTTCGGGCGGCCCAATTGATGAGGGCGGTCTTGGGAAATCCGCCGCTGATGAGGGTGGTGACGCCGGACACCTTGTGGCCATCGAGCAGGTAGGAGTGCCCGCGGCCGTGGTTGCGGCGCTTGGTCTTACTGGTCATCGCGAGCCCCCTGCGGTGTCGGCGGGCTGCTTCCATCGGCCGGGGCAGGCCTCGGTCAGCCGGCCGCGCACGGTTCGCCGGTGGTGGTCGACGGTCCCGTTCGCCGTGAGCTTCTGTTCGGTGCGGCAGACCGGGCACGTGCCGCGCTGGATCTGGACGGCCATCACGCACCCCCGGGCGCGAGGTTGTTCAGGCACCAGTCGCGGGCCTCGGTGTCGGTGTGCTCCATGGCGGTGACGAGGTTCTGGAACACGCCCCACGCCCACATCGGCGACCGGTCTCGGCGGCACGCGGCCAGCAGCGCCTTGATCTCGGACTGCCGGTTGTTCAGTACGCCGGTCGGCCAGTCGATGGCGTAGGCCACCAGCGCGACGCGCGCGTCGGCCGAGGCGGCCGGGACCCACCTGCCGGCGGACTGGCAAAGCAGCAGCGCGGACAGGTCCGCGTCGTGGGCAATGCGGGTACGGGCGGCCTCGGCCGCCTCGCGGTCGGCGTACTCGGTGAGGATGTGCCGGTGGGCCTGCCGGGAGTAGGACAGGACGCCGTACGGCTGGTAGTCGGGCCCGTGGTGGGGGCCGAGGCGGAACGCTGCGAGGGTCGTCATACGGGCACCCCCACGCACAGCTCCTGGACGCCCCGGCGGAGGTCGTCGATGGTGTTGAGCGCGAAGAACAGGTCGTCGGCCTGCCGGTTCGTGAGGCGCAGGATGTGCTGGGCGTAGACGGGGGCGGCGACGACGCGCTTCCCCAGGACCAGCGGGGCGACCATCCCGTCCAGGGGCTCGTTCGGCGGGGGGACGACGAACAGCTGCGAGACGCGGTCCTTGGGCAGCGGCAGGAATGGGGTGCCGTGGAGGACGATTGCCCATCCGGCGAAGCAGTGGGCGGTGCCGCACTCGTTCGACCAGTGGGCCTGATTCCAGGCGGTCATGTTCTTGAGGACGTGCGCGAACGTCGCCTTCAGCAGCGGCACGTTCGGGGTGAGGGCGGTCATCGCGAGCCGCCGTTCGGCTTCTCACCGGCGACGGCCTGCCACGCGTTCGCGTCGACGACCCGCGCGTGGTTGGTCGACCCCATGAGGGCGGTCGCGGCGGCCAGGGCGAGCGTGGCGTGCACCTGGGCCTCGGCGGCGAGAGCAGCCCCAGCAACGGGGTCGCCGCCGTCGCCGTAAGTCCAGTGGTTGGCCTGCTTGGCGAGCCGCTCGGCTTCGCGGTAGTGCTCCGGGCCGGTCATCGCGCACCGCCGATCCGCCGCAGCCGGCGGAAGTACCAGACGAACGCGGCGGCCTGCGGGACGATCAGCAGCAGGGCGAGGACGATCGGGGCGATCATGACCCGGCCTCCTTCAGCGCCAGGCCGCGCGCCGCGAGGGCCGTGAGCACCTCGGCATGGGACCGCACGCCCATGTTCCGCAGGTCCATCAGGTCGTCCTCGGTGCGGGAGGTCAGGTCGCCGACGGTGAGGATCTTGGCGCGCCACAGGATGTTGAAGGCTCGGGTGGAGAGACGGAGAGCGTGGATGGACTGGTCGGGGTCCGGGGTGGGGAAGGACTCGGCCGGGGCGGCAGGCTCCGGTGTCTCCGTCAACGGCTCGACCGTGACGCCCTCCCAGTTGAGAGGCAGCGTCGTGTAGAACATCGTTCCGTTGGACTGGGTGACGATCAGCTGGATTACGGGTCGCACGTCGCTGTCGTGGCCCTCGGTCACGACGCGAACGACGTCCCCATCGACGATCGCGCGGACCTTGTCGCCGGGCTTGAACTGCGGTCGGTCGGTAGGCTCTGGCATGGCCCTGCCCTTCCTTGGTTGTTGGCGTTGTGGTGGGGTCAGCGGTGCCCGGTCGTCTGCAGCGACCGGGCCCGCCTTGTTTCAGGCGGCGCGCTGGGGGTTCTCAGCGGCCCCGCCCTGGAAGATCGCGCGGAGGGTCGCGATCTGCTCCGGGACGAGGCGCGGTGCGGCGGCGACGGACCGGCGGATCGCTTCGCGGCTTTCGTCGCTGATCTCGCGACGGCGCCTCGGCTGGCCGGCCATCACTCGCCGTCTTCCTGCTCGGCGGCCCTGCGCTCGGCCTCGGCGGCGCGGCGGTCGGCCTCTTCCTTGGCCTTGGCGAGTCGCCCGCGTTCCTGACGTCGCTCCTCGAGCGCGTCGTCCCGGCGGTTCTTGCTCGGGCCCATCAGACCGACTGCCCTTCCGTCTGAACGAGCAGGTCGGTCTTGGGGCGGCGAAGGGCCCGGCATAGCGCGCCGAACATCTGCGGGCGCGGCTGGCGGTGGCCCATCTCGTATTTGGTGATCGTCGACTGGCTGACAGGGCGACCCAGTTCCACGGAGACGAGCGCAGCGAGCTGGGTCGTGGTCAGTTCCCGTTCCTCGCGCACGGCCCGAAGCCGGTGGCCATCTACCTTCACGGACTGCATGGATGCCAGACTAGGCCGAGTTAGGCCTAATGTCCAGGGCCGAAATAGGGCCTACTTTGGCATAACCTGGCGTAGTGCTGTCGTATGACACAAACGGCGAGGTCAGTTATGCCTAACTTGGCCTAGACGTTGGTGGACATGGCCTTTTTTGGCATGCGACACTGCGGCCATGCCTTCCCCGCGCGAGCGACTACCTGCGGAAATGGACGCCCGACGGCTTGAACTCGGGCTGACGTGGGATCAGGTCGCAGCTCTATCGGGGGTCCACCGCGAGACCCTCCGCACCATCCGACGAGGGACCGGCGACATCCGGTCGCTCACCAAGAGCGGCATCGAGAAGGCGCTTCAGTGGGCGGCCGGCAGTATCGACGCGATCCTCGCCGGCGGTGACCCGACACCCATCGAGCCTCCACGCGAACCCGACCGGCCCCCCGCTCCCGAGAGAGAGATGTCCCCCATCGAGCGGGAGCTGCTGGAGCGGATACGCCGCCATGAGGCCGAACTGGAGCGGCTACGCGAGGAGGACCGCGCACTGAGGGAGAAGCTCGACCGGCTCCTCGGCGAGTCCAACCAGCAGACCGGAACGTAACCCGTGCCGTAGGAAACCTTCGGGAATCGGACCTACCGCGACAAGCATTGAATCCGGTGACAAAACACTGTCACTCAGGGTAGTGCAGACCTCAACATCCCCAAGGGCATCATCGTTCATTCGAACACCTGCGCACCCCCGCGCATTGCGCAGACGATGACGTCGAAGGGGACACAGTGGACTTGCAAGATCTGCGCGCGGCACTGGCGGCGCACGACAAGAGGGGAAGACAGCACGAACGCGAGTTGCAGGAACACGCCGAGATCCGGAAGACCCTCGTCGCCCTGATCAAGGCGCGTGAGCGCGACGAGGTGGAAGACGAGGCGCGCCGCCGCCGCGCGATCATTCGTGCCGCGAACACCGGCAGTGTCGCCGCCGCCATCGTTGCGGCAGCCTCGTGGGCGCGCGACCACACCGCATACGCCATCGTGAGCGGCGTCACCGCGGCGACCGTGGGCACTGCTGCGTTGGCTGGCGTCACGCAACTCGCCGACGACGGCCCGCGCAGTCAAGCCCGCCCACCTACACCCGCTTACGCCTCCACCCCACCGGCCGCCGCGATACCGCCACCCCGATCGCCTGACCCGACTACCCCAGTTCCGGCGTCGACTCCCGTGCCGAGCGCCCCGGACGTGCCCGAGACGCCTGCCCTGCCGCTCGCAAGCGCTCTGCCGATTGATGAGCCTCAGCGCGTCAAGGCGCCCAAGGTGCCGAAGGTCAAGAAGCCGAAGCCGCCGAAGGTCAAGCCGCCGCGCCCGGCCCCGCCGAGCAGCACCAGGCCGCCGCCGGACAAGCCCGGCCGCCAGAGGTGCGCCCTTGCCCTTGACCTGCTGATTGTGGACGTGAACCTTCTATGCCGTCGGCATTAGGTCCGCGCGCACATGGGGCGCCCTACTCCTCCCCCATGACGGTCGTGCCCGCGCCGGGCCCGCGCCGGCGCGGCCGACCGGCCGTCGACGCTGGCGGCTTCCACTCCAGTCGAACAGCCCCCGGGTTGAAGTACGGCTTGCCTGGCTCCCACCCCTTCGGGCGGCCCCGCGGCGCCGGCAGGATCGTCACCGTCACCAGAGCGTCCAGCACGGCGCGCTTCCGCGACAACGACAGCGCATCCCACGCCGCGGCGACATCCTCCACCCCGAGCAGCCCGTCGAACACCGACGTCTGAACGCTCGCGGCGATCTGCTCATTGATCCGATCGAGCTTCCCCTGAAGCCGGCCCTTGCGCTCCACGTACTCCGCGCGGGTGAGCTCCCCCTCCTCCCACATGTCCCCGGCCTCCGTGATCCGGGTCCGCAGCGTCGCCGCCCGCACATGCAGCTCGGCGGCATCGTCACGCGCGGCCGGCGGCGCGAACGTCGCCGCCGCGTCCGGCTCGGAGAGGCGGGTAATGATGGCCTCCTCCACGAAGTCGTCCAGGGACTCCGCAGCGCGGACGACATGCCGCTTCGGCCCGCTGCACCGGTACGCCGGCGTCGGCCGCCCCGCCCTCGACCCGTTCCCCGCAGTGCCCATCTTCGAGGGCCGGCCGCACTCCTCCGCCTCGGCGATCGGGTAACCGCACCGGTACTGGCCCGACCCGAGCCACCGTCGCTCCGGGCCTGGGGACGTCCGCCGATTCGGATCCGTCAGCACCACCGCCACCGCCCGGAACCTGGCCTCGGCCTCAGCCCGCCACTCGGCCTCGATCGCCTCGCGCTCCTTGCCCTCGGCAGCTTCCCAGCGTGGCCGGTACGTGCCCGCCAGCAGCACCGGCAGCCATCGTGCCGGGCCTACCTCGCGGCCGCGGTGAACGCTGATCCCCGCGTTGCGGGGGCGAAGGAGGATCCGGCGGATCTCGTTCGCGGTCGGCTGCTTCCCGCCGGTCGTGGTGCTCCCCGCCGCACGCCAGTCCCGCTCGAGTTGCAGCATCGAGACGCCCACGAGCACCTGGCCGCTACTGACGTCGATCAGCTCCGCCTCCTTTGGGCGGATCGTCTCGCCGTCGGCCTCGAACCCGAACGGCCTCTTGCCGCCGAGCCACCGGCCCTCGGCGGCCGCCTCGATCTTCGCCGACTCCACCCGCTCGATCAGGTGGTCGACCTCATAGGCGGCGTGGCTGACGTCGTCCCTGAAGCGCTTCCGGCCGGTCGGCGTGCCCAGGTCGTACGCGCCCGCGCGCGGTGTCTCCACGAGGTGCCCGCCGACCGCCGCGATATCCGTGAACTCCGCGGCCTCCCCTGGGTCGCGGTCGAGCCGGTCGGCGTGCCACGAGAGCACCCCGAGCGGGACGGGCCGCTGGTCGGCGCGGAGCACGGTCAGCATGTTCTGGTAGTCGTCGCGCTTTGGTCTGGCGGCGCCGACTCGGCGGTGAGCGGTACTGTCCTTGTCGGTGAACACCTGCACGATGCGCCAGCCGATCCGGTCGGCGTAGGTGCGGCAGTCGCGTTCCTGCCTGGCGAGCCCGGCTTTGCCCTTGGATTTGCGCAGGTAGAGCACACACTCTCTGACGATCGGCGACTCTGGGGCATCCATGCCCTTAAGTATGCCCTATCTTGACATTCGCCCTGTCCATTGCGGTCAGCGTGCTCGGAGCAGCCGACGTGGTCTCGCCGGCCGTGTGCGCACGGCTCGTGATGATCGGCGAGCTCGGGCTCGACGGCAGGGTGCACGCGGTGCGCGGGGTGCTCCCGGCCATCCTCGGCGCCGCCGAGGCGGGCTTCACCAGCGTGGTGGTTCCCACGGCCAACGGCGCCGAGGCCGCCCTCGTACCCGGGGTCAAGGTGGTCCCGGTGGGCTCGCTCCGCGCGTTGATGGCCTACCTGCGCGACGAACCGCCTCCGGTGGAGGAGGACGAGGACGACCCACCGGTGCCCGCGCCCGCGGACGGCCATGCCGTCCGTTCGGGGCCGCATCGCGACGCTCTCGATCTGTCCGACGTGCGCGGCCAGGCCGACGCCCGCCGGGCACTCGAGATCAGCGCGGCGGGCGGCCACCATCTCTGGCTGTCCGGGCCGCCGGGCTGCGGCAAGACCATGCTCGCCGAACGGCTGCCCACTCTGCTGCCACCGCTCGAGCGCAGCGCGGCCCTGGAGGTCACCACGATCCATTCGGTGGCGGGCACGCTGCCGGCGGGGCAGCCGCTCATCACCGAGCCGCCCTTCTGCGCGCCGCACCACACGACGACCCGGGCCGCGATGATCGGTGGTGGCAGCAGGCGGGCGCTCCGGCCGGGAGCGGCGTCACTGGCCCACCAGGGCGTTCTGTTCATCGACGAGGCACCGGAGTTCTCCACCGGGGTCCTCGACGCGTTGCGCCAGCCGCTGGAGGACGGTGCGGTGACGATCTCGCGGGCCGAGGCGACCACGCGCTTCCCCGCCCGCTTCACGCTGGTCCTGGCCGCCAACCCCTGCCCGTGTGCGGCGGCCAAAGTGCTCGAGTGCGTCTGCACTCCGGCGGTGCGCAGCAGGTATCTGGGCCGTATCTCCGGCCCGCTCCTCGATCGGGTCGATCTCAAGCTGGAGCTCGAGGCGGCCACCCGGGCCGAGCTGCGCTACGACGTCGACGTCGCGGAGTCCAGCGAGGTGGTGGCCGAGCGGGTCCTGCTCGCACGCGAACGAGCGGCCAAGCGGCTGGCCGGCACCCCGTGGCGGACCAACTCCGATGTCCCCGGCCCGGAGCTGCGGCGAAGCCTGGCCCTGCCGACCTCCGCGATGTGGCCGGTCGACAAGGCCCTGATCGAGGGCACTCTCAGCGCCCGGGGCATGCACCGGGTGCTGAGGGTCGCGTGGACCATCGCCGATCTGGGCGACCGCGGCGTCCCGGCAGATCACGACGTCGGCGAGGCACTGGAACTGTGGAAGGGAAAGAGATCATGACCGTGTCCGACGACGAGCGGTTCGCCCGCGCCACCCTCTGCTACATCGCCGAGCCCTGCGACCGGTTACTCGGCCGCATGATCCAGCGGTTCGGCGCGGTCGGCGCCCTCGATGCCGTACGGGCCGGGAAGGCGCCGCCGGGTCTCTTCTCCGGCGAACCCGAGCGCCGCCGGCTCGCCGAGCACATGGACCGGTGGCGCGTACGGCTGCCGTCCGCGGATCCCGAGGCCGACCTCACGGTGTGCGCGAAGCTGGACGGACGGATGATCTGCCCGGGCGAGCCCGAATGGCCCACCCAGCTGGACGCGCTGGGCGACCGCGCGCCTTACGCCCTCTGGCTGCGCGGGCCGGCCGACCTCCGCTACGCCTGCCTGCGCTCGATCGCCATGGTCGGGGCCCGCGCCGCGACGTCGTACGGCAACCGGGTGGCGGCCGACATGGGCGCCGAGCTGGCCGACCGGGGCTGCACCATCGTCAGCGGCGGTGCGCTCGGGATCGACGCCGCGGCGCACCGGGGCGCGCTGGCCGCGGGTGGCGCCACCGTGGCGGTGCTCGCCAACGGGGTCGATCGGCTCTATCCGCCCCGCAATGAGGGGCTCCTCACCGAGATCGCCCGGACCTCGCTGCTGGTCAGCGAGTGGCCACCGGGCACCACGCCCACGAGATTGCGTTTCCTGGTGCGCAACCGCGTCATCGCGGCGCTGACGAAGGGGACGGTCGTGGTGGAGGCCGACCTCCGCAGCGGTGCCCTCAACACGGCGAAGTTCGCCCGAGAGCTCAACCGGCCGGTCATGGCCGTGCCCGGGCCGGTGACCTCATTGGTGTCCCGAGGCTGCCACCGCTGGCTGCGGGACGGCGTCGCGACGTGCGTGTCGAACGCCGCGGAGGTGATGGACACGGTGGGGCGCATCGGTGATGATCTGGCGCCCGAACCGCGTGGCCCCGTCATGCCCCGCGACGATCTCGAACCGGTGACCAGGCTGGTGCTGGAGGCGGTTCCGGCACGCGGCTCGGCGGGTCCGGCACAGATCGCGGTGCGGGCGGGCGTCGACATCGGCACCGCGAGGAGCAGGCTGGGGCTGCTGGCCGCGGCCGGCTTCATCGAACGCCGCGGCCAGGGCTGGCGGCTTCCGCGCCCCCGGCGTAAGGGGCGGCCGTGAGCCGGCGTGGGGTTCCCCTAGTTGCGGGGCAGTTCGAGGTCGCTCTTGGCGAGCTCCTCCACGTTGACGTCCTTGAACGTGACCACCCGAACGTTCTTCACGAAACGCGCCGGACGATACATGTCCCACACCCAGGCGTCCTGCATCGTCACCTCGAAGAACACCTCGCCGTCGGCGGTGCGCACCTGAAGGTCCACCGAGTTGGTGAGGTAGAACCGGCGCTCGGTCTCGACCACGTAGGTGAAGAGCCCGACCACGTCCCGGTACTCGCGATAGAGCTGCAGCTCCATCTCGGTCTCGTACTTTTCGAGATCTTCCGCACTCATAGCCGCACTCCCTCCCCGACGACCTCTGCCTCATTGTTCCGCATCTCGGCCTCCCCCGCGCTTGGTGTGACCGCGCCTGGCCGTGCCGCCCGCGACATCACGCGAGCGACGTTGACAAAGGATGAACGGTGTTCGGCACAGGGCCCGTGAGCCGCCAGGGCGGCGGTGTGCTCGCGGGTGATGTAGCCCTTGTGCACGTTGAAACCGTAGGTGGGATAACGCTCGTGCAGCGCGACCATGAGCCGGTCTCTCGTGACCTTGGCGATCACCGAGGCGGCCGCCACACACGCCGCGACCTGATCGCCCTTGGGCACCGCCAGGGCGGGGACGCCGAGCCCGGGTACCGGGAAGCCGTCGCTGAGCACGTAGGCGGGCCGGGTCTCCAGCGCCGCGAGCGCCCGCCGCATCCCGGCGATGTTGCACCGGTGCAGCCCGATCCGGTCGATGTCGTCACAGGGGATGATCACTGCGCTCCACGCCCGGGCTCGCGCCACGATCTCGGCGTAGATCTCCTCCCTGCGGCGCGGCGTGAGCAGCTTTGAGTCGGTGAGCCCGTCGATCAGCCCGCGCCGGCCGGCGGGAAGGATCACGGCGCCCACCACGAGCGGACCGGCGCATGCCCCGCGCCCCGCCTCGTCGACACCGGCCACCGGGCTGAAGCCACCATGCTCCAGAGCGCGCTCGTACGCGTAAAGCCCCGCGTCCCTGCGGGGTGTGAACTTGACGGGGCGTACGAGACGCCAGAGGTTCGTCATCGCCCGCACCCGACCCCATCGCCCTCGAAACTCACGTTTCGAGCGTACGACGTACCGAGGACAGAGCGGACCGAAACCGGTCAGGCGGCGGCCTGGCGACGTCGGTGGCGGCGCCGGAGCCGACGGCCCACCCAGGTGAGCGGAACCGCGCCCACCAGCCCGGCCGCCAGCGGCGTGGCGGGCAGCGCGGCGTTGGCCACGGCCAGTGCGGGCTGCTCGAAGGTCTTGGGAATCGGCAGGACCCTCGCCCGGCCGATCGGCCACACGATGACGAACGCGCGGCCGATCACCCTGCTCTCCGGGATCGAGCCGCCGCCCGCGTCGCCCGAGTGCTGACGAGAATCGTAGGAGACCTCGCGATGATCGCCCATGACCCATAGCCGCCCCTCGGGCACGGTGAAGTCGAACTCCTTCTCCGAGGGCCTGTTCTGCTGCCCTGTGACCGGATCGGTGTAGAGGTAGCTCCGTTCGTCCACCGGCACGTCGTTGACCGTGACCCGGCCCTGCGCGTCACAGCACTTCACCCGGTCGCCCGCGACGCCCATGACCCGCTTGATGTAGTCCTTCTCGCCGGGCACGACGCCGAACGCGCGGCCCACGGCCGCGAACGCCTTCGACACCGGGTTGCTCGGCTGCTGCACCTGGACCTCGGGATCCCACGAGTCCAGGCCGTTGAAGACCACGACGTCACCGCGCTCGATGTCGCGCATGTGGTAAACGATCTTGCTGACCAGCACCCGGTCGCCGATCTGCAGCGTGTTCTGCATCGACGCCGACGGGATGTAGAACGCCTGGACGGCGAACGCCTTGATGACGAGGGCGAGCACCAGAGCCACACCGACGAGGATGGGCAGCTCCTTCCAGAAGGAGCCCTGCTTCTTGCCGTCCTCGCCGGTACGCTTCCCGGCGCGCTTGCCCGCAGGCCGCTCGTCGCCGGACGCGGAGCCGTCGGGATCGGCGGCCTTGTTCTCGTCGGGCACCGTGCCCTCGGCCTCGGAACGCACGTCTCTCCGATCGTCCTGGGACGGCTCCGGGGCGGCGTCGGCGGGACTGCGCGCCGGGTCGCCCACGCTCTGGTCGTCAGTCATCAAGTCGAGCCTATAGGCGACCAGCGGTCACGGCGCCTTGCGGCGGCGTGTCGTTCACAAAGCGATCACAACCCCAAGCGATCACTACCCGGCCGATCCGCCGGGAACGGCCTGAGCGAATTCGCCGGGCGGCGCCACCCAACACTGCCCCGGCGCGTTCTGAACGCACCGGGGCAGCGGACGTGGGAGACGGGAGCGCGGTCGCGCGCCCACCGCGGCTCAGTTGTCGCGCTTCTCCTTGATGCGCGCCGCCTTGCCGCGCAGGTTGCGCAGGTAGTAGAGCTTGGCCCGCCGGACGTCACCACGGGTGACGATCTCGATCTTGTCGATCGACGGGCTGTTAAGCGGGAAGGTGCGCTCCACGCCGACGCTGTAGCTGATCTTGCGGACCGTGAAGGTCTCACGGGCGCCGCCGCCCTGACGCCGGATCACCACGCCCTGAAAGACCTGGATCCGGCTCCGGTTGCCCTCGGTGACGCGAACGTGCACCTTCAGCGTGTCGCCCGGGCGGAACGCCGGGACGTCGGCACGCATCGCGGCCTTCTCGATCTCCTGGATCAGGGTGTGCATGACTGCGGTTCCTCTGCGGTTCCTCACGGCCAAACGCGCCAGGATGACGGCAGCGCCGACCGCGCGAGTGGGGACATCTGGGAAGTCGTGACGTGCTCGGCATCGAGCCGAGCGACGCCCTAGCCTACCGTAGGTTCGCCGTCCACCGGAAAACCGGCCGAATCGAGTACCCTCCGGTCGTCCGCGTCGAGCGTGTCGGGATCTATCTTCGCCGCCAGTTCCGGCCGGTGAACGACCGTACGGCGGAGCGCCTGATCACGCCGCCAGCGCGCGATCGCGCCATGGTCGCCGGACAGCAGGACCTCGGGTACCGCCCGGTCGCGCCAGACCGGGGGCTTGGTGTAGACGGGGCCCTCGACCAGGGTCTCCATGGCACCGGGGGCGAAGGAGTCGTCGGTGACCGAGTCGGCGTTGCCGAGCACGCCCGGCAGCAGCCGGCTGACCGCCTCGACGATCACGAGAACGGCGACCTCTCCGCCGGCGAGGACGTAGTCGCCGATGCCGACCTCGTCGACCGGCATCCGCTGACGGGCCTCCTCGACGACCCGGGAGTCGATCCCCTCATACCGTCCGCAGGCGAACACCAGCCATGGCTCGGCTGCGAAGGCCACCGCCTGGGCCTGGGTGAAGGGGCGGCCGCTGGGCGTGGGCACCACCAGCCGGGGCACGGCGGGCGTGCCGGGCGGGACGATCGCGTCGAGGGCCTCGCCCCACGGCTCGGGCTTCATGACCATGCCGGGTCCGCCGCCGTACGGGGTGTCGTCGACGGTGCGGTGCCGATCGTGCGTCCAGTCCCGCAGGTCGTGCACGCGGACGTCCACGACGCCGCGCCGCCGCGCCTTGCCGAGCAGCGAGACGTCCAGCGGGGCGAAGTACTCCGGGAAGATCGAGACAATGTCGATGCGCATCGCGCGAACCCTAATCCTCGATGAGGCCGGGCGGCGGGTCGATGACGAGCCGGCCGGCGGCCACGTCGACCTCGGGAACGAGCGCGGCGACGAAGGGCACGAACGCCTCGCCGCCTTCCGGCCGGCCGATGACGAGCAGGTCCTGGCCACCGTGCCGCACCTCGGTGACGGTGCCGATCTCGGCCCCGCCCACCGTGACGACGTCCAACCCGAGCAGTTCCTGATCATGGAACTCGTCGGGGTCGTCGCTCGGCGGGATGTCTGCGTAGTCGACGACGAGCCAGGTGCCTCGCAGCTCTTCGGCCTCATCGCGGCCGTCGACTCCGGCGAACTGCAGGAGCAGCCGGCCCGAATGCCACCGGGCCCTCTCGATGGTGAGGGGGCCCGACTGCTCGGGTTCCGTGGCGAGCACCGCTCCGGGTGCGAACCTGGAGTCGGGGTCGTCGGTGCGAACCTCGACGGTTACCTCGCCACGGATCCCGTGCGGCCGTCCTATGCGGCCCACAACCAGCGTCTTCATCAGAATGCGCCGGTCAGCGGACCTCGTTGACGTCGAGCAGATCCACGCGCACGTAACGGTCGCCGGAAAGAGCGCCCATCACCGTGCGGAGGGCCTTGGCGGTACGCCCGCTTCGGCCGATGACCTTACCGAGGTCCTCGGGGTGCACTCGCACCTCGAGCACCCGGCCACCCTTGATCCGGCGCGCCTGAACCCGGACGTCGTCCGGATGTTCGACGATGCCCCGGACCAGGTGCTCGAGCGCGTCTTCGAGCACCTTAGGCCTCGCTCTTGGCTTCGGTGGTCTCCTCGGCCTTCGCCTCGGTTTCGGGCTTGGCCTCGGTCTTCGCCTCGGTCTTCGCTTCGGGCTTGGCCTTCTTGGCCTCGGCCTTCTTGGGCTCGGCCTTCTTCTTCGACTTCGGCGTCGTCGCGGCGCCGCCGTCCTTCAAGGTCTCCTTGACGGCGGCGTCGAAGACGGCCTTCCGGTCCACCTTGGGCTCGGCCGTCTTGAGCCGGCCCTCGGCTCCCGGCAGGCCCTTGAACTTCTGCCAGTCGCCGGTGACCTTCAGGATGCTGAGAACCGGCTCGGTCGGCTGCGCGCCGACGCCGAGCCAGTACTGTGCCCGCTCGGAGTCCACCTCGATGAGAGAGGGATTCTCCTTCGGGTTATACCGGCCGATCTCTTCGATCGCACGCCCGTCACGCTTGGTGCGGGCATCGGCAATGATGATCCGGTACTGCGGGTTCCGGATCTTCCCCAGACGCTTGAGCTTGATCTTGACTGCCACGGGTGTGGTGTTCTCCAGATTCGACATGGATGAGCGAAGCGCGCCAGGTGGGGACCGGCACGAGCCGCTCGGATGGACTCCGGCGCGACAGGGGTGAGAGGGCTCCTGACGCTCCGGGTTTCCAGCCTGTCATTGTGCCAGACGATTAGCGCCGAGTAGTAATTCGGCGCCGCGAACACGCGAGAAATGCCGTATTACTTACGCGATCGCGGGGCTATCTCTTCTTGCGGGGCTGCAGATCGCCGAGATCGGGCATCTGGAAGCCGGGGGGCAGCTGGCCGGGCAGCCCGCCCGGGAGCCCGCCGAGGGCGGGCGGCAGAGCCTGCGGCGCCTCGCGCTCACCGTTCTGCTGCGCGGCGGCCGCGCGCTTGCGCGGGTCACCGCTGCGCGGCTGCTTCTTCTTGCCCTTCTTGCCCTTGGCCGCGCCCTTGCGCCGCGTTCCCGGCACTCCGGGGATCCCCATGCCGCCGGCCATCTGGCGCATCATCTTCTGGGCGTCGAAGAAGCGGGTGACCAGGCTGCTGACCTCGCCGACGCTGACCCCGGAGCCACCCGCGATGCGCGCCCGCCGCGAGCCATTGATGATCTTCGGGTTGTCGCGTTCGCCCGGGGTCATGGAGCGGATGATGGCCGCGACCCGGTCGAGGTCCTTGTCGTCGATCTGGTCGATCTGCTGCCGCATCTGCCCCATGCCGGGCAGCATGCCGAGCAGATTGCCGATCGGGCCGAGCTTACGGATCATCATCATCTGCTCGAGGAAGTCATCGAGCGTGAAGTTCTCACCCGAGGCGAACTTCGTGGTCATCTTGGCGGCCTGGTCGGCGTCGAACGCCTTCTCGGCCTGCTCGATCAGGGTGAGGACGTCGCCCATGTCGAGGATCCGGCCGGCCATCCGGTCGGGGTGGAAGACATCGAAGTCCTCGAGCTTCTCACCGGTCGAGGCGAACATGATCGGCCGGCCGGTGATGTGGCGCACCGACAGCGCCGCGCCACCGCGCGCGTCGCCGTCGAGCTTGGTGAGGACGACCCCGTCGAATCCGACCCCGTCGAGGAAGGCCTGGGCGGTCGTGACCGCGTCCTGGCCGATCATGGCGTCGACCACGAAGAGGATCTCGTCCGGCCGGACCGCGTCGCGGATGTCGGCCGCCTGCCCCATCATCTCGGCGTCGATGCCGAGCCGGCCGGCGGTGTCGATCAGCACGATGTCGTGCTGGGCGTGCCGGGCATGGTCGATGGAGCGCCGGGCCACCTGCACCGGATCGCCGACGCCGTTGCCGGGCTCGGGCGCGAAGACGGCGACGCCGGCACGCTCGCCGAGCACCTGGATCTGCTGCACCGCGTTGGGGCGCTGCAGGTCGGCGGCGACGAGCAGCGGCGCGTGGCCCTCCGCCTTGAGCCAGCGGGCGAGCTTGCCCGCGAGGGTGGTCTTACCGGCACCCTGCAGACCCGCGAGCATGATCACCGTGGGCGCGGTCTTGGCGAACCGGATCCGCCGGGTCTCGCCGCCGAGGATCTCGATGAGCTCCTCGTTGACGATCTTCACGACCTGCTGCGCGGGGTTCAGCGCCTGGGCGACCTCGGCGCCGGTTGCCCGCTCCTTGATCCGCGCGATGAAGTCCTTGACGACGGGCAGCGCGACGTCGGCCTCGAGCAGCGCGACGCGGATCTCGCGCGCCGTCGCGTTGATGTCGGCCTCGGTCAGCTTGCCCTTGCTGCGCAGCGACGTGAAGACCGACGTCAAGCGGTCTGAAAGCGTCTCGAACACGTGTCTCGACCAGTCCTCAGGAGCTTCGGGGATCGACCCCCAAGGTTATCCGGTTCACGCGGTTCCCGGTCGCGCCGAGACGGACGAATACGGGGATCACCCCGCCGCGACACGCCTCCGAGGGGCTCCGGCCCTGGTCACAGGGCCGCCTGGCCGCCGGTCGGGCCGGCGCGGATCAGCGCAGGACCTTGAGGATCCGCTGGCGTACGGCGTCGAGGGCGGCGGTGTCGGAGATCGGGGCACCGTCCTCTCCCACGACGTAGAAAACGTCGACGGCGTTGGCGCCGAGCGTGTCCACCTGAGCGGCGCGGACCTGCAGGCCGCACGCACCGATGGCCCGCCCGATCCGCCACAGCAGTCCGGGCCGGTCGTGCGCCCGCACCTCGATGACGGTGGCCGTGTTCGAGGCGTCGTCGAGGATCGTGACCCGTGGTGGCGGCACCACGGCGCCCGGCCGTACCCGCGCCGCGCCGGCGCGGCGCTCCAGCCGGGCCGCGACGTCCAGGCGGTCGGCCAGGGCCCGCCGCAGGTCGGCCTCCAGCAGGGCCGGATCCGGCGGTGTGCCGTACTCCGGGACCGCAGTGAACTCGATCATGGCTGTGGGGCCGTCGCCGCCCTGGGCGGGCAGCACGCCACGGGCCGTACGGACGACGAGCCGGTGCAGAGCGAGCACCCCCGCCGCACGCCACAGCAGCCCCGGCCGGTCGGGAGCCACCACCGTGATCCTCGTGCCCACGACTCGCACGGCGCCTCCGCCGTGCCTGGCCAGGGCGAGCTGCGCGGGGCTGGGTTCGGGTGCCCGTGGCACCGCCCGGCCCGACAGCGCCGCGGTCACCCGGCGGACCAGTTCGTCGACGAGGCCGGCCTTCCACGCGCCCCACGCGGCGGGACCGGTCGCCAGGCCGTCCGCGAGCGACAGCGCGGCCAGCAGTTCGAGCACCTCGTGACCGCCCACGGCGTCGGCCACCGCCCTGATGGTGACCGGATCGTCGAGATCGCGCCGGGTGGCCGTGTCGGGCAGCAGCAGATGGTGGCGGACCATCGCCTCCAGCACGCCGACGTCGCGCTCGCCGAAGCCCATCCGCGCGCCCATATCGCGGGCCACCACGGCCCCGCCGCGGGAGTGGTCGCCGGGCCAGCCCTTGCCGATGTCGTGCAGCAGCGCGCCGACCAGCAACAGGTCGGGACGGGCGACCTCGCGCGTGAGGGCCGCGGCTCCGGTGGCGGCCTCGACCAGATGCCGGTCGACGGTGAAGCGGTGCACGGGATTGCGCTGCGGACGGTTGCGCACCCGCTCCCAGTCGGGCAGCAGCCTGGTGATCAGCCCGGCCTGGTCCAGCGCCTCCCACACGGGGATCGCAGGGGGGCCGGCACCGAGGAGCGCGACGAGGGCGTCACGGGCCTCGGCGGGCCACGGCACGGGCATGGGCGGCACGTCCTCGGCCATCCGGTTCACGGTGGCGGGCGCCAGCGGGAGGCCGGCCTGTGCCGCGCCGGCCGCGATGCGCAGCACGAGCGCGGGGTCGGTCAGATCGGCACCGCGGGCGAGGACGGCCTCGCCGTCGTGCTCGACCACGCCGTCGGCGAGCGGACGCCGCTCGGGGCGGCCCCGCCCCCGGTTGCGGCCGCGGGCGGCGCAGAACCGGTCGACGTGCCGCCACACGTGGTCGCCCGCGTAGGTGACGGTGCGCGCCGCCTCGGCGGTGGTACGGAGCAGCATGTCGGCGTCGAGGAGGCCGACCGCCCGCGCCACCGCCTCTTGCTCCTGGAGGACGAGCCGGTCGGCCGCCCGGCCGGTGAGCTCGTGCAGGGCATGCCGTACGTCCAGCAGCAGGCGGTAGGCCGCGCGGACGCGCTCGTCCGGTGCCGGCGCCACCCACGAGGCCGCCACCGCCTGCATCACGTGGACGTCCCGCAGCCCGCCGCGCGCCTCCTTGAGATCGGGTTCGAGCAGGAACGCCAGTTCGCCCTGGGTCTCCCAGCGCTCACGGGTCATCGCGGACAGCTCGCCGAGCCGCCGCCGCGCGTCGGCCCTCCAGTCCGCGAGCACGGCCGCGCGGAGTTCGTCGACGAGGGACTGCTCGCCCGCGATGCGGCGGGCGGACATGAGCCCGAGCGCGGCCTTGAGATCGTCCCTGGCCACGGTTCGCGCCTCGTGCACCGTGCGCACGGAATGATCGAGCCGGAGCCCGGAGTCCCAGACCGGGTACCAGATCCGGTCTGCGACCTCGGCCACGTGACGTGCCCAGGCCGCGTCGAGGACGTCCAGGCCACTCGGGCCACCCGCGTCGGGCCGGTCCGCCGGGCCGGTCAGGTGCGCGCGGTCTCGGTCCCCGAGACCGTCGCCGGGTGCCTTGGACCTTCCCCGGTGCAGCAGGACCAGATCGAGGTCACCGCCGGGAGTCAGATCACGGCGGCCGTGGCTGCCGACCGCGACCAGGGCGACGTGCGGTTCGGGGCCGAGCAGACCGGTGAGCCACCGATCGAGCTCGTCCGCCCGGGTGGCCCGCGCGTCCGCGTGGGCCTTCCTGGCGGCGAGCGTGCCGGACCGCGGCAGGTCCGGTGACCTCAGCATCTGCTCAGGGCCGGGCGCGACCGCCTCGTGTCTCATCGGCTCCCCCTCGGGGTGCGCCGCGGCCGGGCCGGACGCGCTTGCCGCGCGGATGTCGCCGCGCGCCCACCCCGATGCGGACGGGGGCGCTCCCGACCGGGTCGTACGGTCGGGAGCGCCCCGCTCATGTCACCCATACGGCGATCTCCCCCGAGCACGCCGTTCCTCAGAGGGCTTCCGGGCCGGTTTCACCGGTACGAACCCGGATCACCGTCTCGACGGGAACCGCCCACACCTTGCCGTCCCCGATCTTCCCGGTCTGGGCGGCCTTGACGATGACGTCGATGGTGTCGTCGGCGTCGGCGTCGTCGACGAGGACCTCGACCCGCAGCTTGGGGACGAGATCCACCTTGTACTCCGCGCCACGGTAGACCTCGGTGTGGCCCTTCTGCCGGCCGTATCCGCTGGCCTCGCTGACGGTCAGCCCACGGACCCCGAAGGTCTCCAGCGCGGACTTGACCTCATCGAGCTTGAACGGCTTGATGACCGCGGTGATCAGCTTCATGCGTCGGCCTCCACCTTCTTGGACGCGGTCTCGGAGTCGCCGTCGGTACCGGCCGTTTCGCTGGGATCGTCGCCCTTGTCCTCCGCCGGGCCGGTGCCGTCACTCACGGCGGTCGCCTGGCGCACGGCCGCCGGCAGGGAGGCTCCGATACCGGAGTGGATCGTGCCGAAGTCGTACGCGGTCTCGGCGTGCGCCGCGCTGTCGATGCCGGAGATCTCGTCCTCGGCGTCGGCGCGGAAGCCGATGGTGAGGTCGATGACCTTGCCGATCACATAGGTCAGCACGAGCGAGTAGGCGAGCGTCGCGGCCACGCCGACCGCCTGCTTGCCCAGCTGGGTGAGGCCGCCTCCGGCCAGCAGACCGTCGGCGCCGGCCTCGTTGACGGCCGCCGTGCCGAGGAAGCCGATGAGCAGGGCGCCGAGCACGCCACCGACCAGGTGGACGCCGACCACGTCGAGCGAGTCGTCATAGCCGAAGCGGTACTTCAGGCCCACCGCCAAGGCGCAGACCGCGCCGGCGATCAGGCCGAGGACGATCGCACCGATGGGGGTGACGAAGGCACATGCGGGGGTGATGGCGACGAGGCCGGCGACCGCGCCGGAGGCGATGCCCAGCGTGGTGGGGCTTCCGTCGCGCACCTTCTCCACCATGATCCAGGCGAAGGACGCGGCGGCCGTGGCGACCAGCGTGTTGATGAACGCCACCGCGGCGACCTCGTTCGCGCCGAGCGCGGACCCGGCGTTGAAGCCGAACCAGCCGAACCACAGGAGGCCCGCGCCGAGGAGTACAAACGGCAGGTTGTGCGGCCGCATCGGCTCCTTCGGCCAGCCCTTGCGCTTGCCCAGCACCAGGGCCAGGGCCAGGCCCGCCGCACCTGCGTTGATGTGGACCACCGTGCCGCCGGCGAAGTCGAGCGCGCCGAGGTCGAAGAGCCATCCGCCCGAGGCCCAGACCCAGTGGGCGATCGGGATGTAGACCAGCGTCACCCACACGATGCCGAAGACGACCCACGCGCCGAACTTGGCCCGGTCGGCGATGGCCCCACTGATGAGGGCCACGGTGATGATGGCGAACGTGGCCTGGAAGGCGACGAACACGAGCTGCGGGATGCCGGTGCCGTCGTCGGTGGTCGCCATCTTCTCAAGGCCCACCAGGCCCCAGTCGCCGAGGCCACCAATGATCTTGTTGACGCCGCCACCGTCGCTGAACGCCAGAGAATAGCCATAGAGGACCCAGACCATGGTCACGGTGGCGATGCTGACGAAGCTCATCATCATCATGTTGAGGACGCTCTTGGCCCGGCTCATCCCCCCGTAGAAGAAGGCCAGGCCCGGTGTCATGAGCAGGACGAGCGCTGTGCTCGCCAGCATCCAGGCGGTATTACCGCTGTCGATCTTCATCTCGGAGAGAGCCCCTCCTCGGCACGGAACGTTGATTGCGTTGAGGTTCCGGTGCCGCGGTTTCACCCGAAAGGCCCCTGTGTTTCCAAGGTGTGAAACCCTGCCATGCCGTGTTGCGAGCATGTTTCACAATCCTCACCGTGTGAGGACGAGGGGGTCGGTCGCCGAG
The DNA here is from genome assembly GCF_014323705.1 of Actinomadura alba. Taxonomy (GTDB): domain Bacteria; phylum Actinomycetota; class Actinomycetes; order Streptosporangiales; family Streptosporangiaceae; genus Actinomadura_C; species Actinomadura_C alba. The sequence continues at coordinate 415,217 of NZ_JABVEC010000001.1, forward strand.
AGACGAGGGGTCAGTCGCCGAGGATGGCGTCCACGAAAGGCCCCGGTTCGAAGGGGGCCAGGTCGTCGGGGCCCTCTCCCAGGCCGACCAGCTTGACCGGGACGCCGAGCTCACGCTGCACGGCGACGACGATGCCGCCCTTGGCGGTGCCGTCCAGCTTGGTCAGCACGATGCCCGTCACGTTGACCACCTCGGCGAAGACCCTGGCCTGCTGAAGGCCGTTCTGGCCGGTGGTCGCGTCGAGCACGAGCAGGACCTCGTCGACCTCCGCCTGCTTCTCCACGACGCGCTTGACCTTGCCGAGCTCGTCCATCAGTCCGGTCTTGGTGTGCAACCGTCCGGCGGTGTCGATGATGACCGTGTCGACCTTGCTGTCGATGCCCTGTCTGACCGCCTCGAACGCGACGCTGGCCGGGTCGGCGCCCTCGGCGCCGCGCACGACCTCGGCTCCGACCCGGGTCCCCCAGGTGACGAGCTGATCGGCGGCCGCCGCGCGGAAGGTGTCCGCGGCGCCCAGCAGCACCCTGCGATCGTCACCGACGAGCACCCGGCCGAGCTTGCCGCAGGTGGTGGTCTTGCCGGTGCCGTTGACCCCGACGACGAGCACGATGGCCGGCCGGGTTCCGTGCCGCTCGGTGTGCAGCGCCCGATCCCAGTCGGCCCCGATCTGCGCGATCAGCTCCCCCCTGAGCAGCTCCCTCACGTCCGCGGGCGTGCGGCTGCCGAGGACCTGCACCTTGGTCCGCAGATCCTCGACGATCTGCCGGGCGGGCGCCACGCCCATGTCCGCGGCGAGCAGGGTGTCCTCGATCTCGTCCCAGGCGTCGTCGTCGAGCGTGTCCCGCGACAGCAGCGCGAGCAGGCTCCGGCCGAAGGTGTTCTGCGACCGGGCCAGCCGTGCCCGCAGCCGTACGAGCCGGCCGGCCGACGGTGGCGGTTTCTCGATCTCCGGTATCGGCATCGTGCCGACCGACGGCTCGATCGGGCCCTGGGGCGGCGCGACCGGCTCTTCCTCCGCGACCGTCGCTCCGGCCGGGCGGGTCTCGGTGGCGGTGCCCGCGGAGGTCCGCGCCGGCGGCACGCGCGGTGGCGCCTTACGGCGGCCGGGGCGCAGGAGCAATGCGCCGGTGATGACGGCGACGACGACGATGGCTACGGCGAGGATCACGAATTCCATAACGTGTCCCAGTCTCCCAGACCGCGCAGCCGACCCGGACATCCCGGGGAGAGGGTGATGACCCGGTGCGCTCGCCGGAGCGGCTGCGGATGGGCATCGCGGCCGCCGACGGGTTCCTCGTGCGTCGCGCACGGCCCGAGGCCGCGATTCGGCCAATGCCTTGACCAACCCTATTTCCCGGTTTCCCCACATATAAGGTGCTTTCGCAGTTCAACCTCACTGCTCAGGTGCACCTCTCTTCGCCGTTCAACCTCTCTTCGCAGTTCACGCTCTAGTTCAGGAAGGCATGCGATGTCTGGTCGAAGCGCGCTCCGGCTCGGGATCCTCGTACTCATCGGCATGGCCACCACGGCCGGATGCGGTGGCGATTCCGGTAGCGCGTCCAAGAGCACTCCCAGCGCGGACGGTCGCGGCTCCACCGCCGCCTCGCCTTCGCAGGGCGAATCCGGGGACGGAACCACGGAGGCCAGGCTGGAGCAGGCCCGGCAGGCCCTGCAGGCGTTCATGCGGCGTAGCACGGTCGGCGACATCTCGGCGTGTGGTCATGTGGCCCCGGACAGCGAGTTCGAACGGCAGGTGTTCAAGGGCGACTGCCGGCAGGGCGTCAAGGACATGCCGCACTTCATCAAGCCGGACGAGCGGCGGGCCCTCGTGACGGTCAAGGTGTCGGGGGGCACGATCGACGCCGCCGGCGAGGTGAGCATCCCCTTCACCGACCTCAGCTGGAGTGACGGGAACATGACGGTTCACACGGTGCAGCCGGTCTTCGTGATGCGGGAGACGGGCGGCGTGTGGAAGATCGTCCGGTGACGGCCGGCGCCCGGTCGGTCAGCCGGCCAGCCTCCTCGAACCCGCTGTGTTGAGGATGTCGCCGAATTCGGCGCTCGGGCCGACTCCGAGGCTCTCCCGGAGCAGCGCCGCGTAGGCGCCGTAGACCCGCTGGGCCATCCCGATGTCGTTGCGCGCCAGGTGAGCCTGTGCCAGGACCCTGTACGGCCCCTCGCTCAGATCGTCCACCTCCACGGCGTACGACGCGAGTTCGATGGCCGCCGGTATGTCGCCGCTGAGCAGCATCGCATCGGCGATCTTCTCCAGGGCGAGGAGGCGGAGCCGGTCCCACCGCTGCCGCGCCATGTGCACCTCATCGCTGGTCGATCCCGGCAGGAGGGGCTGGGCGAGAGGGCGCCAGTGGTCGAGGGAACGGATCGCGAGCTCCGGGAGCGTGGCCGTGGCCGAGACCGCGAAGCGGGCGAGGTCCAGCGCGGCCGTGAAGTCGACGCAGGTGTCCTCGGCCAGCCCGATGACCTCGTGGTCGGCACTGACGATCCGGCCCTGGGTCAGCCTGCGGATCCGCCAGAGGATCTGCCGCAGCCTCTTCGCGGCGCGTTCCGGTTCCTCGTCGGGCCAGAGGCGCGCCATCAGCGCGCCCCTGGACATCCGGTGCCGTCCGAGCACCAGATTGATGACCAGGTTGCGCGGGAGTTCCGCGAGAGCCACCTCGCCGCCGTCGATCCGGCAGGTGAACGCCGACAGCAGGTGAACGCAACCGCCGCCGGTCGAGCACCCGTCTCTGGTCAACACCCGTCGTCCCCTTTCCGCCTCTGCATGCTCTGTGCGGCCTGTGCCGCCTGCCCGCATCGATCAGAGCCGGTACATCTTGATCCAGTCGACTTCCATGGTGGCCGGGACCTTCCAGTCGATGCCCTCCCCGGTGTGCGGCTGATCCGCCGGGAACCAGTCAAGTTGGATCGTCTGCACCATGTCGCCGGGTGGCAGCACGGCGCGGTCATCGGTGTGGAACCAGCGTCGTCCGTCGACGTAGCCGGTCATGCTCTCGGCCGTCCATTCGACCGCGAAGTGATGCCACTCGGTCAGATCGGCCCTGACCTGGGCCTGCAACTGGTCATCACGCTCGGGAGGGCCATAGTGCAGGAAGAAGTTCGCCACGTCGCGCCTGCCGGAGTCGATGACCTCCAGGTAGTCGACTTCGCCCCCGCCCCCCGCGGGGGTGACGCCGCCACCGCCCTGCGTCGGCCACAGCAGCAGCACCGGGTGGTAGCAAGCGCATCCCCGCGACATCCTGACGCGGGCCTCCCAGCGCCCGGTCTTCTGCGCGCCCCGTCGCCACGCCATGGCGCCCGTCGTCCCGTCGGGCCAGCCGGTGATCGTGAGAACGCCGTCGCGGACCCGGATGGCCTCGGGGCTCCGCCGGCCGTTGCCGGCGTGCCCCGCGCCGTCATAGACCTCCCAGTCGGCGCGGTCGACGTCGTCGCCGTCGAAGTCGTCACGGGCGACGAGGCCGGTCCAGCCATGGCGCCCAGCGGCGGTCTCCCGATCGCCGGGCGTCATCGGCGACGCCTCGGCGGACCCGCCCGCCGACGGAGCCGCCGCCCGGCTCGATGAGGCGGGCGGCGGCGAGCCGGCGGGCGAGCACTCATCACGGCGGTCATGACCGGTGGCCACCGGTCTCGACGAGCCGGAACCGACACCGGATTCCCCTCGCTCCACGGGCAGCGCGGCACCGATCGCCATGCCCCCGATCAGGAAGGCTCCGGCGGCGACCGCCGCCCGGGAGAGAGGGGAAGGCAACACGGGGTGAGCTCCTTCCCGAGGGGCGATCCGGCGGCTCCTCGGTCATGGGCCACCCCGCCTTTCCGGTGTATTCCTCAGACAGTAGGCATCCGGAAAGCGCAGCCGTAGGGCCATTGGACCCAAACTGGACCTATCGCATTGAGCCGGGCCCAAGGCGGGTCAGTGCAACGTTCACCCCGGCAGTACACCGAGCCAGGTCGCGATGGCGGACGCCCTGTTCGGCACCCCGAGCTTCGCGTAAATCCTGTTCAGATGATTTTTCACCGTTTTCTCGGTGAGGAACAGCCGGACCGCGATATCCCGATTGGTGTGCCCCCGCGTCACCAGGTCCATCACCTCGGCCTCGCGGGCCGACAGGCCGAAACGGGTCCGATCGGCCGGGGTCTCCCGCGGGGGCGGAGCGGCGGCCCGGCCCGACTTGGCCTCGTTGATGAGGGCCGAGACGGCTGCCGGTGAGAGCGGATGCGCCCGATTGTGCACCGTTTCGCGGATCGCCGTGAGCAGCTCGTCGACGGTGAAGGCGTCGTGCACGAGATAACCGACCGCGCCGTTGCGGATGGCCGACAGCACCACTGCGGGTTCGTCGACGTGCGTCAGCATGATCACTCTGCTGATCTTGCTGAGCGCCTCTGCCGCGCTCACTCCGTCGACCCGAGGCATGCGCACGTCGAGCAGGACCACGTCGGGCATCACCTGCCATGCCCGTTCGACGGCGTTCCGTCCGTCTCCGGCCTCGGCGACGACGTCCATGTCGCCGCTGGCCTCGAGCAGGGCGGTGAGCCCGGACCGCACGACGGGGTTGTCGTCCACCACCATCACGCGGTGACGCGGGCCGCCGCTCATCGAAGCCTCCATGCTCTCGTCTCCAGGCCCTTCCCGCGCGGCTCGCCCGTCCGTCGTCCGGCTGCCGCCTCGGCCGCGGAAGCGACGTCATCGAGCGGAAGACTCATCATGATCTCGGTGCCGGCCCCCGGCTCGGACCGTACCGCCAGGTCCCCTCCCACGCGCTGAACCCGCTCGTGCATGCCCACTATGCCGTAGTGACCGTCGTCGGCGAGCCCGTCGAGCCAGGCCTCGTCGCCCCCGGCCGGCGCCGCGAAGCCCCTGCCGTCATCGCTCACCCGGACCTCCAGCCGGTCACCGCGCACGGACAGCCGGACGGTCACGCTGGTGGCCTTCGCGTGCTTCCCGACGTTCTGCAGGGCCTCCTTGACGACGGCCACGGCCTCGTGCCTCGCGCGCAACGGCACCTCGGCGTCGGCACCGGCCGTGGTCCGCACCGGCACGCCGCTCGCCCTCGACCACTTCTCCGCGACCTCGCCGATCGCGGTTCCGAGCGGCCGGCGCACGACGTCGATCCGCAGATCCGAGATGAGCGTGCGCGCCTCGCGCGAGGCGATGGCGGCGGCGGACTCGATGCGCTTCGCCTCGACCTCCGCGCGCTCGGGCGACTCGCGGACCCAGAGCGGAAGCGCCTTCGCCGACAGGGCGATCCCGGCGAGGGTCTTCGTGAGCGAGTCGTGCATCTCGCGGGCCAGCCGGGCGCGCTCGTCCGCGGCCAGCGCCATGGCCTCCATCCGCCAGCGGGTCTCCTCCACCTCGACCTGTTCGTCGAACAGACGGCGCAGCACCGCCCCGACCAGGGCGGCGGTCGGATAGAACACCGGCATCGCGAGCAGGAGCGGAAAGGCGCCGGTCGACAGCTCGTCGGAGGTGTCGTTCTGGTGCATGGCGGCGTAGTAGAGCACCGTCTGCTGCAGGCAGAGAAGCGCGGTCACCCGCCACTGGTAGAGGAGCCCGGCGATACCGGCCGCGACCACCGTGACCAGGAAGTACGGACCGAAGATGCCGCCCACCTCGAGCACGGCGTATCCGAGCAGGACGTCGAACCCGAGCAAGGCCGGGTGCTTGAGGAGCCGGGGGACGACGCGTTCCCACACGGCGAGCACGAGTCCTGACGACACGGCCATGGCCGCGAGCACGCAGAGCGCGACCACGTCACGGCGCACGTTCGCGTCGAACAGCACGGTCACGCCCACGGCGAGGACCCGGAGTTGCATGAGGAGCACGAAAGTGATGCCGACCCTGGACTCGGTCGAGCGGTTCAACTCACGCTGCGACCGGTCCTCGAAGAAGGACGCGGGCGAAGAGCCGGAAGAGGATTCGCTGGTGGACGAAGTCTCGCTAGAAGACATCGCCGAGCCCTCCGGTCACACTTACACCCCCGGTACGTAACTACAATAATCGTGGTATTGGTCTACATAGCTAGCTGTTGCCGTACCTGGTCAGTAATTGACTATTATGCCCGCAATAGCCGGTATTAGGGGAGTTGAGGGGACGACAGTGTCCGGTGCCCGGCTCGCGCCCCGCCCCGGGGACGCGACGACCCCCATCGAGTTCGTCGCACATATGCGCAGGCTGCAGCAATGGTCCGGTCTGACCCTCGACGAACTGGAGGCCAGGGCGACGGTACGCGGGGACCGGCTGCCGGCCGGCCGGCTCGCCGTTCTCCTCGACCATGACATCGTTCCCCCCAGGGAAATGGCCGTGGCGTTCGTACGCGCATGCGGCTGCACCCCCGCGGTACAGCGGGAATGGACGCGGGTCCACGAGCGTGTCACCGCCATGCCGTCTCCGAACGCGCCGGTCACGACCGTCACCGAACCCCGTTCCGACCAGCCGCCCGGAGCCGGTCCGGGAGACGGAACGCCCACGTCGGAGGGCTCGCCCGCCCCGGCCGACCACGGTCCGCGGCACAGCCGGGCGCACCGCCGTCATCCGGTCTCACTGCTGGTCATGGCGCCCGTGCTGATCACTTTCGCGATCGTGGGGATCTCCCTGTGGCCGGGCGGCACCCCCGCCGTCGAGCCCGGCGCCACGCCCGCGCGCGCCAACACGGGGGCCGAGTCGACCGCACCGGGCGAGCCGGCCACGCCGGGCCGGACGACCGCACCGGGCGCGACCATCTCGACGTCCTCCCGTGGACTGCCCGTGGGTGGCTGGTACACCGTCCATCCGACGCCCGGCGGCTGCCTCTCGGTCCTGCCCGACAACGACTTCCGGCCGACGCTCGCGACCGACGCCTGCATCGCGGACGACACCATGCAGCGATTTCGGTTCGAGTCCGGCGAGGGCGGCGTATACACGATCAAGGGCTCGACCATGGACGACGACATCTGGTGCGCCACCGTGGATTCGCGGTCCGAGGGCGCGCTGATCCATCTGACGTCGTGCGATCCGAACTCCTCGCTGCAACGGTTCACCGTGACGTCGGCCGGCGCGTCGCCGCAGAGGGGCCCGCTGTTCCGGATGCGCCCGCAGGGCGATGACGGCATGTGCGTCGGGCTCGGCACGCGCGTCGCAGGCACTGCCCAGGCCATGCAGATCGGCTGCGAGCGGACCGGCATTCTGGAGTACACCCTGTCGCCGGTGGCGTCCCCCACCGGGAGCTGACCGTCAGGCGGGCTCCGGCTCACGGATGCGCTGACTGATCACGTGTGTCACACCGTCACCTCGCATGCTCACCCCGTACAGGGCGTCGGCACCCTCCATGGTGCGCTTCTGGTGGGTGATGATGATCAACTGCGATGACTCGCGCAGCTCTTCGAGGATCGTCAGCAGCCGCTGGGTGTTCGTGTCGTCCAGCGCCGCCTCGACCTCGTCGAGGACGTAGAACGGTGACGGCCGGGCGCGGAAGATGGCCACCAGGATGGCGATCGCGACCAGCGACCGCTCACCGCCGGACAGCAGCGACAGCCGCTTGACCTTCTTGCCGGGCGGCCGGGCCTCGACCTCGACACCGGTGGTCAGCATGTCCTCGGGCTGGGTCAGCGACAAGCGGCCCTCACCGCCGGGGAACAGCCGGGAGAAGATCCGCTCGAATTCGCGTGCGGTGTCCGCGAAGGCCGCGGCGAACACCTGCTCGACCCGCTCGTCCACCTCCTTGACCACCGTCAGCAGATCCCGGCGGGTCTTCTTGAGGTCCTCGAGCTGAGAGGTGAGGAACGCGTGGCGCTCCTCCAGCGCGGCGAACTCCTCCAGCGCCAGCGGATTGACCTTGCCCAGCGTGGTCAGCTGCCGCTCGGCGGCCTTGGCCCGCTTCTCCTGTACGGCACGGTCGTACGGCTGCGGGACGGCGTCCTCGCCCGCGTCGGGCGGGGGCGGCACCGGCTGGTCCGGCCCGTACTCGGCGATGAGGGAGGCGGCCTCGACGCCGTACTCCTCCAGGGCCCGCGTCTCCATCTGCTCCAGTCGCAGCCGCTGCTCGGCCCTGGCGACCTCGCTGCCGTGCACCACGTTGACGAGCTTCTCCAGCTGTGCGGACAGCTCGCGCACCTGGTTGCGTACGATCTTGAGCTCGGCCTCGCGGCTCTCGCGCCCCCGCTCCGCGGTCTCGCGCTCGGCGACGGCGTCGCCGAGCGACACCTCGATCCGCTCCAGGGCCACCCGGGCGCCCTGCTCGACCGCCTTGGCGACCCGCGCCTGCCGGGCTCGGCGTTCACGGAGCGCCGCCGCCCGGGCCCGTTCCTCCCGCTCCCGGCGTGCCCCGCGTTCCAGCGCGTCGGCGCGGCCGGTGATCGCCTTCACCCGTTCCTCGGCCGTACGGACCGACAGGCGGGCCTCCATCTCGGCCGAGCGCAGTTCCTGGCAGCGCTCCGCGAGGTCGTCGCGCCGGCTCAGATCAGGTTCCACGTCGAGGTCCTCTTGGGCCTCGGCGATCTCGAGCCGCTCCTGCAGCTCGGCGATGCCCTGATCGTCGCGTTCGCGGGCCTCCTCGGCCGCCGAGACGGCCTTGGCGAGGCGTTCGACCTCCTGGCGGGCCGCGTGCTCGGCCGCTTGGAGGCGGGCGAGATGCTTGGCCTCCTGCGCCGCCTTGGCGTCGACCTCGCGCAGCCGGACGCGCACCCGGTCGAGTGCCGACTGTGCCTCGCCGGCAGTGGCCTGCGCCTGGTTGACGGACGCCCTGGCCGCGTCGAGCGCGGTCTGGGCGCGCTGTTCGGCGGCGGCGGCCTGCTCGAGCCCCAGCGCGCTGCGCTCGGCCTCGCGGCCCGCGGCGGCGAGCGCCTCGACGGCCTCGTCGAGCGCGGCCCGCATCTGCAACGGCCCGTGCGCGGCTCCCGCGGCCCCGCCCTGCGCCCAGTGCGCCCCGAGCAGATCGCCGTCACGAGTGACCGCCCGCAGCTCCGGCCGCGCGTCGACCAGAGCCCTCGCGGCAGGCAGGTCGTCGACCACGACCACACCGTCGAGCAGATGCTCGATGGCGGCCCGTACGGAATCCGGCGCCGTGATCAGATCTCGGGCGTGGCGCGCATCACCGGGCAACGGCGCCCGTGCGACGCCGGGAGCGGGCCCGTCACCGACGACCACCCCCGCCCGGCCGGAGTCCTTGTCACGGAGCAGCGTCAGAGCGGCCTGCGCCGTGTCCAGTGACGCGACGGCGACCGCCTCGGCGGCGGCGCCGAGCGCGGCCGCGACGGCCACCTCTGCTCCCGGCTCCACGGCCAGCAATGCGGCGACCGTGCCGAGCACACCGTCGAGGTCGGAGGCCAGCAGTGCCTCGCCGCCGGCGGCGGCGTTGCCGAGGGTCAGCTCCAGGGCCTCGATCCGGGCGCGCAGCGCGGCGACCGCCCGCTGCGCCCGCTGATCCGCCTCACGGGCGGCGGCGACTCCGGCCCTGGCGTCCCGCACCGCCTGTTCCGGGCCGGCGACCGCGGCGCGGGTCTCCTCCACCGCGCTCTTGGCCTCGGCGAGCGCCGACTGGGCACGCTCGTGGTCCGCGGCCAGTTCCGGATCCTCGTCGGCCAGGGCGTCCTGGGCCTCGTACTCCGCCTGTGCCGTCTCGGCCCGGCCCTCGGCCTCGGCCCGGGCGGCGGCCAGCCGGCCGATCTCGGCCTCGGCCGCCTGCGTCTTGCTGCGCAGGGCGTCGACGCGGCCGCGGAGCCTGGCCAGCCCCTCGCGGCGGTCGGCGGCGGCGCGGGTGGCCTCGTGCAGCCTGCGCTCCTCGTCCTTCAGCAGGAGCTCGGCCTCGGTGCGCTCGCGAACGGCCTCGCCGAGGCCGTCCTCGGCCTCGTCGAGTCGGCCGCGCAGCCATTCCTCCTGCTCGCGCACCTCTGCGGCCTCGCGCTCCATGTCCTCGGGGTCCCGGCCGCGCCGCTCCTCGTCACCGCTCTCGACGGCGTGCCGGTGCCGCGCCGAGGCGAGATCGGCGACCCCCCGCAGCCGCTCCTTGAGTGAGGAGAGCTGGAACCACGTGTCCTGCACCTGGACCAGCCGGGGAGCCTCGGCCTGTGCCTCGGCCTCCAGCTCGGTCTCGCGGTCCTGTGCCCCGGCCAGCGCCTGCTCGACCGAGCGGCGCCGTTCCCGCACCGCCGCCTCGTCGGCCGCCTCGGCCTCGAGCCTGGTCCGCAGGGTGAGCAGATCGTCGGCGAGCAGGCGCAGCCGCGCGTCGCGCAGGTCGGCCTGGATGACGGCCGCCCTGCGGGCGATCTCGGCCTGCCTGCCAAGGGGCTTGAGCTGGCGGCGCAGCTCACCGTTGAGGTCCTGCACGCGGGTCAGGTTGGCCTGCATGGCGTCGAGCTTGCGCAGGGCCTTCTCCTTGCGCTTGCGGTGCTTGAGAACGCCCGCGGCCTCCTCGATCACCGCGCGCCGCCCCTCGGCGCCCGAGTGCAGCACGGCGTCGAGCTGGCCCTGCCCGATGATGACGTGCATCTCCCGGCCGATACCCGAGTCCGACAGCAGTTCCTGGACATCGAGCAGCCGGCACGGATCGCCGTTGATGGAGTACTCGCTCTGACCGGACCGGAACATCAGCCGGCTGATCGTCACCTCGGTGTAGTCGATCGGCAGCGCGCCGTCGGAGTTGTCGATGGTCAGCACGACCTCGGCACGGCCCAGGGGCGGCCGGCTCGCGGTGCCGGCGAAGATGACGTCCTCCATCTTGCCGCCGCGCAGCGACTTGGCCCCCTGCTCACCCATGACCCAGGCGAGAGCGTCGACGACATTGGACTTACCGGAACCGTTCGGCCCGACCACGCAGGTGATGCCCGGCTCGAAGCGGAGGCTGGTCGAGGAGGCGAAGGACTTGAAGCCGCGCAGCGTCAGGCTCTTCAGATACACGCACGCGCTCCCCTGTCAATCCCTCAGGGGCCGGCCCCCTGATCAGTCGAACGATACCGGTCGGCAGTCAGCACATCCGGTATCAAGGACCTTTGCCTGCCAATCTGGCATGATCATCGGGCATGCGGCATCTGAAATCACCGGCGGGATTTCAGCAGGCTGCCACGACAGCGCCTTCCGCCGCCGGATGCTGCCCCGGCAAATCCCGTTCCTCGGCCGGCACGTCTCATGACGGCCCTATCGCCGGTCATCCAATGGTGAAGACTCCACTGCCATCTGCTCGTGGATTGCCGCAGCCGTGACAAATCCGGACAAAACAGAAGGGACGTCGTTATCGACGTCCCTTTCGGTCTCGGCGCAGACGATCAGGTCAGCGCCGGTTCACGATCCTTGGCCCTCAGTGTCAGGACATCGTCCTGGTCCACTGACAGCGCATCGTTCTCCGCCTGAAGCCGTACCAGCTCGGCTTCCAGATCCCGAACACGCCGCTGCAGACGCCGCATCTCCGCGACCATCCGGGGGTCGGGACCGCCGACGTGGCCGAGTATAGCCTTCGCCATGATTAAGGGTCCTCCACGCTGAGTGACCAGCAGGGATCGCGCACAAAGAGCCACATGAGCCGATGCGCGTATCATCTAGAGTCGCACCGGCCGGAGTGTCGGTCAAGACGGACATCACAGGCCGGTAACAACCTGTCCCCATGAGTTTAGCAGGTACAAACCGGAATGCCCTACCCGATCATCGCTCCACGAAACCGGACAGGCCGCCACGGGGCTGGGCCCACCGTTCAGTGACTCCGGTCACGCTTCCGGGTGTTTCTCGGCCTCGCAACAGCTCGAGCAGCCGTTCACAGTCCGTCCGCGAGCCCTCGGCGACGACCTCGACCCGGCCGTCCGCGAGGTTGGTCGCGGACCCGACGAGCCCGAGCTCCAGCGCCCGCGCACGGACCCACCAGCGGAATCCCACACCCTGCACGGCGCCCCGCGCCCAGGCGGTCAGCCGGACCTCCTCGTTCCCCACGAGCCCCGATCGTACGACCAGCCCACCCGGACCCACCCCGAGGGGGGCGCGGAGCCCGAGCGGAGCGAGGCAATCAGACACGCGCGCGCCGTGGCCAGGGTTGGCAGCGGGGGCAGCTGAAGGATGAGCGGTTCATGAAGGCGTCGCGGCGGATGGGCGTGCCGCAGCGGTCGCACGGCCGGTCGCCCCGGCCGTAGACGTGCAGGGAACGGTCGAAGTAGCCGCTGTCGCCGTTGACGTCCACGTACAGGCTGTCGAACGACGTGCCGCCCGCGGCGAGGGCGGCACCCATGACCTCGCGTACCCCCAACAGCACCCGGGTGACCTCGGCCCGGGTGAGCGTCTCGGTCGGGCGGGCCCAGTGCAGCCGAGCCCGCCACAGCGCCTCGTCGGCGTAGATGTTGCCGACCCCACTGATCAACGATTGGTCGAGCAACGCGCGTTTGATCCCGGTCCGCCGCCGCCGCAACGCGCGGTAGAACGCCTCGTCGTCGAACGCCTGCTCCAGCGGGTCGCGCGCGATGTGCAGGATGGGCTCGGGGACGCGCGCGAACGCCCCGGGCGCCGTTGCGGCGAAGGCGTCGGGGACGAGGTTCGTCACCATGAGGTGGCCGAAGGTGCGCTGGTCGACGAAGCGCAGATCGAGGCCGCCGTCGGTGAAGGTCATCCGAACCCGAAGGTGCTTCTCGAAGGGGCTGTCCGGCTTGCCCACCAGCAACTGCCCGCTCATGCCGAGGTGCGCGAGCAACGCCTCGGCCGGGAGTTCGTCGGCGTGCGCGTCCGGATCACCGACGGGCAACCACAGGTACTTGCCGCGGCGTTCGGCGCCCAGCACCTTACGGCCGGCCAGCCGGGCGGCGAAGTCGTCGGGGCCGGTGATGTGCCGCCGGACGGCGCGGGGATGCAGGACCGTGACCGACGCGATCGTGCGGCCGGACACCCAGCCGTCCACACCGCGGCGGACGACCTCGACCTCGGGCAGCTCAGGCACCGGCCGTCCCCGGCAGGACCAGCGCCTGGGCCACGATCACTCGGCCCCCGTCGCCGGTCAGGGCGGGTGAGCCGTACAGCTCGTACCCCTCTTCGAGGAGAGCGCTGACGCGCGCACAGAACCCGGCGTCGTCCGGTCCGGTGATCAGCCGATACCGCAAGGGGGCTTGTTCGGCCAATGGGGCTTGTCCGGTCATATGTGCAGCGTAGTGAGGATCAGCCCTCGGTCGCGGCCCCGTCCGCCTCACGGGCGGTGGCACGGGCCCGGATCTCGGTCCAGGCCGCCTCGGCGGCGTGCTGCTCGGCCTCTTTCTTGCTGTGCCCCTCGCCGTTGCCGTACACCTTGCCGCCGACCCGCACCGACGCGCGGAACGTCTTCTGGTGGTCGGGGCCGCTCTCGACGACGTGGTACTCGGGCACTCCGAGCTCCTCGACCGCGGTGAGCTCCTGTAGCGAGGTCTTCCAGTCCAGGCCGGCACCGAGACTCGCGGACCGGTCGATCAGCGCGTCGAAGAGCCGGTGCACGAGGTCGGACGCCTCGACGAGGCCCTGGTCGAGGTAGACCGCGCCGATGAGCGCCTCGAGGGTGTCGGCCAGGATCGACGACTTGTCCCGGCCGCCGGTGCCCTCTTCGCCCCGGCCGAGCCGGATATGGGCGCCGACGCCGAGCCCTCGGGCCACGCCGGCGAGTGCCCGCATGTTGACAACCGCCGCGCGGAGCTTCGCCAGCTGCCCCTCGGGCAGGTCGGGATGACCGCGGAACAGGGTGTCGGTGACCACCAGGCCGAGCACCGAGTCGCCGAGGAACTCCAGCCGCTCGTTGGTGGGCAGGCCGCCGTTCTCATAGGCGAACGAGCGGTGCGTCAGCGCCCGCTCCAGCAGCGCATCGTCCAGCTTGACGCCGAGGGCGCGCTCAAGGTCGGCGCGATCCGGCGCAGGGTCGGGAGTCTTAGCACTCACACGTCCTCCTCGTAGCTCCACACGTCATCGTGCGTCCGTCGCTACGGCGAGTGACATGCCCGGTGACCCGACGCGTCACACGGGCCGGGGATTCCTCGAAGACGAGGTGTGCGCCGGTGAGTCGATCCCCCGGCGTACACCACGGCCTCGGGCGCTCCCCGGCCACTCGCCCGACTCCACACGTGGACCGGGGCGGCCGCGTCCGACGCGGCAGGCCCAGCCGAAATGGAAAGGATTGCATGATCACGCGGCATCCGGAGCACGAGCGGCCCCCGTAGTACGTGATCATGCAATCCGGCCCCGCCCGGACATGATCTTGCGATCCCCGGGCCGGGGGTCAGGCCGGCGTGATTACCTGCCGCCGGTCGTAGGTACCGCAGGTCGGGCACGCGGTGTGCGGCAGCTTCGGGTCACGGCACTGCGGGCACTCGACAAGGGTCGGCGCCGAGGTCTTCCACTGCGAACGCCGGTGCCGCGTGTTGCTGCGCGACTTCTTCCGCTTCGGGACGGCCACCTCAGCCCTCCTGGCTTTCTTCTCGTTGGTCTTTTAGGTCTTTCAGCGCCGCCCACCTGGGGTCGACGGCGTCGTGATGGTGACCGGGCTCGGCGTCGTCCAGCCGGACGCCGCACTCGGAGCACAGGCCGGGACAGTCGTCCCGGCAGAGCGGGGACAGCGGCAGTGCCAGCACCACCGCGTCCCGCAGCACCGGCTCGAGATCGATGAAATCTCCCTCGAGACGGAGCTCGTCCTCTCCGGCCGCGTGTTCGACGCTGCCGAAGCGGTTGTCGGGGTAGACGAAGAGCTCCTGGAACTCCACCTCGAAGACCGAGGCGAGCGGATCCAGGCAGCGCGAGCACTCCCCGACGAGAGGTACCCGCGTGGTGCCGGTGACGAGCACCCCCTCCATCACCGCCTCGAGCCGAAGATCCAGCTCGAGTTCGGCGTCCTTCGGGACGCCGACCATCTCGACGCCGAGACTCCCCGGAGCCGGCACGGTCAGGCTCTCTTCGCGCATCGATCCCGGTCGGCGGCCCAGGGCTCGGGTGTCGAGCACGAGTGGATCGCGGGGATCAAGGCGAGACAGAGGTCTCCTGCTTTCGTGGGGCATGGGGAATCCGTGGCCGACGACATGGCCGAAGACCCAGGATAGCGAACAGATCCGGTGGACCCAACTCAGGCTTCGGAAAGGCGCTGTACCAGGCGTTCGTGGATGATCTCCGGAACGAGCCCCGAGATGTCCCCGCCGTACTTCGCGATCTCCTTCATCAGGCTGGAGGAGAGGAAGGAGTACAGGGGATTGGTGGCCATGAACATCGTCTCGACCCCGGCCATGCGATGGTTCATCTGCGCCATCTGCAACTCGTAGTCGAAGTCGCTGACGGCACGCAGTCCCTTGACGATGACCGGGATGTCATGCTGCCGGCAGTAGTCGACGAGCAGCCCGTGGAACTTGTCCACCCGGACGTTCCCGTACTCCTTGGTCACGTCCCGGAGCATGTCGATGCGCTCGTCGACGGTGAAGAGACCCTGCTTCGAGTAGTTGATCAACACGGCGACGACGACCTCGTCGTACAGGCGGGACGCCCGGCTGATGATGTCGAGGTGTCCGTTGGTCACTGGGTCGAACGAACCCGGACAGACGACACGGCGCACGAAGTGGAACCTCCGGTCAAGAGCGGAGACCTGTGGCGCGACCGTACCAAACGGGCCGTGACGTGACGTGCCCGCCTCACCCCTGAGCGCCTCTACGTCACCCTGCCATACCACAGAACCGCCTCGCCGTACCGCCGCTCACGCTCAGCCGTGTAGCCCGGCGGCCAGGCCAGGGGTCCGTCCCGGCCGGCCCGCTCCACGACGATCAGCGCGTCCGGGGCCGCCCAGCCGTTGTCGCGCAGCGCGCCGAGCAGGCCGGTGACCTCCTCGCCGCCCAGGGCGTACGGAGGGTCCGCGAATATCAGGTCGTACGGCGCTTCACAGCCTCGGCGCACGAGGCGTTCGACCCGGTCGGTGACCAGTTCGGCTCCGGGCAGGCCGAGCAGGGCGATGTTGTCCCTGATGACCCGGGCGGCGCGGGCGTGCGACTCGACGAGCAGAGCGTGGTCGGCTCCCCTGGACAGGGCCTCGAGCCCCACCGCGCCGGACCCCGCGTACAGGTCGGCGACCCGGCAGCCGTCGAGCGGCCCGAGCAGCGCCCCGACGGTCGAGAACAGGCCCTCCCTGGCGCGGTCGCTGGTCGGTCGGGTGTCACGGCCGGCCGGCACGGCTATCCGCCGCCCTCCGGCGATGCCTGCGATGACTCGGGTCACCCACTCAGTGTGCCCGGCCGCGCGAGCGGCCCGCTCCGGGACTCCCCCGAGCCGGTTCACCCGGGCTGGTTCACCCGGGCTGGTTCACCCGGGCCGGTTCACCCGGGCCGGTTCACCCGGAAGGCCACCGGCTCAGCGGAACAACGACGCTCCACAGAACAACAGATTCCTTTCGGAACGCTACGTAAGGTGACAAGATAGGTGTCAACCTGTGGGACGGCAGTGGCAGGTGAAGCGCCGGTGCCGCCCGATCCCCCCATTTCACGGCAGGAGGCTCGACGATGCGCCTGGTTTCCAGAGCGGTGACGACGGCCGGGGCGACGGTCCTGGGCATCACCGTCATGGGCGGCATGGCCCAGGCCGACACGGCCACCCGTGACCCGTCGCTTCTCTCCGGGCTCACCGACACGGTGACCGGCACCACCGAGCTGGTCGACGGGCTCGTGAGCACCGTCGCCGACCCGGGGGCGCCGGCCCGCGACTCGCGGCCCAAGAGCACCCGGCCGCCCGGGCTCGGCGTCGACGCCAGGGTCGAGACCCCGGCCGCCGGTCCCCTCCGCGCCTCGGCCGGCGCCTCGGTGCGGGTCAGTGCGCAGAGCGGGCTGTCGGCACGGGCGGCGGCGGACGTGTGCCTCGGCACGGCGAGCTGCGGGAACGGCGGTACGCCGCCCATACCGCCCCGCCCCCCGACAGAGCCGGGTTCGCCGCCCGTCCCATCTCCGCCGCCCGCCCCCTCCGCACCGCCCGCGGCTCCACCTGTCGCGGCGGGGGAAGCCGGAGCGCTGCCCACGGCGACGGGGACCGTGACCGGCAGCCTGCCGTTCACGGGCGGATCCATCGACACGCTCGCGGGCGTGGCCGGGGCGCTGGTGCTCACGGGGGCGGCCGCGTTGGCCGCCACCCGCAGGCGCGCTCGCGACGGCTCCTGACGCACGCGCACGGCTCCTGACCCAGGTGCACGGCCCCTGACTGACGCAGCACGGCCCGCGCTGATCGCGCTATCCGAGCACCCAGCGCACCTGGGTGCGCACGCCCGCGTCCGGATCGGCGAGCGCTTCGACGAGTGCGGTCACGACCTCGGGCCGGTCGTCGGCCCACGGCTCCAGTGACCGTACGGCGGCCCGCCGTACGTCCACGACGCGGTCGCCGAGTGCCCGGACGAGCAGGCCGATGGCGATCTCGGGAGCGGCGGCGCGCAGCGCGGTCGCCGCGCGTGCGCGCACCCGCCAGTCGGGGTGCTCCAGCGTGCTCGCCACGCGCTCGGCGAGGGGCGGCGGCATGCCGAGGTCCGTGGCCGCGTCGATCGCTGCGATCCGAACCACGGCGTCGTGGTCGACGATCAGCCGCTCCAGCGCCGGGAGGCCCGCGGGCGACTTGAGCCGCGCGAGCCCCTCGGCCACGCCGACGCGCACCTCGCGGGCCGGATCGCCGGCCGCCTGCGCCACCTCGGTGACGGCGCCGAGTGCGATCAGGCCGATGATCGCCTGGAGGCGCACCTCCGGCTCGCCGTCCCGGAGGCCATCGGCGTACTGCTCCCGGGCACCCTCGGTCAGCAGCGCGAGCAGTTCGACGGCCGTCTCGCGGAGCCGGGCGTCGCGGCCGTGCGCGGCGGCCAGCAGCAGCGCCCTGACACCGTCCTCGCCGATGTAGACCTCGGCCAGGACCCGCAGCGATTCGGCGGCGACCTCCCGCACGCTGTGGTCCTCGTCGGCCAGCGCCCAGGCGAGAGTGTCGCCCGCCCCGGCCGGAGCGGTGCGGGTCAACATGATGAGGGCGGCCTTGCGCACCTCGGGCGCGGGGTCGCGCAGATGTTCTTCGATGTCGGGGAGTTCTGGGCGCTCCAGCCGGTAGAGCGCGGCAATGCGGGTCGAGGGAGTGTCTGTGGTGGTCACGGCATGGCCTCCGGAGCCGTCGCGGATCTGTGAGTGGGGCTCAGATCACCGACGGGAACACAGCGCGCTGGCCTGCCGCCGTAGGTCGACGTGCAGCCGAGCGATCAAAGGCCGGCTCCGCTCCATGTCCTCATGGTCGAGGAGGTTGCGGATAAAATCAATGGAATAAGTAGGAAACCCTCTTGTCAGGCCTTCTCGAGGTACTCCGCGCGCTCGTCGTCCAGCAGCGCGGCGAGTTCGGCCGCGAGCCCGGGACTGTGGGTGAGGTCGGGGTCTGCCGCGACGACCGCCGCCGCCGCCTGCCGGGCACGCAGGATCACGTCCTCGTCGCGGAGCAGGGTGAGCAGCTTGAGGCTCGACGCCCGGCCGGCCTGGGCGACGCCCAGCACGTCGCCCTCGCGGCGCTGCTCCAGATCGAGCCGGGACAGCTCGAAGCCGTCGGTGGTCGAGGCGACGGCCGCCAGTCGTTCCCTGATCTTCGTGCCCTCGGGCGCCTCGGTCACGAGGAGGCAGAGACCGGGCAGGTTGCCGCGCCCTACCCGGCCGCGAAGCTGATGGAGCTGCGAGACGCCGAACCGGTCGGCATCCATGATCATCATCACGGTGGCGTTGGGGACGTCGACGCCGACCTCGATGACGGTGGTCGCGAGCAGGACGTCCAGTTCGCCGGCCGCGAACCGGCGCATCACGGCGTCCTTCTCGTCGGGGTGCAGCTTGCCGTGCAGCACGCCGATGCGAAGCCCGGACAGGTGCTCCTCCGCCAGGCTCGGCAGCAGGTCGAGCACTGCCAGCGGAGGGCGCCGCTCCCCCTCGTCGTCCTTGGGCTCGACGTCGCCCTCGTCCCCCTCCTGCTCACCGATCCGCGGGCAGACGATGTAGGTCTGGCGGCCCTGTGCGGCCTCTTCCCTTATCCGCTCCCAGGCGCGGTGGAGGAAGCCCGGCTTCTCCGGGGGCACGACATGGGTCTTGATCTCCGCTCGGCCGGCCGGAAGCTGGTTGAGGACCGAGGTGTCCAGATCGCCGAACACGGTCATCGCGACCGTACGCGGGATCGGCGTCGCGGTCATCACCAGCACGTGCGGGCGCCCGCCCGCGACCTTCTCCCGCAGGGCGTCCCGCTGTTCCACCCCGAATCGGTGCTGCTCATCGACGACGACCAGCCCGAGGTCGGCGAACTGCACGTGCTCCTGCAGCAGGGCGTGGGTGCCGACCACGATCCCGGCGGCACCGGAGGCGGCGTCGAGCAGCGCCGCGCGCCGCGCCTTGGCCCCCTGTGAACCGGTGAGCAGCGCCACCCTGGTCGCCCGGTCGGCGCCGCCCAGCTGCCCCGCCTGCCCCAGCGGGCCCAGCATGCCGGTGATCGAGCGGTAGTGCTGTTGCGCGAGGACCTCGGTGGGCGCGAGCAGCGCCGCCTGCCCGCCGGAGTCGACGACCTGCAGCATCGCCCGCAGGGCGCACATGGTCTTGCCCGAGCCGACGTCGCCCTGGAGCAGCCGGTGCATCGGGTGTTCGCGGGCCAGCTCCGCAGCGATCTCCTCGCCGACCGACAGCTGTCCCTCCGTGAGAGTGAAGGGCAGCCGCCGGTCGAACTCGCGGAGCAGCCCGTCCTCGGCTCGCGGCCGGGCCTTGGCGGGCAGCGCGCCGGCCGCTCTGCGTCGGCGCGCCAGAGCCAGCTGCAGCAGAAACGCCTCGTCCCACTTCAGCCGCTTGCGGGCCCGTGACAGCTCCGCGAAGTCCTTGGGCCGGTGAATGCCGTCATAGGCCTCACGCAGCCTGATGAAGCCGTGGTCACGCAAGATCGGCTCGGGCATGGGATCGGTGCCGATGTCGACGGTGTCCAGGATCATCTTCACGCAGTCCGTGATCTTCCAGGACTCCAGGCCCTTGGTCGCCGGGTAGACCGGGATCAGTTCCTCGACGAACTCCCGCGCGGCCTCGGACATCCCGCTCCCCGAGGCGCCCGAGACGGCCGAGACGGCCACCGGCCGGTAGTCGGGGTGGGTGAGCTGCTTCTTGACACCCTGCCTGGTGCGGAAGAAGGTCACCTTTCCGGCGAACAGCGCCCGGGTGCCCGGGGGCAGCTCTTTCTCGGGCTTGTAGGACGCCTTCTTGCCGAAGAACGTGAGCATCAGCTCGCCGCGCCCGTCGGTGACGGTGACCTCCAGCAGGTAGCCGGGCCGCTTGGTGATCGTCCGGCCCTGGACCTTCAGCACCTCGGCCATGACGGTGACGTGCTCGCCCTCCACCAGGCCGGACAGGTCGGTGAGCTCACCCCGCTCGGCGTAGCGCCGGGGGTAATGGCACAACAGGTCTCCGACGGTGTGCAGGTCGAGGCCTTCGGCCATCACCTTGGCCGTACGGTCACCGAGCGCCTTGCGCAGCGGCTCGTCGAGTTTCGCCACAGTGCTACCCACAGGGCTATTACAGACCATGCGCGAGGGTGCGCGTGCGCGAAGGCGGGCGCCGCGGGCTCACTCCACTCCGATGAGCACCGGGCGGCGTTCCTGGCCGCCCTCGTAGAAGACCAGCTCGACACCGGGGCGTTCTGCGCGCAGGCGGCCCTCTACCGCGCCGGTCAGCCCGGGCGGTGCCGTGCGGCCCATGATCAGTGTGACGAGCTCACCGCCGCCGGCGAGCATGCGGCCCAGGATGTGGAGGGCCGTCTCGGTCACGTCGGCGCCGATCACGCACACGTCGCCCTCGATGAGCCCGAGGACGTCATCGGGCTGGCAGATGCCCGCACTGGTGACGGCCTCCTGCTCGGCGATCTCCACATGCCCGGACCTGGTCGCTCCCGCGGCGCGCATCATGGCGATCACGTCGTCGTCGAACCGGCGCAGCTCATCGTGCACCGCCAGTGCCGCCAGACCCTGTACGGAAGCCTCGGTGGGCAGCACGGCGATGCGCACCCCGCTGTCGCCGGCGCGTTCCGCGGCGGCCTCGGCGACCGCCAGCACGCCCGGATCATTGGGCAATACGGTCACCTCGTCGCCGGCCGCCAAGATCGCCTCCACCAGTACCGCGACCGGCGGCACGGCACCCGGTTCCCTGCGCACGATCCGGGCGCCGCCGCTCTCGAAGAGCGTCGCCAGGCCATCGGCGTCGGTGACCGCCACGACTCCCCGGCCGGCGCAGGGCGCCTGCGGCCTCCCTGCCGCGTGCGGTGCGTCGTGCAGGCAGGTCACCCTGATACGGCGCGGCCGGCCGGCGGCCAGCCCCGCCTCGATGGCCGCGCCCACGTCGTCGACGTGCACGTGGACGTTCCAGAGCCCGTCTCCGCCGACGACGACCAGCGAGTCGCCGAGCCCGTCCAGGGTCCGCCGCAGCACCGTGACCTCGTCGTCGGAAGCGTCGAGGAGGTACATCACCTCATAGCCCCCGCCGCCCGCCTCCCCGGCGGTCACCGACCGGTCCGCGAGGTCGTAGCCGCCGGGCACGGCGGCGCGGGAGGGCGCCACGGCGCGGGAGGGCGCCACGGCGCGGGAGGGAACCGCGTAGCCGTCCGGGAACTCCTCCGTGACCACCGCCACCAGGGCGTCCAGCACGACGCAGAGCCCGGCTCCGCCCGCGTCGACCACCCCGTTGCGGGCGAGCA
The DNA here is from genome assembly GCF_014323705.1 of Actinomadura alba. Classification (GTDB taxonomy): domain Bacteria; phylum Actinomycetota; class Actinomycetes; order Streptosporangiales; family Streptosporangiaceae; genus Actinomadura_C; species Actinomadura_C alba. The sequence continues at coordinate 436,866 of NZ_JABVEC010000001.1, forward strand.
CGTCGAGCTGTTCGGGGGTCCGCGACAGCGCCGCCCTGGCCGCCTCAGCGGCCGCGCGCACCACACCCGCCAGCGTGGGGCCGCCGGTGGGCGGGGCGGCGGCGGCCGAGGCCAGGACGCTCAGGATGGTGCCCTCGACGGGATGCGCCACGGCCGTACGGGCGAGCGCGGCCGCGTATCCGAGCGCCTCGTCGAGCACCTGGCCGTCGGCGATCACCCCTGGCTTGCCCAGGACGTCGGCGAGTCCGAGGAAGACCTGGCTGAGGATCACCCCCGAGTTCCCGCGCGCGCCGAGGAGCGCCCCCTGGGCCAGGGCCCGCCAGGTGCGCTCGGCGTCCGCCCCGGGCGGCAGCTCAGCGAGGGCCTCCGCCGCCGCCAGCACCGTGAGGTGGAGGTTGGTGCCGGTGTCGCCATCGGGCACGGGAAAGACGTTCAGTCCGTCGATCTCACCCCGGACCCGGCCGAGGGCGTCGGCCGCGAGCCCGCACCAATGCCGTACACCGGCCGCGTCCAGGATCTCGCGCACGCCCACCTCCGTGTTTCCGGCGAGATTATCCTTATCGGACAGGCCGTCCAGGGTGGAACGGGTTCGCGGGCTGATTCGCACGGTAGCCAGGGGTCGGCTACTCTTGCTAGGTCGTCCCCGATGGGGACCTTTTGGCGAGCGGCCGATCAGGGCGCTCAAGCATCGATACCACTTGGAGTTTCCCGTGGCTTCCGTCTGCGACGTCTGCGGCAAGGGACCCGGTTTCGGCATGAGTGTCTCCCACTCGCACCGCCGCACCCCGCGCCGCTGGAACCCCAACATCCAGCGCGTGCGTGCCGTCGTCGGTGGCACCACGAAGCGGATCAACGCCTGCACGTCCTGCATCAAGGCCGGCAAGGTCAAGCGTCCCACCGTCTGACCGCTCCCGCGCCAACCGAGCCGGCTCACCCCTGGGGTGGGCCGGCTTCGTAGTTTCCGCCGGCCCGATCGTTCCTCACTGCCTTCAACGGGCAGCGGGCAGCGGGGGCCGCCCGGTGATCACGGAGCCGGGGTCGGGCCGTTGTCGGCGGGCTCGGGGACGACCGTGGACTCGGCCTCGTCGCGCTGCCGGTCGATCTCGTCCTGATCGACCCCGGACGTCGAGGGCGGCCGGGGCGCCTGGCCGTCCCGTGCCCTGCGGGCGAGATCGGTCTGGTTCGGCCGGCCGCCGCTCCCGGCGCTCGTTCCGGAGTCGGCTCCGCCGTTCGCCGTGCCACCCGCCGGGCGGGCCGAGGGCTTGGCCGCCGGCGCCTTGTCGGCCGTGACGCCACGCGGCGCGCCGCTCTCACAGGGCCCGGGCTCGGCGCAGTCGGGAATCGCGCTCCGGCTCACCGGAACGGACGCAGGCAGTGGATCTTTCGTACCGCCGAGCCACCCCGCGTCCATGGCGATCCCGCCCAGCAGGAGGCCGGCCACCAGGATGAGCCCCCCGAGCGCGGCCGACGCACCCCTGCCACCGCGCCGCCCCGCAGCGATCTCTCCGGGAGCGGCCTCTCGGGTATTGGCGTCTTCAGTGTGGGTCTTCTCGGTGCGGGCCTTCTCGGTACCGGCCTCTTCGGTGCGGGCATCTTCAGATCCGGCCGTTTCGGCGTGAGCCTCTTCGGCGTCGCCGTGCTCTGCCCGCTCGTCTCGCGCCGACTCGCCGTCGCCCACGCCGGTTCCCTCCGTCAGTGAGCGGGAGCCCACACCGCACAAGCCGCGTGCGTCGCGGCGACCGTGAGCCGTGATCATGGAGCAACGGCGCATCGACGTCAAGCGCTCGGCAGCCGAACCGCTCGCGAGATCCCGAATCGGGATCAGTCGCGCCAGCGCCAGGCGTGGTCGACGGGGCCGATGCCCGAGCCGAGCGGGAAACCACGCTCGATCGCTCCGGTGACGTACTCCTTGGCCTTGCCCACCGCACCCGGCACGTCCTCTCCGAGGGCCAGATACGAGGCGGTGGCCGAGGCCAGCGTGCAGCCGGTGCCGTGCGTGTGCAGGTTGTCGTGCCGGGCCGCCGAGAAGTGGTACTCACGGGTTCCGTCGAACAGCAGGTCGACCGGCTCGCCCGGCAGGTGACCGCCCTTGACCAGCACCCACCGCGGGCCGAGCGCCCACACCGCCTCGGCGGCCTCGCGCAGCCCCGACTCGTCGACGACCTTGATCCCGGTGAGCTGCTCGACCTCCCAGAGATTCGGCGTCACCACGGTGGCGACCGGCAGCAGGGCGGTGCGCACCGCGTCGACGGCGTCGGCGGCGAGCAGCGAGTCGCCGTGCTTGGACACGCCGACGGGGTCGACGACGACCGGCGCCTCGGCGTCCGCGAGGACCTGCGCCACCGTCTCGACCAGCTCGGCCGAGGCGAGCATGCCGGTCTTGATCGCCTCGGCCCCGATGTCACCTAGCACGGAGTCGAGCTGGGCCCGTACGGCCTCGGCCGGCAGTTCCCAGTAGCCCTGGACGCCCACGGAGTTCTGCGCCGTCACCGCGGCGATGACGCTCATTCCGTGCACGCCGAGAGCCAGCATCGTCTTCAGGTCCGCCTGGATCCCGGCACCGCCACCGGAGTCGGATCCGGCCACGGTGAGCACCCGCGGAGGGGTCGGTCGCGCCATGGCAGCCAGCCTAGAGCCTGCGGCCGGGCTCGAAGATCCCGGAGGCCGTCCGCCGGAGGGCCCCGGCGTTGGCCGCCCGCGTCAGTCGAGCGTGCAGGCGACCCCGTTGAAACGGCACGTCGACGGCTTGCTGGCCGCACCCTCGGCGGTGAAGATCACCTTGACCGACCGGCCGGGGGCGATCGTCGGCGAGTGCGCCGGGTTCCGCACGGTCGCGACCCTGCCGGGCTGGACCAGCACGACGTTCGTCGCCCCGATGACCTGGGCGTTCGGGATCTGGAACCGCAGGGTCCAGCCGTTGATCGGCTGCGTCCCGTGGTTGGCGATCGTCGCCGTGGCCCGAAAGCCCGTGGACGACCGCGAGGTGGCCCGGAACGCGATGGTCACCGCGCTCGAACGCTCCGCGCGGCTGGTCCGGTCGTCCGCCCCACGCCGGTTCGCGCTGTCCTGTGCCTGGGCCTGCGGCCGGTCGGCGACCGCCGGGGTTCCACCCGCGAAGTTCAGCGAAATCTGTGAGGTGCTCCATGCGGCCGTGACGACGCCGATGGCGCCGATGCCGGCGATCGCCGGCAGCAACGGCACTTTCGTGACCCAGCCCATGCGCCGCCCCTGTTGCGGCGGTTCGGTGATCGCGTCACCCGTGAGGTCAGCGTCCTCGGGGTCAAGGTCATCCGCGAGTTTGGTGTGTCGTCCCATCCCGTCCTCTTCGGTCCCAGGATGTATACCAAATCCGCACCAAGAGTGCCTACAAGACAAGCAATACTTGAACCGCGAATCACCACATTTCACTAGCGGAAATGATCCCAACCGCCGGTTGCGTACGCTTCGCCGTCGACGGTCAGACCGGTCCCCTCCGTCACCTGGCCGATCACCCGCCAGGTCTCGGGCAGGGCGACCCCGGCCGGGAACGTGCCCGCGAACGCGTGGTCCTCTCCCCCGGTCAGCACATGCCGCAGGCCGCGCGCTCCGAGGACGGCGGGCACCGGGAGCGACGACGTGTCCAGATCGATCCGGACGCCGCTCGCCGCCGCGACGTGCCCGAGGTCCTGCACCAGACCGTCGCTGACGTCGAGCAGTGCCGTGGCGCCCAACCGCGCCGCCTCGGGACCCGCGTCGTACGGCGGCAGCGGGCGGCGGTGCGCGGCGATCAGTTCGGCCGGCTCCGTACGCTCGGCGGAGAGCAGTTCCAGCCCGGCGGCGGCGAAGCCGAGCCGGCCCCGCACCGCCACCCGGTCGCCGGGACGGGCTCCTGAGCGGGTGAGCGGCCGGGCCCCGCCGAGATCACCCAGCGCGGTGACCGCGAGGACGACCAGCGGAGCCCGTACGACGTCGCCGCCGACCACCGAGGCCCCGACCACGGCGCACTCGTCGCGCAGCCCGTCGGTGAGCTCCTCGGCCCAGGCGACCTCGGTCTCGGGCGGGGCCGCGAATCCGACCAGCAGCGCCGTCGGGCGCGCCCCCATCGCCGCCACGTCGGCCAGATTCTGCGCCGCCGCCTTCCGCCCCACGTCGTAGGCGCTGGACCAGTCAGGGCGGAAATGACGGCCCTCGACCAGCAGATCCGACGTGGCGACGACCCGGCCGTCCGGCGCGCGGACGATCGCCGCGTCATCCCCCGGCCCGAGGTCGACGTCCGGTCCCTGCGTGAGACGCTGTGAAATACGAGCGATTAGTCCGAACTCGCCCAGATCCCCGATCGTGATAGCCCACACCTCCGTGAAGACACGGTACGGTGGCCGACGGACGGGACAAACTACGCCCTGGAGGACGTGATGGTGCAGGCCTACATCCTCATCCAGACCGAGGTCGGCAAGGCCGCGGACGTGGCCCGTGAGATCTCCGGCATCTCCGGTGTCAAGCAGGCGGAGGACGTCACCGGTCCCTATGACGTGATCGTGCGGGCGGAGGCGCACAATGTGGATGATCTCGGCAAGCTCGTCGTCGCGCAGATTCAGGGCGTCGACGGCATCACGCGTACTCTCACCTGCCCGATCGTCCATATCTGACTCCACCGTACGCAGGGTGCGGTAGGAGTTCCGAGATGCGGAGGGCCGCCGCGGTTCTGACGGTGCTGGCGTTGTCGCCGGCACTGCTGGCGGGCGGCTGCGCGGGTGGCGCCGTCCAGGTACCCGTGCCCCGCCCGGACGCCGCGACGGCCCGGGTCTGCGAAGGCCTGCGACTGCCGGCCGAACTGCACGGCCAGTCCCGGCGGTCGACCGCGCCGAAGTCCCCGCTGATCACCGCGTGGGGCTCCCCCGCGATCGCGGTGCGCTGCGGGGTCGCCCGCCCGTCCGCCATGGTCCCGACGTCGCAGCTGCTGACGATCAATGGCGTCGACTGGTTCGGGCAGCCCATGGACCGGCCCACGACGTTCACGGCCGTGGGCCGGCAGGCCTACGTCGAGGTCACCGTGCCGGCCGCCTACGAGCCGGCCGCCGAGGTGCTCAACGAGCTGACCGGCGTGATCAAGACCCTCCGTCCCAAACCCGACGGCGAACTCTGAGGCGACGGCCCCTCGACGCGACCCGGCACGACTCCCGGCGCGCCGGGTCGCTGGGCAGGCCCGTAAGGGGTCACGAGTGCCCGAGGACGCCGTGCGGCCGGTACGGCGCCTCCAACCGGGCGAATAATCCGTTGCGCCGGTGCCGCGACCGCTGGCACCGTGGGGGTCGTTCGCCCGCCCGGTCCGCCCGGCGACAGGGCGACCCGAGGTTTCCGAGACATCGCGGAGGAGGACCGGCCATGGCCATGGAGCAGCTTCGCTATCGACTGCGCCCGGCGCTTCTCGCCCGCCGCGGCCGGCCCGTCGCCCACTGAGGCACTTCCCTCGCCCGGGCACGACGCCGCTTCCCGCCGCGCCGCCGCGAGCAGCGCCCGCTTCACCCGCGCGGCTCTATCCCAGCTGGCAAGAGGAACCGTTCTCAGGAAACGGAAGAGCCGGGTTCGAATCCCGGGAGCCGCACCATTCCCGTTCCACAACTGATGACCTATGCCCCCGTGGTCCAAATGGCAGAGGCGCTGGCCCGAGGAGCCAGATGTGCGGGTTCGAATCCCGCCGGGGGTACGAAACGGACTCTCGCGAGTCCGGTGAGGGGCGGCGCCGACGTGGGAGAGTCGGGCTCGGCTGTAAACCGGGTGCCATGTGCTGAGTGGGTTCGAATCCCACCCGCCCCACCGGCGCGACGACGGCGCCGCCGTCGTGAATTTCGCGATCTCGGGCACGACGGCGCCCAAGTGCGCCCGGTCCGCGTGGACTTAGTAGATCATGGTGGTGCGCCGCGCATGTCGTGCCCGCACCGATGGTGCGGATCTGTGGGGCACGCACGGCTGATGATGTTGCCCTGGTTTCTTCGGCCGGTCTCGCTGACAGCGGCCAACCCCTTCGGAGGCGCTTCGTGGTCCCCTTCCAGTTCCCTGTACCTGGAGAGCCCGTCCCGCACACTCTCGCCCGGCTCAGGGAGATCGGTCCGGTCGTCCCCCTGGAGCTCCCGGGCAATGTCAGCGCCTGGGCGGTGACCAACTACGCCGCTCTGGCCGAACTGCTCGCCAACGACAACAAGCTGGTCTCCAGGAACCCCAGGCACTGGTCGGCCCTCCGGAACGGGGAGATTCCCGCGGACTGGCCGTTGCGCCCGCTCATCGAGGGCGAGCATCTCCAGGTCCTGGACGGCGTCGACCACCGGCGGCTGCGGACGCTGGTATCCCGCGCCTTCACCGCGTCACGCGTCGAGGCGCTGGCACCCCGGGTCGAAGAGATGGTGACCGATCTCGTCGATGAGGTCGTCGCGGCCGGTGACGGGGTCGACCTGGTCTCCGCCTTCACCGAGCCGCTGCCGATGTCGGTGATCTGCGAGCTGTACGGCGTGCCCGAACCAGAGCGGCCCCAGCTCCGGGCCTGGGCCAACACGATGATCTCGCACACCAGCACCGGGGAGCAGACCGCCGCGGCCAACCGTGACATGCTCGCGTACCTGGCCGAGCACGTGGAACGAAAGCGCCGCGACCCGGGAGACGACCTCACGACCGGGCTGGTCCGCGCGCAGGACGAGGGCGACCAACTGTCCGGCTCCGAGCTGGTGACCAATCTCTGGCTGATGATCATCGCCGGCCACGAGACCACCGTGCACATGCTCGGGCACGCCATCGTGGCGCTGTGCACCCATCCGGAGCAGCGTGCCCTCGCGGTGGCGGAGAACCTCTGGCCGCAGGTGGTGGAGGAGACCCTCCGCCACCGCACGTCCGTGAAAACCAGCCCGTTCCGGTACGCGATGACGGACGTGAACCTCGCGGGGACGGACATCCCCGCCGGTGACGCGATGCTGGTCTGCTACGGAGGAGCGGGCACCGACACCGACCGGTACGGCGAGGACGCGGACCGGTTCGACATCACGCGGGAGGACAAGGGGCACCTGGCCTTCGGCTACGGCCCGCACTTCTGCATCGGCGCGCCGCTCGCCCGGCTCGAAGGCCGGATCGGTCTCCCGGCACTGTTCAACCGGCTACCCGGTCTGCGACTGGCCGTCGACGCCGACCACATTCCCTACTCGCCGTCCTTCATCACCTACGGCCCGCTGTCCCTGCCCGTGAATCTCGGCCTTGCCGCGGATCGGACTCCGGAGCGCGCCGGCCCGAGCCGGTATAGGACCCGGTAGAGGACCGGGCCGAAGGCGACCCCGGCACTGTCCGCCGTGGGGGCCGTCGGCCGGCATGACCCACGGCACGGATCCCGCCGGATCGGCTCCGGCGGGATCCGACTTTTGTCAGGAGGGGCTGAACGTGACCGGCAGCGTGGACAGGCCGCGTATCTGAAAGGACGGCCGCCAAACGAGGTCGTCGGCGGCCACCGCCAACGTCACGTCCGGGAGCCGGTCCAGGAGCACCTCGACGGCGGCCTGCGCGATGACCTCGGCGAGCTCGGGCGCCGGGTGCGGGCACCCGTGCGGGCCATGGCCGAACGCCATATGGGCGTGATTTCCGGCGGACCCGGAGAAGAGGTCGGTCCGCACCTCGGGATCGGCGTTGGCGCCGGCCAAGCCCAGGATGAGCGCGTCACCGGCCCGGATGTGCTGCCCTCCCAGCTCGGTGCCCTGAGCGGCCCACCGCCCGATACTGTTCTGGCCGGGAGTGTCCTCCCACAGCACCTCGTTCAACGCCTGGCCGACGCTGCGGCGGCCTCCGGAGAGATTCACGGAGAACCGGTCATCGGTCAGCATCAGCCGCAGAGTGTTCCCGATCCAGTTGGCAGTGGGATCCTGCCCCGCGACCATCAGCAACAGCAGATCCTGGATCAGCTCGTCGTCGCTGAGCCCGGCGGGGTGCGCCAGCATACGAGAGGGCACATCCGGACCGGGGTGGGCCCGCTTGCTCTCCAGCAGCCGCCCCATCGTGGCGGCGAACCGCTGATGGGCCTCGGCGGCACCCTCGCCGCCGTCCAACGCCGCGCTCACATCCCGTACTAGGGCCGGCGTCTCGGACCCGGGCATACCGAACAGCCCGGCGACGGCCACCAGCGGCATCCGGTGGGCGTACTCCCGCATCAGGTCGACCTCACCGCGGCCCGCGAACGCGTCGATCAGTGAGTCGGCGATCCGCTCGCATCGAGCCTTGAGCTCGAACTGGTCGACGGCGGCGAGGGCATCACTGATGGCCTCGGCCCGCCGCTGGTGCTCGGCCCCCTCGGTGAACAGCACTGAAGGTTGATAACCGACGAACGCCATGAGGGGCCAGTCGGGCGGGATCTGATCCCAGGCGTTCCACCGGCGGGAGTCGCGGGCGAAGAGCTGCGGATTGCCGAGCATGTAGTGGAGCTCTCGGTACCCGATCACGAGCCACGCGGGGACGTTGCCCTCGAGCAGAACCGGGACGACCGGCCCATGCTGCCGCCTCATCTCCCGGTACAACTCGGCCGGGTTCTCCTGGTAACGCGGTCCGTACAGCGGCATGGCATTCGCGTGGGCCGGACACCCCGGGGGCGGCGTCGCTCCAGAGGACGACTGCGAGGCGTCGAACGACTGCTGGGTCATGGCGTGCTCTCTTGGGTGTCGGACAAGGCGTAGAGGTGGTTCACGAGCGTGATCAGCACGGTTTTGCTGGAGTCGCGCCTGCGGGCATCACAGTGGATCAATGGGATGCCATCGGACAGCGAGAGCGCCTCACGTACGTTCTCCAGGCCGTGCACGGGTCCGCCGAAGTCGTTGAGAGCGACGATGAACGGCGTCTTGTGGTGTTCGAGACGGTCGATGGCGTACCAGGAGTCCTCCACCCGCCGGGTGTCCACGAGGACGACCGCGCCGAGGGTTCCCGAGAACAGCCGATCCCACAAGAACCAGAACCGCTGCTGTCCCGGAGCGCCGAACAGATAGAGGACCATCTCGTCGTTCAGGCTGATGCGCCCGAAGTCGAAGGCGACAGTGGTCGTCGTCTTGTTCTGTACGCCCTCCGGGTCGTCGATCCCGACGCCCGCCCGGGTCATGGTCTCCTCGGTGCTCAGCGGCCGGATCTCACTGACCGAGCGGACCATGGTCGTCTTGCCCACGCCGAAACCGCCGACTATCACGATCTTGAGACCGTTGGCGGCCGTGCTCCGCAGTGGCGTGCGGGTGGCTTGCTCAGAGCTTTTCAAGTCCAACGAGCACCTGCTTCAGGATTTCTCGATCGGGCAGTTGCGCCCAGGCGGGGGTCGATGACGGATGGCGTGCGGTGATCCGGCCGGTGTCCAGGAGGTCGCACAGCAAGATCTTCACCACGCCCACCGGCAGGTCCAGCTCCGATGAGATCTCTACGACCGCCGTCGGCGTACGGCACATGCGGAGGATCTTGACGTGCTCAGACTGCATTCCCGGCGTGGGATCACATTCGCTGACGATCAGAGAGACGATGTCGATGGTGCTCTCGTCCGCCCGGCTGCGCCCGCCGGTGACGACGTACAGCCGGTCCGGGCCCTCCCTGTCGACTGGCCGTGAGGTCATGGCAATTGGCTGCTCTGCTGAGGCCGCCGCGGCTGGGCGACCAGGTACTCACCGAGCTGCTCGACCAACTCGTGCATGTTGTGTCCGATGACGCCGACGTCGGCGTCATCGGTCGCCACGACGGCGAGGTGGGCCCCTTCACCGGCCTCCACGATGAACATGAGCCCGCCGTGGAACTCGGTCATGGACTGCCGCAGCCCTCCGGTGCCGTCACCGAACTCGGCGGACGCGCCGTAGGAGAGGCTTTGGATGCCCGAGGCTATGGCGGCCAGCTGGTCCGCCTGGTCCACGGTCAGCCCGGACGAGTGGCAGAGTTTGAGGCCGTCCTTCGACAGCACCAAAGCGTGCCGGGTCTCCGGCGTCCGCTCGAGGAGATTCTCGAGCAACCAGTCGAGGTCGCGCTGTGAGGGCTTCATCGAGTTCTCGGGGCGGTGCTCCGGGCGTCGGTGCCGGGGCGCGGCCCCTGTCTCCAATCCTTTGTCGGGTCATCCGGTGTCGTGTCATCCGGGCCGGCGGGAAGAGCCGACATCATCAGGTGTCGTCCGCCGGGGGCGAGGACTTGGCACCGCTTGCGGGCCCGCCACGGCCGCTCTGGCGGAAGGCGCGGAATCGCTCCGCGGCTTCGGCGGCGGACTTCGCGGGCCTGGAAATCGGCTCGGCCGGTGGCGGGGACGCCGCCGCCAGCGTCTGGCCCTTCGGGCGCTTCGGCAGCCCGGGAGCCTTGCCCTCGGCGACGGGGACGCCGCTCTCGGCGGGCGAGGCCGCCTGAAGGGTCGGGCCGGTCTCGGTCGGCGCGGCCGCCGCGCCGACCGAGACCGTCGGGCGGGGCTCGGCTGCCGCCGCCGGGGTGGACGGGCGCACCGCCCGTGACATCGCAGGTGCGGCGTCCGGCGCGGCCTGCGTGATCAGCTTGCGTGGGATCATGACCACGACTCCCGTCCCTCCGCGCGAGGACGGCCTGAAGGAAACGGTCAGACCGTGCTTGCGGGCCAGGCAGCCCACCACCGCGAGGCCCAACCTCGTGCCGGACAACGTCATCAGGTCCAGCGGCTCGGACGACACGGCCCGCTCGGCGCGCCGCAGCGCGGTGGCGCTCATGGTGAGGCCGGCGTCCTCGATCGTGACCACGATGCCCGCATGGACCTCTTCGACGTACACGTGGGCCTTCTCGGACGGAGGCGAGAAGCGCGTCGCGTTGTCCATCAGCTCGGCCAGCGCGTGCATGACGCCTTCGGCGGCGTAGCCCGCGATCGCGACCAGGCTGGTCGAGTGCACCCGCACCCGCTGGTAGGCGCTGATCCGGCCGACCGCGCCGCGCAGGATGCTCTCCATCATGATCGGTTTGGTCCAGCGCCGGCCGGAACGGGCACCGGTGAGCACGGCGACGCTGTCGGCCAGCCGGCCCACCTGCGCGGTGCTGTGGTCCAGTCTCAGCAGGTCGCCGAGAACCTCTTCGTCATGCCGGTCCTCCATCTCACGCAGATCGGCGAGCATGCTGGTGGCCAGGGCCTGGACGCGGCCGACGGCGTTCGCCGAGGCCGCCATCGCAGCCGCGCGCATGCGCTCTCCCTTGCCGATCTCTTCGGCCAGGGTGTGGAGGATGCGTTGCTGGGCGCGTCCGGCGGGCCGCGTGATCTCAGCCAGGGCGGTGTCCGCCGATGCCCCGTCGCGCAGCAGCTTCACCAGGGCGGGCAGCGTCTTGTCGGCGAGCCGGGCCAGCTCCGCGTCCGTCGCCGCGACGCGGGTGCGTAGCTGGCGTGCGGTCTGGAATCCGTAGGTCCCGGCGGTCACCGCGGCGCAGAGGATGAGTGCGGCCATACCGGTGAGCACGGCGATGAGACCTCGGTTCGCGGCGGGTGCGGCGGCCGTCGCCAACAGGCATGCGCCACCGGTGATGACCGCCGCGGCCACCAGGGCGAACAGTGCCTGCTGGAGCGGCGGGGGCTCTTCCCGACGGCGGGTGGGAACGTGTGCTGACATCAATCAAGTCCTCGTCGGCGGCGGATGGAGGCGGGAACCGGGTCGAGCGGAGCCGCGGGCCGGTTCACCGTGCGGCGAGACGCCGACGGACTCACGGGACGTCCGGCGAATCCGCGCGCGTGGGGGCTCGCCGCAGGATCCGTAGGTGATCCCCGGTGGCACAGGGTGGCACGGAGCGGGGAGAACGGTCTGAGACGGACGAGCGGGGCACCTGGTGCCGACTCGGGCGGTCAAGTGTCTTGATCTCGATCCCCTCGCCTTGGCCGCGACTTCCGGTGCCGGCTGTGGAAGATCCCCGGGCCGCCCCCAGAACGGCGATCGTAGTGGCCCTGCCACTTAACGCGCTGGGATTCGTCGTATTTTGCCGTTACTTTCCGGGCGGGTAGCCACTATCTAGGAAATCCGATGCTCTCGGATCATCGGTCATTTCCTCGACCACGGGCGGAGCCTCGCGGTGCAGAGCGACCGCGATGACGACCAGCCCGACGCCGGCCACCTCGGCCACGGTCGGCACCTGCCGAAGCACGGCCACACCGATCACCGTCGCCGTGGCGGGCAGGAGCGCGACGAGCAGCGCGTAGGTCGCTCGGGCCATGCGAGCCATGGCGAGCTGGTCGCAGACGTACGGGATGACCGACGACGTGATCCCGACTCCGATCCCGGCGCCGAGCGCCACCGGGTCGATCAGGGCCGGAGCGGCCTGCCAGAGGCCCAGGGGCACGACCAGTACGCAGGCGACCAGCATGGCCCCGGCCAGCCCGTCGATTCCGCTGATGCCGGACAGCCGCCGGGCGGCCCGGTGCGCCACCACGATGTAGGCGGCGAACAGCACCGCGTTGGCGGCGGCGAAAACGAAACCCAGCGGCGCCCCGGTCAGCCGCACGTCGGCCAGCACACCGACACCGCACACGACCACCACGAGCGCCGCGAGGTTGCGCGGCGTACGGGCACCGAGGGCGGCCAGCACGATGACCGGCACGAACTCGATGGCCGCGACGGTTCCGAGGGGCAGCCGGTCGATCGCCAGATAGAAGCAGGCGTTCATGGCCGCGAGCACCGCGGCCCAGGCGACGATCGTGCGGCGGCCGGCGGGGTCCATCCGGCCGAGCAACCGCCACGGCCGGCGCCAGAGCGCGAAGACCAGCGCTGCACTCCAGATCCGCAGGCCCGCCACCCCGAGCGGCGCGAGCCTGGAGAACAGCAGGACGGCGAAGGCCGGGCCGAGGTAGTGGAAGACCGCGCTGCCGATGAAAAAGGACCAGGGAGGCGCCGTCGACAGGAGGGTGCGGGAACCGAAGAAGGGCATGGCTCCATCGTCGACCGGCCCGTAACTTTGCAGAATGGCGAATCGAACGGTCAGGCCAGGGCGAGCCTACGAAACCAAGGATCTCGACGCCCTCGACCTTCGCATCCTCACCGAGCTCCAGATCGACGCTCGGGTGAGCTTTGCCGAGCTGGGACGCCGGGTCGGGCTCTCGGCGCCGGCGGTGACCGAGCGGGTGCAGCGACTCGAGGGCACCGGTGTGATCGTCGGCTACCGCACCGAGGTCGATCCGAGGGCCCTCGGCTTCCCCGTCACGGTGATGGTCCGGATCCGGCCGGCGGTCCGGGAGCTGGGCCGCATCGCCAAGATCGCTGACGAGATCCCGCAGATCGTCGAGTGCTACCGGATGACCGGAGAGGACTGCTTCTACTTCACGATGCATCTGCGTGCGGTGGACGAGCTGCAGCCGATCCTCGACCGGTTCACCCCTTTCGGCCAGACGACCACGTCGCTCATCCATACCGCGACCGTCCCGCGCCGCCCCCTGCCCCTGTGATCGGCACAGTGATCACCCACAGCGTTCGTGGGGCGAGCGCGCGGTCCCAGGAGGCGGTGGCGGCCGCGTCCGAGGTCTGAGCCACGCCCGGCAAGGGTCATCGACCGGCTTGAGCGTCCCGGTCGTCGATGCCCAGCAGCTCGGCGGCCTCATCCAGCAGCGGAATGCCGCGCATCCGCTCCAGTGGCAAGTCGCGATCTTCAGCGTCCTCAAGTGGATCGTCCCCATGCCGGGTTGACAGCTCAACCGACTATCAGTCTAAAGTACTAGGTAACTAGATAAATGGAGCCTAGGATGATCGAGTTTCATCTGGACGAGCGGTCCGGCCTCTCGCCGTACCTGCAGATCGTCCGCCAGGTGCGGCAGGCCCTGCGGCTGGGCCTGCTGCGCGAGGGGGACCGGCTGCCCACGGTCAAGGAGGTCGTGGCGCAGCTGGCGATCAACCCCAACACGGTGCTCAAGGCGTATCGGGAGCTGGAGCACGACGGCCTGGTGGCCGCCCGGCCGGGGGTCGGGACGTTCGTCACGGCGACGTTGGTCGACGCCACCCTCGCCGCGCACGGGCCGTTGCGCCAGGAGCTGCGGCGCTGGCTTGCCAAGGCCCGCAGGGCCGGTCTCGACGAGGAAAGCATCGAGGCCCTGTTCATGACCACCTTTCGGACCACCGCTCAGGAGGAAATAGCATGACCGCCGTCTTGCGGGCCGAGGGACTCGGCAAGAGGTACGGGAAGCACTGGGCGTTGACCGACTGCACCCTGGACATCCCGACCGGGCATGTGGTGGGACTGGTCGGTCCCAACGGGGCGGGCAAGACCACGCTGCTCAACCTGGCCTGCGGCCAGCTGCCGCCGACCGCGGGCGGCATCACGGTGCTCGGCGGCCGCCCCGGGGGCAGCCCCGCGCAGCTGGCCAAGGTCGGGTACGTCGCCCAGGACACTCCCACCTACGCCGGGCTGAGCGTGGCCGAGCATCTGAAGCTGGGCGCCCGGCTCAATCCCGGCTGGGACGACGCGCTGGCGCGGCACCGGATCGAACGGCTCGGTCTCCGCCCCTCCAGCCGGGCCGGGAAGCTGTCGGGTGGGCAGCGTGCTCAGCTGGCCCTGACGCTGGGGTTGGCCAAGCGGCCCGAGCTGCTGATCCTGGACGAGCCGGTCGCCGCGCTCGACCCGCTGGCGCGCCGCGAGTTCCTGCAGGGCCTGATGGAGGCCGCCGTCGAGCAGCAGCTCAGCGTAGTGCTGTCCTCCCACCTGGTCTCCGACCTGGAGCGGGTCTGCGACTACCTGATCGTGCTGGTGGACTCCAAGGTCCAGGTGGCCGGAGAGTTGGAGAAACTGCTGGCCACCCATCACCGGCTCACCGGGCCGCGCCGCGACCCCGCCCGGCTGCCGGCCGACCAGCACGTCATCTCCGCCAGCCACACCGACCGGCAGTCCACCCTTCTGGTACGCACGCAGGCCCCGATCCACGACCCCGCCTGGACGGTCGGTCAGATCAGCCTTGAAGACCTGGTCCTCGCCTACATGAGCAAGCCCGCCGACACCCACCGCCGACCCACCCTGGAGGTCCAGCGATGATCTGGCTGACCTGGCGCCAGTTCCGCGCCGCGGCCGCGGCCACGGCCGCCGCGCTCGCCGCGCTCGCCGCCGTCCTGGCCATCACCGGCCCGGGCCTGGCCGACGACTACGCCACCGGGCTCACCGGCTGCACCACGCAGAGCGACGGCTGCTCGCGGTTCCTCCAGAACTTCTTCCATGACAACCAGGCGGCCTTCCTCGGCCTCACCGCCGTCATGCTGGCCCTGCCGGCACTTACCGGGCTCTTCTGGGGAGCACCGATGATCACGCGTGAGCTCGAGGCCGGCACGCACCGGCTGGTGTGGAACCAGAGCATCACCCGCACCCGCTGGCTGGCGATCAAACTCGGGCTCACCGGCCTGGCCGCCATGGCCGCCGCGGGGCTGGCCAGCCTCGCGGTGAGCTGGTGGTCCGGCCCTATCGACAAGGCCGCCGCCGCGAACGAGCCCGGCTTCCCAAGGATGGGGACACTGCTGTTCGACGTACGCGGCATCGTCCCCATCGGCTACGCGGCCTTCGCCTTCGTCCTCGGCGTGACCGTCGGGATGCTGGTGCGCCGCACCCTGCCCGCCATGGCCATCACCCTGGCCGTCTTCGCCGCCGTACAGGTCGCCATGCCGCTGCTGGTCCGCCCGTACCTGCGCCCACCCGTCCATGCGACCGTCGAGATCAGCATGTCGAACCTGGAGGGACTCGGATTCGAGCGCGGCGGAGGTCCTCTGCGCCTTCAGTTGCGGACACTGGCCCCCGACAAGAACGGCTGGGCCTTGTCCAGCCGGCTCGTCGACACGTCCGGAAACACGGTCAGCAGCACCGTCCCTGTGTCCACGACGTCAGGACCCTGCGCACCAGACCCAGCGCGGGGGCCCTCGGCGTGCTTTGCCGAGCTCAAGCGGCTGGGCTACCGGCAAGAAGTGTCGTATCACCCCTCCAGCCGCTTCTGGGCCTTCCAGCGGACCGAGACCGGGATCTACACCATCCTCGCCCTAGGCCTGGCGGGCTTCTGCTTCCGGCGGCTCCGCCGCGTGTCCTGACCGAACCTCACCGGAGCGCGGCAGGCCGGTCGACGATCCCGCCGCGCAAAGGCGTCGCCGGCTCTCGGTCGAGTCGATCATCTCGGCCGAGACCGCGGCGCTACATGCCACTGGAGTGCTAAGCCGACTCGCGGACCACCAGCTCGTTGGGCATGATCACCGAGTCGGCGGGCTCGCCCTCGAGCAGGCAGAGCAGCAGCCGCGCGGTCGCCCTCGCCTGGTCGCTCATCGGGCTGTGCACGGTGGTGAGCGGCGGCGCGGTGTAGGAGGCGGCCTCGATGTCGTCGAACCCCACGACCGCCACGTCGTCCGGCACCCGCCGGCCCGCCTCGCGCAGTGCCCGCAGCGCGCCGATGGCCATCAGGTCGTTGGCGGCGAACACCGCGTCGAGCGCCGGGTCGTCGTCGAGCAGCTGGCGCATGCACACGGCTCCGGAGAGCCGGTTGAACTCCCCGACGGCCGCGATCGACCGGCGTCCGGTGTCACGGAGGGTCTCGCGATAGCCCGCGAGCCGGTCCTGCGCGGCGATCATGTCGAGCGGCCCGGTGATCGTGGCGATCCGCCGTCGTCCCTGATCGAGCAGATACCGTACGGCCAGCGTCGCACCGCCCACGTTGTCGTTGTCGACGTACGGCAGGTCCACGGACATGGTCGGCCGGCCGTGGGTGACGACCGGCACGCCCATCCGCTCCACCGCGGCCGGCAGCGGATCGGCGCCGTGCATCGACATGAGCATCGCGCCGTCCACGTGCCCGGCCGCGAGCTGCTCCTCGACGCGCAGATGGCTGCCGGGCGACCCCGTGAGGATGAGCGTCACCCGCTTGCCGGCCGCCTCGAGCTCGCGGCTCACCGTGCGGACCACCGCGGAGAACATCGGGTCGTCGGCGACCACCCCGCCGGGAGGGTCGGAGACGATCACGGCGATCGCGTTGGTGCGCCGGGTCGCCAGGCTGCGGGCGGCGCCGTTCGGGACATAGCCCAGCTCCGTGACGGCCCGCATCACCACGTCGCGGATCTCGGGGGCGACCGTGGCCTGACCGTTCACCACC
The DNA here is from genome assembly GCF_014323705.1 of Actinomadura alba. Taxonomy (GTDB): domain Bacteria; phylum Actinomycetota; class Actinomycetes; order Streptosporangiales; family Streptosporangiaceae; genus Actinomadura_C; species Actinomadura_C alba. Next base: position 453,910 of record NZ_JABVEC010000001.1, read on the forward strand.
CGCGAGACGCTCGACCTGGATACTCCTGCCCTGGCGGCCACGGCCTCCAAGGTGGGTCGTTTCATACGAGTCCGTTCTGCCTCGCGACTGCGCCGGGCGACGAAGGTGCCGTCGCCGAGCGCCACCTTGGTCGTGGAGAGCGCTCCCTGCGAGGGTCGTCCCTTTGCCGCCGGGTGTCAACGGTCACCCAATTGAACGATCTTTATTGTCCCGGCGATTTGCAACGGTCCATCGAGAGAGCGCTCTCTCACTCGTCTTGACATCCGTGCAGTTCACGCCGAGCAATGGCGGACCGGAAGATCATTCAGATGGGCTTTCCCCGTCCTGTACTCGGCGTTGCGGGCACACCCGATCACCCTTTCCACAGAATTGATAAGGGTCTTGACAGATCTTTCGGACAAGCGCACTCTCAGCTTCCGGGAGCGCTCTCCGACCCCCCGCCCCGTTGAGGAGACGCCGTGTTCTCTTCCCGCAGTCCTGCCCGCGCTCGCCCCTTGCTGATCATCGCCACCGTCTTCGCCGTGCTCGCCTCCTATCTCGCCGTCACCCCCGTCTCCGGGTCCGCGGCCGCGCCCGTCTGCGATACGGCCAACGCCGCGCAGGGCAAGCCGGTCACCGCCTCGTCCAGTGAGAACGCCGGCTTCGGCCCGGCCTCCGCCGTGGACGGCAACGGCGGCACGCGCTGGTCCAGCGGCTTCAGCGATCCGCAGTGGATCCAGGTCGACCTCGGTTCGTCGGTGCCGGTCTGCGGCGTGACACTGACCTGGGAGGCCGCCTACGGCCGGGCCTACCAGATCCAGGTGTCCGACAACGCCTCGGCCTGGACCTCGATCCACTCCACCACCACCGGCGCCGGCGGCACCGAGACGCTGACCGTCTCGGGCACCGGCCGCTACCTGCGCGTGTACGGCACCCAGCGCGCCACGCAGTACGGCTACTCGCTCTGGGAACTCGCCGTCCGCACGGTCACCGACGGGGGGACCACCCCACCCCCGTCGGGCGACGACGTGCTGCTCTCGTACGGCCGTCCGGGCGCGGCCTCCAGCTCGCAGAACGACGGGAACTGCGGCAACTGCCTGCCGGCCCGGGCGTTCGACCGCGACCCCGCGACCCGCTGGGCGACGAGCTCCACGACCGGCTGGACCGACCCGGGCTGGATCTACGTCGACCTCGGCGCGACCGCTCAGATCCACCGGGTCGTGCTGCAGTGGGACCCCGCCTACGCCACCGCCTTCCAGCTCCAGACCTCGGCCGACGCCGCGAACTGGACGACGATCTACTCGACCACCACCGGCACCGGCTTCCGGCAGAACCTCACCGTGAACGGCACCGGCCGCTACGTCCGGATGTACGGCACCAAGCGGAGCGGGGCGTACGGCTACTCGCTCTGGGAGTTCCAGGTGTACGGCACCGGCGGCGCCCCGATCACCCCGCCGCCGCTGCCGCCCGACCCGCGCGAGCCGCCGCAGCTGGTCTGGAGCGACGAGTTCAACGGCGCCGCCGGCACCAGGCCGGACGCCGCCAAGTGGCAGCCCGAGATCGGCCCCGGCGTCAACAACGAGTTGCAGTACTACACCAACAACGACAACGCGTCGATGGACGGCGCCGGCAGCCTCGTCATGGAGGCCCGCAGGCAGGCGACGGCCGGCTCGGCATGCCCGCGCGACCCGATCAGCGGTAGCACCACCTGCCAGTACACCTCGTCACGGCTCAACACCTACGGCCGGTACACGTTCACCTACGGCCGGGTCGAGGCGCGGATCAAGGTCAGCGGCACCACGGGCCTGTGGCCGGCGTTCTGGCTGCTCGGCGCCGACTTCTTCAGCCAGGGCCGGCCGTGGCCGTACGTCGGTGAGATCGACATCATGGAGCACATCGGCCGCGAGCCGGACAAGACCTACTCCACGCTCCACGCCCCGGCCTACTTCGGCGCCGGTGGGTTCGGCTCGTCCCTCACGCTGCCGGGCGGCGACTGGGCCGCCGCCTTCCACACGTACGCCGTGGACTGGAACAGCTCCGGCATGAGGTTCACCGTCGACGGCAACGTCGTGCACACCGTCGACCGCGCTTCGCTGGAGGCGACCCGCGGGCCCTGGGTGTTCGACCACCCGTTCTTCATCATCCTCAACAACGCCGTGGGCGGTGACTGGCCCGGACCGCCCAACGCGTCCACGGTGCTCCCGCAGCGGATGCTCGTCGACTACGTCCGCGTCTACCAGTGATCCCACCGGTTCCGGTACGGCGTGCGCGCGCCGTACCGGAACCGGGCCACCCCGCCCCGCCCCGGTCAGGAACCCCGCCATGCCTTTGATCAACCGATGGCCGAAGGCCGCCCTCCTCACGACCCTGCTCCTCGTCCTCTCGCTGGTCGCCGGCCCGGCGCCGGCGTCGGCCGACCCGGTGAATCCCGCGCACTTCCAGCAGGTCACGCTGGCCAAGGGCGTCCCGGAGGTCGGCGAGCCGATGTCGATGGCGGTGCTGCCCGACCGCTCAGTCGTGCACACCGCGCGCGACGGCACGATCCGTGTCACCGACGCAGCCGGCACCACCAGGGTGGCGGGCAGGGTCCCCGTCTACTTCAACGACGAGGAGGGCATGCAGGGCATCGGGATCGACCCGGGGTTCGCCACGAACAGGTTCATCTACCTCTTCTACGCGCCGCCGCTGTCGACCCCGCCCGGCGGCGCTCCGCTGGACGGAACAGCGGCCGACTTCGCCCGGTTCGACGGCGTCAACCGGCTGTCCCGGTTCCGGCTGAACACCGACGGCACCCTCGACACCGCCGGCGAACGCACCGTGCTCGAGGTCAAGACCAGCCGGGGATCGTGCTGCCACGTCGGCGGTGACATCGACTTCGACGCCGCCGGGAACCTCTACCTGACCACGGGCGATGACACCGAGCCCGGCTTCAACGACGGGTACGCCCCGCTCGACGACCGGGCCACCCGCAACCCGGTGCTCGACGCGCAGCGCGGCGCCGCCAACACCAACGACCTGCGCGGCAAGCTGCTCCGGATCAAGGTGAACGCCGACGGCTCGTACTCGATCCCGGCCGGGAACATGTTCCCGCCGGGCACGCCGAACACCCGGCCGGAGATCTACGCGATGGGTTTCCGCAACCCGTTCCGGATGAGCGTCGACAAGGCCACCGGTGCTGTGTACCTCGGCGACTACGGCCCTGACGCGGGCGCCGCCGGGGCGCGCGGCCCGGGCGGGCAGGTCGAGTTCGACCGGATCACCGGGCCCGGCTTCTACGGCTGGCCGTACTGCACCGGGAACAACACCCCGGCCGAGACGTACGCGCACTACAACTACGCGACGGGCGCGGTGGGCGCGAAGTACGACTGCGCGGGCGGGCCGGTCAACGACTCGCGCAACAACACGGGGCAGTCGAAACTGCCGCCGGCCAAGCCCGCGTGGATCGCCTACGACGGCTGCTCACTGCCGGCGTTCGGCTGCGGGGCCGAGTCGCCGATGGGCGGCGTCGTCTACCGGTACAACACCGATGTCAGCTCCCCGGTGAAGTTCCCGCAGTCGCTCGACGGGCACTTCTTCGCCGGTGAGCTCCAGCGGGCCTGGATCAAGGACATCACGGTCAACGCCGATGGGAGCCGTGGCGCGATCGAGCCGTTCCCGTGGTCGGGGACGCTGGTGATGGACATGGCGTTCGGCCCCGACGGCGCCCTCTACGTTCTCGACTACGGCACCGGCTGGTTCAACGGCAACGAGAACTCCGCGCTCTACCGGATCGAGTACATCGGCAGCGGCGGCTCGGGCCGGGTACCGGTGGCGAACGCCACGGCCACGCCCACGTCCGGACGGGCCCCGCTGACCGTGGCGTTCTCCTCGGCCGGCTCGTCCGACCCGGACGGCGACGCGATCACCTTCTCCTGGGCGTTCGGCGACGGCGGCACGTCGACGGCGGCGAACCCGAGTCATACCTTCACCGCCAACGGCACCTACAACGCGACGCTGACCGTCAGGGACAGCACCGGCAAGACCGCCACGTCGACCGTCCCGATCTCCGTGGGCAACACCGCCCCGACGGTGAGCCTCCAGCTCCCGGCGCACGGCCAGGTATTCGGCTTCGGCGACGCCGTCCCCTACCGGGTCACCGTCACCGATCCCGAGGACGCCTCGATCGACTGTTCGCGGGTGAAGGTCACGTACATCCTCGGGCACGACGAGCACGGCCACCCGCTCGCCACCGGCACCGGCTGCTCGGGCACCATCCAGACGCCGGGCAACGGCGAGCACGACGGCGCGGCGAACCTGTTCGGCGTCTGGGACGCCGAGTACACCGACGGCGGCGGGCTCGTCACCCACGACCAGCACGTCACCCAGCCTCGGACCAAGCAGGCCGAGCACCACACCGCCGCCCAGGGCATCGCGCTGTTCGACAAGGCCGCCGCGCACGGCGGCAAGACCGTCGGCAACATCGAGAGCGGCGACTGGATCGCCTTCCAGCCGTACGTCCTCCAGGGGCTCTCGTCGTTCTCGGCCCGCGTCTCCTCCGGCGGGGCCGGCGGGGCGGTCCAGGTCCGCGCCGGATCACCGACGGGCCCGCTGCTCGGCACGGCCACGGTGTCGCCCACCGGCGGCTGGGAGACCTTCACCGACGTCTCCGCGCCGCTGTCGGGGGCTCCGGCCGGCACCACGACGCTCTATCTCGTCTTCACCGGCGGCGCGGGCGCGCTGTTCGACGTCGACGACTTCACCCTGAGCGGCGGATCCACGCCGCCTCCCACGTCGGGCCTGCTGTCGGCGAACCGCCCGGTCACGGCCTCCTCGACGGAGGGCGCAGGCTTCCCCGCGAGCGCCGTCGTGGACGGCAACGCCGGGACGCGGTGGTCGTCGGCGTTCTCCGACCCGCAGTGGATCTCGATCGACCTCGGCTCCACCCGCTCGGTCAACCGCGTGGTGCTGCAATGGGAGGCCGCGTACGGCAGGGCCTACCGCATCGAGACGTCCACCAACGGCACCACCTGGACGAGCGCCCACAGCACCACCACCGGTGACGGCGCCACCGACGACATCACCCTCGCGCCGGTGTCCGCCCGCTACGTGCGCATGTACGGCACCCAGCGCGCCACCCCGTACGGCTACTCCCTCTGGGAAATGGAGGTCTACGGTGCGTAAACGCATCCTCGTCCTGGTGATCGGCCTGCTGGCCGCGCTCACGGTCGCAGTTCCGGGCGTGAACGCCGCCGACGCCCCGTTCCGGATCCTGGTCTTCTCCAAGACCGCCGGTTTCCGGCACGACGCGATCCCCGCGGGAATCACCGCGTTGCGCGAGCTCGGAGCGGCGAACGACTTCACCGTCGACGCCACCGAGGACGCCGGCGCCTTCACCACCGCCAACCTGTCGGGCTACCAGGCGATCGTCTTCCTGCTGACGACCGGCGACGTGCTCAACGCCGCCCAGCAGACCGCGTTCGAGTCCTACATCACCGCGGGCGGCGGGTACGCGGGCGTCCACGCCGCCGCCGACACGGAGTACGACTGGCCCTTCTACGGCGGGCTCGTCGGCGCCTACTTCGCCTCCCACCCGGCCATTCAGCAGGCCACCATCCGCGTGGAGGACAGGGCGCACCCCTCGACGGCGCATCTGCCGGCCGCTTGGCAGCGCACCGACGAGCTGTACAACTACCGCACCAACCCGCGCGGCACCGTGCACGTGCTGGCCACGCTGGACGAGTCGACCTACACCGGCGGGTCGATGGGCGGCGATCACCCGATCGCCTGGTGCCAGGCCTACCGCGGCGGCCGGTCGTGGTACACCGGCCTCGGGCACACGATCGAGTCGTACTCCGAGCCGGCCTTCCGCGCACACCTGCTCGGCGGTGTCCGGTACGCGGCGGGCGCGGTGGCCGCCGACTGCTCGGCCCCGCCGCCCCCGTCGTCGCCGACGGTGGAGGCCGAGGGCTTCTCGGCCCAGTCGGGGACGCAGATCGTCACCAAGGCCTCCGCGCACGGCGGCCGGGCGGTCGGCTACATCGACAACGGCGACTGGCTCGGCTTCGCGCCGGTCGAGTCGGCCCAGGCCAGGGGTTTCACCGCCCGGGTCGCCTCGGCGGGCGCCGGCGGCACGATCCAGGTACGGGCGGGTTCACCGACCGGCGCGTTGCTGGGCTCGGCACAGGTGCCGGTGACCGGCGGCTGGGAGACCTGGCAGAACGTGTCCACGACCCTCACGGGGACGGGGAGCGGTCCGCTGCACCTGGTGTTCACCGGTGGCGCGGGGTCGCTGTTCGACCTCGACGACTTCACCGTGACCCGGGACTCAACCCCGCCGCCCGCGTCGGGCCTGCTGTCGGCGAACCGTCCTGTGACAGCCTCCTCGACGGAGGACGCCGGCTTCCCCGCGAGCGCCGTCGTGGACGGCAACGCCGGGACGCGGTGGTCGTCGGCGTTCTCCGACCCGCAGTGGATCTCGATCGACCTCGGCTCCACCCGCTCGGTCAACCGCGTGGTGCTGCAATGGGAGGCCGCGTACGGCAGGGCCTACCGCATCGAGACCTCGACCAACGGCACCACCTGGACGAGCGCCCACAGCACCACCACCGGTGACGGCGCCACCGACGACATCACCCTCGCGCCGGTGTCCGCCCGCTACGTGCGCATGTACGGCACCCAGCGCGCCACCCCGTACGGCTACTCCCTCTGGGAAATGGAGGTGCACGGAACATGACGCTCACCAGGCGGACCTTCCTCGGAACCGCGCTCGCGGCCGGTGTCCTCTCGTCAGTGCGCGTTCCCGCGGCGCTCGCCGCCGAGCGGCTGCCGCTGTCCGTGGCGAACGACACCGGCCGCTTCGCGAGCGGCTCGATCTGGATGTACGTGGTCGGCAGCGACCTCACGACCGGGCAGCAGGGCTACGTACGGGGCGACGGTACGTTCGTCCCCGCCTCCCCCGCGCTCAACGGGCCCGATGGTTACGCGGACCTGTCCGTGCCGATCACCGCGCCGCCGCCGAGCCTGCCGCACATGTCGGGCCGGATCTACTTCTCGATCGAGCAGAAACTGAAGTTCCGGGTCGTCACGGACGGGGGCGGGCGGTCGGCATTCCAGTACCCCGCCGGCTGGGTGTCCGCGGACCCGAGCTACCCGGTCCTGCACGACTGCGTCGAGTTCACGTTCGGCCCGGGCGGGATGTTCTGCAACACGACCATGGTGGACATGCTGAGCATCCCGATGGCCATCCGGCTCGTCGGAGCCCAGAACCAGACCACCGGCACGTTCAAGGCCGGTGGCCGCGCGCGCGTGTTCGAGGCGCTCAGGGCGCTGCCCGACTTCCGGCGGCTCATCATCGGCGACGACCTCCGGGTGATCGCTCCTGGGCACGGCATCAACGCCGGCCTGTTCGCACCGGACTATCTCGCGCCGTACATCGACGAGGTGTGGGCGAAGTACCGCACCACCGACCTGAGCGTTCGGATCAACGCGACCACCTACACGGCCCGGGTCCAGGGCGACCTGCTCACCTTCGGCGGCGGGGTCGCGGCGTTCCGGAAGCCGACCACCAAGGACGTTTTCTTCTGCGACGGGGCGCTGGGCGCGCCGAACGACGGGCGGACCGGCCCCGTCGCGGCCGTGCTCGGCGCCGCGTTCAACCGCGCCGTGCTGCGCGACCATGCCGCCCAGCCGACGACCGACCCGGCGCTGTACTACCGAACGCCGCTCACCAACCACTACTCCCGGGTCATGCACGAGAACACCATCGACGGCCGGGCGTACGGCTTCGCCTTCGACGACGTGCTCGACTTCGCCTCCTACATCCAGGACCTGGCACCCACCTCGTTCACCGTGACGCTGACCCCGTTCGGCGGCGGGGGCGATGACCCCACGTTGCTGTCCGCGGGACGCCCCGCCACCGCCTCCTCCACCGAGGGGGCGGGTCTCGCGGCCGGCAACGTGGTCGACGGCAACGCGGGGACGCGCTGGTCGTCGGCGTTCGCCGACCCGCAGTGGGTATCGGTCGACCTCGGCTCGGCCCGCACGGTGAGCCGGGTGCGGCTGCGATGGGAGGCGGCCTACGCGAGGGCGTACCGGATCGAGACCTCCACCAACGGCACCGCCTGGTCGACCGTCCACAGCACGGCGGCGGGCGACGGCGGGACCGACGACGTCACGTTCCCCGCCGTGGCGGCCCGGCATGTCCGTGTGTACGGCACCCAGCGCGCCACCCCCTACGGCTACTCCCTCTGGGAGATGGAGGTGTACGGCACCTGATCCCCACGTCCCGCCCGCTCCCCCGTGATCACGCGATCAGGCGCCGGCGACGGCCGCGGACCAGCTCTCCAGGCCCTCGTCGGTGAGGATGGCGTCGAAGCCGACCTCGGCGCCGCCGATGATGGTGCCGTCGCCGCGCAGGGTCGAGGCCAGCAGCGGGGGCGGGTCGTCGTGACGGAAGCTCATGAGCCCGCCGAGATAGGCGGAGCCCAGTTCCTCGGGCGCCGTCTCGATGAGGCCGCAACCGAGGCCGGACAGCGTCACCAGGGCGGGGTCGAGTGCGTTGACGAGCCCGGCGACGCCCCGGCCGAGGGCGGTGGCGGCCGTGCCGACGGCGGCGCGGGACGCCGGGTCGCCCGAGGCGGCCTCGGCGAGGATGACGTCCGCGTCGGCGCGCGGGTCGTGCGGGGCGGGCCGGCCGAGCGCGCGGGCCATCGCCCGCCCGTCGACCTCCAGGTCCCAGCACCCGTGGGCCCCGCAGGGGCAGCGCCGCCGAGGGTCGCCGAAGGGCAGATGGCCGAACTCGCCACCGGCGTCGGTGGCGCCGGTCATCATCCGCCCGTCCATCACGAGGACACCCCCGATGCCCACTTCGACCGTGAGGTGGAGCAGTGCCTTGACGCCCGCACCGGCCCCCCGTCTGGCCTCGGCCAGCCCGGCCAGGGAGGCGTCGTTTCCGGCGAGCAGCGGTATGGACGGGTCCGGGCACAGGCCGTCGAGCGTCACGTCGCGCCATCGCAGGGTGGACGCCTGCACGATCCGGGTGCCCTGCACGGTGCCGGCCACCGCCACCGCCACCGCGCGCAGGCGGTGGCCGTGCCGTTCCCTGGCCTCGGCGATCCGCCGGCGCAGCACGGCGAGCACGGCACCCGAGTCCCGGTCGCGGTGCCGCCCCGTGCTCTCGTCGAGAAGCGCTCCGCCCAGCTCCACCGTGACCACCCGCCACCGTTCGTGGCCGACGTCGACGGCGCAGACGAGCGGGCCCTCGGGATGGGCGGTCAGCGCGGGCGAGGGACGCCCGCGTCCACCGGTGGGCGGTGCGCTGACCTCGTCGACGAGCCGCAGTGCCTTGAGGCGGGCGGTGATCTCGGTGGCCGAGCCACTACTGAGCCCGAGCGCCCGCGTCAGCTCCGCACGCGTCACCTCCGGATGGGCGTGGACGTGGCGGAGCACCGCCAGCGCCCCCTGCCTACGGAGGGCACGTGCCCGGGGAACGGCTTCGCGCATGGTGACATTCTCCCCCCGGCGTTTTATCCTCGTCACGCGAGGAAATTGGAACGCTCCCCCGAGACAGGTCGAGCGCGGTGGCTCCACGACCGCCGCGCGGTGCCGGAGCAGGTGAACCGCCGTGAGCAGGACCCGCAACACGCTCGGCCTCTACGCCGCCCTCGGCTGCCTCGGTTACCTGCTCACCGGTCTCGGCGCGATCCTCCCGCGGCTGCAGGAGGAGCGCGGGCTGAGCCGGGTCGAGGTCGGGCTCTACCCGTCGGCCTTCGCGGCCGGACTGATCATCGTCGGGGTCGCGGGACATCACCTGAACCGGCTGCTCGGGCGATTCGCCGTGCCGGCCGCGCTGGCCCTGCTGGGTACCGGAGCCGTGATCCTCGCCGCCGGCACCGACCGCCTGATCACCGGTGCCGGGGCGCTCGTGCTGGGCACCGGCGGCGCCGGACTCGTACAACTCGTCCCGGCCGCCCTGCGCGCCGAACACGGCGACCCGGCCACCGAGCCGATCAGTGAGGCCAACGCGGTGGCCAGCGGCGCGTCGGTGCTCGCCCCGCTGATCGTCGGCGCGGCGCTGGGCGCGGACCTCGGCTGGCGGCCCGGCTACCTCGTCCTCCCGCTGGCCGCGGCGGCGCTCGTCATCCTCCTGACGGCGAGCGCTCCAAGGCGAGATCACCCGACGGCGGTGGGGACGGTGGCCCCGGCGAGGGCCGAGGGACACACCCGCCGCTGGTCCCCCGAGTTCGCGGGGTGGTGGCTCGATCTCGTCCTCGTCGTGGCCGTGGAGTTCTGCGTGCTGTTCTGGGCGGCGGACTTCCTGCAGACCGAGAGCGGCATCGGCGCGGACGCGGCCGTCACGGCGGCGGCCGCCTTCGTCCTCGGCATGGCGATCGGCCGCGCGGTGATCGGCCCGGTGACCCGGCTCGTCGCCGCGCCGGTGCCGCTGCTGGCGGGCTCGGCCGGCCTGGCCACGGCGGGCTTCGCCCTCTTCTGGGCGGGCGGCCCACCGGCGGTCGCGATCACGGGGCTGGCCATCACCGGGCTCGGCGTCGCGCTGCTCTACCCGGTCACGCTCGCGCAGACGCTCGCGGCCTGGCCGGCCGACCCGAGCGTGGCGGCCGCGCGGTGCGCTCTCGCCTCCGGGGTGGCCATCGGAGCGGCGCCCGTGCTCCTGGGCACGCTCGCCGACGCCGCGGATCTGCGCGTCGCCACGCTGCTGACGCCTTCGCTGCTGCTCGTGTTCCTGATCCGCTGCGCCGTGCGGCTCGCGCGCGGGGCGGCCGGAGTGCGTCCAGGGCCCCGCACCACGGCTCAGGACGACATGGCGTAGAACAGGACGTCGGCGGCGCTCAGGACCACAGGCCACCGCCGTGAAGATCTCGTGGTGGGACTTCCACACCGTCAAGCGCCAACTCTCCGGCGGGGTGGTCGCCACATACCTTCCACCGGTTCGCTGACCGGGGTGGACAGTGCCATCGGGCAGTGGTGAGCTTGCGTCGCGAGCAGGCTCGGATCATGGTGGGAGGCCACGTTGACGACGTCCGGAGACATGAACGAGGGGCGGTTGTGGAGGGCCGCCGAGCGCGGTGACGCCGATGCCATGACCGAACTGGGCAACCTGCTCTTCGACGGCGGTCGTACCGCGGCCGCCGAGGACTGGTACCGGCGCGCGGTCGAGGCCGGCCATCCCGTCGCCATGAACAACCTCGGGATCCTGCTCGAACGCGCGGAACGCACCGAAGAGGCCGAGGCGCTGTTCCGGCGTTCCATCGACGCCGGCAACACCGCCCCGATGTTCAGCCTCGGACTCCTGCTCGAGCGAACCGGCCGGCTCGGGGAGGCGGAGCAGTGGCTTCAGCACGCGAGCGACCTCGGGGACGCCGACGCCATGAACAACCTGGCGATCCTCCTCAAGCGGGACAAGCGGAGCGCGGACGCCGAGCGCTGGTACTGGCGCGCCATCGAGGCCGGCAACACCGATGCCATATACAACCTCGGCATCCTGCTCATGCAGACCGGACGGGCCGGGGAGGCCGCGGACTGGTTCCGGCGGTCGGCCGAGGCGGGCAACGATCTGGCTCTGGACCAGCTGGCCGCGCTGACCGCCCCCGATGACGACGACGCGGTGCTCGAGCCCTACCGGCGCGCCGCAGACGCCGGCCACGCCGGCGCGATGACCCGCCTCGGCACGCTGCTGGCCGAGACCGGCCGCACCGAAGAGGCGGAGCAGTGGTACCTGAAGGCCATGGTGACGGGCCGGCACATCCCCGCCGCGCACAACCTCGGGCTGTTGCTCAAGGAGTCGGGGCGTACCGAAGAGGCGGCGGAATGGCTCGGTCGAGCCGCCGACGCCGATGTCCCGTACTCGATCAACGCCGTCGGGCTGCTGCACAGTGCGGCCGGGCGGGCCGAGGAGGCCGAGCAACGGTTCCGTACGGCCGCCGAGGCCGGCGACACCGCCGCGATGTACAACCTGTGCGTTCTACTGAAGAGCACCGGCCGGGACGGCGAGGCGCAGCCATGGCGCGAGGAGGCGGGCCGAGCCCATCGCCGCGCCGCGCGCAGCGAGGGAGTACTGCTCGAACAGGCCGGCCGGATCAAGGACGCCGAGGAGTGGTACCGGCAGCACGCGGAGGAGGGCGACACCGATGTCATGTGCATGCTCGCCCTGCTGCTCAAGGAGACCGGGCGGACGTGGCAGGCCGAGTGGTGGCTCCGCCGTGCCGCAGGCAACGGCAACAACGGGGCCGTCAGCGAACTGGGCGTCATGCTCAAGCAGCGCGGCGAGCTGGACGAGGCCGAACAGTGGTACCGGCGCGGGATCGAGGTCGGCGAACCATCCGCCCTGTACAACCTGGCGATCATCCTCGTCGAGACCGAGCGCGCCGACGAGGGCGAGCGACTTTACCGCCAGGCGGCCGCGGCCGGCCACGTCGACGCCATGTACAACCTCGCCAACCACTTCCGGCGGACCGGCCGCCTCGACGAGGCCGTGCGCTGGTTCCGAGCGGCCGCCGAGACCGGCGACGTCGACGCAATGAACCAGCTCGGAGCCGTGCTCGAACGGACGGGGCGGGCCGGCGAGGCCCGTGAGTGGTACCGCCGCGCGGTGAACTGACACTGGCGCCGGTTCACCCGGCGTCTCGCGTGGGACTGAGCCGTCCCTCAGGCGGCGGGAGACGGGTCGGGCATCAGCAATGGGCCGCTGATCCGGAAGCGTTCGACACCGCGCTTGGTGAGGTGGATCCGCAGATCGATCCAGCCGGCCAGCGGCGCGAGCACGCAATCCTGAGCACCGGCCCACGGGAAGTGCAGGTCTCCGACCGAGAGCTTCGCACCGGGCACGTGCACCGGGAGCAGGATGCGGGAGCCGGGCACGAGCGGGGCGATGGAGCAGGTGGCGACTTCGCGGCCGCGTGCCGCGGTCGTGCGGGCCTCGCCCGCGATCCTCTCGTACGAGGCCAGCCCGGGACCCACGTGCCCGAGCAGTGGAGCGCCGGCCCCGGGGTTCGGACCGTTCCCATGAGCCGGCCCGGTCATCGCGTCCGGCGCCGGCGCACAGCCGATCACGCCGGGGTGCCCGATGCCCCCGTACCTGCCATCGGTGCGGCCGATGCCGAGGACGTCGACGGTGATGACATCGCCGGGCTCAGCGCCCATCACCGCGATCGGGCCGCAGAGCACCGGTTCGGCGCTCGGCGAACCGTCGGCGAGGCGGTCGCGGCCCTGGCACTCCATGCGGACCGATCCGCCCGTGATCACTTCGGCCACCGCGGGGATCTCGGGATGCCATCGGTGGTGCCCGGGTACGGCCTGCGCGTTCCGCCGCGGAGGCGTGGCGAGTGAGAGCAGCAACGACGTGGTCCCTTCTGACGGGAGGAGTCCCTGAGTGCATCTTCCGCTTCCCGTTGTTTCGGACCCGTTTCCGGACCTTTAACGTCCAGTAATGTCCAGGTCTGCATGTCGCGACGGGTCGTCAGCGCGAGATGAATCACTCCGGCGAAACGGATGGAACCGAAATATCCGATGCCCCGTCCAAGGTGAATGGGCTCCCCGGGTCGACGACTCTCCTGGTCCGCGCTAACCCTCTCCGTGCTCGTCCTGGTCGCCGGTTGCAGCGGCGAGGGCGGCTCGAAGACCGAGGCCACGGCCTCGTCGGCGCCCGCCCCGCCGATGCGGCTGGTCGCCTATACCGACTGCACCGAGTTGCTCTCCCGGCTGCGCAAGTCCGCCGAGAAGGTGGTGGGGCCGTACGGCCTCCCGGACGGCAACCAGGGCCGGGCCGCCCTCGCGGGCCGCGGACTGCCCGGTGCCGAGTCGGCGCGGGGCGACGCGGCGGTCCCGGAGGCGCCGGGCGCGGCCGCGAAGCAGGCCCCGGAGCATTCGAGCACCAACGTGCACGAGGCCGGGGTGGACGAGCCGGATCTGGTCAAGACCGACGGCCGCCGCATCGTCACGGTCGCCCGCGGTCGCCTGCGCGTCGTCGACGCCGCCGACCGCAAGGTCACCGGCACCCTGACGCTGCCCGAGGTGAACTCCCAGGTCGGCAGCGAGAACCTGCTGCTGGCCGGTGACAGGGCGATAGTGATCTTGCCCGATCACCGTCTCGGCATGATCCAGCGCGACAACGTCGAAGTGGCGGACCCCGCGCCGACCGGTCCGCGGATGCGGCTGCTGCTGGTCGACTTGAGCGGCGAGCCGCGGGTCGTCAGCACGCTGACCGCCGACGGCGAGTACCTCGACGCCCGCCAGACGGGCCCGACGGCCCGCGTGGTGTTCCGGTCCACGCCGCGCATCGACTTCACGCAGGCACGGCCGGACCGCTCCGAGGTCGACGCCCTCGCTGAGAACCGCCAAGCCGTACGCCGCGCTCCGCTGGAGGCCTGGCTGCCGAGTTACGAGGTGACGACCGGCACGAACCGGCAGCGCCTGAGGGTGCCGTGTGAGCGGGTGAGCCAGCCGGCCGGCTCCACCGATACCTCGATCATCAGCGTGCTGACGTTCGATCTCGGCGCCGGCATCAACGACGCCGATCCGGTCAGCGTGGTGACGAAGGGCCGTACCGTCTACGGCACCGGATCGAGCCTCTACGTCAGCGACACCGACTATGGCACCGCCCCCGGCGGTCCCGGCACCGCGATGAAACCGGTGGAGCCGCCGGTCGCGCGGACGGACATCCACCGGTTCGATGTCAGCGGCACGGGACCCCCGCGCTACGCCGCCTCGGGCTCGGTTCCCGGCACTCTGCTCAACCAGTACGCCCTGTCGGAGTACGAAGGGCGGCTACGGGTCGCCACCACCAGTGATCCCGGCAACGGCCGATCCAGCAGCACGGTGCGCGTCCTGGCCCAGAACGGCGCGAGACTCGATGTCGTCGGCAGTGTCGGCGGGCTCGGCAAGGGAGAGCGCATCTATTCGGTGCGCTTCATCGGACCGACCGGATACGTGGTGACGTTCCGGCAGGTGGACCCGCTCTACACGCTGGACCTGCGCGACCCCGCCCGGCCGAAGGTCACCGGCGAACTGAAGATCACCGGTTACTCGGCGTACCTGCATCCCGCGGGCGACGGGCGCCTGCTCGGCGTCGGCCAGGAGGCGAGCGGCGAAGGCCGCACTCTGGGCCTCCAGGTGTCCCTGTTCGACGTGACCGGGCAGCCGAAACGGCTGTCCCGCTTCCATCTGCCGGACACGAGCACCGAGACCGAGTTCGACGCGCACGCGTTCCTGTACTGGCCGCGGACCGGCCTCACCGTCGTACCGATCACCACGTACCAGGGCGGCGGATCGGCGCTGGCGCTGAGGGTGACCGGCGACCGCGTGACCAGGCTCGGCACGATCGAGCACCCGCGCTCACAGATCCGCCGGTCCCTGGTCATCGGTGACACCCTGTGGACCGTGTCCGACACCGGCCTGCGCGCCAACGCCGTGACCGACCTCGACGAACGCGCCTGGATCCGGTTCTGACCGGGCACGACCCCGTCAGCGGAGGCCGATCGGGCGGGACAGGGCGGTCTGGATCAGCCGGTCGACCAGCGCCGGGTAGTCGAGACCACTCGCCGCCCACATCTTCGGGAACGCCGAGGCCGGGGTGAAGCCCGGCATCGTGTTGATCTCGTTGAGCAGCAGCCGGCCGTCACTGGTGTAGAAGAAATCGACCCGGGCGAGCCCTTCGCAGCCGAGCGCGTCGAACGCCCGCACCGCAAGCCGCCGGACCTCCTCGATCACCTCGGCCGGCAGCCTCGGCGGGATGTCGAGCCGGAGCCCGTCATCGAGATACTTCGCCTCGAAGTCATAGAAATCATGCCCGTCCGCCACGTTGACCTCGGACGGAAGGCTCGCCTCGGCAGGGTCGTCGCCGAGGCCCTGCAGCACGCCGCATTCGATCTCGCGCCCGTCGATCGCCGCCTCGACGATCACCTTCGGGTCGTGCTCCCGTGCCGCCTCGACCGCCGCGTCCAGGTCGCCCTCGGAGTCGACCTTGCTGATGCCCATGCTCGACCCGGCCCGGGCGGGCTTGACGAACACCGGCAGGCCGAGTTCCTTGATCTCGTCGATCACGCGCTTGCGCTCTCGTCGCCAGTCGCGCTCGGTCACCGCGACGTACGGCCCGACCGGCAGCCCCTGCCCAGCCCAGATGACCTTCATGAAGCCCTTGTCCATGCCCGCAGCGCTGGCCAGCACCCCGGCGCCGACGTAACGGACGCCGACCAGGTCGAGCAGCCCCTGGATGGTGCCGTCCTCCCCGTACGGGCCGTGCAACAGGGGCAGGACCACATCGACCTCGCCCAGGGTGCGCGGCACCCGGCCGGGCTCGACCACCATGAGGCCACGGCCGGCCGGGTCGAACGGGAGGGCGAGCGCGGCGCCGGCGGAGTCGACCTCCGGCAGCTTGCCATCCTGGATGGACAGCCGCTGGTCCTCGGGCGCCAGCACCCAGCGGCCGTCGGTGGCGATGCCGATCGGCACGATCTCGTAGCGATCACGGTCGATCGCCGCCATGACGCTGCCGGCGGTGAGACAGGAGATGGCGTGCTCGGAGCTGCGCCCGCCGAAGACCACGGCAACGCGAATCTTGGACTCGGACATGGTGACCGACCTTACCGGCGATCGGCACCGATCGCCCAAGCGCGAACATTACGGAACCCAGCGGGTGCAGAAGTGCACGCATCGTTCGCCGGTCCTTCGGCCGGGCCTCCCACCCCAACGCTCGCGGGCATCGCGCCGGCCGCCCCGTACCGGCCGCGACTCACTCGTCCACGCCGTAGCGCTCCGGTTTGGGCGAGCGCGACATCAGGAGGTAGCCGGCTTCAGAGATCGGCATCCCGTGGTGCATCACCGCGGCGACCACCTCCGTGATCGGCATCTCCACGCTGTGCTTGCGGGCGAGCTCGAGCACGGCCTCGGACGACTTGACTCCCTCAGCCGTCTGCCTGGTCACCGCCGTGACCTGCTCCAGTGTCATACCCCGGCCGAGGTTCTCACCGAAGGTGCGGTTGCGGGAAAGCGGCGAACTGCAGGTCGCCACGAGATCACCGAGACCCGCCAGGCCCGCGAACGTGTGCTGGTCGGCGCCGAGCGCCGTGCCCAGGCGGGCGATCTCGGCGAGCCCGCGGGTGATGAGCATCGCCCGCGTGCTGTCGCCGAAGCCCAGCCCGGCCGCGATGCCGACGCACAGCGCGATGACGTTCTTCACCGCGCCGCCCAGCTCACACCCGATGACATCGGTGTTGGTGTAGACCCGGAAGTACGGGGTCATGCACGCGGCCTGCAGCCGCCGCGCGGTCTCGGCGTCGGTGCAGGCCGCCACCGAGGCCGCCGGCTGGCGCGCGGCGATCTCACGGGCGAAGTTCGGCCCGCTGATCACGGCGACGCGCTCCTGGGGCACGTCGGCGACCTCCTGGATGACCTCGGACATGCGACGGCAGGTGCCGAGCTCGATGCCCTTCATGAGGCTGACCAGCACGGCGCTCTCGGGCAGCAGCGGCTTCCACGCCGAGAGGTTCTCGCGCAGCGTCTGCGAGGGCACGGCCAGCACGACGTAGTCGACGCCCTGGAGCGCCTCGGCCGGGTCGAGCGTCGCGCGCATCGTCTCGGGAAGCTCTACGCCCGGCAGGTAGTCGGCGTTCTCCCGCCCCTCGTTGATCGCCTTGACGATCTCGGGACGGCGGCCCCAGAGCCTGACCTCACCGCCCGCGTCGCACAGGACCTTGGCGAACACGGTGCCGAACGACCCCGACCCCATGACCGCCGCTCTGTTGATGGTTGTGCGCGTCACGACGCCTGCTCTCTATCGGCTCTGGCCCGTCGCTCTTCGATCGCCTTGTGGTGGTCGTACAACTGCTCGGGCGGCTTCTGCCCGCGCAGCTCACCGACCAGGTCGGCGATGGTCCTCATGATCATGTCAGTGGCGGCCCGCACCGTGGCCTTGTCGTCCGGCCGGTCCGCGTAGTCCGACAGGTCGATCGGCGGGCCGGCGACGACCTGCATGGTCTTGCGCGGGAACGGCCGGAACCTCTTGGTGCCGTACGGCCACAACCGGTGCGCCCCCCAGTGTGCCACCGGGACGACCTGGGCCCCGGTCGCCAGGGCGAGCCGCGCCACCCCGGTCTGGCCGGTCATCGGCCACAACTCGGGGTCGCGGGTACATGTGCCCTCGGGATAGAAGATCAGGCACTCCCCGGCGCGCAGGGCCTCCTCGGCCTCCTTGAGCGCCTCGGCGGAATCGGCCCGATCGCGGAAGACCGGGATCTGCCCCGTTCCGCGGACGATCCGGCCGACCACCCTGGCCGTGAACAACGGGGCCTTCGCGAGGTAGACGGGGTAGCGCCCGGACTCGTACACGAAATGAGCGAGCGCCAGCGGGTCGGCCCACGACAGGTGGTTGGCGGCGATGATCACGCCGCCCTTCCGGGGGACGTTGCGCCGGCCCTTCCAGTCCCGCTTCAGCAGCGCGTAAAGCAGCGGGCGCAGGATGACGATCGACGTCTTGCGCCAGAGCGGCGAATAGTCGTGGCTCATGCCCGTCCTCCTCTTGCGATGCCCCGAGCTCGGGGTGCCCTCAAGTTTCGCGGTGCGTCCGCATAGTGTCGAGTCGCCATGTCTACTGCAGCCTTCAGCGCCCCCGACCTCCGGTGGTCCCTCGTGGTCCCGGTCAAGGTCCTGGCCCGCGCCAAGTCCCGCATGTCCGCCGCAGCAGGCCCCTACCGTGAGGCGCTGGCCCTTTCGGTGGCCGCCGACACCGTAGCGGCCGCCCTGCTGTGTGAGCACGTCGGGGCGGTCGTCGTCGTCACCGACGATCCGCTCGCCGCTAGCGAGCTCTCCGACCTCGGAGCCCGCGTCGTGTCCGACGAGCCCGACGCCGGTCTGAACCCGGCCCTGGCGCACGGCGCCGCGCTCGCCCGCGCCCTCGCCCCGGACGCCGGTGTCGGTGCGCTGTCGGCGGATCTGCCCGCGTTGCGCCCGGCCGAGCTGTCCGAGGTCCTCGGGACGGCGGCCGCGCACGGCGGGACGGCGTTCGTCCCGGACACCGCCGGGACGGGAACGACACTCTACGTCGCATCGCCCGGAGTCGTCTTCGCACCGGCGTTCGGCCCGGACTCCCGAGCGAGGCACCGCGCTCAGGGTGCCCGCGAGCTGGCCCTGGCCGGCATCCCGAGCGTGCGCCGTGACGTGGACACCCTCGACGATCTGATCGCCGCGCTCAGCCTCGGTGCCGGTCCGCGCACGACCGCCATCGCCCCCCTCCTGCCCGCGTGCGCACCATCATGATCATGTCGTCGCCTCCTCAGCGGATAGGCTGACCGTCATGCAGGGAACGGTGCGCACCTACGACGCCGCGACGCGGTCGGGCAGCGTTCTGCTCGATGACGGCACCCGGCTCGACTTCGACGCCACGGCCTTCGAGGCGGGCGGACTGCGGATGTTGCGGTTCGGCCAGCGGGTCAACCTCGCCGTGGAATCGGCCCCGGACGGCGACCGGATCTCGGTGATCACCCTGTCGACGTTTCCCCTGCCCGCCCCGCCCTCGGGCTGAATGCCGCGACGCCCGGTGGCCGTGCGTCAGCACGGCCACCGGGCGTCGCGACGATTGACTAGTGCTTGCCGCCGACCAGGTTCTTGAAATCGGCACCGGGCTTGAACTTCGGCACCGATGTCGCAGGGACCTGGATGGCCTTGCCTGTTGCCGGGTTACGAGCCGTTCGGGCAGGCCGATCGGCCTTCTCGAACGAACCGAACCCGGTGATGGCGACTTTCTCTCCCTTGGCGACCGCCGCCTGGATGGTCTCCAAGATGGCGTCGACAGCCTCGGATGCGGCCTTCTTGCTCCCCAGCCGCTCGGAGATCGCGTCGACCAGCTCGCGCTTGTTCATTGGGATACTCCTCCAGTTCCCCCTTGCCCCGACGAAACTAGGGGACCCACGACGCCTGCACAATCACCTGCAAGCAATAGTTGCCGTGTCGTAGGCGATTTCCTTGCCCCCACCCCGTTTCCACAGGCTCTATGGCCTGGACGGATGCCTACAAAACATCCCAAGGCCGGTGGTATCGGTGACAAGCGTCACTCTGCCGTTCGGCCGCCCTCGCCCGGCCCCCCGGACCCCCCGTCGGGCCTGCGCCGCAGCTCGCGCGCTTCCCCTCCGTCCGGCGGGTACGAGGACCCGTGCTCCCGCTCCAGATCGGCCACAAAGGTCACCAGGCGGCGATCGGCGAGTTGCGGATCGCGCTTGGCGAGGTCGGTGATGATGAGCAGGTGCCGAATCAGTCGCCGCCGGTCGTCCGCGGGAAGCGGAGCGACCAGACGGTGGGCGTCGCGGAGCCGATGGGCCAGCGCGGTCAGCACGGGGTCGTCCCACTCCGGCCCCGCCCAGCCCGGCTCGCCCGGCCGGGGGCGCGGCGCGCTCACGCGGCGCTCACCTCGCCGCCGGCCGGACGGATCGCCTCGACGATCACGCCGTGACGGGCAGCCAGGAGGAACGGCCCTGCTCGAACGAGGCGATGGCGTCGGCGTGGCGGAGCGTGAGCCCGATGTCGTCGAGGCCCTCCAGGAGCCGCCAGCGGGTGTAGTCGTCGATCTCGAAGGACAGCACGCCGCCGTCGTCACAGCGCAGCTCGCGCCGGTCCAGGTCGACGGTGAACTCCTTGGCCGGATCGGCCTCGATCTTGCCCTGCATGCGCTCGACGTCGGCCTCGGGGAGCTGGATCGGCAGCAGGCCCATCTTGGTGGCGTTGTTACGGAAGATGTCTCCGAAGCGGGCTGCGACGACGGCGCGGAAACCGTACTGCTGCAGCGCCCAGACGGCGTGCTCGCGGGAGGAACCGGTACCGAAGTCCGGGCCGGCCACCAGGATGCTCGCCCCGGCGTAGGCGGGGTCGTTCAGCACGAAGGACGGGTCCTCGCGCCACGCGGCGAACAGCCCCTTCTCGAAACCGGTGCGGCTGACCTGCTTGAGCCAGACCGCCGGGATGATCTGGTCGGTGTCGACATTGCTGCGCCGCAGCGGTACCGCGCGGCCGGTGTGGACGGTGAACGCTTCCATGATCTTCCCTTACAGGTCGGCGGGAGCCGTCAGACGGCCGGTGACGGCGGTGGCGGCCGCGACGGCGGGCGATACCAGGTGGGTACGGCCGCCCTTGCCCTGCCGCCCCTCGAAGTTCCGGTTGGACGTGGAGGCGCTGCGCTCTCCCGGCTTGAGCTGGTCGGGGTTCATGCCGAGGCACATCGAACAGCCCGCCTCGCGCCACTCGGCGCCGGCCGCGCTGAACACCTCTTTGAGCCCCTCCTGCTCGGCCTGCTTCTTGACCTTCATCGAGCCGGGCACGACGAGCATGCGGACGCCGTCCGCCACCCTGCGCCCCTTGACGACATCCGCGGCGGCCCGGAGGTCCTCGATCCGGCCGTTGGTGCAGGAGCCGACGAACACGGTGTCGACCGCGACGTCGCGCAGCCGAGTGCCGGCGGTCAGCCCCATGTACTCGAGGGCCCGCTCGGCGGCGGACCGCGCCGCCGGGTCCGCGAACTCGGCGGGGTCCGGAACGGCCGCAGCCAGCGGGACGCCCTGACCCGGATTGGTGCCCCAGGTGACGAACGGCGTCAGTTCCGCCGCGTCGATGACGATCTCGCGGTCGAAGGTCGCGTCGTCGTCGGTGCGGAGCGACAGCCAGTGCTCCTTGGCCGCCTCCCACTCCGCGCCCGACGGGGCGTGCGGCCGGCCCTCGAGGTAGGCGAAGGTGGTCTCGTCCGGCGCGATCATGCCGGCCCGGGCGCCGGCCTCGATGGACATGTTGCAGACCGTCATCCGGCCCTCCATCGACAGCGCCCGGATCGCCTCGCCGCGGTACTCGACGATGTGCCCCTGGCCACCGCCGGTGCCGATCCTCGCGATGATCGCCAGGATCAGGTCCTTGGCCGTGACACCGTACGGAAGGGTGTTCTCGACCGTGATCGCCATCGTCTTGGGCCTGATCTGCGGCAGCGACTGGGTGGCGAGCACGTGCTCGACCTCGCTGGTGCCGATGCCGAAGGCGAGCGCCCCGAAGGCGCCGTGCGTCGAGGTGTGGGAGTCGCCGCACACGACCGTCATGCCCGGCTGGGTCAGCCCGAGCTGGGGGCCGATCACGTGCACGATGCCCTGCCCGGCGTCGCCCATCGGGTGCAGCCGGATGCCGAACTCGGCACAGTTCTTGCGCAGCGTCTCGATCTGGACGCGGGACACCGGGTCGGCGATCGGCGCCAGGAGGTCGGTGGTGGGGACGTTGTGGTCCTCGGTGGCGATGGTGAGGTCGGGCCGCCGTACGAGCCGTCCGGCCATGCGCAGCCCGTCGAAGGCCTGCGGGCTGGTCACCTCGTGCACGAGGTGCAGGTCGATGTAGAGCAGATCCGGCTCGCCCTCGGCCTGTCGTACGACGTGTGCGTCGTAAACCTTCTCCGCCAGTGTGCGGCCCATCGCTCCACCTCATCCGTTGCTTCCCGGCGCGGCCCTGCGCCGTCCGACTTCGATTTGCATCTCAGAATCCGAGACGGCAATATCGAGGTATGGACAACTCTAGCGGAGTCGGCGTTCTCGACAAAGCGGTTCTCGTTCTGAACACGCTGGAAGCCGGTCCGGCCTCGCTCGCGCAGCTCGTGCAGACCACCGGACTCGCGCGCCCGACCGCCCACCGGCTCGCCGTCGCGCTGGAGCACCACCGCCTGGTCCACCGGGACACCCAGGGCCGTTTCATCCTCGGCCCCCGGCTGGCCGAGCTCGCGGTCGCGGCCGGCGAGGACCGGCTGCTGGCGATCGCCCAGCCCATCCTGACGCAGCTGCGGGACCTCACGGGCGAGAGCGCCCAGCTGTACCGGCGGCAGGGTGACGTGCGGGTGTGCGTGGCGGCGGCCGAGCGCATGAGCGGGCTGCGCGACACCGTGCCGGTCGGCAGCGCGCTGCCGATGACCGCCGGCTCGGCCGCCCAGATCCTGCTGGCCTGGGAGGAGCCCGACCGGCTGCACCGCGGCCTGCGCGGGGCGAAGTTCGAGGCCACCACCCTGGCGTCGGTACGGCGCCGCGGGTGGGCGCAGAGCGTCGGTGAACGCGAGTCGGGGGTCGCGTCGGTCTCGGCCCCGATCCGCGGCGCGGGTGGCCGGGTGATCGCCGCCGTGTCGGTGTCGGGGCCGATCGAGCGGCTGACCCGCTCGCCCGGCCGCCAGCACGCGCATCCGGTGACGGCCGCCGCCGACAAGATCTCCGACTCGATGCGGCGTACCACCGGCTGAGCCCTCGGCCGGCGGCCCGGTCAGGAACTCAGGCCACGCCGCACGAGCGCGCGGTACCAGTCGGCGAAACGGGCCCGCATCATGGCCATCTGGATGGCGTCGAGGCCGTGCCGGGCGAACTCGGCGTCGGGCAGGTGCGGCAGTTCCGCCAGTGCCCCGGCGAACAGGAAGGGGTCGTAGGCCGGGCCGCGGGCGCACATCAGCTCGATCAGCCGGTCCCGGGTGTAACCCCGGTCTCGCAGGGCGAGATAGACCCCGGTGAAGTCCTCGGGCCGGCCCCGGTCGAAGAGGGCCGCCATGGCGTCGGCCGCCGCGTCGTCACGGGCGCGCGGGCGTCCGAGCCGGGTCTCACCGGCCAGGGGGTCGTGGTCGCGCTGCTCGCTCACCGGGGCGTCGCCACCGGAACCGGTCGTATCGAAAGAGGCCATGCGGACGCGTCTTCCCACTCGTGCCGGGGCGGGGCCCGGCGCCGTCACGAAGCGGCCGTGAAGGAACGATCTGGTCGGGCACCCGGCTGGCCACCGCCACCCGCAGACCTGTGTGAGACGTACCGCGTCACCGAAGGTAGCCGAATGACCACGCCCGTGGCATTCCTTTCCGAGATTGCCCGGTCTTCGCGTCGCCCGCGGGCGTGCCGCCGCTATCCGAGCCGGCGGGCCGACTCGTGTTCTCGGGCGAGCCGGTGCAGGGCGAGCA
Source organism: Actinomadura alba (assembly GCF_014323705.1). Taxonomy (GTDB): domain Bacteria; phylum Actinomycetota; class Actinomycetes; order Streptosporangiales; family Streptosporangiaceae; genus Actinomadura_C; species Actinomadura_C alba. The sequence continues at coordinate 477,815 of NZ_JABVEC010000001.1, forward strand.
GCACCTGCTCGTACAGCACGGTGGTCACGAGCGTGCGGTGGATGGCCCGGGTGCGGGGCTCGTCGGTCGAGAGGCCGCCGGCCTCGTGCTCGCCCAGGCTCATGGCCGCCTCGATGTAGGGGCGCAGTTCGGTGAGCACCACGGGGAAGCCGAGTTTGCGCAGGGCCACGAAGGTCTGGGCCAGCAGGTCACGGGCGGGCGCGTCGGCGGTGACCCGCCAGCCGAGCTCGGCGATCAGCGCGTCGACGTCCGCCCGCGCGGCCCGCCATTGCGGGTCGTCGGCCGGGGCGTCGACATGCGGGCCGAGGGCGTACTGCACCGTTCCCAGCAGCTCGTGCAGGCCGACCTCCGGCTCGTCGGCGGCGGCGATGATCCGCTTGATCGCGAACACCGGAAGATCACCAACCTCCCGCATCGCGCGGATGAGCCGCAGCCGCTCCAGGTGACCGTCGCCGTACTCCGCGCGCGTCGCGCCGGTGGCCGCGCCCTTCGGCATCAGCCCCTCACGCAGATAGAACTTGATCGTCTGTACGGTCAGGCCGCTCCGATCACTGAGTTCAGAGATCTTCATCCGCACCCCCTTGACTGGATACTAGCGATATCCAACTATTGGATAGTGTTGATATCCAAGGATGCCCCCCATCCGGTTCACGGCCGTCAGCGCATCAGTCCGCCGGCTGGAGCAACGCCACGAGCACGTCGTCCAGCGTCGCGACGCCGACGGTGGCACCGTCCCGCCCGGCCACGGCGACGACCTGGGCCCGGCTCTTGCGCATCAGCGCCAGCACATCGGCGAGCATGGCGCCACCGGCCACCGTGGGCAGCACGCGGACCGGCAGGGGCCGTTCCCGGGGCGCCCCGTTGAGCGCGTCCAGGATGTGCAGGTAGCCGCGCAGCTCACCCGGTTCGTCACCGTGCACGGGAAAGCGCGAGTGCCCGTACTTCCCGGCGAAGTCCTGCAGCTCGACGGGCGTGGTGGCCGCCGACACGGTGACCACCTTGGACAAGGGCACCATCACTCCCTCGACCGGCCGGGCGTGCAGGGCGAGTGTGGCGATCATCCGGTCGTGCTCAGCGGCTTCGAGCAGCCGGTGCTCGCGCGACTCGCCGATGAGCGCCGGAAGCTCGTCCCGCGTGTACACGGTCCTGACCTCGCTCGTCGCCGGCAGGCGCATCAGCCGCAGGGTGACGTTGGACAGCAGCTTGATGACCGCGATGAACGGCTGGGTGAGACGCGAGAACGCCAGCAACGGCGGCACGATCCACAGCGCGACCCGCTCGGGACCGGCGAGCGCCAGGTTCTTCGGCACCATCTCGCCGAGCATGATGTGCCCGGACACCACCAGTGTCAGCGCCAGCGCGAAGGCGACCGGGTGCACGAAGTGCTCGGGCACGCTCGCGGCCTCGAACGCCGGCTCCAGCGCATGCGCGAGGGTCGGCTCGCCGATCGCCCCGAGCAGCAGCGACGCCACCGTCACCCCGAGCTGCGCACCCGCCAGCATGGTGGGCACCGCCTCCATCGCCGCCACGACGGCGCGTGCCCTCCGCGAGTGGGCGGCGAGCGGCTCGATCTGCGTACGGCGCGCGGAGATCAACGCGAACTCGGAGCCGACGAAAAAGCCGTTGAGCCCGAGCAGGACGAAGATCGCGACCAGGTCGAGCGCGCTCACGACTCCTCCTCGGTGAGGGACGGCGCGGTGACGGTGACCTGCTCGACGCGCCGGCGCTCCATGGCGGTGACGGTCAGCGTCCAGGCGTCCACGTCGGCCCGCTCACCCGCGTCGGGCAGGTGACCGAGCCGCGCCAGCACGAGGCCGGCGAGGGTCTCGTACGGCCCCTCCGGCATCACGAAGCCGGTGCGCTCCTCGACCTCGTCGGCGCTCAGCCCGCCGGGAACGGTCGCCGACTCACCGGGCCCGAGCCGCGTGGGGATCGGCTCGGCCGACTCGTCGCCCGGCAGGTCGTACTCGTCGGCCATCTCACCGACCAGCTCTTCGGCAAGGTCCTCGGTCGTGACGATGCCCGCGAAGCCGCCGTACTCGTCCACCACGATCGCCATCTCGGTGCGGGCGGCGCGCAGCCGCTCCAGCACGATGCCGAGGCCGAGCGTGCCCGGCACCAGTACCGGGGGAAGCAGGATCTCGGCCACCCGGATGCCCGCGCGGTCGGCCTCGGCCACGGCGAACGCGCCGGCCACCCCGGCCACGCCCTTGACCCCCGCGGCCTCGCCCCAGCCGGCCCCGGCCTCCCTGTCCCCGCCATCGCCGCGTACGGGGAAACGCAGATGACCCGTACGGTCGGCGATCTCCAGCAGCTCCGCGACGCTCGCCGACGCGTCGACGACCACACAGTCGACGCGGGGTGTCATGGCCTCGGCCGCGAGCTTGTCCCCGAACCTCAGAGCGCGGTGCAGCATGGCGGCGGTCGTCGGCTGCAGCGTCCCGGCCTCGGCGGACAGCCGCACCAGAAGGCCGAGCTCATCGGGCGACCGGGCCGAGGCGAGCTCGTCCTGAGGCTCCACCCCCAGGCGGCGTACGATCCCGTTCGCACCTGCGTTGAACGCCCTGATCAGCGGGCCGAAGACGACCGAGAAGGCCCGCTGCGGCGGCGTGGCGAAGCGGGCCACCGCGAGCGGGCTCGCCAGCGCGGCGCTCTTGGGCACCAGCTCGCCGAGGACCATCTGCGCCACCGTGGCGATCACCAGCGCCGCCGCGATCGCCACGCCGTCCGCCGTCTGTTCTGAACCCGCGGGAAGGGCCGAGATCAGCGGCACGAGCAGGTGCGCGATGGCCGGCTCGGTCATCACACCGAGCAGCAACGAGGTGATCGTGATGCCCAGCTGCGCGCCCGAGAGCTGGAACGACAACCGGCGCACCGCGGCGAGCACGCCCTTGGCGCCGCGATCACCCTCGTCGGCGAGCCGCTGGACCTGGCTCCGCTCGACGGTCACCAGGGAGAACTCCGCCGCGACGAAGACGCCGTTGGCCACGATCAGCCCCAAAGCGACGGCCAGGAGGACCAGATCGAGGATCATGACGCCGGCCCGCGGCGCGAGCCGGCGGTTCTATTGCTCGAGTCCATTGGCGAGGATGTCACTCTCCCGGTCGCCCATCGGACAGGATGATCTCACGTCTCCAGGGCCGCGTCGCGGTAGGCGCCTGGTGTGATGCCGTAGTACCTGCTGAACCAGCGGGTCAGGTGGCTCTGATCGGCGAAGCCTACCCGCGCCGCCACCCGCGCCGGCGCGTCGCCCCTGGTGAGCAGCCGGCGGGCGGCGCGCAACCGGGCCTGGCGCTGGTAGTCGCTCGGTGACATGCCGTACGCGGCACGGAACGCGCGGTAGACGGCGTAGCGGCTGCATCCGGCGACCACCGCGAGATCCCCGGCTCCCAGGTCGGCCGCATAGGCGTCGTCGAGGAGCGCGCGCACCCGGCCCGCGATGCGGGTCACGTCGGCGCGGCCCCGGACGGCGCCGCCGTCCCCGGGCCCCGGCCTGGTCGCCCCGCGGCGCACCAGCGCGGTGACAGCGGCCGAGAGCAGCTCGTCCCGCCGCAGGGTGCCGCCCCCGTCCTCCGCACCACCGGTCAGCGCCGCATGCAGCCGCCAGACGATCCCCGCGAGCGATGGGTCGTGCACGATCGGCTCGGCGAACAACGGCAGACCCGCCAGCCGCCCGGCCGCGTCACCGAGCACGTCGGCGACGAGATCGGCTCCGACGTGGACGATCCGGTAGGTGAATCCCGGATCGGTGGCGGTCCGCCCGTCGTGCGGGTCGTCGGGGTTGAAGGCCATCACCATGCCGGTGGTGCTGGTATGCGCCGCGCCGCGGCAGCTGAACGACTGGGCGCCGCTCTCGGTGATCCCGAAGGAGTAGGTCTCGTGGCTGTGCCGGTGATAGGCGTGCCGCCGGAAATGGGCCCGCATCGCCTCGACCGGCCGGTCCGGCGAGCGCCAGTAGCTCACCCATTCGCCGTCGACGGTCACACCTCATTGTGCATGGCCCGCCCGGTCGCGTGCGCCGCGGACGGCGGCAGACCCGCGGTGGTAGGCGCACCAGCGTTCAATACGCCGGTGGCCGGCCGGGGCAGACTGCCCGCATGCGATTCGACACCAAGATCGCCATCGCCGTACGGGAGGACCTCGCGGCATGGCAGAAGCTCAACGTGACGGCGTTCCTCGCCGGTGGACTGGCGGCGGGCTTCCCCGACACCGTCGGAAGGCCGTACGAGGACGGCTCCGGCAACCGCTATCTGGCGACGTTCCGCCAGCCGGTCCTCGTCCACGGCGGCGACGCCGAGGCGCTCGGGCGGGCGCACGCCCGCGCGCTCTCCCGGGACCTCCTCATCGGGATCTACACCGAAGAGCTCTTCAAGACCGGCAACGACGACGACAACCGGGCCGCCGTCGCCGCGGTGCCGACCGACGCGCTGCGGCTCGTCGGGCTCGCGGTGCACGGGCCCCGCAACGCCGTCGACAAGGTCATGAAGGGGCTCGCCCTCCACCCCTGATCGGCTCGGTCTACCTCGCCATATATCAGGACTAAGAATTTAGGGCGCGCGACCGGAGGCGTCCCGCGAATCACGGATCGTCACATCAAGGACGCGCCTGTCGCCGGAGCGGTTGACATACCCGTCTCATGCGTCACCCTCGGTGCCGCCCGCCTCATCGGCACCGCCGTCCCCGTGGCCGTACGGCGCGGCGAAGACGTCGAGCGTGCGGTCGAGGTTGGCGGTCCACCACTCGACGAGGGCGATCTCCGCGGCGGCCCGTTCATCCCCGGAGCCGTCACGAGCGTCAGCGGTGGGCGCCAGCACCCGCACATCGCAAAGCCGTTCCCACCACACCCGGTGCACCGCGGACTGCACCTGAGCCGCGTCGAGCCGGAACGCCGCCGCGTGGCCGCGGACGAAGGCCTCCACCCGCTCGAGGTCCATCCCCCGCTCGTCACCGTGCGCGAACAGCGCCGAGGCGGCCTGTACCAGCTCACCCGCGAAAGGCGCGATGTGCAGGCGGCGCCAGCCGAGGACGGCGACGAGGCCACCGGTGAACTCGCCGTACCGAAGGTTGCCCGAGTGCAGGCCGCCGTGCACGTAGCCCACCGTCACCGTCTCCGCGGCCGGCGGCTCGTGATCGGCGAACTGGACCAGCAGATCGCGCCGGTCGGCCAGCCGGGTCGCGGCCGGCTCGTCGAGCCGGTCCGCCTCGTCGAGCTCGTCGAGCTCGTCGGACTCGTCACGCTCCCCGCGGCCCTCGGGCGGTTCCGCGAGCATCCGGCCGGCCAGGGCGATGGCGTCGTGCGCCCGGGTGGCGGGCACCAGCAGGCTCTGCTGAACCGGCGGGGCGAACCGGTCGAGCTCGGTGTGCAACCGGCCGAGGACGCCGCCGAGCTCCCGGCATTCCGCGATGCCGAGGTCGACGCCGTCACGGTGCCGGCCGTCGATCCAGGGGTAGAGCGCGTAACGCCCGTGGGCCGTGTCGACCAGCGGGCGGCCGTCACGCGTGGGGATCGGGGCCGGCACCGGGAGGTCCGCCGCGGCAAGCGCCTCGGTCACCCGGAGCCGGAACAGGACCTGCCGCCGGGTCGCGTCCGCGAAGCGCTTGAGCAGGAAGCGGCCGTCCGGCGTCACGACCCGCCAGTTCCGGTTCTCGGGCGCGGCGCTGAGAGCGGCGAGCTCCCACGGCTCCTCGAGGTCCCATCGGCGGAGCAGGCGCGCGGACGGCGACCGCACGCCAGAGCTCACCGAAGTCGACACCTCATGCCTTGGTCAGGTCACGACGAACACGTTCGAGAAGGGTCCGGGGCGGGACGAACAGACGTTCCATTGAACAACACCCACGCGCACCCCGCACCCGCGCCACGGAGATTCACAGACTCCACCGGCAGTGGAGCCGGTGCCCGCCGTCCCGCGCGCGGCGCGCGAGATCCGCGAGCTCGCCCGGAAAGCCCGCGAGGATCTCCGGGGCGCCCTGGCCCCAGAACTCCTCGGTCCTCAACCACGGCCCCGCCACCTCGGTGTCGTACAGGTTGCCCATGCCGCGCATCGTGGCAGACCGCACTGACATCTGCGGGACATATGCCGTGAAATCCAGCACGGGAGCGGCTCAGTGGCCCCGCTGAATCCATTCCTCCAGGTGCGGGGTCTCCGTGCCGATGACCGTGGTGTCGCCGTGCCCCGTCCGTACGACCGTCTTCGGCGGCAGGGAGAGCAGCCGGTCACGGATCGAGTCGATGATCGTGGGGAAGTCGGAGTACGACCGGCCGGTCGCTCCCGGGCCTCCCTGGAAGAGCGTGTCTCCCGTGAACACGGTCTCGAGTTCCGGGGCGTACAGGCACACGGCGCCCGGCGCGTGACCGGGCGTGTGCATGACGCGGAGCACCGTGCCCGCCACCGTGATCTCGTCGCCGTCGGCGAGCGACCCGTCCGGCTTCCGGTCCGGGTAGACGGCGTCCCACAGGACCCGGTCGGCCTCGTGCAGCAGGACCGGCGCGCCGGTCCGGTCGGCGACCTCCGCCGCCGCGTTGATGTGATCGTTGTGCGCGTGCGTGGACACGATCGCGACCAGCCGCCGCCCGCCGATCGCGGCCACGATGGCGTCGGCGTCGTGGGCGGCGTCGATCACGAGCACCTCACTGTCGTCACCGACCAGCCAGACGTTGTTGTCGACGTCCCAGGTGCCGCCGTCCAGGGTGAACTGCCCGGAGGTGACCAGATGCTCGATCACAACATCACCACCGAGCGGAGCACCTCGCCGCGGTGCATCTTGCCGAAGGCGGCCTCGACGTCGTCCAGGCCGATCGTCTCGGACACGAAGCCGTCGAGGTCGAGCCGGCCCTGCTTGTAGAGGTCGATGAGCATCGGGAAGTCGCGGGAGGGCAGGCAGTCGCCGTACCAGGACGACTTCAGGGCGCCGCCGCGGCCGAAGACGTCGAGCAACGGGAGGTCGATGCGCATGTCCGGGGTGGGCACGCCGACGAGCACGACGGTGCCGGCCAGATCACGGGCGTAGAAGGCCTGCTCGTAGGTCTCGGGGCGGCCCACGGCCTCGACCACGACGTCGGCGCCGTCGCCGCCGGTGAGCTCGCGGATCGCCTCGACCGGATCGGCGGCGGAGGAGTTCACCGTGTGCGTGGCGCCGAAGTCCCGGGCCCACTGCAGTTTCCGGTCGTCGATGTCCACCGCGATGATCTTCGCCGCGCCGGCCAGCCGCGCGCCCGCGATGGCGGCGTTCCCGACGCCGCCGCAGCCGATGACGGCGACCGAGTCACCCCTGTTGACCCCGCCCGTGTTGATGGCGGCGCCGATGCCGGCCATGATGCCGCAGCCCAGCAGGCCCGCGGCGGCCGGGCTCGCGGCCGGGTCGACCTTGGTGCACTGCCCGGCGGCCACCAGGGTCTTCTCGGCGAAGGCGCCGATGCCGAGGGCGGGCGAGAGCTCGGTGCCATCGGCGAGCGTCATCTTCTGGGTGGCGTTGTGCGTGGCGAAGCAGTACCAGGGACGGCCCCGGGAACAGGCGCGGCACTGGCCGCAGACCGCCCGCCAGTTGAGGATGACGAAGTCGCCGGGCGCCACGTCGGTGACCCCCACCCCGACCTCTTCGACGATGCCGGCCGCCTCGTGGCCGAGCAGGAACGGGAAGTCGTCGTTGATCCCGCCCTCGCGATAGTGCAGGTCCGTGTGACAGACCCCGCATGCCTGTACTCGGACCAGGGCCTCACCCGGCCCGGGATCCGGAACGATGATCGTCTCCAGCGATACGGGCTCGCCCTTCTTACGGGCGATCACACCACGGACCTCGTGTGCCATGCGTTCTCTCCTCGTACGTAGGCGGACGGCGGGGCAGCCGACACCTGCAGCAGCAGCTGCAGCCTAGTGCCGTGGCACTCTGGGGTGAGGGCGTGGCATCCGGTCGCGCCCGTACGCGAGGACAGAGTGGGCACCACATGGCACTGCGGGTCATCGACGCTCCTGACAAGAAGCGCTTCGAGGTCTACGACGGGGAGGAACTCGCCGGATTCCTCGACTACCGCCTGCGCGGGGACGACATCGCGCTTCTGCACACGGAGGTGGACGAGAGGTTCAACGGCCGTGGGATCGGCAGCCGGCTCGTGCGCGAGGCCCTCGACGCCTCGCGGGACACCGGTCTCGGAGCGCTTCCCTACTGCCCTTTCATCCGCGACTGGATCAACAGGCACCCGGACTACCTCGACATGGTGCCCGAGCACAGGCGCGCCGAGTTCGACCTGAACGCGGACGCGGGCGTCCGGCGGGATTAACGGCCCGTACGACAGAAGGCCTGGTCACGATTTCGTGACCAGGCCTTCCAACTGCTACGTATGTAGCCCCGACCGGATTCGAACCGGCGTTACCGCCTTGAGAGGGCGGCGTCCTAGGCCACTAGACGACGGGGCCATGACCTTGCTCTCCCTTGTGATCTCTCACTCGGGCGACGCTCAGCTTACCGGACATCCAACCCTTGCCGAACCAGATCATTCAATCTGCCTCGTACAAGAGAAATGGGTCAAACCAGCCAAATTCAGCCGACCCAGCTGGGGTACCAGGACTCGAACCTAGACTAACTGAACCAGAATCAGTCGTGCTGCCGATTACACCATACCCCACCGGCGTATGCCCTTCCGGGCCGCTTGCGCCTCGGAGAGCTTACCGGAGTCCAGAGTCTGAACCAAAACCAAATAGCCCCGGGGCTACTCGCGGGAGACGACCCGGTTGGTGAGCGTACCGATGGACTCGATCGTGACCGACACCTCGTCGCCGATCTCGAGGGGGCCCACACCGGCGGGCGTGCCGGTCAGGATCACATCGCCGGGCAGCAGGGTCATCACCTGGCTGACGTACTCGATCAGCGTCGGGATGTCGTGGATCAGCAGCGACGTCCGCGCGTCCTGGCGCACCTCGCCGTTGACCATCGTGGTGATCGCGAGGTCCGCGGGATCGGCGGACGTCTCGATCCACGGCCCCAGCGGGCAGAAGGTGTCGAACCCCTTCCCCCGGGTCCACTGCCCGTCCCGCTGCTGGAGGTCACGGGCCGTGACGTCGTTGCCGCAGGTGTAACCCAGGATCACCTCGGCGGCACGCGCCGCCGGGACCTCGCGGCACATCCGGCCGATGACGACCGCGAGCTCGCCCTCGTAGTCGACCCGCTGGGAGAGCTTCTCCGGGTAGGCGACGGTCTCGCCCGGACCGATCACCGTGGTCGACGGCTTGCTGAAGACGACCGGCTCGTCGGGGGCCTCCCCGCCCATCTCGCGGGCGTGCTCGGCGTAGTTCTTGCCGATTCCGATGACCTTGCTGGGCAGGATCGGCGCCAGCAGCCGTACGTCGGCGAGGGCGAACCTCTCGCCGGTGAAGCGGAGCTCACCAAAGGGGTGGGCCGCGATCGCGGCGACGGAATCCTCCTCGATCACGCCGAAGGACATCCCTTCGTCCGTGGAAAACCTTGCAATGCGCATGCCCCGAGCCTAGCCGCGCGGCCGACGTCGCACGCCGGGCGTCCAAACCCTGGAATGACGGTTGACGCTGATGACCGTCCCGTTACGCGGCCGCGCTCGGCTCCCGGCCCGCGCCGGCGCCGGCCGGATTCGCGCCGCGTACCCTTGGCGCCTCACCCTCGAGCGCCTCACCGGCGCGGCGGCCTGGCCGGCCGGGCCGGTCAGCCGAAGGCGCAGGGCCTGCCGCCGAACAGGCAGTCGGCCGGGGCCGCGGGGCTGCCCTCCGCGCCGAAGCGGACCTCCAGCGAGCCACCGGGCGGGATGGCCTCGGCGGTCCGCATACTCCGGATCACCGGGTGGTCGCCGCCCCGGACGAGCACCGCGTCCCAGATGTTCTTGACGTTGGCCCCCGGATAGGTGAACGACACCTCCCAGGCGTGCATCGTCGCACCGGTCTGGTTGGTGAAGGTGAGGACGCCCTCGAAGTAGCCCGGGTCGTGCTGAACGGTCTGATAGCGCACCCTTGGGCCGTTCTGCTGCTCCGGGGCGACCGGCGCGCCGTCCGGCGCACCCGACGGGGTGACCTCGCCGGGCGCGGACGGCTGGACCGGCACCTGGCCGGCACCGGGAGCCGGCGAGCCGGACGCCGTCGGAGCCGTCTCGGGTCCCGGTGAGCCCGTGGGCCCGATCGAGGGGGCGGCCGACGCCGCGGGCGCGGTCGACGGCCCGGCGGCGGCCGCGCCGGAGCGGCCGGGCTCCCCGCCCGACAGGAGGACGGCCGCCAGCACTCCGGCGACGATGACGGCGGCACCGGCACCGGCGCCGATCAGTACCTTCGGACGCCTGCCGCCGGGTCCCGGCGGCGCCAGGTGGGGCGGGCCGTTCGTTCCCGGCGGCGGCGCCACACCGGACGGCGGCGTTCCCATGCCAAGTCCCGATATGAACGGCGGCGGCACGGCGAAGGACGACGGGGACGACGGGGACGACGGGGACGTTTCGTCCACGCCGGCGGCGGGCGCGGCCTCGGCCGCCGGCCGGTGCGCCGCGGCGGCCATCGCGACCGGGATCTCGGTCGGTACGTCCAACGGGGCCGGCGGCTGAGGAGCCACCCGCCGGTCACCGCCAGGCGGCGAGGAATCGGTCTGGGGAACCGTCGCGGCGTCGGCCGGGGGTTCGTCGCCCGGCTGGGCCGAGGCGGCTCCCCAGGGCTGCTCGTCGGTCACGTCGGCGAGGGCGGGCCAGAGATCCTCGTCGTCGAAGGACCCGCCCGCCGCGGTCGTCCCGGTCTTCGCCGCCATCTCGGTGGTGGCCGACGTCCCGGACCCGGTGTCCACCGGTTCGTCCGTGACGGTCGCCGCGGCGGCGCCCTCGCCGGGTGGGTCAGTGGGGTCGCCGCCGGAAGGCGGCGTCTCCCCGGCCGGCTGCTGGTCCGCAAGGGGGTGTTCGTCCCGCTCCGCCGGTCCGCCCGACTTGTCGCCGTTCAACTCGTCACCCTTTCGCCCCACAGGTGATTCCGGCCCTGTGATCTCAGTGAGTCCGACGGCGAGAACGCCCGTTTGGTTCGCACTTTCCCCGCCGTTCGGCCGAGCGCCGCGAAAAGGCACGGGAACGCCACCGGGCCGCGCCACCGGCCGGGCGGGTCCAGGCAATAGGGTCCGGAACAGGTCCACGTCATCGTCATGGAGGGAATTCAGGTGTCTGTCGTCAAGATCAACGCCTTGACCGTCACCGCGGACTCGCGGGACGAACTCGAGCGGCGGTTCGCGGGCCGGGCCGGTCTGGTGGAGTCGGCCGACGGGTTCGAGGGCTTCGAGCTCCTGCGGCCCCTGGAGGGCACCGACCGGTACCTCGTCTACACCCGCTGGCGCAGCGAGGAGGACTTCCAGCGCTGGACCGAGAGCCAGGACTTCCAGCGCGGGCACGCCCAGGCGGCGGCGCAGGCGGCGGCGCAGGGCGGCACCGGGCACGGGCATGGACAGGGACATGGCGGCCCCGCCGCCACCGGCGCCGAGCTGTGGTCCTTCGAGGTCATCCAGAGCTCCGCGCCCAAGGCGGGCTGAGGCGGCACGGCGACGGGCGGCCGGTCCGACCCGTCCGGTCGCCCGCCCGTGCCGTCGCCGGCCCCTGCCGTCGCCGGCCCGCGCGCTACGGGGCCTCCCGGCCGTACGTGACGGAGCCGGTCAGTTCACGTCGTAGCCGGCGTGCAGCAGGCAGTACGTCACGGCCTCCTCGAGCGCCTGCCAGGAGGCCGCGATCACGTTGTCCTCGACGCCGACCGTGCCCCACTCGCCCCGGCCGTTGCTCGACTCGATGAGCACCCTGGTCCGAGCGCCGGTGCCGTGTGAGCCTTCGAGGATCCGGACCTTGTAGTCGACCAGCTCGAGCCTGGCGAGTTCGGGATAGAGCCGCTCGAGCGCGACGCGCAGCGCCGTGTCGAGGGCGTTGACCGGACCGTTGCCCTCACCGGTCGCGACGATCCGTTCCCCCTTGGCGTGCAGCTTGACCGTGGCCTCGCTGACCATCGAACCATCCGGCCGGCGCTCGATGATCGCCCGCCACGATTCGACCTCGAAGTGCCGCTGCCGTACCCCGGTGAGCTCCTCGCGCAACAGCAGCTCGAAGGAGGCGTCGGCCGCCTCGAAGGTGTAGCCCGCGGCCTCCAGCTCCTTCACCCGGCCGACGACCCGCTTGGCGGTGTCCCCCGACAGGTCGTAACCGAGCTCCCTGCCCTTCAGCTCGACCGAGGCGCGCCCCGCCATGCTCGAGACCAGCATCCGCATGTCGTTGCCGACGGCCGCCGGGTCGATGTGCTGGTAGAGGCTCGGGTCGACCTTCACGGCCGAGGCGTGCAGGCCGGCCTTGTGCGCGAACGCGGACAACCCGACGTAGGGCTGTTGTGAGCCGGGGGTGACGTTGGTGACCTCCGACACGGCGTGGGCGATCCGGGTCATCTCGGCCAGCTGCTCGTCGGTGACGACCCGCATCCCCCGCTTGAGCTGCAGGTTTCCGACCACGGTGAACAGGTTGGCGTTGCCGCTGCGCTCACCGTAGCCGTTCGCGCAGCCCTGGACGTGCGAGGCGCCCGCCGTGACCGCCGCGAGGGTGTTGGCGACCGCGCAGCCGCTGTCGTCGTGGCAGTGGATGCCGATCCGGGCACCCTGCTCGACGACGGCGGCGACCACCTCGGCGAGCTCGTCCGGAAGCATGCCGCCGTTCGTGTCGCACAGCGCGATGACATCGGCGCCCGCCTCGGCCGCGGTCCGGACGACATCGAGCGCGTAGGCCCGGTCGGCCCGGTAGCCGTCGAAGAAGTGCTCCGCGTCGACGAAGACGCGCTGGCCCTCCCGGCGCAGGTGCGAGACCGTGTCGCGGATCATCGCGAGGTTCTCCTCCAGGGTCGTACGGAGGGCCAGTTCGACGTGCCGGTCGTGACTCTTGGCGACGAGGGTCACGACCGGCGCGCCGGAGTCGCGCAAGGCGGCCACCAGTGGGTCGTCGGCGGCCTTCACACCGGCCCGGCGGGTCGCGCCGAAGGCGGTGAGCTGCGCATGCTTCAGGTCGAGCTCTGTTCGAGCGCGCCGGAAGAAATCGGTGTCCTTCGGATTGGCTCCGGGCCAGCCGCCCTCGATGAAGCCCACCCCGAGCTCGTCGAGGTGCCGGGCGATGACGAGCTTGTCCGCCACGGAGAGGTTGAGCCCCTCCTGCTGGGCTCCGTCACGCAGGGTCGTGTCATAGACGTGGAAGCCGTCGTCGAGCATCGAGCTCTCCTTTGCGAATGACCGGCGCCCTGTATCCGAACGCGGATGTCGTCGCGGTTATGGGAAAAGCACTGTTGTCGGATTTTTGTCTGGTAGATCCGGTTTCTGGATCTTCACTCGTCACGGTTCGCGGTGCTGAAAAGCAAAAGACCCCTCACGGACGTGAGAGGTCTGCGCGCCGGTGGTCTCGTCAGATACCGGCGCGCCAGCCGATAATGTTCAGCTCATAGTGAGCGTGGCCGTAACGCATAGCGATGTCAGTGTGCCACATCGTCGGCGGCCATGACACACCGGTCCCACCATCCGAGACGACCGCGAGATCATCGCATCGCGCCGTGACCTTGCGGTCGTCCGTGTGATCGGTCCGTGTGGTTCGTCCGTGTGATGGAGCCCGCCGCTCAGCAGATCTTGTGGACCCAGCCGTACGGGTCGGGGTGCGTGCCGTACTGGATGCCGATCAGCTCCTCGCGCAGCCGCATGGTCACCGGGCCCGGCTCGCCCGAGCCGACGAGCCACTCTCCGTCGCGCCCCTTGACCCGGCCGACCGGGGTGATGACCGCGGCGGTGCCGCAGGCGAAGACCTCGGTGAGCTCGCCGGAGGCGTTGCCGGCCCGCCACTCGTCGGTGCTGATCCGCCCCTCTTCGGCGGGGATGCCCATATCGTGAGCGAGCTTGAGCAGCGAGTCCCGGGTGATCCCGGGCAGCAGGGTCCCCGTCAGCGCCGGCGTCAGCAGCCGCGCGTCCGCGCCGCCGCCGTAGGCGAAGAAGAGGTTCATCCCGCCCATCTCCTCCACCCAGCGGTGCTCCATCGCGTCGAGCCAGACGACCTGGTCGCACCCCTGCTCGACGGCCTGGGCCTGGGCCACGAAGGCGGCCGCGTAGTTGCCGCCGCACTTGGCGAATCCGGTGCCGCCGGGTGCCGCCCGGGTGTAGTCCTCCGACAGCCAGACCGACACCGGCCTGATCCCGCCGGTGAAGTACGCGGCCGAGGGTGATGCGATCACGATGAAGCGATACGACGAGGAGGGGCTGTTCACGCCGAGCCCACGCTGCGTCGCGATCATGAAGGGACGCAGATAGAGGCTGTGGCCCTCCGCGGTCGGCACCCAGTCCCTGTCGGTCTCGACCAGCAGTTCCAGCGAACGGACGAAGAGCTCCTCGGGGACGGGCGGCATCGCCATCCGCTCGCACGACCTGTTGAACCGCGCCGCGTTGGCGTCCGGCCGGAAGGTGACGATGGTCCCGTCGGCGTGCCGGTACGCCTTGAGCCCCTCGAAGAGTTCCTGGGCGTAGTGGAACACCGCCGTCGCCGGGTCGAGCGAGAGCGGCCCGTACGGCTCGAGGCGGGCGTCGTGCCAGCCCCGCCCCTGGTCCCACTCAATCGTGATCATGTGATCGGTGAACAGCTGCCCGAATCCGGGGTCGGCCAGCATGCGTTCTCTCTCGGCGTCGGGGACGCGGTGATCGGAGAGCTTGATGTCGAAGTCGAGAGTGCTGCTCATGTTCGGTCCTCTTCCGGAAGCCCGGCAGGCCCCATCGTCCTGTCCGGCATTCCCCATTGTGGCCCTTTGTTCCAGCGAGGTCTCCTGGAGCACGGCGCGCACGAAAAAGGGCGCGCCGTGAGGCGCGCCCGGAGAAGCCCTGATCAGGTCAGGACGGCGCGCCTCAGCCGGCTACTCGCTTGGTGATCGCGTCACCGATCTGGGATGTGGCCCGCGCGGGACCTCCCTGGCGCTCGGCCAGGTCGGCGGCGACCGCCGACTCGACCTGGCGCGCGGCCTCGGGCACACCGAGGTGATCGAGCAGCATGGCCACGGACAGGATCGTAGCGGTCGGGTCGGCCTTGCCCTGCCCGGCGATGTCCGGCGCGCTCCCGTGCACCGGCTCGAACATGCTGGGCGCGTCACCCGTCGGGTTGACGTTGCCGCTGGCCGCGAGCCCGATGCCGCCCGCGATCGCCGCGCCGAGGTCGGTGAGGATGTCGCCGAACAGGTTGTCGGTGACCACGACGTCGAACCGGCCCGGCTGGGTCACGAAGAACATCGAGGCCGCGTCGACGTGCAGGTAGTCGACGGACACCTCGGGGAAGTCCCGCGCCACCGCGCGGACCGTGCGCTGGTAGAGGTCGCCGGCGAAGGTGAGCACGTTGTCCTTGTGCACGAGAGTCAGCTTCTTGCGGGACCGCGAGGCGGCGCGCGCGAAGGCATAGCGAACGACGCGCTCGACGCCGTACGCCGTATTGATGCTCTCCTGGGTGGCGACCTCCTGCGGCGTTCCGCGGCGCATCACCCCGCCCACACCGGTGTAGGGGCCCTCGGTGCCCTCCCGCACGACCAGCATGTCGACGTCCTCGGGCCGCACGTCGGCCAGCGGTGTGGTCACCCCGGGATAGAGCTTGACCGGCCGCAGGTTGACGTAGTAGTCGAGCTCGAAGCGCAGGCGGAGCAGCAGCCCGCGCTCCAGCACTCCACTCGGCACGGTCGGGTCTCCGACGGCGCCGAGCAGGATGACGTCGTGGCCGCGGATCTCCTCCAGCATCGAGTCCGGGAGGGTGTCACCGGTCTCGTGCCAGCGGGCCGCGCCGAGCCCGTAGGTCTCCCGCTCGATCGCGAGATCATGGGACTGGGCCACGGCGTCGAGCACCTTGAGGCCTTCGGCGACGACCTCGGGGCCGATGCCGTCGCCCGGGATGACGGCGAGACGGATACTGCGGGAAGCCATGGACGTACCTTAGTGCAAACGTCTCAATGCATGAACGCCGGTCTCAGATCGCGGGACGGCGGGCCGCGATCGGCCTGCGCGGTGCCGGTTCGCGCGACGCCCGCGGCCTGTTGACGTGATCGCCACCGCGCCCGCACAATGACCGGCGGAGCCGAGTGACCCGTACAGGCGTTCGTCCGGGCATGCCTGCCGTCACCACCGCGACGACGGCGCCGTGCCGCAAAGACCGCCTCGGCCCGTGGTCGCGTGTCCTCACGCGAAGGCACCCAGCCCATGTCTCTCAGCGACAGACACTTCTCCCGCCTCGGCCCGCTCGTCGCGGCCGTCGCCGGGCTCCTGCTGGCCGTGGCCGCACTGGTCGCGACCCCGCTCGCACCGGCGAGCGGCGCCGCCGGCGGCACCGGCACCGGTCACCTCCGTACCAGCGGCAACCGGATCGTCGACGCCACCGGCACGACCGTACGCCTCACCGGCATCAACTGGTTCGGCATGGAGACCGACAACAAGACCTTCCACGGCCTGTGGAGCCGCAACTGGAAGAGCATGATCGACCAGATGGCCGGGCTCGGCTACAACACCCTGCGCGTCCCCTTCTCCAACGACGCGATCAAGCCGGGCGCCGTGGCCAACAGCATCGACGGCGTCGCCAACCCCGATCTGGTGGGCCTGAGCCCGTTGCAGATCCTCGACAAGGTGATCGACTACTCGGGCCAGAAAGGGATGCGGGTCATCCTCGACCGGCATCGGCCCACCAGCGCGGGGCAGTCGGCGCTCTGGTACACCCCCGCCGTCTCCGAGGCCACGTGGATCAACGACTGGAAGATGCTCGCGCAGCGCTACGCGGGGAACACCACCGTGATCGGCGCGGACCTGCACAACGAGCCGCACGCCGAGGGCACCGACCCGAACGGCACCGGCTCCTGCTGGGGCTGCGGCGACCAGGCCCGCGACTGGCGGCTGGCGGCCGAACGCGGAGGCAACGCGATCCTGTCCGTGAACTCCAGTTGGCTGATCTTCGTCGAGGGCGTGAGCTGCCCGAGCGGCGGCAACGCGAACGCCTGGGACGACATCCCCGACGAGCACTGCGGCTGGTGGGGCGGGAACCTCTCCAAGGCCGGCGAGTTCCCGGTACGCCTGGGCACGCCCGGCCGGCTGGTGTACTCCCCGCACGAGTACGGGATCTCGGTCTACCGCCAGCCCTGGTTCGACGACCCGGCGTTCCCGGGCAACCTCGCGGCGATCTGGGACCAGCAGTGGGGTTACCTGCACAGGCAGGGCATCGCTCCGCTCATGCTCGGCGAGTTCGGCAGCACCCTGGCCGATCCGAAGGATCGGATCTGGCTCGAGCGGCTGATGGCCCACACGGGGACCGGCACCGGCGGCATGAGCTTCACCTACTGGTCGTGGAACCCCAACTCCGGTGACACCGGCGGGATCCTGAACGACGACTGGCAGACCGTGAACCAGACCAAGCAGAACATCCTGCAGCCGTATCTCATCCCGCCCACCGGCGGCGGAACGCAGCCGACACCGACCCCCACCCCGACGCCTCCGCCGTCGCCTGGCGCGTGCGAGACGACCTACAAGGTGGACAACTCGTGGCCCGGGGGCTTCAACGCGACGGTGAGCGTGAAGAACACCGGCACCTCCGCCCTGCGCGACTGGCGGCTCACCTTCACCGTGCCGGCGGGTGTGACGCTGGTCAACGGATGGAACGCGACCGTCAGCCAGAGCGGCACGACGTTCACAGCCCGGGCGCCCTCGTGGAACGCCGACCTGGCCGCCGGCGCGACGGCGAGTTTCGGTTTCCAGGCGGGCGGCCCTGCCACTCCCCAGCCGAGCGGTTACGCCTGCTCATGACCGCATCACCTCGTGACCTCGTGACCTCGTGATCACATGACCACACGGTCCTCGAGACCGCGTGACAGGCGCGGTGACCGTCCCTCTCACCGAGGGGCGGCGTGCTGCACCCGACCGGCCGATCACCGGCGGGCCGGGTGCAGCAGCGCGCAGTCCCCGCACATCGCACCGCCGGGCGGGACCCGGTAGTACAGGCAGCAACTGCGGCGTACGAACGAGGCACCCGGGCCGAGCGAACCGGTGCCGGCGAGCGGGTGCCGTGCCAGTAGCTCGCGGGCGAGATGGCGCATGGCCGCCGCCGACCCGGGGGAATGCGTGCCACCTTGCAGCACGCCCATCAGCGCCGACGCGGCGTTGCCCCACAGCAGCCCATCGGCGACGCGCACGACGTCGCCGAAAGTGACCCGCACCGGATGCAACAGACCGTCCACCACAGTGCGATGGACGAGCCCGGCCGCGTCACCGTCCGCCGCCCACCCGGCCGGCTCGGCCAGCCACAGGGCGATCGGCGCGCCGGGCGCCCAGCGCCAGTGCAACGACGACAGATCCGGTACGACACCGCGGGAGGCGGCCGCGAGCGCCGGCGACCACAGGCGCGCCGCCAGTGCCTGGAACAGGAGTGAGGCCGCGACCCGGTCCTCTGTCGTCCCGAGCCTGCGCGCGTACTCGTCGATCAGACCGCGCAGCGTCACGGGATCGAACTCGGCGAGCGGCCGCCAGGTCGGATCGGCCGCTTCCGCCGGGTCGGTCGCCACGGCGAAGAAGGGCCCGAGCCGCGCGACGTCGCGCAGCACCCGGCTGACCGTCTCGGCATCGGCCAGGGGCGCCGGCGGATCCTCAGCCGACGTACCTGGCCGGGTGCTCATGGCCGCATCGTAGCGGCGCCCGAAGGCGTGAACCTCGCGCGGCGGCTACTTGCCGGCCGCACCGCCGTTGTCCCGCCGGTCGAGGGCGATCTGAACGGCTCGGATGGCCTCGTCCTGGGCGTCGTCCGCAGGCGTGGGGGCACAGGTGTTCTTCATGGATCAGGCTCCATATCGCGGTGCGGCACGGTACTGGACCTTCGGCCGGCACCTCATTCCGCGGCGGGTCGCCGGCCTGCCCGGCGCCTCAGGCTCCGTCGCGGGTGCCAAGAATCACTGAATGGCACCACATGGTCACATTGATAGTACCCGCGGGCTCACGCGATAGTTTTGCGATGCGGCCAATGTTTCCACATGTTGAGACAACAGGCTCCCAGGGCCGTCTCCCCCCGAGCGCCGACAGCGGCCTGGCGGCGACGGAACGGCCGGCACGACCGATGGCCGGCCCGACGAACGGCCGTGACCTCGCCACGGGCGTGCGCCCGCCGCGAGGTCACCGCCGGGATATGAACCTCAGTTCTCGTCGAGGTCGACGCGGCGCCCCATGTCGGCGCCGATCTCCCTGGTGATCGAGTCGAGCAGGTCCGGGGTGATCGCCGAGTCGACGGTGAGCGCGATCAGAGCCTTGCCGCCCTTCTCGTGCCGGCCGACCTGCATCCCGGCGATGTTGATCCCGAGGTCGCCGAGCAGCTTGCCGACGACACCGACGATGCCGGGCCGGTCGGTGTAGGCGAAGAACGCCATGTGCGCCGCCGGAAGCAGCTCCATGTCGTAGCCGTTGATCTCGACGATCCGCTCGACCTGCTTGGGGCCGGTCAGCGTGCCCGAGACCGACACCACGCCGCCGTCGCCCATGGTGCCCCGGACCGTGACGACATTGCGCCAGTCCGGGCTGTCCTCGCTGGTGGTGAGCGTCACCTCGACGCCTCGGTCGCGCGCCAGCAGCGGTGCGTTGACGAAGGTCACCGACTCTTCGATCACGTCGACGAAGACGCCCTTGAGCGCCGCCAGTTCCAGCACCTTGACGTCGTGCGCGGCGATCTCGCCCCGCACGATGACGTCGAGCCGTACGGGGACGCCGCCCGCGAGCGCGGTGAAGATCCGGCCCAGTTTCTCGGCCAGCGGCAGCCCCGGCTTGACGTCCTCGGCGACCGCGCCGCCCTGCACGTTCACCGCGTCGGGCACGAACTCTCCGGCGAGCGCCAGCCGGACCGACCGTGCCACCTGGGTGCCGGCCTTCTCCTGCGCCTCGTGCGTGCTCGCACCGAGATGCGGGGTCACGACGGTGTTGTCGAAGTGGAACAGCGGGCTGTCGGTGCACGGCTCGCTGGTGAAGACGTCGATGCCCGCACCGGCCACCCGCCCGTCCTTGAGGGCCAGGGCCAGCGCGTTCTCGTCGACGATGCCGCCGCGAGCGGCGTTGACGATCCGCACGCTCGGCTTGACGTCGTGCAGCTCCTTGTCGCCGATCAGCCCGAGCGTCTCGGCCGTCTTCGGCAGGTGCACGGTGATGAAGTCGCTCTCGCGCAGCAGCTCGTCGAGAGGGACCAGCCGGACGCCGAGCTGGGCGGCGCGCGCCGCCTGCACGTACGGGTCGTAGGCGATCACGTTCATGTCGAAGGCCGCGAGCCGCTGAGCGACCAGCACGCCGATGCGGCCGAGGCCGAGCACGCCGACGGTCTTGCCCTGGAGCTCGACGCCGGTGTACTTCGAGCGCTTCCACTCGCCCTTCTTGAGCGCGGAGTGGCCCTGAGGCACGTTGCGCGCGATGGCCAGCAGCAGCGCGATCGCGTGCTCGGCGGCCGTGACGATGTTGGAGGTCGGGGCGTTGACGACCATGACCCCGGCCTTGGTGGCGGCCTCGACATCGACGTTGTCGAGGCCGACGCCGGCGCGGGCGACCACGCGGAGGCCGCGGGCGTGCTCGAACACCTCCGCCGTGACCTTGGTCGCGCTGCGCACGATCAGCGCGTCGACATCGGCGACGGCCGGGAGCAGCTGATCACGGTCGGCACCGTCCACGTGCCGGACCTCGAAATCGGTCTCGAGCACGGCGATGCCGGCTGGCGAAAGCTCTTCTGCGACGAGGACGACAGGCTTACTCAAGGAATAGTCCTTTTTCGGATGGATTCAGGCGATGAAGGTCGCGAGACACCTCCTCGTGCCGCGCCAGCGCCCCAGTTTAATCCGTGGCCCCGTAGCCGGAGGCGACCACCCCTGCGCGTCATAGGGCGGGTTCACCGCGTGAGATCCCGGACGGCGGATCAAGATCGGCGAGGGCCAGGGTCGCCGGGTCACCCGATGCGCCGTACGAGCGGCAGCCTCGACCGGGTGAACAGCCCGGCGGCGATCATCGCGATCAGCGGCACGGCGATCCCGACGCCGGCCAGCAACTGAAACGGAACCGCGATCATGACACCGTGCTCCGGCACGCCGCCGGTCACCGTCCCGAATGACCCGTCGTTCGAGGTGAGGGGGAACGCCACGGCGATGCCCGGCACCATCCCGGCCGCGATGCCGAGCCAGCAGCCGAGCAGGGCGACGAACCCCGCCTGCCCCATCATGAGCAGCCGCCGGGTACGAGGCCGCGCGCCCACGGCGGCGAGCGTCGCGAGATCGGGCCTGGCGTCGGCGGCGGACAGGCCGGTGGCGATGAGCGAGCCACCGAGCACCATGATCGCGCCCGCGCCGGCGAGAAGCAGCAGCGGCATGGCGAACGACTGCGTGAATCCGCGCTCTGTGTAGATGTCGACCATGTCCGTGACCCCCGCCACCACCTCGTCGAGACGCTTCCCCTCGGCCACGGTGACCCGGTGGTCCGCCGCCGCGATGAGCAAGGCGGCCGGCGTGGTCGGCAGTCCGAGCCTCCGCGCCGCCGAGGGAGGCAGGAGCGCCGTCGGAGCCGATCCGGCGGCATCGGCCCGGACCGCGGGCAGTGTCACCTTACGCAGTTCCTCGACGCTCCCTTGCTGGGACCGTACGACCTTGAGGACAGTGGCCCCGTCGCGCACCCCGCGAGGGTCGAAGAGGACGGCCTTGCCGGCCTTCAGCGCCGCCATCACCGCGGGGTCGTCACGGCCCAGGATGAACCGCGCGACGGCCTCGTCGCCCACCGCGTACTCGAAGCTGAATTCACTGGTGCCGTAGATGCATGCATCTGGATTGGCTTCGGAACACTCGCCCAGAGTGGCGCTTTCAACGTGGGTGCAGTCGTCTGTGGAGCCGCACGCATTCGTGCCGCCCACCTCGAAGAGCTCGGTCACCGGCACGCCGGGCAGCTCCCGTGCGATCGTCTGCCGTACGCGCTGGAACTCTCCGGCGTCCGTTACCTGAATCAAGGTAGATCCCGCCTGCAGCCGTGGCACGTACTCCACGCGTTGCTGGGCGAAGTCACTCGTTCCCGCGATGGCGAGCGCGGTCACCCCCGCGACCGCCGCCATGATGGCGGCGACGACGGGACCGGTACGGCCCCGGTTCCGGGAGGCGTCGCGAACGGCGAGCCGCATCGGCAGGGGGAGCCACCGGGCGAGCCGTCCGGTGAGCCCGATGATCCAGGGCCCGGTCATGACGAATCCCACGATGATCAATATCGCTCCGGCGGCCGCCCCGAACTCGCGCAGCACCTTCACGCCCAGCACGCTGGTCGCGAACCCGGCCGCGATCAGCACCGCTCCGGCGATGGGCCAGCCCCTGCGGGTGACGGCCTGTTCACGCCGGCCGGCCAGTGCCGCCACCACGTTCATGCGCGCGGCCTGCCGGGCGGGAACGTACGCCGCGGCCAGGCCGCTCAGCGCACCGACCAGCATCGTGGCCACCACCCAGCTCCACGGGACCTCGAAGGGCCCCATGGCGGTGCCGGTGGACCCCTCGATGACGGGCACCGCCGCGGCGGCGACGCACAGCCCCGCGAGCACCCCGAGAACGCCCGCGCCGAGCCCGGTCACCAGTCCTCCGCCGAGCACGATGACGCGCAGGTGCCCCCGGCCTCCCCCACCGGCGGCCACCAGGGCGAGCTGGCGCCGCTGGCGCCCGATGCCCACCGCGAACGCGGGCCCGGCCAGCAGCACGACCTCGAGCACGATCATCGCGATGATCATTGCGATGACGGCCATGCCCGTGGTGTCCGAACCGCCCTGGATTTCGGCGGGGATCTCGCTCTTCGCCGGCGGCCGCCGTACGACCTCGCGGGAGAGCACGATCAGACCGGACGCGTTGAGATCGCGGACATCGGCCCAGCTCACCGGGCGACCGGTGGTGGCGAGCCACTGATGCGGGCCGTCCCCGCCCGACAGCACACCCGGCAGGCTCAGCACGGTCATCTCCCCTGGGACACGGGGGTCTTCGACGTAGCCGACGACCGTCTTGCGCTCACCATCGCGGTCGACCTGGATCGATCCGCCCAGCCGGAAGCCGCGCTCGCGCACGGCGGCCGAGATCGCGATCTCGCCTGAAGAGGCGGGCGCACGACCGGCGGTGATGCGAAGAATGCCGCGGGTCATGGGGTCACGAAGGTCCAGCTCTCGCACCATGGCGGTGACGTAGCCCCGGTCCGTCCTGATGGGCGTCTCGCCGTCGGTGGTCATCGGGATGACCCGCGCCCCCGGACCGAACTTGGCGGCGACCACCTGGCCGACCTCCTCGGTCTCCCACGGCCTGCCGAGCGCCCCTTCGCCGCCGCCGACCGAGCCGGCGAGGCTGTTCGGTTCCTGCAGTACCGGCGTCCGGTCGTGACCTTCGATCCGGGCGTCGGCGCGGCCCAGGTCGTACGGCAGCGACTCTGCCGCCGACCAGGCGTCCGTCCTGATCAGCACGGCCAGGGTCGTGATGACCAGCACCGGCAGCCCGATCATGCAGACGACCAGCGCGGTGCGCCCCTTCGAGCGGAGGGCGTCACGCCGGGCGATGCGCAGTGCGGCCCTCAGCGAGCTGATGTTCATCGGGCGCCCTCGAGCAGGGTCTCCGGGCCGGGACGCGAGCCCGCGTCGACGATGAAGCCGTCGCGCAGGAAGATGACGCGGTCCGCCCAGGCGGCGTGCCGGGCATCGTGGGTCACCATCAGGCAGGCCGCGCCGGCGTCGCAACGGGCGCGCAACAGCCGCATGACGTCGTCGCCGGTCTGCGAGTCGAGGGCGCCGGTCGGCTCGTCGGCCAGGACCAGCCGCCGGTCCCCCACCAGTGCGCGGGCGATCGCGATCCGTTGCTGTTGGCCGCCGGACATCTCGTCGGGAAAGCGATCGGCGAGATCGGTGAGGCCGACCTCCTCGAGGGCCACGCGGGCCTGCGCGCGGGCCTTCCGGGTGGCCACGCCGTCCAGCTCGCGCGGGAGCATGACGTTCTCCACCGCGGTCAGCCCGGGGATGAGATTGAGATCCTGGAAGACGTATCCGATGCTGCGGCGGCGGACCGCCGAAAGGGCGGTGGCACTGAGGGAGCCCAGGTCGGCCCCCTCGACCGTGACGCTTCCGCGGGTCGGGGCGTCGAGGCCGCCGGCCAGCGTGAGCAGCGTGGACTTGCCCGATCCGGAAGGACCCATCACGGCGACGAACTTGCCCGGGCCCACCACGAGGGTGACCTCGCGGAGCGCGTGCACGAGACCGGCGCCGGTGCCGTGATCGCGGGAGACCTCCCGCATTTCCAGGATGGTCATCGTTTCGTCTCCTCGGGGGCCGCGGCGGTCTCGGTGGCGGACGAGCGCTCGGGCGTGGGCTCCGGAGCCGGCTCGGGCAGTGTCGAGGCGCGCAGGACGTAGGCCTCGCAGTGGTCGAGCCAGCGCACCTCCGCCTCGGCCTGGAAGATCATGGATTCGAGGACGAGCCGCCAGGCCCGTTCCCCGGCCTCCGGGGGCACCGCGGGGCCGTCGGCCTTGAGCCGGGTGAGGTCCTGCAGGGTGCGCAACGTCGCCGTCCGCTGGGCCTGCACGACGTCGCGGACGTCCACGCCGGGGCTGGTGACGGCCATGGCGAGCTTGATCGCCAGTTCGTCGCGCGGGCGGTCGGTGCGCGCGATGGGCGTACGGAACCACCGCCGCACCTCTTCGGCGCCCTCCGGACTGATCCGGTAGATGAAGCGTCCCTCTTCGTCGGCGCCGACGCGGACGGTGAGGCCGTCGCGTTCGAGCCGGGACAGCGTGGAGTAGACCTGCCCGATGTTGAGCGGCCACGTCGAGCCGGTGGAGGCCTCGAATTCCGCGCGCAGCTGGTAGCCGTACCTGGGTCCCCGCGCCAGCAGGGCCAGCAGACCATGACGGATCGACATGCCTACGTAGTATGCATACGGCGTATGCTCTCCGCAATGGCCCGGCCATACCGAGTCGTGAAATGCCGGGAAACGGCGAAAGGGGCGCACCGCCTTACGGCGACGCGCCCCCTCGTACGTGCGAACCCGCGAACGTCAGTCGTTCAGCCAGCTCATCATCGGGCGGAGCTTGGCTCCGGTCTGCTCGATGGCGTCGTTCTGCTCGGCCTCGCGCTGCTTGAGGAAGTTCGGCCGGCCTGCGTCGAACTCCTCGACCAGCTGACGGGTGAAGGTACCGTCCCGGACCTCGGCGAGGATCTTGCGCATCTCCTCACGGGTCTGCTCGTTCACGATGCGGGTGCCCCGCGTGTAACCGCCGTACTCGGCGGTGTCGGACACCGACCAGTACATCTTCGAGATGCCGCCCTCGTACATCAGGTCGACGATCAGCTTCATCTCGTGCAGGCACTCGAAGTAGGCGATCTCAGGCTGGTAGCCCGCCTCGGTGAGCGTGTCGAAGCCCGCCTTGATCAGCTCGGACACCCCACCGCAGAGAACGGCCTGCTCACCGAACAGGTCGGTCTCGGTCTCCTCCGCGAACGTGGTCTTGAGCGCGCCGGCGCGGGTCCCGCCGATGGCCTTGGCGTAGGACAGCGTGAGCGGCCAGGCGTTGCCGGTCGCGTCCCGCTCGACGGCCACGAGCACCGGAACCCCGCGGCCCTCGGTGAACTGACGGCGCACCAGATGACCCGGGCCCTTCGGCGCCACCATGGCGACGTCGACGCCCTCGGCCGGCTCGATCAGGCCATAGCGGATGTTCAGCCCATGGCCGAAGAAGATCGCGTCGCCGGGCACGAGCGCGGGGGCCACCGCCTCGGCGTACAGCGCGCGCTGTACGTGGTCGGGCGCGAGGATCATGATGAGGTCGGCCTCTTCGGCCGCCTCGGCCGGCGTCGTCACGCGCAGGCCGTCGTTCTCGGCCTTCTCCCGGCTCTTGGAACCCTCGGGCAGACCCACCCGTACGTCCACGCCGGAGTCGCGCAGCGACAGCGCGTGCGCGTGCCCCTGGCTGCCGTACCCGAGCACGGCCACGTGCCGGTTCTGGATGACGCTCAGATCCGCATCGTTGTCGTAGAACATCTCAGCCACTTGCCATACCTTTCCGTGTGAAGCGGGAGGACGTCGAGCGAGCGCCGTGGCGCCGCCCGCCCGCCGCCGAACGGGCGGCGACGATCCCGCCGTTGCTAGGCGCTGCGATCGAGAGCTCGCAGCGAACGATCCGTGATGGAGCGGGCACCGCGGCCCACCGCGACCATGCCCGACTGAACCAGTTCCTTGATTCCGAACGGCTCGAGCACCCGGATGAAGGCCTCGAGTTTGTCCTTGCTCCCGGTCGCCTCGATCGTGACGGCGTCCGAGGCCACGTCGACGACCTTGGCCCGGAAGAGCTGCACGGTCTCGAGGACCCGCGATCTGGTCTCGGTGTCGGCTCTCACCTTGACGAGCAGCAACTCGCGCTGCACCGAGGATCCGGGGTCCAGTTCGACGATCTTAAGGACGTTGACCAGCTTGTTGAGCTGCTTGGTGACCTGCTCGAGCGGCAGGCTCTCGACGCTGACCACGATCGTCATCCGGGATATCTCCGGATGCTCCGTCGGGCCGACCGCGAGTGAGTCGATGTTGAATCCGCGCCTTGAGAACAGCGCGGACACTCGGGCGAGCACGCCGGGCTTGTTCTCCACCAGCACAGAGAGCGTGTGCCTGCTCATCGCCGTTCCCCTTCTCCGTGGCCGCTCACCGCTAGTCTCCGTTCTCCCACTCGGGGGCCAGGTCGCGGGCGACCTGGATCTCGTCGTTGCTGGTCCCGGCCGCGACCATGGGCCACACCATCGCGTCCTGGTGGACGACGAAGTCCACGACCACGGGCATGTCGTCGATCGCCATGGCCTGCTCGATGGTCGCGTCGACGTCGTCGGCCTTCTCGCAGCGCAGGCCCGCGCAACCGTAGGCCTCCGCGAGCTTGACGAAGTCCGGCACCCGCCTCGAGTGCAGGTCGGTGTTGGAGTAACGGCCCTTGTAGAACAGGGTCTGCCACTGCCGGACCATGCCCAGGCTGCCGTTATTGATCACTGCGACCTTGATCGGGATACCTTCGATCGCGCAGGTGGCGAGCTCCTGATTGGTCATCTGGAAGCAGCCGTCACCGTCGATCGCCCAGACCGTGGTGTCGGGGCTGCCCACCTTGGCGCCCATGGCGGCGGGCACGGCGTAGCCCATCGTGCCCAGACCGCCGGAGTTGATGAACGCGCCCGGCTTCTCATAGCCGATGAACTGGGCCGCCCACATCTGATGCTGCCCGACGCCCGCGACGTACAGCGCGTCCGGCCCGACGATCTCACCGATCCGCCGGATGGCGTGCTGCGGAGACAGCGATCCGTCGCCGGGCTGGTCGTAACCGAGCGGGTAGGTCTCGCGCCAGGCGTTGAGCTGCCGCCACCATGCGGTGTAGTCGCCCATGCGCCCGCCGGCGTGCTCCGCCTGCACCGCCACGATCAGATCGGCGATCACCTCGCGGCAGTCGCCGACGATCGGAACGTCGGCGTGGCGGTTCTTGGAGATCTCGGCCGGGTCGATGTCGGCGTGCACGATCTTGGCACGCGGGGCGAAGCCGTCGAGCTTGCCGGTGACCCGGTCATCGAAGCGCGCTCCCAGGGCCACGATCAGATCGGCGTTCTGCAGCGCGCCGACCGCTCCGACGGTGCCGTGCATGCCGGGCATGCCCATGTGCTGCGGGTGGCTGTCGGGGAACGCGCCCTTGGCCATCAGGGTGGTGACCACCGGCGCGCCGGTGAGCTCGGCGAGCACCCGCAGCTCCGCCGCCGCCCGCGCCTTGATGACGCCGCCGCCCACGTACAGCACGGGCGATCGTGCATCGACGATCAGCTTGGCCGCCTCGCGGACCTGCTTGGAGTGCGGCCGGGTGACCGGGCGATAGCCGGGCAGTTGCAGCGCTTGGGGCCACGCGAAGTCGAAGTTCGCCTGCAGCGCGTCCTTGGCGATGTCGACCAGCACCGGCCCGGGCCGCCCCGTGCCCGCGATGTGGAAGGCCTCGGCGATCGTCCGGCCGATGTCCTCCGGCTGGGTCACCAGGAAGTTGTGCTTGGTGATCGGCATGGTGATGCCGGAGATGTCGGCCTCTTGGAAGGCGTCGGTGCCGATGGCTCCACTGGCCACCTGACCGGTCACCGCGACGATCGGCACGGAGTCCATATAGGCGTCCGCGATCGGGGTGACGAGGTTGGTCGCACCCGGACCGCTCGTCGCCATGCAGACGCCGACCCGCCCGGTGGCCTGCGCGTATCCCTGCGCCGCGTGGCCCGCCCCCTGCTCGTGGCGTACGAGGATGTGACGTACCTGACGGGAGTCGAACAGCGGGTCGTAGGCGGGAAGAATCGCGCCGCCTGGGATCCCGAAGATGGTGTCGACACCGACGTTCTCCAGCGCTCGGACCAGCGCCTGGGCTCCCGTCATCCGTTCGGTCATCTGCTTCGTCCTTGGGTAAGAGAGATCCGGCCAACAAAAAACCCCTCGCGCCGGATGGCGGTCGAGGGGAGCGCACAGGCCTAGCGTGCTTGGTCAGCCTGCGCGCCGACCAAGTACTACAAGGATCTTGGGGTTGCTCTGCACAGCTTCACCTTGGCCGAGTTCCGGCCACCGGTCAAATCTATGACACCAACGTCTCACCATACGAGACATAGTACGGGCTCAGCACCGCCGCCGGCGCCGACCGGCCGGATCCGTCGCGATCCGGCCCGTCATGCTCCGACGGCACCGGACAGGGGGATGCTCGCTCCGCCCTGACCGGCCGGCGGCGTGAGGTTCGTGCGCACGAGGGCCTGCGCCCGGCCCGGCGACATCGGGCGGGCCACGAGGAATCCCTGCCCGCGCGGGCACCCCATCTCGCGCAGCAACTCGAGCTGCTCGGGCCGCTCGATGCCCTCGGCCACGACGATGAGGCCCAGGTCGTGGCCCAGCCGTACGATCGTCCGGGTCAGCAGGGTGAGCGTCTCGTCCCGGCCCAGGCCGGCGACGAAGGACGGGTCGATCTTGATCATGTCGACCGGCAACTGCCCGAGATAGGCGAGCGAGGCGTAGCCGGTGCCGAAGTCGTCGATGGCGAGGCGCACGCCGAGCTCGCGCAGGGCCGAGAGCCGCTCGACGTTCTGGCCGGCGTCCTCGACCAGTACCTCCTCCTTCACCTCCAGGGTGAGTGCGTGCGGCGGCAGGCCGGTCTCCTCCAGCACCTCGGCGACCGTCTCGACGAAGCGGGGGGCCGCGACCTGCCGGGCGGCCAGGTTCACCGAGAGGCCGATGTCCCAGGACGACTCCCGCCATCGGGCGACCTCGGCGCATGCCTCGCGCAGTATCCAGTTGCCCAGCGGGATCATCAGACCGGATTCCTCGGCCGGGCCGATGAACTCCTCGGGCGGCACCGACACGCCGTCGCGCCACCAGCGCGCCAGGGCCTCGACACCGGTCACCCGCGAGGTCGCCAGCTCGACCACGGGCTGGAACTCCACTGCGAACTGCTCCTCGGCCAACGCCCGCTGAAGGTCGCTGCCGAGCTCCAGCCGGCGTACGACGTCGGCGTGCATGTGCGCCGCGAAGATCTCCACCCGGCCGCCGCCGCGCTCCTTGGCGCGGGCCATCGCGAGGTCGGCGTTCCGGATCAGCTCGGCCGGATCGGTGCCCATCCGCCGGCCCCGTGGCGCGCGGGCGGCCTCGTCCTCGGTCGTACCGCCGTCCTCGCCGTCGTCCTCGCCCGCGAAGGCGACGCCGATGCTGGCGGTCAGCACGATGCCCCGGGTGCCCACCCGGTACGGCTCCGCCGACAGCGCGCGCAGCAGCCGTTCGGCCAGCTCGACCACGGACCGCCCTTCACCGGCGTTCTCGACGATGACGGCGAACTCGTCACCGCCCCACCGGGCCACGGTGTCCTCCGCCTGGACGGCGGCGCGCAGCCGCCGGGCGGCCTGGGCCAGTACCTGGTCGCCGGCGGCGTGCCCGGCCGAATCGTTCACGGCGGTGAAGCCGTCGAGGTCGGCAAAGACCACGGCGACCCGGCCGCCGTCGCGCTGGTGCGAGAGCACCTCGCCGGCCCGCTCCTCGAAGTACGCGCGGTTCGGCAACCCGGTGAGGCCGTCATGGAAGGTCAAGTGCGTCACCTGGCGCCGGAGTGCCGCCTGCTCACTGAGGTCCCTGGTGGTGACGAGCAGCCGCCCGCCGCCCTCCTCCTTGGAGTGGGCGTACGGTGAGATCGTCGACTCCGTCGGCAGCCAGGTGCCGTCGGCGGCCCGCATCCGGCAGGCCACCCGGAGCGTGTCCTGCTTCGGGCCGTCCGCCGAGGTCGCCGTGACGTCCCGCTCGCCCTCGAGGAAAGTGGCGAAGACGCTCTCGACCTTCGGCAGGTCCTCCGGGTGGACGATCTCATGGATGAGCCGTCCCAGCAGCTCGTCGGGACTGTAGCTGAAGGTCCGCTGCGCACCGGCGCTCACGTACTCGACGGTGCCGTCGAGACCACAGATGAGCACCACGTCGTTGATGCTCTCGGCCAGCGCGCGAAAATGCTCCTCGCCGGTGTCGAACGACCGCCGCAGCCAATGGTTCTCCCGCAGGAGTTCGGCGAGCCTGACGAGCACCACGATCACGGCCGAGCCGATGACCGCCTCGACGACGGGATCGAGGTCCTGCGAGTCGGTCAGGGCCCGGATGGCCAGGAAGACGGCCGCGGCCCCCGCGGCCGTCGCCGCGACGGCGGCGATGCCCAGGCCGCTCATGCGGCCGCGGGTCTCCTCCGTGCCCTTCTGCGGCGTCGCGTCCGCCGCACCGGGATCGGTTCCCTCGGAGGCGGGCCGGCTCCGCAGCCGTTCGTCCGTCCAGGGCACCGCCGCGAGGAGGAGCAGCCCGAGCACGCGGACGGCCTCGCCCGGATAGCCGGGGGTCGCGCCGCCGCGCAGCCGGACCACGGTCGTCACGATGTCCGCGGCGGCCACCGCGAGCAGCGCGCCGTAGGCGACCGCCGACGACCAGCGGCTGCCTCGTACGGCACCGAGGGCGAAGGCCAGCGACGCGCACACCACCGCAACGTCGACCAGCGGGTACAGCAGCTCCAGGAAGAACTCCGGCGGTGACTCTCCGGATTCGTGGTAAAGCCTGCCGAAGAGCGCGACCCAGCCGATGATGAACACGGCGCACATGAGCAGGTAGGTGTCGGCTACGAACCGCAGCCAGTGCCGGGCCGAGCCGGGCAGCCGGACAATGGTCACGAAACCGGTGGCCAGCGCCACCACCGCGGCCAGGAAGAACAGGTCGGCGAGCGAGAGCGACACCACATCGTCGCTCAGCACGACCGCGGAGACCGCGTTGATCACACCGCCGACGCACCAGCACAAGGCCGCCACGCCGAACCAGCGCCATGAGTCCCTGCGGATCCGCGCGCTCTCACTGTCGGGCGAGGCGGCGGCCGACCGGCCGGCCGCGTGGAAGAGCGAGCCGGCGGCCGCGGCCGCCGTGAAAGCGGTTGCCCAGGACGCGATGGCCTCACCGGCCTCGCCGAAGAGCGAACTCAGCACGAAGATCAGACCAACGGCCGCGACGGCGCCGGCCGGCAGCGCTCGGCGCGGCAGCCGCCTCGAGTCGTCGGCGCTCATATCATGCTCGCTCTCTGCCCCGGGTCGAGAAACTCGGCGTCATGTCCCCCGTCGACCACGTGCGTGGCCGCTCCCGGTCCGCGGGTATGAAGCCCCGCTCCCTCATCCGGGTCGGGCAGGCGCCGGCCAATGGCGCGAGAACGGCTCAGCCGGTCGTTTGTACGCAACGTCGTTTCATTACGGGCCGTGAGCCGCGGCTGCGGTTCTCGGAGGTGGACAGTTCGGTTCCTGTGGCCTTGCAGGGGGTGCCCCTGCGTCACCCAGGACGCTTACGCGGGTAGCGTTCCGAATCAATCTACGTTCCCTAGGTCACGGAGCGATTGAGGCTCAGCGTCCACCCGGCGACAACTGACAACGATGCCCACTCCGGAGACAGGTAAGTAAAGCTGTTTTGTCAAGGCGACTGCACATTTGGCGGACTGCACAGTCAGTAGGTTCCTGTGATCACGTTCTGCAGGTGCTCACCGGACAGGTGCCGCCGGAGCTGCTCCCGCACCAGCCGGGCGATCCGCCGGGTCGACGCGGGTGTGGAGCCCGCGACATGAGGGGTGATGAACACCCCTGGGCAGTGCCAGAGCGGGTGCTCGGGGGGCAGCGGTTCCGGGTCGGTCACGTCCATCGCCGCCCGCAGCCGTCCCCGCGAGGTCTCGGCGACCAGCGCCGAGGTGTCCACCACGGTCCCCCGCGCTGCGTTGACGAGCAGGGCGCCGTCCTTCATCCGGGCCAGGAACCCGGCGTCGGCCAGCCCCTTGGTCTCCGCCGTGGCCGGGACCAGCAGCACCACCACGTCGGCGGCCGGCAGCAGATCGGGCAGATCCTCGAGCGCGTGCACGCCGGGCCTGGCCGAGCGCGCCACCCGTACGATCTCGACCTCGAAGGGCTCCAGCCGCCGTTCGAGGGCCGCCCCGATCGAGCCGTAGCCCACGATCAGGACCTTCGCGTCGGTCAGCGTCTCGGTCCGGCGGTAGGCCCAGTGCTCCTCCCGCTGCGCGAGCGTGAACTCGGGGAACTCCCGCCGGCTCGCGATGATCGCGCCGACCGCCCACTCGGCGGTGCCCGCGTCATGTGCGCCCCGCGCGTTGCACAAGGTGACACCGGCCGGGACATGCGGCCTGACGTGGTCCACCCCCGCCGTCTGCAGCTGCACCACCTGGAGTCTCGGCATGTGGTCCATGAGTTCCAGGCTCCGCGGGCGCGGCAGCAGCACCGGGACGTAGAACTCGACCCGGTCGGCCGGACCGGGCACGTCGTCTCCGCCGTCGTACAGCTCCACTCTCACACCGGGCAGATCCGCCACCGCCGTGGCGATCTCTTCCCTGGCCACCCATACCGTGCTCATCATCCACTCCGTTCGCGGCAGGAGGCACCGGAACGCGGCCCCGGGGTGGCCGCTCCCGGCGTCACGCCTCCCGATCGTAGGGCTGATCTCCACCAGCCCGGCCAGGTCCCTCGGAACTCGATCACGTTCGCATCCGTAGGTAACAGTGAGAGGGCGTGACGGCACACCAGGCAGGGCACAACGGGCACGGCACAGCAGCACGGCACAGCAGGGCAGGGCAGGGCCCGGCAAGGGCACATCGAGAACGCGAGCGCACAGGACGCGGCACAGCGGACGGGACACGGTGTACGGACACGGAGCGGGCATGACGGAACCGGACACGACGGGCGCCGGGCCGGGCGGGCGGCCGGCCATCTCCTCCGCCACGGACCCCGCCGACGGCGGCGGACGCGGCACGGGCGCGATCCGGTGGCGCCCGGTCACCGTGATCGCGATGGTCGCCGCACTGGCCCTGCCCGCGTGCACCTCGGAATCGACCGGCGGGGCCCGCACGCCCGAGCCCCTGCCGAGCAGCGCCGCGCAGCCGGGCGGCACCCGGATCGGGCAGCCGCGGGATCTCGTCACCGGTCTGAAGGTTCCGTGGGCGATCGCGTTCCTGCCCGGTGGCGACGCGCTGGTCACCGAACGCGACACCGCGCGCCTGCTGCGGGTCACCCCGGCCGGGCGGGTCACCGAGATCGGCACCGTCCCCGGAGTCGAGCCGGCCGGTGAGGGCGGTCTGCTCGGGGTCGCGGTGTCCCCGTCCTTCGACCGGGACCGGTACGTGTACCTCTACTTCACGGCCGCCTCCGACAACCGGGTCGTGCGCCTGCGCTACGACGAAGGCCTCGGTGTTCCCCGGCCGATCGTGACGGGCATCCCCAAGGGCGGCAACCACAACGGCGGGCGGCTGGCCTTCGGGCCCGACGGAATGCTGTACATCACCACGGGAGAGACCGGGGACGAACCCCTGGCGCAGGACCGCCGGTCGCTGGGCGGCAAGATCCTGCGGGTCCGGCCCGACGGGTCCCCGGCCCCGGGCAATCCGTTCGATTCCCGCGTCTACTCGTACGGGCACCGGAACGTCCAGGGAATCGCCTGGGACGAGCGGGGACGCCTGTACGCCACGGAGTTCGGGCAGAACCGCCTCGACGAGATCAACCGGATCGAGCAGGGCCGCAACTACGGCTGGCCCGAGGTCGAGGGAACCGGCGGTGGCGGCGATTACACCGACCCGCTCCTCACCTGGTCGACCGCGGAGGCCTCGCCGTCCGGGCTGGCCTATGCCGGAGGCTCACTCTGGGCGGCGGCACTGCGCGGCGAACGCCTCTGGCAGGTACCGCTCGGCCGCGACGGTACGGCGGGGCGGCCGACGGCGCACCTCACCGGAACGTACGGGCGGCTGCGGGCGGTCGAGCGCGCCCCCGACGGGTCGCTGTGGGTCTCTACCAGCGACCACGACGGCCGTGGCGACATCAACGAGGGAGACGACCGGATCATCGTCATCCCCCTGCGGTGACCACCGGCGCGCGG
Organism: Actinomadura alba; assembly: GCF_014323705.1. Classification (GTDB taxonomy): domain Bacteria; phylum Actinomycetota; class Actinomycetes; order Streptosporangiales; family Streptosporangiaceae; genus Actinomadura_C; species Actinomadura_C alba. The sequence goes on from NZ_JABVEC010000001.1 coordinate 512,260, forward strand.
GCGCCGGCCGAGTTCGCACCGAACCCGCCGGCCTCCCGCCGAACGCCGCTCAGCCGCTCAGCCGCTCAGCCGCTCCAGGATCAGCTCGCGCGCGCGACCGGCGTCGGCCTGGCCGCGGGTGGCCTTCATGACGGCTCCGACCAGCGCTCCGGCCGCAGCTACCTTGCCGGCGCGCACCTTGTCGGCCGCGTCGGCGTTGTCGGCGATCACCTGGTCGATGATGCCGGCGAGCGCCCCGTCGTCACTGACGATCTTGAGCCCGCGGGCGGCGGCGACCTCGTCCGGCGTCCCCTCCCCGGCGAGCACGCCCTCGAACACCTGGCGGGCCAGCTTGTCGTTCAGGTCACCGGCGGTCACCATCGCCTGCACGCGGGCCACCTGTTCGGCGGTGATCGGCAGCGCCGCCAGCTCGACCGCCAGCGCGGTCGCCCGGCGTGACAGCTCGTTCATCCACCACTTGCGCGCCGCGGCCGGGTCGGCGCCCGCCGCGATCGTCTGCTCGATCAGGTCGAGGGCACCGGCGTTGACCACATCCTGGAGCTCCTTGTCGGTGAGCCCCCAGTCGGCCTTGACGCGGGCCCGCCGGGCGGCGGGCCGCTCGGGCAGCCCCGCGCGCAACTCCTCGATCCAGTCGCCGGCCGGGGCGACCGGTACCAGGTCGGGCTCGGGGAAGTACCGGTAGTCCTGGGCCTCTTCCTTGCTCCGGCCGCTCGTCGTCGAGCCGGTGTCCTCGTGGAAGTGCCGGGTCTCCTGGATGATCCGCCCGCCGCCGGCGAGGATCCCGGCCTGCCGCTCGATCTCGTGCAGCACGGACCGCTCCACCGAGCGGAGCGAGTTGACGTTCTTTGTCTCGGTGCGGGTCCCCCACTGCGAGGAGCCCCGCGGCATCAGCGAGACGTTGACGTCACAGCGCATGGAGCCCTCCTCCATGCGGACGTCCGAGACGCCGAGGGCGCGCATGAGCTCGCGCAGCTCGGTGGCGTAGGCCCGGGCCACGAGCGGCGCTTTGGCCCCGGTCGCCTCGATCGGCTTGGTGACGATCTCGACCAGCGGGATGCCGGCCCGGTTGTAGTCCACGAGCGAGTGGTCGGCACCGTGGATCCGGCCGGTGGAGCCGCCGACGTGCAGCGACTTGCCGGTGTCCTCCTCCATGTGCACCCGCTCGATGGCGATGCGGTGCACCTCGGGGCCGTCGTCGCCCTCGATCTCGACGTCGAGATGGCCCTCGACGCACAACGGCTCGTCGTACTGGGAGATCTGATAGTTCTTCGGCATGTCCGGATAGAAGTAGTTCTTCCGGGCGAACCGGCACCATTCCGCGATGGAACAGTTCAGCGCCAGGCCGATCTTGATGGTGCTCTCGATGGCCGCGCGGTTCACCACCGGCAGCGAGCCGGGCAGGCCGAGGCAGACCGGGCACACCTGGGTGTTCGGCTCGGCGCCGAAGGCGGTCGCGCAGCCGCAGAACATCTTGGAGCTCGTGCCCAGCTCGATGTGGGTCTCGATGCCCAGCACCGGCTCGTACCTCGCCAGCGCCTCGTCGTAGGGCATCAGCGTCTCGACGCTCACAGGTCTCCCAATCCCTTCTGTGCCCGGCCCGTTCCGCGCCCGGCTCGATTCCTCACAGCTCTGGAGCCTTGGCCAGCAGCGGACCGCCCCAGCGATCGGCGAGTGCCGACTCGACGGCCGCGCCGACGCGGTAGACGCGGTCGTCCGCCAGCACCGGAGCCATGATCTGCAGGCCGACCGGAAGCCCGTCCTCGTCGGCGAGCCCGCACGGCACCGAGATCGCCGCGTTGCCCGCCAGGTTCGACGGGATGGTGCACAGGTCGGCGAGGTACATCGCCACGGGGTCGTCGGCCCGCTCGCCGAGCTCGAACGCCGACGTCGGCGTCGTGGGCGACACCAGTACGTCGACCTGCTCGAACGCGGCGTCGAAGTCGCGCGCGATGAGAGTACGGACCTGCTGCGCCTTGCCGTAGTAGGCGTCGTAGTAGCCGGACGACAGAGCGTAAGTACCCAGCATCATCCGCCGCTTCACCTCGGCGCCGAAGCCCTCGGCCCGGGTGAGCGCCATGACCTCCTCGGCCGACCGGGTGCCGTCGTCGCCGACCCGCAGCCCGTAGCGCATCGCGTCGAACCGGGCCAGGTTGGACGAGCACTCCGAGGGCGCGATGAGGTAGTAGGCAGGCAGCGCGTAGGTGAAGTTGGGGCAGGAGACCTCGATCACCTTGGCGCCGAGCGACTCCAGCAGCTCGACCGCCTCGCGGAAGCGGGCGAGAACACCCGGCTGGTACCCCTCTCCGTCGAACTCGCGCACCACGCCCACGCGCAGCCCGGCGACGTCGCCGTTGCGGGCGGCCGCCACGATGGAGGGCACCGGCTCGTCGATCGAGGTCGAGTCCATCGGATCGTGTCCCGAGAACGCCTCCTGCAGCAGGGCGGCGTCCAGGACCGTACGGGCCAGCGGACCGGGCGTGTCGAGGGAGGACGCGAAGGCGATCAGGCCGTACCTCGACGAGCCGCCGTAGGTCGGCTTCATGCCGATCAGGCCGGTGACCGCGGCGGGCTGCCGGATCGAACCGCCGGTGTCGGTGCCGGTGGCCAGCGGCGCCTCGTAGGCCGCGACCGCGGCCGATGAGCCGCCGGACGAGCCGCCGGGGACCCGGGTCAGATCCCACGGGTTGCGGGACGGGCCGAACGCGCTGTTCTCCGTGGACGAGCCCATCGCGAACTCGTCCATGTTGGTCTTGCCGAGAATGACCATGCCCGCCGCGCGTAGCCGGGCGGTGACGGTCGCGTCATAGGGCGGCAGCCAGCCTTCGAGGATCTTGGAGGCGGCCGTGGTCGGCATGTCCTTGGTGGTGAAGACGTCCTTGTGCGCGATCGGGACGCCGGCCAGCGGGCCGAGCTCCTCCCCCGCGGCACGCCGGGCGTCAACGCCGCGCGCCTGCTCGAGGGTGGTGTCGGGATCGACGTGCAGGAACGCCTTGACCTGCCCGTCCACGGCCGCGATCCGGTCCAGATGCGCCTGCGCGACCTCGACGGCGGAGGTCTCACCAGAGGCGATGAGCTCGCCCAGCTCCGCGGCGGTCATCCGGGTCAGGCTCATGACTCCTCCTCGAGGATCCGTGGCACCCGGAACCGGTCCCCCTCGGCGGCGGGCGCGCCGGCCAGCGCCTGGTCGGCGGTCAGGCAGGGGCGCACCTCGTCGGGCCGGAAGACGTTGGTCAGCGGCAGCGCGTGCGAGGTGGCCGGGATGTCCTCGGCCGCCACCTCCTGCACCCGCGCGACCGCGGAGATGATCACATCGAGCTGGGCGGCGAAATGGTCGAGCTCGTCATCGCCGAGCGCCAGCCGGGACAGCCGGGCGAGGTGAGCGACCTCGTCACGGGTGATGGGCATAGTCGGAAGCCGTTTCAGAGATCAATGGGTTCGACCCCATCCTATGGGGCGCGCGCTGCTGGAGCCCACCTGATTGACCTGGCCGCGCGCGCGACCTGGGACGTGGGGGTCAGGCGGCGGGTTCGGGTGCGCGTTCCATGCGACGCCGCAGCCAGTCGGTGGCCTCCGCGGCGCCCATCGGACGGCCGAAATGCCATCCCTGGGCGGCGTCGCAGCCCATCTCGCGCAGCAACTGAGCCGTCTTGGCGTCCTCGACCCCCTCGGCCACCGACCGCAGGCCGAGCGTCCGTACCAGGTCGATGATGGATCGAACGATCACCGTGTCGTCGCAGGACTCGGCCAGCCGCTGCACGAACGAAGAGTCGATCTTGATTTCCTCGACCGGCATCCGCTTCAACCGGACCAGGGAGGAGTAGCCGGTGCCGAAGTCGTCCAGGCTGAGCGGAATCCCCAGCTCGGCCAATGCTCCCACCGTCTCGCCGGCGTAGGCCGGCTCGTTCATGAGGATCCGCTCGGTGATCTCCAGCTGTAGCGTCGCCGCGGGCAGGTCGTATTCGACCAGGCCGGCCGCGATCGTCTCGGTCAGCGTCGAGTCGAGCAGATCACGGCCGGAGATGTTGATCGAGACCTGCACCGCCAGCCCCTCACGCCACCAGGCCGCGGCCTGGGCCAGCACCCGGTCGACCACATAGTGCGTGATCGACCTCATGAGGTAAGTCTGCTCGGCGATGTGCAGGAACTGGCCCGGACCGACGAGTCCCTGCTCCGGATGGTGCCAGCGCAACAGCGCCTCCATCCCGACCAGTTGCCCGTCGATCAACCCGATCTTGGGCTGGAAGTGCAGTTCCAGCTCGTCACGGTCGATCGCCCGGCGCAGATCGCCGAGCATCCCGAGCCTGGCCGGGGAGTTGCGGTCCTTGGCGGGCGAGTAGATCTCGACACCGCACCGGCTCTCCTTGGCGACGTACATGGCCACGTCCGCCCGCTGCAGCAGCAGTTCGAAGTCGGGTGCGTGATCGGGGTGCAGCGCGATGCCCATGCTTCCCTCGATGTCGAACGACATGCCGTCCAGGCGCACGGGCTCGCTCAGCGCCGCCCGCAGCCGCACCGCGACCTCCCTCGCCGCCTGGGCGTCGCGCACGGATGGCAGGAGCACCGCGAACTCGTCCCCGCCCAGCCGCGCGACGAGATCGCCCGGCCGTACGCTGTGGGTGAGCCGGTGCGCCACCATTTGCAGCAGCCGGTCGCCGGTGTGGTGCCCGAGCGTGTCGTTGACCTCCTTGAACCGGTCGAGGTCCAGCAGGAACAGCCCGACCCGCTCCCCCGACCCGGAGCCTCCGCCGCGCCCGGCCTCGTGCCGCGCCTCGGCCAGGGCCTGTTCGGTACGCGTGATCAGCAGCTTGCGGTTGGGCAGCCCGGTCAGGCCGTCGTGCAGCGCCTGGTGCTCGCGCCGTACCGAGCCCGAGGCGTTGAGATAGACGGCGATGAAGGGCAGCACGATCAGCGGGACGAGCGCCGCCGACCTGTCCATGGCCACCACCACCAGCGGCGCCAGCCCGAGCAGCGCGAGGTTGACGAGCACCTGGTAGCCGAAGTCACGGCGCATCGCCTTGATCAGCGAGACGCGTTCGTGCAGCGCGACGGCACCGCTGACGAGCGTGTCGTTGCTGAGGAAGTACACGGCGGCGGCGACGGCGATGGCGAACAGATCGGTGCCCTCGGGCACCCAGGGGCGGATCGGCGTGGGATGGATGTCGAAGGCGGCGAGCACCAGGGTGGCGGCGCTGATGCTGAGGGAGTACTGGGCGACGTTGAACGCGGTGCGGTGCGGCGCCCAGCGCCGGAACACGCCGTAGGCCACCGCCGCCACGGCCTGCAGCATCACGGCGACCGGCAGCCCCGCGTAGAGCAGTGCGGCGAACACGAAGGTGGTCGAGGTGGTCGCGCCGCTCGTCTCGGTCGAACCCGTCTCAGTGGAGCCGGGGGTGATGATGGGCCTGAGCTCGCCGAACAGGATGAAGCAGGCCAGGACCCAGAACACCGGGTTGGTGAGGAGCGCTTCACAGTGCTCGGCGACCAACCCGCTGAGCGCCGCGGCGAACGCCACGGCGCCGAGGCCGATGACGCAGACGAGATAGATCCACAAGGGGGAGCCCCGCCGGGGCAGGGTGTCCCGTGTGTTGTTCGGGTCCTTCATCACTTCCCTCGGGGAAGGTCCGGAGATCGCCCTCGCGTTCGCACAGTCGAAGACCGCACCGGAGGTCCGCTTTCAGGTGATGAGGGGAGACTACGACCTTCGGGCAACTTCGCGAAACCGATTGGGTACGTTCCGTTACGTCCTGTTTGATGCCGCTAGTGATCTCTGTGTAACTAAGTTCTACCTCACGGTAACTTGTTGCTGGTCGAAGGCACAACCACGACAGCGGGTCATTCGTCCACGCGAAGCGTTACGACCTTGGCCGCATCCGGCCCATTCTCCAGCAGCACTTGGAACCCCTCCTCATTGAGGATAGGGACACCTAGTTTGAGGGCTTTGTCGTATTTTGATCCTGGATTGTCTCCTATGACGACAAAGCCGGTTTTCTTTGACACGGAACCCGTCACCTTGCCACCGAGATCCTGCACGGCCTCGGTGGCGGAGTCGCGGCTGTAGCGCTCCAGCGAACCGGTCACGACCACGGTCACGCCCTCGAGTGGACGCGGGCCCACCGCGCCCTCGTCCTCCATGCGCACGCCGGCGTCCCGCCACTTCTGGACGATCTCGCGGTGCCAGTCGACCGCGAACCAGTCCTTGAGCGACGCCGCGATGGTCGGCCCCACACCGTCGACAGCCGCCAGTTGCTCCTCGGTGGCGCTCTCGATCGCGTCCATCGAACGGAACTCACGGGCCAGGTCCTGCGCGGCGCGCGGCCCCACGTGCCGGATGGACAGGGCGACCAGCACCCGCCACAGGGGCTGCCGCTTGGCCTTCTCGAGCTCTTCGAACAGCTTCTCCACCGTTTTCTTCGGCTCGCCGGCCTTGTTGGCGAAGAACGTGACGGCCTTGGGCTCGCCGGTGCTGTCATCGATCTTGGGCAGGCCCGTGCGCTGCTCACGCACGATGCTCTTGATCGGCAGCAGCCGGTCGACGGTCAGATGGAACAGATCCCCCTCGTTCCGCACGGGTGGCTCGTCCGGCTCCAGCGGCTGGGTCAGCGCGGTCGCCGCCACATAGCCCAGTGCCTCGATGTCGAGGGCGTTGCGGCTGGCCACGAAGTAGAGCCGCTCGCGGAGCTGTGCCGGGCACAGCCGGGCGTTGGGACACCGGATGTCGACATCGCCCTCCTTCTGGTAGGCCAGCTCGGTGCCGCACTCGGGGCAGTGCGTCGGCATCTCGAACTCGCGCTCGGTGCCGTCGCGCAGCCCGGTGACCGGCGCGACGATCTCGGGGATGACGTCGCCCGCCTTGCGCAGCACCACGGTGTCGCCGATCAGCACGCCCTTGCGCTTGACCTCGCTGGCGTTGTGCAGCGTCGCGTAGGCCACGGTGGAACCGGCGACCTTGATCGGCTCCATCACCCCGTACGGCGTGATGCGCCCGGTGCGGCCCACCCCGACCTTGATGTCGAGCAGCCGCGTGTTGACCTCCTGGGGCGGGTACTTGAAGGCGATCGCCCAGCGCGGCGCCCTGCTGGTGGAGCCGAGCCTGCGCTGCACCGCCCGCTGGTCGATCTTGACGACCACCCCGTCGATCTCGTACTCGGGGTCATGCCGGTGCTCGCCGTAGAACCTGATGTAGTCGCCCACCTCGGACAGGCCAGGCACCACCCGGTAGCGGTCGCTCACCGGCAGGCCGTACGCGCGCATCAGCTCGTAGGCCTCGGCCTGGCTCTGCGGCTGCTCGCCGCCCTCCCAGGCGCCGAAGCCATGCACGATCATGCTGAGCGGCCGCTGCGCGGTGATCCGCGGATCCTTCTGCCGCAGCGAGCCCGCGGCGGCGTTGCGCGGGTTGGCGAACGGCTCCCGGCCGCCCTCGACCAGCGCGGCGTTGAGCTCCTCGAAGCTCTTGACCGGCAGGTACACCTCTCCCCGCACCTCGAGCAGCTCGGGGACCTCGTCGCCGGTGAGCTGGGTCGGGATGGCCGCGATCGTGCGGATGTTGTTGGTGACGTCCTCACCGCTGCGACCGTCGCCGCGGGTCGCGCCGCGCACCAGCCGGCCGTTCTGGTAGAGCAGCGCGACGGCGAGCCCATCGATCTTGAGCTCGCACAGGTATCCGCTGCCCGGCCCGGCCTCCCTCTCGACGCGCTCGCCCCACGCGGACAGCTCGTCGGAGTTCATCGCGTTGTCGAGGCTCAGCATGCGCTCGACGTGCTCGACGGTCGTGAAGTCGGTGGTGATAGGCGCGCCGACCTTCTGCGTCGGCGAGTCGGGGCCGACCAGCTCCGGGTGGCTCTCCTCGAGCTCGCGCAGCTCGCGCATGAGCCCGTCGTACTCGGCGTCGCTCAGCGTCGGGTCGTCGAGAACGTAGTAGCGGTAGTTGGCGTCGTCGATGTCCTGGCACAGCTCCGCGTGCCGTGCCGCCTGTCCGGACGCATCCTGACTCAAGCTCATGGCCCTAGTCTCCACCGTGCCACGGACAATCTTCCGGCCGCTTCGGCCTCCTCCCCACCGTGATCCTGCGCCCGTTCTCCCTCGTCAGGGGCCAGAGCCGGGGACGCGAGCGGCCGGGTCGACGGGTCGGAATCCCGGCGGCGTCGGCGATTCGTCGCCTCGTGGGGCGAACCGGCCGGCCGGCGACGTCCTCCCCGGGTCCCTGGGCGAGCGGCGGTACGTGCACATGGCGGGACGGGTGTCGGGATCAGCCCTCGGGCTTGTCCCGCAGCACCTGCGCGGCCTCGCGGCAGTGCGCCAGGGCCGTCCGGGCGTAGGCGGGCGAGGCCCCGGCGAGGCCGCAGTAGGGGGTGACCACGACCTGTTCGGCCAGCCGGCCGGGCGGGAAGCCCAGCCGCCGCCACAACTCCACGGCGGGTCGTGCGGACCGGTCGGCCGGCGGCGGCTGCGTGCCGGTCGCCGGGACGAGGCCGAGCAGGAGGCCGACCCCCGCGTCGATGACCTCGCCGATCGCGTCGTCGTCGCGGGCGGGGACCAGCCTGGCGTCCACCGAGATCGCCTTGGCCCCGGCCCCGCGCAGCAGGCCGTACGGCACGCCGGACGCGCAGCAGTGGACCATCGGGTAGGCGTCGGCGGCGCGCAGTACCCGCCCGAGGCCCTCTTCGGCCACTGACGCCTCCACAGCACGGAGCCGGGCGAAACCGCTCGCCGTGGGGACCGTCCCGGCCAGCGCCGCGGGCAGGCCGGGCTCGTCGACCTGCAGCAGGATCTCGGCGCCCGGCAGCCTGCGGCGCACGTCGGCGACGTGCTCACGGACGCCTTCGGCCAGCGAGTCGACCAGATCGCGGGTCGCGCCCGGGTCCTTGAGAGTGCGGTCGCCGTGCTTGAGCTCGATCGTCGCCGCGAGGGTCCACGGCCCGGCGACCTGGATCTTGAACGGCCCCTCGTAGCCGGCCGCCCGCTCCTCGAGAACGTCGAGATCGCGGGCGAGGTGGTCACGCGCCCGTCGCAGGTCCCGGCCCGGCCGGTCGGCGAACCGCCAGCCCGAGGGCTGCAGCGCCACCGGCAGTTCCACCAGCAGACCCGCCGTGCGGCCGGTCAGGTCCGCCCCGGGGCCGCGGGCGGGCAGTTCCGGCAGGTACGGAAGGGCGGGCAGCTCGCCGAGCACAACGCGCAGCGTCTCGGCGGGATCGGCGCCCGGATGGGAGCCGACCCCCGTCGCGCTCGCCGCCGGCCATGGGTACGTCATGGGTTCTGGCACATGCCGAAGCCTAACGAGGGCCTATCCTCACGGGCATGCCCCCGCACCCCCGCCGGACCCCGTGGCCGCTTCTGTCACGGGGGTCGCTCCTGTCCCTGTCCCTGGTAGCGGCACTCTCCGCATGCGGTTCCGGTCCCACGTCGGACGCGGCACCACGCGCCACCGTGCCGACGCCTGACCTGTGCAAGGCCATCAGCCCGAAAACGGTCACCGCCGCCATGCACGGCAGGTCGACCGCCTGTGCGACCAGCGGCGACGCGAGCGGCTTCGTGGCACGGTTCACCGGAACCGCCCGGCTGCACGGCCGCCGCGCGCCGGCCGAGCTGACCGTCTCGTACGCGCCACGCCGCGACGCGCGGACCGGTGCGGACCGCTGGGCGACCGTCGGGCGGCCCACCGGCACCCGCGTGCAGCTGATCGGCGTCGGCGAGAAGGCCGTCTTCGACCCCCGGCGGGCGCCGCAGCTCCGCTGCGTGCAGGGCGAACTGATCGTCTCGATCGGGCTGGCGTTCACCGGCGCCGAGGTCCCCCGGGCCAGCCTGGCCGGCGACCTCCAGGCCGTGGCGATGGAGGCCGTGGCCGCGACGCGCTGACCGGCCGCGAGAGCACGCGTCAGGCGAAGACGCTGTCGGTGGCGGCGATGGTCGCCGAGCCGAGCACGGTGTCGCCGTCGTAGAGCACCGCGGCCTGACCGGTGGCCACGCCCTTCGCAGGAGCGTGCAGGCGGATCCGCACGAGATCGCCCTCGACCCCGGCGGTGCAGTCGTACACCTCGCCGTGCGCCCGCAGCTGCACCTGGCAGTCGTGCGGCCCCGCGGGCGGAGCGGCGAGCCAGACCGGCCGCTCCCCCGTGATCTCGTGGACGTCGAGTGCCTCGCGCGGGCCGACGGTGACCGTGTTGTTCACAGGCGAGATGTCGAGCACGTAGCGCGGCTTGCCGTCGGGCGCGGGCCGGCCGATCCGCAGCCCCTTGCGCTGGCCGACCGTGTAGGAGTAGGCGCCGTCGTGCTCGCCGACGACCTCGCCGGAGGTGTCGACGATCGGGCCCGGCGCGGCGCCGAGGCGCTCGGCGAGGAACCCCCGCGTGTCGCCGTCGGCGATGAAGCAGATGTCGTGGCTGTCAGGCTTGTCGGCGACCCGCAGGCCGCGCCGTTCCGCCTCGCGCCTGATGTCGGCCTTGGTGGTGTCGCCGAGCGGGAACATCGCGTGCGCCAGCTGCTCCCTGGTGCACACGGCCAGGACGTACGACTGGTCCTTGCCCTCGTCGACGCCGCGCCGCAGCACCCCGTCGTCGAGGCGGGCGTAGTGGCCGGTGCACACTGCGTCGAATCCGAGGGCGAGGGCCTTGTCGAGCAGCGCCGCGAATTTGATCTTCTCGTTGCACCGCAGGCACGGATTGGGCGTGCGGCCGGCCGCGTATTCGTCCACGAAGTCCTGGACGACGTCGCGGTCGAACCGCTCGGCGAGGTCCCACACGTAGAACGGGATGCCGATCACATCGGCCGCCCTCCGCGCGTCGCGGGAGTCCTCGAGCGTGCAGCACCCGCGGGCGCCGCTGCGGTAGGACTTCGGGTTGCTGGACAGGGCCATGTGCACGCCGGTGACATCGTGACCGGCCTCGGCGGCCCGGGCAGCGGCCACGGCGGAGTCGACGCCGCCCGACATGGCGGCGAGTACGCGCAAAGTCATAACACTCAAGAGGGTACGCGCCCCCGCGCCCGGCCCTCACATCCTTTCCCCCGCCCGGAAACGCGGAACGATCGCCGAAGAGGCCGACGTCTCACAACCCGGCGCGGCGTCGAGCGGAGCGAGACGATCGAACGCAGTACGATTGCACGCGATATGGGAATCTTCCGCCGCCCGCGCGACACGTCATCACCATCGGGCCCGGCCATCGCCGAATTCTGGGCCTGGTGGGAGCAGATCAGGCCGTCCGTCGAGGCGACCCTGACCGAGGGCCTGCCGACCGACACCATCGAGGAGATCTCCCGCCGGATCCGCAAGATCCATCCACAGCTCCAGTGGGAGATCGGCCATGGCGACGGCACGCCGGTGCTGACCGTCACGGGCGGTGGGACACCCGAGCTGCGCGGGGTCGCCGAGCGGTGGTGCCGCGCCGCGCCGAAGGACGGCGGCTGGGCCTACCACTCGTCCCGGCAGGCCGATCCCGAGATGCTCGGCCAGAAGCTCACGCTGGGCGACCACGAGTTCGACCTCGAGTACGTGCGGCTCGGGATGCGCGCCGACGAGGGCCGGGCGCGGGTGCACATCACCGCCTACCATCCGGACTTCCTGTTCGTGCCGGAGGGGATCCGGCTCCAGGTGGCCGTCCACATCCTCGACTGGGCTCTGGGCGAGGACGACGTCGCGCGCTGGATCGGCGATGTGAAGGTCGCGACCGACGAGCCGATGGACTCGCTGACGCCCGCGATGCTGTCCGCGGTGGTGCAGCAGATCGCCGAGCCGTTCCGGGAGGCGAACTGGCTTTCCGGCGAGGGACGGACGCCGCGCGGCCATCCGGCCCGGCTGGGCGTCCGCTTTCCCCTGCACCGGCCGGACCATCCGCTGTGCGATCTGCATGTGGCGGTGTCCTTGCCGTACGCCCACAGCAATCCCGACCGGCTGCCGGTCGAACCGTCCTCGTCCGCGCTGAGGGAGTTCGAGAAGCATCTCGCCGAGATGGGCGACCGGGCCGTGCTCGCGGTGCGCGAGACCGGTGACGGGCTGCGGGTCCTGCACCTGTACGCCGACCCGGAGTCGGGAGTCCTCGCCGAGCTCGATCAGCTCGCCGCAGGCTGGTCGGAAGGCCGCGCCAAGGTGGCCTCCACGCCGGACCCGGGGTGGCGGGCGCTCGCGCCCTACCAGCCTTAGCCGGGCTCCCCGGCCTCAGCCGGGCCATCGCCCTCAGCCGGACTGCACGCGACGCCGGCCGGCCTCGCGGAAGCGCGTGCGGTTGTCAGCTCAGCCCGGCCCGCCGGGCGCGGTCGACGACCGGGCCGATCGCGTCGACGAGGGCGTCGACATCGGCGGCGGTCGAGTCATGGCCGAGGGTGAAACGCAGTGAACCGCGAGCTCGGGCAGCGTCGGCGCCCATGGCCAACAGCACGTGACTGGGCTGGGACACCCCGGCCGAGCACGCCGAGCCGGTGGAGCACTCGATCCCGCGCGCGTCGAGGAGCATGAGGAGCGCGTCGCCCTCACACCCCGGGAACGAGAAGTGCGCGTTGCCCGGCAGGCGCAGGGTCGGGTGGCCGTTGAGGACGGCGTCGGGCACCGCGGCCCGCACCCGCTCGACGAGCGTGTCGCGCAACGCTGTGAGCCGCGCGGCGCCGGCGGCTCGGCCGGCGGCGGCGACCTGCACGGCCGCGGCGAACCCGGCGATGGCCGGGGTGTCGAGCGTGCCGGAGCGCACGTCGCGCTCCTGACCGCCGCCGTGCAGCACCGGGGTCGGATCGACGCCCTTGGCCAGCAGCAGGGCGCCGATGCCGAGCGGGCCGCCGAGCTTGTGCCCGCTGACGCTGAGCGCGTCACCGCCCGCGGCGAAGTCGACCGGGAGCTGGGCGGCGGCCTGCACGGCGTCGGAGTGGAACGGGACACCGTGCTCGCGGGCGACGGCCGCGAGTTCCTCGATCGGCTGTACCGTGCCGACCTCGTTGTTCGCCCACATGACGGTGACGAGGGCGACGTCCTCGCCGATCATGGCACGCAGCGTGTCGGGACTCACCCGGCCGTACTCGTCGACCGGGATCAGCTCGACCCGCGCGCCCTCGTGGTCGGCCAGCCACTGCGCGGCGTCGAGCACCGCGTGGTGCTCGATCGCGCTGGCCAGCACCCGGGTCCGGCGCGGATCGGCGGCGCGACGCGCCCAGAACAGCCCCTTGACGGCGAGGTTGTCGGCCTCGGTGCCGCCTCCGGTGAAGACCACCTCACTGGGGCGGGCGCCGAACGCCTCGGCGATGATCTCCCGCGACTCCTCGACGACACGGCGGGCGCGCCGGCCCACGGAGTGCAGAGACGACGGGTTGCCCACTTGGCCGAGCTCCGCCGTCATCGCGGCGATGGACTCCGCGACCATCGGAGTGGTCGCGGCGTGGTCGAGATAGGTCACCATGGCGGCTTCAGCCTAGCCGCGGCGCGTCCGGCGTCCGTGGCCGGTACCACCGATGTCACCCCGGCGCGGCGCCGTTTTGGCTACTGTACCGTCCGGACGGTACAGTTCGATCGCCATGAAACGTGAAGCCATCCTCAACGCCGCGGAACTGGTGCTCTGTGAGCACGGCACGCAGGCTCTGACGCTGTCCGCGGTCGCCGACCGCGCCGGCGTCAGCAAGGGTGGGCTTCTCTACCACTTCCCCGGCAAGGAGGCCCTCGTCCAAGGGCTGGTCCACCGGGTGATCGAGGAGTTCGACACGCTCGTCGCCGCCCATGACGACGGCCTCCCGGGTTCTTACAGCCGGGCCTTCGTCGAGGCGACCTTCGAGATCCTGACGGGCAGCGAAGGCGCCCGCACCCGGCGCCGGTGGGCGGGCATCACCGCGGCCGCCGCCGACCCCGAACTGGTCGCGCCATTGCGCGAGGCGATGGTCCGCTGGCATCGGCGAGATCCCGGCGAGGACGCCGACCCGGTGACCGCGATGGTCGTACGGCTCGCGGCCGAAGGCCTGTGGGAAGTGGTCGGGCAGAATCCCGGAATCTTCGATCCCGGGCGGTACGAGGCCCTGCGAGAACGGCTGCTGAGCCTGCTCCGGTCCTGACGCGCCCGCTTCCCCCTCCCCCTCCCCTGTTCCGATCCCGGTCGGCGGCCGACGAGCCGTGAGACCAGTCCGCCGGTGTGCCCCGCAGGCCGGCACGCAAGGAGTCACCACATGTTGTTCCGAGCCCGCGTGGGCACGTTCCTGGCCTTCGCTCTCGGCGGTCTGCTGTGCGGCGTCTGGGTGGCGCGCATGCCCGCCCTCGCCGCCAAGTTCGACATCGACGCGGGCGACATCGGCATCGTGCTTCTCACCTGGGGCGTCGCCGCTGTCATCGCCATGCAGGGCCTTCGTGCGGTCATCGCGCGCACCGGCAGCCGGAAGGTGCTGCGCGTCGCCGCCCCGCTCGCCGCGGCCACCTCGGCCCTGGTCGCCGTCGCCCCGACGTACGGCCTGCTGCTGGCGGCCATCGCCATGTTCGGCATGGCGTTCGGCGTCATGGACGTGTCCATGAACGCGCAGGCGAGCGTGGTCGAACGGGCCCACGACCGGCCGCTGATGAGCGGCATGCACGCCGGATGGAGCGTCGGCGCGATGAGCGGCGGGCTGTTCGGTGCGCTCACGGCGCTCCTGAACATGTCCTTCACCCGCGCCGTGCTCGCCGCGGCCCTGCTCGCGTTGCCCGTGGCGCTGTTCATCGGCCGGATGTACCTGCAGGACCCGCCCGTCGCCGCGGAGCGGAGCCGGGAACGGCGCCGCCGGCTGCCGATGGTGGTCTACCTCATCGGGACGCTGGCCTTCCTGGCCTTCATGGCGGAGGGCGCGATCGCCGACTGGAGCGGCCTGCTGCTGCACGACGAACTGCATGCCTCCGAGGCGGTGGCGGCGCTCGGCTACCCCCTGTTCGAGCTGGCCATGCTCTGCGGGCGGCTGGTCGGCGACCGGCTGCGCCTCCTGCTGGGCACGCGCAGGCTGCTCACTCTGGGCGGCCTCGGCACCGCGGTGGCGGTGAGCCTCGTGCTGCTCGCCCCGTCGACCCCGGTCGCCCTCGCCGGCTTCTTCCTCACGGGCGCGGCGGTCTGCACGGTGGTGCCGACGATGGTGTCGCTCTCGGGCACGGTCGCCCCCGGCCAGTCCGCCGCGTCGATCGCCCAGGTCGGCACGATGGGCTACGGCGGTCTCCTGCTGGGGCCGATCGTGATCGGCCTCGTCGCGGACCACACGTCCCTCCGGCTGGGCCTCACCATCGTGGTGGCACTCGCGCTGCTGATCGCCGTCGGCGCCCGGTACCTGCCGGTGACCGCCCAGACCGACGTCGCCGCGTCGAGCCCGGACACCGCCCCGGACGGCACGCCCGAGCTCCTGGCCGCCTGAGCGCGCGGCTGACGCGCATGCCGCCGCACACCGCGGCCGGCGTGCCGGTACGACCGTGCGGAGCGGCCGGTGGCGGAGACGGCACCACGACCGCCGCCCATCGCGTCGCGCGTTCGCCGGCGTCGAGCCCGTTCGGCCCCGGGCGGTTCACGTGCGCCGGCGCCGGCGCCGGCGCGAAAGCACCGCGACGGCGGCGCCGGCCGGCCGGCGGATCGGATCTGGCAGGCGCGAGCGCGCGGACACGACCGCGCGGAGCGGCCTGGTCACGGGGGCGAGCAGGATCAGCAGCGCACGCGTGGTGCCGAGATCCTCGACCAGGGCGCGGAAGAGCCGGACCCGCGGGTGCCCGCGGACCTGTTGCGGGCCGGCCGCGAACCTGGTGTGCTCGGCCTCGGTCACGAGTGCGGCGCTGCGCGGGCCGATCCGGGCCAGCCGCCCGCGCAATTCCCCGAGCGTGGTCGACGGCTCCACAGGTGCGCCGGTCCGCCGCGCCAGCCGCTCGAGCAGTTCACCGAGCTCCGTGCGCGGGTCGCGGCGCCGATGCCGTACGACCGCGACGACGCCCAGGGTCAGAACGAGCGGGATCGCGGCGCCCGCCCACACGGTCGCGGCCGTGCCCGTGCGGCCCGGTTCCACGGGAGGGGCGAGGGGGTCGAGCTCCTGCGGGATCTCGGCGTCGGCCGCCGCCGGGGTGGGGTTGAAGGGCACCCATCCGACATCCTGGAAGTACACCTCGATCCAGGCGTGGGCGTCGGCGTCGCGCACGCTGTAGCGGCCGTCGCCCGCCGGCACGCCGGTGGCGAAGCCGACCGCCACCCGGGTCGGGACCCCGGCCATGCGCAGCAGCAGGGCGGCCGCCCCGGCGAAGTGCTGGCAGTACCCCTTCCGGCCGTACAGCAGGAAGTCCATCAGTGGGTACCGGCCCGGCCTCGGCACGTCGGTGGTGTATTGGAAGCGATCACCCTCGGTGAGATACCGCTGTACCCGCTGGACGATCTCGAACTGGTTCCGCGTGCCCTCGGCGAGCTGCTGCGAGATGTCGGAAACGGCCTGGAACGGCGACCGGTCGTACCCCTCCATCTGCTGCGGAATGCCGTCGAACCGCTGCGACTCCCCGGACCCGCGGTAGGGAGGGGCGCCGAACCAGTCGGTACGGCCGAACGAGCCATAGCCCGACCACAGGTTCGTGTACGCGCCGATCCGCGGATCGGACGGCGGCGGGGCGGCGCGCAGCTGATCCGCGGTCGCGCGCACCATGCTCGCGCTGACGGTGTAGGTGTCGCCGCGCCTCGGCACGGGGGTGAGCCGCTTGGACTGCCCGCTGCCCTCGCTGACCTTCTCCTCGGCGGTGACTGACATGACCCGTCCCGGCGAGACCACCATGTCGCTCCGCAGCCCTACGACCTCGACATCGATGTCGATCGGCCGCGCGGCCGGCTCGGGCAGCTCCACGCCGGCGCGGGTGCTCACGTCCCAGCCCCGCCACGTGTAGCGATCGAGCACCTGCATCCGCCACAGTGCCGGCTCCGGCGCGGTGACCTCGAACATGGTCGCGCCACTACGACGGCCGCGCGGCGGGCCGTACGTCTGCGTGGTGTCGAGCCGGGTGAACTGCGCCTCACGCTGGAAGACGTCGTCGAGCGCCAGCCAGGGCTCCTTCGGGCCGAAGGCTTGCGCGGTCAGCGCCGACACCAGGGCGGCCGCGATCCCGAAGGCCAGCACCGGCACGGTCGACGCGACACGCGGCGCGAACCACAGACAGGCCGCGAAGAGGATCAGGGCGCCCTGCCAGGCCGCATCGTCGGTCTGCCGGACCGCCACCGCCACCGCCCACGGCGCGACGAGCAGCGCGAAGGCGATCGTGCGCAGGGAACCTGGGACCGGCCTGGCCGCCCCCAGCGCGCTCGCCACGAGCCAGCCCGTCCCGGTGAGCAGCAACCAGCTCGCCACCGGCCACGGATCGCCCTCGACGCGGCCCGGGCCGAGGGTCGCGAGCATCGACGCACCGTCGGACAGGTCGCGCAGCAGTTCCATCCAGTGGCTCGGCCACCAGCGTTCCGCCGGCGCGCCGGCGACGACCACCGCGGCCGGGAGCCACCCGGCCAGCAACGCTCCCGTGAGCCGCGGCGTGGGCCGCAGCACGGTGAGCGCGACGGCGGCGACGGCGACCGGCGCCACGCGCAGGACCGCCCCGCCCAGCAGGGCAGACCACGCACCGGCCGCCGCGGCGATCGTGGCGAGCACCGCCAGCGCCGCCTTGACCGCCGGCGCCGGCCGCACCGCGGGAGGGCCCGGCGCGGGCGCCGCCCGGGAGCCGGCCGTCACGACGCCTTCTTCCGCTGAACGGATCGCGCTCGCACCGGTTCCCCCCAGTCGAGCCGTTCCTGTGCGGGTTCGTCGCCGGCGAGCCCACCGACCGCGGAGACGCCCGGGTCCTGGCGGTTCCACCCCTGCTCCGCCGGTCCGGGCTGTACGGCGGTGGCCGGCATGGGCACCAGGCCCGACGGCAGCGGAGGCCGTGGCGGCACGACGAGGCCGGCCGGGAAGCGCACGATGGAGGACTGCCCCGCCCCCGGCATCCGCGACGCCGCCCCGGCGGGCGCCACCTCGAGGCCGGCGAGGCGGCGGTGCACGGCGTGCCGCGCCCCCGCGTCGGTCACCTCGGTCGCGGCCTTGTCACCGGGCAGCATGACCTTGCAGCCGCCGGACCGGGTCAGCCGGAGGACACAGCCCGCGGCGGCCCGGGCGACCCAGTCCACCTTGGCCGGGTCGTCCGCGCCGGCCGTCTCGACGATCACCAACGGCAGCCCGGCCGGCGGGCTGGCGAACCGCCGCTCGTGCAGGTCGCCGCCACGCGCCAGTGACGCCCAGTGGATGCGGCTCACCGGGCTGCCGGGAACGTACGGCCGCAGGCCGTCGGGGTCGATGTCCTCGGCGGGCGCGCCGGGCGGGACGAGGACGTGCGCGCCGGTGTCGGGGGTGGGCAGCACGAGAACGGGCTCGAGCTCGCCCGCGAAGACCGTACGGCGGAAGATGCCGAAGAAGTCGACCAGCCGGAGCGGCGTCGGATCCAGCCGGTACGCACCGCGGCGGCCGACGATGAACGGCATGGTGCCGCCGAACTCCTCCAGCGGCACCCAGTGCTCGTCGCCGGTCTCGTCACCGAACAGGACCTCGAGCCGCACCGGGAGCCCGCCGATGCCGTGGACGCCGAAGCTCAGCAGCAGGGGCTCGTCCTCCAGCACCTCCCGCTCGTCCAGCGAACGCGTCACGGTCACGCGGCGGGCGGCCACCGTCACGGTCAGGGCTGCCGAGGCCACCACCACGACGAGCCCGACCGCCAGGGCGAACAGCGTCAGCGAGACGACGGTGGCGGCGCAGACGGCCAGGCCGAGCGCCGCCGCGAGCCACACCGCCACTCGGCTCATCGCGCCCGCACCTTGGCCACGGCGTCCAGGACGACCTCCTCCTGGGCCTGGGCGGGCGCCGCAGAGGCCGGCTGGATCCGGTGGGTCAACACGGTCGTGGCCACCTTCTGCACATCGTCGGGCACCGCGAAGACGCGTCCCTCGAGTGCCGCGTGCGCCCGGGCCGCCGCGAGGAGCAGCAGTCCGGACCGCGGGCTGGCCCCCACCTCGGCGAGCGGATGCGCGCGGGTGGCGGTGAGCAGCTCGACGACGTACCTCAGCAGCGCGTCCGAGGTGTGCACGCCGGCCGTCGCCTCCTGTGCGGCCAGCAGCTCCGCAGGGGTCGACACCGGTTCCGTCGAGGGGTCGGGCCCGTCGCGCAGCAACGCCATCTCCTGATCGACCGTGGGATAGCCGAGCGAGATCCGGGCGAGAAAGCGGTCCAGCTGCGCGGGCGGCAGCGAATAGGTTCCGTCGTAGCCGGCGCTGGGATTCTGGGTGGCGATCACCATGAACGGGGCCGGGATCGGCCGGCTCGTCCCGTCGACCGTGACCTGGCGTTCCTCCATCGCCTCAAGCAGGCCGGACTGCGTCTTCGGGGTGGCCCGGTTCAGCTCGTCGACGAGCACGACGTTCGCGAAGATTGGGCCGGGGCGGAACTCGAACGAGGCCGTGTCGGCCCGCCAGACGCTGGCGCCGACGATGTCCGCAGGAAGCAGGTCGACGGTCGCCTGCACCCGCGCGAACCGTCCGTCGAGGCTTCGCGCGAGGCTGCGGGCGAGCTGGGTCTTACCGACGCCGGGATGGTCCTCGACCAGCAGGTGCCCGCCGGCGAGGACGGTGGCGAGGACGGTGTCGAGCACGTGATCCGGCATCCGCACCGCCGTGCGGATGTTCGCGCGCATGCGTTCGCCGAGCTCGGCGACGCTCTCGATCCTGAGGGTGAGTGGTTCGTCTGTGGTGACGGAGAGGGAACGGGAGGCGGAGGCCAGGTGCCCGGCGGAAACCGGGTGCGGCCGTCCGTTGTGATCGGGGATCGCGTCCATGTGTCCCTTGGGTGATGCGAGGACCGGTCGCCACTGACAACGCCGGTGAGGCTCCAATCGGTTCCAGTGCGGGACGCCGTTATGCCCGTCTTGTCGTTACCAAACCGGCGGAGCCCCGGCGACGCACAACATCGCCGGGGCTCCGCGGTCACCTCGCCCGTGGTCCGGGCGGGCGTCGTCCCTCGTTGTCAGTGGTGACGCGGGCGACCGCGCCACCACGGTTCACTTGCGCTTGTTCACCTCTTCGGTCAGCTGCGGAGCGACCTGGAAGAGGTCGCCCACGACGCCGTAGTCGACGAGCTCGAAGATCGGGGCCTCGGCGTCCTTGTTGATCGCGACGATGGTCTTCGAGGTCTGCATGCCGGCGCGGTGCTGGATGGCTCCGGAGATGCCCACCGCGATGTAGAGCTGCGGCGACACCGTCTTGCCGGTCTGGCCCACCTGGAACTGGTGCGGGTACCAGCCGGCGTCGGTCGCCGCGCGCGATGCGCCGACGGCGGCACCGAGCGAGTCGGCCAGCCCTTCGATGATGCTGAAGTTCTCCGCACCGCCGACACCACGGCCGCCGGACACGACGATCGCGGCCTCGGTGAGGTCCGGCCGCTCGCCCTTCTCCTGGACGACCTTCTCCACGACCTTCGCGGACTTGGCCGCGTCGGTGAGCGCGACCGACACCTGCTCCTCGGCGGGCGAGGACGGCGCGGCCTCGACCGCGACCGCGTTCGGCCGGACGGCGATGATGGGCGTGCCCGACCTCACCTTCGCCTGCGCGATGATCGCGCCACCGAAGATCGAGTGCTCTCCGACGAAGCCCTCCGCCACATCGACGACGTCGGTGAGAACACCAGAGTCGATCTTGATGGCCAGCCGGCCGGCGACCTCCTTGCCCTCGGCCGTCGCGGAGACGAGCACCGCGGCCGGGGACTTCTCGCTCACCAGCTGAGCCAGCACCTCCGCCTTCGGCGCGACGACGTAGGAGGTGAGCTCCTCGTCGGCCGCGACGTAGACCTTCGCGGCGCCGTACTCGGCGAGCTTGTCCTTGGCCCCTTCGTAGCCCGGGCCGATCCAGACGGCCGCGGCGTCACCGAAACGGCGGGCGAGCGTCAGCAGCTCGAACGTGACCTTCTTCACCTCGCCGTCGAGGTGGTCGACGAGGACGAGAATCTCGGTCATTTCCAGTCCTCCCTCAAACGAACTTCTTGGCCGCGAGGAACTCGGCGAGCTTCACGCCGCCGTCGCCCTCATCCTTGACGATCTGACCCTGTTCCCGTGGCGGCGCCTCGGCGAACTCGATGACCTCGGTGGCGGCGTTGGCCAGCCCGACCTTGGCCGTGTCGATGCCGGCGGCGGCGGCGGACAGCACTTCGACCGGCTTCTTCTTGGCCGCCATGATCCCCTTGAAGGAGGGGTAGCGGGGCTCGTTGATCTTTTCGACGACGCTGACCACGGCGGGCAGCGCGGCCTCGACCCGGTCGTAGCCGTAGTCGGTCTGCCGCTGGATCGCGATGGCGGAACCGTCGATCTCGACCTTCTTGGCCTGGGAGAGCTGCGGCACGCCGAGCCGCTCGGCGAGCATCGCGGCGAGGACGCCGGTGCGCGCGTCGGTGGACTCCGACCCGAGGATCACCACGTCGAACCCGGTCTTGGCCAGCACCTGCTGGATCGCGTACGAGGTCTGCAGCGCGTCAGAGCCGGTCAGCGCGTCGTCGACGAGGTGGACCGCCTTGTCCACGCCCATCGCGAGGGCCTTGCGGATCGAGTCGAGCGCCTTGTCGGGGCCCATGGTGAGCACGGTCACCTCACCGCCGTGAGCCTCCTTGATGCTCAGGGCCTCCTCGATCGCGTACTCATCGAGCTCGTTGATGACACCGTCGGCGGCGCCACGGTCGAGCGTCTTGTCGTCGGACTTCAACTTGCGCGGGCTCTCGGTATCGGGAACCTGCTTCACGCAGACGACGATGTTCATGGCCGGTGGCCGACCTCCCTGCACTCAGTCAGCCGCACGCGTGTGCGCGCGGCCGAAGGAACGCCGCCCTGACGGGTCGGCGGGGCTGTACGTTCGCGCCTCACAGCCTGCCAAAGACCTGAGCATGCTTCGGCTCCGGGCTCCCTCTTCGGCTGCACCACCGATGTTACCGGCGAGTAGACACAGTGCAAATCCCGGTCACCACGTGGACGGCGGATCACGCCACCGACACCACATGAGGCGGCACCCGTAACGTCAGGTGAGTGATATCACGCTCTGCGGACATCGTGCTCTGTACGCCCGCTTCTGCGGACATGCCGTGAACCGACCCCACCGGCCGTGAGAGCACCCGCCGACCCATCTGGCCGCGAACACCTTAAGGACTTCGTAAGGCTCCGCCGACGGTGACGGCGACCCTCCGCGTAGTTGGATGAACGGCACGAGGACCCGGCGACGGGGGACCTGACGACGAGGAGGCGGCGTGCGGAGTGGAAGAGCAGCGTTGATCGGCGGCGGCCTGGTCGCGGCGATCGTGGCCGCGTCCGCCCTGGTCCTGTTCCAGCCGTGGAAGCTGGTCGTGGACGACCGGGTCGACGAGGCCGCCCCCGTGCCGGCGGCGGCACCGGCCGAAGGCGGGCGGGCGTCGGCGGGAGCGACGCCCGCGACGCCCGCGCCCGCCGCGCGCCTGCTGCACCGCACCAGCACGTGGAAGGCGTACGAGCACGAGACGGCCGGAACCGTGAAGGTCTACCGGCTCGCCGACGGCCGCCGCGTGCTGCGCCTCGAGGACTTCACGACCTCCAACGGCCCCGACGTGAAGGTCTGGCTGTCGACGCGGGCCTACTCCGCCGGTGACTTCTCCTCGGGCCACCTGAATCTGGGCACGCTCAAGGGCAACCAGGGCAGTTCCAACTACGAGATTCCGGCGGATGCCGACCTCGAGCGATACGAGAGCGTCGTGATCTGGTGCAAGCGCTTCTCGGTGGCCTTCGCCGCCGCGCCGCTGACGAGCGCCGCCTAGGGCGGGGCGACAGCGGAACCCCGGTGATCATTGCAGCGTGTGCTGGAGGCGGCCCAGCGAGCTCGACAGCGAGTTCTGCAGTTCGTACATCGGCGCGAAGCTCGGTGTCAGCGAGATCGCCGCGACCACCGCGGCGACCGCGAGAGTACCGAGCGCGACGCCCACCAGGGCGATCGGCCCCGGTCCGCGAGTCACCGCCGCGAAGATCCTCGTGAGCTGGCGCCGGGGCGCGCGGACCCCCGGGCCGGCCCACAGCACATAGGCCGCACCGCCCACCCCCCAGGCGCACGCCGCGAGCACGTCCGGCTCGATGCCGACGGCGGCCAGCGCCACGAGCGCGAGCGTGATCGTCACCGCGCACACCGCCGCGTAGGGGATCGTGAGCGCCGTCATCAGCATGCCGCGGACCAGGACGCCCGGAACCGACGGCGGCGCGACCGGCGGGCGCGGCGCACGCGTGCCCGCCCGCCCTCGTTCGGCGGCGTCGGCCGCGTTCAGCACCAACACGCCGGCCAGCGCCATCACCGAGCCCGCGATGGGCATGACGATCACCATGCCGACGACCGTCGCGACGACCAGGTAGGAGAACAGCCTGGCCCAGGCCGGCGCGACCGCGAGGTCGGCGCCGGCCGCGCCCTCGGCGGCGGGCCGGTGCCGGACACCGGTGTCGGCCGGTGCCGACGGGCCGGTGACCCGCTCCGGTGGCGGAAACGGCTCCGGGCCGGCCGTACGCCCTGCGCCCGGCACGGGGGGCTCGGCGGGGTCGGACACCCTGCCGAGCGGTTCGGGCGAGGTGAGCTCGTCCGCCTCGACCGGGAGGGCGGCCACCGTGTCGGCGAGCGCGGCGGCGGTGGGGCGCCGGGCCGGGTCCGGGTCGAGCGCGGATTCCAGCACCGCGCGCAGCGGTTCTGGAACCCCGGCGAGCTCCGCGAGGTGACGGCCGGTGGCGGCGAAGGCGACCGTGGCCGCCCAGGCGCGCACGTCCTGTGCGGACGAGCCGGGCTCGCCGGTGAAGGCGTCTTCGGCGCCGACCGCTCCCGTCGCGCCCTCCGCGGCTGCGGCCCGTGGTTCCAGCCCGCGGCCGGCGACCTGCGCCACCCCGAAGTCGATCAGCACCGGCTCACCGCCGACGAGCTTCACGTTGCTCGGCCTCAGGTCGCGGTGGGCGGCGCCGACCCGGTGGATCGCGACCAATGCCTTGGCCAGGCCCAGCGCCAGAAGCCGCAGGCCCGCCGGTCCCAGCGGCCCATGGGCGGCGACGATCTCGTCCAGCGGCCGTCCGGGCACGAATCGCGTGACCACGTAGGGATGATCGGCCGTGACGTCGGCGTCGAGGACGTCGGCCACGTGGGGGCTGCGCACCCGGCGCATCTGATCGACGTCGCGCGCCAGCCGGCGCCGCGCCCCCCGGTCGTGAGACATCTCGGCGCTCAGCACCTTGATCGCCACGTCGCGACCGGCCGGATCGGTGCCGCGGTAGACGGCGCCCAGGCCGCCCTCGCCGACCCATGCCACGCGGCGGTACGGACCGATGTCCGGCAGCGGCCCGGCCGGTCGCGCGTGGGAGTGCGCGGCGGCGCCCCCGCCCAGTTCGTCCTGCGTCCCGTCCCCGGTCATGGCACCCGTCAGCCTATCGAGTGGATCACCGATTCGACGTGCGGCCGGTGACCTGGGCGATCACGCGCGAAACACCCTCGGGCGGTGCGCGGCTAGCCGGGGAGCAGGTCCATGATGTCGGACCGGAGCCTGGAGAGATCGCCGGACAGGCTGGGCAGCGGGTAGGTGTCGGGGGTCGCCCCGCTGGACAGCCCGAAGACCAGGAGCGCGAAGAGCCCGAGGCAGGCCGCCACGACCATCGCGATCTCGCGGCGGGGCAGTACGGCACCCCACACGCGCGCGAGCTGGCGCCGGGGAGCCCGGCTGCCCGGCCCGAGGCAGAACAGGCCGATGACGGCGAGGGTGCTGTAGGTCAACGCCTGGTCGACGGAAATGTCGGGCCGCGACGCCATCAGCACGGTGAGCAGGATCGCGCCGGCGAGCAGCCCGAGCGGAGTGAGGAGCAGCGTGGTCAGCAGCGCGCCCGGAATTCCGAGTGGCGACTTGAGCACCGCGCCCACCACGTCACCGGGCGTCGGCCCGGTGCGGGTCCGCTTGGCCGTGAGGCTCTGGCCGGCCCGGTCGCCGACGCGCAGCACGAACATGCCGACCACGACGACGATCAGGGTCAGCACCGGCAACTGCAGGGTGAACCCGGCGGTCACGGCGAGGAGCGTCAGGCTGATGAGGCGATACCAACCGTACGGCTTGGGCGGTTTGGGCGCGTCGGGCCGCCGTTGCCCGTCTGCCCGGCGGGGATCCGGCCGCTGCTGGGGGTCGGCGCGGCGCGGGTCGTACGGATCCGGCTGCGCGGGCGGGACCTGCCGTCCGTCCTGCCGGTCATGCGACCTGCGCCCGGTCTGCGGGGGACCGTACGGAGCGTACGGCGATGGGGCGTACGGCCCGGAAGCCGGTGGTGGCGCGGGCGGCGGGGCGGCCGGCGGCAGCAGCCCGACGAAGTCCTTGGGCTGCGCCGGCACCGGCTCGGGCCGGGACGGCGCGGGACGCGTCGGTGTCGGACCCGGCATCGCCATGGGGGCCGGGGCGGTGAAGGTCGGGAACGGCCGGTCGACGCGAGTCTGGTCGGTGAGGGTGGCGTCCAGGTCGATGCGCCGGCAGAGCTCGGCGAGCTTGGGCGCGGTGGGCCGCTCGGCGGGATGGCGCGCCATCGCGCTGCGGATCACCGGCAGCAGCGCGTCGGGCACGCCCTCCAGGTCCGGCGTCCCCTGCATGATCTTGTAGAAGATCGACTCGAAGGTCCCGGAACCGAACGGAGGCCGTCCGGTGGTCGCGAACACCAGGGTTCCAGCCCAGGAGTGCACGTCCGCCGGGGCGCCGGCGTCCTCGCCCTCGATGACCTCCGGGGCGAGATACCCGGGCGTGCCGATGACCATTCCGGTGGCGGTCAGCCGGGTGGAGTCGACCACCTGGGCGATCCCGAAGTCGATCAGCACCGGCTCGCCGTCGAGGAACATCACGTTGCCCGGCTTGAGATCGCGGTGGATGACCCCGGCCGCGTGGATTGCGGTGAGCGCCGTCGCCAGCCCCGCTGCCAGCCTCTGCAGCGGCCGGCCGCTCATTGGGCCCGCGTCCTCGAGAACGATCTGCTCGAGCGTGCGGCCGGGCACGTACTGCGTGACGATGTAGGGCCGCTCGGCGGTGACATCGGCATCGATGATCTCGGCGACGTGCGGACTGTGCACCCGGCGCATGGTGTCGACCTCGCGCGCCAGCCTGCGCAGCGCCGTCGCGTCGCCCGCGACGGTGGGCCGGAGCACTTTCACCGCGACCTTGCGACCCTGGGGGTCGATCCCCAGGTGCACGACGCCCATCCCACCCTCGCCCAGAACATTGAGCAGGCGGTAGTGGCCGACCTGATCCCCGGACGTAGCAACCCCCTTCATCGCCCTTGAAAACCCTACCCGCACTATCGACGACAAGTCGGACCTATGCGGCATCTCGCCCCGTCCGGGCGAGCGCGGGCGCCTGCCTCCACTGTGCCAGCTCGCCCGCGAACCACGCGGCGGAAGGACGGGCATGTGCGTCACGCCGCAGGGCGAGGCGCAGCAACGAGGCGAGGGGCTCGGCGACCCCGTCGAGGTCGACCGCACCACGCAGAATACGGAAGCAGACGCCGTGCAGCGAGCCCTTGCCGAACGGCGGGCGCCCGGTCGCGGCGAAGGCGACCGTCGCGGCCCAGGAGAACACGTCGGCGGCGCCGGTGACCGCCTCGCCCTCGATCAGCTCCGGCGCGAGGAAGCCCGGCGTGCCGATGAGGATCCCGGGCCGGGTCTCCTGTCCCGTACGGGCCTCGTAGGCGACACCGAAGTCGATGATGATCGGCGACCCCCCGAGGATCATCACGTTTCCCGGGGTCAGGTCCCGATGAACGACCCCGGCCGCGTGGATCGCCGCGACGCCCTCCGCCGCCTCACGCGCGAACCGCGTCAGCGACATGCCGCCGAGCGGCCCGTAGGTCTTGACGAACTCGCGGAGGGTCGACCCCGGGACGTACTGCGTCACCGTGTACGGCCGGTCGCCCCCCACGTCGCCGTCGAGCAGCCGCGCCACATGGCGGCTGCCGACCTTGCCCTGGGCCAGGATCTCCCGTGCCAGTGCGCGCCTGGCGCCGGGCTCGTCCACCAACTCCGCGCGGAGCTCCTTCACCGCCACCTCGCGGCCGTGGGAGTCCACGGCCAGGTGCACCACCGCGGTGCCGCCGACTCCGATCCGCTCCAGCAACCGATACTCGCCCAGTCGCTCGACCGCCGCCATGACCCCTTCCCCGTCCTGAACCGCCTGTTCGTCTCTCTCTTCGACGGGACCGGAGGGGCCTTGGTTCCTGCTGAGGTCGTTACTTTCCCTCGCGGGCGGCCTGCCTGGCCCGGCGCTCGGCACGGCGCTCGACGAAGCGGGTCGCCGCCGTGTCGAGTTCCCCGAGGTACTCCGACAACTCCTCGCGCGCCTTCTCGCCGTCGCCGCTCAGGCCTTCGAGCTCGAAGATCTTCCACTGGCGCAGGACCGGGGAAAGCACGTCCTCGAGGTGCAGCTTCAGGTCGTAGATGCCGGCGTTCGCGATGACGACCGACTTGCGCAGGAAGCCCTCGATGGTGTGGCCGGGCATCTGGAAGTTCTTCACCACGTCGGTGACGGCGCGCATGGTGTCGTTCGGCGCGAGCTCGAAGGCCTTGGCGAGCACGTTGCGGTAGAAGAGCATGTGCAGGTTCTCGTCGGCCGCCACCCGGGTCAGCAGCCGCTCGCACGCGGGGTCGCCCGAGGCCCGGCCGGTGTTGCGGTGCGACACCCGGGTCGCCAGCTCCTGGAACGACACGTAGGCGAGGCCGTGGAGCATCTTCTCGCCGTGGTCGGCCTGGTAGCCGCCCTCCATGTGCGTCATCCGGGCCCGCTCCAGCGCGACCGGGTCGACGGCGCGGGTGACCGTGAGGTAATCGCGGATGACGATGCCGTGGCGGTTCTCCTCGGCGGTCCAGCGGTTGACCCAGGTGCCCCAGGCGCCGTCACGGCCGAAGATGGTGGCGATCTCATGGTGGTAACCGGGCAGGTTGTCCTCGGTGAGGAGGTTGACCACCAGGGCGTCCCGGGCCTCGGGTGTCACCTTCGAGTCCTCGGGGACCCACGGCTCACCCTCGAACTGGCCGTCGAAGTTACGGCCCTCGCTCCAGGGCACGTACTCGTGCGGGAACCATTCCTTGGCCGTGGCGAGGTGACGGTCGAGCTCGGTGGCGACGACCGGCTCCAGCTCCAACAGCAGCTCGGTCGTCGTCTTCGGGCGGGACGTGGACGCCATTGGCAACCCCTCAGTGATGCGCATAACGAATCTGTCACGAGCTAACTTACGGGTGCGTAGGTAATGAGACCACGCGGGAATCGACAAAGATGAGCGCGCGCCATTTGTGCCTCCGCGCACGCGTGACGGTCCCGCCCGCCCGCGCCGAAGGCGCCGCCGTGGATCGGTCCGCCGGAGACCCGGCCGTGGACCGGTCCGCCGGCCTCCCGCCCGCGACCGGGATCCCGGCCCCGTGGCACCGGTCCACGGGGCCGCGCGTGGGCGCGTCAGCGGCCGGTGAACCTGGCCTTGCCGGGCCCCTCGTCGACGAAGCTCTTCATGCCGATCTTCTGGTCCTCGGTGGCGAACAGGGCGGAGAACTGCAACCGCTCGATCTCCAGGCCGGTGTCGAGATCGACGTCGAGGCCCGAGTCGATGGCCTGCTTCGCGGCGCGCAGCGCCACCGCCGGGCCGTTCTTGTAGCGCTCCGCCAGTTTCAGCGCCTCGGCGTAGACGTCGGCGTCCGGCACGACCCGGTCGACCAGGCCGATGGCGAGCGCCTCGTCGGCCTTGACATGGCGGCCGGTGAAGACGAGGTCCTTGGCGCGGGCCGGGCCCACCAGCCGCGCGAGCCGCTGGGTGCCGCCGGCGCCGGGGATGATGCCGAGCTGGATCTCCGGCTGGCCCAGGCGGGCGCCTTCGCCGGCGACCCGGAAGTCGGCGGCCAGCGCGACCTCGAGACCGCCGCCGAGCGCGTAACCCGTGATGGCAGCGATGACCGGCTTGGGCACCGCGGCGAGCGCCTTGGTGAAGCCCTGCAGCCGCTCTGACCGGACGGACATCGTGACGTACGACAGCTCCGCCATCTCCTTGATGTCGGCGCCGGCGGCGAAGACCTTCTCACCGCCGTACACCACGACCGCGCGGACGTCGTCGTCGGCGCTCACCTGCCGGGCCGCCTCGGCGATCTCGCCCTGCATCTGAGCGTTGAGGACGTTCATCTTCGGTCGGCCCAGCCGGATGGTGGCGACGCCGTCCTCAATCTCGACACGCACGAACTCGCCCACGCGACCTCCTTGATCCACGACTGTCCAGCGCGAGCCTACGCGTGATCACCGAGGCCGCCCGAACGGCGGTCCGGTACGGCCGCATCGCCGACAGCGCGGAGAAGTCCGCGCTGCCGGCGATGCTCAGCCACTGCCGACCCGCGACGACCCCTGATCAGCGCAGGTCGCCGTTGGTCATGCCGAGCGGAGCGGGCGGCAGTGCGACGAGCCCCATCTCGGCGCGGTTCGCGAGCATCTCGTGCCGGGGCACCACCCGCACGCTGTAACCGAAGTCGCCGGTCCGGTCGAGCGGTACCTCGCCCACGTAGCGAAGGCGCCCGTTCTCGACCGTCTCGGTGTCGGTCAGCTCCTGGTACCGCGCGTCGATCAGCGAGTCGGTGTCGTCGACCCGCCCGTACGCCACCTCGACGGCGACGTCCTCGGGCCGCAGCTCGCCGAGCTCGACCGTGGTGCGCACGGTCAGCCGCGCTCCGATATGCGGGCTCTCGCCGACCCCGTCGGACTCGACGTGGCCCACGGCGACGCCGGGCCATGCCTTGGCCACCCGGTGCTTCCACTCGGCGAGCGACCGGGCGCCGGCGTGGGCGTCGGCGCTCATGACCCGCCGCGAGGCCGCCGCCGGCGCGTACAGGTCGACGACGTAGTCACGCACCATCCGGGTCGACAGGACCTTCGGGCCGAGCGACGCCAGCGTGTGCTTGACCATCTCGAGCCAGCGGCGCGGCAGGCCGTCGCCGCCACGGTCGTAGAACATGACCGACACGTGGTCCTCGATCAGCTCGTAGAGCGCGCTCGCCTCGAGGTCGTCACGCCGATCGGGGTCCTCGACACCGTCGGCCGACGGGATCGTCCAGCCGTTCTGGCCGTCGAACCACTCGTCCCACCAGCCGTCGCGGATGGACAGGTTCAGGCCGCCGTTCAGCGCGGCCTTCATGCCGGACGTGCCGCAGGCCTCCAGCGGGCGCAGCGGGTTGTTCATCCACACGTCACAGCCCTGGACCAGCATCTGCCCGAGCGCCATGTCGTAGTCCGGAAGGAAGACGATGCGGTGCCGCACCCCGGCGTCGTCGGCGAACCGGACGATCTCCTGGATGAGACGCTTGCCGCCCTCGTCGGCCGGGTGCGCCTTGCCCGCGATGAGGATCTGCACGGGGCGTTCGGGATCGAGCAGCAGCCTGCGCAGCCGCTCGGGGTCGCGCATCATCAGGGTGAGCCGCTTGTACGACGGCACCCGGCGGGCGAAGCCGATGGTGAGGACGTCGGGGTCGAGTGCGTCGTCGACCCAGGACAGCTCGGCGTCCGAGGCGCCGCGCTGCCGCCACGACTCGCGCAGCCGGCGCCTCGCGTCGCGCACCAGGCGTTCGCGCAGGGTACGCCGTACCCGCCAGATCTCGCCCTCGGCCAGGCGCCGCACGCCCTCCCAGCCGCGCCCGGCCGAGATGACGTCGGGCAGTTCCCTGGCGGCCAGCTCGATGACCTCCGGAGCCACCCAGGTCTCGGGGTGCACGCCGTTGGTGATGGACCCGATGGGCACGTCGTCGACGTCGAAGCCGCCCCACAGGCCGCCGAACATCTCGCGGCTGACCGCGCCGTG
The DNA here is from genome assembly GCF_014323705.1 of Actinomadura alba. GTDB lineage: Bacteria > Actinomycetota > Actinomycetes > Streptosporangiales > Streptosporangiaceae > Actinomadura_C > Actinomadura_C alba. Next base: position 543,068 of record NZ_JABVEC010000001.1, read on the forward strand.
CAGGCGGCTGACGCCGTTGACCCGCTGCGCGAGCCGCATGCCCATGACGGCCATGTTGAAGACGTCCTGGTCGCCGTCCTCGTAGGTCTCGGCGCCGAGCGCGAGCACGCGGTCGACAGGGACGCTGGCGGTCTCGTTGGGGCCGCCGAAGTACTTCTGGATGAGCTCACGCGGGAACCGGTCGATGCCCGCGGGCACCGGCGTGTGGGTGGTGAACACCGTGCCGGAGCGGGTGGCCTCAAGCGCCTCGTCGAAGCTGAGGTCCTGCTCGGTGACGAGCTCGCGGATCCGCTCGAGCCCGAGGAAGCCGGCGTGCCCCTCGTTGGTGTGGAAGACCTCGGGCGCGGGGTGCCCGGTGATGCGGCAGTAGGCGCGGATGGCCCGCACGCCGCCGATGCCCAGCAGCATCTCCTGCAGGAGCCGGTGGTCGGTGCCGCCGCCGTAGAGCCGGTCGGTCACGTCGCGCGCGGCGGGGTCGTTCTCGCGTACGTCGGAGTCGAGCAGCAGCAGCGGCACCCGGCCGACGCCGGCCAGCCAGACCTGGGCGCTGAGGTCGCGGCCCTCGGGCAGCCCGACCTGGATCCGCAGCGGCGTGCCGTCTGCCTCCCTCAGCAGGGTGAGCGGAAGCCCCGTCGGCGTGATCGGCGGATAGCGCTCCAGCTGCCAGCCGTCGGGCGAGAGGAACTGCGAGAAGTAGCCGTGCCGGTAGAGGAGGCCGACACCGATGATCGGCACGCCGAGGTCGCTCGCGGTCTTGAGGTGATCACCGGCGAGGATGCCGAGGCCGCCCGAGTACTGCGGCAGGGCGGCGGTGATGCCGTACTCCGGTGAGAAGTAGGCGATGGCCGCCGGTGGCTCGTCGTCGAGCGACTGGTACCAGCGCGGGGCGGTCAGATACTCGCGCAGATCCTCGGTGGCGTCCTGGAGCCGCCGGAGGAACCGGCGGTCGGCGGCGAGCGCCGCGAGCCGCTGCGGGGAGACCTCCCCCAGCAGCTTGACGGGGTCGTGGCGCACGGACTCCCACAGATCGGGGTCCACCGAGCGGAACAGGTCAAGCGTCTCGTTATGCCATGACCAGCGCAAATTGAGGACGAGTTCCTCGAGCTGCCGTAGTGGCTCGGGCAGGACGGTGCGTACGGTGAATCGTCGGATGGCCTTCACGGTGGGTAACGCTATGCGCAGGCCATGGGTGTTCGCGACCCGAACCCGCACACAAGATTCCTTGATAATGGTCAAGGCTGCCGCTCGGGTCGCCGGTACCGGCACCACGCCTGGACCGCCGGAACCGCGGCCCGCCTCCGCCATGACACGAAGTGTCGGAGAGGTAGCACAAAGTTAAGCACTCGTACTGGAGAGTTACGCGCCGGATTCGGGCATGGAGAGGCTTGGATGGCAGCCGGAGCGGACATTCCACTCGTATCGATCACGCACTATGAGCAGGGGACGGCGAGCAGAGGTGAGGTATGGGCGTTAAGCCGGAAATGACCCGCGACACGGGTGATCATTACTTGACCGAAGTCCGCACCGCCCCTGAGAATCCGCCGGTAGCGTTGCCGTTGATGATCGAGCGCATACCCATCCTGGACGTGGAACCCGTCGTCGACTGCGGTCGGTGGCCCGCCAAGGCCGCCGTCGGCGAGACCTTCGACGTGAGTGCGACGGTGTTCCGCGAGGGCCACGAGAGACTCGGCGCGGGCGTCGTGCTGCGCGCCCCCGACGGCACGACCCGGCCCCTCGTGCACATGAGCGAGACCGTTCCCGGCACCGACCGGCTCACCGCCGAGGTCACCCCCGACGAGACCGGCCTCTGGCACTTCCGCGTGGAGGCGTGGGGCGACCCGATCGCGCACTGGCGGCACGACGCCGACATCAAGGTGCCGCGGGGCCAGGACGTCGACCTGATGTTCGAAGAGGGCGCGCTGCTGTTCGCCCGCGCCGCCGAGGGCGTTCCCGCGAAGCGGCGAGCGGTCCTCACCGCGCTGGCGCGCGACCTGGTCGACCCGGCCGTCCCGGCCCTCACCAGGCTGGCCGCCGCGAGCGCTCCCGAGATCCTCGACCTGCTGCGCGAGCACCCGCTCCGCGAGCTCGACTCGGCCTCCCCGTGGCTGCCGCTGGTCGTGCACCGCGAGCGCGCGCTCTTCGGCTCGTGGTACGAGTTCTTCCCCCGTTCCGAGGGAGCCACGTTCGACCCGATGGGGCGCAGGGGTCCGACGTCTGGAACGCTCCGCACGGCGATGAGGCGCCTTCCGGCCGTCGCCGCCATGGGCTTCGACGTCGTCTACCTGCCGCCGATCCACCCGATCGGCCGTACGTTCCGCAAAGGGCCGAACAACACCCTGAACCCCGGGCCGCACGATCCCGGTTCGCCGTGGGCGATCGGATCCGAGGAGGGCGGGCACGACGCCGTCCATCCAGAGCTCGGCTCGATCGCCGACTTCGACGCCTTCGTCGAGCACGCGGGCGAGCTCGGCCTGGAGGTCGCGCTCGACCTCGCCCTGCAGTGCGCTCCGGACCACCCCTGGGTCAAGGAGCACCCGGAGTGGTTCACCACCCGCGCCGACGGCACGATCGCCTACGCCGAGAACCCGCCGAAGAAGTACCAGGACATCTATCCGCTCAACTTCGACAACGATCCCGAGGGCATCTACCAGGAGATCAAGCGGGTCGTCCGGCACTGGATCGACCACGGAGTACGGATCTTCCGGGTGGACAACCCGCACACGAAGCCGGTCGCCTTCTGGGCCCGGCTGCTGTCGGAGATCAACGAGATCGCGCCGGACGTGATCTTCCTGGCCGAGGCGTTCACCCGGCCGGCCATGATGCAGACGCTCGGCAAGATCGGCTTCCACCAGTCGTACACCTACTTCACCTGGCGCAACGGCAAGGACGAACTCGAGGAGTACGTACGCGAGCTGTCCGGGGACGCCGCGAAGTACATGCGTCCCAACTTCTTCGTCAACACGCCGGACATCCTCAACGAGTACCTCGTGCAGGGCGGCCGGCCGGCGTTCGAGATCCGGGCCGTCCTCGCCGCGCTGCTCTCCCCCACCTGGGGCGTCTACTCCGGGTACGAGCTGATCGAGAACATCCCGGTGCGGCCGGGCAGCGAGGAGTACCGCGACTCCGAGAAGTACCAGTACCGGCCGCGCGACTGGGCGGCCGCCGAGCGCGAGGGGCGCACCATCGCCCCCCTCCTCAGCCGGCTCAACGCCCTGCGCAGGGCCCATCCCGCACTGCAGTTGCTGCGCAACCCGCGGTTCCACCACGTCGACCAGCCGGACGTGATCTGCTTCTCCAAGCGACTGCCCGGCGCGGGCTCCGGCGATCCGGGCGAGGACGCGTCCGGCACCGGTCCCGGCGATGTCGTGCTCGCCGTCGTCAATCTCGACCCGCATCATGTTCACGAGGCCACCGTCCATCTCGACCTGCCCGCCCTCGGTCTCGACTGGTCGGAGGGTTTCGTCGTCACCGACGAACTCACCGGCGACTCCTATGACTGGCGGCAGTCCAACTACGTGCGCCTCGACCCGCACGCCCAGCCTGCCCACATCTTCACGGTCCGGAGAACTGAGAGTTGACCACGCCGCCTTCCGCCGGCGCCCTGCCGGAGGCCGACACCGCCGCACTCGACACCGCGGCCGTCGAGCCCATTCCTGACACGTTCACGCACGAGAAGCCCAACGACCCCCACTGGTACAAGCGAGCCGTCTTCTACGAGGTCGCCATCCGCGGCTTCAACGACTCCAGCGACGACGGCACAGGTGACATCCGCGGGCTCATCCAGCGGCTGGACTACCTGCAGTGGCTCGGCATCGACTGCATCTGGCTGCTGCCGATCTACCAGTCGCCGCTGCGCGACGGCGGGTACGACATCAGCGAGTACACCAAGATCCTCCCGGAGTTCGGCGATCTCGGCGACTTCGTCGAGCTGATCGACGAGGCGCACGCGCGGGGCATCCGGGTCATCGCCGACCTGGTCATGAACCACACCAGCGACCAGCACCCCTGGTTCCAGGCGTCCCGTTCCGACCCGGACGGCCCGTACGGCGACTTCTACATGTGGTCGGACACCGACGACAAGTACGCCGACGCCCGGATCATCTTCGTCGACACCGAGGCGTCGAACTGGACCTTCGACCCGGTGCGCGGTCAGTACTACTGGCACCGGTTCTTCAACCACCAGCCCGACCTCAACTACGACAACCCCGATGTCCAGGACGCGATGATCGAGGTCCTGCGGTTCTGGCTGGACCTCGGCATCGACGGGTTCCGGCTCGACGCGGTGCCCTACCTCTACGCGCGCGAGGGCACGAACTGCGAGAACCTGCCCGAGACGCACGACTACCTCAAGCGGGTCCGCGCCGAGATCGACCGGCTCTACCCCGACCGGGTGATGCTCGCCGAGGCCAACCAGTGGCCCGCCGACGTGGTCGAGTACTTCGGCGACCCCGCCACCGGGGGCGACGAGTGCCACATGGCGTTCCACTTCCCGGTGATGCCGCGCATCTTCATGGCCGTGCGACGCGAGCAGCGCTACCCCATCTCCGAGATCATGGCGCAGACGCCCAAGATCCCGGAGAACTGCCAGTGGGGCATCTTCCTGCGCAACCACGACGAGCTGACGCTCGAGATGGTCACGGACGAAGAGCGCGACTACATGTACACGGAGTACGCCAAGGACCCCCGGATGAAGGCCAACATCGGCATCCGGCGGCGCCTGGCCCCACTGCTCGACAACGACCGCAACCAGCTCGAGCTGTTCACGGCCCTCCTGCTGTCGCTGCCGGGTTCGCCGGTGCTCTACTACGGCGACGAGATCGGGATGGGCGACAACATCTGGCTGGGCGACCGCGACGGGGTCCGCACCCCGATGCAGTGGACCCCGGACCGCAACGCCGGCTTCTCCAAGTGCGACCCGGCCCGGCTCTACCTGCCAGTGATCATGGATCCGATCTACGGATACCAGGCGATCAATGTCGAGGCACAGCAGAAGAATCCCGGCTCGCTGCTGCACTGGACCCGCAAGATGATCGAGATTCGCAAGCGGCACCCGGTGTTCGGGCTCGGCTCCTACGTCGAGCTGTCGGCCTCCAACCCCAGCGTGCTGGCGTTCGTCCGGGAGTTCGGCGACGACCGGGTACTGTGCGTCAACAACCTGTCGCGCTTTCCGCAGCCGGTCGAGCTCGATCTGCGGCGCTTCGAGGGATCGACGCCGATCGAGTGCATGGGCGGCGTCCAGTTCCCCGCCGCCGGTGAACTCCCGTATCTCCTGACGCTTCCCGGGCATGGGTTCTACTGGTTCCTGCTGCCCCCCGTCCCCCCGGCCCGCGAGACAGAAGGCGAAGACCAAGAAGAGGTGAAGTAGTCCGTGCGGTCGTCCGACCAGCCCACCGGGGCACCGACCCCAGACAACGTCGTCGATCTGCCGGGTCTGACAGAGCTCCTGCGGGAATGGGTGCCCCGGCAGCGGTGGTTCGCCGGCAAGGGGCGGGAGGTGCGCGAGGTCACGGTGCTCGAGGCCACCGAGCTGACCGTCGGCGACCCCGGCCTGCACCATCTCGTCATCGGGGTCGGACACGACGCCGAGCCGGGCTTTCCGGGGCCCGGCACCGTCGACCGCTACCAGCTGCTCCTCGGCACGCGCGCGGAGCTGCCCGGCCGGCTGGAGTACGCCGAGATCGGGCGGCTGGGCGGGCGACACATCTACGACGCCGTACATGATCCTGAACTCACCCGCACGCTGCTCACCGGCATGGCCGGCAACGCCGACACCGGCCCGCTCCGGCTGCGGACCGTTCCCGGCCAGGAGATCGAGACCGACCTGGTCAGCCTCGCCAGCCCGGCCGAGCAGAGCAACAGCTCCCTGATCTTCGGGGACGTCTACATCTGCAAGCTGTTCCGCCGGATCACCCCTGGGACCAATCCCGATCTGGAGCTCAACCTCGGCCTCACCCGGGTCGGCTGCGAGCACATCCCGGCGCTGCACGGCTGGGCCGAGACCGACCTCGACGGTGAGCCCACCACACTCGCCATGCTGTCGGAGTTCCTGCGCACGGCCACCGACGGCTGGCGGCTCGCGGCCACCAGCGTCCGCGACCTGTACGCCGAGGTGGACCTGCACGCCGACGAGGTCGGCGGTGACTTCGCGTCGGAGGCCGAGCGGCTGGGCGCCGTGACCGCGGCCGTGCACCGCGACCTCGCCCGCGCCTTCGGTGTCTCCCGGCTTCCCGTCGACGATGTGCGGACGATGGCCGAGGACATGCACCGGCGGCTGGACGAGACGGTCCTCGCGGTGCCGGAGCTCGAGCCGTACGCCGCGATGATCGGCGCGGTGTTCGACGACCTCGCCAAGCACGAGGTGGATCTGCCTGTGCAGCGGATCCACGGCGATTACCACCTCGGCCAGGTCATGCGCACCGAGCGCGGCTGGATGCTGCTCGACTTCGAGGGTGAGCCGCTGCACACACTGGCCGAACGCCGCACGCCCAGCCACCCGCTGCGCGATGTCGCGGGAATGCTGCGCTCCTTCGAGTACGCCTCCCGCCACCTGCTCGCGGGGCAGACCCAGGTGGCCCCGGAGGTGGGCGAGCAGTTGGAGGTCCGCGCCCGTGAGTGGGCCGAGCGCAACAGGGCGGCGTTCTGCCGGGGCTATGCCGAGGGCGGCGGCCCCGATCCCTCCGCGCACGAGGTGCTGCTGCGCGCCTTCGAGTACGACAAGGCCGTCTACGAGGTCCTGTACGAAGCGCGCAACCGCCCCTCGTGGCTGCACATCCCGCTCAGCTCGTTCCGCCACTCCGTGGTCTGAGCCGTTCCCGCGCCCGAGCGCCCCGGCACCCCGAGCGCTCCTGGCGCTCCTGGCGCTCCGGGCGCTCCGGGCGGTGAGCCGCATCGTGGGCCGGGCCGCCGCTCCGAGGTAGATCCACGGCCAGGATCGGGTCACGTGACGGCAATCCACCCATCATCTTTGGGCAAAGCCGCACCCCGACGCGGTCCCATGGCCCAAAGTCAGGACTAACGCTGAATACGCGCCCGGTCACGGCGAGTGACCGATCCCTTAAGTGACGGAATGGTACGAGATGCATGGTGAGCACTGCGTCACCAAAAGGGAGCGATGCGTGATTACTCGACGCATGACGGGGACGGCTGGCGTCAAATAAGCAGACACCACTCCCACGGGGGCTCCCATGCACAGTCCTGACCCCCTCGTGCGCGCCGATGGCGCCTCGAGCGCACCATCCGTACGGCAGCCTCACCATCTCGGCCTCGGCCGGCCCGGCAACCGGTGGCCGACGGTCACGGCCGTCATCCCGACCCTCAACGAGGCGGACAACCTCCGATGGCTTCTGCCGCGGCTGACCGCGGTGGACGAAGTCGTGATCGTCGATGGCGAGTCCACCGACGGCACGGTGGAGATCACCCGGCTGCTGCGGCCCGACGCAGTGATCATCATCGAACCGCCGATGGGCAAGGGCAGTGCGATGAGGACGGGGATGGCCGTGGCCAGCTCCGAGGTGCTCATCATGCTCGACGCGGACGGCAGCATGGACCCGGCCGAGTTCGACGCCTTCCTGGCGTTGATCGCCCGCGGGTTCGACATCGTCAAGGGCACGCGCTACGGCTGCGGGGGCGCGTCCGACGACCTCACCCGGATCCGCAGCAAGGGAAACCGGTGGCTGACCCGGCTGGCCAACCTGCTCTACCGCACCAGTTGGACCGACCTGTGCTACGGCTATGTGGCGATGCGCCGGTCCGCCGTCGAGCGGCTCCAGCTCACCTCGACGGGCTTCGAGATCGAGACCGAGATGTGCGTCAACGCGGTTCGCTCGGGGTTGCGGATGGCCGAGGTCGCCAGCCACGAACACCACCGGCGGTACGGCGACTCCAACCTCCGCACCCTCCGGGACGGCTGGCGGGTGCTGAGGACCATGGTCCGGCTTCGCCTCCGCGGCCGGCTGGGCGACACGCACGCCGGGCAGGCGCTGGAACCGGTCGCGGTGAGCCGGCTGTCCACCGCCCTGGGCCGCGCCGAGAGCCGGTGAGCCATGAAGGTAACTCTCGTCGCCCCGCGTGAGCTCGGCACCGCCGAGCTCGAACGGTGGCGGGCGCTCCAGCGATCCGACCCGGCTCTGCAGAACCCCTTCATGTCACCCGAGTTCACGGCCGGCGTCAGCCGGTGCCGGCCCGGTGTCCGGGTGGCCGTCGTCGAAGAGGGCCAGGACGTGGTCGCCTTCTTCCCGCATGAGCGCACCGCCCTGGGCATCGGCCACCCGGTCGGGTCCGGCCTCACCGACCTGCAGGGCATCATCGCCCCGCCCGAGCTGCGGCTCGACGCGCCGGCGCTGCTCGAGGCGTGCCGCCTGGACGTCTGGGACTTCGACCACCTGATCGCCCATCAGCAGACGTTCCGGCCCTACCACTCGGTCGAGCGGGCCGAGCCGATCATCGATCTGAGCGGAGGTTTCGAGGCCTATGCCGAGGTCACGCGGCGCGCGGCGCCGAAAAGCTACAAGACGGTCAGGTACAAGGAGCGCAAGCTCGGCCGCGAGGTGGGCGAGGTGCGGTACGTCTTCGCCTCGGCCGACCCGGCCGCGCTGCGGCTGCTGATGCGCTGGAAGTCCGAGCAGTACCGGCGCACCGGCCGCATGGACCGGTTCGCCCGGCCCTGGATCGTACGGCTGGTCGAGCACTTCCACCGGACCGGCTTCGGCATGCTGAACATCCTGTACGCGGGTGACCAGCCGATCGCGGCCAACTTCGACCTGCGCCACCGCACGACGGTCGCCGGCTGGTTCACCGCCTACGACACCCGCTTCGCCCAGTACTCCCCCGGTCTGATCGGCAACCTGCGGCTCGCCCAGGCATGCGCCGAGCACGGCATCACCGAGATCGCCATGGGCCGCGGCGGCAAGCGGTTCAAGGAGCAGCTGAAGAGCCGCGAGATCCGCATCGCCGAGGGCCGGGTCGCGCGCGCCCGCCTCGGTGCCGGCCTGCACTGGCTCCGCACCAAACCGGTGAGCGTGGCCCGCAACGCCGCGCTGCGCGACCCACGGCTCTATGACCGGGCCGACCGGGTGCTCAAGACCTATGCGCGGATGAGGAGGCGGTTTCCCTGACCGGCACCGGTATCCGGATCAGCGTCGTCATCTGCGCCTTCACCGAGGAGCGATGGCACGACGTGCACGCGGCGGTCATGTCCGTACGGGCCCAGCGGCACGCCCCCCACGAGATCATCCTGTCCGTCGACCACAATCCGGACCTGCTCGCCCGGCTGAAGGCGTCGCTGCCGGACGTCGTCGTCGTCGCCAACCGGCATCGCAAGGGGCTGTCGGGCGGCAAGAACACCGGTGCCGAACTGGCCCGCGGCGACGTGGTGGCCTATCTCGACGACGATGCGGTGGCCGCCCCGGGCTGGCTGGCCACCTTCGCCGAGGGCTTCGCCGATCCCTCCGTCATCGGGGTCGGCGGACTGACGATCCCACTGTGGCCGGGCGCCCCGTCATCGCGCGAGCTCGTCGGCACCACGCACCGCGAGCTCACGTTCGCCCGGGGCACGGGGCGGCGGCCGGGCTGGTTTCCCGAGGAGTTCGACTGGACCGTCGGCTGCACCTACCGGGGCATGGATCCCGGGCCGGTCCGCAATCTGATGGGCGGCAACTGCTCGTTCCGCACCGCGGCGTTCGAGCTGACCGGCGGGTTCGCCACCGGGATCGGCCGGGGCCCGGGCAAGCGGCCGCTGGGCTGCGAAGAGACCGAGTTCTGCATCCGGCTGGGGCGCAGCAGCCCCGGTGCCGTGCTGCTCTTCGACGACCGCGCCGTGATCTGGCACCGCGTCCCGCCGGAGCGGGCCCGGTTCGGCTACTTCCGCGCCCGCTGCTACGCGGAGGGGCTGTCCAAGGCACTCGTCACCCGCAGCGTCGGCGCCGGCGACGGTCTGGCCAGCGAACGCGCCCACGTCCTGCGGGCGCTGCCGCGCGGCGCGGTCCGCGGGTTACGCGACACCGTACGCGGCGACCTGAGCGGCCTGGGGCGCTCGGCGGCCATCGTCACCGGCCTGTCCTGTACGGCGTTCGGCTACGCCGCCGGCTCTCTCGGCCTGGGCGGCGGCCCCCGCGACCCCGCGGTGGTCGGTGCCGGACCGCCGGCCCGGCGGCCGGGCAGGACTCGATGACGGGCGTGCCGATCCTCAGCCACCAGGGAAGGACGCGATGACGGGCGTGCCGATCCTCATGTACCACTCGATCAGCGAGCACCCGCCGCCGGCGACCGCGCCGCTCGCGGTCCATCCCGGCGCGTTCGCCGACCAGATGGCGCTCCTCGCCGACCGCGGCTTCACCCCCATCCCCCTCTCCGACCTCCCGATCCGCCGTTCCGCGGAGGTCCGCGCCGGCCGGCCCGATACCGCGGCGGGGCGACCGGTCGTGATCACCTTCGACGACGGGTACGCCGACTTCCACGAGAACGCGCTGCCCGTACTCGAACGTCTCGGGTTCACCGCGACCGTCTTCGTCACGACCGGCTGGCTGGCCGACGCGGGGCCGCACGCGGCCGGCCGCCCGCCGGACCGCACTCTCAGCTGGGGCCAGGTGCGTGAGGCCGCCGCGCACGGCGTCGAGGTGGGCGCGCACGGGCACAGCCACCCCCAGCTCGATCAGCTGCCCGGCCCGCCGCTGTACGACGAGCTGACCCGCAGCAGGGGGCTGCTCGAAGACGACCTGAGCGTTCCGGTGCAGGCGATGGCCTATCCCTACGGCTACTCGAGCGCCCGGGTCCGGCGGGCCGCGCTGCACACGGGTTACCGCAGGGCCTGCGCGGTGGCCAACGAGGTCGCCGAGCCGGCGCGTCATGACCGGCTGGCGCTCCCCCGCCTGACGATCCGCGCCGGCACCACGCTCGAGCGGTTCGGGCGGATCGTCGACGGTGCCGCCGCCTACCGGCTGGAACACGCGCTCACCAAGGGGTACGCCGTCGTGCGGCGGTCGCGCTACGCGGCCCGGCGGATGCTGCGCGATGTCTGACCCCGCCTCGGCGGCCCCGGCGCGGGTCGCCGCCGATCTGGCCGATCCGCTGTTCCGCAACGCCTACGCCCTGATGGCCAACGGCGGGATCACCGGCCTGCTGGGGCTCGGCTACTGGTTCCTCGCCGCCCGCCACTACGACCCCGCCGACGTCGGCCGGAACTGGGCGGTCATCCAGGCCGTCATGTTCGTCGGCGGCCTGACCGCGCTGAACTTCATGCTGATCCGGTTCATTCCGCAGACCGGCCGCCGCACCGGGGCGTTCGTCGCCGCCAGCTACGTCATCGGCTCCGGCGCCGCCGTCGTCATCGCACTCGGCTTCCTGCTCACACTCCACTGGTGGGGGCCCTCATTCGCCCACCTGCACGGCGTCGGAGCGGGGTTGTGGTTCCTCGCGATGGCGTTCGCGTGGAATATCTTCACCCAGCAGGACGCGGTCTTCACCGGGCTGCGGCAGGCGCACTGGGTACCGATCGAGAACACCGTCTTCGGCGTGGCGAAGGCGGTGCTGCTGGTGGCCTTCGCGGCAGCACTGCCGCGTGATGGCGTGGGGCTCTCCTGGATGCTCCCGGTGATGGTGTCGCTGGTCCCGGTGAACCTCTTCATCTTCGGCCGGCTCATCCCGGCCCATGCCCGCGAGACCGGAGGGCGGCGGCCGCCTCCCAAGGGCGCCGAGATCGCGCATTACGTCGGCGGCGACTACCTGGGCGGGCTGTTCTCCCATGCGACGATCAATCTCATCCCGGTCGTCGTCGCGGCCAGGATCGACCCGCACACCAACGCCTACTTCACGATGGCGTGGGTGCTCGGCATGATGCTGAACCTGCTGTCGATCACCATGGCGATGTCGCTCACCGTCGAGGGCGCCTTCGACGGCACCCGGTTCGCGGTGAAGGTACGGGCGGCCCTGCGGCGCACGGTCATGCTGCTGATCCCCGCGTCGGTGCTGACGGTGCTGCTCTGCCCGTTCGCCCTGAAGGTGTTCGGGCCCGGCTATGCCGCCCAGGGCGCGCCGCTGCTGCAGTTGCTGGCCGCCGCCACGCTGCCGAAAGCGATCATCGAGCTGTACCTCGGCGTCCTGCGGGTACGGTCGCGCACTCGCGCGATTGCGGTCATCCAAGGGGCCCGCCTCACCGGCACGCTCGCGGTGGTGCTCATGGTGCCCACCGAGTCGGTCCTCATCGGCACGGGCGTGGGCGTGCTGCTCGTGCACGTCGTCATCGCCATCGCCGTCTACCCCGCCCTGCGCCGCGCCGCCGCCGAGGGCGACGAACCCGTGGCGAACGGTCCAAGGAGAGCCGCCCCTTGCTGACGATGCCCCGCGGACCGTGGCGGACGGAGACGCACACGACCGGACCCCTCACCGCGGGCACGGGGTCCACGGCGACGATCACCACCGCACGACCGGTCAACACGACCCGGCGGTCGGCCGGGCGGCGGGGTGCCCGGCAAGGGAAGACCCGGCGACCGGTGTCCCAATCGACCGGCGTGCGCGGGCGGGTCCGTCTCGACGCGGCGGTCGTGGTCTGGGCCGTGTTCGTGATCGGGCTCGCGCTGTTCTGGCTGCCGCTGCGCGGGGTCGAGCTCGACGCCATGAGCGGCTACGGACTGATCTCGGTGCTGCCGGTGCCGACCTTGGCGGGCGCCGCGGTGCTCACCGCCGGTTTCCTGATCACGCTGGGGCTGAGCCGGCCGCACCGGGCGCTGCTGACCGTACAGCTGCTCTGCACGGCCGTCTCGCTGCACGCGCTGGCCCAGGCGCTGGAGCCGCTCGCGCGCTTCCCGACCGCCTGGCAGCACGCGGGGTTCATCGAGTACATCACGCGCACGCACGGCGTCGACACGCTGCTCGACGCGCGCTTCAACTGGCCGGGTTTCTTCGCCCTCATCGGCTTCGGGACCAGGGCGGCCGGGCTGGACGATCTGGAACCGGTGCTGCACTGGGCGCCGGTGCTCACCAATCTGCTCTACCTCGGCCCCTTCGCGCTGATCCTGCGGACCCTGCGGGCCACCTGGCGGGCCAAGTGGTTCGCCGCCTGGCTGTTCCCGGTGGCGAACTGGGTCGGCCAGGACTACCTGTCCCCGCAGGCCTTCGGTTACCTGCTGTACCTGTGCTGGGTCGCGATCCTGGTGAACTGGTTCCAGCCGGCCCCGGCCACCGTCCGCGCGGAGGGCCGGCGCCGCAGCCCGGGGGCGCGCCGCACCGGGCGGTTCTGGCGTGCCTACGACTGGACGTTCGGCCCGATGGAGCCCGGTGAGCTGCGGCGACCGCCCATTGACACCAGAGACCGCTCGGTCCTGTTCCTGTTGCTGGTGGCGCTCATCGTGGTGGCGACCGCCTCCCACCAGCTGACCCCGTTCCTCATGATCGCGACGGCCGCGGGGCTGGTGGTGACCCGCCGCTGCACCCTTCGCGGGCTGCCCCTGCTCGGCTCGGTCATCTTCGTGGCGTGGCTCAGCTTCATGACCCGCGGCTACTGGGCGGGACACCTGGGCGATGTCTTCGGCGGCGTGGGCCGGCTCGGGACCAACCTGTCCGCCAGCGTCGGCGACCGCATCACGCGGGGCAGCCCGCAGCTCGCCAGGGTGCAGTCCGCCCGGATCGCGCTGGCGGTGCTGGTCTCGTCGCTGGCCCTGCTGGGCCTGCTGCGGCGGCGCACCCGCCGGACCGGCGACCGCGTCGCCCTCGTGCTGCTGCTCGCGCCGCTCGCCTCGTTCGGCCTGCAGAGCTACGGCGGCGAGATCGCCCTGCGCACCTACTTCTTCATGCTGCCCGGCGCCTGTGTGCTCGTGTCGTACCTCTTCTTTCCCGCGCGGACCGTCGACCCGGCACTCGACCCGGCGCCGGCCCCGGACACAGAGCCGGTCGTCGTACAGGCGGCCCGGCGGCGGCCCCGGCGGCGTCGGCTTCGCGACACGGTCCCGGTCTTCGCGGCGGCCGTGCTGGCGCTCGCGCTGGTCTTCGGATTCGTGCTCGTACGGTTCGGCAACGAGCGGTTCGAGCGGGTCCGGGCGGGCGAGGTGAAGGCGTTCGAGGTGATGCTGGAACGGCGGCCCAAGGGGGCGATCGACGTCGTCTGGCTCACCGCCGAGGACACCACCGCCAGCGGCTTCCCGGTCATGCCGTGGAGCCATCACGGCTATGAGCGCTTCGAATATCCGGAGCTGCACACGGCGCGCGACACGGCGGGCGACGTCGAGGCGATCACGGCTCGGCTGCGCGAGCAGGGCCAGACCGGGTTCTTCGTGACCACCCGGGGTCACGAGGCGTACCTGAACCTCAGCAGCGGTCTGCCGGTCTCCTACAGCGCCCGCCTGCGCGAGGCCCTGTCGCGCTCGGGCGACCTCCAGGTCGTCTTCGCCGACCGTGACGCCGCCGTGTTCGCGCTGCGGTCACCGCCACCGCAACCGGATCCGGCGCTTCGGCGGCCGGCGCGGCTGAGCATCGGCCTGACGCCCTGGACGCCCGCCGGCGTCGTCTACCTCCCCGTGCTGCTGGGCGTGCTGATGGCGCGGGAACTGCGACGCCTGCGCACCCCGCCCGGCAGGCGCGGCGGCCTGCGGCCCTACACGATGCTGGTGATCCCGCTGCTGGCCGGCCTGATCGCCGTCATCGCCGAACGGTTCGTGATGCTGAACTGACCTGGCTCGGCCCGACCTCGCGACCTTGCCGAATTCGGACCTTGCCGACCTCGTGACCTGCCCACTTTGGACCTTACCGACTTTGGACCGTGCGACCTGGGGAGCCGACATGGCCGTACTCGTGTTGCTGTTGCTCGTCGTACCGCCGGCGATCGGGGTCGCGGCGCTGCTGCCCGGGCTGGATCCGGCCGGGCGGGCCGTCGCCTCCGCGGCGGGCGCACTCGTCGTCGTCGCCCTCGTGGCCGAGATCATGCTGGTGACCTCGCTGTGGTCGCCGGGCGGCGGGCTGGCCGCCGTCGCGGTGATCTCGGCCGTGCTGCTGGGCCTCTCCCGGATCCGGCGCTGACGCCGGGCCGCCGGTCAGGCCCGCAACGTGAACGGCTGGTGCCTGATCCCGTTGTCGAAGTTGGAGAGCAGGTACTCGGGCTCGCCTGCTGCGGCGATGCCGGGGAACCTCTCGAAGAGCTCCCGGAACATCACCTTCAGTTCCATCCTCGCCAGGTGCGAGCCGAGGCACAGGTGCGGACCCGGCCCGCCGAAGCCGACGTGCGGGTTGGGCGACCTGGTGATGTCGAAGCGGTCCGGGTCCTGGAACACCGCCTCGTCCCGGTTGGCCGAGAGATAGAAGAGCACGACCTTGTCGCCCGGCGCGAACGTATGCCCGGCGAGTTCGTGCTCCCGCGTGAGCGTCCGGCGGAACTGAATGATCGGCGAGGAACACCGGATGATCTCCTCGATCGCACCGGCGCAGTGGCCCTCGTAGTCCGACAGCAGCAGCTCCCGCTGGGCGGGATTGTCGGTGAGCAGCTTCAGGCCGTGCGCGAGCGCGTTGCGGGTGGTCTCGTTGCCGGCCACGAGCAGCAGGTCGAAGAACGACCCCAGCTCCCGGACCGACAGTGCCTCGCCATCGACGTTGGCGGTCACCAGCGCCGACACCAGGTCGTCGGCCGGCTCGCGCAGCCGCTGCCGGCCGAGCCGCGCGACCAGCCGGTGCAGCCCGCCGATGGCGGCCAGGTTCCCGCCGAGCAGCCGCAGCGTGCGGGCGCTCGCCAGGGAGCCGCGCACCCCGGAGTACTCCGTCATGGCGTCGACGTGCCCCAGCACACGGGCACGCAGGTGCTCCGGCACTCCCATCATCGTGCAGATGACGTGGATGGGCAGCCGGGCGGCCACCTGCGCCACGAAGTCGTGCGCGCCGTGCGCGCCGAGGTCGCCCGCGATGCGCGCGGCGGCCGCCTCGATGTCGTCGCGCAGCCGCCCGAGCATCTTGGGGCTGAACGCGCGGGAGACGATCCGGCGTAGCCGTGCGTGCCGCGGATCGTCCATGTTCACCATGGGCGTGCCGAGGAGCAGGGAGAGCCAGGGCGGCGGCTCCGGCGACGTGGCGGCGGGCTCGCTGCTGAAGACCTTCGGCTGCCGGCTGGCCGCCACGACGTCCGCGTGCCGTACGAGCGCGTGGAAGCCGTATCCGGCCCGGACCAGCGGCACCCGGGGTTCCGGGAAGAAGACCGGCCGGTCGAGGGCCCTCAGCCGGGCGAACGCGGCGAGCCGGTCGGCCGGCGGGCGGGCCCAGAAGTCCATGCTGACCAGGTCGATGTCGGCGACCGCCGAGTCGAGGGCCACGGCCTCTCCTACCGGTCGACCCAGCGGACCTTGTATCCGCCGAGCCGTATTCGCTTGCCGTCGATCGTCGCCGTCGTGGGCTCATCCCGGGTGTTGACGACGACCATGTGCCGCTTCTGCGCGAGCACGCGTACGGACGACGGCGTCGGGCCGACGTCCACCAGCTTGGTGCCCGGCGGGAACCACTGGGCGAACCTCTGCAGCATGCCGAGGGAGGGGCTCACCGTGCTTCCGTGACCGGGGGACCACAGGCAGCCCGCGCAGTTCCCCGGCGACCCGCGCTGCGGGTTCCAGTAAAGGGCCGTGGCGGCGCCGCTGCGCGCGAACTCCATCATGGCGGCCGTGTTCACGGCGTCCCACCGCCGCTCCGGCCACGTGGTGTGCTCGGGCGCGACGTACCATTCCGCCCACCACACCGGAAGCCCCTGCCCTCGGCCGCGGAGCCAGCGTGTGACGGCCGAGAACTTGCCCAGCGCGGTGAACTCGTCCGTCCGGAGCCCGCGGTCCTCCGACACCGTGGACCCGTCCACGACGACGAAGTCGGCGCCCTTCTTGTGCTTCAGCCAGTAGTCGACCGCGTTGAGCGCCCGCTGGTCGACGCTGCCCCATGGTCCGCGCACGGCCGAGGGCGGGCCCTGCCACTCCGGTGAGTAGCCGTTCATGGGGACGTACGGCCCGCCGACCTTGATGTGCCGGTTCACCGCTTTCAGAGCGGTATAGACCTTGTTGTAGAGCTGGGTGTAGCCCTCGGCGTCCCAGCGGTTGCGGTTCTCGTCGAAGAAGCCCTTGAACTCGTTCCAGACCGCGTAGTACCGCACGTCCGGATAGCGGCGCGCCACCACGGCGGCCAGTTCGGCGAACTCGTCGTAGTACTTCGGGTGGGGCGCGTCCTCGAGATGCGTCCAGTCGGTCTCGCCCTGCGGCCCTCCCTTCATCCAGTCGGGCGCGCAGCACAGGGTGATCACCGGTATGCCGTTCGTCTGCCGGATGAGGTTCATGCGCTGATCGAGGGAACCGAAGTTGTACTGGTCCCTGGCCGGTTCGGGATTGTCGACGCCCCAGCCCATGATCGCCTGGGCCTGTACGACGGGCTGGCGGGAGATCGAGTGCCGCACCGAGTCGGTCGCTCCCGGCTCGCCCGCCCCCGCGCTGTACCGCGTGTGGGTGAATCCCCAGGCCGGCCAGGACTTCGGCGCGTCGACCCCGACCCGGCCGACGACCGGCCGATCCACGGCCTGCGGCGCCTCGGCGCGTGACGATCCGTTCCTGGACACCGCCGATAAGACCGCGGCGACCAGCACCCCGACCATGGCGATGGCGAAAGCCAGAACCCACAGCGGGCGCCTGCGGCGCCCGTGCCTCCCCTGGTGGTTACTGAGTAATGCCACGCAGGTCACCGTAACCCGGAGGTGGCCCCGTACAGGGAGGACCGGCGAAACCGTCGGCGCGTCGCACGGCGCGCGGTCGCGTGGACGGGGCGGGACCGGCGGGTTGCGGGCATCCGACCTGCCCGGCAGCGGCTCGTCTCCACATGGGTAACCTGCGTGCCAGATTTCCCTGCCGTCACGGAACGGACGTGTGCACGCCGCCGAGCAGGCCGGGCCGGTCCGCCCCCGCCGACGGACCGGAACCGGCCCGGCCCGCTACCGCTCCTTGCTCTTCTGATCGAGCAGCAGCGCTCGCAGACCCAGGGAGTCGTCGGCGGCCACGGTCATCGCATATCCGGCTTGGAGCTGCGCGTCCGTGAGACTTCCGCTCCGCGTGGCGTACCACCGCCCGGCATCGCTTCGCCAGACGAGCCAGCCGGGGAACTCCTCCTCAATGGCGGCCTTGAAGCCTTCGAAGTCCCCCATCGTGGCCATCCTCTCCAAGGAATGCCTTCCGTATACGAAAGTGATACACAAGACGATAGGAGTCAAGCTGTACGTAAGTGGAACGTCTCCCGGGCGCAAGAGGAGGTGGACACCTGTGCAGGGTCGCCCCGCCTATCTCCGGATCGCCGAGGTACTACGGGGCGGGATCCGCGACGGCAGCCATCCACCCGGGTCGAAACTCCCCACGATGGCCGTGCTCTCCGAGGTGCACGGCGTCTCCGAGATCGTCGTGCGGCAGGCGATCGCGCTGCTTCGCGGCGAGGGTCTGGTCGAGACCCGCCGGGGCGGCGGCACCGTGGTGCGCGTCTGTCCGCCGGCCAGGCGCGTGGCGATGGACCGCTACCGGCTGGAGACCCGGCCCCTCACCGCACCGGCGACCTCGTTCACCCGCGACCAGCAGATCGGCTGGCGGGACTATCGCCTCGACAAGGCCTACAGCCGGGTGACCGCCGACGCCGGGCTCGCCGCGCTGTTCGAGCTGCCCGTGAAGACCGAACTGCTGCGCCGTCACTTCGTCTTCCACGCGCGGGGCGATCCGCAGCAGATCTCGGTGAACTACCTGCCCTGGAAACTGGTGGCGGGCACCCCGGTCGCCGATCCCGAGCGGGAGCCATGGCCCGGCGGCACCCCCGCGCAGCTCGCCTTCCTCGGGCATCCTCCGACCCGCGTGGAGGAGTCCGTGACGTCCCGCATGCCGACTCCGGAAGAGGCCGAGACCCTGCGGATGGCGAGCGGCGTGCCCGTCATCACCATCACGCGCCGCATGCTCTCCGGCGCGAAGGTCCTCGAAGTGTGCCGCGACATCGTCATCCCCGCCGACCGCGTCGTCCTGGACTACTCCATCGACCTGTGACCCGCCCGGCGTGCCGCGAGACAAGGCGGTCGGCCGATTCGCGACACGGCGATCGCGGCGGTTCCGTGAAACGCGCCGTTCATGGGGAAAGGCATAGGTTGAACCTGCATTCCAGCGAGCGAGGAGGCCCTCACCGCCATGGCACGGGTGACGCGGGACGAGATGGACCGGCTGATCGGCGGCGAACACCATGATCCACACGGGATCCTCGGTGCCCACCAGGGCCGCGACGGGGTCACGATCCGGGCGCTGCGGCCGTTGGCCGAGAGCGTCGAGGTCGTCCTCCCCGACGGCACCCGGCACCCACTGCGCCACGTCCACGGCGGAATCTTCGCCGGCACGCTGCCCGACGACGCGTCTCTCGCCGACGGCAGGACCGAGAGCGCCCCGATGGCGGTGCCCGACTACCGGCTCGCTGTGACCTATGCCGACGGGCCGGAGCTCACCCAGGACGACCCGTACCGGCATCTGCCCACGCTCGGGGAGCTCGACCTGCACCTGATGCAGGAGGGCCGGCACGAAGAGCTGTGGAAGGCACTCGGCTCCCAGGTGCGCACCTACGCCTCGGCCTTCGGACCGGTCACGGGCACGGCGTTCACCGTGTGGGCGCCGAGCGCCCGCGGCGTCAGACTGATCGGCGACTTCAACCACTGGGACGGCACCGCG
This sequence comes from Actinomadura alba, assembly GCF_014323705.1. Classification (GTDB taxonomy): domain Bacteria; phylum Actinomycetota; class Actinomycetes; order Streptosporangiales; family Streptosporangiaceae; genus Actinomadura_C; species Actinomadura_C alba. The sequence goes on from NZ_JABVEC010000001.1 coordinate 562,741, forward strand.
CATCCGATGCGGTCACTCGGGTCGTCGGGCGTGTGGGAGCTGTTCGTACCGGACATCGGCGAGGGCAGCACGTACAAGTACGAGATCCTCGGCGCCGACGGCAAGTGGGTCCGCAAGGCCGACCCGATGGCGCAGGCCACCGAGTGCCCGCCCGCGACCGCGTCAGTGGTGTTCGGCGCATCGCACGTGTGGTCGGACGGCGAGTGGATGGACGCGCGCAAGGGCCGCGACTGGCTGCACGAGCCCATGAGCATCTACGAGGTGCACCTCGGGTCGTGGCGGCAGGGCCTCGGCTACCGCGAACTCGCCGACGAACTGGTGGAGTACGTCGCCGACCTCGGCTTCACGCACGTGGAGTTCCTGCCGCCGGCCGAGCACCCGTACGGTCCGTCCTGGGGATACCAGGTGACGTCGTACTACGCGCCGACCGCGCGCTTCGGCGACCCCGACGATCTGCGGTATCTCATCGACCGGCTGCACCAGGCCGGCATCGGCGTGATCGTCGACTGGGTCCCGGCGCACTTTCCGAAGGACGAGTGGGCCCTCGCGCGGTTCGACGGCACCGCCCTGTACGAACACGCCGATCCGCGGCGTGGCGAGCATCCCGACTGGGGCACGTACGTCTTCGACTTCGGCAGGCCGCAGGTGCGCAACTTCCTGGTCGCCAACGCGTGCTACTGGCTGGAGGAGTTCCACGTCGACGGGCTGCGGGTCGACGCCGTCGCCTCGATGCTCTACCTGGACTACTCCCGTGAGGAGGGCCAGTGGACCCCGAACGTGTACGGCGGACGCGAGAACCTCGAGGCGATCTCGTTCCTGCAGGAGATGAACGCGACGGCCTACAAGCGCTCACCCGGCATCATCACGATCGCCGAGGAGTCCACCGCCTGGCCCGGCGTCTGCCGGCCGACGCATCTCGGCGGGCTCGGCTTCGGGTTCAAGTGGAACATGGGCTGGATGCACGACACGCTCGGCTATCTCAAGCACGAGCCGATCTTCCGGAACTACCACCATGGCGAGATCACCTTCTCACTGGTGTACGCGTTCTCGGAGAACTATGTCCTGCCGCTCTCGCATGACGAGGTCGTCCACGAGAAGGGGTCACTGCTCGGGAAGATGCCGGGAGACTCCTGGCAGAAGTTCGCGAACCTGCGCGCCACCCTCGCGTACATGTGGGCGCATCCGGGCAAGCAACTGCTGTTCATGGGCGGTGAGTTCGGTCAGGGCGGCGAGTGGGCGGAACAGCGCTCACTCGACTGGTGGCTGCTCGATGACGAGCTGCACTCCGGTACGCAGCAGTTCGTCCGCGACCTCAACCGCGCCTATCGCGGAGCTCCGGCGCTGTGGACGAGGGACAACGACCCGCAGGGCTTCCAGTGGATCGACGCCAACGACGCGGCCGGCAACGTGCTGAGCTTCCTGCGGTACGGATCGGACGGCTCGATGCTCGCGTGCATCGTGAACTTCGCCGGGATGCCGCACGAGGAGTACCGGGTCGGGCTGCCGTTCGCGGGCTCGTGGCGCGAGGTCATCAACACCGACGCCTATGAGTACGGCGGCAGCGGTGTCGGGAACCTCGGCCGGGTCGAGGCGGCCGCCGCGCCCTGGCACGCACAGCCGGCCTCTGCGGTCCTGCGCGTGCCACCTCTCGGCGCCGTCTGGCTCACGCCCGAGCAACCACCCTCACCGAGGTGACCCACAGCCGAGTGATCGGCAGGTCGCCCACGGGCCCCGGAGCCGCACAGTGCTCTTGTGGTCGCCCGCGTGCGGGAACCACAAGAGCACTGCCGGGACCACTGGGAATCCACCCGCGCGCGGTCAGTTCAGGAAACGGTCGAAGGTCCGCGTGACGTCGGCCTGATCCGCCTCGTGCGGCCAGCCCTGGTCGAGGGCCATCCGGGCGAGCCGTACCGCGGCCTCGCCGGGACGGAACACCGAATGCCGCTCACCGGGGCTCACGCCCCAGACGAACCAGAAGAACTGGACGTAGACGTAGATCCGCAGGGCCCGTTCCCAGCGGTCGCGCGCCTCGATGCAGGCCCGGCCGTCCTGGTCCCGGATGGTCGCTGTGGGCACGCCTAACTCCGTCAGCTCCGTCCTCAGCTCCGCGAGGCACGTCTCGACCTGGATCCGCGATTCTCCGTCGGGCATGTCCGCTCACCTCTGTTCACCGCGTGTGCGGTTCGTAGGGGGTTGACTACACAGAGTCAGAATTACATGAGGCTGCTTGCTTATGCAACTGCATCCTCGGATCGGTTGCACGCTCCGTCCATCGTCGGCACACTGACCGTGACCGGGCGGGAGGTGGCGCATGACCCTTGAGCGGAGCCCGACCGTACGCAAGCTCCGCCTGGGCATCCGCCTGCGCAAGCTACGGCTGCGAGCCGGCTGCACCATGCCCGACGCCGCCGACCACGTCGCCCGCACGGACTCGTCGATCAGCCGGATGGAGACCGGTCAGGTGGCGGTCAGCCAGCGCGTGCTCGACAAGCTCTGTGACCTGTACGACGCCCGTCCCGAAGAGCGCGAAGCGCTCCGCATACTCGCCGACGAGGCACGGCAGCGCGGCTGGTGGCACGCCTACGCCGACTCCCTGCTCCCCGGCCACGACGTCTATCTCGGCCTCGAAGCCGAGGCGGCCACCCACTGGATCTACGAGCCCGAGGTCGTGCCCGGACTGCTGCAGACCGAGGGCTACGCGCGCGGCATGATGCGCGCCGAGCCGCGCGCGCTGCCGGGCGAGGCGATGAACGGCCTCGAGGCGGTGCGCCGCAAGCGGCAGGAACGGCTGACCGGCGAGAATGCCCCTGTCCTCACGGTCGTCCTGCACGAAGGCGTGCTGCGGCACGACGTGGGCGGCGGCGCGACCATGCGGGCACAACTGCGCCACCTGCTCGCCGTGTCGCGGTGGCACAACGTGACGCTGCAGGTGCTGCCCTTCAGCGCGGGCGCGCATCCGGCCATGTACACCGGCGGGTTCACCGTGCTGTCGATCCCGCTCGGCGGCGACGAGACCCATGACGTCACCTACCTGGAGCATCGCTCGGGCGGCCTGCTTCTCGACAGGCCCGCCGAGGTGGGCCGGCACCGAACGGCGCACGACCGGCTGCGGGCCATGGCGTTGAGCCTCGACGACTCCCGGGCGCTGCTCGAGCGGCTGGCGACCGGACCGGTCCCCTGACGAGGCGGCCGAGTGGCGGCACGGACCGGGCCCCTGCGGCGGACGTTCACCGGCACCGCCGGTGACGGCCGGCGGGCCTTCTATGCTGGGCCGATGATCTCACCGACAGGGCAACGGCTGCGCGTGGTGCCCTCGCAGTTCACCCTGGGGCACGTGCCGGACGCCACGTTTCCCGAGGACGACGAGTGGATCGCGCTGGTCCGGGCGCCCGAGGGGCTCACCGTGGTCCGGGAGTCGTGGGGGAACGACTCCGGCCGGCGGTGGGTGGGGTTCTACGGTGACCAGCCGCACGAACTCGACGTCCCCGGGATGCTGGCGGCCGTCGTGGGGCCGCTCGCCGAGGCCGGCGTGCCGGTGTTCGTCGCCTCGACCTTCCACGCCGACCTGGTGCTCGTGCCCGTGGAACGGCAGGGCGACGCCTCGCTCGCCCTGAAGAACGCCGGACACGAGGTACTCGACCGCTAGCGCGATGTGGTCCGAGCCCGGTTACGAACGGGCGCGTGGCGACGGCCGGAGCTGGCCGAGGAGCGTACGGGGTCCCATGACCTCAGCGCCCAGGGCCTCGCAGCGGGAACGCAGTTCCCGGTCGGCGGTGACGACCACGACCGCGGCGTCGGGCTCCGCCGTCCGCACGACCTCGACGATCGCGTCGTCGCCGCTGCCCGGCGCGCGCACCACGCGCAGCGGCGCCAGCCGGCGCACACCGTCGGCGGACGCGAGCCCGTCGTCCGGCAGACCGCGCGCGGCCGCTCCCTCGACCACGAACGCGATCTCTGGAAAGCACCGGTCGTACGGAGGGATCCCGGTCATGCCCTTGGTGGCCAGCCCGCTGATCTCGTCGCGCAGCCGTGCGGCGGCCCCCGCCCGGTCGCGCCACCAGCCGTCAGCACGGGCGCCCATCACGTTCGCCACATCGACGACGAGAACCGGCCGGAACATCACCGTGCGCAGCCGCGGCCACGAGGCGGCGAACGGCGCGAACAGCCGCATCCGCTCGACCCCATCCGCGGGTTCCCAGGCCGCGTCACGGGTCTCCGACGAGGCCGGCCGCACTGCCACCCGCTCGGGCGCCGAGGCGATGATGGACGTGAACTCCCAGCCACCATGGTCGTCGGTCAACACCCCGTGCACCCGTACGGCCTCGGGGGCCAGCGTGCACTCTTCGGCGGTCTCACGCAGCGCAGCGGCGACGTCGCCTTCGTGACTGTGCCGGGCGCCGCCGAACATGCCCCACGTACCGGCACCGTTGCACCACCAGGCCCGCTGTTGAAGCAGCACGTACGGCTCGGCGGCGGGCTCGTCACGGTGGAAGACGAGCAGCCCCGCCGCGCCGTGCCTGCCCCAGTGGATGTGGCCGCGTCCGCAGCGGGCCCAGCCGTCACCGTCTCCCATGGCCATGACACTAGTCAGCCGAGCGCCGTGCGTGCGGGAGGCGGACTCGGCGTCGGCGGCCGCCGGGGATGTCCCATCTGCCCGCGTTTACCGAGCACATATCCGGTTCCGCCCCATACGATGGGCACTGTCGTTCCGGGGGCTGCGTGGCATGGGCGAGGGGCCATTGACGGGGCCGGGACGGCATCGCGCGACGTTGAGGAGAACCCATGCCCGCCGTTTCCCTGGAGCCCGGCGACCCGCGGACGCTCGGCCGGTTCCGGTTGCTCGGCCGGCTGGGTGAGGGCGGGCAGGGCATCGTCTATCTCGGCGAGGGCCCCACCGGGGCACGGGTCGCGGTCAAGGTGCTCAAGACCGGAGCCGATCCCCGCGCGCGTGACCGGCTGTCCCGCGAGATGGCGGCCGCCATGCGGGTCGCGCAGTTCTGCACCGCACGAGTGATCGATTCTTCCGTGGACGGGCCGCGCCCCTACATCGTGAGCGAGTACGTCGACGGCCCTTCGCTGCAGGAGCGGGTCACCGAACGAGGACCGCTGTACGACGGCGACCTCGACCGGCTGATGGTCAACACGGCCCGGGCGCTGCGGGCGATCCACCGGGTCGGTGTCGTGCACCGCGACCTGAAGCCGGCCAACATCCTGCTCGGCCCGGACGGCCCGCGCGTCGTCGACTTCGGCATCGCCCGCGCCATCGACGCCGACGTGCCGACCCAGATGGTGGGCACACCGGCGTACTTCGCGCCGGAATGGCTGCGCAACGAGCCGCCGACCCCCGCCTCCGATGTGTTCGCCTGGGCCGGGACCATGGTGTTCGCCGCGACCGGCCGCCCGCCGTTCGGGCCGAACACCAACCTCCACGCGCTCCTGCACCGTGTCGCCAACGACGAACCCGACCTGAGCGGCGTGCCGCGACGGCTGCTGCCCCTGCTGACGCGGTGCCTGGACAAGGATCCCGCGCGCCGGCCGACCGCGGCCGAGGTCGACGAACGGCTGCTGGACGCGGATCCCGGTGGAGATGCCGAAGAGCGCGCGAGCGGACGGGGACCGGAGACGTCCCGCGACGTCGCCGGGCCGCCGCCGGACCCGGCCGGGCCCTCGGACCGTTCCGAGGAGGCCGCGGAACCTCAGGGTCGGCCGATCCCGCCGGAGCCGGTGGGCGCACCCGCCGGCCGTACCTCCCACGACGCCGTCCCGCCCGGGCCGGAGCCGCTGCGGACGGCCACCACACGGACGCCCGCGCCGGCGGGTGCCGATCCCGAGCCCGCGTCCGAGCCCGATCTCGGGCCCAGGCCCGATCCCGCACCCGAGCCGGATCCACGCGCCCGGCCCGCACCGGAACCGACGTCGCCCACGCCCGCTCAGGACCCGAGCCCGCCCCGGCGACGGGGCGGCCGCCGCGTCCCGGTGTTCGGGGGGCTCGTCGCCGTCATCGCCGTGGCCGGCGTCCTCGGGATCGTCCTCTTCGGGGGTGGGACCGAGGAGGCGACCGTCCCGCAGTCCTTCGAGGGCACCTGGACCGGCACCGTCTCCGAGAGCGAGGGCTTCGACAACAGCGGCGTCGGGGCGACGATGACGATGCGGCGGGAGCAGCGGGCGGCGACGCTGAGGTACGACAGCGGGACCTGTGACGGTGAGCTCACCCTCAGAGAGGACAGCGCCGACGAGCTGACCTTCGAACTGACCCGGGGACGGTGCCCTGCCGGCACCGTGCGCGTCTACCTCGACGGCGGCGTCCTGGTGCTGAACGCCGCAGGCCCCGGCTACACCGCGAACGGGAAGCTCAACCGCACCGGCGGGTGAGGCGGGGACCGTCCCTTCAAGGACCTCGCCACCGCGGCATAGGGTGGGCTCATGGTGGACCCGGGAAAAGTCGTTGATCTGATCAAGGATGCGCGCGATCGACGGACCGTGCCGCTGATTCTGGAACTCGATCTCACCGACGGACTCGTCGAGACGGCGCCGGCGGATCCGCTCACGGCGATCCTCTCCATCCGGCGTACGCACCTGCGCGATGTGCTCGACGGCCTGCGAAGGGCCCGTACCGACTCGCGCGTGCGCGCGCTGATCGTCAAGATCGGCTCGGGTATCGGCCTGGCGATGGCCCAGGAGCTGCGGGACGCCGTGCGGGCGTTCCGCGACGCCGGAAAGCCGACCGTGGCGTGGGCCGAGACGTTCGGCGAGACCGGCCACGGCACCGTCCCCTACTACCTCGCCACCGCGTTCGAACGCATCTACCTGCAACCGTCCGGCGACGTCGGGCTGACGGGCGTCTCGCTCGAGGAGCCGTTCTTCAAGGACGCGCTCGAGAAGGCCGGGGTGTCGCCCCGGTTCGCCAAGCGGCACGAGTACAAGACCATGGCGAACACCTTCATGGAGAACGCCTACACCCCCGAGCACGAGGAGATGTCGAGCCGGCTCGTCGCGTCGATCGGCGAGCAGATCACCGCCGGGGTGGCGGAGGCCCGGGGGCTGACCGAGGAGCAGGTGCGGAAGCTGATCGACCGTGGCCCCCTGCTCGCGGACGAGGCGCTCGACGCCGGCCTGGTCGACAAACTGGGCTATCGCGACGAGGTCTACGCCGAGGTGCGGGCGCAGGCGGGCGAGGACGCGCAGTTGCGCTACGTCGCGCGCTACAACCGGGCTCACTCGCTCACCCCCCGGCTCTCCCGGCCGAGACAGGACGTCATCGCGCTGATCCAGGGCCATGGCCAGATCCGGCTGGGCCGGAGCGGCCGTTCGCCGATGCCGGGGCAGGGCAACGCCATGGGCTCCGACACGATCGGCGCCGGGTTCCGCGCCGCCGTCAAGGACGACAGGGTCAAGGCGATCGTGTTCCGCGTGAACAGCCCCGGGGGATCCGCTGTCGCCTCCGACGCCATCTGGCGTGAGGTCGTCCTCGCGCGCCGGGCGGGCAAGCCGGTCATCGTGTCGATGGGCGATCTGGCCGCGTCCGGCGGTTACTACGTCTCGGTGGCGGCGGACACGATCGTCGCCCAGCCCGGAACCTTCACCGGGTCCATCGGCGTGGTGGTCGGCAAGCCGATCGTGAACAATCTGCTGGAACGGCTCGGCATCGGCGTGGGCTCGGTCGAGGACGGTGCCCACGCGCGCATGTTCAGCGCGACGAAGGACTTCAGCGACAGCGAGTGGGAGCGGATCAACACCTCGCTCGACCGGATCTATGACGACTTCACCGCGAAGGTGGCCGAAGGCCGCCACATGTCGCGCGAGCAGGTCCACGAGCTGGCCCGGGGCAGGGTGTGGACCGGGGCCGACGCGCGCCGGCACGGGCTCGTCGACGAGCTCGGCGGCCTCGATCTGGCACTCGACCTCGCCCGCAAGAAGGCCGGGCTGGCCACCGACGCCCCGGTACGGGTCTTTCCGCACACCGCTCCGCTCGACCGGCTCCGGCCACCGGAGTCCAGTGACGACCGCACGGCCGCGAGAGCCAGGCTGGACGCCTGGGGATCGCTCTCGGGGCTGGCGAACCGGCTCGGGCTGCCGGCCTCGGGGCCGCTGACCCTGCCCGGTTCCTGGGACATCCGCTGAGCCCGTCCGCGGACGGGCTGCCGTGATCCCACCAGCGGAGTTCACCGAGGCGGTCGCCGGGTTCGCGACCGGTGTCGTGCTGGTGACGGTACGGGACGGCCGCGACGACATCGGCACCACGGTGACTTCTTTCGCCTCGGTGTCCCTGGAGCCGCCCATGGTGCTCGTCGGCATCGCGGACGAGTCCTATCTGAGCGAGGTCCTGCACCGGCAGGACCATTGGGCCGTGACGATCGTCAGCGCCGAGCAGAGGGCACTGGCCGGCCGGTTCGCGGCCGAGGGACGGCCGAGCGCCCGGCTCCTGCTCGCGAGCGTTCCGCATCACCGTGGACCACGCTCCGGCGCGCTCATCGCCGAGGGCGGGATGGCGGCGCTCGAGTGCGAGACCCGGCTGCGGGTGCCGGCCGGCGACCACGTACTTTTCGTCGCGGAGGCGATGGCGGTGGACTACGTCGAGCCGGCCCGGCAGCCGCTGGTCCGGGTCGGCGGCCGATATCGCTGACCTTCGGGAAGAAGCTCCTATCACGGCCGCTTCTGCGGAGCAAACTACCGTTCTCTACCGGTTCGGCGGCAACTGTTGACGCGACGTGGGTCCTCGTTCACCCTGGATGACGAGCCGACGACAGCCCGCTTCACGAGGGCTGAACACGCACCACACTTGTGCCGTACGCCGGGGGGACCGTGCACGTCATCAGCCCGGTTCCCTCCCTCACCCGGCCGGCGGCACTACCTGTCCTTGATCGGAGCCGAGTTGATTCGCGTATTGATTGCGGAGGAACTGCACTTAATGCGGGGAGGGCTCGTCGCCCTCCTTTCTGCCGAAAGAGACATTTCGGTCGTAGCCGAATTAGACTCGGGTGAAAAAATCATACCCACGGCGCTGAAACTCGATCCGCACGTCGCATTGATCGATGTTCGTCTGCGTGGGGGATTCGCCGCCGCGCGCGCTTTGCATCACCAATTGCCCGACTGCGGCACGATGATCATGGCCGAGAGCAGGCGCCCGCGCGATCTACGGCGCGCCGTCAAGTCGCACATCCTCGGGTTCGTGCTGACCGACGTCGAACCGGAGGCGCTCGCCGACGCCGTCCGCCGGGTGGCGCGAGGTGAGCGGGTGCTCGACTCCGAGCTGGCCTTCGCGGCACTCGACGCGGAGCAGAGCCCGCTGACACCCCGCGAGCTCGAGGTCCTGGAGGCCGCCGCCGACGGCACGCCGCCCGAAGAGATCGCCGCTCGGCTGTTCCTGTCCGTGCGCACGGTACGCAACCACCTGTCCCGGATCACCAGCAAGACCGGGGCCCGCAACCGGGTGGACGCCATCCGCATCGCCAGCGAGGCGGGGTGGCTGTGAGCGCCCTCCCCGCCCGCCACGCCAGGGACCGCGACGCGCATGCCCCGGGATCGGGGCACCGCGAAACATGTCCTCGGCATCGGAGCGGTACCACGCCGACACGAAAGGTTTGGATAGAGCGTCGAAAACGGGGAATGCCACAAAGGTCTGGGACATAGCCTGATGTCAGGCGCAGAGTCGCGCTTCGGAGGGCCGGCATGAATCGGGCGGGCGGTGGAAGGGGAGACGGGCCGCACAACGCCCGGACTGCCGTCACCCTTCTTTTACCCCGGCGACTTTTCCGGCTATGGTGCCTATTACGACATATCTTACTTATCGCCGGTTTTCTGACCATCGGGTGGTTGATAAGCGGGCCATCGGCGGCGCACGCCGCCGAGAAGCCGATCGCCCCGGATCGTCCGACCATCGGTGGGGTGACCACGGACGTGCTCGCACTCGTGCGCGACATCACCGATCCGGCGCAGAGCGGACGCTCCCCCGCGACCAAGCACCCCGACACCAAGCACCCCGACACCAAGCACCCCGTCACCAAGCATCCCGCGACCAGGTCCTCCGCCACCAAGGCATCCGCGACCACGGCATCCCCGCGCGGAGCCGCGAGGCCTCCCGCCCGGAGCGGCCCGACCCGCCGCGCCTCCCGGGCACCCGAATCGAGCCCCGTTCCCGCCCGCGCCGATCGGACGACGCGCGACGGATCTCCTGCGGCCGGCGAGCGACGGCATGACGAGGATCGCCGGGCAGCGAAGGACGCGAGCCGCCGCCAGGTCACCGGCCTGGTCCACCGCCGGCTCACCCCGGGCTCGACCGCGCCCGCGCACGGGGCCACGACGTGGCGCGACCCGCGGCTGCGAGGCGTGCTCGGCGGTGTGATCCGCGCAGTCACCGAGGCGCCGCCCGTTCGCGGGACACCCGGGCTCTGTCTCCCTACGACCGAGCCCGCCGGCACCGCCGGCCGGCCCACGCTCGCAGACGGAACCGGCCGGCCGCCGCTCGTTCGCCTATGCCTCGCCGGTTCGCTGATATCGGCCGCGATCAAGCGCGTTTCGCCGGCCGGTCCCGATCGTGCCCCGCCGCCGTCCACCGCGCCCACCACCGCCGACCTGCGCGATCAGGCCGTCCGCGTCCCCGCCGCCGAGCCATCACGCGTCCTCGGCACCGTCGCCGGCACCGCCAAGCCCGCTCCGGACGCCGAGGCACCGGCGCGGGCGGGTCCGCCGTGCCTCCGGCCGGTTGCCGGAACCGGCCGGCGTCCCGCGGAGCCTGCCGCCCGGATCGCGCGTGCTCAGGCACAGACCGACCACCCGGAGCCACCGGTCCCGCCCACGTCGCCCGCATGCGACAAGGAGACCCGGGGCGTGCCCAAGCCTCCGCTGGAAACCGTCGGAGATCTGCCCAGGCCGGGACAGGCGCGCGCGGGCGGCCGGCCCGAAACCGCTCGGCACATCGGCGCTCCGACGCTTTCCATCCCGGCCGAGGATCCCGCCCTATCGCCCGATTGATCGAGCGCTCCGGCCCGCGGCCGCCGGCGGCCAACCGCCCTGCGGTGCCTTCCGCCTCCAATGGCACCGAGGCCGGTCTTCGGCATCCTCTGCCGCGACCGTGACCCCGGGCTCGCCGGGCCGGCGCTGACATCGCAGTGATCATCTCGCCCATGCACGGGTGTGTTCAGCACGCAGTGAGCCGACCGAAGGGCAGTGCCTTGATCCGCACACTGGTCTGCGAGAACGTACGACTCCTCAGAGCAGGACTGGTCGCACTTCTGTCCCGCCCCGCCGACATCGAGGTCGTCGCGCAACTCGACGACAGCGACGGGATCGTCCCCGCCGCCATCGTGGCGCGGCCGGACGTGGCCCTGATCGACATCGACATGCACGGTGGTCCGCTGGCGCTGTCCGTGCTCAGTGACGCCGTCCCGGCCTGCCGGATTCTGGCCCTGTACTCGCCGGAGAGCCGGGGCCATGGCCTGGGACCGGTGAGCGCGCCCGCCCACGCGCTCATGCCCAAGACCGCCTCCGCCGACCGCGTCGTGTCCGCCGTCCGGGGTCTGGCCCGGGGAGACGGGCTCATCGAGCCGTTCTCCGTCCGCCGGCCGGCCGACGCGATCGCCAGCCCGCTCACCCCTCGGGAGACCGCCGTCCTGCGGGTCGCGGCCGAGGGGGTCTCGGCCGCCGAGATCGCCAAGCGGTTGAACCTGTCACCCGGCACCGTGCGCAACTACATCTCGCGAGCGATCGCCAAGACCGGCACCCGCAACCGCCTCGACGCCGCCCGGTACGCCGACCGCCAGGGGTGGCTGTTGCCCTCGGTGCCACGGTCTCCGTGACAGTCCGCTGTGCCGTACGAGGTGTGCGCCGTACGAGAGGTGCGGCGCACACCCGCAGAGGCGGCGGAGGAGCGGAGCCATCACGGGCCCCGTGGTGATCAGGCCGTCGTCCGCGTCCCGCCCCGGTCGACGCCGCCCGGTTCCGCGCCCTCCCCGCCGGCGAAGTGCACCGGCTCCAGTTCCCAGTGCCCGACCAGGTCGCGGTAGGAGGGCGAGGTGACGAGCAGGCCGGCGTGGGTTCCGAGTGCCGTGCCGTTCCCGTCCATGACCAGGATCCGGCTCGCGCGCAGGGCCGAGCTCATCCGGTGGGCGACCACGACGAGCGTTCCCGGCCGGCGTGCGAACGCCTGCTCGGCGCGCGCCTCCGCAGCCGGGTCGAGGTGGCAGGTGGCCTCGTCCAGGATGGCGAGCGGCGCGGTGGAGAGGTACGAACGGGTGAGGGCGACGAGTTGACGCTCTCCGGCGGAGAGGTCGCGAGTTCCGATCACGGCACGGTAGCCGCCGAGGCGTTCCACGACCGGCCGAAGCCCGACCAGGTCGACGGCCTCGTCGAGGAGGGCGACGGAGGCGCCGGGCCGCAGGTAGGCCAGGTTCTCGGCGAGCGTGCCCGCGAAGACGTAGGCCTCCTGCGGTATCACCACCCGGTACCCGCCGTCGAGGCCGGACACCGGTGCTCCCCCGAGCCATACCCGTCCCGACCGCGGCTGGAGCAGCCCGGCCATGAGCGACGCGACCGTCGACTTGCCGATGCCGCTCGGGCCCACGATCGCCAGGTGGTCGCCGTCCGGGACCACGAGGTCGAGCCCGTCGACCACCGGCTCGGCATGCGGGCCGTAGCCGAAGACCACGTCCCGGAGTTCGAGGTCACGGCGGACCAATGGGCGGATTCCACCGCGGCCGGTGCGGGCGTGCCCGGCTCCGGCGAGCGCCGTACCATCCAGGCCGCCCGTGGCACCCAGGCCGCCCGGGCCGCCGTCGTGGCCGGTCTCGAGGATGCGGTTCAAGTTGACGACCAGTTGCAGACCGCTGCCGCCCAGTGCCTGGACCAGCGTCTGGAGCGCGGGCTGGAAGGCGTAGGCGATGTAGGTCAGCGCACCGAGGATGGTGCCCGCGGTCGCCCCCCGGTCGCGCAGCCACGGCGCTCCGGCCAGGACGAGGACGACCGGCAGCCAGCCGCCGATGGTGAGCGACAGGGTGCGCACCGTCGTGAGCCTGGCCAGTGCCCGCACCGCCGAGGCCTGTGCCTCGACCCGCGCGCCCACCGCGGCGCGCGTCTGCTCCTCACCACCGTTGGCGGCGATGTCCCGTAGCCCTTCGGCCAGCGCACCGGCGGATTCGGCGACGTCCTCGTCGGCGAGGGCGAGCCGCCGCTGCCGGCCCGCCAGCGCGCGCAGCGACCCGAAGAACAGGGCCAGGCCCACCGCGAACGGCGGCAGGATGAACACCAGCACCTCGGGCGTGAGGAAGAGCAGGCCGAGCAGCGCGCTCGCCACCGTGAACACGAAGCTCCGGACCACCATCACCATGCCGGCGAAGGAGTCCCTGACCACCTCGACCTGCCGGGTGAGGCGGGCGACCCCCGCGGCCCCCGGCGCCTCGTCGCCCGTGGTCGCGCGGTGCAGCGCCCCGGCGACCACATGGCGTACGAGTTCGTCGCGGAACGGCTCGACGATCGCGGCCAGCCGGAGATAGATCTGCCGGGTCGCCACGGCACCGGCGATCACCGCTGCCGCGAGCACCCCCAGCCAGGCCAGTCCGGTGCCGGGGCTGCCCCCGCGGAACCCGTCGTCGACGGCCAGCGCGATGGCCCGGCCCGACACGAACACCGGAATCACCTCGACGACCGACCAGCCGGCCAGCCGCACGAGCTCGCGCGGGCGGCGCCGGAGCGCGGACAGCAGCACCCGTGCCGACCTGCGCGTCACGCTCGTCGACCCGCGCGTGACGCTCATCGACCCGCCCCCCTCACGGCTTCGCCGTCCGGCGCGCCCGTCCGCACCGGCGGGCCGGCACCATCCGCGCCGTCCTGGAGCGGTGGCGCACCCGTCCCGTCCCGATCCGCCGGCGCATCGGCCGGGCGGAAGACCGCGCGGTAGGCGGGGTCGCGCCAGAGTTCGCGGTGCGGCCCGAAGGCCCTGATCGCGCCCTCGTCGATCCAGGCGACCAGATCGGCCCGGCTCGCGGTCGCCGCCCGGTGCGCGACGATGAGCCGGGTGCGGTCTCCGAACTCCTTGGTGAGGGCGCGGCTCACCTGCAGCTCCGTGGCCGTGTCGAGACTCGACGTCGCGTCGTCGAGAATGAGCAACCGTTCGGCCTGCGCGAACGCCCGCGCGAGCCCGAGTCGCTGCACCTCCCCGCCGGACATCGGCGCGGCCTTCAGCGGCGTCGCGTAGCCCCGGGGCAACCGGCGGATGAAGGTGTCCGCGCACGCGGCGCGGGCCGCCTCGCCGATGCGGCCGGACAGATCCCGTGGCGACGAGACGACCGCACCGAAGCCGATCACGTCGGCGAGCGTGTCACCGACCAGCACCGGTCGCTCGAAGGCGTAGCCGACCGCTCTGCGCAGCGCGGCCCGGTCGAGTTCCCGGAGCGGAACGCCGTCCAGCAGCACCTCTCCCGCCTCCGGTTCGGTGAGCCGGCCGGCGAGGGCGGCGAGCAGCGACTTGCCGGCTCCGGACCGGCCGACGACCGCGACCGCCGCCCCGGCGGGCACGATCAGGTCGACGCCGCGGAGCACGGGATCCCTCGGCGCGGGGCCGTCCGGTGCGAGGCCCTTCGGCGCCGGTTCGCCGCCCGGCCGCGCGGTGACTCCGCGGAGCTCCAGCCGGCCGCCGCCACCGGACGGCAGCGTCCGGGTGCCGTACGCCGTGGGCGGCTCGCGCAGCACCTCGACCGCACGCCGCGCCGCCGCACGGCCCCGCACCACGCGGTTGGCGAACAGCACCACGGCGTCGAGACCGGACCCGAGAACGGCATACCGCCCGGCGGCCAGCAGTTCGCCGAGGGTGATGCGGTCCCAGAACAGCATCAGGCCGGCCGTGGCGAGAACCGCGACCTCGATCAGCGGCATGACGAGTGCGCCCTGCACCGTCATCCGGGTCTGTGTCCGCCACATCGCGAAGCCGTGCGCGCGCAGGTCCGCGAGCGGGCCGAGCACCCGCTGCGTCTCGCGTCGCTGGGTTCCCGCGGCGGCGACCGTACGGGCCCCGGCGAGCGCGTCGAGCAGCCGGGCGGCGATGTCGCCCTGGGCCCTCTGGTAGCGCGCGGTGACGTCCGACGCCTCGCGGACGAACCCGCGGAGCATCACGGCCAGTACCGCCATGCCGGTCAGGAAGGCGGCGGCGAGCAGGGGGTCGATGAGCGCGAGGGCGATGAGGCTGCCGACGGCCGGAAGCGCCGAGGCCGCCGCCATGGCCGCCGCCGAGGCGGCGTTGCCCGCGTCGTCGGCTCCCGCCACCACCCGGCCGACCAGGTCACCGGACTCGAACCGGCGGGCGCCGCGCGGGCCGAGGGCGAGCACGTGGCCGAGCAGGGTGTGCCGCAGCCAGGCGGTCGCCCGAGCGCGGCTCATCCCGGCGGCGAGATCCCCGAGCGCCTCCCCGGCGATGCAGACCGCGATGAGGACGGTGCATGCGGCGACCCAGTGGCCCGTTCCCGAGCCCGCCATCACGGCGTCGACGGCACGGCCGAGCGCCGCCGGCAGCAGGATCTCCGCGAGCGCCGTCAGGGTGGTCGCGACGGCCAGGACCACCACCCATCCGCCGCCACGGCGTACGACGCTGGTCAGCAGGCGGTCCGCCGCCCGCCGGTCCGAGTTCGTCAAACGTCCTCCCGCCGCACTGCCCGAGCCGGCCACGTGCGCGTACACTCGAGGGAAATGGGAGGCCCCGGGCGGAGCCCTGGAGACCAGAGCCACCGCCCGGGACCCGGGGAAACCGCTCTTAGCAGAGCAGCAGGCTCAGGGTGCTGGCCCCGCCGCCGCCGCAGCTCTTGCTGTGACTGCTGTGCCCGCCCGGAATCTCGGCGAGCTCCATGCCCTGCAGGTCAAGAAGCGCCATTGCGTGTCCACCTCCTCTCCCGACTCGTCCGGCTCTTGGTGGTGCCGGCTTCCAGCAGCGGCAGTGCAACGGGTTCGCCGTGCAAGGCCGCGCCCAGGGCCAGCAGGACGCCCGCCGTTCCGGTGGCGAGGTCCATCGAGAGCCGGTACAGCTGATCACCAGGGAACGCGAGGTCGCCCTGGTAAGTGAGTGCGTGCCACGCCAGGTTGCGCACCTGCAGCGACACGTGGGGGTCGGCCGCGGCGCGGCCCGGCTCGAAGCCGCGCGCGAGGTGGGCGAGCAGGCCGGCCCTGCCGTTGAAGAGCCCGGACTGCACCGTGAAGGGTGAGCGGACGCCACGGCCGATGTCGTCGGCGGCCTGCTGAAAGCGCTCGTCGCCGCGCTGGGCGAGGTACTCCTCGAGCACGACCGCGATGCCCGCGGCGCCCCGGTTCAGGTACGGCACGGTGCGCCAGCCCTCGTCGACGTGCAGGGTTCCGTCCGGCCGCGTCGTGCAGCGGCGCAGGTCCTGCCCGAGAGCGGTGGCGGCGTGGTCCAGCCAGGTCGCGTCACCGGTGTCCTCGAACATCCGGATGAACAGCAGCGCGGGGCCCGACGACCCTTCGAACAGGCCGGCGTGGGGATGGTCGCCTCCGCTGGTCTCGGGCACGTCGTCGACGCCGCCGAGCCGGTCCGCGACGATCTCGGCCGCCCGCACCGCCGCTTCGCGGAAGGTGGACTCGCCAGTGCGCCGGGCGAAGTGGCGGAGGTTCAGCCCGACACCGGCCAGGCCCCCTCCGAGATCCAGGCCGAGGCCCTCCCATCTCTCGCCGAGGCAGATCTCCACGATCTTCAGTGCCTCGTCACGATGGCCGAGGTGCTCCAGCACGTGGGCGATACCGTGCAGTCCCTCGTAGAAACCGAGCCTGGTGCCCTCGCGCGGCGTGAGCGCCCGCTGGATCAGCCACTGCTCGTGCTCCGGGTGGCGACCCGCCCCGGTGACGTCGAGGGCGTACAGGACGCCCGCCGCGCCATGGGAGATGTTCATGCCGCCCGTGGCGAACTGCTCGATGTCCCCGGGGAACAGCCGGTCATCGCGGCCGGGGGTCGCGCTGGCCAGTATCGCGCGGCTCATGGACGCGCGGGCCCGCTCCCAGCCCTCCGGCGTCGGCTCCAGCGCCGGCGGGCCGGGCTCGGTCGTACGGACGCGTGGCCGGCCGGCGTCGTGTGCGCGGCCGGCGTCGTGGAACCGGCGGGAGTGCTCACCGCCCGGGTCGATGATCTCGACCGCCTCGTCGAGGAAGTCCCGGGGCACCGGGAAGGCCTCGGCGACGATGTCGGCGAAGTGACGGGCCTTGCCGCGCTCGAGCACGAGCAGGGTGGTGATGGGCAGGAAGAGCGCCAGGCGCAGGCAGGCCAGGGCGTACCTGTCGCGCTCGAACCCCTCGCGGTCGTTCGGGGCGGCGAATCCCGGGTGGGCCAGTGAGGGCCGCTGTGCCTGCTCGACGGGGGCCGCCACCTCGTAGTCGATGAGGGCGACGCTGTCGTCGGGACGCACCATGATGTTGAACGGGTGGAGGTCGCCGAAGACGAAGCCTCGTTCGTGGATCCGCTCGATCGCCTGCTCGACGCGGTGGTAGACGCCCAGCGCCCACTCGGTGTAGTCCGCCGTCCGCTCGCCCGACTGCGTCGGGTCGCTCAGCGGATACCGCTCGCTGAACATCTGGTTGAGCGGTTTGCCCTCGATGAGGTCCTGCACCAGGAAGTGGTGCTCGCCGAGGGTGAAGTGGTCGCGGACGCCGGGCACCGCGTCGACGCCGGCGAGCGACTCCATGATGGAGCGTTCGTGGGCGAGGCGGGTGACCGCGTCGGCGCCGTCGTAGGCGAGGCCCGCGTGCGGCCGCGCCTCTTTGAGCACCACCTCGTCGCCCGTCCGCAGATCGCGGCCGGCGTAGACCCCGCCGCCGTTGGAGAAGTGCAGGACGCGTTCGACCTTGTAGGGCAGGCCCTGAACGGTCGTCGCGGACCGGGCCTTCAGATGGGGCTCCAGGAAGGCCGGCAACTCCACCCATGGCGGCATGGTGAAGACGGGGGTCCGGCGGTCGGGGACCAGCCGCCCGTCCGGGTCCTCGATGGCCGGCTCCAGGACGCCCCGGTCGGAGACGCAGTAGCGCGGGGCGAACCCCCCGTACCGCACGTACAGCGGTCCTTCGCCCCAGCGCAGGTCGCTGAGAATGTACGGCCCGGGCCGCCCCGCCAGAATGTCACCGAGCTCGGTGAGTACCAGTTCGAGACGTTTTTCGTTTTCCGGGTAAATTGTTACGAGTTTTCCGCTGGCTCCGCGGCTGGCGTACTTGGCATTGCGCATGTGCAGCACATGCCTGGCCCGGAGGAACTTGAAAGAGATGAGGCGCGGGACGCAGTAGTCCCACACCTCATCCAGAATCTCCTCGGCATTGTCGAGACACGCCGAGACATGAATCTTCCAGCCTTGGCCGGGCAGTTCGGCGGCCTCGGGCAGGCTCTCGTCCGGGCCGTAGACCAGCCAGTCGTCCTGCTCGAACCGCTGCCATCCCGGCGGGACCGGTCGGCCGGCCATCGCGTAGTCGAGATCGAGGCCGCCGGTCTGTGGCGCCACCGGCGAGTCATAGAAAAGCGGATCCACCATGCAGTAGAGCTCATACCGCTTGTCCATGCAGCCCATCCTCTGGAGGTCGTACCCGCCCGGCATGAAATGTCGGAAAAGTTACGGCGTGTCATCACAGTGCCGAAGCCGGAAGCGGGCTCAGGAACTGCTTTGCGCAATCCAGAGAATTACAGGCGCACCTCGTCCGTACTAGTGACGGCGGTCACGACCTGACCGTGATTGTGTCATTCGCGGTTCGTTGAGCGTTGTATGACATCCACGCCCTCACCAGGCGATACGCCCGGCCCTCCACACGGCGGCGACCTGCGGGACGCCGGGGCGGTAGGCGAGATGGACATGGGACGGGGCGTCCAGCATCAGCACGTCGGCACGGGCACCGACGGTGAGGTGACCCACGTCGCCGCGGCGCAGCGCCCGCGCGCCGCCCGCCGTCGCGGCCCATACCGCCTCGGCCGGGGTCATCTTCATCTCCCGGACCGCCAGCGCGATGCAGAAGGCCATGCTCGAGGTGTAACAGGAACCCGGATTGCAGTCGGTCGCGAGCGCCACCGTCGCGCCGGCCTCGATCAGCCACCGCGCGTCCGGATAGGGCTGCCGCGTGGAGAACTCCACGCCCGGTAGCAGGGTGGCGACCGTCTCCGAACCCGCGAGCGCGTCGACGTCACGGTCGGACAGGAACGTGCAGTGGTCGGCCGACGCGGCGCCGTAGGCCACCGCCAGCTGCACGCCCGGCCCGTGACCGAGCTGGTTGGCATGCAGCCTGGGCAGCAGCCCGGCCTTGACCCCGGCCTCAATGATCTCGCGGGTCTGGTCGGGGTCGAAGGCGCCCCGTTCGCAGAACACGTCGATCCACCGGGCGTACGGCGCGCAGGCCGCGAGCATCTCGCCCTTGACGAGGTTGACGTAGGTCTGCGGGTCGTGCGCGTACTCGCCCGGCACCACGTGCGCGCCCAGGAAGGTGACCTCGTCGACCACCTCCGAGGCGATGCGTACGGCCCGCTCCTCGTCGGCGGCCGTGAGCCCGTAGCCGGACTTGCACTCGACGGTGGTCGTCCCCTGCCGGGCCATCTCGTCGACGAGCCGGGTGAGGTTGGCCCGCAGATCGGCGTCCGAGGCCGCCCGGGTCGCCGTCACGGTGGTGAGGATCCCGCCGGCCGCGTACGGCTGCCCGCTCATCCGGGCCGCGTACTCCTCGGCACGCTCGCCGGCGAACACCAGATGCGCGTGTGAGTCGACGAATCCCGGCAGCACCGCCCGTCCGCGGGCATCGTAGAAATCGTCCGCCTCGGGCGCGTCGGCCGAGGGGCCCACCCACACCACCCGGTCGCCCTGAATGACCATCGCGGCGTCGCGCAGGATCCCGAGCTCCCCCTCGCCGTCCGCGGGGTCGTTGGTGACGAGTTCGCCGATGTTGGAGATGATCACACTCACCACTCCAGCATCGCAGCTCACGGCACGCGTACGGGATGTGGGGTGCGGCGACACGCGGGCGCGCCGGGTGGACGGCCCTCCCGGCTGTCGGTCCGGCCTGGCAGGTCAGGATCGAGTCGGGCTGGGAGCGGTGGGCAGGAGGGATGCGATGCCGGGTTGCAGCACATCCCGGACTTCGGCGTAGGAGCCCCCGAAGGTCAGGTCTCCACAGCCGTCACTGCCCGGGTGGAGCCATGCCAGCTGGAACTCGCTGGAAGCGAAGAACGCGCTGAGGCGGGGTGGGGCCGTTCGCATGGCCGGGTTGTCAGAGTCGGACGTCACGGAGAAGAAGTCGGCCTTGGTGAACTGCCCGTCAGGGGAACACTGGCTCCACACGCGGCCCTGACCAACACGCTGCGCCACACGGGCCTGGAGCTTGCTCACACCTGCGGACGTCAGCGTGCCGGGAAGAAAGATGTCGGTGGCCGTGAGCCTGCGGCCCGTACGCAGATCGACGTTGACGACTTCACCGCCCGGGGAGCCGTCGGCCTGCTGACACCAGTCGGAGCGCAACTGGTAGCGGACCGACAGCAGGCGGGGGCCGCGCAACCCGGTCTGGGCGACGGTGCTCACCTGGGTGGGACGGCCCGCGCAACCGGCAGCGTTCTGGCCGGCACTCGCCCGGCCGATCTCGATGAGCCGATCCAGAGGGGCGCGCAGCACGAGATTGATGCGTCGTTCCAGAGCGGGGTCGCGCAGACCGCGAACCGTGACGTACTGCGCGTTCTGCACCAGTACCGAGGGGCTGGTGATCCGCTGGTTCTCGCTGGCCACGTTCACGATCGCCACCGGTGGCGGGGGCGGCGCATTCTCCGCCGTTGCGTAGAGCACCACGCCGGCCGTTGTAGCGATCACAGCGGCGCCTGCCACCCCCAGCACCCCCTTGCCCCCCGCGGTGGCCAGAAAGCCCTTGCCCGCCGTCGCTCCCGCGGCACCGGTCCCCGCGCCACCGCCGGCACCGGCGGCACCGCCGGCGCCGGCGCCGGCGGTCGTGGCGCCCGGGGTGACCATCAGTGCGCTGAGCGGGAAAAGCGCCGCCAGGGCAACGGCGGCGGCGGCCAGCGCGCGGACGCCTCGCTGTTCCCAGCCGATGCCGTACGCGGCGATCGCGGCGGACTCCAGTTCGGCGACGAAGGCCGCCGCGCCCGCAGGCCGCTGCCAGGGGCTCTTGGCCATCCCCTGAAGGACAAGAGGGCGCAGTGGCTCGGGCACCTCTTGGACATCGACCTGGGCGGTCAGGTGCTTGTTCATCAGGGCGACCTGCTCGACCCCCGCGTACGGCCGTCGCCCGGTGACGCACTCGACGAACACGCAGGTGGCGGCATATACATCGGTAGCCGGGGTAGCAGCCTCACCACGCCACTGCTCCGGCGCCATGTAAGCGGGGGTCCCCGCGAAGGAGCCCTGCCCTGCCAACACGGCCACGCCGAAGTCGACCAGCTTGCTCAGCCCGTCGCCCTGCACCATTACGTTGGCCGGTTTGTAGTCGCGGTGCACGACCCCGAGATCGTGCGCCGCCGCCAGCCCGAGTAGCGAGCCCTTCAACACGGTCAGCGCCGCCTCCGGCGACAACGCCCCGTGGCGGTTGAGCACCTCCTTGAGCGACGTCCCGTTGATCGCCTCCATCACGATCGCCGCGCCGTGCTCGCTCGCCACGAACTGGTAGAGCCGGGCCACATACGGGCTCGTCAGCCGCCCCAGCATCTGCGCCTCGGTCCGCAGTCCCTCGATGGCCTGCGGGGAGCTCTGCGCCAGATACTTGATCGCTACTGGAGTCCGTGACTCCATATGCTGCGCCAAGACCACCCGGCCCTGCGCTCCTCGCCCAAGCTCCCGGTTCTCGATGAACCCCGCCAGCCGCCAGTCCGCCATGCGTACCCCCACTGTCCTCGACCAGGCATTCCAGCAGACAAGACGGTGCCATGGTGGAACAGGTTCGCGAGAAGTCGTATCGAATCCGCATCGCTACGGGTCAACCCCGAGACCGCCGGCCGGCGGGCGACCACACTCCGCCGGGCCTATGCTCGCCCGGCCATCGGCTCCGCGACGCGGAGATCGATGGTGTCGGAGTGCCCCGACCACGACAGCTTCAGCCGCCAGCAGCCCGGTTCCGGCAACTTGATCAGCGAGGGGCCGGCACCGCCGGTCATCTCGCGGTGGACCGGCTGCTGTGAACCGTCGCGGTAGGCGTCGATCTTCAGTGGGCTGCTCGGCTGCTGACGCAATCGCGAGATCCAGAGGATCTTGCTTCCATCGCCGTCGCCCGGCCAGGCCCGGGTCGGGTACGCGAACAGCGCGGCGATCATGTCGCCCCGGGCGCTCACGACATGTGGTATCCGGGCGGCGCCGGCATCGGAGAAGCCGCTCCGGGCCCAGGTCGGCAGTGAGCCCTTCGCCACCCGCGGTGCGCAGGCTCCGGCCGCCCACGGCGCGGCCTGTGCCGCCGGTGCCGCGGTGCGGCTCTGGGCGGTGGCCTCGCCGGCCGGCCGCTGCGTCGAGGTGCAGGCCGCCAGGAAGGCCGCGGCGGCCGCCATCGCGATTGCCCGTCTGAACGCCATCTGGTGGCTCCCAACGTCGCCGGAAGACCATAGTGCGCGCGTTTCCCGCCGAAGAACAGCTCGGTCGGGCAACATCGAACGACGGGTCATGTGCTCTTGGTGATCGTCTCGATGGCGTTGCGCAGCTCACCGGGGACATCGTCGACGCTCAGGTGCCGGCCGTCGCGGACGATCTCACGGCCGGAGACGACCACGTGCCGCACGTCCGCGGCGGTCGCCGCGAACACGACCGACTCGGCGGCGAACGCGGGCTCGGTTCCGGCGAGACGCACCGAGTCGAGCGACACCGTGACGAGATCGGCGTGGGAGCCCGGTTCGAGCCGTCCCGCCTCGGGCCAGCCGAGCGCCGAGTGGCCGTCGGCCGTCGCGGCGGCGAGCAGTTCGCCGGCCGTCCAGTGCCCCCGGCGCCTGGTGCGCAGCCGCTCGTCGAGCTCGACCGCGCGGGCCTCCTCGAACAGGTCGATCACCGCGTGCTGGTCCGAGCCGAGTGACAGCACCGCACCCGCCCGTACGAGATCACGGGCGGGCCCGATCCCGTCGGCCAGGTCGCGTTCGGTCGTAGGGCACATGCACACGCCGGTCCGGGTCGTGCCGAGCAGCCGGATGTCCTCGTCGCCGAGGTGGGTGGCGTGCACCGCCACGGTCCGCGGGCCCAGGGCCC
The DNA here is from genome assembly GCF_014323705.1 of Actinomadura alba. Taxonomy (GTDB): domain Bacteria; phylum Actinomycetota; class Actinomycetes; order Streptosporangiales; family Streptosporangiaceae; genus Actinomadura_C; species Actinomadura_C alba. Next base: position 585,909 of record NZ_JABVEC010000001.1, read on the forward strand.
CGCCCTCGTCGAGGAGCCGGGCCGGGCTCACGCCGTACGCGCGCAGGCACTGCTCGTTCTCCGCGGGCTGCTCGGACAGGTGGACGTGCAGCGGCGCCCGGCGGCCGGCGGCCCAGGCGGCCACCACGGGGATCTCCTCGCGAGGCACCGCCCGTACGGAGTGGACGGCCGCGCCCACGCGCGCGTGCGCGAGGCCGCTGCGGCCGGTCGCGTCGTGCAGCGCGGTGACCCGCGCGGCCCAGTTCTCCGCCGATCCGTCGCCGAACCGCAGCTGAGCACCTCGCAACGGCTCGCCGATCCCTCCGGCGAGATAGCACGCGTCGAGGAGGGTGATCCGGATGCCCGCGTCGGCGGCGGCCGCGATGAGCGCGGCGCCCATCGCGTTCGGCTCGTCGTACGGCACCCCACCGGCGCCATGGTGCAGGTAGTGGAACTCGCCGACGCAGCTCACCCCCGCCAGCGCCATCTCGGCGTACACCGCCCTCGCGAGGGCGTAGTAGGAGTCCGGGTCGAGACGCTCGGCGATGCCGTACATCTGCTCTCGCCAGGTCCAGAAGGAGCCCTCGCCCGAGTGCGCGCGTCCGCGGAGCGCGCGGTGGAAGGCGTGGGAGTGCGCGTCGGCCAGGCCCGGCAGTGTGAGCCCCGGCAGCCGTACGGCGCCGGGTGGGGCCGGCGTGCCGGGGGTCACGGCCGTGAGGTGGTCGCCGTCGGCCTCGATGAGCACGTCGGCGGCGATCTCGCCGCCCAGCCAGGCCAGCTCGGCGTGCCAGCGTGCGGTGGCCATCACGTCGCGGGCGACGGGTCACAGGCGAGATCGTCGAGCACCGCGGTGAGCGCCTCGACCCCGGCCAGGCAGTCCGCCGGCTCGGCGTGCTCGGCCGGGGCGTGCGACACCCCGGTGGGATTGCGAACGAACAGCATGGCGGTGGGCACGTGGGCGGCCAGGATGCCCGCGTCGTGCCCCGCTCCGGTCGGCAGCACCGGCGGCCGCCGCTCCCCGTCCCGGGCGATCGCGCCGGCCAGCCGGTCCCTGAGCGCACGGTCGAACGAGACGATCTCGGTGTCGGACTCGCGGGTCATGGCGGCCATCACGCCGTGCTCGCCCGCCGCCTTCTCGGCGGCCCGCTCGATCTGCTCGACCGTCGCGAGGACCGCCCGCTCGTCCGGTCCCCGGGCGTCGAGCCAGGCGGCGACGTGGGAGGGGATCGCGTTGACCCCGCCCGGCGTGACGTGAACCTTGCCGATCGTGGCGAGGGCGTCGTGGCGTTCAGCGCTCTGCCGCGCGGCGAGGACGGTGGCGGCGAAGGGCAGCATCGGATCACGCCGGTCCCCGAGCCGCGTCGTACCCGCGTGGTTTCCCTCGCCGTGGAAGTCCAGCCGCCACCGGCCGTGCGGCCAGATGGCGCTCGCCACCCCGACCGGCACGTCCAGCGCCCGGCCCTGCTCCACGTGCAGCTCGACGAAACAGCCGATGCGGCCCAGCAGCTCGTCGTCGCGGCCGATCGCCTCCGGGTCGACGCCGCCCGCGCTCAGGGCGTCGGCGAGCGTGACCCCGTCGCCATCGCGCAGCCCGCGGGCGCGCGCGGGATCGATGGCACCGGTGAGCAGCCGGGATCCGAGGCAGGCGATCCCGAACCGGGCACCCTCCTCTTCGGCGAACACGGCGACGCCGATGGGCCGGGCAGGTGTACGGCCGCGCTCGCGCAGCCGGTCGATGGCGGCGAGCGCGCTGACGACACCGAGCGGCCCGTCGAACGCCCCTCCCCCGGGCACCGAGTCCAGATGAC
>NZ_JABVEC010000010.1 GCF_014323705.1 Actinomadura alba
CCAAATATGGCCCGGTGTCCTACTGTGGATCTCACCCACCGGCCACTGGTACCTCGTCGGCCCCGACCCCTGATCGGCCACCGGGGACGACCCCGGACCATGCTCCAGCGCAAGTGACCAGAGTGCCTCGGCGCACGCGGCACAATTTGGGCGTGGACCGAAGCGTGCGAGAGCACATCGCCGATCTCGATGGCGGGGGCCGGCGAGTTCGTGAGCTGGCAGCCGCCTATCTGGGTGATTGGCTCATAGGTGCGTGCCGAAGCCGGTCGGATACAGGCGGCGTCGTCAACGCTCTGGTCGGCGCTCTTCTACGAGAGGCCGACGCCGACGTTCAAGAAGAGATCGCTCACTCGCTGGGGTCTCTGGTCGAGTATGGGGTCGTTCCCGATCAAATCGTCGAGCCGTTGGCCACGCGTCTGCCCTCGCTCGGTGCTGGAGCAGCGGAACACATCGCAGGCGTTCTCGAAGCCGCCTCATGGCAGAAGGTGAAGAAGCCCGGACCGCTCGCTGCCGGTTTCTGGTGGAATGTAGCGACGTTGTGATTTTCCGTAGCGGGGGGCCGGTGGCGACGGTGCACAGTGGTTGGGAGTTGGCCGGCCGGTACCGGCTGGAGGCGCCGCTGGGCCGGGGTGGGATGGGCGAGGTGTGGAGGGGGGTCGATCTGCGGCTGCGGCGACCGGTTGCGGTGAAGATCCTGCCGTTGACGATCGCGGCTGAACGAATTGGCGTGGCCCGGTTCCGGCGGGAGGCCGAGATCGCCGCGGCGTTGAACCATCCGGGGGTCACTACGGTGTTCGACATTGACGAGCACCAGTACGGGGACCAGCATCTGCTGTTTCTGGTGATGGAGCTGATGCAGGGTCAGGATCTGTCTGTGGTGCTGGCCGGACATTCCGGCGGGATGCCCGTCGAGCGGGTGCTAGATGTGGCCGCGCAGATCCTCGACGCGCTGTCGGTCGCGCACAAGCAGGGCGTGGTGCATCGTGATATCAAACCGGCCAACCTATTCCTGGTGGCGGGCGGGCGGGTGAAGATCTGCGACTTCGGGATCGCCCGCCTCGCCGACGCCACGAAGATCACCGCCACCGGGTCTTCGGCGGGGACCCCGCTGTACATGGCGCCGGAGCAGATCCAGGGCCGGAAGGTGGACCAGCGCACCGACCTGTACGCCCTCGGCTGCGTCCTGTACGAACTGCTCACCGGGACCACCTGGGTCGAGACCGGCTCCGGTGTCGCCGCGATCCTCTACCAGCACCTCGACCAGCCCCCGGCGCCGCCGAAATCGTTGCGTCCGGAGATCCCCGACCATCTCAACGCGCTGGTGCTGGACCTGCTGGCCAAACAACCCGACGACCGGCCCCAGGACGCCGCGTCCGTCGCCGAACGCCTGCGCCGGTTCTCTGACGAGCCGCATCAGGTGCGGGGAAGCCAATCCGGTCCAGCAGAGGTGATCGACACCCCGGACACGCCTGCGGCAGACGGGACACCGCCCCTGCGTGTACAGCCGGTTGCGCCGCGACCAGAGCAAACCGCCCCTGCGCTGACGATGACAACTCCGCCCGCCCTGGGCCGGATCCGGCGCCGCACCGTTGTCTTCGGTGGTCTCGGGGCAGCCGCCCTCGCCGGCATCCCCGCAGCGTTGTTGCTGCTAGAAACCGAATCCGCCAGCCTCAACGGCCACACCGACAGCGTCAACTCGGTGGCGTTCAGTCCGGACGGCAAGACCCTCGCCACCGCCAGCGACGACAACAGTGCCCGATTGTGGGACGTGGCCACCGGCCGCAACACCGCCACCCTCAACGGCCACACCAGCGACGTCTTTTCGGTGGCGTTCAGCCTGGACGGCAAGACCCTCGCCACCGGCAGCTACGACAACACCGCCCGGGTGTGGGATGTGGTCACCGGCCGCAACACCGCCACCCTCAACGGCCACGCCGGCAGCGTCTTGTCGGTGGCGTTCAGTCCGGACGGCAAGACCCTCGCCACCGGCAGCGCCGACAACACCGCCCGATTGTGGGATGTGGCCGACGGCCGCACCACCGCCACCCTCACCAGCAACATCAACTGGGTGGTCTCTTCGGTGGCGTTCAGTCCGGACGGCAAGACCCTCGCCACCGGCAGCCGGGCCACCGCCTGGCTGTGGGATGTGGTCACCGGCCGCAACACCGCCACCTTCACCGGCCACACCGACCGGGTCTCTTCGGTGGCGTTCAGCCTGGACGGCAAGACCCTCGCCACCGGCAGTTGGGACAACACCGCCCGGGTGTGGGATGTGGTCACCGGCCGCACCACCGCCACATTCACCGGCCACACCGACTGGGTCTCTTCGGTGGCGTTCAGCCGGGACAGCAAGACCCTCGCCACCGGTAGCAACGACAACACCGCCCGGGTGTGGGATGTGGCCACCGGCCGCACCACCGCCACCCTCAACGGCCACACCGACCGGGTCTCCTCGGTGGCGTTCAGCCTGGACGGCAAGACCCTCGCCACCGGCGGTTGGGACAACACCGCCCGGCTGTGGGAGATCAGATGACCACCACCTCACCGTCTGCCCGGGTGCACTCGTGGCCTTTGGAGTCCCCGCAGATTCCATGAAGGCCGGTTTCTGTCCCACATGCCTCGGATCGGCCGGAGACGTAGACGATGCGGTTGCCGGCGGCCGCGAGGGCCTGGACCACGCTGATGACCGGCTGGTCCGGGGATGTCCTCGCCGACGTGGTCCCAGTCGTACGGGCCGCGGCAGCCCGGGGCGGTTTAGTCGCGGAGGGCGACGGGTCCATCGATGTCGACCAGGAACACGCCTGGGGCCGTGGCGTGGGGCGTCGGCTGGTCGAAGTGGGCGGCGCGGACCGCCAGGAGCCACCTCTCCACGGTGTCCTCGTCGGGCCGATCCGGTGCACCCGTTGGCGGCCGGGCTTCTTGGTGTCCGTCTCAGATGCCTGGTTGTATGCCGGTTATGAGGTCTTTGCGTGCGGCACTGATCCTGGCCCTTGGCGTGGCGGGCTGTGGTGACAAGCCGGCGACTGCCCCGTCTGCGACGATGCCCTCTGGTGGAGCGTCTCCCGCAGCGGCCTCCTGCCCCGAATCGGGAGTTGCGCTCTGGTCGCGTGAGCCGTCCACGATGAGGGATCTCAGGTCGCTGAGCATCGAGCTCTACAACTGCGGTCAACGTGTCCAGGTGCTGGCAGGCCATCCGAGGGTCAAGCTGCTGGATGCCCGGCTGAAGCCGATCAAGTTGGCCGTCGGACGCGGGGCGTCGTATGCGGCCACGGCAGAGCCCCACGATGGGCCTACGGCCGAACTGAGTTTGAGACCTGGTGAGGTGGCTGCCGCGCGGATCTTCTGGCGCGATCAGGTGAGACAGGGGCGGAAGGGCACCGCTACCGCTCAGGTCTTGGAGATCGCACCACGGCCGGGAGCACCGTTCGAGCGCCTCTCGGACGTCTCAATCGAATTGGGCACCATCCGTCGGCTCGGCATCGGCCCGTGGGAGAGGGTCCGTGAGGCCAACGGGGCCGAGGTGGGAGACAACGCCCCGCACTATGGCGACAACCACGCCTGGCAGCGGACCGTAGAGGTGGACGCGACCGGTCGGCTGGCAGGTGAGATGGCGGCCAGGAAGATCCGCCCCGCTTTGGAGCAGCTCCGCACCAAGGGAGGATTCACCGTCGACGCGGTGCGCACGACACTGCGGGGTCTGGGATTCTCGGGGAACTCCGATGGCGCGGCCGAGGCAGCGGACGGGGTCGCCTACGCGGTGTACCCGGGAGGAGGCTCCTGCGTCGCCGGTGTGCTCAAGCGAGACCGGTTGACGGTGAAGGTCGGGAGCGTGCGGCTGGAGGGTGGTTGTAGTGAGCCTTGATCGGCCAGGTCCATCAGGGTAGGACGCCTCGCCCTGGGCATCTGATCTCGCTGACCAATGCCATGATCGACGGCTGCCGTGTCGGCGACCCTGTCGCCCGCCAGCGTCATGGGACCACCCTGAGCGGTTTTCTGCCACGGGCATGGGACCACCCGGTTGCCAGTGATGGGACCAGGCGGCGTGTCACGCCTCGGGTCTTGATCACTTTCGGTTACCGATCTCTCCAGGTCGTTGGACGACGTGGGGGTTCGGGGGATGGCGTTCCGGGAGGTTGCCGTGATCGAAGTGCGTGAGGTGCTGCGGGCCTGGCTGTCGGGGGTCGGGTTGCGGAAGGTTGCCGAGCAGGCGGGGGTGGACCGCAAGACCGCCCGCCGGTATGTCGAGGCCGCCCAAGAGGCCGGGCTCGCCCGTGAGGGCGATGCTGGTCAGTTGACCGATGAGCTGATCGGCCAGGTCGTGGAGGCGGTCCGGCCGGCCCGGCCGGGCGGGCGCGGAGCAGCGTGGGAGTCCCTGTCGGTGCAGCATGCCCAGATCGAGGCGTGGGTGAAGAAGGACAAGCTGTCGGTGGTGAAGATCGGCATCTTGCTCGAGCGGCGGGGTGTGTTGGTGCCGTATCGGACGCTGCATCGGTTCTGCGTGGAACGCTGCGGGTTCGGCCGCACGGCTTCGACGGTCCGTGTCGCGGACGGGGAGCCGGGCGCCGAGTTGCAGATCGACTTCGCGCAGATGGGGTTGCTGTTGGATGCGTCGGCGGGACGCCGCCGGAGGGTGCACGCGCTGATCTTCACCGCTGTTTACTCCCGGCACATGTTCGTGTGGTTGACGTTCTCCCAGACGCTGGCCTGTGTGATCGCTGGGTGCGAGGCGGCGTGGCGGTTCTTCGGCGGGGTGTTCAAGGTGGTGATTCCCGACAACATGTCGGCGATCGTCGCCGACGCTGACGCGGTGAACCCGCGGTTCACGGTGGGGTGGCTGGACTACGCCCAGCACGCCGGGTTCGCCACGGACACCACGCGGATCCGCCATCCCAAGGACAAGCCGAGGGTCGAGCGGATGGTGCAGTACGTGCGCGGCAACTTCTTCGCCGGGGAGAAGTTCGCTGATCTGGCCGATGCCCAGGCCCGGGTGGAGGCGTGGTGCCGTGATATCGCCGGGCAGCGCGTCCATGGCACCATCCAGGCCCACCCTGCCGAGGTGTTCCTGGCCGCCGAGGCCGCAGCGCTGCTGGCGCTGCCCGGCCCCTATGACGTGCCGGTGTTCACGAAGGTGAAGGTGCACCGCGACTTCCACATCGAGGTCGGCAAGGCACTGTACTCGGCGCCGGCTGAGTTCCTCGGCCAGCAGGTCGATGCCCGCGCGGACTCGAGCCTGGTGAAACTGTTCCACCGCGGCAAGCTCATTAAGGTCCATCCCCGGCAAGCGCCCGGCGGCCGGTGGACCGACCCGTCCGACCTGCCGGCCGAGAAATCCGGGTATGCGATGCGGGACGTCGAGTCGCTGGTCCGCAACGCCTTCAGGCACGGAGACAACGTCGGGATCTATGCCGAACGGGTGCTGGACGACAAGCTTCCGTGGACCAAGATGCGGCAGGTCTACCGGCTGCTGGGGCTGGTGCGCCGTTACGGACCCGAACCGGTCGACGCCGCCTGCTCCCGAGCGCTGGAGCTCGACGTCGTCTCCGTCACCAAGATCGCCTCGATGCTGGAGAAGGCCACCGAGAACACCGCCCCGCTGCCACCACCGCGGCCGGCCGCTGCCGCCGGGGCCCGGTTCGCCCGCGATCCCGGCGAGTTCGCCGTCCGCGGCGGCACCCAGCTGACCCTCGTCCGCAGCACCCCCGTCAGCGACGGGGCCGGCAGCGGAATCGACGACGGGCAGGCGAGCTGATGGCCACGACCAACAAACCGGCCAAGTCCACAGTGACCGACCCCATCGGCCCGGAGCTCAAGCAGATCCTGCGGCACCTCAAGCTCGGCAAGATGCTCGACACCCTGCCCGAGCGGCTCGCCCTGGCCAAACAGCAGCACCTGGGGCACGCCGACTTCCTCGAGCTCGTCCTGGCCGACGAGCACTCCCGCCGCGAAGCCAAGTCCGCCCAACTGCGGTCCCGCACCGCCGGGCTGGACCCCGGCATGCGCCTCGATACCTGGGATGAGACCGCCGCCGTCCACTACGACCGGCAACTGTGGAACGAACTCACCTCATTGCGATTCCTCGACGGCCCACATGGGGCGCTCGTCCTGGGACCGGTCGGCGTCGGCAAGACACACCTGGCCAGTGCACTCGGGCACATCGCCATCCGGCGACGGCGGACCGTGCACGCCTCCCGGGCCGACAAGCTCTTCAAACGACTCAAGGCCGCCCGCCTCGACAACACCCTCGAAGCCGAGATGCGCCGCCTCGCCCACGTCGAGCTGCTGATCATCGACGACTTCGCGCTCCAAGGACTGGACTCCGTCGAGACCACCGACTTCTACGAGCTGGTAGTCGAGCGGCACCGCAAAGCCGCGACCGTGGTGACCTCCAACCGGGAACCGGCCGAGTGGCTGGCCATGATGGCCGACCCCCTACTCGCTCAGTCCGCCGTCGACCGGCTCACCTCCACCGCCCACGAACTCATCGTCGAAGGCGAGTCCTACCGGCAACGCCAACGACCCTCACACCACAACCAGCCCACCGACACCGGCGTGTTCGTTGACGCCAAGAACGGAGATCACCATGCTCGATGACAGCACCAGGTGGTCCCTTCCTCGTGGCAACCCGCTGGTCCCATCACGCTGGCAAGCGACACGACCCCTCGACAGTCACCTGCTCGGCTGCGAATTCGACGTACACCGGCCGGCCGAACTCACCGAGTATCTGCGCGCACTCGGCGCCCGCCTCACCCGCGCCGCGGGCGGCCGAGCCGGACCCGACGCGAAGCAGGGTTCGCGGAAAAGCCTGACCGGATCGGGCCGATTTGCATGCGCGTCAGGCGATTGTCTCCGCTGAAGTGGGCATCCATGATGTCGACCATGAGTCGAGAAGAACGCCGTCGACGCCTGCAAGCCCAGCGCGACGCGGGGGGAAGGACGTTCACCGACAACCTTCGCCACCTGTTCAGGACGCCGGTTCTGCTGCTCCAGCTCCTCGTGGTCATGGGTGTCATAAGCGCCGTGTGCGTGTTGCTGCTCCCCGCCGACTGGGAAGGCATTGCCATTTCCGCCATCGGCATCCCGGTCACGGCTCTTTTGATCGGACGGTCGGTCCGCTGAACGTACGGTCGTCAGAGTCGCTCAAGAGCCCGGCAGGTAGCGGTAGGCCACGCCATAGGCGATCCAGGTCCCCTCGGGCCGCGCGTTGAGTTCGTCGATCAGATCCGCGTCGATATCGACATCGAGCTCGTCCCGCCGCCCCAGGCGCAATGCCCATTGGGCCGGCGCGAACGCCCGTGCGAACCAGCCTTCGGAATAGGCCTTCACCTCGGCGGTCGTCCGGAATCTCGCCGGATCGATGAACAGCACCTCTCCCGAATCCCGGACGAGGCGCGCCGACGGCGGCAACCAGCCCTCTCCGCTGGTCAGGCTCTCCCTGAAACCCATCAGCTCTTCCTCAAAGCAACGGTGCGCCGTCAGGAACGCGATCCGTGACCCTCATGACGGTGTGTTCTCCGTTCGGCCGATTGAAGAACGCGGGTGCGTCGCCCATCAGCGCACCGAAGCCGCTGCCGCGTACTGCCTCAGCCGCGCCAGCAGTTCCGCGGGGTCACCGTGGACCTGGCGGATGTTGACGCAGAAAGGGGTTCCGGTCGCTTTCGCGGCGGCTCTCGTGTCGCGGACGACGCCGCGATCGGCGCCCGCCTCGGCGAGCTGCGACGGGGCGTACAGGCAGACGTGCCGTACCGAGAACACGCCTTTGGGCACATCGTGCAGTTCGACATGTTGGACCGCGTTCCACGGCAGCACGACCACGCGAGGCCGGCGGAGCCCACCGACCCGTAGCCATACCCGGTGCGCGTCCGCCGCGAGGTACGGGCCGGAGAAGGCGGTCGAGCGCAGCAGGTGCACGTACAGCAGCGTGTTGTAGAAGAGGAGTTGAGCGACGATCCCGATCGCCAATACATTGCCGATCAGGTCGAGATAGAGCACCGACAATACGACGATCGCCAGCGTCAGCAGCGCGGAGATGACGATGTTCGGGCCGAAGATGGCGACGAGGCGGCCGACGCGGGGCCGAACGACCAATGGGGCGCTGTCGGGCACACGATCGGTCACCATCATGGGGCCATGATGTCCGGCACAGGTGTGGCCGACAACCCGGTCCTCGGCCGTTCGCATGGTCGGTCTCGGCGTCGTCCACGCGTATTCGGTCAGTGCTGCGAGGTCGCCGAGGCGTGCTATCGGCTGAATCAGCTGCATGTTCTCGGCCATTGAGAAGAAGGGATGAGGAGCGGGGTCCACCCAGGAGATGCCCACGCTCAGCTCAACTCCGGCGTGCGCGCGGCCTCGATGCGGTGTTGTTCCGCGAGTGCGGCCGCGAGGCGGTCGGCGCAGTCCTCGGCGAGCGTGTGCGCCAGCCCGTCGTACATCTCGTCGGTGGTCAGCACGCGATGGCGCGTGGCCATCCACATTCCGGCGCCGCCGGTGGACGTACGGGCCCGCCAGATGTTCCAGTCCGGATGCGCCGTTCGCAGGGCGGCGATGCCCTCGGCGTCCGTCATCGAAACGACGCCTCCCTGCGGTGGCCGCCGGGGTCGGTCGTGGCCGGGGCCCTCCGCAGCGCGGCGTGCAGCAGGGCCGCGAGTTCGGTCGGCGACGTCGCCTCGACCAGCCGGCCGAGGTACGGGTGGAACGCCCACCAACTGCCCGTGTGCCGCCCCCACCAGACCGATGTCCCGGGGAACCTTCGGGTCAGGTCCGTCAGGAACGCGTATGCCGGGAACCGTCGTCCTGCCGGTTCGCTGGTACGCGGAGACGCGGGCGGCGCCGCTGTCGTGACCGTCGTCATGGGGGGTTTCCTCCTCGGGGTCCATTTCCATGACCAGGCTGGCCCGAGGGCAATACGCTCTGCTATCAACGGTCACCACTCGCAACGCAACCGGCTCGCGCCCGCATGTCAACGCGGTCCGCGAACGATCACGGGAGGCTTCCCCCATGCCTCGTCCCCAGCGGGAGCTCGATCCGAATTCCCTCGTCGGCCACTTCGGCGCCGAGTTAAGGACGCATCGCAACAAGGCGAATCTGTCGATGGCCCAGCTCGCCGCCGCGCTCGGCTGTTCGGCACAGTGGATCGGTCAGGTCGAGTTGGCGGAGAAGCCTCCGTCCGAGCTGTTCGCCCTCGACCTGGACACCTACTTCGAGACCGGCGGCAGTTTCCACAGGTTGTGGAAAGTCATCAAGCGCGCCGGCCGCAGCCAGGTCCTGCTCCCCGGCTTCCCGGCGTATATCGAACTGGAATCACAGGCGGTGCTCATCCGGTCGTTTGTGACACAGCTCGTACCGGGCCTGCTCCAGACCGAGGACTACGCCCGGGCGGTAATTAGTGCCTGGCCCGATCCGGCGCCGGTGGAAGAACGGGTCGCCACCCGCATGGAACAGCAGGCGATTCTTCGGGCTGAAACCCCGCCGTACGCATGGTTCGTGTTGGATGAAGCGGTCCTGCATCGTCCGTTCGGTGGAGCGGACGTGATGCGTGAACAGCTGAAACTGTTAGCGGGACTGGTCACGTCGCCGTACGTCCAGGTGCGTATCCTGCCGTTCGCGTCTATGACATACGCGGGTCTCGACGGGAAATTCACCCTCTTGCGGCTGGGCGACGGCACGGAGATCCTGTATCAGGAGGGGCCGGGCTTCAGCCAGTTGATCGAGGATCCGGGCACGGTAGGTGACTGTGCCGCACGCTTCGATCTCGTCATGGGAGAAGCGCTGCCTCGTGCCGCGTCCCACCAGATGCTCCTGAGAACGTTGGAGAACCTTAAGTGACAAGTCTCGATCTCGCCGCGATGCGGTGGCGGAAGAGCAGACGTAGTGCTCAAGGTGGGCAGGACTGCGTGGAGGTCGCTGCCGCGCGGTGGCGCAAGAGCAGCTATAGCGCTCAGGGTGGGGACGACTGCGTCGAACTCGCCGGGTTGCCGGGCGTGGTGGCCGTGCGCGACTCGAAGAATCCGGACGGTCCCGCGCTGGCGTTCGGGGCGGGTGAGTGGGCGGACTTCGTGGCCGCCGTGAAGACGCGCCGGTACGACCTCTCGTAGCCGACTGGATACGGTGCTGATCGTGTCGATCATTCTGGTGCCCTATCACCTCGACGAACACCTGCCCGACCTGGACATCCCTCTGCCGTCCGGCGACGACGTCACCACGGTGACCGCGACGCTGCCCGAGGCGGACACCTGGACCCGGCTCGGGCGGCTGTACGAGCCGGTGGCCGAAGCCGTCGCCGACGTCGTACGAAACGACAAGGTGCCCGTCGTCGTGTCGGGCGACTGCACGGCGTCGCTCGGTACCGTCACCGGTCTTCAGCGGGCGGCGGTCGACCCCTCGGTGGTCTGGTTCGACGCGCACGGTGATGTGCAGACCGTGGAGACCACCGCCTCGGGATATCTGGGCGGCATGCCGCTGCGCATCCTGGTCGGCTACCGGCCCGAGCTGATCTCCGAGCGGCTGGGGCTGCGCGTCGTACCCGAGGACCGGGTCATGCTGGTGGACGCCCGGGACCTCGACCCGCCGGAGGCCGACTATCTGGCCACCTCGGGCATCCGTCGATGCGGCGTCGAGGAGGTGTCCGCCGACGCGCTGCCGCCGGGGCCTCTGCTGCTGCACATGGACCTGGACGTGATCGATCCCGGCGAGCTCGCGGGCTTGCGATACCCGGCGGCGGGCGGGCCCACGGCGTCGTCGGTGCTCCGCGCCGCCCGCCGGGTGCTCGACACCGGCCGGGTCGTCGCCATGGACATCGGCTGCACGTGGCATCCCGGCCGCGAGGACCTCGGCGACACCCGATCCCGGGTGCTGTCCGCCCTTATCTCGGGTGGGTGAGTGATTCGCCCGCTCCCGTCGGTGGGGCGAACCGCCTGCGGCCTCGAACACGGAAGTCCACGTGGCGCCTTGGAGATCTGATGCCGTGCTCGTGGCCGCACCTGTCGGAACGGGCGGTCACCGGAAGTCGTCGGCGTGGTCGGCCGCCCATTCGGCATAGGTGCGGGCGGGCTTGCCGGTGACCTCTTCGACCGTACGGGTCACCGATTCTGGGTTGGACACCATCGCGGCATGACCGTCGAGGATCGCGTCGGCCATATCGAGCGGCATCCCCTGCTCCTGCATCTGCCGCCGCGCGGTGTCTGGTGACAGTTCCTCGAACCGCAGCGGCCGACCGATCGCCCGGCCGATGGCCTGGACCTGCTCGACCTGCGTGAGCGTCTCGGGCCCGGTGAGAACGTGCTTCGCGCTGCTGTGCCCGTCCTCGACGAGAACGCGGACCGCCACGGCCGCGATGTCCCGCTCATGGATCAGCGACCTGCCGGCCGCTCCGTGGACCCAGCGGACCACGTCGCCAGTGCGGATCTGCGGTGCCCACATGAGGGTGTTGGCCGCGAAGCCGCCGGGCCGCAGAAAGGTCCAGTCCATCCCGGACCGTTCGATGAGGCGCTCGATCATGGCATGGGACCCGAGGATCGACTCGGCCTTCTCCGCCGGATCGTCCGGTACCCCCCGCGCGGACAGGTAGACGACACGGCGCGCCCGCTCGGCGATGGTCTTGAGCGTCGCGGGCGCGGCGTGGTCGGCCGAGAGTGTGGGCCACACCAGGAACACCGACTCGACGCCGGCCAAGGCGGGGCCCAGGTCGCCCGGATCGGCCAGGTCGCCCTGGACCACCTCGACGCCGTCGGGCAGCCTGGCCGATTTCGGGTCGCGGCTCAGCGCGCGCACGGTGGCGCCCGCTTCGAGCAGTCCGGACACGACGTGGTGGCCGACCTTGCCGGTCGCCCCGGTGACGAGAATCATGGCGACGTCCTCCGCCTGTTGCCTGCGTCCGTCTCGAAGATGTCGGACAGATCGCTCAGACCAGCGTGTGACCTCGACCAAGGTTCAGGTCAAGTGGCGACCGGACAAGGATCGGTGGTCACGGAGTCCGGGTGGCCGCCGGGACGGCGGTCTTCTCCTCTTGCGCCTTCTTCACGACCTCCGGTGGCACCGGCCCGGCGCCGTCGATCATGAGCATGACGGTCCCTGGGGAGAACGGCTCGACCCCGCTGACGTTCCAACCGCCGTTCACCTTGGAGCGCGGTGCCTGAATCCCGTATCCGGGGTTCTTCCAGTACACGTTGTAGAACCCGACCTTGAGGCCCTTCCGGGCGAGCGCCGCCTCGGCCTGGGTCACCGTCTTGCCCTCGATCCCCTTGGGCGCATCGGCCGGGTTGGTGGAGACGTACTCCTCGCCCGGTGCCGCCGCCCGGCCGATCACCACGCTCGAGCGGCCCTTGAAACCATGTGGGATCCGCAGGCCGACCGGGCATGCGGCCCGGCTCGCGGTCCGGCAGGACGGGTCGGTGATGACCTTGAGCTTGCCCTGGTCCGGACCCTCGCTCTCCTCCTGGTAGACGATGGTGCCCACGACGCTCGGCGACACCGGTACCAGGGAGAGCTGGATGTCGAAGCCGCGCTGAGCGAAGGCCTCGCTCAATCGCTTCTTGTCCGCGGTTGGGTCGACGATCATCGCTGCGTAATAGTCGCTCTTGCGGTCGATCTGTACGGCCGCTGCGAGCCGCATGGTGCCCTTGGACTCGGGCGCCTTGGCGGTGGGGCTCGCGGGACCTTCGGCGCCGCCCGGTGCGGTCACGGCGATGGCCACCGCCGTTCCCAGCGCGGCGACCCCGACGGCACCGGCCACGAACCGGGGCCTGTGGTGCAATGCCCGGCGCGGCCGTGCCGAGGCCGCCGTGGCACCGGTCCCGTCGGCGGCGGCGAGCAGGCGAGCCCGTCCCTCGGTGACCGCCCGGTCGTCCGGTGGCGGCACGTCGGCGTACATGCGCTTCAGTTCGTTCATCAGTGATCGTTCCCCTCCAGCGGGTCGACCCCGCCCAGCACGTCACGCGTCTTCTTTCGAGCCCGGTTCAGCCGGGAATGGACCGTCCCCCTGGCGATGCCGAGGGCCGATGCGATCTCCCCGGGGGTGAGGTCGCCTGCGGCGGTCAGCAACAGCACGTCACGCTGACCGCGGGGGAGCTTCGCGAGCGCCGCCGCCAGCGCTCGCCGCGACGCCTGCGCGGTGACCCGGTCGGTCACCGGACCGGCCGGTGATTCGACCGCGGGGTCGGCTCCGGTCCGCTGGATGAGCCGCCAGAAGCGGACCTCCGCGCGGCGGTGCTGCCCGACCAGGTTGGTCGCGATGCCGTACAGCCATGGGCGGGCGTCCTCCCGGGCCGCGTCATAGCGGTCTCTCCGGTCGAACGCGATCAGAAAGGTCTCCGCCATCAGGTCGTCGGCGAGGTCCCGCCCGAGCCGGCGTGCGATGTAACGATGGATCACCTCGTGGTGCCGGTCGTACAACTCGGCGAAGCACTCCGGCTCGCGCAGGGACGCCTCGATCACCTCGGCGTCGGTGCGGGCTCGCACATCGCCCCTCACCCCGCGCTCGTTTCGCTCATCGCGACCTCTCAGCCGGCCACGACGCTGCGGTGCGTATCGGCACGTCCACGTGCCCCCTCTCGAATCGGTGGCTCACACCCGTTATTGGGAGAAGTCACCGGACCGCTTCCCCAGGGTCCACCGGCCGACGATGCCGAGCCGGCACCGGTGGGCGGTCGTATGTCAGTTGGCCGGGCAGGGGGCTTCGTGGTCCTGTGGCGCCACGCCGAGTACATCGACGCTCGCCCTGTACGTGGTAACGCGGGTGTTCGTGCTGCCGGGCCTGTTCACCGACGGTGGCTGCGCGCTGTCGGCGGGTGCGATGGGGCCGTGGCCGCGCCGCAGCGCGCGCTTCCTGCGTGGGGAGCGCTATGCGGCCGGCTGCACTTTCATCGGTCTTGGAGCGGCCGCCGCGTTGACCCCCGGGCACCAGAACCGCTGACTCGTTCGCGCGAAACGGTGTTGATCTTAGACATGTTGTCCGAAAGGCGACAGTGACCGTGGAATCCTTCGTTAAGGTCGTTCGCATGTCTGAATACCAGAATGAACCATCAGGGGACACCGAGCAGTTCCGAGCCTTCGCGCGCGGCGGCGAGGCCGAGAGCGCCGCAGGTGGTGGGCCCAACATCGGACTGATCCTCGGTGGCGCCGCCGTCGTCATCGTCCTCATCGCGTTGGTGGCCGTCTTCGCCCTCTGAGTGGCCGCTGCGACGGTCGTCGAGAGGCACAGGATGACGACCGTCCCGGCCCGGGGGCGGGCGGCCGCAGGTGAGGTCAGCGGCCGTTGGAGGAGAAGTGCTGGTAGTCCTTCGTCCCCGACCAGGCGCCGCCCCAGCCCCAGCCGATCGATCGGAACGCCCGGACGGTCTTGTCGCCGGCGCGGATCACGCCGGGGTTGCGCCGGGCGCGGTCGACGTGCTTCCGGCAGTGCTTGTGTGCCGTCTGGCCGCTCCCGGTGACGTACGGGTTTTCGCACGGATTGACGTCGATGGCCAGACCGTAGGCGTGCTGTGACCAGGAACTCGACCCGGTCGCCGCCCGGCAGTTGAACGCGGAGGTGTTGTCGGCGTCGATCGAGGCGAAGTCGCTGCCCTTGTAGACATCGACGAGCTGCATCCGGCGGACGGGGTAGCGCTGGTCGTACAGCCGCCGGAACACCTTGACCACATCGTCGGCGACCCTGGCGTTCACCACCATCTCGCCCGTGTGGGTCCGGCGGTCGAAGCCCCAGTAGGTCATCCGCAGCAGGCGCAACCGCGAGAGCGGAACCGGGCAGCCCGGGCGCCATGAGTACTTCACCGTGTTCCGCGATGGGATCTTGCCGATCGTGCCGCTGAACCTCTGGACGGCGGGGCGCTGTCCGGGTTCCTCGGCGGCCGGCTTCCTGGTCCCCTCAGGGGGCTGCTGAGGCGAGGTCTCGGACGGGGGCTTGCCGGCGGGCCCTCCCCGCTCGCCTTCCCGGCCACATCCGGCCAGCAGGACGGCGACCTCGATGACGAGCACCATGACGGCGAGTCCCGGCTTCCCCCGCATAGCGGCAGGATCGCACAGCGCACACAGATCACGTGCGGCCCCTGGGGGATTTCGCCGGTTTTGGCTACGGTGCGAGCAAACACTCCCGGTCCAGGGAGCCAGAGGATGCCGGACCGTAGAAAGCCGCGCTCGGGTGAGCCGAGCATGGAGCAGCCGGACCCGGGCGGCCGGCCGGGTTCTGACGACCGGCCGGATTCGCCCGAGCGGCAGGGCGCGGGGGAAGGCGGGGACCCCAGCCTCGAAGACGAGCTGTTCGCCATGAAGTCCGGGTCGGTGCCGGACCCGCCGGCCTTGACGTCGGCTCTGGAGCCGGTCCGGCGTGCCCGGCCGCCGTGGCAGAACGCGGACGGGCCGGGGTGCAGGGACCTCGCCGCGACGGTCGCGGGCTTCGGGACGTTCATCCTGGTCGACTGCGTGATGATGTACGCGCCGCTCCAGATGAAGGAGACGCCGAGCCTGCTGCCTCAGATGCTGACCCTGCTCCTGCTGGCCTTCGGCCTGGGCGGTCTGCTCGTATGGCAGATCCGGGGCGCCTGGCGGCCGTTCGGTGTCGGCATGATGCTGGGCTGGCTGTTCATGACCCTGATATCGGCGGGATTTCTCACCGGCCTCAATCCCTGACCGCGGCCCGCCCGGTCACTGTGTCTCGGCGATGCGGTCGGCCACCGCGCGAAAGGCCCGGCCCACCGCTTCGAGGTCGCCCGGCTCCATCACGTCGATGAAGAACTCCCGCACGGTGTTGACATGGTCGCGTGCGGCGAGGTCGAGCGTGGCGAAGCCCTCGTCGGTCAGCACGGCGAACACGCCCCGCTTGTCACCCGGGCAGGTCTCGCGGTGGACGAGCTTCTTGGCCTCCAGCCTGCCGCAGGTGTGCGACAGCCGGCTGCGCGACTGGCTGGCCGACTCGGCCAGCTCGGCCATGCGCATACGCCGCTCCGGCGCCTCGGACAGCTGTACGAGGATTTCGTACTCCGCTCCGGTCAGCCCGTGCTTGGCCTTGAGGTCACGGTCGATCACGTCCCACAACCGCACGCTGCCCTCGAGGAAGGCCCGCCAGTCACGCTGCTGACGAGCGTCGAGCCAACGTGGTTCACCCATATCGTTAGTATACGACATCCATTTAAGTTTCAACTATTCTTTTCGCGAAATTCGCCGCTTCTCGGTCAGGGCTCAAGTCAGGATCTTTTACCCCGGTCGACCCGGGTGTCAACCGGCCGCCGGCCGGACGGTCGACGGGGCGCAGCCGAAAAGATTTTCGAGTCGAACCTTCCGTTCGCGGTGACGCGGGCGCCGGTCGTGGGCTACTGTGTTCGAATTCCTCGAACAGAGATTCGACCTGCGGTTATCCCGCACGGGGAGGCGGGCATGGTGGCTGCCCTCACCACGCCGGAGGCGGTGCGCTGCACCACGCGACGGCGGCGCGCGACACGCCGTAGCACTTTCTATGGAAATCTACGGCCACAGCTATATCGGCTCATAGAGTCCGAGACCGTGGACCCAGTGCGGAATCCTTACGCGCCCGGCGCCGGACAGCGCCCGCCCGAGCTCGCCGGTCGTGACCGGGAGCTGCGGCAGTTCGAGGTCGTACTCGAGCGGGTGGCCCGTGAGCGGCCCGAACGCAGCATGATCATTACTGGCCTGCGTGGAGTCGGCAAGACCGTGCTGCTCAACGCCTTCCGATCCATGGCCATCCAGCACCTGTGGGGCACCGGCAAGATCGAGGCTCGGCCGGATCAGTCGATCCGCCGGCCGGTCGCCGCCGCGCTGCACATGGCGATTCGTGAGCTCGCCCCCCGGCACCGCGCACCCGACCGGATCGAGCAGTTCCTCGGAGTCCTCAAGGCGTTCGCGCAGGCCGGTGAGGACAGCGGCGCCAAGGGCAAGGCGCGGGTGCATCGCTGGCAACCCGGCATCGACGTACCCGCCGCCCGCGGCCGGGCCGACTCGGGCGATCTCGAGATCGATCTGACCGAACTGTTCGTCGACGCCGCTTCGGTCGCCACCGATCTCGGCGTCGGCATCGGGCTCTTCGTCGATGAGATGCAGGACATCCCGCCCGACGACGTCTCCGCGCTCTGCGCGGCCTGCCACGAGCTGTCGCAGACCGGCGGGCCGCTGATCGTGGTCGGCGCGGGGCTGCCGCATCTGCCGGCGGTCCTGTCGGCGAGCAAGTCCTACTCCGAGCGGCTGTTCCGCTACGCCCGCATCGATCGGCTCGACCGCGCGTCCGCCGACCTCGCGCTGCTCGCCCCGGCCGAGCGAGAGGACGTGACGTTCACCAAGGACGCCCTCGACGCGCTCTACGACGCGGCCGACGGATATCCGTACTTCGTGCAGGCCTACGCCAAGGTGGTCTGGGATCTCGCCCCCGAGACGCCCATCACCACAGAGGACATCAAGGTGGCCGCCCCAGAGGCCGAGACCGAGCTGGCCGTCGGCTTCTTCGGCAGCCGCTACGAGCGCGCCACCCCGGCCGAACGCGACTACATGCGGGCCATGGCGATGCTGGGCGACGATCCGGTGGCGACCGCGTCGGTCGCCGACGAGCTGGGCCGGAAGCCGTCGAGCGTGTCACCGGCCCGCGACGGACTGATCAAGAAGGGGCTGATCTACAGCGCCGAACGCGGTCTGGTGGCCTTCACCGTTCCGCACTTCGGCAAGTTCCTACGTGCCCAACCCGCCTAGGAGAGCTGGAAGCACAGGCACGCTGAGACCGCGCTGACCGGGCGACGGCGTGGCGATGTGGTCGCTACAGCTCTCTAAGGATGTCTAGTGCTGCCGCTAGAGAGGGACATAAAGGTACATCGAGTGCCGCGCCGATCGTTCTCTGAGGTTTTCTAGACATCCCTAGCGGCAGCGCTAGAGAGCCTTAGACAGTGCCAGAGAGCCCAATGTCAGAAGGACAGAAGGACAGAAGGACAGAAGGACAGAAGGGCTCAGAAGGACCGGTCAGCGGCTCCGTTCACTGACCCGCGCGGATCGCTGCGCCGTCTGGTTCCGCACGGGGGCGACGGCCAACCGACTCAGGCCGGTGTCCTCGCCCGTATCGCCCTCACCGCCGTCCCCGTCAGGGCCGGGTTCCTCATCCCCGCTCCCGCGTGGGACGCGGCCCTGGCACCCCTCGCCGGTCCTGTCGTGCTCTCCGCCCGCGGCGGAAGACAGCGTGCTCCCGGCCACGGTCGCGCCTGCCGAGCCATCGCGATCAGGGTTCGCCAACACCGCGCCGCGCACGACCGGATGGCGCTCCTCCATCGAGACCGCGAAAACGATCTCGACTTCCCGGCCGGCCACCCGGCCCTCATAGGCGACGAACCGCCAGCACAGTTCCCGCCAGACGTCGACGGGTTCGCGGCCGGCGAGGAGGTTCTCGTGCTCCCGCCAGGCGTCGCTCGCCCGCAGCATGCGGTAGGTCTCGCTGAGAGGAGCGGTGCGCAGTTCGCACGGCGCCGAAGATCGGAGGCGGCCCAGCAGCCCGTCCGCCTCCGGGGACAGGGCGACGAACATGAGGATCTCGGCGGCGAGCACGACGCCGCCCCAGCCGAGGCTCGCCCGGAGCACGTCGATCCCGGTGTACGGCACGCCGAGGGCGATGATCGCCGCTCCGGTGAACAGCGCGGTCCGTACGACACAGCGCATCCCGATCCGGCCGGCGCTCAGTGCGCCGAAACAGCCGCAGCCGTCCTCGGGCCGGTGCGTCCGTAGCTCACTGACCACCCAGGTCGCGGACGCGAATCCCATGATCGTGACCACCCGTACCGATGGATGCGGGGTCACGAGCAGGGCCACGCCCAGAGCACCCTCCGTCAGGGCCAGGCCGACCGCGATCGGCCGGCTGTCCCGCACCGCGAGGACGGGTGGGGACGCCGTGACCCCGTGGATCGTACGGGGACGTGTGCCCGGGTTCGCCAGCTTGGACAGGCAGGCGGTGATGAGCGCGGCGGAGATGAGCAGGAGCTGGCTGCTCTGGAACGCTTCGACCATGGGTCACCCCACCGTGACCGTGGCGTTGAAGCAGCCGTTCTCGAGCTCTCCGCCGAGATCGACGAAGCTCTTGGCGGTGAGCTCGACGATCCGCCCGCGTCTGGACGTACCGCACTCGACGCAACGGTCGCAGTAGAGCGCCGCCGTACAGCCGCATTCGGTCACCGTGACGGTGGCCGACCGCTTGGCGCACTCGTTGCCGACCAGCAGGTCGCTGCCGTGGGAGAGTAACGGCAGACCGGCGCAGCTGGTCGGTGCGTCCGGGCAGCCGCCCGCCTGACCTTCCGGATCGAGGGCGGGGTAGGCGGCTCCGTGGCCCTCCCCGCTGTACCAGGTGGCGGTGCCCCGAAGTTCACGAGACACCGTTCCGGTGGTCTTCGGCGAACCGCCTTCGCCGGCGCGATATCCCGGCTGCGATGTTCCGGGCTGCAGGGCGAGCGGCCCGCTCGATGACCGGATCCCGATCACATCGAGGAGATAGCCCGGCTCGAGGCGCGGATGCCGGACGAGCACCCGGCTCAGCGCCTGCGGGGGGATGGCGACGCGTACGCGTCCGCGATGCCGGCCGGCGTCGACCTCGACGAATCCCTTGGCCGCAACCATGATCGTGCCGGTCACCCGGACGATGTCGACCCAGATCCGGTCGGCCCCGAGGCCGTCGGCGGTGGTTCGTACGATCACCTCACGACCGGGGCGCACGGCGGCCATCCCGGCGGGCCCTCCGTACCAGGCTGTCGTGTCGGACGAGATCCACAGCCGCTTCTCCTGGTGGTCGTGGTCGTGATCACTGTCGTTCGTGCGCAGCACCAGCAACTCCGGCCCGGCCTCGACCACCGTGCCGGTCACGGAGCGTATTGGTGGCCGGTCGATGATCGGCGCCGCGGGGCTCGGGTCGCCCAGCACGGCCGCCCGGCGGCGACGGCGCACCTCACCGATATGACCTGGCACCACTTCGGAGTGACTGCGGGGTTGCGGCATGAGCACTCCCGGCGTGGGTGAGGCGGCCCATGGACACTGCGATCGTGACAACGCGTCAAGCGTTGCTCAAATGCACAAGCCTGTCGACGTTTCTGTCCACATTCGCCAGTGTTGGAGTAGAGGTTCTATGCACTTGGTGGGGAAGTTCCTCCACTGGTTGACCCGAATATGGCTTTTCTGTTGAGCCAGAATTACGATCTTCGTGCGATCGTCAGAGTCATCGGCATGTTGTGCGCAGTGTCCCCGGATGTCGCTCCGGAGGTCGCATGGACACCCGCACGGCACCGTTCGGACAGAACCTCCCTCAATCCCCTGGGGTCGGTGGTGACGTGAGCAAGGCTCAGCACGAGGAGTTCCGCGACTATGTGGCGGCTCGCGGGCCCACCCTGCTCCGGGCGGCGATGCTCCTCACCAGCGACCGGGCCGAGGCCGAGGACCTGCTGCAGTCCGCGCTGGCCAAGACCTACCTCGCCTGGGACCGGATCAACGACCGGGCCGCCGTGGACGGTTACGTGCGCCGCGCCATGGTCAACACACAGATCTCCTGGTGGCGGCGGCGAAAACTGGAGGTCTATCCGACCGACGAGCTCCCCGAGCAACCCGTCGACGATCACACCCGGCGCAGCGAGCTGCACGACGCGCTCGGCCGGGCGCTCGACAAGCTGCCGAAGCGGCAGCGTCTCGCGGTGATGCTCCGCTACTACGAGGACATGTCCGAGGCGGAGATCGCCGACATTCTCGGCATCAGCGTCGGAACCGTGAAGAGCACGGTGTCGCGGGCCATGGCCAAGCTCAGGGAGGACGCGGCGCTGGAGCACGATTTCGCCGGCGCGGTGCCGGCTCCGCACCCGCACGGCGATCACGCCGGAGACGACTGACGAGGTTCCGATCCGGCGTTGATCAACCGGCCCGTGACGCCTACGCTTCCTTTGTCGTCCGCATCGGGTGATATGTCCTGCCGCGAGAATGCGGGCAGGATATGGCGGGGCAACAGTGGCCAGTTGTGATGGTGTTTCGGTGATGCAGTCCAGTTCTGATGATCTAGTTGTGCCGCCAGGTGTGTCTGGTGTAAGCAAGTTGCGCCGCTAGGTGTCGGGAGCGCGCATGTCAAGGTGGTCACCCTTCGACCCCGACGCTGACCGCAGGTTGGTCAGGGGTTTGAACGAAGGCAACGAAGACACCCTTATCGCACTCTACGACACCTACGCAGAGCGACTATACGACTACTGTGTGTCGCTGATCTGCGATTCCAAGGTCGCGGCCGACACCGTCCACGATTGCCTCATCGACGCCTGCCGCCGTGCGCCGCGGCTGCGCGACCGGATGCGCCTGGGAGCCTGGCTGTACGGTGCCGCACGCCGGCGCTGCCTGCAACGCGGGCGCAGCGGCGGCCTGCACTGGGTGTGGACCTCCGACTCGGATTGCGACGCCACTCCCGCGCACGACCCCCTCGGCACCGGAGCGCCCGGTGACGAGGCCGCCGCCGAGGCCGAGGAGACCGACCGTTCCGGCCTCACCCTCGCCGAGCGTCGGGAACTGCTCGAACTGACACTCGCCAGACTGGACTTTCCGGAGCAGGAGGTGCTGCTCCTGGCGCTCCGCCATGACGTGACCGGCTATGACCTCGCCGCGACGCTCGGAGTGTCCGGCCGGCGGGCCGCCGCCCGGCTCGCCCGAGCACGCGCTCAGGCCGAGGCGGCGATGACCGCGGAACTGCGTGTGCTGTCCTGGCAGGGCGCGGGCGAGCGCAGGACCGGGACGCCCCCCACCGGGAAGGTCCAGGCCGAGGTCGCGGAGCAAGGTGACTCCGGCGAGTCAGACAAGACGATCATCGAGCCGGCGGGCAAGTCGCTGCCGGCCACGCCGTCCGCGGGCGAGGGGTCTCATCCGGGCGGCGCCGACCTGGCCGGCCTGGCGGGCCTTGCGGGGCGCCGCAAAGACACGGGCCGCCCGCACAGTTTCGGCCGATCGGGCCGCCGCGGTCACGATTTCCGTTCCTATCGCTCCGATCGTTCGGACCGCTCCGCCCGAGGGGCGGGGGAACGGCGTCACCAGGTGTCACTCACCGCCCTGCTCGACCTCGGGCAGGCACTCGCTCCACCGGCCGCGCTCCGCCGCCGGGTCGTCCACACCGGTACCGACCCGGAGCTGGCGGGCTATCGCGCGGACATCGCCGGCCGGGGCGGCAACCTCACCACGCAGGGGCTGCCTCGCCAGCCGGACGTCACGCCGCCGTTCGCCCGGCGGTGGATGTTCGCGGCGGGCGGCATGGCCGGAGCGTTGATCACGGCGACCGTCGCCGTACTGCTGATCGGCCCGGATCTGCCGGGTCCGCAGTTCTACTGGCCGACCGGGCCGAAGCCCAAGACACCGTCGCCGCCCGGTCCGACGCAGTCCATGCCCAACCGGATGCCGGCGTCCCCTCCCGGGTCGGCGGATCCCGGCGGACGTCCCCCCGTCGCGGCACCGCAGACCGAAGGCAGGTTGAAGACGCCTTCGCCAGGGCCGCGGACTCCGAGCACGCCGCCTCAACCGGGCCGCCTGCGGCTCAGCGCCACCCAGGTCATCCTTGGCCCCGGTGAGCGGGAGACCCACCTCGACCTGTTCGCGTCCATGGGGGCCGTGACCTGGAGCGCGCAGGCGTCCAGCCCGCAGCTCACGCTGTCCGCCACGAGCGGACGGATTTCCAAGAACGGCCGGGTACGGCTCGGCATCGAGTTCGACCGTGCGCTGATCCAGTTGCAGGGAGAGGCCACCGTCACGATCAACAGTACGGGCGGCCGCTCCTACTCTGTCGCGGTCAGCTGGGCGGGCTCCGTGCTCACCTGAGGCACGAGCCGGAAGCACCCGGTGTCGCTAGGGAACCGTTGGGATGTCCGGTCGAGTGATCGGCGCCCGGGGCCTGTCGGCCGGAGCATCGCTCCCCAGATGAATCACCTCGAACTCACCGTCGGCGTACATCCGCCGGAGAGTTGTTTTGGAGAACTTGCCGACGCTCGTCTTCGGTACCTCGCTGATGAAGGTCCACCGCTCCGGTATCTGCCATTTGGCGACCCGTCCCGCGATGAACCCGCTGAGCTCGTCCGCCGTCACGGTCGACCCGGAGCGCAGCACCACGGATGCGAGCGGACGCTCCTGCCAGCGGTCGTCGGGGACGCCCACGACGGCGGCCTCGATGACATCGGGGTGTGCCATCAGCTGGTTCTCGAGATCCACCGACGAGATCCACTCGCCACCGGACTTGATGACGTCCTTCGCCCGGTCGGTCAGCACCAGGAACCCGTCGGGTGACAGCGTGCCGACGTCGCCGGTGCGCAGCCAGCCGTCGTGGAACCTGCTCGGGTCCTCGTCCTTGTAGTACGAGCCCGTGACCCATGGACCGCGTACCTCGATCTCACCGACAGATTCGCCGTCCGACGGCAGCTCGGTGTCGCCGTCGCCCACCACCCGCGCCTCGACCCCGGCCATCCTGCGGCCCTGTGTCATCCGGTAGTACCACGCCTGCTCCTCCGAGGCGCCGACCGGCGGGTGCGCGATCGACGCGAGCGGCGAGGTCTCGGTCATCCCCCACGCGTGCACGATCCGTACGCCGACCTCGTCGAAACCACGCATCAGCGACTCGGGTACGGCCGACCCGCCGCAGGGCACCATCCGCAACGAGGTCAGGTCCGAGCCGTGCTCCTGGGCATATCGCAGGACCTCGCCCCAGATGGTCGGCACCGCGCCGGAGATGGTGGGCCGCTCGGCCTCGATCAGCCGTACGAGGGCCTCACCCTGCAGGAACCGGTCGGGCATCAGCAGGGAGCTGCCCGCCAGCAGCGCCGCGTACGGCAGCCCCCACGCGTTGGCGTGGAACATCGGCACGACCGGCAGCACCTTGTCGGAGCCGGTCAGCCCGAACGCGTTGCCGGTGCACACCGACATCGAGTGCAGGAACGCCGAGCGGTGGGAGTAGACGACACCTTTCGGGTGGCCGGTGGTGCCGCTCGTGTAGCACATCGCGGCCGCCGATCGCTCGTCGAGGTCCTCGGGCCAGTCGAAGGAGTCCGGCGCCTCGGCGAGCAGTTCCTCGTACGAATGCAGTTCCTTGCCGGCCGGCGCGAGTGGCGTGACATCGGCCTCGCCGACCACGATGACGTGCCGTACGGTCTCCATCCGCGGCAGGACGGTCGCCAGCAGCGGCACGAGCGAGCCGTCGGCGATGACGATCCGGTCCTCGGCATGGGTCGCGATGTAGACGAGCTGGTCGGCGAAGAGCCGGATGTTGAGCGTGTGGAGCACCGCGCCCATGGAGGGGACCGCCAGGTAGGCCTCGAGGTGCTCGGTGTTGTTCCACATGAAGGTCGCGACGCGCTGGTCGCCGTCCACGCCCAGCCGTCGCAGCGCACCGGCGAGACGGGCGGCGCGCTTCCCGAGTTGCGCGTACGAGGTGCGGCGGAGCCCATCACCGGTGAAGGTGGCGACCTCGCCCGTACCGTACGCCGACGTTCCGTATCTCATGATCGAGGTGACCGTCAGGGGAAAGTCCTGCATCGTGCTCCACACAGCGCCTCCATGTCCCGGAAGTCTTAGAACGGGATTCTTGCGCTGCGGCCATTCGTTGTCACTGGCCTCTTGGCCGCCCGTGCGTTCCGCATGGTGACGGTCCTCGCTCCGCCGCGCGGCCGGCGGTCGATGACAGATGTCATACCGGTGACATGACAGGCGCGGCCACGGGTGGTGACAGCGACGTCTACTGGCCGGCCGGCAGGTCCACGAAGGTGGGGGCATGCATACGGGAAGCGCCATAGAGGTGGCGGATCTGCGGCAGCGGTACGGCGATTTCGAGGCCGTACGAGGCGTGTCGTTCGAGGTGCGGCCAGGGGAGCTGTTCGCCCTGCTCGGCACCAACGGGGCCGGGAAGACGACGACGCTCGAGACTCTCGAGGGCTACCGGTCCGCACATGCCGGGACGGTGCGCGTGCTCGGCCATGACCCGCACGGCGACCGCCGTAAGGTCCGGCACAACATGGGCGTCATGCTGCAGGAGGGCGGCTTCTTCAGCGATCTCAATGTCGCCGAGACCATCGACCTGTGGCGAGACCTGACGCCACGACGACGTGATCGCGCCGAGGTCCTGGAGCTGACCGGGCTGCGGGAGAAGGAGAAGGTACGGGTCCGTCAGCTGTCCGGTGGCCAGAAGCGCCGCCTCGACCTGGCGCTGGCGATCGTGGGACGGCCGGAGGTGCTCTTCCTGGACGAGCCGACCACCGGCATGGACCCCGAGGCCCGCCGTGCCACCTGGCAGGTCATCCGGGATCTGGTCGCCGACGGCACCACCGTTCTGCTCACCACGCACTACCTGGAAGAGGCCGAGCAACTCGCCGACCGGCTGGCCATCATGCACCACGGCCGGATCGAGGTCGCCGGCACGGTGGGGGAGGTGCTGGCCGGCCACGGTGACCGGATCGGCTTCCACGTCCCCGCGCAGGTGCCGGTGGCCGAGCTTCCTCCGCTCGCGCTGCCCGGCCGCAGCGTCGAGGCTCAGGTCGCCGTGAACCGCGGTCAGACCGTCGCGACCTACACGCTGACCGAGGCGGCCGCCCTGCAGCGCGCGTTGGGCGAGCTGCTGAGCTGGGCCGACGGGCGTGGCCTGACCCTGGCCGGGCTGCAGGTGCGCAGCGCGTCCCTCGAAGACGTTTTCCTGCACGTGGTGGGGCAGACCCCCGGAGAGGACGACCGATGAGCCTCCTGAAGTCCCCCGAGCTCGGCTCGCGGAACCTGATTTTGCAGCCGGTGCATGTGCGGTATCTGCTGCGCATCGCCCGGCTCGACCTGACCCTGTTGTGGCGCAACCGCACGGCGCTGTTCAGCGTGATCGGAGTGCCGCTGTTCTTCGGGGCGATGCTGCTGATCTCCCGTGACAACGGGAACAAGACCGCCGGGCTGGACGCGGTGCTCTACACCGCCACCGGCGACATCGCCTTCTTTCTGATCTTCCCGGTGTTCATCAACCTGGTGAACGTCTTCACCGCCCGGCGGGAGGAGCTCACGCTCAAGCGGCTGCGCGGTGGCGCGCTGTCCGACATCGAGATCCTCGGCGGCAGTGTGGTGAGCGCTGCGTTGCTCTACTTCGCCCAGGTGAGTGTGGTCATCGTCATCATCGCCACTGCGCTGGGCGCCGGTGCCCCCGCCAACCCGCTCCTGCTCGTGCTGGCCATGGTCCTCGGCACGGTGGTGTTCGCCCTGCTGGCGCTCGCGCTGTCCGGGGTCACCCCCACCACGGAACTGGCCCAGATGACAGTCCTGCCCATCATGATCGTCTGTATCGCCGGGTCCGGTTTCATGTTCCCGTTGGGCAGCCTGCCCGACGCCCTCCAGCCGATCGCGAGAGCGCTCCCCCTCACTCCGGTCGTCGATATCGCCCGTACCGCCTATCTCGGCCAGGACTTCACCTTCGGCGGGGGGCGGGAGCAGCTCGGGTTCGTCGAGTCGTGGGCCGCGTGCGGACGGGGCCTCCTGCTCCTCGTGGTGTGGATCGTCACGGGCACGTACGCGGCCCGGCGCTGGTTCCGCTGGGAGCCCCGGAAGGCCTGACCAGCGTAAGGTTACGGGACTGGGAGGATTCGGACTTGTGAGTGCGCAGACGTCGGCCGGCATAGCGGCGCATGCGACACGGCGGCTGGAGAAGGCCCGCCGGGTGGTCTTGTCGACGTTCGTGTCCGCGGTGTTCGTGATCGCCATGGTGCTGGGCATGGCCTTGGCGTCGGCCTATGGCGAGGGCGGCGCCGGTGTGCCGCTGAGCCTCCTCGCCACCGCCGGGCTGGTGGCGTTCCTCGTCTTCTACGTACGGATGAGCGGCACCGTGCTCACCGGCCGCATGCGGCTCGGGGACGTCGTGGCGAGCGGCGTGCTCGCCGCGGCGCTCAGCGTCCTGGTGGTCACGGATACCCGGTGGATCATCATCGGGCCCGCCTGGGTGTCGATCGTCGCCCTCGGCATATCGTCGCGCCGAAAGGTCATCGCGCTCTGCGCCGGGGTCGCGGCGGTGGGCGCGCTGCTGTCACTGCCCGCGTCGGAGGTACCGCCCCACTGGTACATGTGGCCGGTCATGTTCGGCCTTCTCCTGGCGGTCTGCGCTGCCATGGTGGGCGCCAACTATCTGCAGAAATGGCTGTGGGACCTGATCCAGGAGGCCTACGCGGCCCGGGAGGCGCAGACCCGGCTGGCGGTCACCGAGGAACGGCTGCGGTTCGCCCGCGACCTGCACGACCTGCTCGGGCACAACCTGTCGCTGATCGCGGTCAAGAGCGAGCTGGCCATCCGGATGGCCGATGGTGACGCCGCCCGCGCCAAGACCGAGATGAGCGACGTGCGCAACGCCGCTCGCGAAGCGCTGCGTGAAATGCGCGCCGCAGTGCGCGGCTACCGCGTCGTCGAACTCGACGCGGAACTGGCCGGCGTACGAGGCGTACTGGAGGCGGCGGGGGTGCGCTGCACGGTCGCCGAGCCGCCCGCGGATCTGCCGCCCGACGTGCGCGGTGTGCTCGCCTGGGTGGTACGCGAGGGAGCGACCAACATCCTCAAGCACAGCGACGCGCGGCGCTGTGAGATCTCCTTCACGGCCTTCGCCGACTCGGTCGTACTGGAGATGGTGAACGACGGGGCGCATCCGGCGGGTGGCGAGGCCGGCAGCGGGCTGACCGGGCTGAGCGAGCGGGTGACGAAACTCGGTGGCACGATCACCGCCGAACACGCCGCTCAGAGCCGGTTCCTGGTGCGCGTGGCGATGCCACTGCCCGAACCGCTCCCCCGTCCCGGGCACCCGGGGTATCCGGCGGAGACCGAGGAGCTGACCACGGGCAGGGGGGAGAGGGTGGCGTGATCCGCATCCTGCTGGCCGATGACGAGCACCTCATCCGCGGTGCGGTGGCCGCGTTGCTCGGCTTGCAGCCCGACCTCGAAGTGGTGGCCGAGGTCGGACGTGGGGACGAGGTCGCCGACGCCGTCGAACGGAACGATCCCGATGTGGCGGTTCTCGACATCGACATGCCCGGTGCCGACGGGCTCACCGTTGCCGAGCAGCTGAGGGACACCGGCGCCCGATGCGCCGTGTGCATTCTGACCAGCCTCGGCCGGCCCGGGTATCTGCGCAGGGCGATGGCGGCGGGCGTCCGAGGCTTCGTCGCGAAGGACGCCTCCGCGGACGTCCTCGCGGCGGCCGTCCGCAAGGTGCACGCGGGCGGCCGTTACCTGGATGCGGACCTCGCCGCGACCGCGATGGCCGCGGGCGACAACCCGCTGACCGAGCGGGAGCGCGATGTGCTGCGGCTCACCGGCAAGGGCGTTGACACGGGCCGGATCGCCCGTACCCTGCATCTCTCCGAGGGAACGGTCCGCAACTACCTCTCCGGGGCCATGGCCAAGCTCGGCGAGTCCAACCGGCTCGGCGCCGTCCGTGCCGCCGAGAAGATGGGCTGGATCTGAGCTGGGCCGCCGCCGCGCCAGGTCCCCTCAGGTGGTGGTGCGGGGGACCCGGATCCGGCCGACAGGGCGGCCGCCGCCGAGAACCGGCACGGTTCGCAGTGACGCGGCGCCGGAGACGTCGGCTCCGAGTTCGCTGAGGGCGGCCAGCGCGATGGCCGTGGTGGCGCGAGAGCCGCCATCGGCCACCTTGACCGCCGCCACATGGCCTTCGGGCGTGGCGGTGAGCAGAACGCCCTCCGCGCCGCCCTTGGCGATGATCCCGGGCTGCGCGCGCATCAGCTCGGTGTCGACGTGCCCGATGCCGGCGACGTACTCGGGATGCTCCCGGATGGCCTGGGCCACCGCGTACGCGGGTCCATCGGTGGCGGCGACCAGAGCCTGAGCGGCCCGCGCAAGGCCGAGCAGCGAGAGCCCGAACAGCGGCGCGCCGCACCCGTCCACCGCCACGGGTTCCGGGTGTTCACCGGCCACCTCCGCGAGCGACGTACGCACGAGCCGCTGGAGGGGGTGCGACGGCTCCAGGTAGGAGCCGACGGGCCAGTCGTTGACCACGCAGGTCGCCAGCATCGCGGCGTGCTTGCCGGAGCAGTTCATGTACTCGCGCCGCGGGCCGTCGCCCGCTCGGATCACCGACGCCTTGGCCGAGTCGTCCATCGGCAGGCTCGGCGGGCACTGCAGAGCGTCGAAGCCGAGGCCCGCGTCGCCGAGAACCGCCTCTGCGGTCTTGACGTGGAACTCCTGGCCGGTGTGGCTGCCCGCGGCGATGGCGAGCCGCTCACCGGTGAGCGGGGCGCCCGCCACGAGGAAGGCCGCCGCCTGGAACGGCTTGACGGCCGACCGGGGCAGCATCGTCGCTTCGACGTCTCCGCGTGCGTACGCGAGGGTCCCGTCCGGCGCCAGCCCGGCGACGGCGCCGAAGTGCACGCTCTCGACGAAGTCGTTGCGTACGACCTCGGCCAGCAGTTCATACATGGTGCGCTCCAGTGTCCGGACGGCCTTGGTGAGTCGGCGTCGTTGACCAGGTGACGCGCCGCCAAGACAAGATAGGCCCGCACGGTTGGAACGTTGTAACCGAGGTGCCGGATATCGGTTCGACAGGACTGTGCCTTCAGGACTCCCGCGCGACGGTGCCGAGCTCACGCCACTGATCGCGCTGCAGCTGCACCCGGTCGTTCGTGATCACCTGCAGGGCGATGTGGTCGGCCCCGGCATCGAAGTGCGCCGCCATCCGATCACGTACCGCATCGAGATCACCGCACGCGAAGATCTCGTCGATGAGCCGGTCGCTGCCGCCGTCGAGCAGGTCCTCCTCGGTGAAGCCGAGCCGCAGCAGGTTGCCGGTGTAGTTGGGCAGCTGCAGGTACAACTCCAGATGGCCGCGGGCGGTGTCGCGCGCCCGGCCGAGGTCGGTGTCGAGCACGACCTTGACCTCGGGAGCCAGCAGCGGCCCGGCGCCGAGGATCTCGCGCGCCGTCCGGGTGTGGTCGACGTTGATCAGGTACGGGTGGGCGCCGGCCGAACGGTCCCGGGCGGCCGCCAGCATCTTCGGGCCCAGCGCGGCGATCACTCGCTCGGACTGCGGCACTCCCGCCGTGTCGAGCCGGTCCAGATAGTCGATCATGGCGCCGTACGGGCGGCGGTAGTCGTCGCCGACGAGCATGCCGTGGCTCACGCCGAGGCCGAGGAGGAAGCGTCCGGGATGCTCCTTGACCAGCTGGAGGTGCCGCGCGGCGACGTCCGCCGCCTCGTACTCCCAGATGCTGAGGATCCCGGTGGCGATCACGATCCTCGACGTGGCCTCGATCAGAGGTACGGCGTGCTGCACGCCGGGGCTGCCGCCGAGCCAGATCGTTCCGTACCCGAGTTCCTCCAGTTCGGCGATCGCCTCCGCGATCTCACCACGCGCCTGCGGATCCTCCGAGTGAAGCCCGACGTTCCAGATGCCCACGCGTCCGAGATCCATGCTGTGCCTCCGCGACCTGGTCGACCCTGTGATGGATGACAACCGGCTCAGGCACGAGGCTATTTCAACGCGCCGGGCACGGTTTCAACGCGCCGGGCACGGCGCGGATTGTGCGCGTGCCTTACCGCCTGTCGTCGCTCGTCAGTCCCGGCCCGGCCCACCACGGCAGGGGTTCCGCGGCATCCATCCACGCCTTCGGGAGGTCGTCGGGTCGCAGGCGGGCGGCGACGATGCCTGCGACGATGGCGCAGGTGGTGTCGATGTCGCCCCCGGCCTGGGCGGTGTCCCAGACCGCGGCTTGGAAGTCGCGCAGGTGGGTGGCCGCCGCCCAGATGGTGAAGGGGAACGGTGTCCTGGGCACTGACCTCACGTCCGTTGCCGAGCTCGTCGGCGACGGTCCTGGGGTCGCGGAGGGTCAGCAGCCGCCGGGCCTGAAGCAGCCCATCGTGAACGCGTCCCGGCGGCACGTGCCGGACGACCGCGTCGATCAGTGGGCCGGGTGAGGTCTCGCCGCCCGCGACGAGACAGGCGGCGACGGCCACGGCCATCGCGCCGGCGACCGCTTCGGGATGAGTGTGCGTAACGGTCGCCGACAGCATCGCCTGATCGGCGGCCGCCGGGGGATCACCGGCGTGGTAGGCGCCGAGGGGAGCGACGCGCATGGCGCCGCCGTTGCCCCAGGACCCCTGCCCGTCGAACAGCTCGTCCAGCAGGCGGCGCCAGTCCTCGCCGTCCCGTACCCGGCGCAGGAATCGGTTCGTCGACGGCCCGTAGCCACGGTCGAAGTCGTAGTGCTCGGCGAACCGGGCGATCAGCCGGTCCTGATTCATCCGGCCGTTCGCGGCGGCCAGCTCGGCCACCACGGCACAGGCCATCTCGGTGTCGTCCGTCCACGACCACGGAGCCGGGGGAAGCGTCCGGGCCATCAGGAGGGGGCGGTTGGCGGGAACGAAGAACTGGGAACCGAGCGCGTCACCCAGGGCGAGGCCTTGCAGGGAGACGTACGCCCGCTCAAGACGATCTGTAGCCATTGATCAACACTCTTCCAGAGCATGAGCGCGATCGCCGGAGATGGCCGGAAGCGGTGGCTCATCGCCAGAGGCGGCCGGGACCCGGGCCAGGCGAAGAGCGCCGAAATCCACAACGGACCAAGACAGTAGACAGGCCTGCTCAACTTCTTCTACCTGGACAGCGACTCCGAGCAGCGCGACCCCGCCGTGTGGGACCTGGTAGACAAGTTCGACACCAGCGACCCGCAGGTGGGGAGGGTGATAGCGGCCCGTACGGCGCACGCCGTTGGGACGAACCCACCGGCCCGGTCGAGTGTCTTCGCGCCGGTCGCTTGGGCAGCATCGCCCGGATTCGCCTTCCCCGACACCTGGGACCCGGCCTGGGACACCCTCGACCTTGGACCCGAGGCCAACGAGACAACCAGGGCCAGGGCCATGCGCGGCCAATACGACGAAATACCCAGGGCCATGCGCGGCCATTACATCGAAGGGTTGCTCACCGACTGGTCTGAACGGCCGGGCGCGCTCGACTCCGAGGACATCGCCTTCGGCCGACCGGCGGGAGGCTCACCGATGGGGGCACTGCCAAGGGGTGAGGACCCCAACGACTATCACCACCTACTCCAACTGTCCGGAGGCCTCCAACCGTCCGGAGAACAGCGGTACGAATGGAGTATTGGCGGCGACGGCGGCGATATGCACTGGTCGATCCCCACCGAGGCGTTGCAGGCAGGCGACTTCAGCCGGGCGATCCCAACCCCGGACATCGGCTGACCGCCGGGACGCTGATGACCTAACGGCGGAAGATCGGCCCTATCAAGATCAAAGCCCAGGTCCGAGATCGCGTCCCTGGCCTGGCCTTTGGTCGGGAGCAGGGTTCGTACCGCAGCGCGTCAAGCAGCCGGAACGATGTTGATCGAGCAGGGTGTCAACATCCGTGTCGTGCAGGAGGTCCTCGGGCACACTCGCGTGACCACCACCCAGCGCTACACCCACGTGGCCGCCGCCCAGGTCCAGGACGCGGGCAACCGGATGGCCGCCGCCTGTGGGGCGAGGGGTGGCAACTGCAACGGGAACTGCAACCGGGGCCTCAAGACCCCATAGACGATCAAGGGCCTTCCTCGGCGTGTACATGAGGAAGGCCCTGATCAGTGGGCGGAGGATCGGGGATTTGAACCCCGGATGGGCGGTAAACCCAAACCGCATTAGCAGTGCGGCGCCATAGACCGGACTAGGCGAATCCTCCTGGATGCCATCAGGCCGCACACAGGTTACCGGTCCGCGGGCCCCCCGGCAAAGCGTGCTTGCGAGAGCGTGTTCAGAACGCCGATCTCGGTGGCCTCGCCGGAGTGATCTCGCCCTACGGCACCAGGGGCGGAGACGGGCGCGTCAGGATGCTGGGCTCCTTGTCGAGGATGGAACCGAATGAGCTTGAGGCCGGTATTCCGCCGAGCGGACTCCTCCGGTAGGGAGAACAGTCCCATTCGGTTCCATCCCTGACGCGGGCCTAGGACCCGAACACCTCCGTACGGGCGGAGACGCCGGTCGAGGGGTCGTCGCAGAAGACGCCGTCCACACCCAGCCGGTAGAGCTTGGCGAGCCAGCCGTTCACGTCGCCGATGGCCCGCTCGTAGCCCGGGGCGCTCGAGTTGCCCTGCCGGAAGTCGGCCGGCAGCTGCTGGTTCTCACCGCGGATCGTCCACGTGTGGACGTCCAGCTTGAGGCGGTGGGCGTCACGGATCAGCGTGGTCGGCGTCCCGAGGTTCCCGGAGGCGTCCACCGGGACGATCCGGGAGGTGTTGGCGCCGATGCCGTCGGCGTAGGAGGCGATGAACTTCAGCCCCGTCGGCTTGACCAGGTCGGAGTACGTACGGGGGTCGTTGTTCTTGACGAAGTCGTACGGGGCACCGGCGCCGTCGATCAGCTGGATCAGCCGCAGCTTGGTCTTGGGCCTGAGGTCCCGCAGGTTGGCGGTCTCGAACGACTGGATGAAGACCTTGTCGTTGCGGTCGTCGAGACCGTACTTCTTCAGCAGCGCGAGCAGCGGCTCCTCCATGGAGAGCCCGATGCCGTCGAAGTAGGTCGGGTGCTTGGTCTCCGGGTACACGCCGACGTTGTTCGCGCGGGCGAGCTTGATCACTTCTTCGACGGTCGGGATCGTGTCGATCCCGTTGAAGACCGCGTTGTTCGGGCGCAGCGCCGGGATGCGCTCCTCGGTGCGCAGCGTACGGATCTCGGCGAGCGTGAAGTCCTCGCTGAACCAGTCCGTCCGGCTCACGCCGTCGATCGTCTTGGTCTTCTTACGGTCGGCGAACTGCGGGTGGTTCTCGACGTCGGTCGTGTCCGCCAGCCAGTTGTCGTGCCGCGCGACCAGGATGCGGTCCTTGGTCGCGACGACGTCGGGCTCGATGTAGTCGGCGCCCTGCGAGATCGCCACCTTGTACGCGCTGAGCGTGTGCTCCGGCCGCAGGCCGCTCGCACCGCGGTGGCCGATCACGACGGGGGTACGGGCGCCCTGCTCGGCGACCGCGGGGGTGCTGCCGCCGGTGAGCCCGACGTACGCGCCGGCCGCGGCGACGACTGCGAGGCCACCGGCAAGGACGCGCTTCCTAACATGGAACATGTACGTAACCTCCAGGTCGAAATGCGGCTCGACACTACGGTTCGGATCTTGCCGTTAACGGTCGAGCGGCGGAACATCTGACCAAGAGTGTTCTTTGTGCTCCCAAGCCTCATACGGCAACTGGTTGCCCTTTTTCATTGGATGTCGGTACTGTCGATAACGGTCACCAGGGGGCCCGCGGATGGGGTTGAAGGACTGCGAGTACGGAATACGTGCTGGTCTGCCCCTTCGCCATCTGATCGTCGTAGGCGCACGCCGCAAGGACACGAGGCAGTCGCCTCACACCGGCCATGACGGAAGCCAGTGAGGGGGCACGATGTCGGTACGGTCGGCACAGGCCGAGCCGGAGCTCCGGGAGCAGATGCGAGAGCGGATCTTCACTGCGGGGTTGCAGATCCTGGTCGAGAAGGGCTACCACGACGCCACGTTCTCCGACATCACCGCCCGCGCCGGCGTATCGCGCGACCTGATCACCTACTACTTCCCGGACAAGCGCGCCCTCGTTGAGGAGATCCTCGACCGGAACCTCGACAGCTTCGCCGACCTGGTCGAAGTGAGCGGAACCCCCGACGAGCGGCTAGCAGCGATCATTGACGGCGTCTTCCTGACCACGGCGAACTCCCGTCCCATGCAACGGCTCGCGCTCAGCCTGGTGATCCACCCAACCACCCATCCGCTGTTCGCGCAGGCGGAGAAGCGGAAGCTGGCCCGGTTGACCGGTCTGGAGGACGCCCTCCGAGCCCTGTTCGCGGCCCGCGGCGCCGCCGACCCGGCCCTGGAAGAGATCATGTTGCGCAGCGTCCTCGAAGGCATCATCTTCAAGGCCGCCGTGTACCCGTACGAGTATCCGCTGGAACGGCTTCGCTGCCGGCTCCACGAGATGTACGGGCTGCCCAGCCCACAGCAGTTCCTCATCGAGGCCGACCCGCCGCCGGCCGGCCGCATGCGCGCGGCCGCGGAACACACCTAGATCGACGCGACCGACCCGCCACCTCCGTGGGCGGCGATGTGCGGCGGTCTGACGTACTCGCCCGGCAAACCGATTCGTCGTTGTGCCCGGGCAACCGGTACACTCAACTCCCGTTGCAGCCGTAGCTCAACGGATAGAGCACTTGACTACGGATCAAGAGGTTGGGGGTTCGAATCCCTCCGGCTGCGCCAGCTTCATGCAGGTTAGAAGGGCTTCGGATCTTGTTTCGAGGCCCTTCTTTTGATCTTGAAGGTCGATGGGAGCCGAACGGGGAGCCACCGTCACGCGACTGACGCGGACTTCTGGGTGTTCCTCTTCGTTACGGGCTCGGTCTTCTTCTCGCCGAACACGGCGTTGATCGCCTCGGCACCCTTGGTGATCACGGGCTTGAGCTGATGCCGGTAGACCTCTTCGGTGACCGCCGTGGACGAGTGCCCGCAGAGATCGGCGATGTTCTCGATGGGCACGCCGCTGTCACTCATGATGGACACGAACGAGTTCCGTTGTTCCTCAAGAGCCGCAGTACCTCCCAGGATGCTGATCTAATTCGGGAAGCGGTCGCTCCCCAGGTGCCGCTAGACGGTTGAGCAGTCCAGAATGCGCCCGTCGCTTGTGCCGATGAGGAGGCTGCCTGGCCCGCCGATCGTGAGGGCTGTGGGTACTGCGGAGACCGCGCCGACGGTGAGATTCTGCCGCCAGCGCACAGTGCCGTCGTGGAGCTTGAGCGCGACGATCTCACCGTCGTCGTAGGTGACGTAGGCGACGTAGGCGGTGTTGGCGTCGGCGTCCAACGCCGTGGCCGGTCTGTCGGTCCGAAATACCCAGTGTGGTGTCCCGTTTGTCAGCGGCCGCCGCACGACGAATGACCCGCCGGGCTGTAGCCCATGTCCGTCGTACACCGTCCCGGCGTGGACCAGGGTTTCATCCGTCGTTTCCACGCCGGGTCCGCCGAAGTGCGTCTCACCAGGTGCCCAGGAGTAGGGAAACAGTGATCGAATCTCGGCTTCGAGCGGCTCACTGGGCTGCCGCGCCGCAAGCGTGGGCAACGCCACGGCAACAACCCGCGCGCGGGCGGCGCCGCGTTCCTCGTCCTCTGGCTTGATGAAGTAGAGGTGGCTGCCGCGCCGTACGGGGAACGCCCCACGAGACCGGTCCCCGTGTCTGCAGGGCGCGAGTGCCGGCCGGTCGTCCGCGCAGCGCACCAGGGAGGCAGGGGCGGACGGGACGACATGGTCCAACTGGGTTCCGTTCGAGAGCGACAGCTGGACGACGGACTGTGGACGCTCTTGCCATTCGGGTCGTTCCAGTGCGACCCAGGCCGTCGTCTCGTCCGCAGCGACGACGATCTCGCGTCCGCCCTCTTCATCTGGAACCGCCCATTCTCGCTCTCCTGACGGAAGCCAGGACTCCAGCTGTGTTCCGCCGAGTGCGGCCAGGATCCGGCCGTCGCTCAACCGTTCGACGGCACGGACATCGCGGCGCGGTTCCCAGTCCGCGCTCAGCTGCGTAACTGCCTCGCGAGCAGCCTCACGGCCGTCACGGCGCGGCGCCGATACGCGCGGTCCGGCTAGGTCGTGGCCGGTGAGTGACCTGGCGGGCACGGCGTTCCAGTCGGGTCGGCGCACCACGGCGACATGTCCATCAACATGTGCCTTCTCGTCTTGCCAGTCGTCCGGCGGCGCCATCAGCACGCGAAGTGCCTGCGGGGCAAGCCACTCCAGTCCCAGCACCTGGCGGCCGAAATGGCCCTCGATGAGCGAGATGGTCTTGCCCGCCTCCAGGTGCAGAATGAGAAGCTCGCCCCTAAAGAAGTAGCCGCCGTCGTACATGCCGGTGCCGACCGCCAACAGCGGAAGTGTGGGATGGAAGGCCATCGCGTGGACCGGATAGCGCGAGCGGAACAGGGCTCTGCAGGTCAGGTCACCAGTGCCATAGACACCGACGGGCACTCTACGGCCGAACCCGGACGCGCCAGCCACGGCAAGCAGCCCACCGTGCTCGTCAGCGACAGCAAGCGCGGGATCGCTGATCTCAGCGAAAGGCCGGTCACCGAAAATCCGGTCGACCACCAACGACAAAGGCATACCGGCGATCTTCGCAGGGAAAACCACTGAAGGCCCACAAAGAACCAGTGCGATCCACTACGCGCCCAGACCGCTGCCCAAGCACTCCGGCGTTGCAGATCGGCACCCGGTGTGGGCTGGTGAATGGCCCAACCGGCATGCCCCGCAAAATAGGCCCGACCCACCAGTAACCTATCCACAGTGATCAATCCGTTACAAGACGAGCGCCACCAGCCCCAGCCGGGCGCATCCGAACGGTGGTTGGCGTTATCTCACCGCCCGGCGGCCCGCTATCGCCAATGAGCGTTCCGTTGTTCCCGACGGGCCGTAATCACGAGTGCCGACCTGCCTGCCAAGCCCGCGGACCGAGCACCGTTGGGCGAGTTCTTCGGCGCTGCCCCAATGGCACTCGCAGTTGTGCTCGTCCGGGTGAGTGGTCATCGCTGCGAAGGTGGATGCCAGTGCGTTGAGCGCAGCGTCTAGGCGAAGTTGTGCGGGCGTCTTGTCGGGCTTCATCATGAGTACCTTTGAGTACTCCGGAAGGCTGCGCCAGCCGAAGATCACGACCTTACAGCTTCGAACAACCGGCGACCACCGATGAAGCTCAGCGCCACCCGGTGTCGGGGGCTCTACCTCCGGCGAGCTTCGAGCGCATCCAGAATCAGGTCCAGGCCGTAGCTGAACTCGCTCGTGTGGTCGTAGCCCGGCCGCAGGGCGTGGTCGACGATCATCTCTGTGAGGTACGGCAACTCCTCCGCCGGCAGGTGCTCGAGGATGCTGCCGGCTACTTCCTCGACATCGTCCGGTGTCGTCACAGGTAGGTTCGCCTCCTGGAGGACGAACCCGCCGATGTAGCTGTCGATGAGCGAGACAGCGTGCGCGGCCATCGGCAGCGTGAACCCCGCCTCCCGGAGGACACCGAGGACGGCGTCGTGGTGGCGTAGCGTCGCCGGGCCCGGGTTGCGACGGGAGTCCATGAGGCCGAGAGCCCAGCTGTGCTGCGACAGGACCGCACGTGCAGAGGAAGCGCGCGCACGGACCGCATCGCGCCAATCGTCGTACTCGACACTGGGTAGCTTGATCGCCGCGAACACCATGTCGACCACGCCGTCGAGGATCGCGTCCTTGTTCGGTACGTGGTGGTAGAGCGACATCGCCTCCACGCCCAGTTCCTGCGCCACCCGTCGCATCGTGATCGCCTCCACGCCGCCGCGATCCGCGACCCGGATCGCGGCTTCCAGCACGAGATCTCTGCTGAGCGGTTGCCGTGGCGGTAGCGGTGGTGGTGGTGACACGACGGCTCCGGGGGATGGGCGGATTAACAATCTTACAAGTGTAAGCCAGCCTTACATGCGTAAGTCGCCTTACTGATGTAAGTCCTCCCGGGTTGCATCAGCTGGGGGCTCGGCGAACGTCTGACCTACGACGCGCCCCGCCGGGGCGAGAGAAGGAGATCCCGATGCCGATGCCGAGGTGGTGGGGGCACGTGAACAAGAGGGTGTTCAATCCTCGCGCCATGGCGGGCGGGGCGTGGCCGGTGCTGATTCACGTCGGTCGCATCTCTGGCGCGACGTACCGCACGCCGCTCGATGCGCATCCTGTCGACGGCGGCTACCTGTTCGTTCTGGTGTATGGATCGCGCTCGGACTGGGTGCAGAACGTCCTGGCAGCCGACGGTGCGTGGCTCCGGGTCGACGGGAGGGAGGTGGAACTCGCCGCCCCACGCCTCGTCGGGGAAGACGAGGCGTTCCAGGCCCTCCCCGATGAGGTGGCACGCCCACCGAGGCTGCTCCGCATCACCGAGTTCCTCCGTATGGACCTGGTCGCAGGCTGACGATCGACGCCCAGCAGCGTGTCGCTCCACCTCGTACGAGTTGGGCAGAATCTCTGATTTTGTCGGGGTGTGCTACTAGGGTCGCACACCGTGATCAATTGGCATGAGACGAACGACGACCTCGACACCATCTGGAAACGGCTGGTGGACGCCCTCGACCTGGGCCTCGCGGGCCCTTTGCCACCCGAGGTCCGCGCGGATCTCGATGGGTTCATCTTCGGAGCCCTGCAAGGTCACGGCTACCAGCTCAACATGGGACGCGGCGCGACCATGCGCACCCCCTCCGGCCTTGTGATCGGCGAGTACATGGAGGCCTTGTCCGAGCCCTCTGTCGACTACGCCTACGACGACGACTCCGTGAGCACCGCGTTGAACGCCATGTTCACGGAGGCCAAGGGCAAGGCGGCGGAACTCCGCTGCGTCTGCCTGGCGTACTACGTCCGGATGGCCATCCCGGGAGGTGAGCCGCGCGAGATCACGATCCGTCGGACGACCGAGTGGCAGAACAAGGATGCCGTCGCGCCGCCCGGGACGATCGAGGCGCTGGCCATCGACCTGGAGCACCGCGCGGGCTTCGCCATGGCCGTCTACCTGCCCTACAACTGGGACGACAGCGACAAGCTCCATGTCGGCGACCTGATCGCCGGGCCGTCCCACCGCCGGATCTGGGGTTGAGCGCATGTCCACCGACATCTACGGCGCCCGCGTCCTCGACGTCGACCGCGACCGCCGCGAAGTCCGCTTCCGCGTGTTCGTCGTCTACTACGACTCCGCGTCCCAGCAATACCTCTCGCCGCCCGAGCACGACTGGAGCTTCTTCCTCGGCCTGCTGTGGGAGTCCGGCCGGTGGAATGCGCCCATCGGCCAGGCCATCGACGTCGACCAGATCCTCGACGACGACTGGACCTCCGCCAACGCCCGCTGGATCGTTGAGGACGTCCAGCTGACGGCCCGCCGCAACGACCCCCCGAGCCCGGACGACTGGGAGCACATCCAGGACTTCTACTACGAACGCGACGGCCGCTGGTCCAACGAGGACAGGCTCGTCCAAGCCGACTACATCGTCCGCGTCACCCACCCCTGCTGGGTCGAGCACTTGGACGCGGGAGATGCCTGGGGCACCACGAAGTACCCACGATTCGCCGACCAACCCGAGGCCGATGACCTGCCGCGCATCCCCGACCTGCGCTCCCCGGCCACCGTCCTGACACCCTTCGAAAAGCCCGACATCGATGGCCTGGGTTTCTCGGACGATGGCCGCTACCTGTCCGTGATCGACGACGACGGGGCCCTCGTGGTGTACGAGACCGCCGACTGGTCGGAGCTCGTTCGCGCTGAGCCGGAGTCCGAGGTCTCTGCGACACG
Organism: Actinomadura alba; assembly: GCF_014323705.1. GTDB lineage: Bacteria > Actinomycetota > Actinomycetes > Streptosporangiales > Streptosporangiaceae > Actinomadura_C > Actinomadura_C alba. Next base: position 40,251 of record NZ_JABVEC010000010.1, read on the forward strand.
GCTGGTGTGGGTGCCGGGCAGCCATGTGGTCACCTACAAGGACTTCTGGAACGAAGATCGGCAGTTCGCGTTCGACGTGGACGCGCGCACCTGGGTCGACGTCCCCCTCGAACGCGGCCGTACGCACTCGCGCACCGGACTTCACCGGATCGAGTACGGCGTGGCGTACGGTGTGGAGTTCCTCGATGGCCCGACCGTCCTCGACGCCGAGGACCCCGGCATCACCATCGAGGCGGCGGCCTTCACCGCCGACGAGTCCCGCCTGTTCGCCGCCGGGATGTCGCCGGACGTGTTCGTGCTGGATCCGTCGACCGGTGAGGTCCTCGACACTTTCGCCGACGCCGACGAGCGGGTGTGGACGCTCGCGGTGAGTCCGGACGGCGCGTTCCTGGTCACGTCGGACCCCGCTGGGCACACGGCCCAGCCCAGGTCCGAGATTCGCGTCCGCCGCACGAGCGACCATCAGCTCGTCGCGTGTCATCAGCTGGACGGATATGTCTCGACGCTGGCCTGGTCGCCGGACGGCCGCTGGGTGGTCGTCAAAATCACCGATTCCGGCCCCGGCGGCAATGGCGAAGTGCACGTCCTGCCCGTCGGCCTGCCCGTCGAGCCGCCAGAGAAGCTGCGCCCGGTGGAGCGTGCCGCCGCCCAGCCGGCCGAATCCGGGATCGACCCGGACATGGTCCGCGACATGGCGCTCGCCTCCGACCCCGTCACCCAGGACGAGCTCAACGACCTTGCCGCGGGGCACCGCCGCTGGCTGGAGACCGGCGGCGGAGGCGGAACCTGGCAGGTGCTGAAGGTCGGGTCGCTGCCCCTCGCCATCTACAACGGGCCGTCCGGTGCCGAAGGCACACGAGCGGAGCTCCGCTACCGGCGGTTCGAGAAAGGCGCCGACCTGCGCGGCCTCGTGCTCTCCTGGGCCGACCTCACCGGCCTCGTCGGCGAGTGGATCGATCTGCGCGGCGCGGACCTGCGCAACGCGACCGTCACCGACGCGCAGCTGCGCGGGGCCCAACTGAGCGGCGCCGACCTGAGCGGTGCGGATTTCTCCCGCGCCGACCTGTCCGGCGCCGACCTGATGGGAGCCGACCTGACCGGCACCGACTTCGAGAACACCGACCTGACCGACGCCAAAAGGATCTAGCATCGGCGCATGAACGAGCCCACGGTCCCGAACCGGATATGACGGTCAGCGTGCGCGTTCGGTAAGACATCATCATCGATCCCGAGCGTCTCCTGGCCGCCGCGCGCCGGGTGTTCCGTGAGCTCATCCCAGAGGTCTCCGAGGCCGGGCGGTTGAAACCCGCTTCTGTGGTCGTACGGCCCGGTGCCAGGAACACCCCTCTAGCGCCGGGCCGTACGAGCGCAGGACGGGCCGCGGGGGCTGGGCCCGTCCTGCGCCTTCCCGGGCACCACCGGCCCGGGGGACTGTGCGGACGTGCCGACCGCGCCCCGGCACGTCCGCGTCTGCAAACCCAGGAGATGCCCACAGGTCACCGCCACCTGTTCGTAGTAGTGGCGGTGGTGGTCTCCTCGAGCCGCTCTTTGCGGGCCTGGATGTCGACCAGGCCGGTCGCGATCGCCTCGGGCGGGATCGCGTCGCCGAGGACCTGTCCGGGGTCGGTGAAGACCGGCCGGAGTTTGGTCCACGTGGAGGGCGGTGGGATGTCGTCCCACACGGCACCCTCGCGGCCGAGCCGGCAGCGGGCGACCAGGCCCTCGTAGACGTACGCCGCGCGGTGGTAGCTCAGCGAGACCCGGTGCACGAGGCCACGCGCGCCGGCCGGGGCGCCTGCGAGCGCGTCCACGACCTCGTCCAGGGCGAGTCCGTAGTCATCGGTGACGCCAATGGAGCCGGCGCCGGCTCCGCTGACCACGGTCCACGAATAGAGCCGTGGCGGTTCCCAAGGTCGTTGTGCGCGCACCGTGAGCGACTCCTGTCTGCGGGTAGCGATTCGGTCACGCCAAGTCGACATCGTGCGAATAGCTCGGCGACAGATGAGAATGGATGAGACGAACCCTGAGACTTTGAAGTCTCAGGGTGGTCAGGGTCGAGCGAATGGTGCGCGATGACCGGACGAGTACGCCCGCAGTGGGCGGTGCGGCTCCAGACCGAGCGGGAAAAACGCGGCTGGAGCAAGGCAGAGATGGCACGTCGACTCCGTGACGCCGTCGGTGCGGTTCGCACTCCGGTCGCATCGATCAACCGGCAGGTCTACGACTGGGAGCACGGGAAGCACTTCCCGCGCGAGTGGGCCGCTGCTTATGCCATCGCTTTCGGCCTGGACGAGGCCGATCTGTTCGGCGTACAGGCTCCGGCTCGGCAACCACCGCCGGTCAGCCTGGTGCTCGGCAGTGCTGACGTCCTAGGGCTGAACGGCCGGCCGGTTGACGCCGACTACGTCGATGCGATCCGGGAGACCAACCAGGCCCTCGTGCGGCTGGACGCACTATGGGGCGGGGATGAGGTGTTCCCGCTGGCGTTGCGCGTCTTCCGCACGGCCCACCCCAAGCTCGGTGCTAGAACCTACGCGCCTGAGGTCGAGAGGGATCTCATGGCCGCCACCGGCGAGACGGGCGAGGTCACCGCGTGGCTCGCCTACGACGCCGACCGGCAGGACGCCTCACGGCAGCTCATCCATGAGGCGATGCTGCTGTCCCGGCAGGCCGGTGACCGCGACATGGAACTGTTCGAGTTGTCCCACCTGGCCATGCAGTCGCTGTATCTGCTCCGTCCTGCCGAGGCACTCCGGATCACCGACGAGGTCCTCGAAGGCGGCAGGCTCGTCCCCCGGGTGGCCGCTCTGTTCGAGATGCGGCGCGGCCGGGCGCTCGCGCAGATGGGCGACGAGCGGCGAGCCCTTGACGCACTCGACAGGGCAAGCGCCGCGCTGTCGGACGGGGTCGGCGGTCGAGACCCGCACTGGACATGGTGGGTGGACGACACGGAGATCACCAGGCACAAGGCAACGGCCCGCGCTCAGCTCGGTCAGTGGGGGCAAGCGGTCCCGCTCTTTGAGAGCGCGGCCGACGACTGCCGCGGCGGCAGCTTGTACGGGAAGCTCGACCTCGCCCAACTACTGCAGGCCCTGGTCGAGGTGGGCGACTGGCGGCGAGCCGAGGACATCATCACGGAGGCCTGCGGCCTCGCGGGTTCCATCGGGCCGGGCCGAGCCGCGAATCTCTTCCGTGAGGTCGTCGCCCGCATTGTCCGCGATGACGACGCTCCGTCGACCGTCTCGGACACGGCCGAGCATCTCCGGCGCCTGCTGTGAAGAGCCGGGCCAGGATTTCCGCCCGACCCTACGCTGATCCTCTGTGCGGGCGCTGCTGTTCGAACGAGCCGCCTGGATGTACGCCCCATGTTGGAGTAGTGGGCGGTCCCGTCGATCGAGATCGCGCGGCCGTTGGCGACGGTGCGGGTGAGGCGTTCGGCCATGCCGATGTGGTCGGGCGAGTCGATGGCGCCGTTGATGGCCAGTACGGGAACGTCGATTTTGGCGACGCGGTCCCAGGTGTCGCGCACCGGGACGAGCAGTGTTCAGAGAAGCAGGCGTTCGAATGGTCACAGCAGTTGCTTAGCGTCCGGGGTGGCGTAGTCGCGGTTCGCTTGGGTGTCCCCACGGTCCCGCCGCGCCGGATTGGTCGCCGGCCAGCGCACAGAAGATGCCGCAAGGCATGCAAGCTCAGCCGAGTTACTCGGATCTCAGTTCCTCCTTGCCTTGTTTCGGCTCTCCGCTCGTTTGGAGGCTGCTATCTTTGAGACGTGCGAATCGGTGTGTACGTCGATGCATTCAACCTTTATTACGGAGCCCGTGGGCTGTGTGGAAAGAGCACACCAGGGTGGCGCTGGTTGGATATCCGTGCACTTGCCCAGACGTTGATCAGCGCACGAACCAACTGGTCGGGGGCACAGGTAGACCGAGTCGTGTACTGCACGGCTCGCATCGACGGAGCTAGCAACCCGTCCGGCCAAGCGGATCAGGATGTGTACCTGAAGGCCCTGCGCGACTCTGGCAGTGTCGACCACATCGAATATGGTTACTACGTTGCACGGGTCAAGTCGGCTCCCCTGGCTACCAAGGGTCCGCGCGGGCGGCCCCAACTAGTGAGCCCGCAGTGGCCCGTAATGATCCAGGATGGCAACAGCGCTCAAATCTCTAATGCCAGTTTTATGGTCTCGTACGCCAACCGCGAGGAGAAGGGGTCTGACGTCAACGTTGCGTCTCATCTCCTTTTGGATGTTCTGGCAGGCGCAATCGATGGCGCACTGGTGATCTCCAACGACAGCGATCTTCGCTTCCCCATCCAGGAAGCTCGCAAGCGAGTGCCTGTCGGCTTGATCAATCCTTCCCGGAACCAGCTCGCCGGTGCTCTGCGGGCTGAGTCCACAGTTGGAGCTGGGAACCACTGGTGGCGGCAGTTGACCGCTACAGACTTCAAGGATCATCAACTGCCGGACCCAGCGGGCAAGTACTCGCGCCCAGTGGGATGGTGATCCATCTCTCCGGAAGATGACTGAAGGCGGGAACGTTGGGTATAGTGCAGGCATATACCACCCGGCTCCTCGTGGGCCGGGTTTTTTCATGCCTAGATCACCGAGACTCCCCGCTAGGTGTCGGCGTGCACCATCTGTTCGCCCCCGTCGCAGCGGCGAGCTCACCGATCGCATGCTCCCTCGGGTTGACCCTCACACTGATGTGAGGCCTTAACGTCTCCTTGTTCCTGGTCGAGCAGAACTGAGGAGACACAGATGTCCGGAGCGGTGATCATCGGTGCGGGTCCGGGGATCGGTCAGGCGGTCGCCCGGCGCTTCGCCCGGGAGGGCATGCCGATCGCTCTCATCGCGCGCAGCGACGAGACGTTGAAAGCCGCGGCCGAAGCCGTCACCCCCACCGGCGTACGGGTCCTCACCTTGGCGGCCGACAGCACCGACGAGCATGCGTTGCGCTCCGCCCTCGACGCGGCAGCCGGTGAACTCGGCCAGCCGGATGTCGTCGTGTACAACGCGGCGATCATTCAGGCCGACGCGCCGGGAGAGCTGTCAGTGAGCGCGCACCTGGACGCCTGGGCGGTCAACGTGGTCGGCGCGCTCACCGCCGCCGCTCACGTCGCGCCCGCCATGGCGCGGCGCGGCAGCGGAACGTTCCTCATCACCGGAGGCATGCCCGAGCCCAAGCCGCAGTACGTGAGCCTCTCACTGGGCAAGGCGGGAGTCCGAACCCTGGTGACATTGCTCGACCAGGCGTACGGGACCTCCGGTGTTCACGTCGCGAGTGTCACCGTGGCCGGCCCCGTCGCCGCGGGCACGGACTTCGACCCCGACGACATCGCCGAACACTACTGGCGGCTGCACACCCAACCGCGGCATCAATGGGAACGAGAGGCCCTCCACACCGGGCGGTCGGCGTTGACGGGCGAATAAGCCCTACTCGGGTGAGGCGGGAGCGAGTCCTTCGACGAATGACCGGAAGTCCGCCGCAAGGGCGACTTCCGTCTGAAGGTCCGCGTCGAACCAGGTGACCGACGGCTCGTGCCGCGGTCCGCCCCGTCGGTAGTCCAGCCCGATCCAATAGTGCCCATCGCCGGAGAGCAACACGACCGGCGAGGGCAGGCCCCACTCCTCGACCAGGTACGGAGTGTCGAGGAGAGAAAGCACGCCTTCGCCGTGGCCGATGCCGAGCAAGTGATCGAACGGGACCTCATCATCACTCCACGAAGTCCGCCTGCCGGTGGGGAAGGCGCACCATTCGTCTGCCACCCCACCGCCGTTCTGAGCTCGCAAGAGATCGAGTAGCGGAGAGGGAAGCGTCACTCCGAGCACGGCCTCGGCCTCCCGCACCGATTCGTCGGTCACAGGCGCCAAGGCGCCACGGGATTCGTCGTCCCAGAACGTCGCCTTCACGTCATCGAATCGCGGCACGTCAGCATGTTAGGACCATCCGGGCGGGTAGCCCGGCGACGGTGGTGAGACGCCGGTACGAAGCGTGCGCGGAGCGACCCGCGAGCCGTGATCGGGTGTCATGGCCACCCGGTCATCCCTACGTTTACAGTCGACTTTACGGTAGATTGCCGCGAGGTGTGATCGTTATCCGGTTCCTGTATGTCATGCGTCGCCCCACCGCCGGGTTCGTCGCCGCGTCCCCGGGCCGGTTCGCCGTTCATCGATGACCGTCCGGCCCGGACCCTGACGGGCGCGTACCTGGAGGTAGCCGACATGACAACGCCCGGTCTCGTGGGCACCGCACACGTGATCGCTGACGGCGCGGAAGCGATCGCGACCGCTCGGCGGCTGTCCGCGGAGTTCGCCGCGGGCGCCGCTGAGCGGGACGCGGACCGGGTGCTGCCCCGTGCGGAGCTCGATCGGCTCTCGGCCAGCGGCCTTCTCGGCATCACGGTGCCCGCGGAGCACGGGGGCGCCGACGTCTCCACCGAGGTTCTCGCCGAGGTGTTCCGGCTGCTCGCCGCCGGCGATCCCAACATCGCACAGATCCCGCAGAGCCACATCGTCTACGTCAACGTGCTGCGGCAGCAGGGCACGCCGGAGCAGCGGGAGTTCCTCTTCGCCGAAGTGCTCGCCGGCAAGCGCTTCGGCAACGCCCAGTCCGAGGCCGGCACCAAGCACGTTCAGGACTACCGGACCCGGCTGACGCCGGCCCCGGGCGGTGGTGACGGTGACGGTGCGGACGGCGGCTTCGTGCTCAGCGGGACCAAGCACTACAGCACAGGGGCGCTGTTCGCGCACTGGATCCCGGTGCTCGCGCGAGGTGTCGAGGACCGGCTCCACGTCGCGTACGTGCCGGCCGACGCGCCCGGGGTCGAGGTGGTCGACGACTGGGACGGCATGGGCCAGCGCGTCACCGCCAGCGGCACCGTGCATCTGAGCGATGTGCCGGTCCCGGCGTCACGTGTCGTGCCGCACCACCTGACCTTCACCGGCCCGCAGCTGCACGGCGCGATCGCCCAGTTGCTGCACGCCGCGATCGATGTGGGCATCGCCGGTGGCGCACTCGCCGAAGCGGTGGAGTTCGTACGGACCAAGAGCCGGCCCTGGTTCGAGAGCGGCTACGAGACCGCGGCCGAGGACCCACTGCTGATCCAGCGGTTCGGTGAGCTGGCGATCGAGCTGCGAGCCGCCGAGGCGCTGCTGGCGGAGGCCGGACGGCAGATCGATCTGGCCCGGAGCGACCTCACCGATGACACCGCCGCAGCGGCCTCCATCGCGGTCGCGACCGCGAAGGCGTACGCCGACCGTGTCGCGGTGGAGCTGTCCAGCGCGGTGTTCGAGGTCTCGGGCACCCGCTCCGCACTGAACCGGCTGAATCTGCACCGGCACTGGCGCAACGCGCGGACTCACACGCTGCACGATCCCGTGCGCTGGAAGGTGCAGCACATCGGCCGGTACGTGCTGAACGGCACCCATCCGCCGCGGCACGGGCTGCTGTGACGCGAGCCTTCCGCCGATCCTCGGTGCGGCCCGCCATCTGATCACGCGGGTGGGTATTTCCTAGTTAAACGGTAGGATTCATTGACATAGCGTGTGGTCACGTGTTTGTATCGGGGAGTGCTGGTCCAGCCCCTCCTCACCCGCCGCCGACATGTCGATCTCCTGCGGATCGCCGCCGACCTTTGCCCGCGCTGATGACTCGAGTCGGTCTTTTGTGCGTTGTGTGAAAGGTGCTCGATGGCAACGATTCTGGCGATCTCTGGCAGCCCGTCGACGGTCTCTCGTACCCGGGGAGTGCTTCAACACGTGGAGGCCCGCCTGCGCGACGACGGGCACACCGTGACGTCCGTGGCGGTCCGGGATCTACCGGCGGCGCCACTGCTCGCGGGCGACAAGACCGATCCCGCGATTCGCGCGGTGGTCGACGGCATCGCGGCCGTGGACGGTCTCGTCGTGGCGACGCCGATCTACAAGGCCGCCTACACGGGGCTGCTGAAGGCGTTGCTGGACCTGCTTCCGCAGTACGCCTTCGCGGAGAAGTCCGTGCTGCCGCTCGCCACCGGCGGGACCACCGCGCACGTTCTGGCGATCGACTACGCGCTGCGTCCGGTACTGACCTCGCTCGGAGCCGCCCACGTCGCTCAGGGGTACTTCGTGCTCGACCGGTTCCTGACGGCGGCGGACACCGGTGAGATCGTGATCGATCCGGCCGCCGCGACCGCCCTGTTCGACATCGTCGACCGTTTCTCGTGGTCGCTGCGCGCCGGCCGATCCCTCGATCCGGTCGGCTGAGCCGAGCCGAGCCCCGCGGAGCCGGCGACGGCCGGTGTCAATCCACGAGGGATCGATGCGGCCTGAGCGCGCAGAACTCGTTGCCCTCGGGATCGGCGAGGACGATCCAGCTCTTGTCCGTACCCTGCCCGACGTCGGCGGGACGGGCGCCGAGGGCGATGATGCGCTCGACCTCGGCGATCTGGTCGTCCGGGTCCAGGTCGATGTGCAACCGGTTCTTGGTCGGATCGGTCCGGCCCGCCAGAACGCCCGCCGGCCCTACTGGGCCAGCGCGATGACCTCCGCCTGCGGCAGATCGGCGAGGGCCTTGCCCGGCAGCAGGAGCTTCGATCGCCGCAGCCCGCTGCCGATCACGACGTACGCCTCATCAGCCACCGCGGTGTCGACCAGGACCGGCCAATCCTCGGGCAGGCCGATCGGCGTGATGCCGCCGTACTCCATGCCGCTCAAGGCCGTCGCCTGGTCCATCGGCGCGAACGAGGCCTTACGGGCACCGAGGTGGCGACGTACGATCCCGTTCACGTCGGCCCGCTGCGTGGCGAGCACCATGCAGGCCGCGTGGGCCACCTCGCCGCCGCGCTTCGCCGTGATGATGACGCAGTTGGCGCTGATCCCGAGCGGTACGGCATAGCGCTCGCAGAACGCGGCGGTATCGGCCAGTTCGGGGTCGATCTCCGCGACCTGCGCTTGCGTGTCCTCCCGTACGGCCCGGGCAACCGGGTCGGCGAGCAGGTCTTGCCTGCCCATCGCGGAGACCCAGTCGAGGCTGCCGATCATTCGCACCACCCATCATGGACGCACGGACGTCGTGTCAGATCCTATGACCGGCACGGCGGGCCGTGGTCCGGGGTCGGCGGTACCGAGCAGATCTTGTGCGGGTGCCCCACGTACGACGCGCTTCTCTTTGGATCGTCGTGGTTCCGCACTCAAGGGAACGCTCCATTATGGGTGCTAGTGTGCTAATAGCTCCGTATGGGATTCACTGCGACGCAGGACGAGGAGGTGAGGCTTGTCATGGACGGCCAACCTCCCAGTTGCCCCTGAAGGCCCGACGCCGTCCGGCCGCATGCGACCCGCTCCCGTGTGAGCGCACTATCGCCGGCCGCCGTGGGGCCACCGCATCCAGTGCTCGACCCGCCTCGCTCCGGAGATCTGTCATGTCCGATTGGCGTGCACGCGCGTTGCGACCCCTCAAGCGCGCCGCTTCGCGTCCCGGTGACCACCACGCCGTACGGCGCGCGGCCCCGGAACGGTCGATGGATCCCCGTGTGGGAAACGACCGGCCCGCTGAGAGCAGCGTGATCGACGCCGCCATCTATGTGGACGGCAGACCGGGGACCCTCGCGGACACCTACCGGTCCCTGCGCGACACCGAGAAGTCCATGGCCTGGATCGGGCTCTATCGCCCGACCGAGGACCAGCTGCTGTCGCTCGCCGAGGAGTTCGGGCTGCACGAACTGGCCGTCGAGGACGCCATCGTGGCCCATCAGCGGCCCAAGCTGGAACGCTATGGCGACACCCTCTTCGTGGTGCTGCGGGCCGCCCGCTATGTGGACGATCTCGAAGAGGTCGATTTCGGCGAGCTGCACGTCTTCGTGGGCAGCGACTTCGTCCTGACCGTCCGCCACAGTGAGGCTCCGAACCTGGCGGTGGTGCGGAGCCGGGTCGAGGAGGATCCGGAGCTGATCGCGAACGGGCCCGAGGCCGTGCTCTACGCGATCCTGGACGCCGTCGTCGACGGATACGCCCCCGTGGTGGCCGGGCTGCAGAACGACATCGACGAGATCGAGACAGAGGTGTTCGGCGGGGATCCGAAGGTGTCCCGGCGCATCTACGAACTGTCTCGCGAGGTCATCGAGTTCCAGCGGGCCACCCGCCCGCTGCTCGGGATGCTTGAGGCGCTCACCGCCGGCTTCGAGAAGTACGGCACCGACGAGGAGTTGCGGCGCTATCTGCGCGACGTCGAGGACCACGCGACGACCGTGGTCGAGCGCGTGGACGGGTTCCGCCAGATGCTGCAGGACATTCTCACCGTCAATGCGACGCTCGTGAGCCAGGCTCAGAATGAGGAGATGAAGCACCTCACCCGTGCCAACTATGCCCAGAATGAGGAGGTCAAAAAGATCTCCGCATGGGCGGCCATTCTGTTCGCGCCCACCCTGATCGGCACGATTTACGGCATGAACTTCACTGATATGCCGGAGTTGGACTGGATGCTGGGCTATCCCTTCGCGATCGCACTCATGGCCGTGGTCTGCACCAGCCTGTACTTGATCTTTAAGCGCCGTGACTGGCTCTGACCAGCGCTGACGGTGCCGACCGCACTGGGGGCTCAGACCGGTACTGAGGGATCAGGCCGGCACTGACGGCGTCTCGCGCACGCGCTCACCGCCCAAGCCGCGCCGCGCCACGCGCTTTTCCGGCTGAGCCCAGCGATCCGTGTATATCCCGGACATCGACCCAGCGGTCGCGATGACGTGGCTCGTCGTGAAATGGTCGCTGAACCGGGTGGTCGGGCGGGCCGCCCGTTGGTGCCAATGGGATCTCACGTAACCGCTCCCAGTTTCCGGGAAAGGTAAGTTTGAGGTCGAGTAAGTGTCGGCACTCCCATGATCCGTGGTCGGTGCCCTGGCGCGGTGATAGCTTGCGCAATGCCGAGGTGAGCAGGGGCGTTCATTGGCCCGTACAGACAGTTCCGGTAGATCTGACCAATCCCGCTTCGCAGCTTGCACGACACGCCGACGAGTGACGAGGAGTACTCGCTGCGACGGGTAGTGATAGACCAGTTATGACTCGGCTGAAATCATCGCTGTCCGCCACGTCCGAATGGGGCAGTGGCTCATCTCGGTCCAAAATCAAGAAACAGGAGAAGAAATGCGAAACTGGATGAAGAACGCTGGGCACGTTGCCCTCGTCGGGGCGGGATTCTTCGCCATCGGCTCTGGAATCGCCAGCGCCGACGTGAGCGACAACCACGACAGTCTTCTCAGCGGCAACCAGGTCGAGGCTCCCATCTCCGCGCCCATCAACGTGAGCGGGAACGCCCTCGGGCTGCTCGGGGGGAGCGCCAGTGCCCAGGGTGGCGGCCAGCGTCTCGTCGGGCTGGGCGGGAGCGAGCGGAGCGCCATGCTGAGCTCCAACCGCCACAGCGTGCTCAGCGGCAACCAGGTCAAGGCGCCCATCAGCGTCCCGGTCAACGTCTGCGGCAACGCGATCGCTGGGCTGAACAGCGCCGCCCAGGCGGCCTGTGGGTCGAGCACGCAGTCGAGCACGCAGTCGAGCACGCAGTCGAGCGCACCGGTACGGACGTGCGGCAGTGCCTCCATGACCTGGAGCGCCCCGAAGTGGACCTGCCACCACGTTCCCGCGACTCCGCCCCAGGCCCCGACTGCTCCGGAGGCTCCCGTCAGCGCCTGCCAGCCGGCCACCCCGGTGGTGAAGGCACCGTGCGAGGAAACCTCCTCGATCCGGACCCTTCCCGCCACGGGCCCGTTCAGCGTGACGAGCATGGCGGTGCCGTCCCGTAGGCACCACACGGCCGCGCAGGAGGTCACGACCTACGAGAAGCTGACCAACGTCCGTCAGGCCGCCGGGGCGGTCGTGGACGGTCAGACCATCGTCGCGCCGGGGTCGGAGTGAATCCGCTCGACTAGCGGTCGGCCATTACCGTGGCACGACTCGGGTGTTCGGAAAGTCGTCGTGCCATAAGTTGCGGGTGTCGAGCCAAAAGCCGGCTCGGCACCCGCATCGTTATGTCCGCGCTGAATTCCCTGAATTGAGTCGATCACCCTCGCCCGGTCACCCCATGCTGATAGTTTTTCAGCGTTTTGGTGGTGTTCCGCCATAATCTGGCGACGAACCGGGTGGGGAGAGGTTCGGTTGGCTCGGGTCAGCTGGCGGAATCGGGCACGTTATTGGTTCGACAACACGATGTCGAAGGGCACGCCGGCCCTGATCGGATGGCTGGCACTGGCCTCGGCGGTGCTCATCCTGGTCGTCGCCTCGCTGGTGACCGTACTGGCGCCAGGGGACGCGGACGAGAACGGCAACTGGCCGGGGGTGTTCTGGCGCAGCCTGCTGCGCACACTCGACCCGGGCACCATGGGCGGCGACACCGGGACGGCACCGTTCCTCGCGCTCATGCTGATGGCCACGGTGGGTGGCATCTTCATCGTCAGCGCCCTCATCGGTGTGCTGACCACGGGCTTGGAAGCAAAGATCACCGAGCTGAGGAAGGGCCGCTCGATGATCGTCGAGCGCGATCACACAGTGGTGCTCGGGTGGTCGGATCAGGTGTTCACCGTCGTGGCACAGCTGGCTGAGGCGAATCAGAGCCGGCGCCGGTCGTGCGTGGCGATTCTGGCCGACCACGACAAGGTCGACATGGAAGACGCGATCAAGACGCGGATGCCCGACGTCGGCAGCACCAGGGTCGTGTGCCGCAGGGGGAATCCGCTGAAGGTCGCCGATCTCGAGCTGATCAGCCTGGGAACCGCACGCTCGATCGTCGTGGTGGCCCCGCCCGTCGAGGACCCCGACACGCATGTCATCAAGGTGCTGCTCTCACTGGGTGCGCGCACCTGGGGGCAGCGGCGCCCGCACGTGGTGGCCCCGGTGTCGAAGACCGCGAACCTGCCCGCCGCCCGGCTGGCCGGCGGCCCCACGGCTCACGTGGTGGACGCCGACGACATCGCGATCCGGTTGATCGTGCAGTCTCACCGCCAGTCCGGGCTGTCGTCGGTCTTCACCGAGCTGCTGGACTTCGCGGGGAACGAGTTCTACCTCGTGTCGGAGCCGGCCGTGGTCGGCATGACGTACGGGGAGGCGCTCCTCACGTACGAGCTCGGCATCCCGGGAGGGCTGCGGCACGCGGACGGCAGGGTGTCGGTGAACCCGCCGCAGGACACCGTCGTAGAGCCCGGTGATCAGCTGATCGTCCTGGCGGAGGACGACCTGCTCATCCGCCTGGCCAGAGAGCGGCCACCGATCGTTCAAGAGGCGATCACCGCCGCCACACCGCGACCTCCGGCCCCCGGGCGCACGCTCATGATGGGCTGGAACAATCGCGCACCGAAGATCATCAGCCTGCTCGACAGCTTCGTGCAGCGGGGCTCGGTACTCGACGTCGCGGCGCTCTGCGACGACCCGCGGCCGGCGTTCGAGGAGCTACGGAACCTGACGAATCTGACGATCGGCTTCACCGCCTGCGACCCCACCGATCGCACCCGGCTGGAGGCTCTCGACGTGGGCTCGTACCAGAACGTCATCGCGCTCTCCGACGACTCCTTCGACCCGCAGCACGCCGACGCCCGTACCCTCGTCACCCTGCTCCACCTGCGCGACCTGGAGGAGCGCCTCGGGGACCCCTACTCGATCGTCAGCGAGATCAACGATGACGCCAACCGAGAGGTCGCCCAGGTCACGAAGGTCGACGACTTCGTGGTCAGCGCCAAACTGATCAGCCTGCTGCTGACCCAGCTCAGCGAGAGCCGGTACCTCTACGACGTCTTCGTCGACCTGCTCGACCCCTCGGGGTCGGAGCTCTATCTCAAGCCCGCCGGCGACTACCTGCGGCCGGGCACGCCCGCCAACTTCGCCACAGTGATCGAGAGCGCCAGAAGGCGCGGTGAGACTGCGTTGGGCTACCGGCGGGGCGCGTCGTTCCGCGAGCCCCCGTCGTACGGAATGGTGCTCAACCCGGACAAGGGGGCGGCGCTCACGCTGTCCGCAGAGGATCAGGTGATCGTGCTCGCCGAGGACTGAGTCAACGGGGTTCGGAGAACCGGCCGAGGAACTCGGCGTTGCCGAACATCCGCGCGGCGGCGGGTGCCCGGTGCCCGCCGTCCGGTGTACGGGTGTTCGCGATCAGTCGTCGTGGACGAGGAGGCTCAACAGCCAGCTCACGACGCCGACGACGATGGCACCCCAGAAGGCCGCCCAGAAACCGGTCACCTCGAACGGCAGCTCCAGCTGCTTGGCGACCCAACTGGTCAGCCAGAGCAGCAGGCCGTTCACCACGAGGGCGATCAGACCCAGCGTGAGGATGTAGAAGACGCAGCCGACCTTCTTGACGATCGGCTTGAGGAACGCGTTGACGAGACCGAAGATGACGGCGACCACGAGCAGCGTGCCGATGCGCTTGCTCGTCGTATCGGTGGTGATGTTGATGCCGGCCACCACTGCGGTCGCCACCCAGAGAGCGATCGCGGTGACGATCACGCGTATCAATGTCTTCACAGGACGATCCTCACACGACGCCGATCAGTCGGAACACACCAGGTGGTCACGGGCGGAGGTCCCGGCCGGACCGGCGACGCCGGCCGGGTCTCCCCGCAGTGGATACGGCGAATAAGTGCATGATCACGACGGAGAGATCCCGGCCGTGATCATGCACTTATTCGTGCACCGGCCACAAGGGAAGCTCGTGTCGTTATTCCTTGGTGGAGTCCGGTCCCGATTCCGGCACCGGGGTCTGTACGGGCACGACGACCGCGTTGGCCTTGCCGTTCTCCGTGGACGGGTTCGGGGACATGGTCGACAGCAGGTGGCGCGCGACGCCGAGACCGGTGCCGCCCAGGGTGAGCGCCTTGGCCAGCATGTCCTCGATGCCCTCCGCACCGTTCAGCACGACCATGTGGTCGACGTTGCCGAACGCCTTGGAGCCGGCTTCGACGATCTCGGCCCAGTTCTCCGCGAGCTGCTGTGCGATCACGGCCTCCTGGTTCTGGGCCAGTGCCTCCGCGCGTGCCTTGATCGCGTCGGCCTCGGCCAGACCCTTCGCCTTGATCGCCTCGGCCTCGGCGAGCCCCTTCGCACGCGCCGCCGACGCCTGCGCCTCACCGCTCACCCGGATCGCCTCGGCCTCGGCCTGTGCGCGCTTGATCTGAGCTTCGCGCGCGGCCTCGGCGAGCGTGACGGTTTCGTACGCCTTGGCGTCGGCCGGCTTGCGGATCGAGGCGAGCAGCTGCTTCTCCGCCCGCTCCGCCTCGAGCTCGGCCGCCCGGGTCTCCTGGATCACGACGTTCTGGCGGGCCTCGGCCTGGGCGAGCGGACCCGCCTGCTCCTGCCTGGAGGTGGCCGCGTCGACCTCGGCCTGGGCCGCCCTCTGCTTGATCGCGCTGTCCCGGATCGCGGCGGCGTTCAGGGCGGCGGCCTCCTGCTCGCGCTGGGTCGCCTCCTGGTTGCGCTCCGCCTCGGCGATACGGGCGCTGGACGCTATCTTCGCGGCGTGCGGGCGCCCCAGGTTGGTGATGTAGCCGGTCGAGTCGTCGATCTCCTGGATCTGCAGTGAGTCGACGATCAGTCCGAGCTTGCTCATTTCGTCGGCGGCCGATCCGCGCGCCTCGCTGGTGAGGCGCTCGCGGTTCAGGATGAGGTCCTCGACGGTCAGGTTGCCGATGATCGACCGGAGATGACCGGTGAACAGCTCGTGGATGGCCCCGTCCATCGACTTCTGCTGCTCCAGGAACCGCCGTGCCGCGTTGGCGATGGAGACGGTGTCGTCGCCGACCTTGTAGATCACCACACCGCGCACGTGTACGGGGATGCCCTGCTGAGTGACGCAGGAGACCTCGAGATTTGCGGCGCGGCTGTCCAGGCGGAGCCTGCGCGAGCTCTGAAAGCCCGGGAGCACCAAGGTGCCCTTACCGCTGACGATCTTGAAGCCGAGGCTGTCGGCGGTCTCGATGTTCTTGGAGCGAGCGCCCAGCCCCGAGATGATCAGAGCCTCGTTCGGCTCGGCCACCCGCCAGACCAGCTTGAAGATGATGATGAGCGCGATGAGCCCAACGGCACAGATCGCTGCGATCACGACAACCGGCATCGCTCCTCCTGTATGGGGTTATGTTCCGCACGTCGTCAAATAGACGTTGGAGCGACGTAAACGGTTCGCGGTGGGTGATATTCGATGACCACGATGATCGAGCCCACGATGATCTCGTCTCGCGGATCGACCGAATGGGCGTAGAACGCCTCGACGCCGCCCCGGATCGGGATCATTACCTCACCGACCAGGCCGGGACCGATCTTTCCGGTCACCCTGCCCTGTTTCCCGACCACAGCGTCTCCCGCATTCTGTTTTCGCACCGCCCACGGCCGCCCTCGACGCGATGCTCATCTCATCGCCCTCGGTCGCTCGCCCACGCGCCCCGGCCCGGCCCCGCCGCCTTACCTGCGTATTGGGCACGCTATCTGTAACAGAACATTCCGCGCGACCGTGAGCTACGGGAGAATGCGTTCAGCCTGCAGGTGGGCCTGGCGGGCGATCTGTTCGGCCTCGGCGCGGGTGACGTTCGGTCCGTACAAGGTGATGGTGGCGAGGTACCCGCGGGCCTTCAGCACGACGTACCACGTCTTGACGTGGGAGGTTCCGCTGGTGGTGGCCACGCCGACGGTCCGCGAGCCTTCCCCGAGCCGGCCCCGGGCCTCCACCACCCGGTGCGTCGACCACTGGTCGCCGACGTGGGCCCGGAAGTTGCGGCAGGACGGCGGCACCCTGATCCGCACCTGGCGATCCGCCGTCTCGGCCGAGACGCGGATCAGCGTCTCGGTGACATTCTGACCGTTGTTCTTGGCGAACGTGGTGATCGCCGCCGGGGTGGCCTGCTGGGTCGTGTCGAAGTTCTGGGTCGTGTTCGCGCACTGGGGCTTGTCCAGCCGCACCTGGCCCTGCAACCGGTTGAAGTTCTGGATCGCATCGAGCGCGCCGTACTCGCCGGAGTCGGGTTCGCCCGCGCGTTGATAGCCGGGCAGTTCGGTGAGAAGCGCCTGCTGGAGCTGGTCGGAGGTGTAGCCGGTGCCCGGTGGAGGGTGGGCCGCGGTCTCTCCGGAGGGCGGGGTGTCCCCGCCACCGCATGCCGCCGCGCCCACGCTCACGGCCAGGACGGCGGCCACGACCCCGAGGCGACCCGGCCGGAAACGAACCGGCCGATGGCGGTCAGGCTGAGGACGAGCCTGCTGGGAGCGGCCAGGCTGGGTGAGATCAGGCTGGGTGAGATCAGGCTGGGTGAGATCCGGCTGGAGGGGACACCGCATGGCGCGACCCTACGTGGATCCATGATCACCCCACCGATGCGACACGCACCCGCCCGAAGCCCATGGCCCGGAGCCGTCAGCGGCCTGCCGCACGCTCGTTGTAGACGCCGGCGTACTCCTGGCCGGAGAGCTTCTGGATCATGGTGACGATCTCGTCGGTGATCTCGCGTCGGGCCTTCGCCGGCGACACGTCCTGATACTGGGAGAAGTCCATGACGGGCCCGATCCGCACGGTCGCGCGGACGCCGATCCGCGGCCACTTGGCGCCGACCGGCTGGATCCGCTCAGTGCCCTCGAGGCCGATCGGCAGAACACGGGCGCCGGACGCCAGCGCCAGCCAGCCCACGCCGGTGCGACCCCGATAGAGGCGGCCGTCCTCGGAGCGGGTGCCCTCGGGGTAGATCGCGAAGGCGCCGCCGGCTTCGAGGATCTCGACCGCCTGCTCGAGCGCGCCCAAGGCGGCCCGCTGCGCCCCGCGCTTGACCGCGACATGGCCGAGGGAGCTGAGGAACCAGCGTACGAACCGGCCCTTGATCCCCTTGCCCTCGAAGTAGGACGCCTTGGCGATGAAGGTCACCGGCCGCGGGATGGCCAGCGGAATGATGAAGCTGTCGATGAACGACAGGTGGTTGCTGGCGACGATCAGCGACCCGTGGGCCGGGACGTTCTCGGCTCCCTCCACACGGGATCGGAACAGCAGCCGCAGGATGGGGCCCACCACTCGGCGCAGGAACGTCTCGAACACACAGCCTCCAGGATCCGCATGGTCACCCTAAGGGCGACTCACGAGTAGGTGATAAGCCTGGCGGCTACTTCCGGAGCGTGACGGCACAGGGTGTGTTTTTGGTCAAAATCGGACTATCATCATCAAACGGTGGCAAAACACCGGCTACGGAGGATCTGCCCCACGGACGGCCCCGCCGCACGCGAGCGAGGAGGAACGATGGCCCTGACCGATCGGCTGCCCACCCTGCCGTTCCGGCTCCCACGAGCCCGGGGTCTGATCTCCGTGGAACGTGACATCCCCGTGCCGATGGCCGACGGGGTCACGCTGCTCGTCGACCGCTACACGCCCGCCGGCGGCGAGCGCGCACCGGCGGTCCTCGTCCGTACCCCCTACGGGCGGCGCGGGGTCGCCGGACTGATCAACGGGATTCCCTTCGCCTACTGCGGTTACCAGGTCGTGGTGCAGAGCGCCCGCGGCACCTTCGGCTCCGGCGGGGAGTTCGATCCGCTGGCGGAGTACGACGACGGCCTGGCCACCGTCGACTGGCTCAAGCGGCAGCCGTGGTTCAGCGGCTCCTTCGCGACGTACGGCGCCAGTTACCTCGGCTACTCCGCGTGGGCGATGGCGGCCGCGGCCGGTCCCGAGCTCAAGGCGATGGCCACGTCGGTGTCGGCCTCCCAGTTCCGCGAGGCGGCGTACATCGGCGGGGCCTTCGCCCTCGAGTCGACCCTCAGCTGGATCGACATCACGGCCCGCTCCGAGCAGCCGTTCGGCCTGCTCTCGGCCGGGCTGATGTCACGCCGCCGGGCCGGCCGCGCGGCCCGGTCGGGCCGGCCGCTCGCCGAGCTCGACGCGCTGACCACCGGCACCGAGGTCCCCTTCTTCCAGAACCTGCTGACCAGCCACGAGCCGGACGCGTCCTTCTGGGACAAGCGGGACTTCAGTCATACGGTGCGCGACGTCACCGCCCCCGCCAGCATGGTGGGCGGCTGGTACGACACCTTCCTGCCCTGGCAGCTCAAGGACTACGAGGCACTGCGCAAGGCCGGCCGCCGGCCGTACCTCACCATCGGCCCGTGGTGGCACTCCGACGCGCGCCACGTCATGGTCTCGATCCGGGAGTCCATCGGCTTCTTCCAGGCCCACCTGCGCGGTGACTTCTCCAGGATCCGGGCGAACCCGGTACGCGTGTTCGTCACCGGCGCCGGAGAGTGGCGCGAGTATCAGGACTGGCCGGTGCCCGCCATGCGCCCGCAGCGCTGGTTCCTGCAGCCCGGCCACGGGCTCGGCGAGAGCGGCCCGGTCGAGTCGACGCCGGACACCTACCGGTACGACCCGGCGAACGCCACGCCCTCGCTCAGCGGGCCCACCCTCATGGGCAGCGCCAAGCCGGCCGACCACCGCTCGCTGGAACGCCGCCCGGACGTGCTGGTCTACTCCAGCCCGGTGCTGCGCTCGGATCTGGAGATCATCGGGCCGGTGACCGCGGATCTGTTCGTACGGTCCGACCGTGAGCACACCGACTTCGTGGTCCGGCTCTGCGACGTCTCCCCGGACGGCGCCTCGCACAACGTCTGCGAGGGCGGCCTGCGGCTGCGGCCCGCCGAGCCCGCGGCCGACCGCGACGGCGTACGCAGGATCCACGTGGATCTCTGGCCGGCCGGGCATCGCTTCAAGCGCGGCCACCGGGTCCGGGTCCACGTGGCCAGCGGCGCCTATCCCAAGGTGGCGAGCAACCCGGGTACGGGGGAGCCGCTGGGCACGGCGGCCGTCATGGTGACCGCGGACCAGGAGGTCTTCCACGACCCCGACCGCCCCTCATCGATCACGCTCCCCGTGGTTCCCGCCTGACCCGTCCCTCGCCGCGTCGTGGTCCGGCGGGTGGATCGGGATGAAGCGGACCCGGGCGCCGGGGCGGGCCTGCGCCGCGGCGGCGAGGTCGGCGACGGGCACGACGCCGATGACGGGATACCCGCCGGTGGTCGGATGGTCGGCCAGGAACACCAGCGGGCACCCGTTCGGCGGCACCTGTACACCGCCGAGCACCATGCCCTCGCTCGGCAGTTCCCGGTGGACGGCGCGCTCCAGGGCGGTGCCCTCGGTGCGCAGCGCGATCCGGTTGCTGGCGGCGGCCACCTG
This sequence comes from Actinomadura alba, assembly GCF_014323705.1. Classification (GTDB taxonomy): domain Bacteria; phylum Actinomycetota; class Actinomycetes; order Streptosporangiales; family Streptosporangiaceae; genus Actinomadura_C; species Actinomadura_C alba. Next base: position 60,392 of record NZ_JABVEC010000010.1, read on the forward strand.
GAAGCGGGCCGTGGCCAGGACCTCCAGCGCGGTGTCGGTGAACCAGTCGTGGCGCGGGCCGAGGACCAGCCGCAGCACGAGGTCGCGGGCGGGCGCCGACACCGGGACGACGTCGACCGCCGCGGGCGGGCCCGCGGCACCGCCGAGCGGGAGCCGGTCGCCGTCGGAGAGACGAGGCGGGCCCAGGCCGGAGAGCAGGTCGGTGGAGCGGCTGCCGAGCACGGGCGGGGCGTCCACCCCGCCGGAGAAGGCGACGTAGCTGCGCAGCCCGTGGGCGGCGGTTCCCACGTCGAGCACCGCGCCCGCGGGCACGTGGACCGGGGCGCCCCAGGCGACCGGGCGGTCGCCGACCCGTACCGGTGCGGTGGCCCCGGTCACGGCGACGGTCGCGGGCGCGTCCAGCCGCACCGCCGTACCGGTGAGCGTCGTCTCCAGGGTGGCCGCCGACTCGGGGTTGCCGACGAGCCGGTTGGCGAGCCGGTGCGCCGGCTCGTCGAGCGCGCCCGAGCGCGGCACGCCGAGGTGGGCGACCCCATGCCGGCCGAGGTCCTGGACGGTGGTCAGCGCACCCGCCCGGACGACCTCGATCATTGGTCCACCGGCACGAAGCGCACCCGCGTGCCGGGCGTGAACAGCGCGGCCGGCTCGCGCTCCGGATCCCACAGCACCAGATCGGTACGGCCGATGAGCCGCCAGCCGCCCGGGGACGAGCGCGGGTAGACGCCGGTGTACCGCCCGGCCAGCCCGACCGACCCGGCGGGGACGGCGGAACGCGGCGTGGCGAGGCGCGGCATGGCATAGCGCTCGTCGAGCCCGGTCAGGTAACCGAAGCCGGGGGCGAATCCGCAGAAGGCCACCCGGAACTCCACGGAGGCGTGGATCCGGGCCACCTCGTCGACCGGCACCTCCCAGTGCGCCGCGACGTCCGCGAGATCGGCGCCGTCATACCGGGTGGGCACCTCGATGAGGTCGCCGGCGTCGGCCGGCTGCTCGGGGACGTCCCAGCTCGGCAGCTCACGCGCGAGATCGCCCGGGTCGTCCAGCCCGTCCAGCAGTACGGTGCGGGCGGCCGGGACGACCTCGCCGACGGGCGGCAGCGAGCCGGCGGCGCGGCGGCGGGTGATCTCGGCGTGCAGGGCCTGCACCTCGCCGTCGGAGTCGAGCTCGACCAGCAGCGCGTTCGTGCCCACTCGCAGTACTTTCACGTGAAGGGCTCCACGGCGGTACCGGCCTCGGACAGCGCCGCGTGGATCCGGCGGGCGAGGCGCGCGGCGGACGGCGTGTCGCCGTGGACGCACAGCGACCGTGCCTCGACGGGCACGAGCTCTCCGGTGATGGCGATCACCTGGCGCTCACGCGCCATGCGGACCGAGCGGGTCACGACCTCGTCCTCGTCGTGGAGGACGGCCCCCGGTTCGCGCCGCGACACCAGCGTCCCGGCGGCCGTGTATGCGCGGTCGGCGAAGGCCTCGGTGACCGTGGGCGTCCCTGCGGCCTCGGCGGCACGGTGCAGCGCCGAGCCGGGCAGGCCCAGGACCGGCAGTGACGGGTCGGCCCGCCGGATGCCCTCGATCACGGCGGCGGCCTGGCCCTCGTCGGCCACCACGCGGTTGTACAGGGCTCCGTGCGGCTTGACGTAGGTCACCCGGGAGCCGGCGGCGCGGGCGAAGACCTCGAGCGCGCCGATCTGGTACGTCACCTCGTCGGCGAGTTCCTCGGGCGGCATGTCGATCGCGCGGCGGCCGAAGCCGGCCAGGTCGCGATAGGAGACCTGCGCGCCGATGCGCACTCCGCGCTCGGCCGCGCGTGCGCAGACCCTGCGCATGATCGATGGATCACCGGCGTGGAAGCCGCACGCGACGTTGGCGCTCGTGACGATGTCGAGCAGGGCCTCGTCGTCGGTGAGGGTCCACCGGCCGAAGCCCTCGCCGAGATCGGCGTTGAGGTCCATCACGGCCTGCCCGGATCCGCGGCCGCTCGGGGCCGGGCGGCCACGGTCGTCCGGCCGCTCGTTCAGGCGATCATTCGCCTTCATCTCGGACCTCCCGCATCTCGGACCTCCCGCATCCGGTCGGTGATCTGGGCCTCCGCGTTGTCAAGGTAGTCGGTGAGCTCCCGCTCAGCGGCCGGCAGGTCTCCCGCCGCGAGCAGGTCGGCGATGACCCGGTTGCGCCGCAGGTACGGTCCGTGGAACTCGCGCGGCGACGGCATCACATGGAACGCCGGCCGCAGCTCGGCCAGCAACCGGCGCATGAACTCGTCGATCCGGTCGCTGCCGGCCAGCCGGGCCAGTGCCCGGTGGAAGTTCAGGTCCGCGGTGGCGACCGCGGACCACTCCTCCCGCGCGGCGGCCCGCTCGCCCTGCGCCACCGCTTCGTGCACGGCCGCGAGCAGCCTCGGCTCGGCGGCCGCCGCGTTGCGCAGCCCGGCCGCCTCGAGCGCCAGGCGCGCCTTGTAGGCGTCGGTCACGTCGCGCACGGTCAGTTCGCGCACCGCCACTCCGCGGTTCATCTCGTACGTGAGCAGGCGCTCCTGGATGAGCAGCCGGAACGCCTCACGCAGCGTGTTGCGGGAGATGCCGAGGATGGTCGCGATCGACGCCTCGGACAGCCTCGTGCCCGGGGCGAGGGTGCCTTCGGCGATGTGCGTGCGAAGCACGTCGGCGACCCGGTCGGCGGTGCTGGTGCGGGCGAGGAGGTGCCGATCCGCGGTCAGGCCCTCCACGGCGCTCGGGGTGGGTCCTGGCAGGGCGGTATCTCCTTTCGGGCCGGGCTGACACGTCGCATCCTTGTGGGATTGTTGAACAATACTTCAGCCTCTCGATCAACTTCCCGCCGAGGCGCAGCCGACCGCCGGAGTGCCCCAGGTGACCGCGGGCGACCTCACCGGCGACCACTGGCTCGCCACCTTCGCCGTCATGGTCCTGGACGCCGCCGATCCATCGCGAAGCCGATCGCGGAAGGGATCTGGGGGTACAACGCGTCGCGGCGCACTAACGTTTTGAATATGACCGTTCCCCGGGTCGCCGTCACCGTCGATCTCGTCGTCCTCACCGTGCGCGAACAGCGCCTGTGCGCGCTGACGTGGCGGCGTGATCGTCCGCCGTTCGACGGCTGCTGGTCGTTGCCGGGCGGATTCATCCAGCTCGACGAGGACCTGCCCGGGGCGGCGACCCGGCTGATGGCCGAGCGCGCCGGGCTCGCCGACGTACGGATTCATCTCGAGCAACTCGCGACGTACGGCTATCCGGACCGCGACCCGCGCCAGCGGGTGGTGAGCGTCGCCTACCTCGGCCTGGCGCCCGATCTGCCCGCCTCGAGTCGGGCCCAGGTGCTGTGGATCGCCGTTGACGATCTCGCGCAGCGCGACCGCGCTGCCTTCGACCACCGCCGGATCCTGTTCGACGGGGTCGAGCGCGCCCGCGCCAAGCTGGAGTACACGTCGCTGGCCGCGGCCTTCTGCCCGCAGGAGTTCACCGTGGCGGAGCTGCGCCGGGTGTACGAGATCGTCTGGGGCACCCCACTCGACCCGCGCAACTTCCACCGGAAGGTGACCGGCGCCGACCGGTTCCTGATCCCCACCGGCCGTAGGACAACGCGCGACGGAGGCCGCCCGGCACAGCTCTACGCGCGCGGCGACGCCGAGCAGCTCCGCCCCCCCATGCTCCGGCCCAGGACCTGTCTCCCCGAACGGACCGGCACTCCGTAAAGTGGGGGCTGACCCACGTCATGCTCCCTGGGAGGAACAAGGGTGTCCGAGGAAGTCAGCCCCCGTTTCCGTACCGTGCTGGAGCGGATCGTCGCGTACAAGCCCGGCCGGATGGTCGTATCGCCGGGTGGCAGGTCGTTCAAGCTGTCGTCCAACGAGTCGCCGTACGGCCCGCTGCCCTCGGTGGTCGAGGCGATCGCCGAGGCGGCCCTGCAGGTGAACCGCTATCCCGACAACGGCTGCACGGAACTGATCGCCGCCCTGTCCGCCAGGTACGGCGTGCCCGCCGACCACATCGCCGTCGGGTGCGGCTCGGTGGGCGTGGCACAGATGCTGCTCGAGGCGGTGGGCGAGCCGGGCGCCGAGATCCTGTACGCGTGGCGGTCGTTCGAGGCGTACCCGCTGCTCGTCGACCTGGTCGGCGCCACCTCGGTGCAGGTGCCGCTCGTGGATGAGAAGCACGATCTGTCCGCGATGGCCGAGGCCATCACCGAGCGGACCCGCCTGATCTTCGTCTGCAACCCCAACAACCCCACCGGCACGGTGGTCCGGAAGGCCGAGTTCGAGGCGTTCCTCGACCAGGTGCCGGGGGACTGCCTGGTGGTGCTCGACGAGGCCTACCGCGAGTACCTGCGCGACGACGAGACCGTCGACGGGCTGGACCACTACGGCGACCGGCCCAACCTGGCGATCCTGCGCACCTTCTCCAAGGCGTACGGCTTGGCCGGGCTCCGGACCGGTTACCTGATCGCCCACCCGGCGGTCGCCGAGGCGGCCCGCAAGACGTTCCTGCCGTTCAGCGTCAACAGCATCGCGCAGGCCGCCGCCATAGCCTCGCTGCGCGCCGAGGGCGAGCTGCTGGAGCGGGTCGAGGCCACGGTCAAGGAACGCGACCGGGTGCGGGCCGCGCTGCTGACCCAGGGCTGGACGGTGCCGCCCACCGAGGCCAACTTCGTCTGGCTCCGGCTCGGTGACGACACCCTTGACTTCGCGGCCGCGTGCGAGGAGGCCGGGGTCAGCGTCCGTCCATTCGCGGGCGAGGGGTCCCGGGTCTCGATCGGCTCACCCGAGGACAACGACGCCTTCCTGACCGTCGCTGAGGCCTATCCGCGCCGGCACTGACCACGCCGGGTCACTTCGGCGGGCTCGCGCACGGGCCCGCCTAGGTCGTCATTTCGTGGCGGGTTCGGGTTCGGGCGCGGCGACCGGTGCGGGCCTCTTCGCCCGGCGCTCGGTCGAGACGACCATGCCGACCCCGGCGATGATCACCGCGCCGCCGGCGAGGATTGGCCAGGTGACCTGCTCGCTGAGCACGATGGCACCGAGTAGCACGGCCACGGCCGGATTGACGTAGGCGTACGTGCCGACGAGTGAGATCGGCGCGTTGTCCAGCAGCCACACGTACGAGGTGAAGGCCAGCAGCGAGCCGAAGGTGATGAGATAGGCCAGCGCCACCCAGGACCGGGTGGAGACCTGCCCGAGGTCGAAGCTCTCACCCCGGGTCGCGCTGAGCACGGTCAGGGCGAGCCCGCCCGCGGCCATCTCGTAGACGCTCGCGACGAAGGTGTTGCCGGGCATGGGCAGCCGGCTCGAGAGGAACGAGCCGATCGACCACGACAGCGCTGCCACCAGGATGATGACGACGCCGACGACGCTCCCGGAGCCGCCCTCGCGCAGCAGCGAGAGCAGCGCCACCCCGGTGAAACCGATGACCACGCCCGCGACGGTCTTGACCGGCGGCCGGTCGCCGCTGCCCGCTCGGAAGATGACCAGCCACAGCGGTACGGACGAGACCAGCAGCGCCGCCATCCCCGTCGAGATGTGCTGCTCGGCGATCGACACCATGCCGTTCCCGAAGGTCAGCAGCAGCAGCCCGACCAGAGCGGCCGAGCCGAGCCGGCGGGGCGAGACCCGCAGTACTCCCGGCCCGTACCGGATCATCAGCGCGATGCCGAGCAGCACGGCCGCCGCGATGAACCGGATGGCACCGCCGAGCAGCGGAGGGATGGTCTCGATGACGATCCCGATGCCGAGGTAGGTCGACCCCCACACGATGTAGACCACGATCAGAGCGGCCCACGCGACGGAACTCATGTTTCGGGTGGTGTCAGGAGCCGATGACGTCATGGCTCATTACCCTAGGGGATGACCACGACAGTTCCCCAGCGGGTTTCGGCCCGGTCCATATCAAGCTGGGCGACTGGCGGGTGAGGTCACCTGACCGTGCTCCGCACTATTGACCACGAAGAGCCCCCAGAGCGCGGTGCTGGGGGCTCGACGCTGTGCCGCTACGACGTTGTGCCGCTACGACGCTGTACCGCTACGACGCTGTACCGCCGGCCGACGGTGCGCCGCACTCCGCCGCCGGGATCGTCGCCGTGCGCGTGAGCCCGCCGGGCCGCGCGGTCACGACGATGGTCCAGTCCTCGCAGTCGGTGGTGAAGGTCTGCGTGACGCCGAAGGTGTACGACCTCGCGCCGGAGAGGCGCTTGGTGGTGGCGGCCACCGACGTGCCACCGGAGGTGTACGAGATCGACACGTTGATCGGGCCAGTGCCGTCGGCCGTGACCGTGATGCTCGCGGAGCCGACCTGCCCGCTCCGCGTCCACGAACCGATGGACAGACCGGTGGCGGTGGTGGCCTTCGGCGGCGGCGTGGAGTGTTGCGGCTGCGTCGGCGGCTGTCCCGGCCGTGTCGCCCTGGGCCGTCCAGCGGGCTGGGAGCCGTCGCTCGTGCCCGGGGCCGGGCTCGTCTCGTCGGGAGCGGTCGGGGTACCGGAGGCGGCCGCGCGGGTCCGGCCTGCCGCCGGCTGCCCGATCTGCGGCGCGTCCTGTTCCGAGGGCACGGTGGCCGACGGCTCTCCGGCCGGCGATTCGGCGATCGCGGCGGGCCGCCCCTCGCCGGTCTTGCCGACGAACGTCACCAGCCCACCGCCCAACAGCAGCAACGCCATCGCGGCGGCGGCGATCATCCAGCTCTTGCCGCCCTTCTCCCGGTCGGCGACGGCCTCGTACGGCGCCCGCGGGTCGTGCCGGCCGGGTGGGATGCGCGGCTCCGGAACCTGCGGGGATCGAACCTGTGGGGTGTACGAAGCCTGCGGCTTGTACTCCCGAGGCTGTTCGCGATGCTCGCCGTACTCGTGGCCGCCGTACGGGGTCGGTGCGGCCGGAGCCGGCTCGGGCGCGCGCGTCGGAGCCCGTACAGGCAGCGGCGGCGGTGCGACGGCCGGGGCGGACCCGACCGCTGTGGGCGCGTCGTCGGGTGCGCCGGGTGCATCGCCGTCCTCGACCGGGACCGCTCGGATCAGCTGGACGGGCTCCACCGGCTCGATGGGCTTGACCGCCTCGATCGGCTGGGTCATCGCCGCGGCCGCAATGGCGCGCCGAGCCGGCTCGGTGAGCATCATCTCGGTCTCGGCGGCACCGGGGGTGTCGGCGGGCACCTTCGCAGGCACGTCGTCGGTGTCGTCACTCCGCGGCGTGGGCCCGCGGAGCGCGAGGAGCCCGGCGAGCTGGGCCAGATGGACCATGCCGAGGCGGACCCAGCCGTCGCCGTACTCGGCCTCGGCCGTCTCGTCCACCATCGCCAGCATCTCCGCGGCCGACGCGGGCCGCTCGCCCGGATCCTTGGCCAGGCCGCGGGCGACGATCTCGCGCAGCGGTCCGGCGATCCACTCGACGGGGACCTCTCCGGTCAGATGCGCCTCCGCGAGCCGCGCCACCTGCGCGGTCTGGAAGGGGGGCGCTCCGGTCACGCACTCGTAGAACACCGCGGTCGCCGCGTACAGATCGCTGGCGAGGGTGGCGGGGCCGCCCTCCCACAACTCGGGGGCCATGTACGCGGGCGTGCCCGCGACCGGGGTGCCGACGGTCCGGACGGCGATGCCGACGTCCGTCAACTTGCTGACCCCGTCGCTGCGCAGGAGGACGTTGCCCGGTTTGCAGTCGCGGTGCAGGACGCCGGCGGCGTGCACGGCACCGAGGCCCAGCAGCGTGCCCTTCAGCACGGTGAGCGCGGCCTCGGGACGGATCGAGCCCTCGGAGGCGATGAGGTCGGCAAGGGTGATGCCGTTGACCAGCTCCATGACCACCGCGCCGCCGACGGGCGACTCGGTGTACTGCAGAAAGCGGACCAGGTGGGGTTGCCGCATCTCGGCGAGCCGCCGCGCCTCAGTCCGGAAGCGCTCGGCGAACTCGTCGTTCTCGTACATCTGGTCTGAGAGATATTTGATCGCTACCGGGGTGTCGGTCGCCTCGTGCATCGCCAGCACGACCCTGCCGGTCGGGCCTTTCCCGAGCTCCCGAAGGTGGCTGTATCCGGGAAGCGTCCCATCGCCGTGCACGGGGTCTCCTCTCCGTGATCACGTGACTGCGGTTTCGATAAGTGGCGACCCTATCCGGCCTTATATGGCGCGCATATAACGTTTCGTGAAATGTTTGCCACGCGCAGTCAGTTCGAGACCCTGGTCACCTCGCAGTGACCTGGCGAGATGGGCGTGCGACGTGAGATGGCTCTCAAAGCGCCGGGCCTGGCCGTGCGGCGGTCGCCGCTGACCGGGACCCGGCCGGGCCCCGGTCAGTGGCAGGAGTAGCCGAAGGCCGACGACGCCTTGTCGGCGGTGCTCTCCGGCGCGACCAGTTCCAGGGTGGCGGTGAAGCGGCGGTCCCCCGTGCCCTTGATGGCCCAGCTCAGATGGACCGTGACGTCCCGCTTGCCGGCCTCGACGGTCTCGTGCAGCAGACCGGAGTTGTGGCCGTCGCTGCGGACCCACCGGTAGGTGATCCGCCCCGCCTCGCCGTTGGTGGTCAGCACGCCGGTGACATCGACGGTGGCGTCGCAGGTCTGAACCTGCTCAGGCGTCTGAACCTTGATCGCCGTGACCTCGACCTCCTCGCCCTGGCCGCGCAGCAGCAGCCACAGCAGAAAGCAGACCAGCAGGGCCGCGGTCACGAGCCAGCCGATGAGGCTGCGCATCAGGCGCCGACGGCGGCGAGGCGGCTGGGCCCGCCCCGACCGCCACGTCTCGATCAGCTCGTCGGTGGGCTGTACGCCCGGCCCGAACCGCACCAGCTCGTCCGGACCGCTCGACCGGCCGGTGGATGAGTCGCCCGGCCGCCCGGCCGACTCATCCCCCGGCCGCGGTGATCCTTGCGTCACGTGAGCCTCTTCTCAGCGGCGGGCGACTGGGTGTCGCATCGCTCGCGCGGGATCGTGGCTTCGCCGTACGCGCTTCCGGGCTTTGCGCTCACGGTCACTATCCAGTCCTCACAGGGCGACTTGAAGTCCGCCGAAAAGGTCTCGGAGTACGACCTTTGCCCACTACGTGTAAAGCTGTTGGTCTGTCCGGAGGAGAAGGAGACGGTGATCGTTACGGGGTCCGTACCGCTGGTGGTCACGGTGAACTCGACGGTTCCGGTGTACTGCGACTCTCCCCTGGACCACGAGTCGATCGTCGCACCGGTCGCCGTCGTCGGGGGCGGTTCGGGATTGGGCTCGGGGTTGCCGCCTCCGTTGCCGGGGGCGGGGTTGCCGCCGGGGGCCGGATCGATGCGCGGCCCTGAGGCGACGTTGCCGGCCGCGGGTCCCGCCGGGCCGCCTCCCGAGGGAGTGGTGTCATCGAACTCGGGCGAGGCCGGGGTATCCGGAGCCGACTCGGTCGGCGATGGCGAGGGCTCCACGCTGGGATCGCCGGACGGGTCGACCGACGGCTCGGCGGAGGGATCGACCGGTACCGAGGGGCCGGCGAGCGGTGGCTTCTTCGGCTTGTCGTCACCGCGGTTGGCGGCGTAGACGGCCACGCCGCTGCCGGCGAGGACGACCGCGGCGACCCCGGCGACGGTCGCGACCAGACCCCGGCTCATCCCCTTCTGCCCGAGGCGGGCGAGCCGGGTGCCGAGCTCGGTGACGGCGAGCGCCGTGGCGCCCTGCCCTTCCTGCCGCGAGGACGGCAGCCGCAGGGCCAGGATCGCCGCCCGCTCGGCGAGGCGGTTGCGGCCGTCGCGCTCCCATTCGGTGCCGTACTCGTTGAGGGCGATCGTCTCGAGCCGGGTGAGGAACTCCGCCGCGGAGGCCGGGCGCTCGGCGGGGTTCTTCGCCATCCCCCGCAGCACCAGACCGCGCAGCGGCTCGGGGACCTGGGTCACCGGGATCGGCGCGTTGCGGTGCGCGACGGCGAGCTGCGGGAGCGTCTTGGCCGGGTAGGGACGTTCTCCGGTGAGGCACTCGTAGAACACGGCGGTGGCCGCGTAGACGTCGGCGGCGGCCGTCACCGGGATGCCGCGCCACTGCTCCGGTGCCATGTAAGCGGGCGTGCCGGCGGCCGGCGCGTCGATTCCGGCCCGTACGGCGATGCCGAAGTCGGCGAGCTTGCTGACACCGTCGCCGCGTACGAGCACGTTGCCGGGCTTGAAGTCCCGGTGGACGACCCCGGCGGCATGCGCGGCGCTGAGACCCAGCAGCGCCCCCTTCAGCACCAGGAGCGCCGCCTCGGGGCCGGTCGCGCCTTCGGCTTTGATCAGTTCCGCGAGGCTGGGGCCATTGATCAGTTCCATCACGATCGCGGCGCCGTACCGCGTCTCGACATATTCGTAGAAACGGACCAGGTGGGGGTCTTCGATCTCGGAGAGCAGCCGCGCCTCGCCCCGGAACCGCTGGGTGAACTCCGAATCGGCGTACAGCCGAGTGGACAGATACTTGATCGCTACCGGGATCTCGGTGTCGTCGTGCACGGCGAGCATGACCCGGCCTGCGGAACCTTCTCCCAGCTCCCGCACGTGGGTATAACCGGAAACCGTCCATTCAAGGGACATTTGGTCCCCTTTCTCCTGGTCACCTCGCGGTTACCGTCGGACCCCCGAAACCGGATGACTACTGACGGTATTACCGAGAGAACTCGCATGCCCTACGGTTCGTGAAATACGAGCCACATCGAGTCAGACGCGCGACATTTCCCGGTGGTTGTCGAAGTTGCTGAAGTTTCAAGAGTTGTCAGCGTCAACGACCCACCTCAGGAGGACGACTTGGGGCCCAGCTTCTCGACGATCAGCCGGTAGAGCTGCCGCGGACGGCCCGGCTGTGGTGTGCGGTTGGGCGGCAACGGCCAGGCGAGGCCCTCTTCGACGAGGGTGCGCAGCAGGCGCCGCGCCGTGCGCGGGGTGACGCCGAGCATCTTCCCGGCGTTCTCGGCGTCGACGATGAGCGGCTGCTCCTGGTCGCCGAGCCGGTCGGCGAGCCTGGCGAGGATCTCCAGCCCCTTCGGCTTGATCTGTGGTTGGGTGCGCGGCGGTGTCCGCGGGGCGGGCACCAGCGCACGGCCGTCGCGGTCGAGCGCGAAGCCCTGGGCCCGCTGCGAGCTCTGCGCCCTGGCGAGGGCCGCCCGCGCGTGGGTCTCGGCCTCCTGGGCGGTGCGCCCCATGCCGATGCCGACCTCGATGGCCAGCCCGAGCTCGTCACGGACGCGTTCCACGAACGGCGGCGTACGGAACCCGTCGGTGATGCCGGCCACCGAGCCGCGGGTCGCGATGATCAGGTAGCTGTGGTCGTCGAGGGGCCACACCGAGGCGCTCATCCGGTGCGCCTCCTGCAGCAGGACACGGTGCAGCGCCAGCTTGAGCTCGTCGCGCCAGTAGCGGGGGGTCACCCGGCGCGGCGTCTCGCGCAGTGTCGGGACGTCGACGAGCACGACGACGAGCTGTGACTCTTCCAGCCGGTGGTGCGCGCCGAGCAGCGCCGCGGTCTGCAGCGCGCTGCGGATGGCGGCGCCCGTGGGACGCACCCGGATGGTGGGCACCCCGCCGAGCTCCATGCGTTCGGCGGTCGCGTGCACGCAGGTGATCGCGACAGTGGTGGCGCCGCGGCGCCACAGGCGTTCGTGGAAGGCCGCGAGGGTGCCCGGCCCGGCCGCCTCCTCGCGCAGGTGGACGTGTTCGGTGCCCAGTTCGATCTCGCTGTAGGCCTCTTCGACCTCGGCCCGGCCGAGTACGTCGATGCTCACCTTGGACGGGTCGAACCGGTCGTCCAGCGCCGCCCTCAGCAGCGCGCCCTGCAGGGCCGCGCCGTTGAGGGGGACGTAGGTCGCGGGCATGGTGAGCACACCCGCCTTGCGAGCGAAGTCGTACGGCACCGGGCTGGCGAACAGGCACACGTCGACGCCGGCCCCCAGGCGTACGACCTTGTCGGCGGCCTCCTGCTCGTCCCGGTAGGCCGCCGCCACCAGACGGCTCGGCACCGGCGTCGGACCATGGCCCATGAGCATGACGCGCTCGACGAGGTCATGCGGCCCCACCACTCCGATGGTCAGGTCGGGACCCACTGATCCCGACCTCGGCCCCGTCATGGGAGGTCGCTTTCCGGGTGAGCGCGTGCTCTGCCCAACGGTTGACTCATGGCTCGTCGCCCCTGCCTTCTGGCCAAGCACCGCAGTTCCCGTGCGATTCGTTTCTCATCGGGCAGATCGGATCAGGACCACTAGACGTGACGGCCCGACGCGAAACGAATCAAGAGTGCTGCAAAAAACTAACCCATGGGAGGCCTAAGCCAGTAATTTGTCACCATCCGGCCAGTCACGATCTGGTGACTCAGCCTGTCCGAAGTCTCTCTTGGACCAAACCGCTGACACCAAAACCGGGCAAACCCCTAGTTTGGGGCGTCCGGATCGCGATCGGCAGATGCCTGGCCATTTCGGCCTGGCCATATTGGCCGAGTCAGCCGACCTCACGCTCGATATCGGCGCCGAGCATGGACAGCCGCTCGGCGATGTGCGCGTGACCTCGGTCGAGGTAGTAGGCGGAGGTGATCGTCGTCTCACCCTGGGCGGCCAGCCCGGCGAGCACGAGGGCGCTGCCCGTACGCAGATCGTGGGCGACGACCTCGGCGCCGCGCAGTGAGGCCCCGCCGTGCACCTTCGCCCGGTTGCCGTCGACGTCGATGTCGGCACCCATTTTGGTCAGCTCGTCGGCGAGTTTGAACCGGCCGTCGAAGATGCGCTCGTAGATGTAGCTCGGACCGTCGGCGAGGCAGGAGACCGCCATGATGGGCGACTGCAGGTCGGTGGCGAAGCCGGGGTACTCGTCGGTGACGACGTTGATCGGCCGCAGCGGCCGCTTGCGCCGCACCTGGAGCACCGCGCCGTGCTGGGCGAACTCGACGCCCATCTGCTCGAGCTTGTCGGCGGCGACGCCGAGGTGCTCGAGCGAGGCGCCGACCAGGCTGATCTCGCCACCGGTGATGGCGGCGGCCATGACGAACACGCCCGCGTCGATCCGGTCTGGCATCACGGTGTGCTCGACCGCCGTGAGCTCGTCCACGCCCTCGACGGTGATGAACCCGGTGCCGCCGCCCTTGATCTTGGCGCCCATCCGGCTCAGCAGCTCGATGACGTCGAGCACTTCGGGTTCGAGTGCGCAGTTCTTGATGAGCGTGGTGCCCTTGCCGAGCGCCGCCGCCATGAGCAGGTTCTCGGTGCCGGTGTGCGAGGGCGTGTCCAGGTAGAGGGTGCCGCCGCGCAGCTCACCCGCCTTGATGTGGATGGAACCCTCTTCACCGCTCACCTGCTCGGTGACGGTGGCGCCCATCCGCTTGAAGCCGTTGTAGTGGAAGTCCAGGTTGCGGCTGCCCAGGTTGCAGCCGCCGACGCCCTCGATGACCGCTTCACCGAGACGGTGCAGCAGCGCGGGGACGAACAGGAACGAGCCGCGAAAGCGCGAGGCGATCTCGGCCGGCAGCACCGGGCTGCTCAGGGTCGAGGCGTCGATGACCAGGGTGCGCTCGGCCTCGTGCAGCTCGGCCTTGGCCCCGATGGCCTGGGCGAGCTCGACCGCACGCCGTACGTCCTCGATGATCGGAACGTTCCGGAGGACCGTCCGGCCCTTCGCCGCGAGCAGCGAGACGCCGATCATCGGCAACACTGCGTTCTTGGCGCCCTGGACGAAGACGGTGCCGCGCAGCTGCCGGCCCCCACGCACGCGATAACGAACCTCGTGGCCCATGCTCATAGCCGCCTGTGCTCCTTAGGATGCGGATCTTTCGGACTGTCTGCCCGCTCGAGAAGGTCGGCGGGTCATGAGTGCCAGGCGCGCCGAGGCACGCGCGATCTTCAGTATCGCATCGGGTGACCTCTGCGCTGACCGGCTCGTCCCGTCATGAGGACAACTTGGACATATAGATCCTGATTTCCGACCAAAGGTTCATGGAGATGTCCACTATGTTGTCCGGGCATGAGCGATTCGGCTCGGGCAGGCGCGAGCGGGCCGGTGACCGAGGCGGCGGGCTGGGCGGCGATCGACGAGGCGCTCGCGCGGATCTACGGGGACGCCGAACCTCTGCACTGGGGCACGCTGCACAAGTGGTCGCCGGGCGGGCCGGACCCGCTGGACGGGATCAGCTCGTGGGCTGACGGGTGGTGCCGACGGGTGGCGGGGCGGCGTCCCGGGTCGGCCCGGTCAGCTCAGGGCGGTGAGGCGGTCGAAGACGGGGCCGAGCCGCTCGACGAAGCGCTCCGGGCGGCAGACCTCGTCGAGCCGCGCCTCGTCCAGCGTCTGCCCCGCCTGCGCGGCCTGTGCACGCAGCGTCTCGCGGAACGGGACCCCGGTGCGCCAGGTCTCCATCGCGGCCTTCTGCACGAGGGGATAGGCCTGGTCGTCCCGGGACATGCCGGCCTCGACCAGCTCCAGCAGCACGGTCGAGGTGTAGATCAGGCCCCCGGTCGAGTCCAGGTTCGCCCGCATCCGCTCGCCGTCGACGACGAGCCCGGAGACCAGCCGGGTGGTGAGGTGCAGCAGATAGTCCGTGGTGATCGAGGCGTCCGGCAGGGCCACGCGCTCGACGCTGGAGTGTGAGATGTCGCGTTCGTGCCAGAGCGGGATGCCCTCCATGACCGGCACGATCTGCCCCCGTACGACGCGTGCCAGGCCGCAGATGCGCTCGGAGAGGATCGGATTCTTCTTGTGCGGCATGGCCGAGGAGCCCTTCTGGCCCTTGCCGAACGGCTCCCACAGCTCACGTACCTCGGTGCGCTGGCCGTGCCGCACTTCGAGGGCGATGGCCTCGCAGACCGTCGCCATGATGGCCAGGGCGCCGACCCATTCGCTGATGCCGTCGCGGATGACGACCTGCGTGGACACGTCGGCGGCCTTGAGCCCGAGCTCGCGGGCGACGTGCCGCTCCACCGCCGGGTCGATGTTGGAGTACGTGCCGACCGCGCCCGAGATGGCCATGACGCCGACGGCCTCGCGGGCCCGCCGGAGCCGATCCCGCGACCGGGCCATCGCGAACGCGAAGTCGGCCACCCGGTGCCCCCACACGTCCGGCTCACCGTGGATGCCGTGCGTGCGGCCGACCCGCAGGGTCGCACGGTGCTCCAGGGCGTGGTCGCGCAGCGCCGCCACCAGTGCGTCGGCCTTGCCGAGCAGGATGTCGGTCGCCTCGACCAGTTGCACAGCCAGGGCCGTGTCGAGCAGGTCCGACGAGGTCATGCCGAAGTGGACGAACGCCGCGGCCTCGCGGGGCTCGGTGTTGTCCGCCCACGCGCTCAGGAACGCGATCACATCGTGCTGGGTGACGGCCTCGATCTCGTCGACCCGCTCGGGCGTGGGCGGCGCGGCCTTGCGGACGGGCTCCACGACGTCGGCCGGGATCGTGCCGGCCTCCGCGTGGGCCTCGACCACCAGGGTCTCCACCTGGCACCACAGCTCGTACTTGTGCGCGTCGCTCCAGACGCGGCCCATCTCCGGAAGTGTGTAGCGCTCGATCACGTCGACGATTCTCGCAGGTCGGCCGCGATGAACCGCACGCGCGTGTACCGATCGCCGACGCGATGTAGATCTCTTCTCGTAACGGACTGTCCGGGTGAGCCGGATAACGGTACGTCCTTGACGTCTTGCGACCAAAGCTCATGCACATGACACCTGAGGTATCCATATGACGAACCCCCCGGGCGGCGGGCCACAAGACCCCCAGCCGGCCCGAAACCCGCAGTACGAAGGCTCCCAACACCAACATCCCCAGTATCAACACCCGCACTACCAACAGCCCATGGCTCAGCAGCCGCCCGCTCACCAGCCACAAGCCGCTCCCTTCCAGCACCAACCCGGATATCAGCCGCCCCACCCCCAGTACCCCGGACCACCTCAAGCCGGGCGCCGCTCCGGGAGGCTCCGGGGCATCCTCATCGTTGTCGCGGTTCTGGGCCTTGGCGGGATCGGCAGTTATGCCTGGGACGTCATGACGGGCGATCCGGACACCGCCGAAGTGGGCGACTGCCTGATCGATGATCGACACCCGGAGGATGTCAAGATCGTGAAATGCGACGACCCCAAGGCCGCTTTCAAGGTCGAAGGCAAGGTCGAGGACGTCGCAGAGAGGACCTTCGATGCCGATGCCGACAATACGGTCTGCAAGGACCACCCGGCCGCGGAGACCAGTTTCTGGTCAGGTTTCAGAGGCCGCTACGGCACCGTGCTCTGCCTCAGCAAGGTGAAGTGACGGCGACGCCGTAGGTCCGTTGCGGGCACGTCCGCGTCAGCGCGTCAACGGAAGAGTGACCCGGTCAGGACGGCGACGCTGTCGCTTTCGCGGCGATATCGGAGCGGTAACGCATCCCGCGCATGCGGATCTTGTCGACCGCCTCGTACGCGGTCGCGCGGGCGGCGGCGAGGTCGGGACCCGTACCGACGACGTCGAGGACGCGGCCGCCGGCGGCGACCAGCAGCTGCTGGGAGTACTTGGTGCCCGCGTGCAGCACGTAGGCGCCCGGCACCGCGTCGGCCTCCTCGATCCCGGCGACGACGTCGCCCTTCACCGGATCCGCCGGGTAGTTCTCCGCGGCGACGACGACGGTCACGGCGGCACCCGGCTTCCACTCCAGCCGGGTGTTCTCCGGCAGGCCGCCGATCGCGCAGCTCTGCAGCAGCGTGGCGAGCGGGGTGGCCAGCCGGTCGAGGACGACCTGGACCTCGGGATCGCCGAACCGCGCGTTGAACTCAATGACCCGGATGCCGGCCGGCGTCAGCGCGAGCCCCGCGTACAGCACGCCGACGTACGGCGTCCTGCGGTTCCGCAGTTCGTCGATCACGGGCTGTACGACGGTGGACATCACCTCGTCGACCAGGCCGGCGGGTGCCCACGGGAGCGGGGTGTAGGCGCCCATCCCGCCGGTGTTGGGGCCCTCGTCGCCGTCGTAGGCGCGCTTGAAGTCCTGCGCGGGCAGCAGCGGCACCGAGTGCGTGCCGTCGCTGAGCGCGAAGAGCGAGATCTCGGGGCCCTCGAGGTACTCCTCGACGACCACGCGCCCGCAACTCCCGGCGTGCTCTTCGGCGGCGGCCCGATCCTCGGTGACCACGACGCCCTTGCCGGCCGCGAGCCCGTCGTCCTTCACCACGTAGGGCGGGCCGAACAGGTCCAGGGCGGCGCGTACCTCGTCGTCGGACTCGCAGACGCGGGAGGCGGCCGTCGGGACGCCCGCGGCCTCCATGATCTCCTTGGCGAACGCCTTGGACCCCTCGATCCGCGCGGCCGCGGCATCGGGCCCGAAGCAGGGAATGCCGGCCCGCCGTACCGCGTCGGCAACCCCGGCGATCAGCACCGCCTCAGGGCCGATCACGACGAGTTCGGGGCGGATCCGCCGGGCGAGCTCGACGACCGCGACCGGATCGGTCGGATCGAGGACGTGGTTGTCGGCGATCTCGGCGGTGCCCGGGTTGCCGGGGGCGCAGTGCAGCGCGGTGACCGCGGGATCGAGACGCAGAGCGCGGGCGATGGCGTGCTCGCGGCCGCCGGACCCAAGGAGGAGGACTCGCACGCGACCTGACCCTATCTGGCCGACGGCGCCGATCCACCCGCAGGAGTACGGTCTCTCGGGCCGGTGTCGCGGGCCTGGAAACCGGTGATCGGCCGGGGGATCGCATCCGGCGGTGATAACCTGTCGATGCTCGACCGCGTGTGCTCTGACGCCTAGCCGCGAAGGGAGGTGGCCGGAATGGGTACTGGTGATCCTAGTAGTACCGCCGAGATCCCTCATAGTCCCGACCGGACTGATCCGTCCGCCTCGATCCGGCGTCCGGCCGAGCCCCTTCTCGTACGCCTTCGTTCTTAGGGTGTTCCCGCCCAGCTGACCTGGGCGCGTGCGAGCGCGGCCGGCCGGCGGGGAAGGAGCCCCCCAATGGCCATGACCCGGGTTCGCCCAGGCATCGCAAGCAAGGCACTGTTCAAGCCGCTCGGCCGGCCCGCGCGCCCGGCCGCCTCCGTCAGGCGCGAGCGCGAATCAGCGATCATCGACTGGGCCGTGTACGTCGACGGCCACCGAGTCCCCACCGACAGCGTCGCCGAGGCCGTACGGCTGGTGCGGCCGGAGGCCGAGGGCGGCGACGCCCCGGCCAAGGGCTTCGTGTGGGTGGGTCTGCACGACCCCGATGCCGCCGAGCTCGAGCGGCTCGCCGAGGTGTTCGGCCTGCACCCGCTCGCGGTCGAGGACGCCATCCACGCGCACCAGCGGCCCAAGCTGGAGCGCTACGACGGCGTCCAGTTCTTCGTGATGAAGACCGTCGGCTATGTCGGGCGCGCCTCGGGGATCGAGGCGGTCGAGACCGGCGAGATCATGATCTTCTGTGGTCCCGACTTCGTGGTGACCGTACGCCACGGCGCGCACGGTGAGCTGAGCCCGGTGCGGCGCCGGCTGGAGGCCAGCCCCGAGCGGCTGGCCCTCGGACCGGCCGCGGTCGTGCACGCCGTCGCCGACCGCATCGTTGACGACTACATGTGCGTCGCCGACGGGGTGCAGCAGGACATCGACGAGGTCGAGGAGGCGGTCTTCTCGCCCGAGCGCGGCAACGAGGCCGGGCGCATCTACCGCCTCAAGCGCGAGGTCATCCACCTCAAGCGGGCGGTCGGACCGCTCGCGACGCCGCTTCGCGCGCTCGCCGGCCGGCGGTTCGTGCCGACCGAGATCCGGGAGTACTTCCGCGACGTCGAGGACCACGTCACCCGGGTCCGCGAGCAGGTGGAGTCCTGCGACGAGCTGCTCACCCCGATCCTGCAGGCACACATGACGCAGGTGACGGTCGAGGACAACCAGGACATGCGCAAGATCTCCGCCTGGGGCGCGATCCTGATGGTGCCCACCGCCATCGCCGGGATCTACGGCATGAACTTCACCCACATGCCCGAGATGGAATGGGCCTTCAGCTACCCCGTGGTCATGTGCTTCATCGCACTGTCGTGTCTGCTGCTGCACCGCGGCTTCCGCCGCAACGGCTGGCTCTGACCGGCGGCGCTCACCGCTTCAGACCGCCTCGACGGACGTACGGGGGCCATGGCACGGTGGGAGCGGCAGCCCGCGTTCGGCCATGACCAAGCGCAGGCGGTCCGGATGGTCGGTCACGATCCCGTCCACGCCCATCTCGATGAGCCGGGCCATCTCGGCCGGCTCGTTCACCGTCCAGACGGTCACCGCGAGCCCCAGCCGATGCGCCTCGCCGATGAGTTCGGGCCGGACGAGCGTGCGCTCGGGTGACAGCACGGTGGCTCCGGCCGAGATCGCTCCGGTGAGCAGTCGGGTCCACGCAGTGCCGTCGAGAGGATCGGCGGGCTCGGGCGGGACGACCCCGGCCAGCCACGCCGAGCCGGGCTTGAGCGTCTCGGGCTCGATCAGGGCGACCCGTCCGGCGGCCTGCGGCGCGAGCCGGCGAGCGTGGCCGAGGACCCGCCAGTCGAAGCCGAGCAGCCGGGTCCGTCGGGTCAGCCCCCAGATGTCCATGACGTCCGCGACCGCCTCGACCAGCCGCGCGACCTCGTGGTCGGGCCAGCCGGGATCGGTCTTGACCTCGATGGCCAGATCGGTGGTGTGCGCGTCGAGCCGTACGACCAGGTCGCACACCTCGGCCAGCGTCGGCACCCGGGTTCCGACGATCGGCAGCTGGGTCAGCACGAACGGATCGGTGTCGCTTGCGCGCCGCATTCCCGCGTCAACGGTTTTGATCTGCGCCAGCGTGAGATCGCGGATCGGCTTGCCGACATAGGGGAACATCGGATCATCGGCCCGGGAGGGTGCGGTGTCGCGGGCGGTCAGTGCCGACAGGGCTTGGTCATGGTGGACGACGACCTCGCCGTCCGCCGTCAGGCCCACGTCGAGCTCTATGACGTCGACGCCGAGGGCGAGGGCATGCGCGAACGCCGGCAGCGTGTTCTCCGGCCGCAGGCCGCGCGAGCCTCGATGACCATGCGCTTCGACCCTGTCTAGCAGTGTCCTTCCCCCTCCGGCCATGCGGTGTCGCGGACGTGCGCCGGTCGCCGCCGGCCAAGCGGGGACCTTACGGAACGTGATTGACCGTTCGCCGATTCGCCGGTTACGGGGTCGGCAACATTGAAGGTCACGATGGTGAACGGGGGTCTCGGGGGCATCGCGTCGGGAGCATCGCGTCGGGGGTATGGTCGCGGCGCCGGCGTGTTCAGACGCTCACGGCGGCGCCGAAGACGGGCTCAGATCAGCGGTCGCAGTGTGA
Organism: Actinomadura alba; assembly: GCF_014323705.1. Lineage (GTDB taxonomy): Bacteria > Actinomycetota > Actinomycetes > Streptosporangiales > Streptosporangiaceae > Actinomadura_C > Actinomadura_C alba. The sequence continues at coordinate 80,593 of NZ_JABVEC010000010.1, forward strand.
GGGTCTGGTCGCGGCCAGGGCCGACGCCGATCGCCGAGATCCGGGCACCGGAGATCTCCTCGAGCGCCCGGACGTAGGCCCGCGCGTTGTCGGGCAGGTCGCCGAACGTCTTGGCGCCGCTGATGTCCTCTTTCCAGCCGTCGAAGTACTCCAGCACCGGCTTGGCGTGGTGGAACTCGGTCTGCGACGCGGGCATTTCGTCATGGCGCACGCCGTCGACGTCGTACGCCACGCAGACCGGCACCTTGTCGAGCCCGGAGAGCACGTCGAGCTTGGTGAGGAAGAAGTCGGTGATGCCGTTGACGCGGGAGGCGTACCTGGCGATCACCGCGTCGAACCAACCGCAGCGCCGGTCGCGGCCGGTCGTGACGCCGTACTCGCCGCCCGTCGTCCGGAGGAACTCGCCCATCTCGTCGAGCAGCTCGGTGGGGAACGGTCCCGAGCCGACCCGGGTGGTGTAGGCCTTGAGGATGCCGATCACTCGGGTGACCTTGGTCGGGCCGATGCCGGAACCCGCGCAGGCGCCGCCCGCGGTCGGGCTCGACGACGTAACGAACGGGTAGGACCCGTGGTCGACGTCGAGGAGAGTGCCCTGGGCGCCCTCCAGGAGGACGACCTTGCCCTCGTCGAGGGCCTGGTTGACCACCAGGCCGGTGTCGGCCACATAGGGCTTGAGCCGCTCACCGTAGGCGACGTACTCGTCGACGATCGGAGCCGCCTCGATCCGGCGGCGGTTGTAGACCTTGGCGAGGACCTGGTTCTTCTCGCGCAGTGCCAGCTCGATCTTCTGGGTCAGGATGCTCGTGTCGAACAGGTCCTGGACCCGCACACCCATCCGGGCGATCTTGTCACCGTAGGAGGGGCCGATGCCGCGCCCGGTGGTGCCGATGCGGGCCTTGCCCAGGTACCGCTCCGAGACCTTGTCGAGAGCTCGGTGGTGCGGCATGATCAAATGCGCGTTCGCCGAGATCAGCAGGCGTTCGCACGTCACGCCCCTGGCCTTGAGCCCGTCGATCTCATCGAGCAGCACGCCGGGGTCGATCACGACCCCGTTGCCGATGACCGGAACGACGTCAGGGGACAGCACGCCGGAGGGCAGCAGGTGGAGCGCGTAGCTCTTGTCCCCGATGACCACGGTGTGCCCGGCGTTGTTGCCACCCTGGTAGCGAACGACGTAGTCGACATCACCGCCGAGTAGGTCAGTGGCCTTGCCCTTGCCCTCGTCACCCCACTGTGCCCCCACAAGCACGATGGCCGGCATCAGGCGGCCTCCCTCTCTCAACGACGAAGACCCAGGTCGCAAGCACGACCGGGGCCTCTTGCGATCCGATGGTACCCGGACATCCAGTGCGAAGGAACCGGCGAGCGCTCTAGGAGAGGGCCTCCGCCGCGGTGGCGCTGCTGTCACGCAGGAACGTTTTGCATCGCTCCGCCTCCTGCTCCTCACCTATCGCACCGGCGGCGCGTCCGAGCGCGTGGAGGGCGGTCAGGAAGCCGCGGTTGGGCTCGTGCTCCCAGGGAATCGGCCCGTGTCCCTTCCAGCCCGCACGGCGCAGCTGGTCGAGCCCGCGGTGATAGCCCGTACGGGCATAGGCGTACGACTCGATGACGTTGCCGCCCTCGAACGCACGGTCGGCGAGCCTGGCCCACGCGTCCGGGTAATCGGGGAAGCGAGCCGCCACCTCGACCGGATCGACGTCGTTCTCCAGCGCCTCACGTGCCTCGGCGTTGTCCGGTAGCCGGGTGGGAGGCGGTCCGCCGAGCAGATTCTGGGTCATGAGGCCCATCGTAGGGCGGGAGTGACAACAGAGGTCAACCGGCCGAGGCCGGTGCCGGCCGTCGCGACGGCGACTCGACGACCGCGCCACCCCCCTCGTGATCTCGCGGTCGTTCGCGCATCGCGGGTACGGGCGGCGCCAGCGGAAGGCGGAACCGGGCCGCCCCCTGGTCGCGCCGTGGCCGGGCGGCCGGCCAGCCGGCCTTGACGGCGGCCAGCGCGGCGGCATTGCCGAGCATGACGTCGGCGCTGAACTCGGTGATGCCGCGCCGCTCGGCCAGGTGGCTCAGGTACCGCACCAGGCGACCGGCCACCCCGTGCCGCTGCCAGGAGTCGGCGACCAGAACCGCGATCTCGGCGCGCGCCGGGTCCTCGCGGTCGCGCACGTACTCCGCGATTCCGACGATCTCGTCGTCGATCATCGCGACCAGTGCGTCGTGATCCCAGTGGTCCATGGCATGCATCGCCCGGACGTAGACCTCCGGGATCCACGGCGTGCCGGCGAAGAACCTCGAGTAGAGGCTCTGCGGGGACAGCAGCGCGGACATCCGGCGCAACCGGTCGCGGTCGTCGACCCCGTACGGCCGCATCCGCAGATCGGCCAGTCCCGCCTCGGCCCGCGTGTCCAATGGCCGTACGCCATCGAGTTGCGTCATGCAACCTATTGGACAGGGGATCAGTTGCGTCATGCAACTCTTATTCTCAGATCCCTGGACCCGGCCGGGGTTCGATGTCGTTCGGTTGGAGCGAGACGCCGCACTTGTCGCAGGTCAGGGCACGGGTGAGCTCGCCACCGCAGCCGCGATGCGTGACGAGGACCGGCGGGCCGTTCTCGGCGTAGTGCCGGTCGCCCCACAGCATGATCGACATCATCACCGGCCAGAGCTCCACGCCCTTGCGAGTGAGGCGGTACTCATAGCGGTCCGGCCGCTCCTGGTAGCGATGCCGCCGCATGACGCCCTCGTCGCAGAGGCGGCCCAGCCGGTCGGTCAGGACGTTGCGTGCCACACCCAGTTCGGACTGGAAGTCGTCGAAGCGACGGACGCCCTCGAAGGCCGTGCGGATGACGAGCAGCGTCCATCGGTCGCCGACGACCTCGAGGCCTCGCGCGATCGAGCAGTTCTGGGTCTGGTACGTCCGCGGTAGCACGCCTTCATGGTAAGCGGCGAGTTGCATGACGCAATGCGCTCACCGGTCACGCCGTGATCATGCGGTTGTGCGTATGCCACGGGCGGGTTCCGGCGGGTCTCGGGCGCGGTCCCGCGAACAACTGCATGATCACGGCAGGGGTTTCGCTGTCGTGATCATGCAGTTGTCTCCCGCTGGGTCCAGCTACTTGATCTTCTGGCCGGCGGAGAGCAGGTTCTCGCAGGCGGTCTTCACGCGCTCGGCCATGCCGGCCTCGGCGCTCTTGCCGTAGGAGCGCGGGTCGTACTGCTTCTTGTTGCCCACGCCGTCGTCGACCTTGAGCACACCGTCGTAGTTCCGGAACATGTGGTCGGCGATCGGCCGGGTGAAGGCGTACTGCGTGTCGGTGTCGATGTTCATCTTGACCACGCCGTACGACAGCGACTCGCGGATCTCCTCCAGCGACGAGCCCGAGCCGCCGTGGAAGACGAGCTCGAACGGGGCCTCCTTGCCGTACTTCGCGGCGACGGCCTCCTGGATCTCCTTGAGGACCTCGGGGCGGAGCTTCACGTGGCCCGGCTTGTACACGCCGTGCACGTTGCCGAACGTGGCGGCGAGGATGTAGCGGCCCTTCTCGCCCAGCCCGAGCGCGTCGGCGGTGGCCAGCGCGTCCCCGGTCGTGGTGTAGAGCTTCTCGTTGATCTCGTTGGCGACGCCGTCCTCCTCGCCGCCGACGACACCGATCTCGATCTCGAGGATGATGTTCGCCTTGGCGCACTCCTCGAGCAGTTCCCTGGCGATCTGGAGGTTCTCGTCGAGGGCCACCGCCGAGCCGTCCCACATGTGCGACTGGAACAGCGGGGGCTCACCGCGGGCGACCCGCTCCTGGGAAATCTTGATCAGTGGCCGGACGAAGCCGTCGAGCTTGTCCTTCGGGCAGTGGTCGGTATGCAGCGCGATGTTGACCGGGTACTTCTCGGCGGCCACCCTGGCGAACTCGGCGAGGGCCGTGGCCCCGGTGACCATGTCCTTGACCGTCGATCCGGACAGATACTCGGCGCCACCGGTGGAGACCTGGACGATCCCGTCGCTCTCCGCCTCGGCGAACCCGCGGAGCGCGGCGTTCAGGGTCTGGCTCGATGTCACGTTGATCGCGGGATAGGCGAAGCCGCCCTGCTTGGCGCGGTCGAGCATCTCCGCGTAGACCTCTGGGGTCGCGATCGGCATGTTCAACATCCTTTCTAGCGCGTGTCCACAGTGCCGGCCGGCGCGACTTCGGCGCACCGGCGCTCGCATGCAGTGAGGCTCCAGGCAGCACAGGACCGGGCGCAGGGTGCCGCCCTGTATCCCAGTATCCCGGAGTTCACCTCGGGCGGGAACGCGCACCGCTGGCGGGTACGCTCAGGGCGTGGATCTCGCTGTGAATGGGGTGGACCCGGCTTCCCTCATCACGGCGTTCGGCGTCTTCGGCATCCTGTTGATCATCTTCGCCGAGACGGGCCTGCTGATCGGGTTCTTTCTCCCGGGCGACACGCTGCTCTTCAGCGCCGGTCTCTTCACGACCGTCGCGGGCGCCGAAAGCGTCGGGATCGAACGGCTCTCGCTGCCGACGCTGTTGATCATGGCGCCGATCTTCGCGATCGCCGGCGCGCAGTTCGGTCACTACCTCGGTGACCGCTATGGCCGTAGATTCTTCGAACGTCCGAATTCGCGGCTGTTCCGGCGGGAGCATGTCGACAAGGCGGAGCACTACTTCAACAAGTTCGGCCCTGCCAAGGCCGTGGTGCTCGCGCGCTTCATCCCGATTGTTCGGACTTTTCTGAACCCGCTCGCCGGAATGCTCGAGATGAGCGCCCGCCGGTTCTTCGTGTGGAACGTCATCGGGGCGATCATCTGGACCGACTCGTTCCTCCTACTGGGCCACTACCTGGGCAATCAGGTCGAAGGCATCGACCAGTACGTGCTGCCCGTGATCGTCGTCGCGGTGATCGTCACGGTCGCCCCGGTGCTCCGCGAGCTGTTCAGGAGGCGGCGCTCAGGTGGCAACAATCCGGAGAAGAACGACTCTGAAGCGTCGCGTCCGTCGCTGAGTGGTGACAGTTCCCGCTAACCTCCCCATGTGGGACGTCATCGGCCGGATCCTCGCGGACACGCGCGAATAATGATCGCAGTGCTCGCCGTGGTGCTGGCTCTCGTGCTGCTCATCGTAGGTGGGCTCGCGCTTTTCGGCGCGCTCAGCTCGGATGCGGCACCGGCCAGCGCCCCCCAGGCGACTCCGGCAACCGGCACGTCCGAGGCCTCGGCCCGGACCCGATCCGCCGATACCCCGTCGAAATCGAGCGTTTCAACTCAGCGATCGCTCGAGATCAGGGTTACCGGCGCGCCGACCAAGGTCTTCGTCACCGTCTCCGGGAACACCACACAGGTACTCGAGGACGGCGTACTGAACACCGGAGACATCCGGCAGTACGACGAAGCGCCCCTGGACGTCGTCGTCACCGACGGCAGCGCTGTCGACGTGTACATCTACGGCAAACGGCAGGCGAAGAGCCAGCCGGGCCAGCGAGGTCGGTGGCACGTGGCCGAACGTTGAGCCGAGCCTGACCCGCACCACCCCGGCCGGTCAGGCGAGATCGAGATCTTCCAGGGTGAACGCCGAGCGATAGTCGAGCCCCTCGCCGCGGATGCGGTCCGCCGCGCCACGCTCGACGATGGTCGCAACTCCCACGACCTCGGCTCCCGCCGCGCGCAGCGCCTCTACCGCGGTGAGCACCGAACCACCGGTCGTGGAGGTGTCCTCGACGGCGAGCACTCGTCGTCCCGCGACGTCCGGGCCCTCGACCCGCCGCTGCAGCCCATGGACCTTGTCGGCCTTGCGCACGACGAACGCGTCGAGGCGGCGACCTTGGGCGGCCGCCGCGTGCAGCATCGCCGTCGCGACCGGATCGGCGCCCAGGGTGAGCCCGCCGACGGCTTCGTAGTCGAGGTCGGCGGTGAGATCGAGCATGACCCGGCCGGCCAGCGGAGCCGCGGCCCCGTCCAGCGTGATGCGGCGCAGGTCGACGTAAAAGGACGCCCGCCGCCCCGACGACAGGACGAAGTCGCCCTCGACGACGGCCTTGCTCTTGATTGCCTTCAGCAGATCCTCGCGATCGGTCACGGCAGGAAGCCTATGCGGGATGCCGGGGTGGGGTGCTGGCAGGGTTGGCACATGACGCCCGGCACTCTGGTCCTCCTGCACGCCCCCCTCGCCACCGCGGCGGTCTGGGGCCCGATCCCCGAAACGCTGCGCTCCCACGGGGCCGATGTCGTGGTGCCCGAGATCCACGATCAGATCGGCGATCACGGTGACGATCACAACGGTGCTCAGCGGCCTCCGGGCACGGGTCGCTATGTCGCCCGGGCCGCCCTGGAGATCGCGGCGCACCGGCCCGCTCAACCGCTCGTCCTCGTCGCGCACGGCGCCGCCGGCGCGGTGCTGCCGAAACTCGGCGCCGCGCAGCGGGCCGCGCATCGCACAGTCGGCGGCTACGTCCTCGTCGACGCGGAGTTTCCCGAGCCCGCGGAACTGCGCGGGGATTGGCCGGACGCCCCGTGCGGCTACCTGCGCACGGCCGAGCCGTACGAACTCGAGGCTCGCCAGGCGCGGCTGCGCGGCTGGCCCGTGCGGGAGCCGGCGGGCGGGCACGCCGGAACGCTCGCCGACGCTGCGGAGGCGCTGCGGGAACTCATCGCCGCGCTCTGACGGCGGTCGACGGCTCTCTGGCGGCTCTCTGGCGGCTTTCGACCGCTTAAGACGGCGTCAGACGGCTTTCGGCGGCGTTCGCCGGGTGGCTCGTCCTCGGGCGAGATCGGTTCCAGGGAGGTCGTCAGTTCTTGAGGAGATCGTCCAAGAGGTTGTCGTACTCGTCCTCGGGCTGCCCCAGATCGACCCGGGCGCGATAGCGGAGCCGCAGGAGCGCCTCGAGGCTGTCCTCGGCCGAACTGCGGTCGCCCTGGTCGCGGATCGCCAGCACGACGTCGGCTCCGGCCGTGGCCCAATCGTACGTGCCGGACACGTCGCCCTGCTCGTAGAGCACCTCGGCGACGGTGCGATAGACCTCCGGATCAGTTGGGACGTCCGCGCGGATCTGCTCGACCAGCGCCTGGGCCTCGTCTTTGCGTCCCAGCTCGAAGAGGGCGTCCGCGAGATAGGCCCGCGGATCCCCATAGGCGTCGCCGCCGTCCTCTATCGCCCGCCGATAGAGTTCCGCCGCCTTGGCGTGGTCGCCCGCGTGCTGCCACTGTTCGCCCGCCCGCAACAGCACCTTTGCCCTGGACACCCCACCCGACACCGACTCGGCCAGTGCGGCGAGCCGCTCCGCCGCCGACGTGTGATCGCCGGAGCGCAGCGTGTCGAATTCCAGGTCGTCGAGATCGTCTTCCGTAACATGCGTCACGCTCTAGACGCTACCCGTCAGTCGCCCGGCGAAGCGGGCGATTACGGATGATCGGAATTCCCGTGTCCTACCGGCGGGAACGTTCGAGTGCGTCCCAGAATCCCCGCCGAAGCGCGTGTCGCACTTCGTCGTGCAGCAGGAAGTCGATGGGCAGTGAGGAGCCCTGCAGCAGCCGCGCCTCGAGATCCGACGGCATTCGGGGCTTGCGGGCGAGCACCGCCTCGAGCCACAGCGCCGGTGCGTCCCTCGCGACCGACTCGCCGAAATCCTGACCCTCCTGGTGCGCGGACTTGACCGCGTCGGACAGGGTCGGCGTGTTCTGCTGCGCCGGCACCGGGGAGATCTGCTGCGGGCCGGTGTAGGGGCCGTGCTGCTGTGGCGGTGGTGAGACGTACTGCGAGGGGGTCGGCGAGTGCACCGAGGCCGGGGAGTGGGTGGGCGTCGACGTCTGCGCGGGAGTCGGCGCGGCGTGTATCGGCCCGGTCACCGGCTTCTGCGGTGCACTGGCGGCGGTGTGCGACGACGGCCCCACCCGGGCCGGGGCGGGCAGGTGCGACCGGGACGGCGTGCCAGTGATCGGCGACCCCGGCGGCGGGCCGCTGTGCGGCCCGGTCTTGAGCGGGCCGATCGTCGAAGCGGACGAGGTCGAGTGTGTCGAGTGCCCGTTGGACAGCGGTCCGGACGAGCTGTCGCCCCCGGTCAGCGCGTTGACGTACGGGCGCAGATGACCGGCGCCGATCTCGATGAGGTCGTCGCACTCCTGGCGCAGCACCCGCGAGATGGTCCAGTTGCCGTCGACCGAGACGTGCACCAGCGTCACCCGTACGCCGAGGGCCTGGGCGTCGCACACGATCTGGGCCAGGTCCTCGTCGCCGCTGACGACGACCGCGTCGGCGATGGCGCCGTTGCGGGCCAGCGTGGTGAGGTCGCGGTGGATCTCGGTGTCGACGCCCTCTCGGCGGCCCGGCCGGATGCGTCCCAGCCGCAGCTTGAGCCCGGGCAGGTCGGCCAGCGCGTCGTGCTCGGCACCCCGGCGGCCCTCGATCGTCGCCTCGTACCAGTAGCAGCGCAGCAGCGGCAGCCCGGTGCGCTCACGGGCCAGGTTGCTCAGGAGCTGGAGCAGCCCGCCGAAGTCCCAGGACACGGTCTCTCGATGGCGGGTTCCGTGCACCGCCATCGCGCCGTCAGCCAGCAGGTAGCCGGCATCTACGAACAGCGCGCTGCGATCCACGCGACACCGCCTTTCGTCAACACGAGACCATCTCGACCCACTGTGCGGTAGACACGAGCCATCGAAGGACCCCGGGCACCCATAGCGTAGTGAAGTCTCAAACGGCCGTAAGCCAATACGGCGATTCGTCACTCTTCCCGGAAAGTATGGAGTATGGGCGGCTGTAGCCGTAGGTCTGCGGCCCGTTCAGGTGGAAAGCTCGGCGCGGCCGAGCTCCGCCAGTGAGGTGGCTCCGTCCGGCGTCTCCCACACGACCGTGGAGACGCGGCCGCGAATCTCGATCGTCGCTATCGCGTTGTCGAACCATGGCCCCTTGGTCATCCGCCACCTGATCGGCGGCCTCGGCACCTTGGCGCTGCGGGCGAGCGCTCGCAGGGCCGAGGTGAGCACGCCGTTGCACGCCAGCTTCTGGGCCAGCTTGAACTTCCCCTCCAGTGGGTTGCGCAGTGGTGAGCACACCACCTGTGAGATCGGGGTTCCGCCCGAGGGTGTGGTGACGCGGGCGAGATAGGAGTAGTGCACGTCGCCGGACAGGAACGCGATACCGGCCGGTGCCCGGCCCTGCTCTCCGCGCGCCACCTTCAGGATGTCCTCGGCGACGGTGCGGAACGAGGTCTCGAAGGCGGCCCAGTGCTCCAGGTCCGCGCCCTGCCGTATCTTCTCGCCGATGCGCGCCGCCCGCTTGCCCCAGGCGCCCTCCGCCACCGCCTCGTTCCATGCCTCGGCGTGGTGGATCGAGGCGGGCAGCAGGTACGGGAGGGAACTGGCGATCAGGAGGTGGTCGAAGTCGCCCGCGCACTGCTCCTCGAACCACTCCAGTTCCCTGTCGTCGAGCATGGCCCTCCGCTCCGCGGTGAGCAGCCGGGAGCTACGGCTGTCGACCACGACGAGGCGCGTGTCGCCGTAGTCGTGCGCGTAGCTCCAGCGACTGGTCTCGGGTGCCTCGTCGGCGCGCTCGGCGAACTCGTCCAGCAGTTCCCCGCCGTCGGCGGCCGCCCGTACCTTCGCGTACAGCGGATCCTCGGCGCGGTCGCGCGCGGAGAGGTTCCCGAGGTGCTGGTAGATCCAGTACGTGCCGAGCCCGCCGACGATGCGTTCGCGCCACCACGGCTGTGACCACATCTCCTTGCGCCAGGTGTACGAGGTGTTCCAGTCGTCGCGGATGTCGTGGTCATCGAAGATCATGAGGGTCGGCACGGTCGACAACAGCCAGCGCACGGCCTCGTCCTCGCCCCAGGCGAGCCGGTAGAGGTGGCAGTACTCCTCGAAGTCGGAGAGCTCGCCCCGCGGCTCCTGGTCGCCGCGGCGGTCGGTGATGAACTTCCGCATCTTGTCGCCGAGTTCGTCGGCGTAGACCTGGTCACCGATCATGAGCAGCACGCTGGGCGGGTCGCCGCCCTCGGCGAGCCGGTGCGCGTACGCGATGAGCGTGTCGGTCCCGTAGGCGGTCTCGGCCGCCGGCGACCGGCGGCATGACCCGAACGCGAGCCGCAACTCGTCGTGGCCCCCGATGGTGCGGATCCGGCTCGGGGGGAAGGGCGAGTCCGGCTCGGGCCAGACCTTCTCGCCGTCGAGCGCGACCTCGTAGGGGGTCTCCGAACCCGGCTCGAGCCCGTCGACCTCCACGAGGGCGTAGTGGTGGCCGTGGACGGTGAAGGTGTGCGCTGTGAAGTCGAGGACCCGCACTTCACCTGGAAGGTCGGTCTCCACCCAGATGGTCGCGCAGCGGTCGTCGACGTGGCGGAGCAGGGGGCCGAGCACCAAACGCGTCATAAAGGGCATCTCTATCCGACCCAGCGCGGCGCGTCCACCTGCCGGGGGTTACCGGCCTCGGAACATCGCCGTGTCCGCGCCGCCGGAGGTCACCGTGCGTGCGCGCGGACTCCGTCGGCCGTCCCCGCCCCCGAGGGAACGGCCGGCGAAGCGCCCGTGGCCTTCCACGTCGCGCGCTCGGCGGGCGCGCGGTCACTCGTACTCCGTGCCGCCCTTGCGGGTCAGGTACGCCGGGGACACGAACTTGGCGATGGCGCGGCCGCCGGTCACCGTGCTGTAGCGGCTCGTGGCCGACCGGACGACCAGGCCCTCGCGCAGGTGCTCGGACGCCCCGGACACGGTCTCGCGGCCGGTCGCCAGCTCGATGAGCGCGGCCTCGTCGTACGGTCCCTCGTACAGGCGCGGCACGGCGGGCAGTCCGACCTTCTCCAGCACGTCGGCCAGCTCGGCGGGGTCGAGCCACCGCACGACGCCGGGCATCTGAACGGCGACGTCGAAGACGGCGTAACCCGGCCTCTCACCCCCGGCGGTCGTGCCATAGGCCAGGTCCTGCACGCCCTTGCCGAAGACCTCGCCGAAGACGCCGACCCGCTCGGTGTCGAACAGCTCGGCGATCCGCGCGGCCGCCTTGAGCACGCCGTGGCCTTCGATCGCGCGCCAGTACAGGTTCTTGGCGTCGTGCGCGATCGCCAGGCGCTTGGGGCCGAAGCCCTTGGAGGAGACGAAGTAGTCGCCGGTCACGGAGCCGTCCGCGCCGGTGGCCACGCCGCGTTCGTCGAGCGCGAGCGTGAACAGGCACGCCGTGCCGTGCACCTTCTCGGTCGCCACGACCGGTTCTCCGGGCTCGAAGATGGTGGGGTAGCGCTTGACGTCCTCGATCTCGATCCACGGGATCAGGTCGGGCGCAGGGAGCATCTCCCCGGCCATGTGCACGGGGATCGGCGGCACCCACTTGGTGACGCCGAGTTCGGCCGCGAAGTCCCGGTCGTCGGCGTTCGCGGCGGCGAGGTCGATGTCGTCCACAGCCTGTGGATTGCAGATGATGCCCTGGGACAGCTCGCCGCGCAGCCGTACGGCCTTGACGCGATTCTTCTGCGAACCCGCCAGCCTGCCGGTGAGCCCGAGCTCCTCGATCAGCTCAGCCGGCAGCAGGGAGCCCTCGGGGATGTAGAGCGCCCAGTCGCCGGTGCGGTACCGCCCCTTGGCGACGACGGCCCGGTACAGCCCGACCTGGGCCAGTTCGAGCGCGTCGGCGTTCTCGTGGGGGTGGATGGTCAGCTGTTCCGCGGCCACCCGCAGCGTGGACATGCCATTCCCTTCGTGAAAGGTGCCGATAAAGCACGTCCTGGCAAGAGTGGCAACCCGCCTGAACCCGGGCAACGCATTTATCAAGCCACGGTGGCCCGTTCTCGTGTCGGCAGAGTGCACCCGGGCTTGGCCGGAAGCTGTTTCGCCGAGGGCCATGATGATCCGTTCGGCCGTACGAGCGTGCCCGACCGAAGTAAGGTGCGCTCGGTGCCGATAGTGAGTTTTGCCGATCTGGCGACGATCAGTACGGTCTCTGCTGGCGCCGACGAAGTTCCTCGATCCGGGCGTAAGCGTCGCGGGGCTTCATGTCTGCGGCGCGTACCTCTGAGCAGAGCAGCGAGATCAGTCCGGTTGCGGTGGACGACCGTACCCGCGGCATGGCATACACCGATGAACCAGTAAGAGGGTCACCTTGAACATCCTGGAAGCGGTCTTCCTCGGCGTCGTGGAGGGGCTGACCGAGTTTCTCCCGATCTCCAGCACCGGGCACCTGACGATCCTGGAGAGTCTGCTCGGCCACTCCCCCGACGACCCGGATATCACGGCGTTCACCGCGATCATCCAGGTCGGCGCCGTTCTGGCGACCTTGCTCTACTTCCGCGCCGACTTCGCGCGGCTGATCGGCGCAGGGGTGCGAGGCGTGATCCGCCGCGAGCACCGGGGCAATCTCGACTACCGCCAGGCATGGGCGGTGCTCCTCGGCGCGATTCCGATCGGCATCGTCGGCCTGCTGTTCAAGGACCAGATCGAGACGACGCTGCGCAACCTCTGGTTCGTCGGATCGGCGCTGATCCTGTGGAGCGGGGTGATGTACTTCGCCGACAGGACCGCCACCCAGTCCAGGGACGAGAAGGACGTGACCTGGAAGGACACCCTGGTCATCGGGCTGGTCCAGTGCCTGGCGCTGATCCCGGGGGTCTCCCGCTCGGGCGCGACGATGTCCGCCGGTCTGCTGCGCGGCCTCGACCGGGTCACGGTCACCAAGCTGTCGTTCTTCCTGTCGGTCCCCGCGCTGACCGCCGCCGGCGCACTCCAGATCGTCGACGAGTTCGATGCGATATCCAAGGGCGTCGGCTGGCCCGCGACGATCACCGCCACGGTGGTGAGCTTCTTGGTGGCCTACGTCGCGGTGGCGTGGCTGCTCAAGTTCATCGCGAAGCACACCTACACCGTCTTCATCGGCTACCGGGTGATCCTCGGTGTCGTCGTGCTCACGCTGGTCGCCACCGGACTGGTCTCGGCCTCCTGACCACCGCGGTCGTATCGACCCGTGGAAACTGAGGGCGCATGGTCGGACGCACGCGGTCGCAGCGGAAGGTGAGCTGGCGAACTAAACTAGACTTAGTTCACAGGAGGTGCCGGTCATGGAAGCGGCTGAGCAGTACAACATCCACGAGGCCAAGACGCAGCTTTCGCGCATCATCGAGCGGGTCGAACAAGGCGGCGAGGTCGTCATCAGCCGGGCGGGCAAGCCCGTGGCCAAGGTGGTGCCCCTGCGCGCCGAGATTCATCGCACCGGCCGGGGGTCGCTGCGAGGTCAACTCGTCCTGGCCGATGATTGGGATTCTCCCGAGACCAACGCATCCATCGCCACGGATTTCGGGATGGAGCCGTGAGGCTGCTCCTGGACACCCACGTGGTCCTGTGGTGGCTGGCGGACGATCCTGGTCTGACCGAGGACGTCAAAGTGATGATCGATACCGAACTCGACGTCTTCGTCAGCGCCGCGAGCGTATGGGAAATCGCGATCAAGCAGGCGCTGGGAAAGGTCGGGCCGGCGGACCTGCCCGAACGAGTGGCCGGTAGCGAGCTTCGGGAATTGCCGATCACCTCTCGTCACGCCCTCACCGCCGGTCGGCTGCCATCTCTGCATCGCGACCCCTTCGACCGCATGCTCGTCGCGCAGGCACTGTGCGAAGGCCTGACCCTCGTCACCCGGGACAGCGAAATCCAGAAGTACGACGTTTCCCTGCTGCTCGCCTGATTGAGATCGGTGCGCCGAATCCGAGCAGCGGGTCGCGTGAGGCCTTCGGCCGGGCCCTGAACCGGCCGGGCGGCGAGATCGGCGGTCGAGGACCGATGTCGATCAAGGATCAGGGCACCTGGAGGTGCTCCGATCCTTGATCGAATCCGGCCGGGACGACGAGGACGAGATGAGTCGGCGCCTTCCCCGGTTGTCCGCGCTGTTCCTCTGAGGGCCCGGATCTGTCGGCGGGCCATGAGAGAGTGCCCGCCATGTCCCTTGGAACCGTGGTGATGACAGGCGCCGCCGGGCTGGTCGGGTCGGCGTTGCGGGCTCCGTTGCGCGCTGAGGCCGAGCGGCTGGTCCTGGTCGACCGGGTGCCGATGGCCGCCGAGTCGCCCGTCGAAGTCGTCAGGCGGGTCGACCTGTCGAGTGCCGAGGTCGCGGCGGAGGTCGTCGCGGGTGCCGACGCGGTCGTCCACCTCGCCGGCGTCGCCGACGAGGCACCGCTCCCCGACCTGCTCGAAGGCAACGTGCTCGGTGCTCATCACGTGCTGGAGGGGCCCGGCGCACCGGCGTCGGCCGCGTGGTGCTGGCCAGCAGCAACCGGCTGACCGGCTGCTACCCGGCCGCCGAGATCGTGGCGCCCGAGATGCCGCCGCGACCCGACGGCCTGTACGGCGTCAGCAAGGTCGCGGTCGAGGCACTGGCGCGGCTCTACGCGGACAAGTTCGGCCTGAGCGTGGTGTGCCTGCGCATCGGCAGCCTCGAGGACGAGCCCGGCGAGGTCCGTCACCTGGCGACCTGGCTGAGCCCGCGCGACTGCGCCGGTTTCGTCCTGGCCTCGCTCACCGCTCCCGACATCGGCTTCGCCGCGTTCTACGCCGTGTCGGCCAACTCCCGCCGGTTCTGGAAACTGCCCGACGAGATCGGCTACATGCCCCGCGACGACGCGGAGCGCTACGCCGACCGGTTTCCCGATGCCGACGCGTTCTTCGCCGGGCGGGGGCCACAGGGCGGCGACTACGCCGCCGCCGACTACACCCTGCGCCACATCACGTCCTGAGGCGCGACCGGCCTCATGTGCGGGTCGTCCGGCGCGCGTTAGCGTCACGCCATGACCGTAGAGGCGTCAAGGGCACCGACGAGTTCGTACATGCCCTCCGCGGCCTCGCGACAGTCGTCATTCATTAGCCAGTGGCGTGTCACGCAACGTCGGTCGGGTAATTGATCTCGGCAATTTGCCGGATAGGTGATGTGTTTGTTCGGTGGCGGGTCCATGGCGTTCAGAGGTTTTGGAATAGGCATTGAATCTCGAACACCTGTGCGATAAGTTTATTGCATAAGCCTCGCGGCGAGCCGCGTCCCTCCCAGTCTTGGAGACCCTTGTGTCTGGTCCATGTGCTGCGTCTTCGCCGTCGTGTGCGGTGGAGGCGTTGGCGATGGTCGAGGCGGCGTGGGATTTCCTGAACAGTGATGATCTGCCGACTTTGCCGGTATTGACGCAGGCGGAGTTATTACATGCGTGGTCGCGGTTGCAGGCCAAGGAAAGTGCCGCGTACGCGAGCTTGATCGGCGCGTTCCATTCCGCCAATGGCCCCGCTGCGGATGGGCAGCGTTCGGTGGGGGCGTGGCTGGCGAGGTTCACTCGCTGTACCCCGGCCGCGGGCAAGCGGTTGGTGGGGTGGTCGTTGCGGCAGCTGCGTCACGCGCACGTCCACCAGTCTCTCGCCGATGGGCAGGTGACGGAGTCCGTCGGTCAGTTGATCACCGACCTGGTGAAGGAATTCGAACCGGCCGACCGCGACACGATCGAGGAGATCTTGACCGAGGCCGCCAGCTCGGGCGCCGAACTCGATGATCTGGTTGAGATCCACAACGCCGCTCTCCGCCGGCTCCGTCCGAATGGCCTGGAGGATGAGGAGGCCCGGCGGGATGCCGAACGTAACCTGACGCTGTCGAAGACCTTGGGTGGGGTGGGCCGACTCAATGGGGATCTGACCGCCGAGGGAACGGCGTTGACCGAGACGGTGATCGAGGCGCTCGCGGTCAAGCAAGGCCCGGAAGACACCCGCACCAAGACCCAGCGTCGCCACGATGCCCTGGTCGAGGCCATGCGCCGCTTGGCCGCCTCCAATCTGCTCCCGGAACGGGGTGGGTCCAAGCCCCAAGTGAAGGTCGGCATGGACCTGGCCACTCTGCGGAACCTGCCCGGTTCCCGCCAGGCCGAGCAGGAATGGGTTGAGCGCACCGCCGCCAACCTGGCCCGCCGCCGCTTTCACGGCGACACCACCAACGACCTGCTTATAGACGACGACCCGGCACCCGGGCCGCCGTCCGGGCCGCCGACCGAGTCTCTGCCCAAGACGGCGTCCGGAGACGATACGCGGACCGGCGACGAAGCCGACCCCTACGCCAACGAACTCGACGGTGGACCGATCGAAGCTTCTGACGCCGACGTTCCGGTGCGTCCGGGAGGGCGGGTCCAGCGTTCGGTGCAGCCTGAGTTGCCGGGGCTGGGTGCTGGCGCGGTGCTGGAAGGCATCGGAGCCATCAGCGACACCCTGGCCGCCGCAATCGCCTGCGACTCGACCCTCACTCCAACCGTGATTGCCAACATCGATTACGACGCCCTCAACGCCATGACAGACGAATGGCTGAACCACCACCTAACGCAGTCCACGACGGGTGCCACGTGCAGCGCCTGCGCCGGTCACACCGCTGAGCAGAACACCCGTTCGCACGAGCCTGACCCTCCCGATAAGGGACACGCGCATGACTGCCAGCCTGTGAGCGGTCCAGTTCGCGACAGCGACTGCGGCTCTACTTGCGGCCCTGGCCCTGGCCCCGACCGTGGCTGCGGGTGCGATGGCAGTAGCTTTGAGCATGCACGGCGACCCCTGGATGCGGACAGCTATGCCTGTTTGCAGGCCGGGATGCTTCGCTGGGCCGTCGCCGTTCTTTCCGGGCCGGGCGGGCTCGCCTCCTACCTCCGCACCCGACTCCTCGACCGCCCGCTCGCCGGCCCGAGCATTGTGCTCGACGCCGGAAAAGACGACAAGACCGTCCCCGCCGCACTGGAAAGGCTCGTACGGCGCAGGGACCAAGGGTGCCGCTTCCCCGGGTGCCACCACACGGCACCACTGTCACAGGTCCACCACATCATCCCCAGGTCGAAGGATGGGCCGACCGAGCTGTGGAACCTGCTGACCCTGTGCAGCTTTCACCACCTCATCGCCGTGCACAGCTGGGGCTGGGACATACAGCTCAACCCCGACGGCACCACCACCGCCACAGCACCCGACGGACGCGTACTGCACGAACACCACCCACCCGGAACACCACCCCTGTGGGCCGCCTGAGACAACGAGGCGCCGCCCGACCCTCACGATCGACCGGCTGTCGAGGAGGGGCGACAGCGTCGTGGCGGCCGGGCCGACTCCCAGCCGAGCCGGCGTGGTCACCGGGCGCGGCGGTGGAAAACCGGTCGCGCTTCCCAGGCCGCTCGCCCTAGCGTCTGCCCGATGGTGAGCCCATCACGGCCGGGGGAGTTCGCCGAACCCGAGCCCCTCCCGCCGCCCGCGAACCGGCGCCGATACCGCTATGTCGGCCCGGCCGATCTGCTCGACCTGCCGGGGGCGGCGGACCTGATCACCGTCATCGGCTCGCGGGCCGACCTCGACCGGGGGCTCCGGGCCCTCGGCCGCGTCCAGGACCTCGACGAGCCGTTCACCTTCGTCGTCGGCCTCGATGGGCTGTTGCGGCTGGCGCCGAGGCGCAGCGAGCACGTCGCGTGCGCCGGCGGCCGGGACGTGCTGGCCGCGGGTGAGATCCGGTTCGCCGGTACGGCCGGTGAGGGGACGGTGGCCGAGGTCAGCAACCAGTCGACGGGCTACTGTCCCGACCCGGACTCCTGGCCGGCGGTGGCGACCGCACTCGAAAGGGCCGGCCTGCACCACCCGGGCGACTTCACCGACAAGCTGCTGTTCCGTCGTTGCCCGGGCTGTGACGAACGGAATGTGGTCAAGGACGGCTACTTCTACTGCGCGCTCTGCGGTGTCGAGCTCCCGGCGCACTGGAATTTCGCCTGAGGTCGCTACTCCTTGTCGAAGGACACCGTCTCGGGTTGGGCCGCCTTCACCGTGAGCGTGTCGGCGGCCTCGTCGACGTCGACCACCACCTCGTCGCCGTTGCGCACCTTTCCCGCGAGCAGTTCGCGGGCCAGTTGGTCGCCGATCCGCGTCTCGATGAGGCGGCGCAGCTCCCGCGCTCCGTACAGCGGGTTGTAGCCGGACAGCGCCAGCCACTCGCGGGCGGCGGGGGTGACGGTCAGCGTGAGCCGCCGGTCCGCGAGCCGCTTGGCCAGCCGTGCCGCTTGCAGGTCGACGATCTGGCTCAGCTCCTCGGTCTCGAGCGGGTCGAAGATGATGGTGGCGTCGAGCCGGTTGATGAACTCCGGCTTGAAGCTCGCCCGCACCGCCTGCATGACCGCCTCGCGCTTGGCGTCGCCCTCCATGTTGGGGTCGATCAGGAACTGCGACCCCAGGTTCGAGGTCATGATCAGGATGGTGTTCCGGAAGTCGACCGTACGGCCCTGGCCGTCGGTCAGCCGGCCGTCGTCGAGCACCTGCAGCAGGATGTCGAAGACCTCGGCATGGGCCTTCTCCACCTCGTCGAGGAGCACGACGCCGTACGGGCGGCGGCGGACCGCCTCGGTGAGCTGGCCGCCCTCCTCATAGCCGATGTAGCCGGGGGGAGCACCGACCAGCCGGGCCACGTTGTGCTTCTCCCCGTACTCGCTCATGTCGATGCGGGTGATGGCACGCTCGTCATCGAACAGGAAGTCGGCGAGGGCCTTGGCCAGCTCGGTCTTGCCGACCCCGGTCGGGCCGAGGAACAGGAACGAGCCGGTCGGCCGGTCCGGGTCGGAGACGCCCGCGCGAGCCCTCCGCACCGCGTCCGACACGGCCTGCACGGCGGCCGCCTGACCGATCAGCCGGCGGCCGAGCTCCTCCTCCATGCGCAGTAGCTTCGCGGTCTCGCCCTCCAGCAGCCGGCCGGCCGGGATCCCGGTCCACGAGGCGACCACCTCGGCGACGTCGTCGGCGCCGACCTCCTGCTTGACCATCGCGTCGGCCTTCAGCTCGTCGGCCTTCTGCGCGGCCTCCTCGATCTCGCCCTTCAGCTGCTCGATGTCCTCGTAGCGGAGCTTGGACGCCTGCACCCGGTACTGCTCTTCGCCGGTGCGCTCGAACTCCCGGATCGCCTGCTTCTCCCGCACCTCCAGGTCGTCGAGCTGCTTCTTCAGCTCACCGACCCGGTTGAGGCCGGCCTTCTCCTGGTCCCAGCGGGCGGCCAGGGCGTTGAGCCGCTCCTGCTTGTCGGCGAGCTCGGTCTTCAGCCGCTCCAGCCGCTGTTTGGAGGCGTCGTCGGACTCCTTGGTGAGCGCGAGCTCCTCCATCTTCAGCCGGTCGACCGTACGCTGCAGCTCGTCGATCTCCACCGGCCGGGAGTCGATCTCCATGCGCAGCCGGGACGCCGCCTCGTCGACCAGGTCGATGGCCTTGTCCGGCAGGAAGCGCGCGGTGATGTAGCGGTCGGACAGCGTCGCGGCGGCGACCAGGGCGGCGTCGGAGATCTGCACCTGGTGGTGCGCCTCGTACCGGCCCTTCAGCCCACGCAGGATCGCGATCGTGTCCTCGGCCGACGGCTCGCCGACGAAGACCTGCTGGAAGCGCCGCTCGAGGGCGGCGTCCTTCTCGATCCGCTCGCGGTACTCGTCCAGCGTGGTGGCGCCGATCATGCGGAGCTCGCCGCGGGCCAGCATGGGCTTGAGCATGTTGCCCGCGTCGAGCGAGGAGTCGCCCGCCGAGCCCGCGCCGACGACGGTGTGCAGCTCGTCGATGAACGTGACGATCCGCCCGTCGCTCTCCTTGATCTCGCCCAGTACGGCCTTGAGCCGTTCCTCGAACTCGCCGCGGAACTTGGCACCGGCCACCATGGCGGCGAGGTCGAGGGCCACCAGGCGCTTGTCGCGGAGCGACTCCGGCACGTCTCCGGCGATGATCCGCTGGGCCAGCCCTTCGACCACCGCCGTCTTGCCCACGCCGGGCTCGCCGATGAGCACGGGGTTGTTCTTCGTCCGGCGGCTGAGGACCTGGATCACCCGGCGGATCTCGGTGTCGCGGCCGATGACCGGGTCGAGCTTGCCGGCGCGGGCGCGCTCGGTGAGGTCGAGTCCGTACTTCTCCAGCGCCTGGTAGGTCGCCTCGGGGTTCTCGGTGGTCACCTTGGCGTGGCCGCGTACCTTCTCGAACGCGTCCAGCAGGGCCTTTGGCGTGGCTCCGGCGGCCTGCAGCAGCGAGCCGGCCGCGTCGCGGTCGTTGTCGGCCAGCGCGACCAGCAGGTGTTCGGTGGAGACGTACTCGTCCTCGAGTTGCTTGGCGCGGTTCGCGGCGGTGTTGATGGCGACCAGCCACGGGCGGGAGTACTGCGGCGCGCCCACCGTCGACCCGGCGGCCTTGGGCAGGCCGGCGAGCCGTTCCTCGGCCTGGGTGCGCAGCGTCCGCCAGTCGGCGCCGACCGCCTCGAGCAGGGGCCCGGCGATGCCGTCGCTCTGACCCAGCAGCGCCACCAGCAGATGGACCGGCTCGACGTGCGGGTTGCCCTCGGTGGCCGCCCTGCGGACGGCGGCCGACACCGCCTCTTGGCTTCTCTGCGTCAGCTTGTAGTCCACGCGTATCTCCTCCGGTCCCCACCCGCCGAACCCCCGGCATCTCCCGCGTGACCGGGCCGGCTGCTCAGCGCACGGCGTGCGCGGCCTCGGTCCCGGCCTCCGAGCGTGGGATCAAGTGTTGTCGTTATGTTGCCGCCACAGCACGACGCTGGTCGTCTGGCGGATCGGTACGAGGTCCTGCCTGCCCGGGTCGGGCTCGTGCCGCAGCTTGGCCAGCCGCGCCGCCACCGCGCGGGTCGACTCCAGCTCGTTGCCGAGGTGGCCGAGCAGCCCACGGAGCCGTACGACCTCGTCGCTCAGCCGCGCGGCCTCACGCTGAAGCTCGAGGATGTGCTTGATCCCGGCGAGGTTGATGCCCTCCTCCTGGGACAGCCGCTGGATCTCGCGCAGCATCTCGATGTCGCGCATCGAGTAGCGCCGGCCGCGGCCCGCCGTACGACCTGGTGAGACGAGCCCCATGCGGTCGTAGGTCCGCAGCGTCTGTGGATGCAGGCCGGACAACTGCGCCGCGACCGAGATGACGTAGACGGGAGCGTCGTCTGCGAAGGTCATGCCGTTCACCCCTCCCGGGCCAACTGGAGCAGCTCACTGCGGAGGTCGTCACCACTGCCCGAGGCGCGGAGCCGTTCGAGCGTCTCGCGTGTGGTGTCGTCGAGCTTCTGCGGCACCTGCACGTCGACCGTGACGAGCAGGTCGCCCTTGGTGCCGTCGCGGCGGGTCGCGCCGCGCCCGCGCACCCGGAACGTACGGCCGTTGGGCGTGCCGGACGGGATCCGCAGGGTCACCGGCTGGCCGCGGTGGGTCGGCGCCTTGATCTCGGCGCCCAGCGCGGCCTCAGGGAACGTGATCGGAACCGTGATGGTGAGGTTGTCGCCGCTGCGCCCGAACACCTTGTGCGGGCCCACCTTGACGATGACGTACAGGTCGCCCGCGGGCCCGCCGGCCTCGCCGGGAGCACCCTTGCCCTTGAGCCGGATCTTCTGGGAGTCCGAGACGCCGGCCGGGATGCGGGCCTGGATCGTACGGGTGCCGGTGGCCCGGCCGCTGCCGTGGCAGATCGGGCACGGATCGTCCACCACCAGCCCGCGGCCGCGGCACTCGCGGCACGGTTCGGCGAACGAGAAGTTGCCCATGTTGCGGTTCTCCTGCCCGGTGCCCTCGCACGACGGGCAGACGCGCGGCACGGTGCCGGCCTTGGCGCCGGTGCCCCGGCAGCCTGCGCACGCGGCCTCACTGGACAGCCGGAGCGGGACCGTGATGCCGTCGAGGGCCTCGCCGAACGACAGCGTCACCTCAGACTCGATGTCGGCACCGCGCCTGGCCCGCCGGCCGGTCTGCCGGGTGCCGGCACCCCGGTTGAACAGCCCGCCGAACAGGTCGCCGATCCGTTCACCGGTGCCCGTGCCCTGGCCGGGCTGGTTGCCGAACAGGTCGCCCAGGTCGAAGCCGAAGCCGCCGCCCGGCTGCGACCGGAAGCCGCCGACGCCGAACTTGCGCGCCTCGTCGTACTCCTTGCGGCGCTTGTCGTCCGACAGGACGTCGTAGGCCTCGGAGATCTCCTTGAACCGGTCCTCGGACTCGCTGTCACCCTTGTTCGCGTCGGGGTGGTACTTCCGTGCCAGCTTGCGGTAGGACTTTTTGATCTCGTCCTGGGTGGCTGTCTTGGAGACGCCGAGGACCTTGTAGTAGTCCTTCTCCAGGAAGTCCTTGGTGCTCACGGCGCCTCTCTTCTCGATTGCCGGTTCTTCGTCGTCCGGGCGATCCCGTGGGCCGGGACCGCCCGGACGGTGTCACTTCTCGGTGCCCGTCGCGTCGCCGCCCGTGCTTTCGCGTGCGCCCGTGTCGTCGCCCGCGCCCGCGGCCGGAGCCGTGGCCGACACCGCGTCGGCACCCGGTGCGGCGTCCTCGCTGGGCTCGGCCACCGCGACCCGGGCGGCCCGCATGACGCGGTCACCGATCCGATAGCCGGGCTGCAGGACGTCGACACAGGTGGGCTCGGTCACATCGGCAGAGTACGAGTGCATGAGCGCCTCGTGAACGGTGGGGTCGAACGGCTCGCCCTTCTCCCCGAACCGCACCAGGCCGAGCTTCCCGACCGCGGTCTCGAGGGTCTCGGCGACGGACTTGAACCCGCCGGTGAGCTCCTCGTGGTCACGGGCACGACCGATGTCGTCGAGCACCGGCAGCAGTCCGGTGAGCACGTTCGCGAGCGCCTGCTCGCGTACGGCCACCCGGTCGCGCTCGACCCGCTTGCGGTAGTTGGAGTACTCCGCCTGCAGGCGCTGCAGATCGGTGGTGCGCTCCTCCAACTGGGCCTTCAGCTTGGCCACCTCGGCTCCCTCGGTGTCGGCTCCCTCGGTGGAATCGGCGACCCGGCCGGGGGCGGGGGCGGACGTCGAACCACCGGATGCCGCCGCCGCGTCCCGCACCTTGCCGGTCTTGGGGTCGATCCGTCGTTTGTCACGGATGACCGGGCCGGTGTTCTCTTGATCCGGCTGGCGCTCCGTCACAGTCCCTCCTCACCCAGAGACTCGGGGAGGCGGGCCGCGGCATGCCGTCGCGGACGGCTCACCCCGGTCCTCACCTCGCTCGTCGGTTCGGTCACGCGGCACCGCCCTTGACGTCCTTGTCGTCGTCGACGATCTCGGCGTCGACCACCTCGTCGTCCTGCTGGGTGGCGTCCTGCGTCGCCGCGTCCGGCCCGGCGTCGCCCTGGGCCCCGGCCTCACCCTGGCTTTGGGCGTACATCGCCGCGCCCATCTTCTGGCTCACCGTGGCGAGCTTCTCGGCGCTGGTGCGGATCGCGTCGGTGTCGGTGCCCTCGAGGTTCTTCTTGACCTCGGCGGCGGCCTCCTCGACCTCCTTCTTGAGGTCCTCGGGGATCTTGTCGCCGTTCTCGCGGAGGAACTTCTCGGTGGAGTAGGACAGAGTGTCGGCCTGGTTGCGGACCTCGGCCTCCTCCTTGCGCTTGCGGTCCTCGTCGGCGTACTCCTCCGCCTCGCGCATCATCCGGTCGATGTCGTCCTTCGGCAGCGCGGAGCCGCTGGTGACGACGACCTTCTCCTCCTTGCCGGTGCCCAGGTCCTTCGCCGACACGTTGACGATGCCGTTGGCGTCGATGTCGAAGGCGACCTCGATCTGCGGCACGCCGCGCGGCGCCGGGGGCAGCCCGGCGAGCGTGAACTTGCCGAGCTTCTTGTTGTACGCCGCGATCTCACGCTCGCCCTGGTAGACCTGGATCTCCACGGACGGCTGGTTGTCGTCGGCGGTCGTGAAGGTCTCGGACCGCTTGGTCGGGATCGTGGTGTTCCGCTCGATGAGCTTGGTGAAGATGCCGCCCTTGGTCTCGATGCCGAGGGACAGCGGGGTGACGTCGAGCAGCAGGACGTCCTTGACCTCGCCCTTGAGCACACCGGCCTGCAGGGACGCGCCGACCGCGACGACCTCGTCGGGGTTGACGCCCTTGTTGGCCTCCTTGCCGCTAAGCAGCTCCTTGACCAGCTCCGACACCGCGGGCATCCGGGTCGAGCCGCCGACCAGGACCACCTGGTCGATGTCGCGGACGCTGACCCCGCCGTCCTTGATGACCTGCTGGAAGGGGTTCCTGCAGCGCTCGAGCAGATCGGCGGTCAGCTTCTGGAACTCGGCCCGGTTGAGCTTCTCGTCCAGGTGCAGCGGCCCCTCGGCCGAGGCCGTGATGTAGGGCAGGTTGATGCTGGTCTCCGCGGAGGACGACAGCTCGATCTTCGCCTTCTCGGCGGCCTCGCGCAGCCGCTGCAGCGCCATCTTGTCCTTGGACAGGTCGACGCCGTTGGCGTTCTTGAACTTGGTGACCAGCCATTCGACGACCTTCTGGTCCCAGTCGTCGCCGCCGAGGTGGTTGTCGCCGCTCGTGGCCTTGACCTCCACGACGCCGTCGCCGACCTCGAGCAGGGAGACGTCGAACGTGCCGCCGCCGAGGTCGAAGACGAGGATGGTCGCCTCGTTCTCCTTCTCCAGGTGGTAGGCGAGCGCCGCCGACGTGGGCTCGTTGATGATGCGCAGGACGTTGAGGCCCGCGATCTGGCCGGCCTCCTTGGTGGCCTGCCGCTGGTGGTCGGAGAAGTACGCCGGGACCGTGATCACGGCGTCGGTGATGGTCTCACCGAGGTAGGACTCGGCATCCCGCTTCAGCTTCTGCAGCACGAACGCGCTGATCTGCTGGGGCGTGAAGTCCTTGCCGTCGATGCTGGTCTTCCAGTCGGTGCCCATCTCACGCTTGACCGAGCGGATCGTGCGATCCACGTTCGTCACGGCCTGGCGCTTGGCCACCTCGCCGACGAGGACCTCACCGTTCTTGGCGAAGGCGACGACGGACGGCGTGGTCCGCGACCCCTCCGCGTTCGCGATGACGGTGGGCTCGCCGCCCTCCAGAATCGCGACGACCGAGTTGGTCGTCCCGAGGTCGATACCGACCGCTCGTGCCATTAGCTCGTCCTCCGTCGATGTATTGCCCGGCCGCGAGAAGGCGGCCGCTGTGCCTTGTCAGTCCTGTCAGTCCTGATGCCTCCGGCGCGACTGCCCGCGGGGGCCGGTGGCGGCCTCATCCTCGGGGAGATCTCCTCGCCCTCGGTTCCGGCGCCGCCCGTCCGCCGGCGGATTCAGTCGTGCAGTCGAATGATTGCCTCGACGCTCGACTGTTGTCAAATGACTTGAGTCGCCCTGACGCAACTTTGCTGACGCCCGCTAGAACGTGCGGGATCCCCGCCGTGTTCCCGGATCCAGAAGGCGTTGTCCGTTCGGGGCCAGGCCACAGACCGCTTCGCCGGCGGCTACGTCGAGAAGGTCGGCTGAGCCGAGATCACTCAACTGCTCAGACGACGGAACGCCGGCTCCGAGACCGCCTGGCGAGCGAACCGGCCAACCCCGCGAGCCCGAGCACGGCGAGAACGAACGTCCCCATGGAGTTGGCGATAGTCGAACCCCACTCGGGCGGGCCTCCCCGCGCCTGGACGAAAGGGCCGACGTTCAGCACGCGGACCCGTTGTCCCGCCTCGATCGAGTCCTCGTCCCCGCCACGCAGTTCGATCTCCCGGTCATCGATCCGGCCCTCACCGTCCGCCGTGAAGGTGCCGTACCAGGAGCAGCTCTTGGAGCAGCGCCGATTCTCGGCGACGAATGTGCCCGGTCGTCCCTCGCCGGCGGCGGCACGGCGGGTGGCGGTGCCCTGCGTGATCGCGCCCGTCAGGCAGTACCCCGACCCGGCGAGCAGCACGACGGTCAGGATCCAGCTCATCGCCGATGAGACCCGAGGTCGGTGAGTCCGTATGGGCTCAGGCCCGGACATCACCGGCCGACCCACTTGTCCAACCCGTTGCGGACGGAATAGTCCCAGCCGGCTAGACCGCCCGCGCCCGCGATCATGAAGAAGCCGGCGACCAGGCGTGCCTCCAACGTCGAGCCCACCCAATTACGCGGGCCGTCGAGAGCGGAGGCGTACGACGGGTCGACCATGACCATCAGGCCTCCGAGCAGGACCGTCGCGGGCAGGATCCACGCCATGGCCGCACAGAGCCGAATCGCCCACCCGTTGAAGGCGATGCCGAACAGCAGGATGGGTACGCCGAAACCGATCCACAGCACGATGGAGCGCCAGTCACCGTCGAGGTCGCCGAACACCGCCCTGCCGAGGAGGAAAGCGCCGAGCACCATCAGGGCCCACCCGATGACGCGCATGCAGCCATCAGGCTGCTCAACCCCCTCCGCAGCCGTTCGGCCCTCCTGCCGCCGTTTCCGTCGCCTCGCTCGCCTCTCCTGCCTGCTCACAAACCGTACTATCTCGTGCCTTCGGTCCTTTGGTCCTTCGGGCTTCGACTTCGGTCGACGGAGCGTGGCCGGGTGGCCGATGCCCCGCCGGTCCACGTGTTCCTAGCGTCGAGCCATGCGACGACTCACTGAGCGGGCCGTGGTGGCGCGCGGCCCCGTACGGGCGGGAGAACGGTCACCGGCCCCCGACCTGGCGCGCGGCATCATGTTGCTGCTGATTGTGCTGTCCAACACCGTCTTCTACCTGTACGCGGCGCGGCAGGGGGCGTCGGGATGGCACCCGTACGAGGGATCGGCGCTCGACCGCGCCGTCCAGTTCCTGATGATCACCATGCTGGATCTGCGCGTCTATCCGCTGTTCTCGTTCCTGTTCGGCTACGGGATGATGCAGCTGTTCCTGCGCCAGACGGCGGCCGGGGCGGAGGGGCGAGCGGCGGTGCGGCTGCTGCGCAAACGCAGCCTGTGGCTGATCGTCTTCGGCCTCCTGCACGCCACGCTGCTGATGGCCGGGGACATCATCGGCTCGTACGGCGTCGTCAGCCTCATCCTCGGCTGGCTGTTCCTGCGGCGCGGCGACCGCACCCTGCTGGTGTGGAGCGGGGCCGCGGCCGTACTCACGACGCTGTTCGCGGCCGGGGCGATCTGGGCCTTGGTCACGGGTGATCTCGGAGCGCTCGGCAGCTCGACCACGGAGCCGACGACCGAGGTCTACGCCTCCGGGGAGGAGAACGTCTTCGCCGCCGCCCGCACCCGGCTGGAGACCGGGCTGTTCGTGACGTTCGTCGCCGGGCTCTTCTCGGTCGCGGCGCCACAGTTCCTGCTGGGGTTCTGGGCCGCCCGGCGGCGCATCCTGGAGGAGCCGCACGATCACCTCCGGCTGCTGCGCTGGACGGCGGTCATCGGGATCACGATCGGCTGGCTGGGCGGCCTGCCCGCAGCGCTCGCCCACATCGGCGTGCTGGACGTGCCGCCCGCGGCGGTCTCCGAGGAGGGCGTGCTGTCGCAGATCCGGGGGCTCACCGGGATCCCTTGCGGGCTCGGCTACGTGGCGTGCTTCGCGCTGATCGCGCACGCGATGTCGCGGCGGGTACGGGAGAGCCGGCCGGTGGTCGCGGTCGCCGCCGTCGGCAAGCGCTCCCTGTCGTCCTACCTGGCCCACTCGCTGGTCTTCTCGCCGCTGCTGGCCGCCTGGGGGCTCGGTCTGGGAGCGAAGCTGAGCAGCAGCACCATGGCGCTCTTCGCCGTGGGCGTCTGGCTGGTCGTCGCCGCCGGTGCGTACGCGCTGGAACGCGCCGGTTGCCGCGGGCCCGCCGAGGTGCTGCTGCGCCGCCTCGTCTACGGAGCCGCGCGATCCCGCTCGGCGAGCACTCCCGCGCCCGGGGCAGGAACGAGCTGATACTCCACGACTCCTTACCGGCCCGCATACGCCTACAGAAAACATGCCCGTTCACCACGGCCTGCGGGAGTTTCGTGCGGCGGCCGGTAAGAAGTCGTGGGCAGGCGTCACTTCAGTGGTGATGGCGCACTTCACCCAAGGAGGCGACGCATGGCCGAGCCCGATCCACGGGAACGGTTCACTGTCCTGTACGACACCTACCATCCGCGGGTCCACGCCTACGCGGTGAGCCGAGCGGGCCGGCAACTCGCCGAGGAGGTGACCAGCGAGACGTTCTGCGTGGCCTGGCGGCGGTTCGGCGACCTGCCCGACCCGCCGTTGCCCTGGCTCCTCGGCGTCGCCCGCAACGTGCTTCGCGAATCGTTCCGCGCACAGGTCCGGCAGGACTCACTCACCGCCGAGCTCCGGGCGTGGACGTCCGCGGCGGAGGCCGCCCACGGCGACGTCGGTGACGCCGTCGTC
Organism: Actinomadura alba; assembly: GCF_014323705.1. Taxonomy (GTDB): domain Bacteria; phylum Actinomycetota; class Actinomycetes; order Streptosporangiales; family Streptosporangiaceae; genus Actinomadura_C; species Actinomadura_C alba. The sequence continues at coordinate 108,611 of NZ_JABVEC010000010.1, forward strand.
GAACGCGCGACGGTGCTGCAGGCGCTGGCCGGGCTCTCCGAGGACGACCGCGAACTGCTCACCCTCGTCGCCTGGCACGGCCTGTCCCCCCGGGAAGCCGCCAAGGTCGTCGGCTGCTCGACCGCGACCTACTTCGTACGTCTGCATCGCGCCCGAAAGCGGTTGGAACGCGCGCTGTCCGGTGCCGCCCCGGCCGCCCGCGTTCACCATTCGGCCGCACACGTCTCTGCTCTGACCAGCGGAAGAGGTTCCACGCGATGATCAACAAGAGCGACGTCATGGATCGTCTTGCCGCCGCCCGTCCGGCGAGCCTGGACCCGGTGCCCGGCGCGGGGAGCCGCGCCCACGACCTCGCGGCCGCCATGGAGCAGCCGCCAACCGTCACTCCGCACATCCGGCGGCGCGCCGCGGTGCGCACCGCTCGTTTCACCGGCCTCGGCCTCGGCCTGGCCGCGGGCGTCGCCGCAGTGGCGTTGGCCGTCACCTCGGCCGGCTCGGGCGCGGACTCCCCGCGGTCCACGGACGCCCCGATGGCCGCCTATCCGGGGACACCTCCTCCGGGAACCACCGGCGAACTCCCGGTGAACGCCCGCAAGATGCTGCTCGCCGCCGCCACGAAGGCCGAAAACGAACCCATGGGCACCGGCCGGTATTGGCACACCAAGAGCCGGATCTTCGACCTCAGGACCGTCGGCGACAAGCAGGGCGAAACCTATCTGGTGAGCAATCCGGCCCGCTACGAGCGGTGGCTGGCCCGCGATGCCCGTGATAGCGGCTGGACCCTGGAGCAGGCGCTCGGCGCCAAGCCGGCGACCCCGGCCGACGAGGCGGCGTGGAAGCGTGCGGGTTCGCCGTCCACGTTCACCGAGGCGACGTCCGACGAGGTCAATCCGCAGTTCTCCGCCACCCCGGGCAAGCCGACCGTCGACTCGGTGACCCAGGCCACGGTCGACTACGGCCACCCCTTGACGACGCAGGAGGCGCAGTCTCTTCCCTCCGATCCGGGCAGGCTCAAGGCAGCTTTGCGTCAGTACATCGTCCGGGCGGGCGGAGTCGACATGGTCAGCGATTCCGACATCTTCTATTGCGGTGTCAACCTGATCCTCGACTATCCGCTGGCGCCGAAGGTCCGTGCGGCCACGTATCGCATGCTCGCCGGTCTGCGCGATGTCAAGACGGTCGGCCGCGTCCAGGACCAGACGGGCCGCCAGGGCATCGCGGTCGCGATGCTCAACGGAGTCGACTCGGAGAATGTGGAGAGCGACCTCCGATTGATCGTCGACTCCTTGACCGGGCGCCCGCTCGCCAGCGAGTTGGTGGTGGTGAAGTCGGGGTCCGGTGCGGCGCGCCGCTTCAAGCCTGGGATGGTTATGTCGTCCTCGGTCCTGCTGGGGGTGGGCTGGACGAACACACCGCCGTCCAAGCCGTAACGCGTGGCGTTCGGGGACGAGGTTGGCAGCAGCGGCGGCGTCGTCACTGAGCGGCGGCTGGTCGTGGATCCTTCCACCAGTGCCCCCTGAGTCCTGTGGCATCAGCTCCTGTCCGCGTACAAGCGCAAGATCACGCCAGAAACTGCCGTGATCTTGCGCTTGTAGCGTTGGGGAACCCCTTCGCACCGCACCCGGTGAGGGAAGGCTCGTCAAGGTTCAGCGCGGTGGCTTCCTGGTCGCCGGCCGCGAACTCACCTTCGCGCAGCTCCAGCGGCTGCCGGCCGACCCGGTCGCACTGAGGACATGGATCCAGGCGAGGGTCGAAACCGGGGACGGCTCGTTGTCCAGCCGGCACGCGGCCGTGACCGATGCGCTCGCGAACCTCCTGATGTACGCGCCGGTCCCGCCCCAGGTGCGCGCGGCCGCCTACCGGGCGCTCGCGGGGATGCCCGGAATCAAGAGCACAGGCAAGATCCAGGACAGGCGTGGCCGCGAGGGAATCGGTATCACGTTGCCTGTTGCGGTGGGTGGCGAAAACCGCGGTGATCCGCACTTCATCTTCGACCCGAAGACGGCCCTGATGCTGGCCCGGCCTCGCCTCGGCGCCGGGGCCCTGGTGCTGGAGGCAGGCTGGACGAACGTCGCGCCCCGGATCCCGGCGCGGCCCTGACCTGGCTGCATCGGCCCGGACCTTCTGGCCCGGATCCGGTGGCCCGACTGCTCTGGCATCCCGCGAACGACGCCATCCCGCGAACAACTGCATGATCACGGCGGGTGGGACCTCCCGCCCGTGATCATGCAGTTGTTCGCGTTTGCGCGGCGTCCGTGAAAGTGGATCGGCGGTTCGGGTGATACACAGGCGACCGCCATCCGCCACGGAAAGGCAACCGATGAACGGGAGCCCCTCGTGACCGTCACGCGCCGGGTCAGCGACCCCGCGCGAACGGACGACCGCCGGGCCGACGATCCCGCGCTGACGGACGATCGCCGGGCCGGTGATCCCGCGCGAACGTACGAATCCACTGTGATCGAACTGTCCCGGGAACATCCGGAGCGGTTCGGTGAGATCTTCGACGCGCATTTCGCGGAGATCTATAGGTACGTGGTGAGCCGCCTCGGGCCGGGACCGGCCGAGGACGTCGTCGCCGACACCTTCCTGACCGCGTTCCACAAGCGGGCCCGCTACGACGCCGGCCGGGCCAGCGTGCGCACCTGGCTGTACGGCATCGCCACGAAACTGGTCGGCAAGCACCGCCGCACCGAGATACGGGCTCTGCGCGCGATCGGCCGCCGCGGCCCCGATCCGGATGACGGAGGGCACGAGGACAGGGTCATCACGCAGGTCAGCGCACAGGGCCTGCGCCCGGAGATCGCCGCCGCGGTCGCCGCGCTGAGCCGGGGAGAGCGCGACGTCCTGCTGCTCGTCGCGCTCGCCGGGTTCAGCCACGACGAGATCTCCGCGGCGCTCGGGATCCCGTACGGAACCGTCGGCTCCCGGTTGAACCGGGCCAGAAGGAAGCTGCGCGATGCGCTGGGCGGCACCAATCCAATGCTCGATCGGGAGGACCCAAGTCGTGGATGAGATCAGGATGGTGCGCGAGCTGTACGCAGAGACCCCGCCGAACCCGCACCTTGAAACGAAGATCCGTGGCCGGCTCGCCCAGCAGAGCGGCAACCGGCGTGGCAGGATCCGCGGGTCCCTTTGGCCGGCGTTGCTGATCGGCGGTGCGGCCACCGTCGCCGCGGCCACTGCCGCGGTGGTCGCCCTGGGCGGGCTCCCTGTTCTCGGCGGCGACGACGGTGGTACCGGCCCGGCCGGCCGGCCCGCGGTGGCTCCCGAGACCATCGACGCGCGCGGCTTCCTGCTGACCAGCGCCGAGAAGGCCGAGCGCGCCCCGGCCACCTCCGGACGCTACTGGTACACGCGTGTGCGCACGACCGAACCTGCGGGCCCGGTCGCAGGCAAGGAAGGCCGGAAGCCGAGGCGCGCTGTGGCCAAGTCGCCGTTCGCGGCCAACGTCTCACACAGCCAGGAGAGCTGGACCGCCAGGGAGCGGAACGACCGTACCCGTACGATCGTCGGCATCGACCGCAAGTACGACTTCTCCGTTCCGGCCGACGAGGCCAAGTGGAAGGCGATGGGGTCGCCGCAGCTGGGGTGGGTCCCGGCCGAGCCCAAGGTCAACAACTACGACATGCCGATACGGTTCACGATCGGTCAGAAACAGCTCACCATGCGCGCGCTGGCCGAGTTGCCGACCGACGCCGACGAGCTCGGGACCGAGATGCGCCGGCGGTACAACGCCGACGTCAACGACCCGAAGTATCCGCTCCAGGGCGGCTACCTGCAGTACGTGTGGTCGACCGCCCAGGACCTGCTGGCCGGACCGATCACGCCGGGCACGAAGGCCGCGCTCTACCGCCTACTCGCCCAGCAGAAGGGGATCGAACTGGTCGGCAAGGTCACCGACTCGCTGGGCCGTCCGGGTGTCTCGCTCGCCATGGACGTGGGCATGGAGAAGCCGAGAATCAGGGGCGGGCGCCCGTTCGAAGCCCGCTTGATCATCGACCCCAAGAGCGCAGAGTTGCTGGCCTATGAGGCCCATGCCGTGGACGATCGCGGGCGGCGGGAGGTCCAGCTGTCGATGGCCTATCAGTCCATGGGCTGGGTGAACAGCCTCGGCGCTCGGCCCTGACGATCGCGGTCCGCCCCGTACTCGCTGCTCGGCGCGGGTACGGGGCGGCTGCCGTGCGGGGCCGCGCGAGCGGTGCGATCAGGCGCGGGTGATGTAGTGGAGGCTGCCGTCGTACTGGAGCGTGTTCGCGAGAGCCTTGGCGGACAGGGTGTGGGTCCCCCCGGTCGGCTTCCACGGGTCGAAGACGGTGATGGTGCGCTTCGTCTTGTCGTACCCGTAGACGACCATGATGTGGCCGATCCTGGTGCCGCTGATCTTGCCTCTGTTCCAGGGCAGCTTCTCCACCCACACGTCGATGTTCGGTGCCCGGCGCAGGACCCCGACGTCATAGGCGACGTGCTTCATCAGGGCGTTGGGGCGACCGGTGAGGCCGGAGACGATGGTGTACTTGTAGCCGAGCGGCTTGACGTAGGAATTGAGCACGGGGATCGCGTCGCGGTCCCAGGTGCCGCTCGTCGTGGTGTTCATCGCCCTGGCCAGCTTGCCCTGCTTCACCGTCACCCCGAAGGTCGACAGGCTCATCGAGGCGGAGGCGGGCATGCAGTAGTAGTCGGTCCGCTGGTACTTCCCTTTGAGCTTGAGCGTGTACGACGACGGTGGGACGGGTGCCGTCGCCCCGCGCGTGGCCGGTGCGGACGCGGGCCGTACGGGTGCCGTGGAGGGGGCAGGGGTGACGCCGGCGGTCGCGGACCGTGGCGTGGCCGCCTGCACGGTGCCGGCGGCCCCGGCCGCCAGGGCGAGGGCCACGGCGGCGCGCGAGGTCCATCTCTTCACTTGGGGTCCTCCGGGGGGGCGTGTCGCGGCCGCCACCGAGAGGAGCCGCATGGGGAGATTTCGCCTATAAAACCCCTAAATAGTGCTGAATGTCCAGATCGGCGGGTCAAGTTGCGCCCGGCAGGAGTCCTGGACGCGATGGGTACGGCTCGTCCGGCGGAACGCCCGCGCACGCTTCGTGGGGTGCGCAGGCGCGGTCGGCGGCGGGTTCAGACGCGCGAGATGAAGCGCATGCCGCCGCCCTAGGCTCGGGGCAGCCGGCTCGCCAGGCCGTCGAGCACCGCGTCGAGGCCGAAGGTGAAGCGCTCCTCCAGAACGTCGCGCTCGTTCTGAGCCCAGATCTCCTGGACGTGCGCCGCCAGGCGGGGGTGGTCGCCGCCGATCCGCTCCAGATAGGGGCCCATCGAGGCCATCCAGTCGACCGCGCCGACGCCCGGCTGGTGACGGTGCCAGCTCGTCTCGCCGGTGGCCGTCCCGATGACGTGGTCGATGACCGCCGAGTGGGCGTACTCCAGTTCGAAGCCGGTGAAGCCGGCGTGCTGGAAAACGCCGAGGACCTCGTCGAGCTGCCGTGCGGCGTTGGGTCCGAGCATGGGCCGGCTGCCGAACAGCGGCAGCGTCCACGGATGCCGCAGGATCATCGCGCGAAGCTCGCGGGCGAAGCCGGTCGCGGCAACCCGCCAGTCGGACGGCGCCGGGTCGGGAACCGTCACCTCTGCCATGACGTGGTCGAGGGCCAGCTCGAGCAGTTCGTCCTTGGTGGCGATGTGCCAGTACAGGGACGTGGCGCCGGAGCCCAGCCGGGTACCGAGCCGCCGCATGCTCAGGCGCTCGAGCCCGTCGGCGTCGAGGAGTTCGACGGCCGCCGTGACGATCTGGCCCTGGCTGAGGGTGGGCTGCTCCTTGCGCGCTCTGGGCGGCCGGGTCCACACCGACGTGGGCTGCCTCGCCGTCATCGGCACCTCCTTCTCGCACACAGTACCGGAACTTGAATGCTGTACGAGGATGCTCGTACAGTGTGCGAGTCAACTCGTACACCGTTCGAGAACAGGAGTCCTCCATGGATCCGGATACGGGTCATCCGCGGCGCTGGGCGATCCTCGCGGTGCTGTGCCTCAGCCTGTTCGTGGTCGTCCTCGACAACACGATCCTCAACGTCGCGGTGCCGTCACTGCTCGGTGACCTCGACGCGACCACCTCGGACGTGCAGTGGATCATCGATTCCTACTCGCTGGTGTTCGCCGGACTGCTCCTGACCGCCGGCAGCTTGGGCGACCGGTTCGGGCGCCGCCGTGGGTTGCTCGTCGGCTTCGCCCTCTTCGGCCTCGGGTCGCTGCTGGCGGCGTTCGCCGAGACCTCCGGCCAGCTCATCGCCATGCGTGCCCTGATGGGCGTCGGCGGCGCGTTCTTGATGCCGGGCACCATGTCGATCCTGGTCAACGTCTTCGCCGAGGGCGAGCGCGCCAAGGCGTTCGCCGTCTGGGGCGCCACCTCGGTGCTCGGCGTCGCCTGCGGCCCGGCGGTCGGCGGCCTGCTGCTGGAGCACTTCTGGTGGGGATCGGTGTTCCTGGTCAACGTCCCGGTCGCCGTCGTCGCCGTCATCGGCATCGTCGCCCTCGTACCGGAGTCGCACGGGCCGCGTCGGCGCCCGGACGTGCCCGGTGCCCTGCTGTCGACGGCGGGCATGTCGGCGCTGGTCTGGGCGATCATCTCCGCGCCCGAACACGGCTGGGGCGACGCCGTCACCCTCGGCGGGCTCGCGGTCGCGCTGCTTGCGCTGACCGGTTTCGCCGTCCGGCAGCACATGGCGGCCGAGCCGATGCTGGACCTGCGGCTGTTGCGGGAGCGCGACTTCAGTGGAGCGGCCATCATGATCACGCTCATGGCCTTCGCGCTCGCGGGCACGTTGTTCGCGCTCACGCAGTATCTGCAGATGGTCCTCGGCTACGGCCCGCTCAAGGCCGGGGCCGCGCTGCTCCCGGTGGCCCTGTCCGCCGCCGTGTGCAACGGGATCGGCGCCTCGCTCGACTCCCGGCTCGGCGGCCGGGCGACGCTCGCCGCCGGATTCGTCGTGATCACTGCCGGCTTCGCGGGCATCGCCCTCGTCGGCCCGGGGGACGGCTACGGGACGCTCGTCATCGGGCTGGTCGTGCTCGGCGCGGGAGCGGGTGTCGGCACGCCGGCGGCGTACAACACCCTCATGGCGGCCGTGCCAACTCGGGAGGCGGGCGTCGGTTCCGCCGTCAGCGATGCGACCCAGGAGGTCGGCAACGCGCTGGGCGTCGCCGTCCTCGGCAGCGTCATGGCCGCCGCCTACGCCGGCGCGCTGCCGGCCGGGACCCCCGCCCCGGCCCGCCGGTCTCTCGGTGCGGCCCTCTCCACCGGAGATCCCGGGCTCGCCGACGCCGCGCGTGACGCCTTCGTCCACGCCATGTCGGCCGCCGCACTGGCCGGTGCGGCGAGCACGCTCGCGGCCGCCGTCCTCGCCGTCGTGGTCGTCCGCCCCCGCCCGGCCGCCCGCGTGCGGTCAGAGGCGAAAGAGCCCGCCTCCCGCTGACCGTACGTTCAGACATGAACACCGAGCGCCGATCGCCAGGGGGAGCAGCCCTGGGTGGACACCCTCCGGGTGGCGGTGCGCCCTTTCCGCACGACGAGGGCGAGTTCGCGGGATGGTGAGGGCGAAGCCGGTGCCGTACAGCCGTCGATTCGCTCACCGGTGGGCGCGCAGGAAGCGGGCGGCGAGCGGCGCGGCGACCGTGGGGCCGGAATCGCCGCCCGCGACGAACACGGCGAACGCCAGATCGCCCCGGTAGCCGATGAACCACGCGTGCGAGGCGCCGCCCCCGATCTCGGCGGAGCCGGTCTTTCCCGCCGTACCGCCGGGCAGCCCCGCCCGCGCGGCCGTGCCCTCGGTGACCACCGCTCGCATCATCGTGCGGAGTGCGGCCGCCCCCGGCACCGGATGGGCCTTCTGGACCGGATCGCCCACTTCGCGGATCAGGGCCGCGTCGACCATGCGCGGTGACCGCCAGGTGCCGTCCGCGACCGCCGCCGCGACGACCGCCATCATGAGCGGACTGGCCTCGACCCGGCCCTGGCCGAAGGCGGCCTCGGCGAGTTCCGCGTCGCCGCCCGGCTGCGGAAAGCCGCCCCTGGCGGCTCCCACACCGGGGGTGATCGGCCCGTTGAACCCGAAACTGTGTGCGGCGGCCGTCATCTTGGCCGCGTGCAGCCGCTCGACGGCCAGCCTCGCGAACGTGGTGTTGCAGGACTGGGCGAATGCGCCGCGCAACGCGGTCCGGCCGAGGGAGCTCCCGTCGTGGTTGCGCACCGTGCGCTGTGCCGTGACGACGGTCGCCGGACAGTCGACGCCGCTGCTCGGAGACATCCCGTCGGACAGCAGGCCGGCGGCGGTGACGACCTTGAACGTGGAGCCGGGCGGGTACCGGCCCAGGAAGGCGTTCCGGCCGCCGAGACGGTCGGCCACGGCGAGGATCTCCCCGGTGGAGGGCCGGATGGCCACGACGGCGGCGGGCGTCGACGCCGCGCCGACCGCGTGCTCGGCCGCCTTCTGCCATCGTGCGTCCACGGTGGTACGGATCTTCTTGCCCGCGCGGCCGCCGAAAACCTTCACCCGCTGTGCCGGCTCGCCGGGGTACTGCAACTCCACCGCCCAGCCGGGATCGTCATCTTCGTCCCCGCCGAACCGCTCGGCGAGTTCGGCGACGTACGGCTCGAGCGTGCCGCCTTCCACCAACGGCTTGCCGGCACGATCGACGAACGCCGTCGCCGGTGCCTTCGCCTCGGTCAGCCGCCACGTCGCGGCGCCACGCAGACCGGGGTACAGCGCGTCCGGCGTCCACAGGACCTTCCACCGGCGGTCGACCACCCCGAGCCGCAGCGTCGACCGGTAGCTCCAAACACCTCGTCCGGACAGGTTCCTCCGCACCTCGTAGCCGAGGTGCGCGCGGTCCTTCCCGTCGGCCACCACCGGTCCGGGCGTGAGGCTGATCGAGGTCACCGACAGGCCTCGGGACAGTGCCCGATGCTGCCCGGCGAAGTCGAGCGGAGGGTCGGCGGCGAGCTTGGCCATCCGGTCGAGCGAACCCAGCCGCCACGCGCGGAAGTAGTCACGGGAGACCTCCTCGGGGCTGCCCTTCACGCCGCGCGACTGCGCGTACCAGAGACCGCCCGCGGCGAGGAGCGCGACGGCCAGCAACCCGGCCAGGATCATCAGTCCACGCGATCGCATGCGCGCTCCTCGGGGTGGGTGCATCGCACCATCGGGTTCCAGACACTGATCGCCGCAGTCGTGACGATCCCACGGCATCCTCCCGGAATCCAGGGTGATCGCCGGATCGTGAAAGCGATCCGGGACTGTGACGAAGTACGGGTGACCGATGGCCGCCTGAGGAGCGCAAGACCGTGGTCCTGGGTGGCCCTCGCCTAAAAGCCCGCGAATCACGTCGACCGTCAGAGCGACCTCGACGAATAGGCCGCACACCAGCGGTATGAGGTGGCGCCGCGCGTGTCGCTATGCGATGCGCAGGCGCTCGTCGCCGAAGTTGGCGATGACCTCCAGCTCACCGCCCAGGACGCCGATGTAGCGGGCGAGCGTGTCCACCTCGGAGCGGGTGACCTTGCCGCGTTCGATCTCGCTGACCCGTGCCTGAGAGATGCCGAGCCGCTCGGCCACCTGCGTCTGGGTCAGCCCCTGCCGTTGGCGGACCTCGGAGAGCCGGTAGGCACGGACCTCGGCGAGGAGCTGCTCCGCTCCTTCCTCAACGCGAACTCGCTGCTCGGGAGGGAGCTCGGCCATCAGCTCGTCGAAGTTGACGTACCTGCCCTTTCCCTTCATGGGAACCTCCGATCAGTCTCGGCGTCGCCGATGTTCTCGAGGTACGCCTGGTAACGGGCTTCGGCCGCGCGGATCGCGGTTCGATACCAGCGATTCCACTGGCCGGACTTGTCGCCGGCGACCAGGAGCACCGCCTGCCGGCGTGGGTCGAAGAGGAACAGAATCCGGATCTCGGTCCGCCCTCGCGAACCTGGTCGTAACTCCTTCAGGTTGTTCAGCGTGCAATTCGCGAGCGTGTCGACGAGGGGTCGACCGAGAGCCGGCCCTTCGACGGTGAGTACCCGAATCGCCTGCAGGACCTGCTCGTACGATCCGGGATCGGTGTCGTTCAGCGTCATCAGCCACTCGTGGACCTCGGGGACCGCGATGACCGTCCAACTGCCCGTCATGGATGTGACACCTCCACGGTACGTGGCAAACCTTGTACAAGGCAAGCCTTGTCCTTGGCTCGCCCGCTATCGATTCTTGGAACATGTGTTCGATTATTTCGTGGACGTGTGACATCTCCGGGGTAAGCCCTCAGCGGCGTGTCTTCGCGGCGAGAGACGTGGGTGCCGGGTGACGCGGCCGAGCCGACCTGGCTGGTCTCTCAGCAACTGGGCATGCGTCCGGCCACGCCGGCGGACGCGGAGGCGTGGCGCCGGGACGGGTCGCCGACGAGCTTCGCAGCGCCGGGCGCCAAGTGCGTCATCAAGCGTTTCTCGTGCGAGATTCCGAGGATGATGGCGCCCAAAGCGACGAAGATGCCCGAGTCGTATTGAGAGCGGGATCGAGCGGGACTGACGACGCGTTGCCGGGCGGGGACGCCGGCCACGACACACGGGCCGGTGTCCCCGCCCTCGGTGCGTGAAGGGTCATCGGCGGTTCGGTTGAGAACAGGTTGACCCGTCCCCCACACAAGGACCTCACATGGACGAGAGCCACGCACCCGATGCCGCGGCGGGACTGCCCGGCGAAGCGGTGATCGTCAAGTCGTGGCATGAGCCTGAAATGTTCGCTGAGATCTTCCACCGGCACTTCGACGAGATTCACCGCTATGTGCACCGACGGCTCGGGTCCGAGGCCGCCGACGAGATCGCCGCGGAGACGTTCCTCGCGGCGTTCCGGCGACGGCAGCGGTTCGATCCGGATCGCGGGGCCGTACGACCCTGGCTGTACGGCATCGCGACCAACCTCATCGGGTCGCACCGGCGTGCGGAGCGGCGCTTCTACAAGGCGCTCGCGCGGGTCCCGGCCGATGACGTCGTCCACGGTCACGACGACCGGGTCGCCGCACAGGTGAGCGCCGGAGGAGTGAGCAAGGAGCTGGCGGCCGCGCTCGCCCGGTTGTCGTCCGGCGACCGGGACGTGCTGCTGCTCGTGGCGCTCGCCGATCTCACCTATGAAGAGGTGGCGTTGGCGCTCGGTGTGAAGTACGGCACCGTCGCGTCACGGCTGAACCGGGCTCGACGGAAACTCCGCGAGGCGCTGGGCGGGGTCAATCCCACACTGATGATCGAGGAGTCACCCGCATGAACGAGATGCAGATGGTCCGTGACCTGCTCACGGAACCGCCGTCCCCGCCGAGCCACGTCTCGGCCGAGGCGCTGCGCAGCCTGCAGGACGGCATCGCCGGCCGCCGGTCGCCGGCCTCGCGCCTGGGACGGTTCCGCCGGCCGGCGTGGGGGCTCGGCCTGGCCGGGGCCGTGACGGCCGCCGCTCTGGTGGCCACCACCGTGGTCACCGGGCCGAGCGACCAGCGGGCCGAAGGGGTCGCCCAGCAGGAGGTCCCCGGCTCGCAGACCCCTGCGGTCAAGCTGGACGCCCGTACGGTCCTGCTCGCCGCGGCGGATCGGTCGGCCGGGCAGCCGGACCAGGCCGGCGCGTACTGGCATTCCGCACAGGTGAGCCGTCACTACCACCGGACCGGTTCCGCCACGGACCGATACACCGTCTACACCGAGACCCGTGACGAGGGCTGGACGCCGAGTACGCCAGGGCGGGACAGATGGGGTCGCCAGAAGGATCTCGGTACTCGGCCGGCGAGCCCCGCCGACGAGGCCACGTGGCGGCGGGCGGGCTCCCCCACGAAGTTCGCCATCGAGGTTCCCGTACCCGCGAAGCACGGCGAGAGGCCGGGTGGCCAAGCGAAGAGATTCGTCGCCATGGCCGAGCCGAGAGGAGGCGGGGAGCTCAGCCACTCCCCGCTGACCGATGGGGACAAGGTGTACTGGCTCGGCCGCAACGTCACGATGAAGGACCTGCGTGGCCTGCCGACCGACCCGGCGCGGCTGAAGGCCTGGCTGCTCCGGTCCTACGCCGGACACGGCACCGAGTCCACGAGCGACAAGATGTCCTCCGACCAGTGGCTGTTCGTGGTGGCCGGTGGGCTGATCATTGACATGCCGGTGACCCCGCAGGTCCGCGCGGCGGCGTTCAGGATGCTGGCGGCGCTGAAGTCGGTCAAGGCCGTGGGCCCGGTCAAGGACTCCCAGGGACGAGCGGGCACTGCCGTCACCATCGTCGAGAGGACTAAGGGCAACGGTGTCCTGGAGCACCGGCTGCTCATCGACGAGGTGGGCGGACGGGCACTGGGCAAGGACATCGTGATCAGGGAGCCGGCCGGCGCGAACGCGAACCTGCCCGCCGGATCGCTGATGACCTCGTCCGTCGTGGTGGCCGACGAGTGGGTCGACTCGCCGCCCCGCTGATCCACTGTGACGAGCGAGACGTTCGCCATCGCCTGGCGGCGGCTCGGATGAAGGAGGCACGGTGACGCCGGCCCGAGGTGGTGGCCGGCGTCGCCGCTTCCGCGCTTTTCAAGGCCGGATCACCGCTCGTCGCAGAAGACCTCGTCGGTCAGGGCCTCGGAGGCGAGGAACTCCGGCATGCCGTTCGGCGTCGTCGGGCCGCTCACGATCGTCAGCTGACGGGTGCCGTCCTCGGAGTGCACCGAGGTCGTCTTGTGCGGCCGCCGTGTCCCCACACCGTGACTCACGGGTGCCGCCGCCGTCACGACGACGACGACGGCGGCTGCAAGCAGCGCCCCGATCAGCGGCCTCGCACGCCGGTCGGCACGGAATGTAGGTCGCACTATGTCCTCCTCGATGACCCTGTGATCGAGGAGGACGCTACGGAGCGCCGTTCGTCCAGTCATCGGACCGGAAGCCGACCCGGCGTCGGTCCCACGGAGGACACCGAGGCAGACTCAGGGATGATCGGTCGCGGAAGGCCCGTACACAGGAGGGTGTTACCGACGGTACTACTCACCATGGCAGCACATAGCTACTACCGAGTAGTATTCGGGGGTCGTATGCGCAGCAGTCTGTCGCGAGCCCTACGCTGACAGCCAACGCCGTACCTCAGGAGGACGGAACAGTGGTTCTCAGGTTGATCATTGGGCTCGCCGGAACGGCGATCGCCTTGGCCTTCGTCGGCCGGCGGGTGTCGTTCCTGTACCGGCTCATCCGCAGCGGTCAGCCCGACCCGGCGCGGGTCGCGTACGTCAAGGAGAACATCGGCGACGACGTCAAGGGCCAGCTCGTCGAGGTCTTCGGGCAGCGCAAGCTGCTCAAGTGGACCGGCCCCGGCCTCGCGCACCTCTTCGTGATGTGGGCGTTCTTCATCCTCGCGACCGTCTATCTCGAGGCGTACGGCGCGCTGATCTTCGGGCTGGACTTCCACATTCCGCTGGTCGGGAAGTGGGATGCGCTCGGCTTCGCACAGGACTTCATCGCCGTCGCGGCGCTGCTCAGCCTGATCGCCTTCGCGGCCATCCGGATCAAGAACTCGCCGAAGAAGCTGGACCGCAAGTCCCGGTTCAAGGGCTCGCACCTCGGCGGCGCCTGGCTCATCCTGTTCATGATCTTCAATGTGATCTGGACGATGTTCCTGTTCCGCGGCTCCGGTGCCGCCACCGGCAACCTCCCGTACGGCGACGGCGCCTTCGCCTCACAGGCCGTCGGCGCCCTGCTGGACGGGCTCGGTCACGACACCAACGAGATCCTGGAGTCGGTCGGGCTGCTGCTGCACATCGGCGTCATGCTGGTGTTCCTGATCATCGTGGTGCACTCCAAGCACCTGCACATCTTCCTGGCCCCGCTCAATGTCATGTTCAAGCGCCGCCCGGACGGTCTCGGCGCCGCGCAGCCGATGATGAGCAAGGGCAAGCTCCTCGACTTCGAGGAGGCCGACCCGGACGAGGACACCTTCGGCCGCGGCAAGATCGAGGACTTCACGTTCAAGGGCTTCCTCGACTTCGCCACCTGCACCGAGTGCGGCCGCTGCCAGTCGCAGTGCCCTGCCTGGAACACCGGCAAGCCGCTGTCGCCCAAGATGCTGATCACCGACCTGCGCGACCACGCCTTCGCCAAGGCCCCGTTCTTCCTGGCCACCGACGCCGAGCGCGAGAACCTGCCCGAGGACGTCCTGGCCGAGGCCGGTCGGCCGCTGGTCGGCGACGAAGAGGCGAACGGCGTCATCCACCCCGACGTGCTGTGGTCCTGCACCAACTGCGGGGCCTGCGTCGAGCAGTGCCCGGTCGACATCGAGCACGTCGATCACATCCTCGACATGCGGCGCTACCAGGTGATGATCGAGTCGAGCTTCCCGTCCGAGGCCGGAGTGATGCTCAAGAACCTGGAGAACAAGGGCAACCCTTGGGGCATGTCCGAGACCAAGCGTCTCGACTGGATCGAGGATCTCGACTTCGAGGTCGAGGTCATCGACGACAAGATCTCCGAAGACACCGAGTGGCTCTTCTGGGTCGGCTGCGCGGGCGCCCTCGAGGACCGCGCCAAGAAGACCACCAAGGCGGTCGCGGAACTGCTGCACATCGCGGGCGTGAAGTTCGGGGTGCTCGGCCCGATGGAGGCCTGCACGGGCGACCCGGCACGCCGACTGGGCATGGAGTTCGTCTTCCAGATGCTCGCCCAGCAGAACGTCGAGACGCTCAATGAGGCGGGCGTCAAGAAGATCGTGGCGACCTGTCCGCACTGCTTCAACACGCTCGCCAACGAGTACCCGCAGCTCGGCGGACAGTACGAGGTCGTCCACCACACCCAGCTGCTGGCCAAGCTGGTCGAAGAGGGCAGGCTCACCCCGGTCACCCCGATCGAGGAGAACATCACCTACCACGACCCCTGCTTCCTGGGCCGGCACAACAAGGTCTACGCGCAGCCGCGCGACATCATGGCCAAGGTGCCGGGCGTCCAGACGAAGGAGATGCACCGCTGCAAGGACCGCGGCTTCTGCTGCGGCGCCGGCGGCGCCCGGATGTGGATGGAAGAGCGGATCGGCAAGCGCATCAACACCGAGCGCGTGGACGAGGCGCTGGAGACCGACCCCGACACCGTCTCGACCGCCTGCCCGTTCTGCCTCGTGATGCTCGGCGACGCGATCAACGAGAAGAAGAACGCCGGGGCGGCCAAGGAGTCGCTCGAGGTCGTCGACGTCTCGCAGCTGCTGATCAGGTCCATCAAGGGCGAGGGCACCGCGCCGGAGAAGGAGTCCGTCGCCGCCGAGTAGTCCCGCGGGACGTGGAAGCCGTACACGAAAGGGCCGCCCGGTCAGCCGGGCGGCCCTTTCCGTGTGATCTTCAGGTCGTACGGGTCAGCCCGTGATGCTCTTGACGAAGTCCGGGTTGGCCTTCAGCCATTCGTCGACGGCCTTGTCCTCCTGGCCCTTGTACTTGTTGATCGCGAGGTCCTCGAGCGAGCCGAGCTGCTTGTCGTCCATCCGGAACTTCTTCAGCCAGCCCGCGACCTCGGCGAAGTCCTTGCCGAAGTCCTTGCGGCCGACGATGTTGATCTGCTCGGCCTGGCCCATGGTCCCCTTCGGGTCCGCGAGGTCCCGGATGGGGTACGAGGCGTAGGCCCAGTGCGGGCGCCACAGGGTGACGACGATCGGCTTCTGGGCGTCCGTGGCCTTCTTCAGCTCGGCCAGCATCGCCGCCGTCGACGACGGCACGACCTTGAACTCCTTGTCGATCCCGTACCCGGGCAGCATCTTGGTCGAGGAGACCCGCTGCAGGCCGGAGCTTGCCTCGATGCCGAAGATCTTCCCCTCGTACTGGCCGCCCTTGCCCTTGAGGTCCTCGAGCGACTTCAGATCCGAGTAGTTCGGCACCGCGATCGTCAGCTTGGCGCTGTCGTACCAGACACCGAGCTTCTCGAGCTTGTCGCCGTAGCGCTTCCAGTAATCCTCGTGCGTGACGGGCAGCCAGGTGTCGAGGAACACGTCGACGTCGCCCTTCGCCATGCCGGCGTAGAGCGGGGCGGTGTCGAGGTTCTTCAGCTCGACCTTGTACCCCCTGTCCTGGAGGATTCGCTTCCACAGGTAGGTGGCCACGAGGTCCTCGTCCCAGCCGGACACCCAGCCGATCGTGATCTCCTTGTTCGCCGACCCCGACCCCGACCCCGACCCGCCCGTGTCGCCACCGCTGTCACCGCCGCACGAGGTGACCGTCGCGGCGAGCGTGAGCGACAGGGCGATTGCCGCTGCTTTCCTGAGGCTGTTCAGCCTGAAACGCACAAGATGTCCTTCCAATCGACTACAGGACACTGAGCGCCCGAAGGCGCCCAGGACGGTGACCGTCAGGCGCGCGCCGACGCCTTCTCGGCACGCGCGACGGCCGATCGGTCACCGAGTGAGGAGGTGATCCGATCAAGGAAGATCGCCAGGATGACGACCGCCAGGCCGCCTTCGAAGCCGGTGGCGATCTCCAGGCGCTGGATGCCGTCGAGGACGACATTGCCCAGGCCTCCGGCACCGACCATGCCGGCGATGACCACCATCGACAGCGCAAGCATGATCACCTGGTTGACGCCGGCCATGACCGTCGGCATGGCGAGCGGGAGCTGGATCCGGGTGAGGATCCGCCGTGGTGGGGAGCCGAACGCCTCACCGGCCTCGACCACCTCGCGGTCGACGCCGCGGATGCCGAGTTCGGTGAGGCGTACGCCCGGGGGAAGCGCGAACACGACGGTCGCGACCACGCCGGGCACAGGCCCGATGCTGAAGAAGAACACGGCCGGGATCAGGTAGACGAACGCCGGCATCGTCTGCATGAGGTCGAGCGCCGGGCGCAGCACGCGGCTCAGCGAGTCACTGCGGGCGGCCGCGATGCCGAGCGGGATGGCGAGTACGACGGAGATGACGCTCGCGACGAGCACCAGGGCCAGCGTCTCCATCGCCGGTTCCCACTGCCGCATGCTGTCGATCAGTGCGAGGCCGAGCAGCGTGAACAGCGCGAAACGCCATCCGCGCAGCCACAGGGCGGCGACGGCGAGCGCGGCGATCAGTCCGAGGGCGGGCGGCCACAGCAACAGGTCGGCCAGGCCGTTCACGGTGCCCTCGACCGCGGAGCCGATCGCGTCGAACAGCCAGGAGAGATTGTCCGTCAGCCAGTTGACGAGGTTCTCGAACCACGTCCCGACATTGATCCTAGGCATCGACACCGGTGGCCTCCTCTCGCCGCTGCTGTCCGTCGGCGGGTGCTCCGCCCTCGCCGGGCGGTTCCGGTTCGCGGGCGTGGCCGTTGATGGCGCCCAGGGCCGCCAGCAGGGTGACGCGAGGGATCACGCCGAGCAGAGTGCCGGATTCGTCGGTCACGGGGACGGGCAGCGGGCTCTCAGCGGACTGGGCGAAGAGGTCGGCCACGGCGGTGTCCGGGGCCACCGGATCCACGTCCTCGTCGATGAGCCCGTCGAGCTCGGTCTCGTTATTGCTCACCGCGTCGGCGACCGCCTGCGCGTTCACCGTTCCGAGCAGCTTGCGATCGCGGCACACCACGAACGCGGCGGAGGTCTGGTTCTCCCGCATGGTCCGCAGCGCCGTCCGGGGGCCGCCCGTCGAGACCACGGTGGCGAGCGGGCGCTCCATGACGGAGGCCGCGGTCAGCACCCGGGTCCGGTCCACGTCGGCCACGAACTGGGCGACGTAGTCGTTGGCGGGGTCGGTCAGGATCTGCTCGGCCGTCCCGATCTGTACGATCCGGCCCTCGCGCATCACCGCGATGTTGTCGCCGATGCGCATGGCCTCGTTGAGATCGTGGGTGATGAACACGATCGTCTTGCCGAGGTCGGCCTGGAGGTCGATGAGCAGGTCCTGCATCTCCCGGCGGATCAGCGGGTCGAGGGCGCTGAACGCCTCGTCCATCAGCAGGATGTCGGTCTCGGCGGCGAGCGCGCGGGCCAGCCCGACCCGCTGCCGCATCCCGCCCGACAACTGGCCGGGGAGTCTGTCCTCCCAGCCGTCGAGGCCGACGAGGCGCAGGAACTCCTTGGCCTTCTTCTCCCGTTCGGCCTTCGGTACGCCCTGGACCTCCAGGCCGTACGCCGCGTTCGTCAGCACGGAGCAGTGCGGGAACAGGGCGAAGTGCTGGAAGACCATGCTCACCTTGGCCTGCCGGACGGCGCGGAGCTCGTTGCCCCGCAGGCCACTGATATCGACACCGTCGATCTCGACATGCCCGGATGTGGGCGGCAGGAGGCCGTTCAGCATGCGGATCAGCGTGGACTTCCCGGACCCGGAAAGGCCCATCACCACGAAGATCTCGCCCTCGTTCACCTCGAAGGACGCGTCGACCACCGCGGGCGTCACGCCCAGTTTGCGGATCTCGTCGAGAGCGGCGCCCCCGGCCAGGCGGCGGGCACCCTCGTCAGCCTTGCGGCCGAACAGCTTGGTCACGTTTTGTGCGCGGAGTCGGGACACGATCCCCTTTCGGTTGGACCGCGCCAAACCCTGGCGGAAGATCCGCCCCCGGCCGGGAGCGCGCGGTCAGGCTTCACCACGGCGCGCGTACCCCCGCACGCCGCCGAGGTGCTTCGTCCTCAAAAAGAGTGCGAAATCAGCACGACCACGAGCTTTTGTGACTCAGCTCACCAAATCACGTGTCAACTGGACAACTTGGCCATGCGTCTACTGAAAATTATCGGTAACTGGTGAAAATTTCATCTTGTGTGGTTTGAGTCACACTTGTGGCCATACGGGTTTGAGCAGCTCAGGGCGTTGTCAGCCCCGCTCGGGGGACATGAGGTCGGCGCCACTGGTGACGCGGAAGCCGTATCGGTCGATCGCAACCGAGCCCATTTCCGCGAATGCCTCCGCGATCCGCCAGGCCTGTTCCGCCGTCCGCTCGGTGGGCCCGTGCACGTCGTCGATCCCGCACTCGTACAGGGCGTTGGACTGCGCCAGCGGCCCGAGCGCGGCGGCGAGTGATCCCCGATCGGCCGCGTGCACCTCCCGGGCCGAGACGGTCAGTTCGCTGTTCTCGTCGATGAACCAGAAGAGCCCCAGCGCGGCGTCCTCCCGGATCGCCACACTCGGCAGGAAGGGACGCAGCAGCGTGGCCGGCTCAACGGGCAGCAGCGTGCGCGGGACGTAGACCCGCAGCATGTCCTCGATCGGCTCGTCGTGCTCTCCGGGCGCGGGCGGCTCCACCGACCAGGTGCCGCCGAGGTGGTGGTGCAGGGCCCGGGCCAGCCGGTACGCCCCGCTCGGCTGATGTGCCCTGTTCCTCACCTTCAGCGTCTCACCGTCGCAGACGACCGAGATCTGCCCGGCCACCGTGATCCTGCGGCGCCTGCGCCGGGCGTACGGGTCGTACCGCCGCAGAAGCCGTTCGACCTCGTCGATACCGACGCCCTCAGGCAGGCTCAGGGTCGGAACGGCCGCACGGCGGCGCGTCGACAGTCGCATGGCCGGCCCCTCGGGTCAGACCTTCGTACGGTGGAAGTTGAGGTAGGAGCGAGACGGCGTCGGGCCGCGCTGGTCCTGGTAGCGCGAGCCGTACTGGGAGGAGCCGTACGGGTGCTCGGCGGGCGAGCTGGTACGGAACAGGCACATCTGGCCGATCTTCATGCCCGGCCACAGCTTGATCGGCAGCGTGGCGACGTTGGACAGCTCCAGCGTGACGTGGCCGGTGAAGCCCGGATCGATCCAGCCCGCGGTGGAGTGGGTCAGCAGCCCGAGGCGCCCGAGCGAGCTCTTGCCCTCCAGCCGGGCCGCGATGTTGTCGGGCAGCGCGAAGATCTCGTACGTCGACGCGAGGACGAACTCCCCGGGGTGCAGGATGAACGCGTCGTTGTTCCCCTCGACCTCGACGAGCCGGGTCAGGTCGGACTGCTCCTCGGCCGGATCGATGTGCGGGTACTTGTGGTTCTCGAACACCCGGAAGTAGCGGTCAAGGCGCACGTCCACACTGGACGGCTGGACCATGCCGGGATCGTACGGGTCGATCTTGACCCGTCCGGACTCCAGCTCAGCTCGGATGTCGCGATCGGAGAGCAGCACGTCAGAAAACTACCGGGTCCGACGGACCACTCGTGGCGGTACGCGCGGTCTCGCGGTACGGTCGGCTTCCGGTAGCATGTGCGGACGGTCGCCTTCCAGCGGGCGGCCAACGCGGGTGTAGTTCAATGGCAGAACATTAGCTTCCCAAGCTAATAGCGCGGGTTCGATTCCCGTCACCCGCTCAACAGCGAAGGCCCAGGCCAGGGACATGATCCCCAACCTGGGCCTTGATCGTTCCTGTGATCTCGCGAGCAAGACGCCACCAACAGACCGCGGCGATGTACGGCTCCTGTTAGCCGGCGTTGCTTGGCGCATCACCTCGTAGTCGGCAGTCTCGGTTGTCACCCGCTGGCCTCATAGCACAGGATGCATATACCATTAGATGCATGGGGCTCTTGTATGTCATCGAGATCGAGCCTGAGGTCGAGGCTTGGCTGGACTCCCTCACTGATCGGGAGTATGGCCGTGTGATGGCGTACGCCGAGATGCTGGCAGAGGAAGCTCAGACGCTGAGTGAACCGTATGCGCGGCATCTCGGCGACGGCGTGCGGGAGTTGCGTATCCCGTTGCACCCGTTAGACATGCGCGTCTCGTACTGGCTCGGGCCGGGCCGACGGGTCATCTTGCTCACGGTCTTCCGGAAGACCAGGGGCAGGGAGACCGCTGAGGTGGAGCGAGCCAAGCGTGCCCAGAAGGAGTGCGAGGCCGAGCACGGCCACGCCGGACGTGTCTACGACAGGGAGGTCTGATCATGAGTGAGCACGCCCAGTGGGACCTTGGCCGCCGTGGTCGCGACAGCGCGGAAGTTCGGGCTGGGTACGACGAGGCCAAGCGCGCCATCGCGATCGGTAAGGCGGTACGGGAGCGCAGGCTTGCGCTCGGCCTCTCCCAGACCGAGCTGGCCAAGCGGGCAGGGATGACACAGCCCGCATTGTCCCGTCTAGAAGCCGGCGGTACGGTGCCGACCATCCCGGTCTTGGAGCGGCTTGCCGGGGCGATGGACGCTGAACTCGTGGTGGGGATCACTCCGCACGCTGCGGCGTGACCCGTCAAGCGCCGGGCTCGTGCAACTAGCGTGCAATTAGCGAGGGTGAACAGGGGCCAAGAACGGATACTCGTGGTCACGCCCAAGACCAGGTCAGCGCCCATGACGGGCAGGATCGGTCTGATTCCCAAGCTAATGTTCAAGACGGCAGCCGTGAGTGGTTGAGCGCCGTTCTGGCTAGGGGCTCCCGCTTCCGTTCCTCGGGCTTTGGCCTGGTCAGAAGCTGAGGCTGATCGCCGCGGAATGCCCTTCCTGTCCCGGCTGTCAGTACGACGATGTCGCGTTGGCCAGAGATGCGTTGCAGGCGGTCGTATGCGTCCTCCCACCTCGAGCGCGCATCGACACTGAGAGCACCGCCACCGGAACAAGCCAGGCTGGTCGTGCTCGTGGGCCAGCCCGGGACGGGAAAGACCCTGTTCGCCACCCTCCTGGGAAGTGCGATGGAGCAGGAGTTCGATCTGGACGCACCGCTGCTAATCCCTGTGCGAGCCGACTTCGACGAGGCCGAGCTGATCGGCTACGAGCGGCTCGACGGGACTGTCCATCTGCAGGACTTCGCCCGCGAGATCCTCCTCGACGACGCACCGCTTGAAGCCCGCGTCGTGATCTTCGAGGAGTTCAATCTGGCCTCGGTCGAGACCTATCTGTCGGCGGTCCTCGTTGCCACCCAGGAGCGCGAGAGGCTCGTCCGACTACCGAACGGAGAGGTCGCCAACCTGCCGATCGACACTTTCGTCCTCGCGACCTGCAACTCTTTCCGCGACGAGCCTGAGACCCGCACCCGGGTGAGCTCGCCGACCAAACGCAGATCGACCACGATCACTATGCCCAACGTTCTCGGCGACCGCTACGAGGACGACCCGGACACCGCCGTCGCAGGCGTCATTGAGGCGCTGATCACCAACGAACGAAATCGCGTCGAGGATCGCAAGAGCGCAGGACGGGCGTCGCAGTTCGACTCGCTCAGACTCACGGCGCTCCGCTCAGTGTCCGGCAGCGCGGACTTCAGCGCGGAGGCCCAGCAGGCACTTGTGAGTGTCGCCAACGCTGTCCTCGAGACCGCGAGCGGTCGGTCATGGTTCACGCTCGGAATCCTTCGGGACATCGTGATGGCGCTCGTGATGGCGGAGCGGGACGCAGTAGCCGAGCTGACCGCCCTGGGCAACGCCGTTGCCGACAAGCTAGTGCATCAGCTTCGGGGAACACACTCCGACGTGCAACCTCTCCTCGCAGCGTCAGCGACGCTACCCAACGCCGAGGAGATCGGTCGCCTGATCGACCAGACGATGGCCGGACCTTCTGACGAGCTCCTGCCGCTTCTCTGAGGCATCTACACGTACGGGGGCGACTCCAGCCGGTCCAGGACGTGGACAATCGCCTCCTCCAGCCCGTCGTCCGGGCCGACGACGGGAATCTCGACGACGCTCTTGTCATGGTCCGTGATCACCCTTGCCTCCCGGTCCACACCCGGGTAGAGGATCGTGACTGCCGAGAGCCCATAGAGGCTCTGGTACGCGGCGACCTCCTTCCGGCTATCTTCCGAGGCGTGGCCGTCCTTTCCGACCCTGTACTTGGCGTCGAGCACAGCGACCTTGCTCGTCGCCTTCTCGTGGAGCAGCAGATCGGGCTTCGACGTGTCAGGGACCGGAGTCCGGGCTCGCCACGAGGCGATAACCTCAGCAGGCGGAACCGTGTCGTAGTACAGGTCGAAGTCAGGACCTGTGAATGCGAGCGGGTTAGACCCGAATGCGCCGAACGTCTGGGTGAGTCCGAGCACCGACGCGACGCGGTGTGCGGCGTAAGCCTGATAGATCCGGTCGGCACTCTCGATGTAGCTGTACCGGCGGGCCGGGTCCACGCTAGCCGACCATCCGAACTCACCGACCGTCCTCGTGAGGTCGAAGACTTTGATATAGCTGCGATCGGTGTATTCGGGGCCGTGGCGCGGCGCTGCCAGGGCACTCGGCTTCAGCCGGAGCTTGACCGCGAGCGGCTGGGTGGAGAGCCGCCCGACGCGCTCCCGCCACAGACGGCACCGAGCTCGAGGTCTGGAGGGGAGCTCCGTGCGCATCACCTCGGACAGCAGGCGGTGGATGAGACCGAGCAGGTGCACAGCGCGGCGGTTGGCCACGGTGTCAACCGTGCGCTGGCGTCGACGCGCGACCACTCGGGTCGGCGTGTATGTCTTACCCGCAGCGGTCAGCAAGCCGTCTTCCTGCTCGATCACGTTCTTCCGAGGGTCGGATCTGAGGAACCGCATCGTCGGGACAGCGAGGACCGAACTCCCCCCACGGCGGCTCAACACCCGGACCGAGACCTCTTCGGTACGCGGTGCGGCGAGCACGGTCTCGATGGCGTCCAGCGCCTCGTCCGCGTTGGCGTCGAACCACCCGTAGACGACGTGGGGGTCCAGGTAGCCGCTGCCGTCGGAGAACAGGGCCTGACCAGTCCATCCGGTCCCAAGGCTCTGGAGATGGCTCAACATCCGTGTGATGCCCTGGAGACGCAGCTTGTGGTCCTCGGTAGCGAACCAAAATGCCTGACCGTCGACCTCGACTCTGTGGAAGCCCGTCGAGCGCGTGTAGTCGAGCGCGAGGACGCCCGTCGTTCCGCCCGAGAGCCGACGGTCCGTGCCATCGACGCGGATCCTTCGGCTGGCGTGGCCGACGACGCTCAGGACGATCGGCCCAGGGGCCACCTTGACTGCCCGGCCCTTCAGCTCGACCTCACCGGACCGAGCAACGACAGACACGCGCAGGCGCGTCTTCGTGAGGTCGGGGCTCGAGGTCACGTTGAGAGGCTACGTGGTTCCTGACGCGATTCTCCCCGTGGTCGAGCGAGCGCGCCTCTGGGGGCTTCGCCGCCCCCAGACCCCCGCGGGCCGGTGCACTCGTCCGCGCGGGAAGCTCTGTCACACCGTCCCATCGCTCGCGCGGACGAGCACTCCGGAGCGAGACGGGCAACCTCCCCTTAGAACACCGTCTGTAGTCGCCTACGACCAGGCGGAGTTGAGTGGGCGAACGCCCGCTCACGCACCCCGTTCTGGCCGGGTGACCTGCGCCGGGTGCGGATGTGGACGAACTCGGTGCGGGCGGCGATGAAGCGGGCGAACGCTGCTCCTTTAAACGCTGATCCGTTGTCGGTCACCAGCTTGATCTTGCGGACCTCGCCGGTGACGGGATCGGCCAGGGCCTTCTGGAGCCGACACCCGGCAAGGGCCTCGGCCTGGTCGATCGCGAGCACGACCGCAGCGATCGCATCCGCCCCGGTGCAGGTCGGGGCGATGTGCCACCCGTGCTCGTACTTTGTGAAGTAGTCGGTGACCCCGGCCAGCCGCCAGATGCCGCCGGTGGTGGTCTCGTACTCGGAGAAGTCCAGCTGCCACACCTGGTTCGGCCCGGTGGGCGGATCGGCGAACGCCGCCTTGCGGGCCTGGGCGAGCTGCCGTCGTTCGCCCTGGTAGTCGATCGGCCGGAGCAGGCCACAGCGGCGCATCGCCCGCTCCACGCTCGAGGCCGACACCTCGATCCCATCAGCGGCCATCAGCCAGTGGATCTTGCGGTGGCCCCTGGACGGCCAATCAGCCGCGTACTCGGCCGCCACGGGCTCGATCTCCTCGACCACCGGTGCCGGCCAGGGCCCCTTCCCGGCGGCACCACGGCGGGCCTTGGCACGCCAGCGGGTGTAGGTGCGGCGCGGGATGCCTACCAGCTCACAAAACCTCGAGACCGGCATCGCCGCGTCTTGGCGGATCATCTCGAGGTCCTCGAAGGGGCCAGGCGTCCCTCGGCCGACTTCTTCCACACCCACAGCTGCGCATGCGCCTCACCCAGGGCGGTATGCAGCTCGGCGATTTCGGCCTCCAGTTGCTCCTCACGGCTGGATGGCCCGCCAGCACCACCGGCGGCCAGGCCCTGCTTACCGGCCTCCAGGAACTGGGCCTTCCCACTTGCCAATCGAGGTCTCGGAGATCTTGTTCCGCCGAGCAACCTCGGCAATGGTCATCTCACCCACCAGCACGGACAACACAATCCGCAGCTTGTCCTCGACGGGAAACTGAGGGGGGCGACTCACGATGCGTCTCTCTTCCAGGCCCAGGAATCCCAACTAACTCCTGCGCCGCTAATTCTGACGCGCGACAAACCGACGTGATTGCTTTCGCTCGCGGTTGTGGAGCTGGTTAACGGCGGAGGAGGCCCGGGAGCCTCCGGCGCTCCGATCAAGGGGCGTTGGGATTCCCGTGTTCCGCAGATGCTGAGGACTCTCGAAGGCACAGTGGATCTCGGAAAGTCGGCGGTTCGCCCCTTGCCCTGCTCACCGTGCCCGTTAGAGCAAACAATCAGGGGAACGTACGGTCACTTACGGGGATGTCGTCGCATTGGCGCAGGTCAGCGATTCCACAGGTAAGCGGCGAGCGTTGGAAGTGACTTCCCAAGCTAATGTTCAAGACGATCGCCGTCGTGGGTGGCTGGGAGCAGTCAGGGGCGGGGGGTCTCGCTGCCGCCCCCGCTTCCGTTCCTCGGGCCGTGGCCAGCCCTGCGGTATGGGTCAGGATTGCCCTCGAAATACGAGGTCCTGCCGCAGGTTAGAGCCACTGCGGTACAGCACGGAAGTACAGCAACACCACCGCACACGGTCTGCCCTCACCGCAACCCAATGCACACCCCAACCAGCCCCGGGAGCGCCCGACGTTTGGGGCCGCCGATAGTTCGCATCGAGGGGATTACGGCCGGGGGCCACGAGCCGCAAACGTTCTGGGCGCCGTCTTCCTCGACGCGACCAGTCTCCGGCCTCCACGGACCGTATCAAGGGCGCCTACGGCGTCGCTTACGCATCGGCTACCCCGATCCTTGACCCACTCCACTCCGGCCTACGGTCAGGCAGCTACGAGGATGACGACTCAGGAGCATGGGCACGAGGCGGGCGGTGCCGGCCCGCGCACGGCTCCGAGCCTGCTAACGCGATTGCTGAATCGAAAATCGGAGCTCAGCTGGGCAGGCGGCAGCACCCGGCGGAGCGTTAGCGGAGCCGGGTTTGGGGCAGCGGTGTCAGGCGGCCTGTTGGAGGGTGACTTTCCGGCCGGATAGGCGTTCGAGTTCGCGGATCAGTTGGCGTTTGCGGCGTTCGGGGGTGAGCCGGTCGTGGTAGTCGGCGCCGAGGTCGGCGAAGTGGGCGTGGGGGTCGGACAGCAGGTGGTAGGTGATGGTGAGGATGGAGTTTCCGAGGGCGACCAGGGCGCGTTTCTTGCCTCGTCGTTTGGCGACCCTGCGGTAGCGCGATCCCAGGAACGTCTTGGTCCGTGAGGCTGCCATCGCGGCTTCACCGAGGGTGCCGCCGATCCAGGGGTTGCCCTTGCCGGTGGAGCTGGATTTGTTCCTGCCCGCGGACTGTTTGGCCTTGGGTGCGAACTTGGCCCAGGACACCAGGTGGCCGGCGGTGGGGAAGCGCTCCATATCCAGCCCGATCTCGGCGATGATCTCCTGGGCGCCGGTTCTGCCGACACCAGGGATCTCATCCAGCTGGGCCACCTGATGGGCGAAAGGGAGCAGCGCCTGGTCGATCCTGGCGTCGAGCTGGTGGATCTGGGCGCTCAACGCATCGATACGCTCCAGCATCATGCGCAGCAGATAGCCGTGGTGATCGCGGAAATGCCCGGTCAGCGCCTCCCGCAGGACACTGATCTTGGCGCGCATGGAGCCCCGCGCCATGTCGGCGAGCACCTTCGGGTCACGCTGCCCCGCGATGAGCGCCTCGAGCATCTGCCGGCCCGACACCCCGAACATGTCGGAGATCACGCTGGACAGCTTGATCTGGGTGTCTTCCATCAGCTTCTCGGCCCGCTGCTTCTCCCGGGTCCGTTCCCGAATCAGGGTGCGCCGGTACCGGCACAAGTCCCGTAGCTCCCGCTGCCAGGGCGGCGGGACGAACGACGGGCGGAGCATCCCGCGCTCGGCCAGTTTGCACAGCCAGACGGCATCCAATCTGTCGGTCTTCGGGCGGCCGGGCACGTTCTTGACGTCGCGGGCGTTGACGACCCAGCACTCGATGTCGTCTTCCAGCAGGTAAAACGGCGGCTTCCAGTACGTCGAGGTCGCCTCCATCACGCACCGGGTCACGCCCTGGCACACCAACCAGTCCCGCAACCCCAGCAGCGATGATGTGGTCGTGGCGAACGTGCGGGTCTCTTGCCGGCGCTTACCCGGGTTGGTGTCGTGCGGAACCCGCACGCACGCCACCAGCGACGCCTTGCCGATGTCGAGCGCAGCCACCCGCTGCACCAACTCGGCCGCCTCTTCGATGGACTCGTTCACCAGATCGTCCTCTCCGGCGCGGCCAACGACAGAGATTCCGGTGGTTGCCCGCAGGAGCCAACCGGGGACAGCAGAGGCGGAATCGCGTGCTCAAGGCAACAATGCAGGACCCCTGAGAGCGGCTCCCAGCGTCTGACTAACACACGGGCTCACAGCACCAAGCACGTACGACGTCAGCGAGCAACCACCACCGATTTTCACGCCCGCAGGGCGTCCCCCGCAGGGAAACCGACGACTAACAACGGCCCTGGACAACCGTGGACCTGTGAGGAACCGACGGCGCGTCTGGGACGGCCTTGAGCCGGGCATGACGTCGAACCCGTACGGCTGTGAACAGTCGTGATTCTTCTACGGATCAAGATGCCAGTGCGGGAACCAGTCGCACGGACTGATCGTCAAAGTAGTCGTCCCGTTCGTTGGGCTACGGGGCAGGAAGCCGGTTCGATGCCGGCCGAGGCTTCCTCTCTCGGATGTCTGGCTCTGATCGCACTCACAGTCCTCGGCAACCACCTGTTGGACATGATCAAGCGCAGGCAGGACGAAGGAGGTACCGAAGTGGATGAAGGCTCCGGCGTAATCCACATGGCCATAGGTAGCCTCGCGGGTGGCGCCCTCCTGCCCGTTGCCGAGCGTATGGGATGCGCAAAGGCAGTCAACGGCGACGGCAGTTGATCGTGCCCGATTCTGGGGGCTCCGCAGCCCCCAGCCCCCCGCGTCCCGGAGCACTCGTTCGCGCGCCGAGGTCTGTCACACCGTCTCGCCGTTCGCGCGAACGAGCACTCCGGCTCGGTGGCACGCGATGCTACGAACGCGCAGCCCAGCGCCCTTGGTGCCGTGCAATTAGCGTGCAATTAGCCAGGGTGAGGAGGGGGCAGTAGGGGTCACTCGCGAGTACGTTCCCGGGCAGCTCAACGGCCCTGGCGGTGAAGATCGGTCTGCTTCCCAAGCTAATAGCGCGGGTTCGATTCCCGTCACCCGCTCCACAGTGAAGGCCCAGGCCAGGGACATGATCCCCCAGACCTGAGCCTTGATCTTTTATCGCCGTCATCACCGACCGGCGATTAGCGGGCGATTACGCCACCGGGACCAGCGCTCCCGCCAGGCTGTCGTCATCGTCATCGTCATCGTTGTCGGCCAGCCCCTGCTCGCTCCGAAGAAGCGCGTCCAGGCCCTCACCGATGGAGGGCTTAGTATGTCGGCTTGTTCGTGTTAGATCCGCCGCGCGAAATGGGCCCCACTTGTTCAAGAGAGCCTGCCTTCCACTCGTTGTCGGCCTCGTGGTCCTGGCCGTCGCCGGTTGCACAGGGAAGGGCCACGAGGAGACCGCGGCGGTCACGACGAAGCCGGCGCCCCCGGCCACGAGTTCGGTGAGGGCGCGCGCGTGCACTCCCGACAACAGCCACCAGGACGTTCCCCGGACGGCGCCAAGGCAGGTGCATTGGGAGCGCTTCAAGGGCGTCGCGGTGCCGTTCTCGCCGTCGGTCGGGCCACTGATCGTCCAGGGCGACATCGCGCGCTGTTATGCGCATACGCCGCGAGGGGCACTGTTCGCCGCGGTGCAGATCAGCGTGCGGCTCGACCGATCGGCAGGATGGCAGAAGATCCTGGGGCAGCAGGTCGTGGACGGCGAGGGCAAGGCGGCCTACGCGCGAGTACGGGCGGCAGGCCAGGTCGTACCGGCTGGGGAGGCGGCGCAGATCACGGGCTTCCGAATCGTCTCCTACACGCCTCAGACCGCGGTGGTCGGGACGGTGTCGCGGGATCCGGCGCATGGCGGCCGCATGGCCAGGACCACGACTGTGAGGTGGGACGGCGACTGGAAACTCGCGCCGACCCCGCAAGGCTCCACGGGCTCGGCACCCCAGGCCGTTGACTCGCTCTCCGGGTATGTCTTCTGGGGCGGCTTCGGACCCTCCCAGCCCTAGACCCGTCTCCATCGCTTCGGAGTGCGATCGGCTTTGCATGCAAGTGACCACCCTTGGGTCCCCGGGGGGCGACGCGGGCACGTGCCGCATGCGGGCACCGGGGTGCAGCGTTCTATGCAGGCGGAGTGCTAGGGCTTGCTAACGGCGGGTATGGACGGGCTTGGACGACGGTGGACCGCGCGACGGTTGCGGGGCAGGTCAGCAGCCAACTGTGGACGATTGTGGACGTTGCTCGTTTGGCTCGTAATGAACAGGTCGCCACTGCCGAATTGGGCTCTTGTAGATCAAGAGCGGCGGCGCGTCGCGCCGCCGCCTCGGCCGCCCGGCGCCGTCGCTCCGGGCGTGCGGCGTGGGCGCCGGTCCCTACGCGCCGGACCGGACGGCCGCCCACCGCGCCGGCCGCCCTCCGTGCCACTCTGACCGCAGTCACCGGGTCCGCGCCGCCGCGCGATCAGTCACCGGTGATGCCAAAGAACGCGATCTCATCGGGAGCATCGTCGCGGTACAGAACCACGTAGCTACCGTATCCGTTACCGTATCCCCGGTCCCGGGCAACGATGTCCCACATCACATCAGACGCACGGTCATAATCGGCACGGGTAGGCCACTCAGACCCGAACACCTCGCGCGTGATCTCCGGGGTTAGCGGGGCGGCGTGCAGGACCTCCGGTTCCCAACCGATCCGTGAGAGACCGAACATGTCCAGGACCGAGTGAGTCAGGGTTTCCTGCACGACCTCGTCCTCCCAGAGGTCATCCTCAGAGTCGGGCCGAGGACGCTCGGGCAAACCAAAACGGCCGTCGTACGGCCAGTAGTAGTCGCCTTCACGGAACGCCTTCTCCTGCGCCATCTTCAGCGCCGCTGAAACATCTTCCTGGTAGGGCACCACGTAGTCCCAGTCAGACCCGCCCAAAAGCAAACGCCTCCCAGACACGATCACCGCACAACCTAAGCGAACTCAACCAAAGAGGTAAGACAAAGAGCCGCTCGGCCATCGGTACCGGTAATAGCCTCCGGCGGGGGCACTCGGGCTCTGGGATGGCCGGGCTAGGCGCGCCGGGCAAGGTCTGTCAGGGTTGAGGTGGAAGCCTGGTCATCCCGCCTGCCATCGCCCCAGGACAAGCCGAGCAGACCAGGGTCCAGGGGCGAAGGTCGTTCGTCCAGTGGGGCGCTCCACCTTCACCCCTGGACCCTGCCCCGCTCCCCGGAGGGTGGGCCGACGGCAGACGGGATGACCAGGCGGAGAGAGGCGCGGGAGGATGCTCCCATGAACTCCCCCGACAATGTACGTGAGGTCACGCTTCCCCGCGGGCCGACCGGCACTTACGTGCGGCTCAGTGCATTTCATCGGCCAGACGATGATGTGCTCGTACTGTTCGATGTTCAGGCCGAGGCACCAGGGCTTTCGGCGATGATCGGCATCGAGACACTCGGTGGCGACGGACTTTCGGCGTTCGTTCAGTCACTTGACGACGACTTCCGGGGATGGCCGGACGAGCGCGTTTGGACGTCGTTCAGGCAGGAACTCGAACTGCGAGCTGCTCACCTCGGTCATATCGTCCGCCTCTCGTGGACCTTGCGATCCCCCGAACCAGCCGAGCAGGACACAGACTGGGCGGTGACCGTGAACCTGTACGTCTCCCCCGGCGAGGAACTCAAGAACCTCGCATCTGACGTCGGACACTTCCTCGGCGACCGGTAGGTCGTGCCCGCTGCGTGCCCGTCAGGGTGGTGATCAAGGGGGACTCACGGTCGCTCACGGGCAGACGGCCGATGAACCCGCAGGTCAGCGAATCGCCAGGCCAGCGGTCAAGATCAGGCCGCCCTTTCAAGGCGGTGATAATTTCGGGAGCCACGGGGTGGGGCCACCTAGAGGCACGATCTCGGCGACGAGCCGAGACGGGTGGCCAGGTTGCGGGAGGCTGGTGGCCTGCACAAGACGGCCGAAGACCAGGTCAGCGCCCAGCGATCGTGCAATTAGCGTGCAATTAGCCAGGGTGAACAGGGGGCAAGAGCGGGTACTCGCGGTCACATCGGAGCGCAGGTCAGGGCCCTCAACGCCCATGTTCGGTTTGCTTCCCAAGCTAATAGCGCGGGTTCGATTCCCGTCACCCGCTCCACAGCGAAGGCTCAAGCCAGGGACATGATCCCCAATCTGGGTCTTGATCGTTTAAGGGCTCGGTGCCCTGACGTGCAATTGGGCCACGGGGACCTGATGACGCGCGGTCCCACCGTCGTGATCGTCCTTGCGCTGCTGGGCCTTGAGGAGTGCATTGAGTGAGCCCGTCGGTGATCGCGCGGTCAGCGCTTAGTCGCGGAGCGGCCAGCAGGCAGCAACAAGAGTGGCGTTGTCAACGCTGTGGCTTCATGAGCGCGATGACGCCGATCTATCGAAAGGTCGATGCCGCGTAGGCGGCCGGGCGCGGTCCGTGCCGAACGACGCTTTGAGGAACATCGGCCGCCTGAGTGGGTGCATGAGCTTGGATCCATCGATCGGCTGTCGATCGAGATGAGCACCGCAGTTCACCTCATTGAGCATGGCAAGTGCGACTTCGGGCATTGGCACGAGATCCGGCCCGGCAGCACTGCCCAGTTCCTGCGCAGCTACCGGGAGTTCCTCCGCCGTCGGCCGGGTCAGAAGCTGAGGCTGATCGCCGCGGAATGCCCTTCCTGTCCCGGCTGTCAGTACGACGATGTCGCGTTGGCCAAAGATGCGTTGCAGGCGGTCGTATGCGTCCTCCCACCTCGAGCGCGCATCGAGCTGCGACAGTTGCTCACCGGTCTCGACGCCGAGTTCCGCCGCCGCACGTTTCCGAATCCAGATCCGAACCGTTGGACAGGCTGGGACGGGAAGCCGAATCCATGGTGGTGTCGGCGACTGTATGAGGGTGACTAGTGCGGTGACCACCAACCTTCGCCGAGTCACGCCGCAGATCAACAGCCCCTGCCAGCGCCGGAGTTGACGGATTGGCTACCGTGTCGCCCATGCCTGACACCTGGCTGTCCGATACCCGCTCCTCGTACGACACCGACGCCTCCGGATATGCCGAGAAGGTGCGTGGACTGCTCGGTGAGAGGCCTTACCTACGCGCGAGCCTGGCGTTGTTCGCCGAGTTGGTGCACGGTGCCGGAGGCGGGCCAGTCGCCGATGTCGGCTGCGGGCCGGGCTACGTCACCGGCCACCTCCACGACCTCGGAGTGGACGCGTTCGGCATCGACATCTCGCCCGAGATGATCGCCATCGCGCGGCGTGACTACCCCGACCTACGCTTCGAGGTCGGGACGATGACCGACCTCAACCTGGTCGACGATTCAGTCGCTGGCGTACTCGCGTTCTGGTCCGTGATCCACGTGCCCGACCACGCCATGCCCGGCGTGTTCGAGCAGTTCCGCCGAGTGTTGCGCCCAGGGGGTCCGCTACTGGTCGGCTTTCATGTCGGTGACGAGACACGACATACGTCCGAGGGCTACACGGGTCGCCCGATCAACGTTGACAGTCACCACCGCCGGCCGAGCAAGATCGCGGGCTGGCTTCGTGAGGCGGGGTTCACGATCGAGGCCGAACTGGTCATCGGGCCGGACGAGGACGGCCCGGGAGCCGTCATCTTCGCGCGCAGCCACGCCTGACCGCGCCCTGATGTCACCGTCTACTACTTTTTGCGGCTCATGACGTTGGTGACACAGGACGGCACCTGTGAAACCTAGGTGCCTAGTGCGGTGACCACGACGTTCACCGGATCGGTTATGCGGCCTTGGGGCGTGGGCGGCCCCAGCGTTGCTGGCGTTGGCTGCGCACCCGGGCTCGTTCGCGGCGTTGGGCGGCCAGCATGTCGGGGTGCCGGGTGTTGGCGTTACGCCAGCGCAGGTAGGCCTGGATTTCGCGGGCCAGGACGGTGTGGTTGGGATGGTTGGAGTTGCCCATCACGAACGTGCGCAGGGGGCCGAAGTGGGCCTCGATCGGGTTGGCCCAGGAGGCGTAGGTCGGGGTCAAGCACAATTCGACGTTGTTCTTACCGGCCCAGGATCGGATCGCCGGGGTCTTGTTGGCCGACAGGTTGCCCAAGATCACGTAGATCGGGGCGCCGTCGGGGCGTTCGGCCCGGATGGTCTTGAGCGCGGCCAGGGTGTTGGCGCCGCCCTTGCGGTGCCGGGTCACCCCCCACAGCGTGTCGTCGCCCAGCGAGTAGCAGCCGTGGAAGTAGCGGACGCCGTGGGTGCGGGTGTAGGTGGCCGGTGGCCGGTCAGGCTTGCCCTGGTGGCCCCAGCCGGTGCCGTGGCAGGGCCGGATCGGCAGCGGTCCGAACTGGTCGAAGGCGAAACATCGGTCCGCGAAACGGCTGGTGACATGCTCGATCCGGTCGAGTTTGGCGTCGAAGTCGGGATCGTTGGAGGTCTTCCAGGTACGGGTGCGCTGGAAGGTGATGCCATGCTCGTGCAGGATCTGCCGCAGCCGTTCCCGTCCGATGCCCACGGTGCGGTCGGCGTGGCGGGCCAGGTGGTCGGCGAGCTTGCGCAGGCTCCACCGGGTGAAGGGACGGCCCAGCGTGGCCGGGCGGGTCCGGGCCGTCGCGACGATGTAGGCCTCGTCGTCTGCGGTGATGCGGCGGGGACGGCCTCCCGCCCAGCTAGGGTCCAACGCGGCCAGCCCCCGGGTGTTGAAGTCGTGGATCAAATCACGCACCGTGTCCTCGTGCGCTTGGACGAGCCGAGCGATCGCCGGAACCGGTGTCCCGGACGCCGACGCCATGATGATCATGGCCCGGCGCATCCGGATCGACTCGTGCTTGCCCCGCCACACGATCTGCTGCAGCCTGCGGCCTTCATCCTCGGTCAGCCTGCGTGCCCGCACCGGCTCAGCCACCCACACCACCTCACCCTCAACAGCGATCTCGTCGCCATCGAGGGTGAGGCCCAGCAATGGCCACACCGTGGACCTCGACCGGCGTGTCCCGACCCGGTGCACGTTCGTGGTCACCGCACTAGAGGAACTGAAAGCACCGCCACCGGAACAAGCCAAGGACTGGGACTGTCCGGATTTGGGCTCTGCCGCGACTGGACAGTCCCCGGCTCTGTGAGCCGGGCATGCGGCCTGTTCCGTCCGATCCCGTCTCGCAGCCCGGCCACGGCCGCCCCAGCGAGCGAGCCCGGAAGGCCGATCGACGTTCACCACCAGGCCGACGAGCACAGCGACCGTTTCGAGGTCAACGGAAGTCTAATGGGCCAGGACGACGCGACCTGCCTGCAGCGCTTCGACGTAGCTCCGCGCCTGTTCGATACTCAGATCGGTGTCCTTGCGCGCTTGGACCACCGCTTCTCTGCTCTTGCCGTCTGCGATTAGGCGCAGCACCTGGGGTGAGGGCGGCGCGATGACGGTCTGCCGGGTTGCCAGCCCGCCCTCGTCGAGAAAGGTCGGTTCAAGGTAGGGGTCTTCGTAGAAGCGCCAGTAGACGTCGAGGTCGAATTGCGGCTCGGACACCCGACGTTGCAGCCACCTAACACACGCGGTCGTCGCTTCGAACTCATCGGGGTGTATTTCCTGGCGACACGTCAGAGCCCAGCCGGGGCGCGGTTTGCTGTGCTCGCGCCGCTCCAACGCGGCGAAGAGCACCCCGCCGATCCGCCAGGCCGGCCCGCGCCGCGCCAGCGCCGGGACCTTCACTTCCACCCAGGAACCGGCCGCGCCAGGTGCGTAGTCTGTGGGATCGTCGTCCTCGTCGACGAACTCCCCGGGAAACTCCGTCACGATGGTGCACTCAGGCGGCTCCGGTCCCAGTCCCAGGTGCCAGCGCAACTCGTTCACCTCGGCCTCCGAGAGGTCGTCGGGAAGGTCGGCGTTGATGAGCAGTTCATATGCGTCGGCCATGCCGCATATCCTCACACGGGCCGTTGTGGAGAGGCATCAAGCCGAGGGCCGATTGGCTCGAATGCAATTGGTGCGCGGCACGTGACAGGCGCGGGCCCGCGATCGCCGGGACAGTGCCTTGCGCGCGAGCAGAAACGGCACCAGAGCAGTTGCGGGACCTTAGCCCGTGACGGTCTACGTATTGACGGGTTGAACGTGCCCGAAGCGGGGTCGCGCGACCCCAGCCCCCCGCGGACCGGAACACTCATCCGCGCGATTCTGTCTGTCACGCCGTCTCGCCGTTCGCGCCCGGGGAAGCGCCCGCCGGAGCCATGTCCTTAGAAGTCGATCTTCAGCACCGCTGAATCATCCAGTTCCAACCTGAACTCTGGCCCGGGTTTCGACGGTTGCCATCCCCGGCCCATCGCCGCGGTGATCGCGGTGGTAACGGTCCGGGGGAGGACGACTCCAGCCGGGAGCCCCAAATAGTTGCTCGGGTGAGCACACGGCAGGGAGACCACCAAGCGAGCGCCGGGCCCGTGGACCTGCTGTACGGCGAAGGTCAGCGGAGACCAGCCCATCGCCTGGCAGTACGTTGGCCGACCGCGTACCGTCCAACGAAACTCGGCATCGCCGACGGTTATCCGTCGTGATCCCTTCCTTGCCAGTGCCACAGAACCTCCGCCACATCACCGACTCTTGAGGACTCTAGAGCGGCTCGATCGGACACCTCCATTGATTAAGGGCTCGTCAACAGAGTGACTTCGTAAGAGCCACACGACCGGGGTCGGTTAGTGGGTGGCTCGGGTGGAAGCCTGCCACCGCACCCAGCCCGACTAGGCTGGCCGGTGTTCGGTTCCGTACGAATCGAGGAGACCACGCTCATGGCGCCCAACGTCGGCACCGAGGCCCCGGACTTCACCCTGAAGGACCAGAACAACTCAGGACATCACGCTCTCGTCCTTCCGGGGCGAACGCAACGTGCTCGTCGTCTTCTACCCGTTCGCCTTCTCCGGTATCTGTACCGGCGAGCTGTGCGCCGTCCGGGACGACATCGGCAGCTTCCAGAATGGCGACGTCCAGATCCTCGGCGTTTCGGCCGACCACGTGTTCGCCCTCAAGGCCTGGTCCAACGAAGAGGGCTATCAGTTCCCGCTGCTCTCGGACTTCTGGCCGCACGGCGAGGTCGCCATCCTCTACGGAGTCTTCAATCGCGACCGCGGTATGGCCGTGCGCGGCACGTTCCTCGTCGACAAGGGCGGGATCTTGCGGTTCGCGGAGGTGAACGCGCCCGGCGAGGCCCGTGACCAGGAGTCGTGGAAAAGGGCGCTGGCCGCCCTTGATTGATCGTCGTCGCCGGGCCGTCAGCAGTCGAAGATCGCTGGAAGTGATTTCCCAAGCTAATAGCGCGGGTTCGATTCCCGTCATCCGCTCAACGGCGAAGGCCCAGGTCAGGGACATGATCCCTAACCTGGGCCTTGATCGTTTCAGGGCTCCATCGCCCGTCGTGCCATTAGGCCACCGGAACCAGACGCCCGAGCGGCGGTCGCTACTGCACTGACAGCGAGTCGGTAGGGGACAGGCCGGGCAATGGGCGGAGTAGGTGGCGGCGCCTCCATCACCCGTGCCGCCGGCGCTGTGCCCAGCCGATGAACAGCGCGCCCGTGATCGCGATAACGGCGATCAGCCCGGCGACGGGTACGAAAACGGAGGCGCCACGGTCGCCGGTGTCCGCTTGCGCGCTGTGGTGATGCTTCATCGAGTGCGACATCGGGCCGTTCATCGTGATGGTCTTGGTCATGCTGGCCTTGGACGGTGCCGTCGCGGTCACGGTGACTCGCCAGGCTCCCTTCGTCAGCGGGCGCTCCGCGATGTAGAACGACTGGCCCTCGGGGGAGGACGTCATCCGTATCGGGCCGACCTGCGGGCCGCCGGAGGCGGGCGCGGCGACGAGGGTGAGCTCCACCGGGTCCGACACCGGGTGCCCGTCCTTCTTCCAGGTGACGGTTGTGATCACCCGGTCCATGCCGTCGCCGCTTACCTCCAGACGGATCGGCCCGCCGTGCGCATGAGCCGGCGTCGCCGTCCCGAGCACCGCCACGGCCACCGCGGCGAGCACCGCCGCGGTGAGCCGGGCGGCCCGGCCCGGACGGCGGGGCGTGCGCCCCGCCGCCGGGCCGGTGGTCGCCGGGATCATCCTCACCCGGTCCTCCTCTGGGTCGGGTCACCGGATCGGGTGCCGTCACCGGACAGCGCCTTCGCCTGCTTGGCGGTCAGCCCGCTTGGCCTACCGCCCAGCCGGACGATCATGGCGTTGGTGTCACGGATCAGGGTGTCCTTGACCTCGGTGTCCCCGACGATCGTATTGACGAGCTGCTTGAACTTCTCCAGCTCCTTGATCGCCTTGCTGTCATCACCCTTGGCCTCGAGCTTCCGGGCCTTGGTGAGCTGGTTCTGCAGCGCGGTGGCGTTCGCCTGTGTGAGGCGGCCGGTCGCGCGGAACCGGTCGATCAGGTTCGCGATGTCCCGCAGGGACGTGGCGGTGAAGAACTCGACCCCGATTTGGGTCGTGTTGCCCGCCTTGTCCGTCGCGGTCACCGCGAGCCGGTGCCGTCCGAGCGGCAGCTCGTACAGCGCCTGCAGCGTGCCGGACAGGATCGCCTTGTCATCCAGCGTGCCGCCGACCGAGGCGATCCCGGAGGTGGCGTCGGTGGCCTGCCAGGTGATCCGCACGTCCTGGCTGTCGCCGTAGAGCTGGCCGTCGGCCACCCCGGAGACCAGCACGGTCGGCTTGGTGGCGTCGACCGTGATGGTCGCCGCCTTCTCCGTCTCGACGTTGCCCGCCTTGTCCGTCGACCGGTAGAGCAGGGTGTGCTCGCCGTCGCCGGTCACGTCGACCGAACCGGTGTATGCCGTCCAGCCGCCGCCGTCGAGCTTGTACTGCGTGGCGTCGATTCCGGAGGTGGCGTCGGTCGCGCTCAGCGTGACCGGCACCGCCCCGGCGTGCCATCCCGCGTCGTTGGCGGGTGCGAACGCCGCCGTGGTGAGCGGCGCGATGGCGTCGATCTTGATGGCCAGCGTCCTGGCCGTCTCGACGTTGCCCGCCTTGTCGGCCGAGCGGTACGCCACCGTGTGCGAGCCGTCACCGGAGACGGTCACCGGTTCGGTGTACGCCGTCCACGCCCCGCCGTCGAGCTGGTACTCGGTGCGGGCCACGCCGGTGCCGTCGTCGGTCGCCGCCAGCGAGACGGTGACCGGGCCGGTGTACCAGCCGTTCGCGCCGTTCGGGTTGGCCGGATCGGCGGTCGCGGTGGTCGTCGGCGCGGTGTTGTCCTGGACCAGGTGGAAGTAGTCGAACTTCGCGGTCACCGACTGGGTCTGGTTGACGCCGAACGCGAAGAGACCGATCTTCGCGTCGGCGGCGACCGCCGAGTTCGTCACCCCGGTCCCGACCTCGGTCCAGCTCTGCCCATCGGCGGACATGAACCCGTGGTAGGTGTTGCCCTGCTTGACCAGCCGCAGGTGCCAGACGCCCTGGGTGAGGTTGCCCGTGCTCGGCTGCGGGTCCTGCACCACGTCGCCGGACTCGCTGCGCAGCTCGATCCGGCGCACGACCGGCGAGCCGACGGTGTTGTCGGTGATGTAGTCGAATTTGACGTAGTTGCCGTCATCGACGTACACCAGCAGGCCGCCCTGCTGGTACTGCTGGTTGAACGCGCTGCCGTCGACCTTCGTCTCCATCGTCCAGTCGCCGGACGGCGCCTTCTGCAGGATGAAGTTCTTCGGCCCGCTGTTGGGTGAG
Organism: Actinomadura alba; assembly: GCF_014323705.1. Classification (GTDB taxonomy): domain Bacteria; phylum Actinomycetota; class Actinomycetes; order Streptosporangiales; family Streptosporangiaceae; genus Actinomadura_C; species Actinomadura_C alba. The sequence goes on from NZ_JABVEC010000010.1 coordinate 147,566, forward strand.
CTGTAGATGTCGCCGGTCGAAGTGTCGATCTCCAGGTTGCCGCCGGTCACCCGCTGTGCCGACGGGTCCGGACGGACGATCGAGTCCCACCGGCAGCCGTCCAGCTTCGTGCCGTTGAACTCGTCGCTCGGCGCGGGCTTTTCGGCAGTGTCGTCCGGGGCGATCTGGAACCAGTCGAACGCCGCGTCCACCACCGGGCGGGCACCGTGGCCGGACAGCGAGATCAGGCCGATCTGCGGGTTGGTGATGCCGGCGAGCGCCTTCGTCTCCGGCATCTTGGTGAAGTTCGCCCCATCCGCGGAGTACCACGCGGTCAGGTTCGTGCCGTCGCTGACGAACCGCACGTAGACGGTGTCGGGGTACGCCGTGCCGAGGTTCGCGGTGTTGCTGGCCGCGACTTCGTTCGGGTTCCCGGCTTCCTCGCGAATGAACTGGAAGACCCGCGCGTTGGCGTCGTTCGTCCCGCGGGCCTGGAACACCATCTTCGCGTAGTTGTCGTCGTCGCCGTACAGCACGAGCCCGGCCTGCTGGAACGAGTCGCGCGCCACCAGGTTGGCCTTCGCGGTCGCCGTCCACGCCCCGGCCGGGGCCGGCTGCACCACGATGTTCGGCGTGTCACCGGCCTGGGTGCCGTAGATGTCGGTGTTGGAGGTCGGGATGACCAGGTTGCCGCCTGAGACCCGGAGGTCCTGGTTCTCCCGGATCACCGACCAGCGGTCACGGTCGAGCGAGTCGCCGAGGAAGTCGTCGGAGCGCCCGCTCAGGCACGCCACGTTCGGCGCGTTCACCTTGATGCTCACGGACTCCTTCGTCGCCGCTCCCTTGGCGTCGGTCACGGTCACCGATGCGGTGTACGTGCCCGGCGTGGTGTAGGTGTGGCTCGCCTCCGGCGTCGTCGGCTCCGGCGCCCCGGCCACCCCGAAGTCCCACTTGTAGGTGAGCGGGGTGTCACCGTCGGGGTCGGTCGCGGTCGCGGAGAAGCTGACCGGCAGCGGCGCTGTGCCCTGGTTCGGGTTCGCCGCCACGGTCACGTTCGGCCGCTGGTTGTCGGTCACGCCCCTGCCGAGGAAGTCGACCCAGTTGACGTTGAACACGCCGCCGGTGTTGGTGCTGCCTGCGGGGCGTCGCGCCACGAAGTACAGCGAGCCGCTGCCCCCTGGTGCGCTGGTCAGGTTGACCGTGACGTCCTGGTACGTCTGCCAGGCACCGGTGACCGGGATGGTCGCGGTGGCGACCACCGGACCGGTCGGGCTGCCCTCACGTACCTCGACCGTGCCGCCGCTGGAGCCGGACGCGGCGCGGAACCGGATCGCGTCGATGCTGGACAGGCTCGCCGGGTCGAACGACCACCAGTCGCCGTCCTCGATGAAGCCGATGTTCTGGCCGCCGCCCTGCGAGTCGCCCGTGGTCTCCCTGGTCACTCCCGGATCGCCGGTGCCCTGGGCGTCGGCCACCCGGCCGGTCTGGCTGTAGAACTCGGCCTGCATGTGCTTCGGCTGCAGGATCACCTCGGCACGGCCGGTGAGTGGTCTGGACCCGCCGGCGCCGCCGTGGTCGGTGTAGGTCGCCTCCAGCACGTAGAAGAGGTTGTCGCCCTCGTTGTGCCCGCTGGACAGCGTGGTCTGCACGGTGCCCGAGCAGCCCTGGTACTGGTCGAGCGGGTGGCCGTGGCTGTCGTGGCCGAGGATCGCCTGCACCTGCACCTGGTCGCAGTCGATCGTCCCGTCCTCGGGATCGGTGACGGTGACCTTGTACTTCACCTGGTCACCCCAGTCGAAGAAGCCACCGTTCGGCGGCAGATCGACCGTGATCGTGGGCTTGTTGTTCCCGGCCGTGATGGCCACGCTCGCGGTGGCCGACTCGCCGGTCGCGTCGGTCACCTTCAGCACGGCCGTGTGGTTTCCGGCCGCGTAGGTGTGCGACGGGTCGGCCTCGGTCGAGTCGGTGTCCCCGTCGCCGTCGAAGTCCCATGCGTACGTCACCGGCGTGCCGTCCGGGTCACGCGAGCCCTCGCTGGAGAACTGCACGGCCAGCGGCGCGGGACCGTCGGTCTTGTCCGCGGTCACCCGGGCGATCGGCGGACGGTTGCCCTGCACATAGTCGATCCGGTAGATGCCGGAGTCGGCGTTGTCGCCGCCGAAGCCGGATCCCCACTCGATCATGTACAGCGCGCCGTCCGGACCGAACTTCATGTCCATCGGCTTCTTGAAGTCGAAGGACTTGAAGATCTGGTTGATCTTGACGAGCTGGCTGCCGTCCTCGTTCAGCTGGAACGAGAAGAGGTCGCTGTTGTTCCACTCGCCGAAGATGGCCTTGCCGTCCCAGTACGCGGGCCACTTGCGGGCGGAGCTCACGTTCTCGTTGAAGCGGTAGACCGGGCCGGCCATCGGCGCGCCGCCCTGCAGTTCGGGGAAGTGTGCCGGGTCGGTGTTGTAGTGGTAGTAGACGTCGGCGGGGATGGCCGGCGGCAGATTGGTCAGTCCGGTGTTGTTCGGCGAGTTGTTGACCGGGTTGGCGCAGTTGAAGGGCGCCCCCGACTGGCCGGTCGCGAAGTTGTAGTCGATGTACGGCGTGTTGTTGCCGACGCAGTACGGCCAGCCGTAGTTGCCGGGCTTGTTGAGGATCTCCCACTCGACGGTGTTCTGCGGGCCGCGGGTGGCGCTGGGCGACCCCGCGTCCGGACCGTAGTTGGCGACCATCAGCTTGTGCGTCTTCGGGTCGATGCCGACGCGGAATGGGTTGCGGAAGCCCATCGCGTAGATCTCCGGGCGCGTCTGCGCCGTCCCGGGCGGGAACAGGTTGCCGTTCGGGATCGTGTACGTGCCGTCCGGCTCCGGATGGATGCGCAGGACCTTGCCGGTCAGGCTGTTGGTGTTGCCGGACGAGCGCTGCGCGTCCCACGCCGCCCTGCCGGACCGCTCGTCGATCGGCGTGTAGCCGTCGGAGGCGAACGGGTTGGTGTTGTCGCCGGTGGCGATCCACAGGTCGCCGGTCTGCTTGTCGAAGACCATGCCGCCGCCGTGGTGGCAGCATTCGGCCCGCTGCACCGGCACGTCCATGACCGTCTTCTCGCTCGCCAGGTCGATCGTGTCGCCGTTCACGGTGAACCGGCTGAGCCGGTCCACGTTCTCCGACCCGGTCGGCGAGTGGAACAGGTAGACGAAGTGGTTGGTGGCGAACGCCGGGTCGAGGGCGATGCCGAGCAGCCCGCTCTCGTTCGCGGTGAAGACGTTCAGGTGCCCGGCGAGGACGGTGCCGCCGGACGGACGGACGACCTTCACGTCGCCGAGCCGGTCGATGTAGAAGACCCGGCCGTCAGCGGCGATGTCGAGCATCATCGGGTTGGACGTGCTGTCGTCCAGCGTCACCTTGTCGAAGCTGCCGTCCTGGCTGGCGGAGCAGTCGGCCGAGATGACGTCGGCTGCGGTCTGGATGCCGCCCAGAAGGTGGTGAAGGAACTCCGGCTCGGTGAAGCTCTCCTTGGTGTGGGCGAGCGCCGTGTACCACGAACGGCCGCCGTCGTAGTCCTGGCACCAGGCGACGGGGTGGTCGGCGCCCATCGTCCCGCCGCTGTAGCTGGTCTCATCCAGCGACGCCAGCACGTGCACCTTGCCGCGGGGGTTGGTCTGGAAGTCGTACCACTCGTCGGTGCGCGTCCACTTCGTCGGCAGGCCGTTCGTCGCCGGGTGAGCCGAGTCCTCGACCTTGACCGTGGCCTGCTGGGTCGCCGGGTGCGACTTGAAGTACGCGCCGACCAGGTTGCCGTACCAGGGCCAGCTGTACCCGCCGTCCGAGGCCGCGTGGATGCCCGCGAACCCGCCGCCGCGCTGGATGTAGCGCTGGAACGCGTCCTTCGCGGCCTGGGTGCTCAGCGGGTCGCCGGTCGTGGACAGGAAGATCACGACCTGGTACTGCGCGAGGTTCTCGTCCGTGAACTTGGTGTCGTCCTCGGTCGCGTCGACGGTGAAGTTGTTCTCCTGGCCCAGCTTCTGGATCGCGGCGATGCCGTCCGGGATCGAGTCGTGCCGGAAGCCAGCGGTCTTGGAGAACACCAGCGCCTTGAACGGCGCCGCGGCGGCGGCCTTTGGCAACGCCTTGGCGGGTGCCCGTGCGGGGGCGGCGGCCTGCGGCAACGCCTTGACTGGTGCCCGTGCGGGGGCAGCGGCGGGTGCCTGTGCGTGGGCGGGCGCCGCGACCAAGGCGATCGCCGTCATCGGCGGAAGGACGAGGACGGCCAACGCCATCGCGAGGCATCGGAGGAATCTGACGGAGGGGTGTAGCACTGCTGCTCCTGGGGGATGGGAGGCGAAGCGGAGCGCCGATCGGCGTGCTGGGCGGGGACGTTCGCGGCAGGGACTGTGGGTTGCGGGGTGGGGGTAGGTGTGGAGCGCGCTAGCCGCGCGCTCCCGGCAAGTGGTCTAGCGCGAGTTGGTCGAGTCGTTCGTAGGGGAAGCCGCGACGCGCGGTGACCGCGACGTCGAGCTCCTCGGCCATCAGGTCGGTCACGGACTCGGCGGGGGCGAGCGTGGGGATGCGGAGCTGGTCGACGCGGGAGGCGGCCATCGCCTCCTGGACCTGGTGATGGACCCGCCAGGCCGCCGCCTTCTCCTTCAGAATCAGATAGTTACGCATGCAGCCGGCGGCGGACGTCCACATGCCGGATGGGTCCTCGGGGGTGTAGCTCACGGCGCCTCCTCCTCCGGAGTCCGGGCGCTTCGGGCCCGGAGGCCGCGGGGCGATCGTCATGTCCACCCCCGCGATCCGGACGAGAACACGTGGTCGCTGATGAGCCGTGCCCCGCCGATAACTCCCGCGGCATCGCCCAGCTCGGAAAGGACGATCGGCAGGTTCGCCGTCGCCGGCGCCGGCGACCGCCGGTGCACCACGCCGCGGATCTCCGCGAGCAGGGTGTGGCCGAGGCCCGCGACACCGCCCGCGATGACCACCAGGCCCGGGTTGAAGAAGATCACCAGATCGGCCAGCACGCGCCCGACATGGCGGCCGCCCTCGCGCACCATGCGCACCGCCGTCGCGTCCCCCGCCGCCACGGCGTCGGTCACGTCGGCCGCGGTCAGTTCGCCGTTCGCCGCCAGCCGCTCGGCGAGGAACCGGGAGCGATCGGCGCGCGCCGCCGCAGTCGCGTCCCGGGCCAGCGCGGCGCCGCCGAAGTACGCCTCCAGGCAACCGGTGTGACCGCAGGCGCACAGAGGGCCGGAGTCGTCGACGCGGATGTGCCCGATGTCGCCCGCGCACCCGGACCTGCCACGGTAGACCGACCCGCCGACCACGATGCCGCACCCGATCCCGGTGCCGATCTTGACGAACAGGAAGTCGTTCGATCGGGCCAGGCCCGCGGTCAGCTCGCCGAGCGCCATCACGTTGACGTCGTTGTCCACCAGGACCGGGCAGCCCAGCTCCTGGCTCATCGTCTCGCGGATCGGGAAGCCGCACCAGCCGGGCATGATCGGCGGAGCCACCGCCTTGCCGTCGCAGAAGCTGACCGGTCCGGGCACTCCGATGCCCGCGCCGTGGATCTCCGACGCCACGCCCTCGGAGCGCAGCTTGCCCAGCATCTCCAGCGCCGTTTCGAGCACGGCGCGCGGGCCGTGGCGCACGTCGTACGGCAGTGCCCGGTGTCCGAGTATCTCCAGGTCGCCGCTGGTCACCGCCACGTCAATCGACGTGGCGCCGATGTCGATCCCGACGAACCGCAGGCTGGGCGACAACCGTACGATCCGGCGTCCGCCGCGGGCGGCAGCCGGTTCCACCAGGCCCAGCGCGATGAGCCGGTCGATATCGGCGGCCAGCTCGGATCGAGACATCCGGAGGACGTCGCCGAGCTCGGCCCGCGATCGGGGCCCATCGTCGCGCAGCAACCGCAGCAACTGGGACTGATGAGCGTTCTTCGGGCGAGCCGCCGTCCGCCATGCGCCCGCCATCCGAGGGGCGTCTTCGTCGGGACGCGCGGCACCGACCATATCGACCTCGGTGGACTGCGTGTCCACGCCCGCGACCAAAGCCATCGCGACGTCTCCGATCCCGTGTCCGATTTGACGGACCCCCGAGGTGGACTTAGTTTGACGATCCAACCAACCATTGTCAACGGCTCCCGCTCAGCGTTCGCAGCCACCAGAAAGTGGCGCGTTATGGTCCTGGCCCGGCGGCGGACGGGACGGTCGGCCCGCCGAGCGCGGAGCGCGGACGCGGCCGCGAACCGGCAGGCACCGCGGTCGTGGCGCACGGAGGCGGAGGCGCCCCGATGAGGAACGACGGCAGCAACGCGGCGGGCGAGGTCTCCGCGGCTCGTGGCGTGCGGAGCCCGGCCCCGCCTCCCCGAACCGCCCGGGCGACGCCCGGGTCGCGCGGCGCCCTCGACTTCACCGACGTACGCGAGACCAACCTCGCCGTGGTGCTGCGTTTCGTCCGCCATCACACGCCCTGCTCCCGCGCGGAGGTCGCAGCCCAGACCGGCCTGAACAAGGCGACCGTCTCCAGCATCGTCACCGAGCTGATCGAGCGAGGCATCGTCGAAGAGATCGGCGCGAGCGAGGAACGGCGTATCGGCCGCCCAGCGGTGATGCTGACGCTGGACGGCCGCCGGTTCGTGGCGCTCGGCCTGGAGGTCAACGTCGACTACCTGTCGGCGGTCGCCGTCGACCTGGGCGAGCGTGAGGTTCTGTCCGTGCACGAGCCGTTCCCCGCGGCCTCGGCCGGCCCGGTCGCGTGCGTGCGCCGGCTGGCCGAGCTGGCCCGCAGCATGATGGCCCAGCTCGCCGACCAGAGCCGTCGCGTCATCGGCATGGCCGTCGCGGTGCCGGGCCTGGTCGACCTGCACGGCCTGGCCGTCACGGAGGCACCGAACCTCGGCTGGCGTGACTTCCCGGTCGTCGACCAGCTGCGCGCGGAGCTGGGCGATGCCGACTTCCCCGTCTCGGTCGAGAACGACGCGAACCTCGCCGCCGTGGGCGAGTACCGCGCCGGGTCGCTCTCGCACACGCCGAACCTCGTCTACATCACCGGCGAGGTCGGCATCGGCGGCGGGTTCATCGTGGACGGCAGCCTGTTGCGCGGCTCCAACGGCTACGGCGGCGAGATCGGCCACATGCCGATGCTGCTCGGCGGGCCACGGTGCGGCTGTGGTCGGCACGGCTGCTTCGAGGCGCTCGTCGGCACGAACGCCATCATCCGGGCGGCAGTGCCCGACCTGGCCGGCGACTCCGACGAGCTGATCACGGACCTGGCCCCGAAGGTCGCGGAGGTCGCCCGGCGTGCCGCCTGCGGCGACCGGCACGTGGTCGACACCCTGGACCGGGTCGGCAACTGGCTCGGTCGCAGTGCGGCCGTGCTGATCAACATCTTCAACCCCGACGCGGTCATCCTCGGCGGCTACTTCGTGCCGCTGGCGACCTGGATCCTGCCGAGGACGCACCGCACGCTGGCCGCCCACGTGATCGCGCCGAAGCAGGGTGGCTGCAAGGTGGCCCTGTCGACACTCGGCTTCACCGCAGCCGCCCGCGGCGGAGCCGCCTCCATCATCGACGCCATCGACACCGCCCGCCTGCCGCTCCCCGGCTGAGCGGTCCACCCGTCGCAGCTCCGCCAGGAATCGCCTGGCTGGGCGACCAATCGTGCTCGCCAATGGCCTGTGGGGCGTGCGCCCGGCCATCGCGACCGCGCTCGGGGTCGCCGTGCTTGTGGCCGTGGTCCGCCTCGCCCGGCGCCAGCCGATCCGACCGGCGATCGGCGGGTTCGTCGGCGTCGCCGTCTCCGGGTTCATCGCCTCCCGCACCGGCGAGGCCCGCGACTTCTTCCTCGCCGACATCTGGTTGTACCTCACGGCATGTATCGCCCTGACCGCCTCCATCCTCCTGCGCCGGCCACTGGTCGGGGTCGTGTGGAACGCGCTGCGCGGGGTCGGCGGGGCGTGGCGGCGCGACCCGGGGTCGCGACGCGCCTACGACGTCGCAACGGCAGTCGTCGCGGCCGTGTTCGCCGCGCGGTTCGCTGTGCAGCAATGGCTGTACGTCCACAACGAGGCCGGCTGGATGGCGGTCGCCAAGATTGCCATGAACTATCCACTGTGGGCGGTAGCGCTGCTGGTGGTCGTCTGGGCGGCCCGCCGGTCCGACACCCGCCTCGCCTACTGCCGCGACGGCCACGCCGGGGTGGCCTAGGTTCGTCCCGCCTTTACAACGGCCCGGATCGGTCTGATTCCCGAGCTAATAGCGCGGGCTCGATTCCCGTCACCAGCTCCACAGCGAAGGCCCAGGTCAGAAAGATTATCCCGACCTCTGCCTTGATCGTTTCAGGGCTCATGTGCCGTCCGGGGCCTGGTCCATTTCACTCGCTTGAGTGGGTTGGCAGGCAGGATTGAAACGGGACTAAGGTTTTCGGGTTGCTCTCCGCCTTTCTGGAGACGCTCACTGTATGCCCTGCCTCTGAGGGCTAGGCGGTCTCCTCGCGGGACGGCGCGGCCTTCTGAGACGTGAGGAGAACCTGCGTTGCGTCCGTGAGAGTTGGCGTGTGGTAGCGGCTCCGCGACGACCTGCTGGATGTCTACCTCGACCGGGTCCACGACCGCGGCATCATGCCCGCCATCGCCCGTTCCTGCCGACGCACATCTGAGTGGCAGAGCACGATTGGGTCGTGGGGATGCCATTTGGCTATGTCCACGAGAACCGACGGCGTATGGTCGACGTCGAAAGTTGCTGTGGTGACAATTCGAGGGACGTCGATGAGTGCTGGACAAGGCCCGTGGGGACCGTACCGCGGTGGACCGCAGCCGCCCAGGTGGCCGCCGCAACCGCAGGGCCCGGGTCGGCCGCCGCCGGGCTGGCCGCCCGGACCACCGCGGCCGCCGTCGCGGATGCGGCGGGTGTTCCGGCTGCTCAACCCGATCGTGGTCGGACGCCAGGTGTGCAAGCCGTCGCGGCCGGACCGGGTCGATGATCCGGCGGTGCGGAAGATCCAGGTCCTGCGTGCGGTAGTCGGTCTCGTCGCGGTGGTGTGGATCCTGGTGTCGTACCAGGTCGCCTCGGACGCCAAGTCCCTGGCCTACCAGCGGCTCGACCAGGTCGTGATGTCGGCGACCCTGCTACCGGCTACGTTCCCGATCGTCGTCGGCGCATTCATCGTCGGAAGCCGTCCGCACAACCGGCGCCTGTATCTGCGACGGGCACTGAAGCCGCTCGGGGCGCTGCTGGCTCTGGCCGGCACGGTTTTGTTCTTCGTCCTGCTCGCTTCCGGCATACTGACCGGCGGTCCCGTCGGGGAGCCGCCCGAGAATCCGACCACGGCTGATTACGCGAAGATCATGTACCAGTTCCTCCTCGTCCTCCTGGCGCTGTGGGCAATCGTGTTCGTGACCTATGGTGCCGCCCTGACGCTGGTGCACGTTGCCCGCACCGCCGACATTCACGAGGTCCTGCCCCCGGTCATCGCGATCGTCCTGGCCTTGGAACTCGCAATCGTGGACCTGTTCTCGAACGCTTACGACGGCGTCCCCGTATCGATGCGGGTCGTGGTGATCATCGGCGGTCCGCTGTCGGTCACAGCGGTGAGCCTCTGGGAACTGCGGCGCCTCAAAACCCGCCACGGCCTCACACTGCGGCAAGCGCTCGGCCGCTGACCTGCCCCCATGCGCGTTAGTTCCACTCCAAGGTCACCATCTCGCGCGGCCGCGCTGACCTTCGGAGGAGTGCTGATCTTGTCCGGTCTCATGCGCTGGCACTGGTCGGGAGCGGTATGGAGAAGTGGAACCCGTTGGCTTCTTGGGTGGGTCGGGGGGCGGCTCGTGGAGGGACGGGGCTGCGCTGGGCACCCACCTTCGAGGGGTACGCGGCCGTGCTAGGAGCCGCTTGTCTGCGCATGTGTCACCGCCGTGTGGATCTTGCAGCTGCGGGCCCTTCACCGTGGAGCTGGTCGCCGCGTTGTCGGACGCAGCCGAACTCGACCTTGATGCGAACGCGCAGGAGGTCATCACGGCTGGCGAACGCTCCGGGGTCCACTTACCCCCGAGCCGCCGGGTGCATCGCCGCTTTGGCGCAGGTCAGGGATGCCACAGGTGATCGCCTATCACTGGGCCTCGGAGTGCATTGAGCCCGTCGGCGATCGCGCGGTCAGCGCTTAGACCTGGTCTCAGAACTCGGTAGCGGCACGACGAGCGAAGGCGCATGTGGCCATCCTTCACTTGACAGGCAAGTGACGACTTGCCTATAACTGTGCCCGTGGACGCAGACCCCGATCTGTTCAAGGCTATCGGCGACGCGACGCGACGCACCATCCTGGACGAGCTGACCGACAAGGACGGTCAGACGCTGTTCGAGATCTGCGGCCGACTGACCATGAAGCACGGCCTGGCCTCCTCGCGCCAGGCCATCTCGCAGCACCTCGCGGTGCTCGAACAGGCCGGCCTGGTGCACACCCGGCGGCAGGGCCGGTACAAGTTCCACCACATCGACACGAGCCCGCTGCGCTCGATCGTCGAGCGGTGGCCCATCGACCGAGAGGAACCGGACCCGTGATCCGCATCAACATCACCAGCGTGCTCGTCGACGACCAGGCCAAGGCGCTTGCCTTCTACACCGAGAAGCTGGGGTTCATCAAGAAGACCGACGTGCCCGCCGGCGGGGCCCGCTGGCTCACCGTGGTCTCCCCCGCCAACCCGGACGGCGTCGAACTGCTGCTGGAGCCGGACGGCCACCCGGCGGCGGGCCCGTTCAAGAAGGCCCTGGTCACCGACGGCATCCCGTTCACCCAGTTCGCCGTCGACGACGTGTACGCCGAGGTCGAGCGACTCAAGGGGCTCGGCGTCGAGTTCACCCAGGACGCGACCGACATGGGGCCGGTGGTCACCGCCGTCTTCGACGACACCTGCGGCAACCTGATCCAGATCGCCGCCATGAAGTAGTCGCACACCCCCGCCAGCAAACATTGAGGCCAGCTGATTCGCCGCCGCCTGCGCGTGTCGGTACGTGATCTTGGTGGCCGAGTCGTGATCCTTTTCGGCCGTGACGCCGCTGCAGCAGCGACTCATCGACGACCGGCTCTGGGACCTGATCCAGCCCCTGCCGCCCGCCCGGCCTCGACCGCGAGGGCCGGGTGGGCGGCCGCGGATCGACGATCGCGCCGCACTGGAACCAAGCACCAGGTATTCGAGCCGCTCCCCGTGTCTAGAGCACCTGTCATGCATTACCTGGGACAGAAACGTCAAGCATCGAAGAACATCAGTGTTCTTTCCTCGATGCGGACACGACTCAGGAGAAATGGGCACGACGGAGTCAGCGTCAGCGCTCGCAGACATGCTGATCTGCCAACGCAGTTGCTGACAACGGTCTCGGGCGGTCATGGATGGCCGTGGAAATGTAGGCGTGCCTGAACGCTGCTGAGCAGGCCCGGAGAATGAGGCTGGAAAGGTATGGACGGTCGTGATTCTTCTACGGATCACGAGGCCCGCGGTATGGTCGGAGCTGTGGATCAGGCGCAGGCGAGCGGTTACGTGTGGCGGGAGACGGACGATGCCGCGTAGACCCCCAAGCCGTCTACCCACGGCGCGCTACTCAAAGCACCTGGAGCCGTCTACGCCGATCGCCGGCCTGTCTTCGAAGGTCATCCGGCAGATCACCGAAGCGGAGCATCAGCGCCCGTACGGCACCACAGGAGACACGGCCCGAGCGATCACGACGCTGAAGGAATCGCTCCGCCAGCCCAGTCTCGCACTCCGCTACGGAATCGACTGTCCCTGCTGCGACCCGCGCGAGGCGTTGGAGGTACTCCACGCGATCATGCGGCTTCTACCTACTCCCGCCCGGCGCCAGATGATCGCAATCGTGGAACCGCTCAGCGAACTCTATGAGCGCCGGACCCTGCCCGACCCCTTCGCTCCAGCAGAACTCCCCTGGTGGCAACGTCGCATCCGTGAACGATGAGCCCTCAATTGTGTGCCCGTTTTGCGGACCGGTGTGGGCGCCGGTTCCTACGCGCCGGACCGGACAACCCTCGAAAGCCTGGGATTCATCGGGTGCCTCCCTCGAAGGGGTCGCTGTCGTCGCGCGGATCGCGCGATTCGACGATCGCGCGTCGCAGGCCGATCAGTTCGCCGGTGCCGACGTAGAAGCGGCCACGGTTGGCTCCCCTGGGTTCCAGGAGCCCAGCGTCGGAGAGCTGACGTAGGTCCTTGCTGGCCGTGATCTCGGCGATCGTCCCCTCTCCGGATCGTTTCAGGGCGGCCCTGTAGGTCGAGTTGCGCACCCGTAGTCCCATGACGGCGTCGAATAGGGCCGTGAGCATCCGCTCATGCAGCTTGTGGCGCGCGGCGAGGCGGTCCAACTCGATCCACAGCCTTCCGCTCTCATCGATCCGGCGGGCAAGGGTACGCGCCTGCCGTAGATGCGCGATGAGCATGAAACGGAGCCACGGGCGAGTGTCACCGTCCGGCTTCCATCGTCCCTGGCCGACCTTGGCCAGCACCTCGTAGTAGGCCGGGGTGTTGCGGCTCAGGTACTCCTCGACGTTCATAAAGATCGGCGACAGGATTCCGTCACGGGCGAGCACGAGCGATTGCAGACAGCGAGCCATCCGCCCGTTGCCGTCTCGGAACGGGTGGATCATGACCAGATTCAGATGTGCCATCGCGGCACGCACGACTACGAGGTCGGCGCAGCCGTTTTCTTGGCCCAGCCGGTCGCTCAGTTCCGCCATCAAGGCGGATAGCTTCTCGACTGGGGGCCCTTCGTAGACCACATCACCGGTGCGGTCGTCTCTGACGTAGATGTCGCCCCTGCGCCAGTCGCCGGGTCGGTTGTCCAGGCTGTAGGAGGTCATCATGAAATGGATGCCCTTGATCAACTGAGTCGAGTAGCTGAAATCATCATGGCGGGCAAGCTGGATCACGTAGGTCATCGCATCTGAGTAGCCCTTGATCGCCAGTCGGGTCTCCTCGTCCGCATCCAGTGGCTCAGCGCCTTCGGCGATCGCGGCAGCGTCGTCGAGTTTGGCCACGTAGCCCTCGATGGAGTTGGAGCCCTGCACAGCGCGGGCGAATGTCTGCCGCCGCAGCGGCCCAGACCAGCGTCGCGGCTCACGCAGATGGTGCCGCAGCTCATGCTTCAGGCCCTCGATCTGATTGAGAACCTCAAGTTCACGCTCGTCAAGATCCGGGGTGGCGTACAGCATATGGGATCTCCATTCCAATCTGTCTCTGTATAGATTCTAACCCATATCAGATAGATTTAATCCAACTATCTATCAGGCAGCTGCCCAGCCACAACACGCCGTCCGGAGGCCTTACGCGCGATGCACGCCCAGAGTGACGACGGTGCTGACGACGCCGCCTACCGTCACTGACGACCGAGGGCCCCCGGCGACCCTCGGCGCGCCAGTGACGGCAACGACGTCAGCCACCAGCAGCCGCAGGTAGTGCCGAGATCACCAGAGTCGTCGCTGCCTCGGCGAGGCGCTAGAGCACGCGGGCAGGCTACTTCAGAACGTGATCTGAGTATACTTCTCGTATGAACACCAGCGTGGACGCAGTGACGTTCTCTGATCTGTCCCGCAACCCCAAGTCTGTGGCAGAGCGCGCCTCTCGCCTGGGCCGGCTGCGCATCACCCACCGCGACGCGCCTGACTTCTACCTCACGGCCGCTGACCGTGAGGAGCAGCGCGATGAGACCCTGACCACCGCGTCGCGGCTCTTCTTGGCACTCATGAAGCACGATCCCAGCGCTCGTGCACTGCTGCTCGCCATGCCTGAGGTGTTCCCGTGGGTGCGTCACCTGAGCACTGAAGAGGTTCGTGCCTTCACGGTCGAGTTGGTCGCCGCGTTGTCGGACGCAGCCGAACTCGACCTTGACGCGAACGCACAGGAGGTCATCACCGGCTGGCGTGCCACCGCGCGGATCAAAGCGGATCGCGCCCAGTACGAGGAGGCTCTTCGACCGACATCCGGGGACTTCGGGCGGGTCGAGGTCGCGCCTTGAGTCCCAAACGAGGGGACAGAGTCACGGTCCCGCCACCGGACGAGCAGTGGGACGTGAGGTTCGGCACCGGCGAGGCGGTACGAGGGTGGGAAGAGCTGTGCCGTTGATAAGCGAAGTGGTCCTGGCATCAAGTCAATCGGAAGCAGCGCTTCGGGGAGCCTGCCCCTGCACGAAGAAATCTGCCTCCAGTAGCCGACCCGAGAGCCGGCCGGCCTCATAGATCTCGTCGACGGTCATCCTTGGCACAATCTCGTGCGCTTCATGAATGCCGTCACCGCTGCCGACATCAAGCATGGCCAGATACCACCGAAGTGCCTGCACGAGGTTGATCGGCCCGCCGAATCCGTCGCGGTACCAGCAGGCCGCCGCGAACATACTGCCCTTGTCACCGGCCTCGGCACCCCGCACGTACCACTGCAGAGCCTCCTCATCCATGTCACGCTCGCTGAGCCGGTCACCCAGCCGCGGATACGCCTCGGTGACCTGGGCCTCGGCGGCTACGCGGAGCCAACGCACTGCGTCGGGAGATCGACCGGACAGGACGCCAAGGTTGAATGCAGCGACGCCGTCGCCCGCCTCGGCCGCGGCCTGGTACAGCTCGGCCGCCCGGATATCGTCCTGTCCCGCTCCGATGCCGTGCTGGACGAGGTAACCGAGCGTGCGCTGCGCGACCGGATCGCCCTCCTGTACGGACACGGCCAGCAGCTCCGCACCACCAGCCGGATCATCGAGATGGAAAGCGAGGATCACGCCGAGCATCGTTCGGGCCTGGCTGTCGGTCCCAGTCAGGTCGCGTAGCTTCGGCGCGAGCAAATGCAGGAGAGCCCTGTCGTCGGAGTCGGCCAGCTCGAGCTGCTCACGAGCTTCGACGAACGCTCGCCGCTGCACAGCGAGCACCCCGCGGTCGTACGCCTGCAGTGTCACGCTGAGAAGTGTAGGGAGGCACGATTTCGCAGGTGATCAGCAGACCCGCCGCAGCGCAATACCTGCGCGACCTCGCGCGGCTGCGCCGCGTCCGCGACCGGATCGACCGGGAGTACGCGCAGCCGCTGGACGTCGAGGCGCTCGCTCGCGGAGTGCACATGTCGGCCGGGCACCTCAGCCGTGAGTTCCGGCGCGCCTACGGCGAGTCGCCGTACGGCTACCTGATGACACGGCGCATTGAACGCGCGATGGCGCTGCTGCGTCGTGGCGACCTCAGCGTCACCGAGGTCTGCTTCGCGGTCGGCTGCTCGTCGCTGGGCACCTTCAGCAGTCGTTTCACCGAGCTGGTCGGCGTGCCGCCCAGCGTCTATCGGCGCCACGCGACGCGCGCGACGGCGGGGATGCCGTCCTGCGTGGCGAAACAGGTGACCAGACCGATCAGGAATCGAGAAGCACCCATCCCCGAACCTCACCTAGCGTGACTGCCATGGACATCACCATTCACGCGAGCTTCCTCCCGCATGACGACCCGGACGCCTCTCTGGCCTTCTATCGCGACACCCTCGGCTTCGAGGTCCGCAACGACGTCGGATACGAGGGGATGCGCTGGATCACGGTCGGACCCAAAGATCAGCCCGGTACGTCCATCGTCCTGGAGCCGCCGGTCGCCGACCCCGGCGTCACCGACGATGAGCGCCGCACCATCGTCGAGATGATGGCCAAGGGCACCTACGCCGGCATCCTCCTGGCCACCGCCGACCTCGACGGCACCTTCGCGCGGCTGCAGGCCGGCGACGCCGAGGTGGTCCAGGAGCCGACCGAGCAGCCGTACGGCGTTCGCGACTGCGCCGTCCGCGATCCCGCAGGCAACATGATCCGCATCCAGGAGCTGCGCTGAGCCATCCGGCGACCCGACCGCGAGGTGATGCGCGACGGCCGCTGGTTGGTCTGACGCCTCGGCCGGGCGCGCGCGTGGCCGGAGTCCAGAGGTTCCACGGGCCGAAGCGAAGGAGAATCGGACATACTGCCCGAAACTAGTTAGATCGAGCCAGGCGACGCCGACCGAGACCGCGAAGGCGGCCCCGCGTAACAGATGGAGACACGATGAGCATTGCCACGAGGACGGACACGCAGTCGCCTGCGCTGCACGTTGCCGACAGCCACGATCTGATCCGCGTGCACGGCGCGCGCGTGAACAACCTCAAGGATGTCAGTGTCGAGATCCCGAAGCGCCGGCTGACGGTGTTCACCGGCGTCTCCGGCTCGGGCAAGAGCTCGCTGGTGTTCAGCACGATCGCCGCGGAGTCGCAGCGGATGATCAACGAGACCTACAGCGCCTTCGTGCAGGGGTTCATGCCGACGCTGGCCCGGCCCGAGGTCGACGTACTCGAAGGGCTGACGACGGCGATCATCGTCGGCCAGGAGCGGATGGGCTCCAACCCCCGCTCCACCGTCGGCACCGCCACCGACGCCAACGCGATGCTGCGCATCCTCTTCAGCCGGCTCGGGCAGCCGCACATCGGCTCGCCCAACGCGTACTCGTTCAACGTCCCCTCGGTGAAGGCCAGCGGTGCGATCACGGTCGAGCGCGGCGGCAAGGCGAAGGCCGAGAAGGCCACCTTCAACCGTCTCGGCGGCATGTGTCCGCGCTGTGAGGGCATGGGCTCGGTCACCGACTTCGACCTGTCGGCGCTGTACGACGACGGCAAGTCGCTCAACGAGGGCGCGCTCACGGTCCCCGGCTACAGCATGGACGGCTGGTACGGCCGCATCTACCGCGGCTGCGGCTACTTCGACCCGGACAAGCCGATCCGCAAGTACACCGAGAAGGAACTGCACGACCTGCTCTACAGGGAGCCGACCAAGATCAAGGTCGAGGGCATCAATCTGACGTACACAGGGTTGATCCCGCAGATCCAGAAGTCGTTCCTGTCCAAGGACGTCGACGCGATGCAGCCGCACATCCGCGCGTTCGTTGAGCGGGCGGTGACGTTCACCGCCTGCCCCGAGTGCGACGGCACCCGGCTCAGCAAGGAAGCCCGGTCGTCGAAGATCAAGGGGAAGAACATCGCCGACGTCTGCTCGATGCAGATCAGTGACCTGGCCGATTGGGTCCGGGGCCTCGAGGAGCCATCGGTGGCCCCGCTGCTCACCGGGCTGCAACACCTCCTCGACTCGTTCGCGGAGATCGGGTTGGGATACCTCTCGCTCGACCGGCCGTCGGGCACGCTCTCGGGCGGCGAGGCACAGCGCACCAAGATGATCCGCCACCTCGGCTCCTCGCTCACCGACGTCACCTACGTCTTCGACGAGCCCACCATCGGCCTGCACCCCCATGACATCCAGCGGATGAACGACCTGCTGCTGCAACTACGGAACAAGGGCAACACCGTGCTCGTCGTGGAGCACAAGCCCGAGGCGATCGCGATCGCCGACCACGTCGTCGACCTCGGCCCCGGCGCCGGCACGGGGGGCGGCACCGTCTGCTTCGAGGGCACCGTGGAAGAGCTGCGGGGGAGTGACACCACCACCGGCCGCCATCTCGACGACCGGGCGACCCTCAAGGAATCGGTGCGCTCGTCTTCCGGCACGCTGGAGATTCGCGGCGCGTCGACGCACAACCTCCAAGACGTGGACGTCGATGTCCCGCTCGGGGTGCTCTGCGTGGTCACGGGCGTCGCCGGCTCCGGCAAGAGCTCGCTGATCCACGGCTCGGTCGCCGGCCGCGACGGCGTGGTGGTGATCGACCAGGGCGCGATCCGCGGTTCACGAAGGAGCAACCCGGCGACGTACACCGGGCTGCTCGACCCGATCCGCAAGGCGTTCGCGAAGGCCAACGCGGTGAAGCCGGCGCTCTTCAGCGCCAACTCCGAGGGCGCCTGCCCGACCTGCAACGGTGCCGGCGTCATCTACACCGACCTGGGCGTCATGGCCACCGTCGAATCGACCTGCGAGGAGTGCGAGGGGAAGCGGTTCCAGGCGTCGGTGCTGGAGTACACGCTGGGCGGCCGGAACATCGCCGAAGTGCTCGCGATGCCGGTGACCGAGGCCGAGGAGTTCTTCGGCGCCGGCGAGGCGCGCACGCCGGCCGCGCACAAGATCCTCGACCGGCTCGCCGACGTCGGGCTCGGCTACCTCAGCCTCGGCCAGCCGCTCACCACGCTGTCCGGCGGCGAGCGGCAGCGCCTCAAGCTGGCCACCCGCATGGCCGACAACGGCGGCGTCTACGTCCTCGACGAGCCGACCACCGGCCTCCACCTCGCCGACGTCGAGCAGCTGCTCGGCCTGCTCGACCGGCTCGTCGACTCCGGCAAGTCGGTCATCGTCATCGAGCACCACCAGGCGGTCATGGCGCACGCCGACTGGATCATCGACCTCGGCCCCGGCGCCGGCCACGACGGCGGCCGGATCGTCTTCGAGGGCGCACCCGCCGACCTCGTCGCCGCCCGCTTCACCCTCACCGGCGAGCACCTCGCGGCCTACGTCGGCACCTGACCGAGGCCCATCGTGGAAGGGCACCGGCCATCGCTGCGACCACCACCGCGTCGCCCAAGGCCCATCAGACCACCGGCACCAGATGTCCCGCGGTCCTCGTCACGCCGGCGCCCGGACGCCGATGAGCGTGTCCCGATGGGTCACACCGCAGAGTCCAGGCGTCCGCGCTGCTCGGCGGTCAACTCCAGTGACACCCCAGCGACCGCCTCGTCCAGCTGCTCGACCGTGCTGACGCCGACGATCGGCGTGACGGCCGGGTTCCCTCCGGTCAGCCAGGCCAGCACCACCCGGTTACGGTTCGTGCCGGTCTCGGCGGCGATTTCGTCGAGTACCGCGAGGCGGCGGGCGGTGCCGGGGTGGTCGTACTCCGCCGGAAGCGGCTTGTCCGCGCGGGTGTAGCGGCCGCTCAGCAGCGAGCTGTACGCCCACAGCGCCATGTCCGGGTGGTGCTCCAGGTAGTGGAGCACCTCGTCGGTGACCGCACCGAACCGGTGCACCACGGTGGGCTGGGTCCCGGGGCGCGGTTGCAGGTACGTGTGGTGCTGCTGCACCGCGGTGAAGCCCGCACTGCCGTGGGCCTGCGCGATCTGCCGTGCCCGCTCGACCTGCCAGACGGGGTAGTTGGAACAGCCGAGGCGGCCGACCGTACCCGCGGACACCAGTTCGTCGAAGGCGGCGACCGTCTCTTCCAGCGGTGTGGCCGGATCGGGCTTGTGGGCCCAGTACAGCTCGACGTTATCCGTACCGAGCCGTCGGAGACTGCCCTCGATCCCGCTCTTGATGGCCCCGGCCGAGAGGCCCTCGACCCTCTCCGGGAATCCCCCGGGCACGGTCGGCTCGCAGCCCACCTTGGTGCTGATCTTGACGCGATCGCGGACGCCCGGGCGGCTTGCCAGCCAGCGCCCGAGCAACGCCTCGCCCTGTCCGCCGAAGCCGCTCGGGTCCACCCAGAACGAATAGCAGTTGGCGGTGTCGATCCAGACGCCTCCGGCGTCCACGAAACGGTCCAGAAGCTCGAACGACCGGCGCTCGTCGGTAAGCGTGCCGAAGAACATGGCACCCAGAGTCAGGTTGTCAATCATGTCCATCACGGTAGGCGGATTCGGATCGGCGGTACGCTCCAATCTTGTGGCCGTTTCCCAGACCAATCTCGCATGGGCGACGCTGCTGGACATCGGCCCTCCGGAGCGCGGCCGGCGCCTGCACGATCGACTGGCTCACGCGTTGCGCACCGCGATCCGGGACGGCCGGCTGGCGGAGGGCGCCGCCGTGCCACCGAGCCGAGCGCTCGCCGAGGAGCTCGGCTGCTCCCGTTGGGTCGTGACCGAGGCGTACGCGCAGCTCATCGCGGAGGGTTACCTCTCCGCCCGGGTGGGTTCCGCCACCCGTGTCTCGTGGTCATCGGACACCGCGCCGCCACGGCCTCGCGCGCGACGGGTACCGGCGCCGCCACCGATCCGGTACGACCTCGCGCCCGGCCTGCCCGACGTCCGGGCGTTTCCGCGCCGCCGCTGGGCGGACGCCGTCCGCGCGGTCACCGGCTCGGCCGTCCACTACGACCTCGGCCTGCCCGACCCCGCCGGGCACGCGGTGCTGCGTACCACCGTCGCGCAGTACCTGCGGCGCTCGCGCGGTGCGGATGCGCACGCCGCGTCCGTATCCGTGTGCGCGGGCGTCACCGAAGGTCTGGTCCGCACGTGCCGGGCGCTGCGCGCCGAGGGGATCACCGACCTGGCCGTGGAACACCCGGGCTGGGGGCGGCTTTGGGACGCCGCGACGAGCGCCGGCCTGCGCGTGCACCCGGTGCCCGTGGACCACGACGGCCTCCGCGTCGACGATCTCGCGCGTACGCCGGCCCGGGCCGTCATCGTCGGCGCAGCACACCAGTTTCCCACCGGCACGGTGCTGTCCCCGGCACGCCGGGCACAGCTGGTGCGCTGGGCCCGCGAGGTGGACGGCTTCGTCATCGAGGACGACTACGACGCCGAGTTCCGCTACGACCACCACCCGGTCGCCGTCATGCAGGGCATGGATCCGAGCCGGGTCTTCCTCCTCGGCTCGGTCAGCAAGACGCTGTCGCCGGCCCTCGGCCTCGGCTGGCTGGTCGCGCCTGCCGTGATGACCCCGGCGCTCCGGGCAGCGAACCTCGTCGCCGCCGCGCCACCGGTGCTGGACCAGCTCGCGCTCGCCACCTTCATCGACCGCGGGTGGTACGACGCCCACCTGCGCGCGGCGCGGCGGCGGTTCCGCTCCCGCCGCGACCTGCTGGTCCGGACGCTCGCCGCCCAGGTGCCGGAGGGCCGGGTCGCCGGTACCGCCGCCGGGCTGCACATCCTGCTACACCTACCGGACGGCGCCGACACCCGCGGGGCGGTCCGGGCCGCGGCCGCCGCCGGGCTGCGCCTGGCGGATCTCGACGACTACCGCGCGAAGCGGTCGGCGGAGCGTGCGCTCGTCCTCGGGTACGGCAACATCAGCGACACGGAGATCCCCCCTGCCGTCGCACTCCTCCGCGAAGCATTGCGTTCAGCCGTTCCGCGGCCACGGCCCGACGCTGACGGATGATGAGGCGGCGGGTAGACCCGGCTCGTCGTCAGTAGCCGAGCGAGCGCGCGAGGACCGTCATTCGCTCGCACATCTCATCGCCTAGACCCCAGGACGGGTCGAAGACGACCGGTCCGGGTGCCGGAATCGGACGGAGAGCGGGGGCGCGAAGAAACTTCGGGTCACCGCCGAGGAGGCGCCCCGAACCCCCGGTTCCGGCGAACCGCCAGTTCTCTGTGAGCAGCATCCGATCGATGATCTCTGGATTGCTGTCCAGTTCCAGCCAGGCCAGGATCCGCGGTAGCCAGACCCTCGGTTCCGTGAGCAGGTCCTCGGCCCGAACCCGCATCCACTGCTGGGAAGGCAACGGCGCCAGTGCCTTGATGATCCGCTGATGTGACAGATACCAGAAGGCTGCGGCCTCGGCGACGAGCGCCTTCTCGGAGCGGAAACGCCCGGCCGGGCGCCAGTGATCATGTATCGACCGCTGGGTCGTCACCGGATGACGCACGAGATGCAGGAAGCGCGCACGTGGATACGCCGCCATGCACCGGGCGAGCGTCGCATCGGCGCTGGAGGTGTCCGGCGACTTCTCCAGACTGATGCGGGGCCGGGCAAGGCCGATGAGGTGGTCCATCAAACGTGTGGTCGGCCACTCGGGGCGGTCGGCGAGCCATGCCTGTGCACGTGCCACCGCATCGTCGTCCTGGCTGCCCTCGTGCAAGTCGGCTACCGCGCGCCAGACGCCGCTCTTTCGCAGGGGACGCGCCCATCCCGCTTTCTCGCCGAGCAGCTCGCCGACGGTGTCGGCGGTGAAGATCAGCAGCTCCGGAAAGCCGTAAACGTCGGGATGACCGGACAGCAGGGCCAGGGTGACGGTCGAGTAGCTGCGGGACGGAGCGAGGAGGAACACCGGCTCGGCTCCCGCGCCGTCGGTTTCGCGCATTGGGCCGCTGATTTCCGGATCTCCTCGATCGACCGGTCCGTCATGCTGAGGATCCAACCAGACCTCCCGAGGACCTGAAATCGGGCATGCGTCAGTGATCCACACCGTACCCCGTTGCGTGCCCGTTAGGGCAGACGGTCACGATCGTGGTGGTTAGTCTTTCAGGGTGACGGAGACATCTGAAGATCTGGCCTTGCCCATCGCCTTGGCCGAGGTGGTAGAGGTTGGCTTTGAGTGGGAGTGGGACGAAGAAACCGACGAGCCCCGCGGTTGTGATTTCGAGCCATACGAACAGTTCGAGGCGCCCGAGAAGACCGCGTGGTGGTTTCGTCTGTGGACCGGTAACGAAGAGGTCGATGGCAGCGAATTCCGCTTTTTCGGCGCTACCGGGGCAGGCGACTATGCCGGTTTCTGGCTGGTCCGGCCCGGTACACAAATCACCGAGCAGCCTGTTATCTACATCGGTTCCGAGGGCCAGTGCGGCGTGATAGCTCGCGATCTGGGCGACCTTCTCTGGTTGTTCGCGGACGGTTCGGGCCCGCAGGAGGCATTTACCGACCCAGGTCGTGAGACGCAGCCGAATGAGGCGTTCCAGACGATCGCAGAGCGGCACGCACCGGGGAGACGCCGTTCCGCGGCGGAGATCGTGGCGGCGGCGCGAATGGAGTTCCCGGACTTCTCAGAGCTCATCGACGCGATGTGCCGGTGAGCAGGGGTCCGCGTTGCGGGTGTATGTAGATGCCGTTGCGTACCAAGCCGACAGCGAGAGCCCACACACCACGTCGCGATCATCATCCTTGCGCGGTCGGTCTCGGCTGCGAGAGATCAAGGAACCTGGCGGATCTGATCCGCCAGGTCGCGCAGTGATTCAAGCGGGAGCTCTACCTCAGTCCAAGGCTCTGTGAGATCAGTGGCCGTATAGCGCGGCACAACGTGAATATGGAAATGGAACACGCTTTGCCATGCAACCTCACCGCTTGCGTGCCAGAGATTAACCCCTGGAGCTTGGAGTCTGTGAGTCAGTTGGTTCGACACCTGGACCACAGCGGACATGACGGCAGCCGCCTCAGTGGTGCCGATGTCTGACAGACCGTTTCGATGCTCTCGAGGTACTACAAGAGTGTGGCCCTTAGTGGCCTGAGCGATGTTCAAGAAGGCGACCGCGTCATCGTCTTCGTAAATGATCTCTGCGGGCTCGCTTCGTTCGATGATTCTGCAGAAAACGCAAGACTTCGATGTGGTCATGTCAGTCTGCTCGACCGGCTTCAGTTCCCCGAACCTGGAGCCGACGACGAGCACCGGCCTCCCGCGGCGTACTCGCATCCGCAGGCCTATCGTCACCCAGGAGGGCACTCGCCCAGCTTGACCATGGGTTCCGACAGGCTGAACTTCGCTGCGTACTCGCGGGCCATCGCATCGACCTCATCGATTTCCACGGGACGCATGATTGCAGAGGCCGACCCACCGCTGACCTCCCGGCTGCTCACTTCCCGGGACGCAGGGAGATGACGGCCTTGGATCCGTCGGCCGGGTTCGTTCGCCCCTGGTGCGGGGAACCTACGGCGACCCCGTTATGGGTGCAGGTCCGTTCTCGCCTCGCCGGTGGCCGGGTCGTACGGGATCGACAGGTGCTGATGGACCACCACCCACGCACCCTCCTGCCGCCGGAACACCCGGGTTCCCCGTGACCAGGCCTCGATCGTCTCGCCCGTACCCTGCTCGGCGCGCACGTGGTTCAGCCCCCACGCGACGGCGAGATCCTCCCGGGCCAGGATCGTCAGGTCTGGAACGTCCCAGCCGACGGCGCCGGAGGCCGCGTCGAGGCCGCGCTTGCACACCGCTCGTACGGCGTCCAGGCCGACGTACTGAAGGGGCTCCTCGTGCTCGTAGGAGACGATGTCCTCGCCGATGGCGGCCATCAGGCCGTCCAGATCCTTCGCGGCGGTGCGGTCGTACCACTGCTGGTGCAGCAGGCGCACCTCACGCTCGGATGCGACGTCCCCGCCGCCGGCCTCGGTACCCATGTCCGTGTCCGTACCGGTGTAGGGGAACGAGTGGTGTTCGTGCGCGACGACCCATCGGCCGCTCTCCTTGCGCAGGCCGAGCGTGAGCCGCAAACGGTTCTCGGGCCTGTCGGCGAGTTCTTGCGGCGTCCCGCAACGCAGCAGGGCGTGGGCGAAGGCGACGTCGTCACCAGCGGTGACGTCCAGCGATTCGATCTGGAACGACGCACCCTGTTCCTGCCACTCGAAGAACTGCGGCCACGCCTCACGGTAGGCATCGATGCCACGTACGCCGTCGTACGGTGGCGGCACATCGAACATCACGATGTCCTCGGAGTGGTCCGCGAGCACACCGCTCATATCGCCGCTGCGGACCGCCTCGGCCCAGCGCTCGATCAGAGTACGGATCTGTTCTTCGTCAGCAGGCATTCTTCAGCCCAGTCCTTCCGGGTCGTCGCTTCCGTCAGGACTACAACCCGCGCCGGGACGGAAACTCATCGCGCGCCGCGGACCGGTCTCAGCCGGCGAGCTCTACCGGCAGGCCGTACGCCGGAAGCTCGGCGTCCAGGAACGACACCACCTCGGCGACCCTCGTACCGCGCAGCACGAGCAGGTCCAGGCCCGCCGCGACAAAGACGGCCTTGTCGTCGTCCCACAGGTAGGTACCGAAGGCGAGCTGCCCGTTCGCCCGTGTCGGCAGGAAGCGCCAGCGCCGGGCCGACAGCGCCTTGACCAGAAACCCCCGGATGTGGTCAGGGCCCTCATACCAGGCGGTCAACGGTGGCATCGAGTACTTCGCGTCGCCGGTCAGCATCGCCACGATGGCCTCGATGTCCCCGGCCTCCCACGCGGCCATGTACCGCCGCGCCATGTCACGCCGCGCCGCCTCACCCATCGCGTCCAGGGTCGCCTGCTGGGTGGCCTCTGGGAGCAGGCCGTCGAGGACCTTCCGGGCCCGCTGCAGCGCGCTGTTGACCGCCGCGACCGTGGTGTCCAACAGGTCGGCGACCTCGCGGGCCGCGAATCCGAGGACATCGCGCAGCAGCAGGACGGCTCGCTGCAGAGCCGACAGGTGTTGCAGCGAGGCGACGAACGCGAGCTCCACGCTCTCCAGGGTCACGACGCGAGCCTCCGGGCTCAGCTCCGCCGTCCAGCGCAGCCGGTGATCGGGGTACGGCTCGAGCCACACCGTCTCGGCCAGCGGCGCGGCCTCCGGGCTCAGATCAGTGGGGAGCTCACGACGGCCCCTGCCCTCGATCAGCGTCAGGCACCTGTTGGTCGCGATCTTGTACAACCACGGCCGGATCGAACCGCGGTCCTCGAACCGCTCCAGATTGCGCCAGGCTCGTACCAGGGTCTCTTGTACGGCGTCGTCGGCATCGTGAACCGACCCCAGCATCCGGTAGCAGTGCGCGTGCAGCTCGTCCCGCAGCGGACCGACCAGGCGTCCGAAGGCATCGTCGTCGCCGGCCCGGGCGGCGACCAGCAGTTCCGCCGCGGTGGACTCGTCCGTCCAGTCCCGATCGATCCGCACCCAACCGCCCCATCCTGGCCGACCGGAGCCAGGGTACGGCACGACATCCGCGACCCGATCAGAGCTCACAGCCGAGAACCGGGTCGTGTGGGAAGACGATTCGGCCTTGCGGTGGAGTACTGGTGACTGTGGACCACTTCGCCCGGAAGGAAGCTGCATGACGGAGACAGTGTCTTGACCGCCGACGTGGGCGAGCAGGTGACCGACGCCGAGTTCGCCGCCCGGTTCCGGCGAGATCCGGAGACGTTCACCGCCGTCTACGACCGGTACATCCGTGCCATCCACCGGTACGTGGCCGGGCGGCTGGACGCGCAGATGGCCGAGGATCTCGCCGCCGAGACGTTCTGTGTGGCGTTCGACCAGCGTGACCGGTTCGATCCCGAACGCGGGAACCTGCGGCCGTGGCTGTTCGGTATCGCCACCACCCTGGTGGCCCGGCACCGGCGCAAAGAGGCCCGCCACTACCAGGCGCTGGCTCGTGTGGGGGCCGAGCGTGCGGCCGACAGCCACGAGAACCGTGTCGTCGCCTCGGTGGCCGCCGAACGCATGAAACCGCAGCTGGCCAAGGCCCTGGCCGTGCTCTCGAGGGGTGAGCGCGACGTCCTGCTGCTCGTGGCCCTGGGCCAGCTCAATTACGAGGAGGTGGCCGAGGCGCTCGGCATCGCCCCAGGCACGGTGGGTTCCCGGCTCAGCCGTGCCCGTACGAAGCTCCACGAATCGATCGACCAGGAGGCGCTCAATGAATGACGACGACCTGAAGATGCTCGCCACTGCGCTGGCTCCACCGGACATGCCCGATGACGCGATCGACAGCGGCCGGCACCGACTGCAGAAGAGGATGCGTGGCCCGGTGCGCAAGCGCCGTACCGGCTGGCTGGCGGCCGGTCTCAGCCTGACCGCCGCCGCGGCGGCGGCCGCGATCGTGATCGCCTCGGGTGCGACGGCACCCACCGCCACCCCCAACAGCCCTCCCGTGGCGGCCCAGCCGTCCTCCCGGCAGATCCTGCTCGCGGCCGCGGCCACCGCGGAGCGGACGCCGGACGGTTCCGGTACGTACTGGTACGTCAAGACGGTGACCAGGGGGGCCAAGGGCGCTGAGCCGAACCAGTTCGAGACCTGGACCCGGCGCGACGGCCAGACCTGGTTCAGGGGAGCGAAGTCGCAGGGCAAGGTGGTCCGGCTCGCCATGCCCACCCCATCGCGGCTGGGCGGCGCCGAGGTGAGCGTCGCCCAGCTCGAGAAACTGCCGACCGAGCCGGACGCCCTACGGGCCTGGATCGCCGACGCCGTGAAGCGCGGTGACGTCAGGACGAGTGCCGGTCGTCCGAACGCCGCCATGCGAGAGCAACTCGTCTTCCACGGGCTGATCTCGCTGGTCTCTCAGCTGCCGGCCCCGCAGAAGG
Source organism: Actinomadura alba (assembly GCF_014323705.1). GTDB lineage: Bacteria > Actinomycetota > Actinomycetes > Streptosporangiales > Streptosporangiaceae > Actinomadura_C > Actinomadura_C alba. The sequence continues at coordinate 174,391 of NZ_JABVEC010000010.1, forward strand.
TCCGCGCCGCCGCCTTCCGCGCGATCGCCTCGTACCCGGACGTCAAGGATCTCGGCACGGTAGAGGGCGGACACGGTCTGTCGATCTCCTACGGCGGCCTCACCCCGGCACGGCTGGTCGTCGATCCGGCGACCTCGCGGGTTCGCGACACCAACGTCCTGGTCACCGCCGATGGAGCACTGATGGGGGTACCGAGCGGCGGAGGTGCGACGGTCGTCACCGAGTGGACGAACCGGCTGCCCGAGTAGGCGGTCCCGGCGACCGGTCATCATCGCCCGCGGAGACCTGTGCGGTCACTCCCACCGCACAGGTCTCCCGGCGTGTCCCGGTGTCATGTCCGGTGCTCGGTGCCTCGCAACATGGCTTGACTCGTCGCAGGTCGAAGAACCACGTGTGGGCGACGACCGCTCTCGTGAGTTGCCTGACCAGTTGTGAGGAATCATCCATCCGCACATCCTGCCCGGCCGCATCCGCCCTCAGAGTCCGGGTTCGCCCTGGCCGCAGTGCGACAGGCGGACGAGATCGGCCCAGGAGAGGGCGTCCGGCAACCGCTCGCCCGGCTCGGCTCGTGCCGTCGGAGGGGCGATTGAGCCGGGTGCGCCGGAGGACGATCCGTCCGCTCCCTCGCGGCCGCGCAGCGAACTCGCCGCCCCGCACTCCAGATACGCCTGCGGGTCGAGGTTGTACCAGCGGACGCCGGTGGCCCGGACGACGCCGGGTGGCCGGGGTACGTTCGCGCCCGAGGCGGGGGTGTCCGCCGGGACCGCGCCGCCCACGCCCGCCTCATCGGCGAGGTCGGCGAGGTCGGCGATCTGTGACAGCACGACCTGCTCCCAGCCGGAATGGTCCGCGGGAACGGGGGTGGACTCGTACGACGCCGTCCGCCATGCCGCGCGCAGCGGTGGCGGGTCGATCACGGTCGCTGCGGTGATCATGGCGGCGACCGCGTCCGGTTCCAGCCGTGGGCGGGCCGCCATCGGCCGCCCGACGAGCCACCAGGCTCGCAGGAACTCATCGAGGGTGCGCCCGGCGGCGACCATGCGCCGGCCCGCGCCGACGAGCCGTACGTACAGGTCGCGATCCGTCCGGCAGACGGGACCGGGCGGGCCGGCCACCCAGTACATCTGCTTGTGCACCGGGCCCGCCTCCAGTGCGAGCACCCGGGCGAGCGCCTCGATCCGATCGTGGTGCACGCTCATCCGGTATTCGTTCCCGCCGTCGTCCTGCCGCCAGATCACCCACTCCGTCACGGTTCGTACGATAACCGGCGGCCGCCCCGGCCACCGTGGAGCACGGCCGGCGGTCCCGGCCTGTGCACTGGGAGTGTCACCTCGGGTCCGGCTGTTCAAGCTATCGCCGAATCGATCAGTACGGCGGCCGAGCGGCCTAGACTGCCGCGCATGGAGCTCAAGGACGCGACGCGCGTGATCCTCATGGAGTCGGCCGCCCAACCGGACCTGCTCAGGCACGCCAGCAATGTCTACGATGAGTTCGCGGCCGATCGGCAAGTGCACTACAGCAGCCTGTCGTGGATGCTCAAGCGGGCGGTCGTCACCAACGTGCTGGCGGGGCTCAAGGAACGCGACAACGCGACCTTCACCGACGTCGTCACGACGTTGACCAGGGAGATCGACCGGCAGGCGCCGGTGCGCCGGTGAGGTGTCCGGGCGGCACCTGATCGGCCGGCTCAGCGCGGACCCGAGAACGGCGGTAGTTCCTTGAACCGCGGGTCGAGCCGGATGGTCGGAGTCAGCGCCAGCTGGGCTCGGCGGGCGCGCGAGAGCGGGTGGCCGGGGAAATGGGCATCCCACTGCGGGTCGTCGGCGGCATTGCGCGGAAGGCCGCCCCGCACTCCGGGGTCGTACGGGTGCCGGGTCCATTCCGCCATGAGCTCCGGTACCCCCATCCCCTGGCGCGAACGCTCGGCCATGAAGTGGTTGAGCACCGTGGAGTCCCGGATGCCCGTGACACCCTGCTCGACGCACTGGACGCGGAGCACGACGCTGCAGTCGGCCCGCGGCACGATGAACGAGGCGATGTAGGCGACTCCCGTCTGCTGATCCGGCATCGGCAGCTTGGCTATCTGGCGGACGGCGGCCAGCCCGTCGACATCGATCACGTCGAGTTCGACGAGTCCGCCGCCGCGGGAGACGGTGTGGGCCGCGGTGCGCCCGCGCAGGGTGTCGAGATCCTCCAGAGGTGCCGGCAGGTCGGGCGGGAGATCGAAGAAGTCCACGATGGCCGGGTCGCCGTCGGCGTTGACCCAGACGTTGTCCTGGACCTGCTTCCAACTCCGGGTATCGAAGATCAAAGGACCCATGTACGGAGACTTTAGGGCAGACGGGTGATCCGCCATCGTCGATATGGCGTCAGTGGTCTCGCGGTGCGGTCTCTAGGTGCGCCGGTTCGCTGAGCCGCGGCGCGCGGTCGCGCCCGCCGGCCGTTCCCCGGGGCGAGCGCACATTCGGCCGGTGACGTGCCGGTACGTGGTGATCTGCGAGAACAGTGGCGAATAACCGTTTGTCTCGCCATTGGTGCGGGAGTCGGCGATAACCTCATCCTTGTTACCGTAACCCGTGATTTGCGGGCCTCGCTGCATTGCGCACGACCATTCGGGCACCTCTCCGCCAAGCTATTTTGATCTTTCTTCCGAGGTGGCGCGCTGTACGATTTGTCGGAGTTAATCTGCTCCTTTTCAGCGGACGGTAATCGCTCTGATGCGAGCTGTTACTCCGCTGAATTCGATGATCCATGAGGTGCCGTCGGAAGGCATTCTTCGCCTGTCCAAGGGGTACTCTGACATCAGGCGCGCTCCAGCGATCTCGAGGCGGGGGCGGCCGGATGCCCCGCTGTGGCGACCGTCACGACGGGGGTCCGGCTCCGCGGAAGAGATCGGTGAGCAGTGCGTTCCCTGAACGGCACAGGCACTGAATGCGGCACTGAATGATGACCGAACAGAGACAAGGGGCCACCGGATTACCGCCATCCCGGTCCTGACAAGGACTGGACGGCCGGGCATTCTGAGCCACTTCAAGGTTGTTGCACAAAGACTCGTCACAAGTTGAGGGCCGTCCCCCTACCGCCGGTTGTTGGCACAGTTGACCGGTAGCGGGACGGCCCTCATCCATAGCGACCAAAGCCCGGTGACCGCTCGCGTTCGCGAGCCCGGTAAAGCCCTATGGGTGGTGCTGATGAACCGCACGATGATCTGCACTGGAGCAACTCCGGTGCAAACTGCTTACGACTATATCTCCGCTCTTCACTGCGGCAAGGTTCTCTCTACCGAGTGCCGTCGTGTCTTTACCATCCGGCTTTCTCGGGCGGCGTTCGGCGACGCCCGAGGCGATGAGCAGGAGCACTGACATGGCCCGGTTGCGCACCGCGGCGACCGCGCTCGTCGCCGCGCCATCATCGGTCGCCGCGGTGACCGCCGTCACGGTGCATTCGGCGGTGGGCCCCGTGCCGGCGTTCCGCCTCGCCGCGCTCGCCGGAGCGCTGACACTGCTCGCGCTGATCGCGGCGCTCTCGCAGGAGACGCTTCGTAGCTGGATCTCCCACCGCGCCGAGCAGCGTCGTGCTGCCGCCGAGGCGCACGCCATCAGGACGCTGTTCATGGCTGCGACCGGCGGGCCGGCCCGGACGGCCGAGGACGCGCGGCAGAAGCGCAGGGACGCCCGCGCGTTCGCCCAGGCCATCGGCCTGACCAACGTCGGGCCGACCAGCCTGGGCGATGCCATGCAGATCACTCGTGGCCGGGCCCCCGAGAGCGCCGCGGCGCCCTCGGGCGGGCCGTGCGCCGGTGGCCCGTGCGCCGGTGGTCAGGGCGGCAGTGGCCCGTGCGCCGGGGGCCAGGGCGCTGGGGGCCAGGGTGCCGGTGGTCAGGGGGACGGTCGCCCGAGGCGGCGAGGAGCGGTGGCCACGGCCACTGGTCTCGACCTGCCCGCGGTCGCCGCCGACAGGCCGGTCAGATCCGTCCCGCCGGTGACCGGCGAGGCGTGACGGGTGCTCGATCACGCCTCGCCGGCCGCCGTCGCTCCGCCGGCCGTGGCTCCGGCGCGTCGCGCGACGGCGTCCGTCACCGGGCGGCCGGCTCCGGCGGCAGGTCGACGTGGCGCACCGTGTAGCCGCCCTTGGTCACCGGGGCGTACGGCGCCGGGGCCATGCAGGTGCCGGCCCGGCCCGGCCCCCATTCACCGGCCTTGTTCTGGTCGGCGTTCACCACGGACCAGGAGAACCCGACCCGCGCCTTGTCACGGCCGCCGCGCCCGTCGTACACGCTGAGGCCGAGCCGCGTGCCGATCTGGTCCGCCACCGGTTCGTCGGCCTTGGTGACGACCGCGGTAAGGGTAGCCACGCCGGGACTGGTCACCAGGCAGTCCACCCGGCCCTCCATCCGCACGGCGACGTTCTCGTCGGCCACCCAATGTGAGATCTTCACCGTGCCCTTCGCGTCGGTGGGCAGGCCGGCGGGCGCGCCGGGCTTCGGGCTGCTGTACGGCGTCGCGCGCGCGTCGAAGGTGAAGGTGCGGACATCGTCGTCCGGCCAGTAGGTCAGGCGCACCTGCGCCGAACCCGTCACGCTCGCCGTCGCCGGCTGGGGCGTCGACGCCGTCGCGGTCGGAACCGTGAGGGTCATCGCGGCGGCCCCCGCCAGTACCGGCACGGCGATCGCATGGCGGATCTGCACTTTCATCGAGTCCTCCTGATGGGAAGGCGAATGGCTCGCCGCCATGCTCTGATCCGCGCCGGGGCGGCCGCTTCCCCCACCGGCGCCAGATCGCGCCGTGCTGCTCCGCCGCGGGGGTCAGGGGGTGCTCACCCGGACGGTGGGGTGGCGCGGTCCGCGGTTCCCGAAGGTTGACGCGGGTGGGCGCGGATGCTGACGTGGATCCATGGCCGTCCATTCCACCGCCGAGGCGGCGGAACTGGTGGAGCGGGCCCGCGCGGACATCGCCGCGCGACCGGCCGCCAACCGGTTCCTCGACCTGCTCGAAAGCCGCGAGGTGCCACCGGAGAGGCTCGGCGCCCTCGCGGGTGAGGAGTACCGGATCGTCGGCAGTGACCGGCGAAGCTTCGCCCTGCTCGCCGCCCGGTTTCCGAATCCGCCCGCCGGGGACCTGTTCCTGTCACTGGCCCAGGGCGAGGCGCGGGCGCTGCGCCTGCTGCTCGACTTCGCCTCGGCGCTCGGCTGGGGCGAACACGAACTGACGACGTACGAACCGCGACCGCAGGCCCAGTCCTATCCCGCCTACCTCGCGTGGAACGCGGTGTACGGCACCAGCAGCGCGGTGGCGCTCGCCATGCTCGCCAACCTCGCCGAGTGGGGGGCCTACTGCGCGCGGGCGGCCGCGGCATTGCGCACCGGTTATGACCTGTCCGACGAGGCCGTCGGGTTCTTCCGGTTCTTCGCCGAGCCGCCGCCCGGCTTCGGCGAGCAGGCCACCGCCCTCATCGCGGCCGGGCTCGGCGCGGGCGAGGATCCGCGCGAGGCGCTGCGGGCGGCCCGCATGCTGCACGCCTACGAGACGGCCTTCTGGGACAGCCTGGCCGAGGGCCTCGGCTGAGGCCGGCCGAGCCCGTACGGCCGGTGGACCCGTACGGCCGATCGGGTCCGTACGGCCGGTCGGGCGGCCGCCGCTCGGGGGCACCTCAGCCGGCGAGCCGTCGCGGCTTGGCCGGGCAGCCGTCGGTGTGATCGTCGACCACGCCGACGGCCTGGAGATACGCGTAGACGATGGTGGTGCCGACGAAGGTGAAGCCGCGGCGCTTGAGGTCCTTGCTGAGCCGGTCGGACAGTTCGGTGCCGGCGGGCAGCGCGTCGGCCGGGCCGGGGTGGTTGACGACGGGGGTGCCGTCGACCCACTCCCACAGGTAGGCGTCGAACGAGCCGTACGTCTCCCGTACGGCGAGGAAGGCACGGGCGTTCTTCACCGTCGACTCGACCTTGAGGCGGTTGCGGACGATACCGGGGTCGGCGAGAAGCGAATCGAGCTTCGGCCGGTCGTATGCGGCGATCTTCTCGGCGGCGAAGCCGTCGAGCGCCCGGCGGTAGTTCTCCCGTTTGTTGAGCACTGTCGACCAGGACAGGCCCGCTTGGGCGCCTTCGAGGAGAAGCAGCTCGAACAGGTAGGTGTCATCGTGGGCCGGGCGGCCCCACTCGGTGTCGTGATAGGCGGTCATCAGCTCGGAGCCCAGCGCCCAGGCGCAGCGCGGGTCGGCGAGGGTGGTCACGTGCGGTCGTCCTTGGGGGTGAGCGGGTAACGGGTATGTCGATCAAAACTTGCCGACTGTTTGTAGTACTACGAGTTGTAGTATTAGACTGGCCCCGCCGAACTCGAAGCGCGAGGAGGCGCTGTGAGATACAAGACGTACTGGGTGGAGGGCCGCCCGGTCAACCTTCGTCGCACCGACCGGGACCAGGACGAGCACTGGACCGACGACGCCGCCTGCCGCGGCTCCGATCCGGAGATCTTCTACCCTGTCGGCTTCGCCGGGCCGGCGCTTCAGCAAGAGGCGGCCGCCAAGTCGATCTGCGCCGGTTGCGTCGTGCGATCGGACTGCCTGACGTGGGCCCTGCGTGCGGGCGAGCCCGCTGGGATCTGGGGCGGCACCACCCCCGAGGAGCGCCGGCTGCTCCGCAGAATGTCCGCCTGACGATCGGCTGATCGGCTGACGATATTCACCGTCATTCTTGTTATACGCTGGCAAGCGGGTGCCGGTGGTATTAAGCGGCCGTTCCCCCCATTTTCAATGCGGTCGAACGACGGTGACGGTTATGAGCGACGGTCTGGTCCCGCAGAGAGCCCGTAGCGAAGGGCTCACCACCCACGCGACTCGAGCGGTGGCCGCGCTCGCGGTCACCGCCTTCATGCTGACCGGCATGTGGGCGCTCGAGGTGGCCGACTACCTGGTCGACCACCGCCTCGACGAGTACGGCATCCGATCCCACGAGGTCTCGGACCTGCCGCAGATATTCAGCGCGCCATTCCTGCACGCGGACTTCGCTCATATCATGGCCAACTCACTGCCATTCCTCGTGCTCGGATTCCTTGCCGCCGCGCGTGGACTGAGCAAGTTCGCCGTGATGAATCTGCTGGTCATCGTGGTCGGCGGTGCCGGAATCTGGCTGACCGCCCCACCGCGGACCGAGACCCTCGGCGCGAGCATCCTGGTGTTCGGCTACTTCGGCTACCTGCTGGGACGCGGGCTCTTCGAGCGGCACGCGGCCGATATCGGCATCGCCGTCGTCGTGGTGCTGCTGTACGGAACGATGATCCTGGGTGTGCTTCCGAGCACCCCCGGAATCTCGTGGCAGGGTCACCTGTTCGGCATGATCGGCGGCGTGCTCGCCGCCTGGACGCTCCGCCGCCGCCTCGGTCAGGGTGCCGGCTGACGGCGGATGACCAGATCGGTGACGACGGCGTCCCGGGGCGTCTCCATCGCGTCGAGCACGAGCCGCGCCACCGTGCCCGGCTGGATATAGGACTCCGCCTCGTATCCCGCGTTCTCCTGCGCCCGGACCTTGCGCTGCATCTCGGTGGCCGTACGCCCCGGATAGACGCTGATCACCCGCAGTTCGGGCTCCTCGGCCCGCAGTGAGTCGGCCAGCGCGCGCAGGCCATGCTTGCTCGCCGCGTAGGCCGCCCACCCGGGGTTGGCGTTCAGCCCGGAGCCGGAGTTGACGAAAACGACCTGTCCCCGGGCCGCGCGCAGTGCGGGCAGCAGCAGCCGGGTCAGTTCGGCCGGCGCGACCAGATTGACCATGAGCTGGTCGATCCACTCGTCCGCTTCCAGATCGGCCACGCGACCGAGTTCGACCACGCCCGCACTGTGCACGACGCCGTCGAGCCGGTCGGGCAGCCCGGCCTCGGCGAGAGCCGCCTCTATCCGGGGCGGCTCGCTCAGGTCGAGCACGAGGGTCCGTACCCGTGACGTCCGCGCGGCGGAGGCGGGGTCGTTCGGATCGAACGTCTGCGTCTTGGCCGCCGCGCCGGAGCCGAGGTCGGTGACCGTCTTGGCGAGCCGGTCGGCGGAGCTTCCGACGAGGATCAGCTCGTGCCCGCGCGCGGCCAGCGACTCCGCGATCGAGGCGCCGATGCCGCCGGTCGCGCCAGTGATCATGTACGTCCCCACGGATTCATCCTCGTCCATGGCCGCGGTGACGGCAAGATCGCCGCAGCGGTGCCGCGTCCGGCGGCCGGGTCAGTTGGGGCGCAGCACCCGGGTGGCGCCGGCGATGAGCGCGGTGGCGAGGATCCAGCCGGCGGCGATCAGGGCGTACGCCAGCCACTGCGTCCACCCAACCGGTTGCCACATGTCCCGCTGGCCGAAGGTCCCGATGGGGATGAGCAGGTCGAGGGTGAAGATGAAGGCGTGCAGCTCCGGTCGCTCGTCCGGCGGCTTGAGCGGCCGCGGCCGCTGCGCCGAGAACACCGTGGTGCCGACGGCCACGAGCAGCGAGAGCCACATCGCCGCCAGCCACGGCCGGTAGCCGTAGCCCACCGTCCAGTCGAGGAGGTGGTTCCAGGCCCGCCCGGTCCACGGCAGGGTCCGGCGGCGCGCCCTCAGCTTGGCCAGCTGGACCTTCCTGGCCAGGTCGTCGAGGCCCGAACCGCGGAACCACGTGGCGAGCTGCTCGTACACCTGCGGGTGGAAGACCTCGTCGCGGCGCACCCAGCCGAGCCGGCTCTTCGGCTCGCCGCCGCGCAACGTGTCGTACGTCAGGCCGTTCAGCTGCAGTACGTCCGGCCAGGTGGCCGGCTGGTCCAGGATCAGCCTGATCCGCGAGTACGACAGCGACACCCACCCCACCACCGGCTCGGCCGGCGTGAAGATGAGCTCGTCGATCTGCGCGTGGCTGGCGTGAACGGCGCCGCGCCCCGGTGACGACCGCAGGATCGCCTGGTCGAACGACAGGGTCCCGTTCACCCGGACGCCGCGCAGCCGCACGGTGCCCTCGGCGGTGAAGCCGTGGCTGAACTCGGCGGCGTCCTCGACGACCATGTTCTGCGCGTCCAGGGCCAGCCGGCCCGGGTTGCGCAGCGTCGTGCCCTCGAAGAACAGGCCGCCGTTCATGCGCGCGCCCACGAGCCGGACCCCGCCGGTCAGCTCGGCCTTGCGGAAGAAGGCACCGACCTCGACCACCATGCCGCCGGTGAACAGCGCCCACTTCTCCGGGTCCGACTCGGTGACCTTCGTGCCGTTCATTCGCAGGCCGCCCATGAGCTGTGCCCGCGGCAGCCGTACCTCGCCCTCGATCACCGAGCCGGACAGGCTCAGGTAGCCGTCGGCGCGCAGCCCGCCGCCGTCGAAGCCCGGCAGCCGGCAGTCGGCGATCCGGATCTGCCGCGACTCGGCATTGGCGAAGGTCGGTCGCTCGGCGAGCCGGCACAGTTCCAGCCGCAGCTCGCAGCCGACCGAGCCGCCCGTCACATTGAGCTCGCCGGAGATGTACGCGCCGCGCAACCGCACCGCCGGCACGAAGCCGGCCCGCTGCTCGCACCGGCCGAGCAGCAGTTGCGCGATCACCTCGGCGCGTACGGTGCGCTCCGGGGTCGCTTCGGACGGGACGTCATCGCCCAGGTCCACCCGTGTCCCCGTGGGGTACGCGTCCCACAGCCGTTCTTCCGGCCCGGTCATATCCGCCGGCCGGTCGTCGGTGCCCTCAGGCACAGGCGTCCTCTCCATCAGGGTTCACTCCGGCCCCACGCCGGATCGCCGGACCGCCGGTCATGCCGCCCGATCAGAAGAAGCCGCGGCGCCGGCCGGCCTGCTGGAGGTAACCGTCGAGCTGCTGCTCCCAGTTGGTCTGCTCCACGGTCGCGTAGTCGACGGTGAACCGGCCGAACGAGTCGCGGCCCTCGGTGAAGACGCCGCCGCGCTTGTCCAGCTCAAGTACGACCTCCATGGAGTGCGGGCCGGCGACGAAGGTGACCTCGATCTGCTTGATCCCGCCGGAGTACTGCGGCGGAGGGTAGAACTCGATCTCCTGGTAGAAGGGCAGCTCCTGGTGCACGCCCCAGATCCGGCCCTTCTCGCAGTCGGCGTTGCGGAAGTGGAAGCCGAGATTCGCGAACGCGGCCAGGACACGCTCCTGCGCGGGCAGCGGGTGAACCGCCACAGGGTCGAGGTCGGTCGCGTCGACCGCGCGGGCGACCTCGAGCTCGGTGGCCAGGCCGACCGTCGTGCCGTGCAGCTGCCTGCCGTACAAGTGCGTCAGCGGCGCCTCCCACGGGACCTGCAAGGAGAAGGGGATGCCGTTGCGCACTCCCGGGCCCAGCTGGAAGCCTCCCGCGATCCGGACCTTGGCGTACTCGATCTTCGCGTTGTACTCGCTGTCGCCCGACTCGACCTCCACCCGGCTGGCCAACGCGATGTTCACGCCGATGATGTCGGTCGGGTGATCGCCGCCGAGGATCGTCACGTCACCGGTGACCGCGCCGCCCGGCCGCACATTGGGGTTGTGCAGCACCGTCTCGACCGACGGGCCGCCCACACCCATCGCGCTCAGCAGCTTTCTGAAGACCATCGTCATCCTCCTGGGGGATTACGCGCATACAGACGCCATCGTCCATTAGTCGATGTTGGTGGGCGATAAGTTCCCCAAGATCGTCGGACATTCGGCCGGATCCCGCCACACTCCGTCCGTCCTGCTCCCGGCCGAGATCGACGATTCCGACCGGGGATGGGGGGTTGTCACCGGTTACCCGCTGGTAGCATCATGTGTGTTACTGACCAGTACGTAAGCAGGGTGCAAACCGTTCGCCGGCCGATCCCGCGGGTGGCGGGGCGTAGCCGGTGGGGGCGAAAGGAAGCATTCCATGGGTCACTACAAGAGCAACGTCCGTGACCTCGAGTTCAACCTCTTCGAGGTGTTCGACCGCCAGAAGGTCCTCGGCACCGGGCCGTACGCCGACCTGGACGAGGAGACCGCGCGGAACATCCTCGAGGAGGTCGACCGGCTGGCCACCGGCGTGCTCGCGGACTCGTTCGAGGAGGGTGACCGCAATCCACCGGTGTTCGACCCGGCGACCGGTCAGGTCACGATGCCGGCGGGCATCAAGAAGTCCTACAAGGCATGGATGGACGCCGAGTGGTTCCGGCTGGACCTGCCGGAGGAGCTGGACGGCACCAACGCGCCCCGCACGCTGGCCTGGGCGGTCGGTGAGCTGGTCCTCGGGGCCAACCCGGCGGTCTGGATGTACAGCGGCGGCCCGGCCTTCGCCCTCGTACTGCACGGCATCGGCACACCCGAGCAGAAGCGCTTCGCCGAGCTGGCCATCGAGCGCCGGTATGGAGCGACGATGGTGCTGACCGAGCCGGACGCCGGCTCCGATGTCGGCGCCGGCCGGGCCAAGGCGGTGCAGCAGCCCGACGGCACCTGGCACATCGAGGGCGTCAAGCGCTTCATCACGAGCGCCGAGCACGACATGGCGGAGAACATCTTCCACCTCGTGCTCGCCCGGCCGGAGGGTCACGGCCCCGGCACCAAGGGCCTGTCGATGTTCCTGGTCCCCAAGTACCACGTGGACCTGGAGACGGGCGAGCTCGGTGAGCGCAACGGCGTGTACGTCACTAACGTCGAGCACAAGATGGGCCTGAAGGCCTCGACCACCTGCGAGCTGACCTTCGGAGCGAAGCACCCGGCCGTCGGCACCCTGGTCGGGGACGTTCACGAGGGCATCAAGCAGATGTTCCTGATCATCGAGAACGCCCGCATGATGGTCGGCACCAAGGCGATCTCCACGCTGTCGACGGGCTACCTCAACGCGCGCGACTACGCCAAGGAGCGGGTGCAGGGCGCCGACCTCACCCAGCTGACCGACAAGACCGCGCCGCGCGTCACCATCACCCACCACCCCGACGTACGTCGCAGCCTCATGACCCAGAAGGCCTACGCCGAGGGCATGCGGGCGCTGGTGCACCTGACCGCCACGTACCAGGACGCCGTGCAGATCGCCAAGCACGAGGGGCGCAAGGACGAACTGGCGGAGAAGCTCAACGACCTGCTGCTGCCGGTGGTCAAGGGCTTCGGCTCCGAGCGGGCGTACGCGCTGCTCGCCGAGTCGCTGCAGACCCTCGGCGGCTCGGGCTTCCTGCAGGACTACCCGATCGAGCAGTACATCCGGGATGCCAAGATCGACACCTTGTACGAGGGCACGACGGCGATCCAGGGCCAGGACCTGTTCTTCCGCAAGGTGCTGCGCGACAACGCGGCCGCGCTGGGCCACCTCACCGGCGAGATCAGGGCGTTCGCCGAGAGCGAGGCCGGCAACGGGCGTCTCAAGAACGAGCGCGTGCTGCTCGGTGAGGCGCTCCAGGACCTCCAGGGCATCCTGGAGGCGATGGCCGGATGGGCCCTCGGCTCCCTGGAGCAGCCGAAGGAGATCTACAAGGTCGGTCTCAACAGCACCCGCTTCCTGCTCGCGCTCGGTGACCTGGTCGTCGGCTGGCTGCTCTGCCGGCAGGCCGAGATCGCACTGGCCAAGCTGGACGGCGAGGGCGTCTCGGACGCGGACCAGGCCTTCTACACGGGGAAGGTCGTGTCGGCCCAGTTCTTCTGCGTCAACGTGCTGCCGAGGCTGACCGCCGACCGCAAGGCGACCGAGGCCACCACGCTCGACCTGATGGAACTCCCCGAAGACGCCTTCTAGACGACCGCAAGAGTCGTTCTGAGCGACCGCAAGAGTCGTTCCCCCCGTGATCATGCACTTATGCGCGGTGGCGCTGCCTCGGGTGGGCGAGTGGTGCGCTTAACTGCATGATCACGGCGGGGAGAGGGTCGCGGCCCTCCGTTTCTGGCGTGGTGTCCCCCGTGATCATGTAGTTGTGTGTCGTCACGACACCCTGGGGGCGGGCTTAACTGCATGATCACGGGGGTGGGTCGCCGCTTGGCCCTCGATTACTCGCGGTGGGGGCTGCCGGTCTTCTGGGTGAGGACGGGGGCAGCGTGAGGACGGGGGCGGCGTGAGGACGGGGGCGGCGTGAGGACGGGGGCGGCGTGAGGACGGGGGCGGCGTGAGGACGGGGGCGGCGTGAGGACGGGGGCGGCGTGAGGACGGGGGGGGGTCAGCAGCAGCTGACCTTGGGGTCGGTGTCGCGGGCGTCGATGTGGCGGCGCCAGAACTCTCGTTCGCTCATCACCGGCTCGCCGGGGTGGGTGCGCTGGTGGTGCTCCACGTAGATCTCGTACGCCCGTTCGCCGGAGAACTCCCGGAAGAGCCGCCACGCCGTGCGCAGCCTTCCACGCGTGTCCATTTCCGCTTCCTCTCCTCCTCCGTCGTGATCATGCAGTTGTTCGCGTGCCGTGGTCGCCGGGGCGCGGCGTCGGCAGGAACAACTGCATGATCACGGCGGGGTCCTATCGGCTGGTCATTGGTCGGCGGCGGCTCCGGTGCCGACCTTCTCGGCTTCCCGGGCTCGCATGATCTCGCGCTCCTCGGGTGTGGCGATGAGTCCGGACGGTGCCCAGATCTTCGACTCGATGTGCGGGTCCTCGGTGGTCGTGAGTCCCCGGTCCCCGGACCTCAGCGCCTTGATCCACACTCGGATCGAGTCCACCAGGATGATCACGACGAGGAGGGCGAAGAACGCCGCGAGAATGCCGTCGACCGTGGTGTTGACCACCACCTGTTCCATCTGCTCCCTGGTCTTGGCGGTGCCGAGTGAGGTCTTGCCCGCGTCGAGGGCGTCCTGGAACTGCGAGCGCTGGGCGAAGAAGCCGACCTTGACGTCGTCGGAGAACACCTTCTGCCACGACGCGGTGAGCGTGACGGTGGCGTCCCAGGCCAGCGGCACGAGCGTCACCCAGGCGTACTTCGCCCGGCCCGACTTGATCAGCAGCGTGGTGCACACGGCGAGCGCGATGGCGGCGAGCAACTGGTTGGCGATGCCGAACAACGGGAAGAGCTGGTTGATGCCGCCCAGCGGGTCGTTGACGCCGGCCCAGAGGAAGTAGCCCCAGGCGCCGACGATCACGGCGCTGGAGACGTACAGCCCGGGCTTCCAGCTGACGTCGCCGGCCTTCTTCCAGACGTTGCCGACCGTGTCCTGCAGCATGAACCGGCCGACCCGGGTGCCCGCGTCGACCGTGGTCAGGATGAACAGCGCCTCGAACATGATGGCGAAGTGGTACCAGAACGCACGGAGCGAGTCGCCGCCGAAGACGTCCGAGAAGATCTGGCTGATCCCGACCGCCAGTGTCGGCGCGCCGCCGCTGCGGGCCACCAGCGTGGCCTCCTCGACCGACTTGGCGGCCGCGGCCAGCTGGTCCGGGGTGATCCCGAAGCCGATGCTCGCGACCGCCTGGGAGGCGGAATCGAGTGTCGGCCCGAGCGCCGGGCCCGGCATGTTCATCGCGTAGTAGAGACCGGGGTCGATGATCGACGCCGCGATCAGCGCCATGACGGCGACGAACGACTCGACGAGCATGGCGCCGTAGCCGATGACCCGGACCTGCGACTCCTTCTCGATCAGCTTCGGCGTGGTGCCGGAGGCGATCAGGGCGTGGAAGCCCGAGAGCGCGCCACAGGCGATGGTGATGAAGACGAAGGGGAACAGCGAGCCCGCGAAGACCGGGCCCTGCCCGTTCGTCGCGAAGTCCGTGACCGCCTCGTTCTGCATGGCGGGCAGCGCGAAGACGATCGCCACCGCGAGCATGACGACGACGCCGACCTTCATGAAGGCGCTGAGGTAGTCACGCGGAGCGAGCAGCATCCAGACGGGCAGTACGGAGGCGACGAAGCCGTACCCGATCAGGGCGAGCGTCAAAGTCTGGGGCGACCACGTGAACGCGTCGGCGAGCCCCGACTCGGCCACCCAGCCGCCGCTCACGATGGCGAGCAGCAGCAGCACGATGCCGATCGCCGAGGTCTCCAGCACCCGTCCCGGCCGCATGTAGCGCATGTAGAAGCCCATGAACAGGGCGATGGGGATCGTCAACGCGATGGAGAAGGTGCCCCAGGGCGAGCCCTTCAGCGCGTTGACGACCACGAGTGCCAGCACCGCCAGCAGGATGACCATGATGGCGAGCACGGCGATCAGCGCGGCGATGCCGCCGATCGGGCCGATCTCGTCGCGCGCCATCTGCCCCAGGCTGCGCCCGCCACGGCGCATGGAGAAGAACAGCGTCACCATGTCCTGTACGGCGCCCGCGAAGATGACGCCGAGGATGATCCAGATGGTGCCGGGCAGATAGCCCATCTGCGCGGCGAGCACCGGGCCGACGAGCGGGCCGGCGCCGGCGATCGCGGCGAAGTGGTGGCCGAAGAGCACCCGGCGGTCGGTCGGGTTGTAGTCGATGCCGTTGTTCACCCGTTCGGCGGGCGTCGCGCGCGTGTCGTCGGTCCGCAGGACCCGGCGGACGATGAAGCGCGCGTAGAAGCGATACGCGATCGCATACGAGGCGAGCGCGGCGAAGACCAGCCAGACTGCGGAGATCTCCTCCCCGCGGGACAATGCGATGATCCCCCAGGCGACCGCGCCCACGAGGCTGACCGCGCTCCAGATCACGATCTGCTTGACTGTCGGCTTGCGCCTACTTGCCACGTCCGTCACGGGCACCTCCAGCGACCGTATGTGTTGTCACATGGTGACAACGCGCGAGGTTCCATTCAAGTGAAGAACGTGACAAATAGGCAATAGAGGTATATCGGTTCGTCTACGGCGTCGTGATCTCGCGAGCGCGCGACGGAGACGCGCCCGCGAGATCACGGCAGGACTGCTCCGATCAGGTCCAGGCGAGCATTCGCAAGGGGTCCTCGAGGAGCGACCCGACGTCGCGTAGAACCATGGAACCGAGCTCACCGTCGACGACGCGATGGTCGAACGACAGCGCGAGCGTCGTCACCTTACGGATCTTGATCTCGCCCTCGTGGACCCAGGGCATGTCCCGCACCTGACCGAAGGCGAGGATCGCGACCTCGCCGGGGCTCAGGATCGGGGTCCCGGTGTCGACGCCGAACACGCCCACATTGGTGATGGTGATCGTGCCGTCGGACATGTCCGCGAGCGGTGTGCGCCCGGAGCGGGCGATCTCGGTCAGCCGGGTCAGCGCCGCCGCCAGCTCGGCCAGTGTCAGGTCCTGGGCGTTCTTGACGTTGGGCACGATCAGGCCGCGTTCGGTGGCGGCCGCGATCCCCAGGTTGACGTAGTGCTTGACCACGACCTCCTGGTCACCCCAGCTCGCGTTGATCCGCGGGTGGCGCCGTGCTGCGAGCACCAGGGCCCGGGCGACCAGCAGCAGCGGTGAGACCTTCACGCCCTCGAACTCCGGCAGGTCGCGCAGCCGCTTCATGGCGGCCATCGTCTCGGTGACGTCGACCTGGAGGAACTCCGTGACGTGCGGGGCCTCGAACGCCGACCTGGTCATCGCGGCGGCCATGTTCTTGAGGACGCCGCGGACCGGGATGCGCTCCTCTCGGCGTTCGCCCGCTGACGTGGCCGGGATCGCGGGAACCTCCCGAAGGCCCGTGGGCCGCGCCGACGAGCTGGCGGCTTGGACGTCCTCGCGGGTGATCGAACCCTGCGGACCCGATCCGGCGATCGTGGTCATGTCGACCCCGAGGTCCCTCGCGAGCTTGCGCACCGGCGGTTTCGCCAGTACGGCCACCCGCCCGGGCGGCATCGGGGCGGCCGGTGCCGCGGGGACGGCCGGCGGCACCGGAGCGGGCGGCGCGGACGGCGCCGCCGAGGTGGTCGCGGCCGCCGCGGCCGCGGAGGACACGGGCGATCCGGCCGGCCGCTTGCGCGGGCGGCGCGTGGTCGTACCGGCCTTGACGCCGTATCCCACCAGGACCGGCTGGCGCTTCTGCCCCCCGGCCGACGGATCGGCCTTCGGCGCCGGGCTGCCGTACGTGCCCGGCTCGACGGCGCCCTCGGCCGGCGGCCGCGGTACGAGGTCCTCCTTGAGCGCGGCGGTCCGTACCGACGGTTCCGCCTCCGGCGGCGCGCCCGGCGCGTCGCCGGACACGTCCACGGAAATGATCGGAACGCCAACGTCCACGGTCTGGCCCTCGGCCACGTGCAACTCGGCGACGATCCCCTCGAAGGGGCAGGGCAGTTCGACGATGGCCTTCGCCGTCTCGATCTCGACGATCGTCTGGTTGACCTCGACCTGGTCGCCCGGGCCGACATGCCATTTGACGATGTCGGCCTCGGTCAGCCCCTCGCCGACGTCGGGCAGCTTGAACTGTTTCAGATCGGCCACGTCACCACTCCAGGCTGCGGTCGACGGCGTCGAGCACACGATCGAGGTCGGGCAGGTAGTGGTCCTCCAGCCGGGACGGCGGATAGGGCGTCGAGGGGCCGCCGACCCGGAGCACCGGGGCCTCGAGGTGGTAGAAGCACTTCTCGGTGATGCGGGCGGCCAGTTCCGCGCCGTACCCGCTGAACACCGGCGCCTCGTGCACGACCATGCAGCGGCCCGTCTTGCGCACCGACTCGACGACCGTGCCGACGTCGAGCGGATTCAGGGACCGCAGGTCGATGACCTCGAGCGACCGGCCCTCCTCCTCGGCGGCCGTGGCCGCCTCCATGCAGGTCTTCACCATCGGACCGTACGCCAGCACGGTCACGTCCGTGCCGGGACGCGCCACACGGGCCTGGTGAAGAGGCGTCCAGTCCGTGCCGTCGACGTCGACCGGGGCCTTGTCCCAGTACCGGCGCTTGGGCTCGAGGAAGATCACCGGGTCGGGCGAGGAGATCGCCTGCTGGATCATCGTGTAGGCGTCGGCCGGGTTGGAGCAGGTCACCACGCGCAGCCCGGCCGTGTGCGTGAAGTACGCCTCGGGCGACTCGCTGTGGTGCTCGACCGCGCCGATGCCGCCACCGGTCGGAATCCGGATCACCACCGGGAGTGACACGGTGCCGAGTGAGCGCATGCGCATCTTCGCGAGCTGCGTGATGATCTGGTCGGCGGCGGGGAACACGAAACCGTCGAACTGGATCTCGCACACGGGGCGGTAACCCCTGAGGGCCAGCCCGATGGCGGTGCCGATGATGCCCGACTCCGCGAGAGGGGTGTCGATGACCCGTTCCTCGCCGAAGTCCTTCTGCAGCCCGTCGGTCACCCGGAACACGCCGCCGAGCTTGCCGACGTCCTCGCCCATGATGAGGACCTTGGGGTCGTTCTCCATGGCCTTGCGCATGCCCTCGCCCAGGGCTCTCGCCAGGCTGAACGTCGTGGTGGCGGTGCCCTGACCGCCCGCGGTCTCGGTCATGACGACGCCTCCTCGAACGACTCGAGGTAGGCCGCGAACTGCTGCTGCTCCTCGGTGATCAGCTCATGCGATTCCGCGTAGACGTTCTCGAACATCGCCAGCGGCTGCGGGTCGGGCAGCTCCAGGCAGGCCTTGCGCAGGTCCTTGCCGATCTGCTTGGCCTCGGCCTCGATCTCCTCGAAATAGTCGGCCGTGGCCAGCTGGTTCTTCACGAGATAGGACTTCACCCGCTCGATCGGATCCTTAAGTTTCCAGGATTCGAGCTCGGCCGCCAGCCGGTAGCGGGTGGGGTCGTCGGTCGTGGTGTGCGCCCCCATCCGGTAGGTGTAGGCCTCGATCAGCGTGGGCCCCTGGCCGCTGCGGGCGGCCTCCAGGGCCTTGCGTGTGACCGCCATGCAGGCGAACACGTCGTTGCCGTCGACCCGGACGCCGGGGAAGCCGAAGCCGTTGGCCCGCTGGTAAAGCGGGACACGGCTCTGCCGCTCCAGCGGCTCGGAGATCGCCCACTGGTTGTTCTGGCAGAAGAAGACGATGGGTGCGTTGAACACCGACGCGAACACGAACGCCTCGTTGACATCGCCCTGCGAGGTCGCGCCGTCGCCGAAGTAGGCGATGGTGGCCGCGGCGTTCGGCGTGCCGAGCACGCCGTCGCGCTGGATGCCCATGGCGTAGCCGGTGGCGTGCAGCGTCTGGCTGCCGATGACGATCGTGTACAGGTGGAAGTTGTGCTCGGCCGGGTCCCAGCCGGCGTGGTTGACGCCGCGGAACAGACCGAGCAACCGGACCGCCTCGACCTGGCGGCACCAGGCGACGCCATGCTCGCGATACGTGGGGAAGACCATGTCGTTGTCGGACAGCGCCCGGCCGGACCCGATCTGCGCCGCCTCCTGTCCGAGCAGGGAGGCCCAGATGCCCAGCTCGCCCTGGCGGGTCAGGGCGACCGCCTCGAGATCGATGCGCCGGACGATGACCAGGTCACGGTAAAGATCGCGGATCTCTTGATCGCCAAGATCCAGCGGATAGTCGGGATGTTCCACGCGCTCGCCCTCGGGGGTGAGCAGTTGGACCAGCTCGGGGGAGACATCCTGGCCGGCGCCGGTCGGCGCGCCGCGCACGGAGTCGATGGTCACGTGCCGCTCCTCTTGCAACTCGGGGCCGGCGAGCGGGATCGCCGTGAGCCGGCCGACGTAAGGCCACCGCCCCTGGTAAGAGGCGTGAGGCTCTCTGGCCATGGTGTCAGACGTCACTTAAGGGGGCGCAAGCCCCAACTTGCCGGATGTCTACCCGCATCGTTGTGCGCGGCACCGAAGCGGAACGCATAGTTTCCGGGATAGCGGCTATCTCAGCAGGATCCGAGGCACTCCCCCCGGGGTGAGGAAGGACCGCTGACATGAGGACCGCCGAGACCACCACGACTGAACCGCAGTTCAGCGTGCCCGGCATGCTGATCGGCGGGGAGTGGACGCCGACCGGCGAGAACGGCCTGAGAGAGGTACGGGCACCGTACGACGGCCGGCTCGTCGCCCGGGTTCCCGCCGGCGGGCCCGCGGACGTGGCCCGTGCCGTCGAGAGCGCCGTGAACGCGTTGAACCGTGACGACTTCGCCCGGGTGGACCGGATCCGGGTACTCGAACAGACCTCGGCCGCCCTGAACGACCGGCGAGATCATTTCGCCCGGGCCATCGCGATGGAGTCGGCGAAGCCGCTCAAGACCGCCAAGGTCGAGGCGGCGCGCGCCGTCGACACCTTCGCCTTCGCGGCCGCCGAGGCCCGCCGGCTGGCCGGCGAGATGGTGCCGATGGACGCGTCGGCGTCCGGAGCAGGCAAGACCGCGTTCACGCTGCGGGTGCCGGTGGGGGTGGTGGCGGCGATCTCGCCGTTCAACTTCCCGCTGAACCTCGTCGCCCACAAGATCGCGCCCGCGTTGGCGGCCGGCTGCCCGGTCGTGCTGAAGCCCGCGTCCCAGACTCCGGTCAGCGCGCTTTTGCTGGCCGAGCTGCTGAACGGCCTGGGTGTGCCCGCGGGCTGGCTGAACGTGGTGACCGGCGGAGGGTCGACCGTCGGAGACGCGCTGGTCACCCACGATGACGTCGCCTACGTGACCTTCACCGGATCGTCCGAGGTCGGCTGGGCCATTGCGGGCAAGGCCCCGCGCAAGAAGGTACGGCTGGAGCTCGGCTCGAACTCACCGCTGATCGTCGACGACCCGGCCGACTGGTCCAGGGCGGCCGCGAAGGCCGTGAACGCCGGATTCGCCCATGCCGGGCAGTCCTGCATCTCCACCCAGCGGATCTACGTTCACGCCGACGTGGCGGAGGACTTCATCGAGGCGCTGGTGCGCCGCGTCGAGAACCTGGTCACCGGCGACCCGCTCGCCGGGGACACGGACGTGTCCTCACTCATCTCCGCGGAGGACACGGAACGGGTCAAGGAGTGGATCGACGAAGCCGTCGCCGCCGGCGGCAAGATGCTCGCCGGCGGCGACGTGATCGACGGGGTGCTCCGGCCCACGGTGATCGAGGGTGCCCCGCCGACCACGAGGCTGCAGCGCGAGGAGGTGTTCGGGCCGGTGGTGACGGTCACCCGGTACGAGTCGTTCGACGAGGCCCTCGCGCTCGCCAACGACACGCGGTACGGCCTGCAGGCCGGGGTCTACACCTCCGACGTCGGCAAGGCGCTGCGGGCGGCGAAGGTCCTGCGGTTCGGCGGCGTGCTGATCAACGACGTGCCCACCACCCGCGCGGACCAGCAGCCGTACGGCGGCGTGAAGGACTCGGGCAACACCCGTGAAGGCCCCGCGTACGCCATCGAGGAGATGACCGAGCGTCGGCTGGTGTCGCTGCAGCCCTGACCGATCGCCCGAGCGTGCGACGGCGGCCGGTTCGCGACGGCGGCCGGCCACCGTCGCGAACCGGTGGTCACGCCGCGGCGAAGCCCAGGATGAACAGGAAGAAGAGAAGCGCGAACGGGACCACGATCAGCGCGATGGTGGCCCCCATGCCGTTCCACGGCTGCGGGCCCGGGCCCATCGCACCCGGCGAGAAGGCGAACAGCGGCGCGCGGTACTCGAGCTCGACCGACTGGCCCTGTTGCAGCGGCACCTGCAGGTCCGCCGGCCCGATCCGCGAGGGGATGAGGTACGGCACGTGGACGTGCACATGGTGCTGGCCGGCCGGCATCGGAATGACGTTGCGGCCCCACTGACCGGGGAACAGGTGTCCATTGATCGCGATCTTCGGCTTGATGAACATGAAGATCCAGGCCAGCGGGAAGTACTTGAGGTCGAGCGCCAGTTGTGCCTGCCCGCCGCCCGGCTGCGCGTGCAGCTGCTGACCGTGCTGCTGCTGGCCGTATTGCTGCTGCCCGTACTGTGGCTGGCCGTACTGCTGCTGAGGGGCGGGTGCCGGGTAGCCGCCCTGTTGGGGGTAGGGCTGCTGTGGTGCCGGATGGCCGCCGTGCTGGGGATACGGCTGCTGCTGACCCGGGTAGCCGCTCTGCTGGGGGTACGGGTTCGGAGCGGGGGCATGGCCGCCGGGTCCGCCCGGATAGGGCTGCTGCCGACCCTGCGCGCCCCAGGGGGTGGGCGCGTTCGGCTGCGGGGGGTATGGGGTGCTCAACGGGGTCCTTCCATGGCTGCGCGGCCCTCACGATACCGGTCTGTAGTCATTCAGATGCGCAAATATCAGCATCATTCGCGGGAAAGCACACGAGTGACGCCCGCGGCCACTGTCAGGCCGAGGACCAGGCCGGCCGCCACCAGCAGATTGGCGACCCATTGATAGACGCCCGCCGGGCTGTAGGCGATCTCCTGGCCGAGTGAGCCTATCGGCAACAGCAGATCGAGCGTGTAGAAGAATGCGTTGAAATGCGGGCGCTGGCCATCGTCGAGAACCGGGGGTCGCCGGAATGAGAACACCACGGTGCCGATGGCCAACAGGACGAGCAACCAGGTGGTGGCACGAAATGGCCGGTAACCGTAACCGACCGTCACGTCCTGGACGAATCCCCACGCCTTGCTGGGAGTGGTGAGACCCGCGCGCCGGTCCCGCTGCTTGGCCAGCAGGACCGTTCGCCCTTCCGCGTCGAGCCCGATAGAGCGGTAGGTCTCGGCGAGCCGCTCATAGGGCTGAGGCTGGTAGCCGTCGGTGTCCCGGCGTAGCCAGTTCAGCCTTTCCTGCGCGCGGAGCGGTGGGTCGATGGCGTCGTAGGACAGCCCGTCGAGCTGCAGTCCGGCCGGCCAGGTCGCCGGATCGTCACGGAGCCGGCTGATCTTCGCGTACGAGTAGTCCACGAGCCCCTCGATGGGCTCGGCCGGCCGCAGCAGCACGTCGTCGGCCTGCAGCCGCTGGCAGCTCAGCGCGATGCCACCGGCGTTGGAGATCCGGCCGCCCCGCAGGCTGAGCTGACCGCCGATCCGGGCGCCGGCGAAGCTCACCAGGCCCTTGGCGTCGAAGCCGTCCGAACAGTAGACGTCGGTCTCGACGGCCAGGTCGTCGGCGTTGAGAGCCGTACGGTCGGGGTGGTTCAGCACCGCCCCCACCAGGGAGAGGTAGCCGCCGACGCGGGCGCCGCGCAGCCGTACCGCCCCGTTGGCCGAGAAGCCGCCGTCACAGAAGACGTTCGCGGCGACGTCCAGCCGGCTGGCGTACAGCGCGGAGCCCGAGGGATTGCGCAGCCGGGCGCCGCGGAAGATCAGCTGGCCGCCGATCCGGGCGCCCGGCAGCCGCACCTCGCCGTCGGCGGTGAAGCCCTGATCGCAGTAGACGTTGGCGTCGACGGCCAGCCGGTCGCCGAGAAGCGCGTCGCCACCCGGATTGAGCAGGTGGACGCCGCTCAGGTTGAGGATTCCGGTGATGTGCGCGCCGTCGAGCCACAGCCCGCCGGAGACGTGGCTGCCCTCGAGCCACAGGTGCCCCTCCACCGTGGTGCCGGAGGCGACCAGCCCGGGCAGCCGGCAGCGCAGGATGTGCATGCTGCGCATGCTCGCCCAGTAGAGATGCGGCGATTCGTCGAACGAGCACCCGGTGAGCGCGAGCGGCACGGTCACCTCGGCATGCCCCAGATTGAGCGTGCCCGTGATCCGCGCACCGGTGAGCCGCACCGCCGCGATCTCGCCCGGCTCGGCGTCCTGGGCGCCCAGGAGCAGCGCGACGATCACTTCGGCCCTGACGACCCGGTCGGCGGTCCACCGGTCGGCGTCCGACGGGTCGTCGAAGACCGGATTGCCGGTGGTCAGGTCGACCGACCCGCCACGAGGGAACGCCTCCCAGAGGGCGCGCTCCGGCGATGACAGTTCCTCGATGCGCATGGACTGCTCCCGGGGGGTGAACGCTCTGTGCCATGTATATCGGGGCGCGTGAACGCGTACGACCATGACGAGGAACGGCTCGCCGCACCACCACGGGTCGCCGTGCCGTACGCTTCGGAGCCGTACGAGAATCCGCAGCTCAGAGAGCGAGTGGCGGGGACCCGGAGCGGTAGCGGCGACCGCGGGGCATCGGCGATTGCCGAGCCCGGCGAAAAGACGGCGTGAACCGCTCTCGGCCCCGGCCATGAGGATCCGACAGAAGGGAGCCGACCGTGGCACGCGTCGTCGTCGACGTCATGCTCAAGCCGGAAATTCTCGATCCCCAGGGCCAGGCGATCGCCAGGAAGTTGCCGCAGATGGGGTTCGAAGGGGTCACCGGGGTACGTCAGGGAAAGCGCTTCGAGGTGGAGCTCGAAGGGCCTGCGGATGAGGCGGCTCTGGAGCAGGTGCGGAAGATCGCCGAGACTCTCCTGGCCAATCCGGTCATCGAGAACTTCGAAGTGTTCGTCGAATAACCGGGCACCGGGGGAGTTGCGGGCGCCTTCCATAAGCCCGAGGTCGTTTGCCGACTCGTAATCGTCCCTGCTCTCGCGGGGTGTGGCCACAGCTCGGCTCCCTGAAAGAAGGCGCTTGTGGCGATTAGGAAGTGCCCGCCGGGGAAGCCTTAGCCTCGTTGAGAGTTTTAAGACCGAGATCGGGGTCGGGCCCCGGTAAGGGGGTCGGCCAACAATGAGGTGGCCGGTGGAAATGAGGTTCTCTCTCGCGCTACCGCGTGAGGCGCTCAGCATCCCGGTGATACGTAGGGCACTGGGAGACGCACTGCGCGGCCTGGGGGTCTCGCAAGAGTGCATCGCGGACATCCTGCTCGCGACTTCCGAGGCATGCACCAACGTCATTGAGCACGCCCAGACGGCGAAGGACTTCGAAGTCGACGCGCACATCGACGAGGGCCACTGTGTGCTGAAGATCGTTGACCAGGGTCGGGGGTTTCGGGACGTGCCGACACGACAGGCCGATCCGGATGACGAGTCCGGACGCGGGATCAACATCATGCGGGCGCTGGTCGACGACGTCGACTTCGACAGCACGCCGGGCCAGGGCACGGTCGTCTCCTTGCACAAGCGGCTGACCTGGCAGGACGAGGCACTGATCAGGCGCCTGGAGCGCGAACTGGTGCACAGCGGCAGGTAGGTTAGATACCGATGCGGGGGGATCCTTGACCTGAGACTGGCCTGCGATTGCGTCTGCCGCCCACCGCTGTGACGAGGAGACGGACACGATGAGCACGGCCCGGGTGGGCGTCATCACATTTCCCGGCTCGCTGGACGACCGGGACGCCGCACGCGCCGTGCGGCTGGCCGGGGCCGAGCCGGTCGCGTTGTGGCATGCGGACAAGGACCTGCGAGGCGTCGACGCGGTGGTCCTGCCGGGAGGATTCTCCTACGGCGACTACCTGAGAGCGGGCGCGATCGCCCGGTTCGCACCGATCATGGAAGAGCTGGTCCCGGCCGCGAAGGCGGGACTCCCCGTGCTCGGCGTGTGCAACGGCTTTCAGATCCTGTGCGAGTCGCATCTGCTGCCCGGGGCGCTGCGGCCCAACGCGAGCCTGCACTTCGTCTGCCGAGACCAGCGGCTGCGCGTCGAGCGCGCCGACACCGCCTGGACCAGCGGCTACACCGAGGGCCAGGAACTCGTGATCCCGGTCAAGAACCAGGACGGCTGCTACGTGGCCGATGCCGAGACCGTCGCCGAACTCGAGGAGAGCGGCCGGGTCGTGGTGCGCTACCTCGACCTGAACCCCAACGGCTCCCTGAACGACATCGCCGGAATCTGCAACGAGGCGGGCAATGTCGTCGGGTTGATGCCGCATCCGGAGCACGCCGTCGAGACCCTGACCGGCCCGACGACCGACGGGCTGGGCTTCTTCACCTCGATCGTCAAGGGATTGGTCAACGCGTGAACAGCGATCCGTCGGACAGGGAGCCGCAGCGGCCCCTGCCGGAGCCGTCCACCGCGCAGGAGCCGCCGGCCGAGGCCGCCCCGTCCCCGGCCCCGCCCGGCCCGGACGAGCCGGCTGAACGCACGGTTGATCAGGTCGAGCCGGTGCTGCCCGCGGGCGGCGATCAGCCCCGTCCCGACGAGCCCGTCCGGCCGGGCCCCGCCGCGGGTGCGGCCGCCGACCCGGTGACCGAGCCGCTCGCCGGCCCGGTGGGCGAGGCGGGGGCCGTCCCCGTGGGTGAGACGGTGGTCGAGCCGGTCGTCGAGCCGGTGGCCGGTCCGGACGCCCGGCCGGTGAGCGAACCGGCCGCCGACGCGGTCGCCGACGCCGAGAGGACTCCCGGGCATCCCCAGCCCTACGAGGAACTGGGCCTGAAGACCGAGGAGTACGAGCGGATCCGCCACATCCTCGGGCGCCGTCCCACGGCCGCCGAGCTGGCGATCTACTCGGTCATGTGGAGCGAGCACTGCTCGTACAAGAGCTCCAAGGTGCACCTGCGGCAGTTCGGCGAGAAGGCCCCGGACAACACCTCCGACGTGCTCCTGGTCGGCATGGGCGAGAACGCCGGGGTCGTCGATGTCGGGCAGGGCTGGGCGGTCACCTTCAAGGTCGAGTCGCACAACCACCCCTCGTATGTCGAGCCCTTCCAGGGCGCCGCCACCGGGGTCGGCGGCATCGTGCGCGACATCATCTCGATGGGCGCCCGGCCGGTGGCGGTCATGGACTCGCTGCGCTTCGGGCAGGCCGACGCCGCCGACACGAGGCGGGTGCTCCCCGGCGTCGTCGCGGGCATCGGCGGCTACGGCAATTCCCTCGGCCTGCCGAACATCGGCGGCGAGGTGGTGTTCGACCCGTGCTACCTCGCCAATCCGCTGGTCAACGCCCTGTGCGTCGGCGTCATGAAGCATGACGACATCAAGCGCGCGGCCGCGCCGGGCCCCGGCAACAAGGTCATCCTCTTCGGCTCCCGTACCGGGCCGGACGGCATCGGCGGCGCCTCGGTGCTGGCGTCGGCGACCTTCGACGAGAAGTCCGCGGCCAAGCGCCCGGCGGTGCAGGTCGGCGACCCCTTCATGGAGAAGCTGCTCATCGAGTGCTGTCTCGAGCTGTTCCGCGAGGACCTCGTCGTCGGCATCCAGGACCTCGGCGCGGCCGGCGTCTCCTGCGCCACCACCGAGCTCGCGGCGGCCGGCACCGGTGGCATGGTCGTCGATCTCGACCTGGTCCCGCTGCGCGATCCCACCCTGCGGCCTGAGGAGATCCTCATGAGCGAGTCGCAGGAACGGATGATGGCGGTCGTCGCACCGGAGAAGGTCGACCGGTTCCTGGCGATCTGCGGCAGGTGGGACGTGCCGGCGACCACGATCGGTGAGGTCACCGACGGCGGCCGTCTGGTGATGACCTGGCGCGGCGAGGTCATCGTCGACATCCCGCCGGGCACGGCCGCCGACGAGGGCCCGGTCTACGACCGTCCGGCCGAGCCGCCCGCCGACCTCGGATCGCTCCAGTCCGATACGCCCGGCCGCCTGAACCGGCCGTCCAACGCCGACGAGCTCCGCAGAACCGTGCTCTGGCTGGCCGGTGCGCCCAACCTCGCCGACAAGAGCTGGGTGACGTCGCAGTACGACAAGTACGTCCTCGGCAACACCGTGCTGGCCATGCCCGAGGACGCCGGCGTCATCCGCCTCGACCAGGCGATGCTCGCGGCACCCGAGAACTCCGCCGCCGGCGAGCCCGGCAAGGCGGGCTCCGAGCCGGCCGACGGACGACTCGGCATCGCGCTCTCCCTGGACGGCAACGGCCGCTACACGCGCCTCGACCCGTACGCCGGCGCTCAGCTGGCCCTGTCGGAGGCCTACCGCAACGTGGCGACCACCGGGGCGCGGCCGCTGGCGGTCACGAACTGCCTCAACTTCGGCTCACCCGAGGACCCCGGGGTGATGTGGCAGTTCGCCCAGGCGACCACGGGCCTCGCCGACGCGTGCCGTGCCCTCGGCACCCCGGTGACCGGGGGGAACGTCAGCTTCTACAACCAGACCGGGTCCACGCCGATCAACCCGACACCGGTCGTCGGGGTCCTCGGCGTCCACGACGACGTCCGCCGCCGCGTTCCGATGGCCTTCGCCGCCGACGGGACCACGCTGGTACTGCTCGGCCAGACCCGCGAGGAGTTCGGCGGGTCCGAGTGGGCCCACGTCGTCTACGGCCACCTGGGCGGGCTGCCTCCGCTGGTCGATCTGGCCGCCGAGCGGGCGCTGGCCTCGGTGCTCATCGCCGGCGCCCGCGACGGGCTCTTCGCCGCCGCGCACGACCTATCCGACGGCGGTCTCTCGCAGGTGCTCGTCGAGTCCTGCCTGCGCGGCGGGCTCGGCTGCCGGGTGACGCTGCCCGGTGACCCGTTCGTGTCGCTGTTCAGCGAGTCGGTGGCCCGCGCCGTCGTGGCCGTACGCCCAGGCCACGAGGCCAGGGTCGCGGCGCTGTGCGAGGCGGCCGGAGTGCCGGCGACCCGGCTCGGCGTGGTCGGCGGCGATTCCCTCACGGTGGAGGGCGTCTTCTCCATCCCGCTGCCCGAACTGCGCGAGGCCCACGAACGCCTGCTCCCGACCTACGCGAGCTGATCTTGCAGTAACCGCCCACGGCCTATTCGGTGATCTTCGGATGCCTCAGCGACGCGACGACCACCCAGACAGTGTGCTTCTCATCGTCGACGAGATAGAAGATTCGCCCCCCTCCGGTCACCTCGATCTCCCACTGCTCCAGTTCGCGACCGTCCATGATCCGTGTGGCGAGGTCATGGCGCAGCCGGGTATGGCGTTTGTCCTCTGGAGGGCGCGGGTTCGACCCCATGAGCTCGAACGCCGCCCGGCAGTTGGTGGTCGCCTGGCGGC
Source organism: Actinomadura alba (assembly GCF_014323705.1). Lineage (GTDB taxonomy): Bacteria > Actinomycetota > Actinomycetes > Streptosporangiales > Streptosporangiaceae > Actinomadura_C > Actinomadura_C alba. The sequence continues at coordinate 202,804 of NZ_JABVEC010000010.1, forward strand.
AGAACTCCTCCCACCCCTTGGCCGCCTCGTTGGTTCCGAACCTGACGTCCCACTCGTCATCGACGGGCGGTGGGGCGGCGCGGTCCTTGCGCTTGGGGCTCACGGCTCGCGGGGCGCAGAGACGGCTCCATGATCGGCACCGTCGAGAGGCTCGGTGAGTGCCCGGCGCAACTCGGGATCGGCGTAGATCTCGGCGGTATTGCGCCATGCGACGACAACGGGCTCCAGCGGCGCCATGTTCTCCAGTTCGGCACAGGCATGTGCCGTATGGACCAACTCGATCAGGAACTTCTGCACGGCCTCGGCAGGCAGAAAACGGACCCAAGGGAACACGTCAGGGAGGACTTGCAGCAGGGTCCGGGCACCTTCATCGTGCTTCATCAGAGAAACGAAGAGCCGCGTGGTCGTGTTGATCGCTGTGGCCTCGGCGTCGGCGCGCTCGACGGACTCAAGGATGAGATCTTCCCCGTCACGACGAGCCAGACGCAGTCTGCGCCGCGCGGTCTCTTCCAGCTTGCGCACAGTGGCTCTGGGGTGCTGGATGAGTTCCGAGAATGGGACCTGGGTCGTGTTCACACAGCAATCATACTCCGGAACTTTGAACTACCTCAAAGGTAATCGCATAGCGGCACTACTGAGGCGACCCAAACCAAAGGAGAACCCGGAGGCGCCGCGGATGCGTGCGGGCCCCGGTCCCGAGCTGATCATGGCCCTGCTGGGCCGACACCGCGCCAGGACGGGGAGGTCTCGCGGTGACACCGCTGGGTGAGGCAGACTTGACGTGACGAGTTCAGCGGAACGGATCGCACACGCTCAGTGACAGTATGACACTTCTGAGCATGTCGACCGAAGGCGGTGAGGGGCGGTGTCAGCCGCGGTGGCTCACAACGTGGCACTGGAGGCCCGGGCGTTCACCATCCATGACCTCGCGGCCCTCGATGACGGCTACCACACCTTCGAGGTCCTGGACGGGGCGCTGATCGTGAGCCCCTCACCCGTGGACGACCATCAGTGGTTCGCCGACCGGCTCCGGACGCTTCTGGAACGTGCGGCACCATCGGGCGTGCGGGTCATCACCGCCTTCATGCTCCGGCTCCGCGACGACCAGAGCGGGCTGATTCCGGACATCCTCGTGGCCCGTCCCTCGAAGCCGGCCCGCAGACGGCCCTTCTACGAGGCCGACGAGGCTCTCGCCGTCGTTGAGGTGGTCTCGCGGAACAGCCGCCGGCACGATCGGGTGACCAAACCGGTCGCCTATGCCGAGGCGGGCATCCCGTACTTCTGGCGGGTGGAGCTGGAAGGTTTTCCGCAGCAGGGCGACGAGCGGCCACCCGTGATCGTGGTGCACGAGCTCGACGGCGGGTGCTACCGCGAGGTCGAGCGGCTCGCCTCGGGCGGACCCGGACCCCTGACCCGGCCGTTCCCCATCAAGTTCGACCCCGCCGAGCTGCTCGAGGACGACTGGCCCGAACGCTTCTACGGCCGCTGACTCTCGCGCGGCGGACCGACCGGAGACCGGCGAGGCCCCGGCGTGCCACCGCGGGGTGCGGGGCCGCGCCGGGGCCTCAGCGGTCGGGTCAGGCGCCGATGTCCTTGCCCCTGCCGTGCCAGACCGAGACGACGGACGGACGCGCCTGGTCGCCGTCCGGCCAGCGGCTCACGGGGTTGTCGGGGGACGCCCCGGTGACCTCGCCGGGGTGCTGCACCGCCACGAACACCGTCTTCTGGTCCTTGGTGATCAGCGGTCCGCAGGTCTCACCACCGATCGGCACCGTGAGGAAGGCCCGCAGGTGACCGCGCTCTCTCCCGGCCAGCGGCATGGCGTACAGGCCGTCGTTGGCGTTCAGTGCCCGGGCGCTGTCGCTGGAGATCCATAGATTGCCGTCGGAGTCGAAGGCCAGGTTGTCCGGGCTGCTGATCGGGCTGACCCTGGACTTGTCGAAGCCGGCGAAGAAGGTCGACGGGTCCTCGGGGTCCCCGCACACCAGGGGGAGGCTCCACGAGAAGGATGTCGAGGCGGCGTCGTCGTGCCTCTCGACGATCTCCAGAACCTGGCCGTGCTTGTTGTTCGCGCGCGGGTTGGCCTCGTCGGCCTGTGCCGGAGTGCGGTTGACGTTGTTGCTGAGCGCGACGTAGATGGCGCCGTTCACGGGGTTGCGCTCGATGTCCTCGGGCCGGTCCATCTTGGTCGCCCCGACCTTGTCCGCCGCGAGCCGGGTGTGGATCAGCACCTCCGCCGCGGTGAACCCGGGCACGAAGCTCCGGTCGCCGCTGACCAGAGGGATCCACTCGCCGCTGCCGTCGAACGCTCCGTCGGAGGGCGGTTTCCCCGTGCCGTCGATCTCGCTGGGCGGGCTGTCACCCGTGAACCTCCCGACGTAGAGCGTGCCGTCGTCGAGGAGGGTCAGGTTGTGCCGGTGCGAGCCCTTCTTGTAACGCCCGGCCGACACGAACTTGTAGATGTAGTCGAACCGCTCGTCGTCGCCGAGGTAGATCACGGCCCGGCCGTCGCGGGACAACGTGCTGTTGGCCGCTTCGTGCTTGAACCGGCCCAGGTGGGTGCGCTTGCGCGGCACGAAGTCCGGGTCGTACGGGTCGATCTCGACGACCCAGCCGAAGCGGTTGGCCTCGTGAGGGTGCCTGGCGAGGTCGAAGCGCTCCTCGACCCGGTCCCACCGGCGGCTGCCGGACGGGATCGCGGCGGTCGTGCTGACGCCGTAGCGGGCCAGTGCGGGCTTGTCGGCCTCGGGTACCCCGTTGCCGCCGACGAAGTACTGGTTGAAGTTCTCCTCGCCCGTGAGGATCGTGTTCCACGGGGTGACGCCGCCGGAGCAGTTGTTCAGCATGCCGCGCACGTGGTGCCCGGCGGGGTCGGCGGCGGTGCGCAGCAACTCGTGCCCGGCCGCCGGGCCGGTGAACCGCATCTCGGTATGGGCGGTGATGCGCCGGTTGTAGCGCCGCCGGCCCTTCGTGACCAGCCGCCAGCCGCCGGAGCCGCCGATCCGCTCGATCTCCACGATCGAGCCGCCGTGCGCCGCCAACGCGATCTTGATCTGCTCCTCGGTGGCGGTGTCGCCGCCCTTGTAACCGCGGAACATCAGCTCTTCGTTGGTGTACTCGTGGTTGACCCACAGCAGCGCGCGGTCCCGGGTGAGCGGCATGAACATCACGTAGTCGTTGTTGTAGCCGAACTGCCGCTCCTGGGCCGCCGCGGTCTGGCCGTCGAACGAGAACGCCGGAGCACCGGGCACCACGGGGTCGCCCCACCGCACCACGATGGACGACTCGTAACCCGCGGCGACCTTCACCGCGTCCTCGCTGTTCGGAGCCACCGGGGAGAAGCGCAGGCGCGCACCGGGGTCGGCCGGGCCGCCCTTCCCCCCGGTCGCCGCGACAGGGGGACCGGCGATGGCCGCCGAGCTCGGCACGGCCACGGTGGCCCCTATCGCGAGCGCGCCGATCGCCCCGGTGCGGAGCATCCCACGGCGACTCACCTGGGCGGCGACCAGATCACCGAAGTAGGGGTTGTCGCTGGTGTTCGGTACGGGATGCGAGCAGGCGTCGCCACACCGATACCGGCACGTCATCGCACTCCGGCCACCTGCGTGCGCGCTGATCGACAACGGCAGCAGGCGCTTCGAAGGGGGATTGGCCACCGTATTCCTCCTGGTAACAGGTCATTCGCCGTGAAGCTGGTGCAGCCATCAGATCACAGGAAGATCGTCAGGTGAACCAAGTCCGACACCTCTGATTAATCCTTTGTTCACCTTTAGACCATCGAGATGTCCGCGTGATCGTGGGAGTCGGAGTCGACCGCCTGCTCCCGACCTCATCGAGCCTATTCGCCGGGCCTGACCGGGCCGGGCAGGGCATGGCCGGAAAGGCGAAGACCCGGAGCGCCGTGCGGCGCTCCGGGTCCTCTACAGGCGTGGGTCAGGCGCCGATGTCCTTGCCTCTGGTGTGCCAGACCGACACCACGGACGGGCGGGGCTGGTCGCCGTCGGGCCAGCGGCTCGCCGGGTTCTCAGGGGTCGCCCCGGTGACCTCTCCCGGATGCTGCACCGCCACGAACACCGTCTTCTGGTCCTCGGAGATGAGCGGGCCGCAGGTCTCCGCCGCGAACGGCACGGTCAGGAACTGCCGCACCCGGCCTCGCTCGGGGCCCTTCACCGGCATGGCGAACAGCCCGTCGGCGGAACCGAGCGCGTTTCCGTCAGTGGCGATCCACAGGTTGCCGTCACCGTCGAACGCCAGGTTGTCCGGGCAGGAGATCGGGCTCACCTTGGACTTGTCGAAGCCCGCGAAGTACGAGGTCGGGTCGGTCGCGGGGTCGCCGCACACGAGCGGGACGCTCCACGTGAACTTCGTCGCCCCCGCGTCATTGCGGTACTCATTGATCTCCAGCACATGGCCGTGCCGGTTGGTCGGCCGCGGGTTGGCCTCGTCGACCTGCGCCGCCGTACGGTTGGAGTTGTTGGTCAGTGCGACGTAGATGGAGCCGGTCTTGGGGTTGCGCTCGACGTCCTCGGGCCGGTCCATCTTGGTGGCTCCGACCTTGTCGGCGGCGAGGCGGGTGTGGATGAGCACCTCGGCCGCCGTCATCCCGGGCACGTGGCTCTTGTCGCCACTGACCAGGGGGATCCACTCGCCGCTGCCGTCGAACTCGCCGTCGGAGGGCAGCTTCCCTGAGCCGTCGATCTCGGCCTTGGGGCTGTCACCGGTCAACTTCGCGACGTACAACGTGCCCTTGTCGAGCAGCGCCGAGTTGTGCTGGCGCGAGCCGGGCTTGTAACGGTCGGCCGACACGAACTTGTAGATGTAGTCGAACCGCTCGTCGTCGCCCATGTAGGCGGCGACCCTGCCGTCCTTGGTGAGACTGGTGGTCGCACCTTCGTGCTTGAAGCGGCCGAGGGCGGTGTGCTTGCGAGGCACGAACGTCGGGTCGTACGGGTCGATCTCGACGATGTAGCCGAACCGGTTGGCCTCGTTCGGGTGCTTGGCCAGGTCGAAGCGCTCTTCCACCCGGTCCCACCGGCGGCTGTCGGACGGGATCGCGGTGGTCGTGCTGATGCCGTAGCGGGCCAGCGCGGGCTTGGCGGCCTCGGGCACGCCGTTGCCACCGACGAAGTACTGGTTGAAGTTCTCCTCGCCCGTGAGGATCGTGCCCCACGGGGTGGTGCCACCGGCGCAGTTGTTGAGCGTCCCGTGAACGACTCGGCCCGTCGGGTCGGCGGCGGTGCGCAGCAGCTCGTGTCCGGCGGCGGGCCCGGTGAAGACCATCTTTGTGCCGGTCGTGATGCGCCGGTTGTACCGGCGCTTGCCCGTGGTGACCAGCTTCCAGCGGCCGCTGCGGCCCACTCGCTCGATCTCCACGACGGCCCCGCCGTGCGCCGCCATCGCGATCTTGATCTGCTCCGCGGTCGCCGCCCCGCCGGTCGTGTAACCACGGAACATCAGCGCTTCGTCGGTGTACTCGTGGTTGACCCAGAGCAGGGCCCGGTCCTTGTCGAGCGGGAGCATCGCGACGAAGTCGCAGTTGTAGCCGAACTGCTGAGCCTGCGCGGCCGCGGTCTGCCGTTCGAAGTCGAACGCGGGCGCACCGGGCAGCACCGGGTCGCCCCAGCGGACCACCACGGCGGATTCGTACCCGGCCGGAACGGTGATCTTGTCGTCCCTGTTGGGCGGCACCGGCGTGAACTGGAGCCGGTCACCGTCCCAGCCGGGGCCTCCATGTCCACCGTGCTTGCCGTTCTGGGAAGCCGCCACCGCCACACTCGGCACGGCCACCGCCGTGCCGGCGACGATCGCGCCGAGCGCGCTGGTGCGCAGCATGCCGCGCCGGCTGATCTGGGCGGCGATCAGATCACCGAAGTAGGTGTTGTCGCTGGTGTTCGGCACAGGGTGTGAGCATGCGTTGCCGCACCGATATTGGCACGTCATCGCGCTTCGCCCACCCGCGTGGGGCGTGGACAACAACGGCAGAAGACGCTTTGAAGGGGGCTTGGCCACCGAGTCCTCCTGGTAAGTGGTCAGTCGCCGTGAAGCTAGTGACCCCGTCAGATCACAGGGCGAACACCAGGTGAACTCGGCACAACGTTTCCGATTTGTCGGTTTCAGCCGTTCAGAACTTCGAGATTCCAGAGCATCGAGGTGGTTCAGAACATCGAGATGTGCACGTGGTCGAAGTGATTCGCGGTGATCCCCCCACGGTTCCCCATCAGCTTCCACCCGGGGCTGCGCATGTCATAGATCCGCTGCTTCCAGATCACGTACATGATCCCCAGTCGGGAGGCGTTCTGGATGGCGTACTGGGCCACCCGGTCACCGTGCGCCTGCCGCTCGGCGCTGGGCATGCTGCCGCCCGTGCTTTCCATGAAGTCGCACGCCCGGCCGCTGCCGTGCTCGCCCGGATCGCCGGGACGCAGGCAGCCGATCGTGGGGAAGGGGCCGAACTCCCGGTCGAGAGTCGTGCGCATGTTCACCGTACGGCCGGTGAGGCCGGACGCGCCGACCAGCGGGGATTCGGGCTTGTACTTGTTGATCAGCTTCTGGACGTTCGCCTTCTGCCGGTTCAGGTCCGCGATGGTGCGCTCGAGCTTCTCGACCTTGTCCTTGGCCTCTTTGCGGGCCCGCTGCTCCTGCCCGATGAGCGCTTCGATCTGCTTGACGCGGCCGGAGTAGTTGTTCGACAGGTGGTTGGCCATCGTCGCGCCGTCGAGCACGGTCGACGGGTCGTTGGTCGTGAGGATGACCACGGACGGCTCGAGACCGCTGGTCATGTACTGCGATGCCGCGATCTGGGCCACCAGTGAACGGGCGCCGGCCAGTTCGGTCTTGAGCCCGTCTGACTTGCTGAGGGCCCGCTTCGCCGCGAGCCGTGAGTCGCGGAGCTCCTGGAGCTCACCGCGGTACTGCCGCTCCAGCTTCTTGATCTGTGTCGTCAGCCTGTCGACCTTGGCGCTGTCGCCCGGGCTGGCCGCGTTCGGGACGGTGGCTCCCGCCCCGGTGGGCAGCAGGAGAAGCACCCCGCCGATGGCCGACATGACCAGGCCGACCCGCCGCCGAAGGGATCGCCTGGTGGCACGGGCGGGGGGTTCGATGCCCGTGCGCGGCGGAATGGTGGAGTTGGGGGTCTCCACGCGTTCTCCTCTCCTCGAACGCCTACCGGGTTAGCTGACGGGTTCGGGCCGGGAGTATTGCCCTATCGCGGTCGCCCGCGAATTCACCCCAGGTGTTGTGGGTCCCCGGTCCCCGCCGCGACCGCAGTCGCGCCGGGATTCGGCGGTCCGGCCGGCCTCGTCCCCGGGTGGGGGCGTATCACCGGCCGAATCTCCATGAACTGTAAGGAAACATCCTGCACTCGGCCAAGAGTAGCCCCGTAGTTCCCAAAGCCGTCGCGAACGACCCTGCTTCACAGGCGACCCGGGAGCAAACCGGAGCAAAGGATGAGCTTGGAGGTGAGCGGACCGGCCGCACCGGGCGCGAGCCGCCCGGTCGTGCCCTCGGCGGCCCTGGTGCTCGTCCACTCGATGGACGGCGCGGCGGGATCCCGGTGATACCTCACTCAAGAAGGGGTCTCCTTGGCTCGGGGAAGGCCGCTGACCGCCGACCGCAGGGCACTCGCGAAGGAGAAGGTTAGTGGAGTTTTTACTTCGACATGCGGTGAATTTGGACAAACTTGGCATTCGCCCATGTGAGATGGTCGCCGGCCACCCGGCCGCTCTGGGTGGCTATCCGGCGCTGAGCGTGGCGCGGTAGGACAGGCTGGTCCCGCGCTTCGCCCAGACGTAGGCGAGCCGCCCGTCGGCCTGCCGGGTCACGGTGACCGTGCCCCCGTCGGTGCAGGGCGAGTTGATCGCCAGCGCCATCCGCAGGCGGCTCTGGGTGCCCTCGGTGAACGTCAGGGTGCCGTCGCAGCCGGTCGGCGGCGGATAGACGGCCTGCGCGGTCTTCTGCCCCGTGACGAACGTCACCTCGACCTGAAAACGCCCGCCGCGCTGGTTGGTGGCCGTACCTCGCCATGTGCCGTTGAAGGCGGCCGGGACGCTGTCCACCGGATCGTCGCCCGGTGCGGACGACTTCGCGCCGGCGGAGGGGCCGCTCTCCCCCGAGCCGTCGCCCAGCTGCGGGCGCAGCACCAGGACGATCAGCGCCACCCCGATCAGCACGCCGACGACCACGGCGGCGATGACCCCCAGCATGCGGTTGTCGCGGCCGCCGGAGGTCTTCGCGGCGGTCGGCTCGGGCGTGAAGTGCGGCCATGCCTCGTCGGTGTCCCCGCGGCCGACGCCCGGCAGTTCGCCGGGCGGGAAATCCTCGGGCGCCATGAGCAGGAATGCGGTGTCGGAGCGCGCGGGAACCGCCATCTCGGCCGGATGGGAGGCCGGCGGGTGCGCCGCCTGGTCCAGGAGCGTGCCCGCCATGGCGGCCATCGGCCCGGGCAGCCCGGGCAGGTCGAGCAGGTGATCCATGATCTGGAGGGCGCCCGGGCGGTGCGTCATGTCGGTGGAGAGCGCCTGAGCGGCGATGTCGCGTAGCGACTCGGGCAGCTCCCGCAGATCGGGCTCCTCGTGGAGCACCCGCTGCATCACCTCCGCGGCCGAACCCGCACCGAACGCGGCGCGGCCCGTGGCCGCGAAGAGCAGCGTCATCGCCCACGCGAACACGTCGGCCGGCGGCCCCACGTCCGCCCCGGTGAGCTGCTCGGGCGCCATGTAGGCCGGCGTGCCGATCATGTGACCGGTCGCTGTGGTGGTGGAGTCGAGTGCCCGGGCGAGGCCGAAGTCGGTCACGTACGGCCCGTCGGCGCTCAGCAGCACGTTGGCGGGCTTCAGATCACGGTGGACGACACCGGACCGGTGGATCGCGGCCAGCGCGATCGCGGTGCCCAACGCGAGCCGCTCCAGCACGTGCGGTCCGCGTGGCCCCTCGTCGGTGACGAGTTGCCTCAGTGAGGGCCCGTTGACGTACGCGCTCACGACGAACGGGCGGTCACCGGCCACGCCGGCGTCCAGTACCCGGGCCGTGCAGAAGGAGCCGACCCGCCGGGCGGGTTCGAGCTCGCCGATGAAACGCAGCCGCGCCGTCGGCTCGTTCATCAGCCGGGCGTGCAGCAACTTGACCGCGACAGACCCGCCCGTGCCGTCGCCGCCCAGGAAGACCACACCTTGATCGCCCTGGCCGAGCCGTCCCTGGAGCCCATAGTCGCCGAGCCGGTTGGGGTCATCCGGGTTGAGGGGTCGGGCGTCGGTCATCCGTCACTCCTCATGCACTGTGATCTTCATGCACCGTGATCCTTGCTCCCCGATCGCGCTGACACCTTACTTTCAACCGGGCCCGGTGCCGGTACCGTCGGTTCGGATGTCTCGGACTCAGCTCACCCGTGCCGTACTAGACGCGCAGCTCGCCGCGCTCGGCCGGCCGCCGTACGCCGGCCCCGACGATCCCGCGGCGCTGCGCCGCGGCTGCCTCGACGCCGTCCTGGCCGCCCGCGAGGCCGGTACGGAGCCGCAGGGGGCCGTGCTCAAGGGCGCTGTGCGCCACCTGCTGGACCGGCTGGTCGCGATCGCGCCGGGCAGGTCGGTGGAGGTACGGATCCCTCCGTACGCCGCCGCGCAGTGCGTTGAGGGGCCGCGTCACACCCGGGGCACGCCGCCCAACGTGGTCGAGATGGGCGCGGCCACCTGGATCGGGCTCGCCACCGGAGCGGTCTCGTGGGCGGACGCCGTCGAGAACGGCGAGGTGCGCGCCAGCGGCGCACGCGCCGACCTGCGGGAATACCTCCCCCTACATTCCTGACCCGGGGTGGCCGCTGCTCCGCACGAACGGGAACTCCCGCTCGATGCAGCGGTCGCGTGATCGGGCGTCGGGGTAGTCGGTGCTGTTGCCGCACTTCGCTGCCTGGCTCACCAGCCACACCAGCACCGTCGTGCCCAGGACCAAGGCCACGGCCGAGGCCACGACGCCGGCGATGGCGAGGTCGCGCTCCGTGCCCTTGATCAGGGCGGTGACGCCCAGGATCAGCCCGGCGATGCCCAAGAGCAGCCCGAGCCCGCAGATCGCCAGCGCGGGGATCCCGGCCAGCCCCAGGGCCAGCGAGGCCACGGCCAGCCCACGCCCCCGCGGGGGTGCGGCCTCGTGTGTCCGGTAGCCGGGCAACGTCATACGGGACCTCCTGCGGGCGCGACCTTGAGCGGGTCATCCCATAGGTTTTCGCGCCCATGGCGCCCGCGACGGCATCCGTAGGCAAAAGTCGGTTAATGAAGCACCAGGTAGTGCGCCTAGACTGGGGTGGTGCTTCTCGGGGATGGCCGGCTGAGCCACGACATCGACCCCACCGACCGCGGCCCGCAAGACGCGTGCGGGGTCTTCGGCGTGTGGGTTCCGGCGGATGACGCGGGTGAGGCCGAGGTGAGCAAGCTCACCTACTACGGTCTCTACGCTCTGCAGCACCGTGGCCAGGAGTCCGCGGGCATCGCGGTGAGCGACGGCGCCCGCATCGTGGTCTTCAAGGACATGGGGCTGGTCGCGCAGGTCTTCGACGAGTCAGTGCTGAACACCCTTCGCGGCCACATCGCCGTCGGGCACTGCCGCTACTCGACGACCGGCTCTCCGACGTGGGAGAACGCGCAGCCGACCTTCCGTTCCACCGACGGCGGCAGCCTCGCGCTGGTGCACAACGGCAACCTGATCAACACCCCCGAGCTCGCCGCCCGGCTCGAGCCGGGGCGGCTCACCGCGACCACCGACACCGAGGTGCTCACCGCGCTGCTGGCCGGGCGCCCCGGTCAGGGATCGGCCGAGTCCCCCGCACGCGGCGGGATGTCGATCGACGCCGCGATGGAGATCCTTCCGGTCACCCGCGGCGCCTTCTCGTTGGTCTTCATGGACGAACGGACCCTCTACGCGGCCCGTGACCCGGAAGGCGTCCGGCCCCTCGTGCTGGGCCGGCTCGAACGCGGCTGGGTGGTCGCCTCCGAGACCGCAGCGCTCGACATCGTCGGCGCCGCCTTCGTCCGCGAGGTCGAGCCCGGCGAGCTGCTCGCGATCGACGAGGACGGCGTACGTTCCCAGCGGTTCGCCGAGCCTCGCCCCAAGGGCTGCCTCTTCGAGTACGTCTACCTCGCCCGGCCCGACACCACGATCTCGGGCCGCAGCGTGCAGGCCACCCGGGTCGAGGTGGGCCGCAGGCTCGCCCGCGAGCACCCGGCCGAGGCCGACCTGGTGATCCCCACTCCCGAGTCGGGCACCCCCGCGGCGATCGGCTACGCCGAGGCCTCCGGCATCCCCTACGGCCAGGGGCTGGTCAAGAACTCCTACGTGGGCCGTACGTTCATCCAGCCCTCACAGACGATCCGGCAGCTCGGCATCCGGCTGAAGCTGAACCCGCTGCGTGAGGCCATCGAGGGCAAGCGGCTGGTCGTCGTCGACGACTCGATCGTGCGCGGCAACACGCAGCGGGCGATCGTACGGATGTTGCGCGAGGCGGGCGCCGCCGAGGTGCACGTGCGGATCTCCAGCCCGCCCGTGGCCTGGCCCTGCTTCTACGGCATCGACTTCGCGACCCGGGCCGAGCTGATCGCCGGAAACCTGTCCGTCGAAGAGATCCGTACGTCGCTCGGGGCCGACTCGCTCGGCTTCATCTCGCTCGACGAGCTGATCGCGGCCAGCCAGATCGCCAAGGACCGGCTGTGCCGCGCCTGCTTCGACGGCGTCTACCCGATCCGGGTCGACGAGGCCTCCCGTGGCAAGCACCTTCTCGAAGTGGCCCAGACGCGCTCATGAGCACCTCCTACGAGGCGGCCGGGGTGGACATCGCGGCGGGCGAGCGCGCGGTCGAACTCATGAAGTCGCGGGTGGCCGTGTCCCGTCGGCCCGAGGTCGTCGACGACGCGAGCGGCTTCGCCGGGCTCTTCGACATGTCCGCCTTCGCCCGCTACCGGCGTCCGCTGCTCGCCACCTCGACCGATGGCGTGGGAACCAAGGTCGATCTCGCCCGCCGCCTCGGGGTCTACGACACCATCGGCCACGACCTCGTCGGCATGGTGATCGACGATCTCGCGGTCTGCGGGGCCGAGCCGCTGTTCATGACCGACTACATAGCCTGCGGCAAGGTCGTCCCGGAACGCATCGCCGCCGTCGTCGGCGGCGTCGCCGAGGCGTGCGCGCTGGCCGGCTGCGCTCTGGTGGGCGGTGAGACCGCGGAGCACCCGGGCCTGCTGGCGCCGGACGAGTTCGACCTCGCCGGTGCGGGCACCGGGGTGGTCGAGGCCGACGAGCTGCTGGGGCCGGGTCGCGTGGTCGCCGGTGACATCGTGATCGCGATGGCGTCGTCGGGCGTCCACGCCAACGGATACTCACTGGTCCGCCATGTGCTGAAGGAGTCCGGCCTCGATCTCGACGCCGAACCGCCGGAGCTGTCCCGGCCGCTGGGCGCGGAACTGCTCACCCCGACCCGCATCTACGCGCTCGACTGCCTGGCGCTGGCCCGCTCCGGCGCCGTACACGCCTTCGCGCACATCACCGGCGGGGGGATCACCGCCAACCTGGCCCGCTCGCTGCCCGCCACCGTGGACGCCGTGCTGGAGCGCTCGTCCTGGGCACCGCCCGAGATCTTCGCGCTGCTTCAGCGGCACGGGAACATCCCGCAGGCCGAGATGGACAAGACCTTCAATCTCGGCGTCGGCATGGCGGCCATCGTTCCGGCCGACCGTGCGGACGACGCTCTGCGGCTCCTCGCCGACCGCGACGTGCCCGCCTGGATTCTGGGCGAGGTGGTCCCCGGGAAAGGCACCGCCCGATACGCCTGAACCGAGAGGTTCGACGCCTATCGCGGTGCACGCCGCATGATCTACCGGACCGTCGGACACCGCCGGACCGTCACTGCCGGATCGTGCTCGACGGTGGCCGCGAACGTCGCCGAGCGCCCGTACGGGCGCAGAAACGCCACAGCCCTGGCCTCACGGCCAGGGCGGCGGCGATCAGGCGGACGGGCTAACGACCGGACGTACCGTCTTTGCGGTCGTCCTCGCTGCCGTACTCGTCCGAGTAGTCGGAGTACTTATCGGCCACTTCGTCATAGGAGTCGTCATAGGGGTCATTGGGTGACTCAGCGACTCCCAGCTCCTCCTTAAGGCGGTCGAGATCCGTGCCGCCGCTGTTGTACTTCAGCTGGCGTGCAACCTTCACCTGCTTGGCCTTGGCTCGGCCGCGCCCCATTGGCTCGACCCCCTCGATGGTCAGGGCTTCATGACCCCATCAACGCTCGCGTACGCTACGTGAACTGACGTCTACCGAGCCGTACGTCAGTTCCGGATACAACCGTACCCGTTTTGCGTCTGGCTCGGTACGCCGTCTGCACGGTGGCGCTTCGCTCGCAGCGGAGAACCCGATTGTATCCACTACTTCGAGGCGTTGCCCACCCGCGATCAGCTGCCCAGCCAGAGGCCGCGCAACCGCCCCACCTCGGACATCCTCTGCTCGGCGAGCCTGTCGGCCGCGGCGGCCGGCGGAACGCCCTCGGCGGCGGCCATGGCGAAGATCCGCCGGGTGGTCTCGAAGATCCCGGTGGCGCGTGCCTTGGCGCGGTCGAAGTCGAAGCCCTCGATCTCGTCCGCCACCTGGATCACGCCGCCGGAATTGACGACGTAGTCGGGGGCGTAGAGGATCCCGCGGTCGGCCAGCTGCTTCTCGATGCCGACGTGGGCGAGCTGGTTGTTGGCCCCGCCGCACACGATCTTGGCGCCCAGGGCCGACGCCATCCGGTCGTCGAGGGAGCCGCCGAGCGCGCAGGGAGCGTAGACGTCGATGTCGGCGGCGATCAGCGCGTCACGGTCGGCGACGACCGCCACCTCGGGGTGCTTGGCGCGCATCCGCTCGACCGCGGTGTCGTTGACGTCACAGATCACGACGTCCGCGCCGTCCTCTAGCAGGTGCTCCACGAGGCGGTGGCCCACCTTGCCGATGCCCTCGACGCCGACCCGGCGGCCGCGGAGCGTCGGCTCGCCCCAGGCGGCCTCGGCGGACGCGCGCATGCCCTGGAAGACGCCGAACGCGGTCAGGATCGAGGAGTCACCCGCCCCGCCGTGCGCGATCGTCCGGCCCGTCACGAAGGAGCACTCCCGGGCGATGACGTCCATGTCCTCGCTGTAGGTGCCGACATCGCAGGCGGTGTAGTACCGGCCGTTCAGCGACTGGACGAACCGTCCGTACGCCCGCAGCAGGGCCTCCGACTTGTCGGTCGCCGGATCCCCGATGATCACGGCCTTGCCGCCGCCGAGGTCGAGCCCGGCCAGCGCGTTCTTGTACGCCATGGCACGGGAGAGGTTGAGGACGTCGGCGAGCGCGGCGTCCTCGGAGTCGTAGGGATAGAAACGGGTTCCGCCGAGTGCGGGACCCAGCGCGGTGGAGTAGATCGCGATGATCGCGCGCAGCCCGGTCGCCTCGTCCTGGCAGAAGACGACCTGTTCATGCCGGGGTCCTGTGCCTTTGTGAGGCGACCCGAAGACATTGGTCACGGTAGTGACTCCTCTCAGTCTCGGGCCAAGCCTAGGGCCGTTGACCAGGACAGGGACATGGCCACGCTGATCTGGTGAGATTTCCCCGCCCGTCCCAGGTAACACGGGCATCTCGGCGGTGCCGACCTCATGTCAGTCCGGTCAGTCGCATGTCACCATGCGAACGTGTTGCCTTACGCCGCGTACCTACGGGTATACGAGCCGCTGACCGCGTTTGCGGAACCGGAGCGGTCCGCGTGGGCGCAGTACGCGGACTCGAGGGACCGGCCGCGCAGGGCGACCGCCCTCCAGGTCGAGCACGCCCAAGCGCTGAGGCGCCTGCTGGCCGCACCTCCGGTGGTGGTCCCGGGGCAGGAGAGCCGGGACGCCTACGTCCGGCGGTCCGGGGGGATGACCTACGTCAGCCCCTGGCAGACCCGCCTGCGGTCCTGGGTGGCCTTCACGAGGTTTCGGGACAGCCTGCCGGCCGCGGTGGCGGACGCCTTCGTCCCGGCCCCGCTCGCCGACCAGGTCACCGGCGAGTTCGAACGGTGGAAGCGCCAGAGCCGCACTGTACGGCCGCACATCCTGTCGAGCACCTGGCACATCCCGATCGCTTGGTTCGTCCCGTTCGTCCCTGCTGAGCGCTGGCTCGTGCTGACCTCGGGGCCGAAGACCGACGATCACGCAGCCGGTGGCGGACGTGTTCATGAAGGTGACAGTCCGGTCACTCCGGCACCAGTGCGCACACTCGTTTACGTGACATCCATGGCCGAGGCCAGGCGCAGGGTGGAGCGTGCGGTCGCCGTCGTCCGGAGCGGCCTCGGCGAGGACCGGGCCTGGAGCGAGGTCCAGACGGTGGGCTGGTGGCTGGCGGAGTTCCATGCGGAGGCCTTGGTCGAGCTCGACTACGGCGGACTGGTGCAGCTCTTCGATGACCAGGCGCTCAGTACGGACCAGTCGGTCGCCGAGGCGTCAGTGGCGCTCGCCGGGCTGGAGCAGGGCAAGGTCGAGCTCACCCTGGCGATGTACCGGCGTCTGCTCACCAGGTGGCGTTTCGTGCGCGCCCTCGAGGCCGCGAACTGAACAAACTTCCCGAATCTGCGCGCGATGCGACCATACGTGTCGCTAGAATCACGCAGCGTGATTCAGCCATCGCGAAACACGCAGTTACAGCCAGGGACTTGCTTGTTGCGTTGAGTGGTGGCATGGTTACACCTTGTGATGTCATAGTGGCTCTTTCGGGCCATAGGGGACATCGGGAACCGCGCGAGGATCAATCGCAGGATCGCTGTCATCGGTCCATGGAGGAGAGGCCGCACACATGTCAGCACGTACGCCAGAGGCCGAGCCCCTGCTGACTCCGGCAGAGGTGGCGACGATGTTCCGCGTCGACCCCAAGACCGTCACGCGGTGGGCGAAAGCCGGCAAGTTGACGTCCATCCGCACCCTGGGGGGACACCGGCGCTACCGCGAGGCTGAGGTGCGGGCGCTGCTGGCGGGTATCCCGCAGCAGCGTTCGGAGTAATCCGTCAACGCCTCGCCTGATGCACCGTCCACGGTCGGATCTCGACCGCGGGCGAGCGGGCGGGGCTTGCGGAGCTCACACCGAGTTTTGGGGGGCGTCAAGCCACAGGGTTCAGGGTCACGGCCGCAGGGTCGGGCCTGGGCTCACACGGTCGTCTCGTCCGTGCCGTCGCCAAGACGGCGCGGACGAGACTCGTGACTTGGTGCTTTCGACCCGTCGGGCGCGGGGGGCCCGGCGGCCGATGAGATCCTCGGCCGGATCAGGGATCTTCAGCCCTGATCAAGTCTTCGCCCGGGATCAGGTTCTCAGCCGGGATCAGGTTCTCAGCCGGGGTCTTCGTGTGCCACCTGCTCGAACAGCGCGGCGAGCGCCGGATCGTGCCGTCCTGCGACATGCAGCAGCACCACGTACTGATCCACGAGCAGCCGTTCCAGCTGTGCGCGGGGCACATCGCGCCGCTCCAGCCAGTCCAGAGCGGCCGTCTCGACCAGCGCCATCCAGCAACGCAGCGTGATGCGGAGGATCGGGCCGGGGTCGTCGCCGCCGAGCGCGAGCAGAATCCGGTCGAGCAGCAGCTGCCGGACCCCATCGATGATCTCGCCGACCTCGTCGGACCGGTTCGCCGGGCCGCCCCGTAGCAGCGTGGTGTAGCCCGCCGCGTGGTCTTCGACGAAGTCGAAATAACGGCTCAGAGAGATGCGCAGCCGGTCGATCGGCCGGCCCTCCGTCGGTGGCTCGAGCAGGTCCGAGAGTTGCCCGGCCGCGCTTCTGAGCGCGGCGATGTACAGCTCCTGCTTGCCGCCGAAGTAGTGATAGACGAGTGCCCGCGACGCCCCGGCCGCCACCGCGACATCGTCGATGGACACGTTCTCCGGCGACCGGTGACTGAACAGCTGCAACGAGGCTTCGATCAGCTCGTCCCGCCGCTCGGCGACACTGAGCCGGCGTCTGCCCCGTCCGCCCCCCGGCCCGCGCGTCACGGGGACGGTTCGATGACCGGCCTGCCCCTTATCGGTCACTGTCCGATCTGCCACGCTGCGAAGGGTATCCGAGGGCGGCGGATGGGCGAGCGACCGGGCGAATCGGAAGGTACAGGCCCGAACTCGCTTGCCGGACTGGCCGTTAACCGCTGTTGCGCCGGTTTGGGGCAAGAACGGGGCATCATGGCATCTTCTCCCTTAGGCGGCACGTCCTGCAGCCTCTCGACAGGAGCGCCATGTCAGTTGGTGAAGGCACAGTCCCGGGTCCAGATCGTGAAGACACGCCACCTGCCCCCGTCAGACCGGACATCGTGGCGGGGCCGTCGACGCCGAAACCGACGATCCGGAACGTGGCCGACCGCGCCGGGGTGTCGAAGTCCCTGGTGTCGCTGGTGATGCGGGGATCGCCACATGTCAGTGAGCGCCGCCGGAAGGCGGTCCTGAAGGCCGCCCGCGAGCTCGGCTACCGGCCCAACGCCGTGGCCCGAAGCCTGGTCGAGGGCCGCACCCGGCTCATCGGCGCGCTGGTGGCCGATCTGCACAACCCCTTCTTCGCGGAGTTCCTCGACGGGCTTCAGGAGACGTTGCACGGCGAGAACCTCCGCATGCTGGTCGGCAGTGGCCGCTGGGATCCGCTCTTCGAGGCAGAGGCGGTCGAGGCCTTCCTGGAGATGCGGGTCGACGGCCTCGTCCTGCTCAGCGTGGTTCCGGATTCGCTCAAGGAGGCGGCCGCCAGCGTCCCGGTCGTGGTGGTCGGCGAACGAGACGTCGAGGGAGTCGACATCGTCGTCGACGACGACGAACTCGGCGCCAGCCTGGCCGTGGACCACCTGGTCGAGCATGGTCACCGGCGAATCGCCCATATCGAGGGCGCGCGCTCGACCACGGCCCGTTACCGCCGTGCGGGCTACGAGGCCGCGATGGCCCGGCATGGCCTGTCCGGCGAGGTCATCGTCGAGACGGGTGACTTCACCGAGGAGGGTGGTTACCGCGCGGCGCGGGTCCTGCTGTCCGGGGAACGCCGGCCGACAGCGATCTTCGCACCGAACGATCTCGTCGCCACGGGTGCGCTCTCGGCCGCCGACGAGCTGGAACTCCGCGTCCCCGAAGACGTATCGATCATCGGTTACGACAACACCCACCTCGCGGCGATCAGGCACATCTCGCTGACCAGCGTCGACCAGCCCCGGCGCGACATGGGCCGGGTCGCCGCGGAACTGCTCTGCGCCCGGATCGAGGATCCGGGCCGGGAACCACGCCAGACGCTCGTCGTGCCTCACCTCGTGGTGCGTGCCACCACTGGTCCGGCGCGAGCTCTTTGAGGCTTTGAACCGGATCCGGTCGAGCCGAGGTCGATCGTCTCGCCGGCCGGGTATCGGGCTCGCCAAGCCTGGCGCAATCACCGGGCCGCGGGGGACCCGTGGGGGGTTAATGGTCCACTGAACCAGCCGTTCGGCCGGTCGGCGCAAGGATCATGTCCACCCAGGGGGTAAATCGTGCGTGGTCCGGAGATGGTGTCGTGCGCTCAGCGCGCGGCGAGTGAATTGGAGCGCGCGTGGTCGGAGTGGCGCCACGCGCATGGACTGACCGAGCAACTGGCGGAGTCCGTGGCCAGCTACGTGGCCCATTCGATCGATCACCCATGGGGGCGACCCCGCGTGGTCCTGGGCCTCGACGCGGATGAGGCGCGGGCCCTCGCGGCCCTGCTGGGCGCGGACGACACCGTTCGATCGGTCTGATCGATGGCGTGGCCGCCGCCATGATCCCCAAGAGGCGGCGGCCACTTGATCATGCCTTTTTCGTGCAGTGATTTGACGTATGGCCACCCGTGTGCAGACTTGCAGGGTTGGTAACGGCCATATTACGAAGGGCTGCGTTTCTTGAGGATCCGGCGTCAGAGACCCCTGGCGGCAGCCGTGCTGATCGCATTCCTGCCCGCCCTCGCCGCATGTGGGTTCGCGTCCGGCTCGCCTGTCGGCTCATCGGTCGGCTCGGGCGACGCGGCCGCCGCGTCGACCGGCGGCGGCCCGGCGGCGTCCGCCGAAGGGCCGGCCGACGGCCTTCCCCGGAGGTCTCTCGCCGGCAAGGTCATCGTCATCGATCCCGGACACAACGGCGGCAATGCCACGCATGCCTCCGAGGTGAACAAGCTGGTCAACGTGATCACGGAGCGCAAGGCATGCGACACCACCGGCACCGAGACCACACGCGGCTACGCCGAGCACGCCTTCACATGGGACGTCTCCAACCGGGTCGCCAAGATCTTGAAGGCCCAGGGCGCCAAGGTCGTGCTCACGCGCAGTAGTGACACCGGTGTGGGTCCCTGCGTCACCGAGCGCGCGGCCATCGGCAATCGCAACAAGGCGGACGCCGCGCTGTCGGTGCACGCCGACGGCGCGCCCAAGGGCGATCGGGGCTTCCACATCATCGAGCCCAAGGCGGTCAAGGGTTACAACGACAAGATCGTGCCCGACTCCCACAAGCTCGGCCTCGCGCTTCGCGACGCCTACCGCGAGGGGACGGGCATCCCCTACTCCAACTACCGCGGCAAGAAGGCCATCGACGCACGGGACGATCTCGGCGGGCTGAACCTGTCCACGCGGCCGAAGGTCTTCATCGAGTGCGGCAACATGCAGGACCCCGGTGACGCCGCCAAGCTGTCCGACCCCAAGTTCCGCCAGCGCATCGCCGAGGCCCTCGCGGACGGCCTCACCGACTACCTCACCTGATCCAAGCGCCATCAATCCGTTCCGACGCCTGCCCCGCCCGGGTAAGGCGACCGGAGGGGGTTGGGAGGATGGGCGGGTGATCGATGCCCTGGGTCGTGTGCGCGACCATTTTCACCAGGCCGGATACACGGTGGCCGCAGCTCGGGAGCTACTCGGACCCGTGGCCGGCGGCGCCCTGGCGCGCGATGAGATCGTTCCCGCACTGAGGGCCACTGGTGGCGGGTCGCCGCTCGAGGCGATCATCAGGCTGTTCTGGTTGCAGGTCGCGACGCCCGAGTACGGATCTCTCACCGATGACCTGGTCGCCGCGGGCCTGGCCGAGCGGTCGGCCGGTGAGGTCCGCGCGACCGTGCACATCGAGCCGTTGGAGTCGGTCAGCGGTGGGTCCGGAATCGGTCATGTCGTCTCTGACCTCAAGGTCCGGCCCGGCGGCGACGTGCCGCTGCGGCTCGACCACGTGGTGGGCGCGGGAGGCGCGTCGGCCAATCTGGCACAGCTGGTCGTCCACAGGCCTGTGGAAAACATGCTCGACCTCGGAACCGGCTCGGGTGTGCAGGCTCTGCACTTGGCCGGCCGGGCCGGGAAGATCTGTGCGACCGATGTGAACCCCCGCGCGCTCGCACTCGCTCAGATCGGCTTCACGCTCTCCGGACTGCGCGACGTCGAGTTGCTGAAGGGGTCGCTGTTCGAGCCGGTGCCCGATCGGACCTTCGACCTGATCGTTTCCAACCCCCCTTTCGTGATCTCTCCGGACGGCCGTTTCTCCTACCGTGAGGCCGGTCTGCCCGGCGATGAGGTCGGCCGGCGGCTGGTGGCCGAAGCACCGTCCCACCTGGTGGACGGCGGTTGGTGCCACCTGCTCGCCAACTGGCTGCACGTCGGTGGACGGCCGTGGGAGGAGCGGGTCGGCGAGTGGCTCACGGCGACCGGGTGTGACGCGTGGGTCGTGCAGCGTGACGTCCAGGACCCCGCCGAATACGCCGAACTGTGGTTGCGCGACTCCTGCGAGACCGGCACCCCGGAGTACCGCCGCCGCTACGACACGTGGCTGGCTCACTTCGAGCGCGAGGACGTCACGGGTATCGGCTTCGGCTGGATCTCTCTGCGCAAGGGCGGCACGACCGTACGGATCGAGGAGTTGCGGCAGGGGGTCGAGCAGCCGGTCGGCGCGTATGTGGAAAAGATCTTTGACGGGATGGTCGACGGACGGAGGTTTTCCACAGGCCGCCTGCGTACCGCAGCCGGGGTCGCGCAAGAACAGATCGGGCCACCGGGAGCCGGGGATCCCGAGCGGATCGTGCTCCGGCAGACGCGCGGGCTGCGCCGCGCCGCCGGGGTGGGGACGGTCGAGGCGGCCCTCGCGGGCGTCTGCGACGGGTCGCTGCCGCTGGAGCCGTTGCTCGACGCGATCGCCGAGCTCTTGGGGCTGCCGGAGGACGACGTGCGGGCCCACGCTTTGGCAGTGCTGCCGGAACTGATCGCGGATGGATTCTTCGAATTCGCCGCTGAGTGACCCCCGGAACTCGTGACGATCAAGGATCGGGGTACGCGGGGAGTGGGTGCCCGGATCCTTGATCGACAGTGTCGGTGCCTTAGCTGCCGGCGGCACCCGCCGCGTCGGTGATGGTGGCGTGGCCGCTCTCGCGGAGGCGTGCGGCGAGTCCCTTGTGGACCTCATACGGCCAGAGCGGGCCCCGGTAGATGAGTGCTGTGTAGCCCTGGACGAGCGTGGCGCCGGCGAGGATCCGCTCCCAGGCGTCGTCCGCAGTCTCGATGCCGCCGACCGAGATGAGTACGAGGCGGCCGCCGACCCGCCGCCGCAGGCGCCGCAGCACCTCCAGGGAGCGTTCCCTGAGCGGTGCCCCCGACAGCCCTCCGGTCTCCTGGACCAGCCGGTCCTCGCTGACCAGCCCGCTGCGGCCGATGGTGGTGTTGGTGGCGATGATGCCGTCCAGCCCGATGTCGAGCGCGAGGTCGGCGATCGCGTCGATGTCCGCGTCGGACAGATCAGGTGCGATCTTGACGAGCAGCGGAACCCTGCGGTCGCACGTCCGATCCGCGGCCTCGCGCACGGCCGTCAGCAGCGGCCTGAGGCGCTCCACTGCCTGAAGGTTCCGTAGCCCCGGCGTGTTGGGCGAACTGACGTTGACGACCAGATAGTCGGCGACGGGCGCGAGCCGCTCGGTGCTCTCCACGTAGTCGCCGACGGCTTCCTCCTCCGGCACCACCTTGGTCTTGCCGATGTTGACCCCGACGATGACCCTGCTCTTCCGGCGGCGGAGCCGCCGTTCGGCGGCCTCGGCCCCGTGGTTGTTGAACCCCATCCGGTTGACGATCGCCCGGTCGGCGGGGAGCCGGAAGAGCCGTGGCCTGGGATTGCCCGGCTGAGCCCGCGCGGTGACGGTGCCGACCTCGACGAAGCCGAAGCCGAAGCCCGCCAGCGCCTCGCAGGCCTCCGCGTCCTTGTCGAAGCCGGCCGCCAGACCGAGCGGACCGGGGAAGGTGAGGCCAAGCGCCGTGACCGTGAGCGCGGGATCCCGTGGGCCGAGCCGGCGACGGACGAGCGCGGCGAGACCGGGCACCGCGCCGATCAGCCGGAGGCCCGTCATCGTGAGGCGATGGACGGTCTCGGCTGGAATCCGCGCGATGAGCAGGGTGAAGAGGAGTCGATACATTGCCGTCGATTCTGTCAGATAGGTCATCGGCGGTGTCACCTGCGTCGCCCCGACCTGAAGCAATTCCCCGCTATGTCGTCTGGAGTGCGTTTTTCGGTGCGATGCGGATTTCGTGCTTATGGCGATGCCGACCATCCTTGTTTGTGATGTCATCGGGACGTCTCAAACATAAAGAGACGGTAATTATCTCCGCTTGTGTTATCGGCGTCGCTATCAACCCTAGGTCGAGGGGTATGCCAGCCGACATCCTTGCTATCTGGCCTGGACGGAGTTGCATGCACCGAAGTGGCCGGTAATGGCAGAGGCACCGAAGGGACGATTCTCAATATGAAAAGAGAAAACTCTATGAGCAAGATCAACTACACGCGCAGCCTTGCTCTCGCCGCAGCTTCGGCTGCTTTGGCCGGAGGTGTCGTGTCGCTGTCGGTGAGCGCGAACGCGGGGCTCGATCCGCGGGGCGACACGGCGACCCCCGTGGCCACCGACGTCCCGGACCCGGCAACGAGCGCCGGCAGCGCCAGCGGCGCCAGTAGCCGGAAGGCCGGCGGTGACCGGGCCGACGGGCGAAGGGTGCCGACCGACGACCCCGACGCCGAGGACATGCGGGCCATCGGAAGGGACGCCCTGGCACAGAAGGCACTCGAGGCCTCCGGGAAGCCCGAGCCGGCCCCTGCGGCTCCGCAGCCGCCCGCCCCGGCCGCTCAGCCGGCACCGGGTGGCCAGGCCGCTAAGCCGGGACCTGCCGGACAGGAAGCGCCCAGTGCCGCAGCACCGCAGGGACCGAGTGCCGCCGCGCAGGCGCCCAGCGCCGGGCCCGCCGCCCAGCAGGCGCCCAGCGCCAGGCCGGCCTCCCAGCAGGGGCCCGGTGACCAGCCGGAATCCAGCGAGAACCCGCAGGCTCAGCCCGCCGCACAGGGAGCGTCGAAGGCGAACCAGCAGAACCGCCGGCCGAAGGCCGCGCCCAACCCGGGCATCCAGGGCCGTACGCGCGAGACCGCGCCGCGGGGCGCCGCGCGCCGCGCCAAGCACGCTCAGAGTCACCGGAGCCAGGCCGCCCAGCGAGTCCAGGCCCGCCGGCCCGGTGCGGCCCGCGTTTCCAATACCGAGAAGGCCTGGCGGGGGCTGCTCGCCGATTCCCCGAACCAGAGTGAATCGGCGTGGAACGAGCCGTGGTGAATGCCTAGAAATCGGCAGAACACACCAATCAAATAACGCAGGCGAAGCGCCCCGAGCGACGTCGCTCGGGGCGCTTTACCTGGTAAGCGGAGATTGCTGGATGGGCCCATGGCGGAATGGGTCAGTGGTTGCCCGGTTTGATCCAGTCGAAGGTGCGCTCGACCGCGCGCTGCCAATTGTCGTATTCGGTGGCGCGCCGCTGCGGGTCCATGCTGGGCACCCATCGGGCCGCGCGGTGCCAGTTGCGCCGGAGCCCTTCCAGATCCGCCCAGTAGCCGACGGCCAGTCCCGCGGCGTAGGCCGCGCCGAGCGAGACCGTCTCGATCACCATGGGCCGTACGACGGGCACGTTGAGCACGTCGGCGACGAGCTGCATGAGCAGGTGATCGGCCGTCATACCGCCGTCGACGTTGAGCTCCTTCAGGCTGAGGCCGGAGTCGCGGTTCATCGCGTCCACGACCTCGCGGGTCTGCCAGCCGGTCGCCTCGAGCACCGCCCGCGCCAGGTGACCTTTGGTGATGTACGAGGTCAGACCGACGATGACGCCGCGCGCCTCACTGCGCCAGTGCGGTGCGAACAGGCCGGAGAAGGCCGGGACGATGTAACAGCCGCCGTTGTCCTCGACGGTGCGGGCCAAGGTCTCGATCTCGGGTGCGCTGCTGATCAGCCCGAGCCCGTCACGGAACCACTGGACCAGGGCGCCGGTGATGGCGATGGATCCCTCGAGGGCGTAGACGGCGGGTTCGCCCGCGATCTTGTAGCCGACGGTGGTCAGCAGCCCGTTCGAGGAGCGCACCGGCTCGTTCCCGGTGTTCATGAGCAGGAAGCCGCCGGTGCCGTAGGTGCACTTCGCCTCGCCCGGCGCGAAGCAGGTCTGCCCGAACAGCGCCGCCTGCTGGTCACCGAGCGCGGCGCCGATGTGCACGCCGGGGATCACCCGGCGGGCGACGCCGTAGGTCTCGGTCGATGACCGGATCTCCGGCATCATCGCGCGCGGGATCCCGAAGAAGGCGAGAAGGTCGTCGTCCCACGCCAGCGAGTTGAGGTCCATCAGCAGGGTCCGGCTGGCGTTGGTCACGTCGGTCACATGGACACCGCCGTCGAGGCCGCCGGTGAGGTTCCAGATCAGCCAGCTCTCCATGGTGCCGAAGAGCACCTCGCCGCGCTCGGCGCGTTCGCGCAGGCCGGGGTCGTGGTCGAGCAGCCAGCGGATCCGCGGGGCGGAGAAGTAGGTCGCCAGTGGCAGGCCGCTGCGCTCGGCGACGATGCCGGCGTCGTCCGCTCGCGCCATCTCCTCGATCAGCGAGTCGGTGCGCGTGTCCTGCCACACGATCGCCCGGCCGATCGGCGTCCCGGTGCGGCGGTCCCAAAGGACTGTGGTCTCGCGCTGGTTGGCGATGCCGACGGCGGCCACCTGGGCCGGAGTGGCGCCCGCCTGGGCGAGGGCCTCGGGCGCGATCCGCTCGAGATTGCGCCAGATCTCGACGGCGTCGTGCTCGACCCATCCGGGCTTGGGAAAATGCTGCTTGTGCTCGCGCTGCGCGACCGAGACGAGGTGTCCCCGATGGTCGAACAGGATGCAGCGAGTCGAGGTGGTCCCCTGGTCGATCGACATCACATAGCGCTCGGTCATGAGGCGCCCACCTGCCCGCGACGCCGGGTGGGCCGGTCGTCACCAGCGGGAGGCGCCAAGGTCCCTGGAGACCGCGCGGGCCGCGTTGCGCACGTAACCGACGAGTTCGAGGTCGGGCGTCCCCTTGGTGTCGCAGAGCCGCTCGACGGCTCCCGACACGCCGATGGCGCCGACGACCAGCCCGCCGTAGCCCCGGATCGGTGCGGCGATCGCGGCTTCACCAATGGACATCTCCTCGATCTCGGTGGCCCAGCCGAGGTCGCGCACGCGGGCGAGTGCTCGTCCGAGCTCTCTCGGGTTGGTGATGGTGCGGCGGGAGAACGCTTCGAGTTCGGCGCCCTGAAGGTACGACGCGGCGTTGGCGTCGTGGGCCAGCAGGACCTTGCCCAGCGCGGTGGCGTGCGGCGGCAGCAGCGAGCCGATGTCCATGGCCTGGAGGGTGTCGTCGGGGCGGAACACGTGGTGGACCACGAGGACCTTGCCGTCGAGCAGCGTCCCGATGCGCACCGCCTCACCGCTGCGCGCCGCCAGCGCGTCGGCCCAGTTGATCGCACGCGACCGGAGTTCGTTGACGTCGAGATAGCTGGTGCCGAGATGGAGCAGGGCGGCGCCCAGCTGGTACTTGCCCGTCGGCTCGTCCTGCTCGACGAAACCGACCCGCTCGAGAGTGCGCAGGATGCCGTGGGCGGTGCCACGCGCCAGGCCCAGTGAACTCGCGACCTCCCCCACACCGAGCCGACCGGAACTGCGGGCGAGCAGGCGCAGGATCGCGGCGGCTCGCTCGATCGATTGCACCGGTCCTGGCACGGCCTGATCGTACCGTGGCAAAAAGTGGATCGACTGAAACGTTGTCGGCAATGTCGACAGAAGTCGATATATCCGCATCTGCTGCGAAAGACCAGCCAGTTCTCGTGGTCTGGATCATATTTCGGAGGGTACTGTCCGGCCATGCGCGGGCAAAGTGTTCGACAATGTCGACACATGTCCGTTGACCCCTGTTCGGCGGCGACTTACCCTCCACCCAGCCGTGAGAAGACACCTCACATGCTTGATCGTGATCTGCCTCCAACCGCAACCGGCGCGATCGGACCACGCGACGGGCGACCGCGCCCCCACCCCCATCGCATTGGCGAGGAGTGCACATGGCGGAACCGAGAAAGAGTCCAGGGCTGGCCGGCGAAATGGCGGCCGAGTTCGCCGGAACGTTGATCCTCATCCTCTTCGGCGTCGGTGTCGTCGCGCAGGTCGCGGCCGGCGGCATCGGCGACCACGACAGCATCGCCTGGGCCTGGGGTCTCGGGGTCACGCTGGGCATCTACGTCGCCGCACGGATCAGCGGCGCCCACCTCAACCCCGCCGTGACGTTCGCGCTCGCGGTCTTCAAGGATTTCGAGTGGCGCAAGGTCGCGCCCTTCGTGCTGGCCCAGACGGCGGGCGCCTTCATCGCCGCCCTCATCGTCCGCTGGAACTACACCGAGGTCCTGGCCAAGGTCGATCCCGGTCACACCATCAAGACCCAGGGCGTCTTCTCGACCCTCCCCGGCAACGGCACCCTGCCCGTGCACACCATGGGCGCGTTCCGCGACCAGATCATCGGCACCGCCATCCTGCTGTTCCTGGTCCTCGCCCTCACCGACCTGCGCAACTCCACGCCGCTCGCGAACCTGGCGCCGTTCATGATCGGTCTCGTCGTGGTGGCCATCGGCATGGCCTGGGGGACCGACGCGGGCTACGCGATCAACCCGGCCCGTGACTTCGGCCCCAGGCTGGCCTCCTTCATCACCGGATACGGCGGGGCCTGGCGGGATCAGTACGGTGATCTCTACTTCTGGGTGCCCATCATCGGCCCGCTCATCGGCGGTGTGCTGGGCGTGGCCCTGTACAAGCTGCTGATCGGCCGGTTCCTTCCCGCCGCGGAGTCGCCCGAGCCCGATCCGGCGCCGAAGCGGACCGAGGTCGAGGCGGCCTGAACGACCACCGCCCCACCAGAGCACCCCAAAAGGAGAAACTCTTCATGGCTGACTTCGTCGGAGCGGTCGACCAGGGAACGACGAGCTCCCGCTTCATGATCTTCGACCACGGCGGTAACGAGGTCGCGCGGCACCAGCTCGAGCACGAGCAGATCCTTCCCAACCCCGGCTGGGTCGAGCACGACCCGACCGAGATCTGGGAGCGCACCCGATCGGTGATCACGACGGCCCTGAACAAGGCCGACCTGTCCGCCGCCGACCTCGCCGCGGTGGGCATCACCAACCAGCGCGAGACGGCCGTCGTGTGGAACCGGCGCACCGGCCGGCCCTACTACAACGCGATCGTCTGGCAGGACACCCGTACCGACCGCATCGCGTCGGCGCTCGACCGGGAAGGGAAGGGCGACGTCATCCGGCGCAAGGCCGGCCTCCCTCCGGCGACCTACTTCTCCGGCGGCAAGATCCAGTGGATCCTGGAGAACGTCGACGGAGTACGGGAGGCCGCCGAGGCCGGCGACGCGATCTTCGGCAACACCGACAGCTGGCTGATCTGGAACCTCACCGGCGGAACCGACGGCGGCGTGCACGTCACCGACCCGACCAACGCCAGCCGCACCATGCTGATGGACCTGGAGACGCTGGACTGGGACGACGAGCTGTTGTCGTTCTTCAACATCCCGCGTCAGATGCTGCCGCAGATCAAACCGTCCTCGGATCCCGCGGGCTACGGTACGACCCGCGCCGCGGGGCCGCTGGGCGGAGAGATCCTCCTCACCGCCGCCCTGGGCGACCAGCAGGCCGCGACGGTCGGGCAGGTCTGCTTCGAGGCGGGGCAGGCCAAGAACACCTACGGCACCGGCAACTTCCTGCTGCTCAACACCGGCAACGAGCTGGTCCGGTCCAGCAACGGCCTGCTCACCACCGTCTGCTACCAGTTCGGTGACGCCAAGCCCGTCTACGCACTCGAAGGCTCGATCGCGGTCACCGGCTCGGCCGTGCAGTGGCTGCGCGACCAGCTGGGCATCATCTCCGGAGCCGCTCAGAGCGAGTCGCTCGCCCGTCAGGTCGACGACAACGGCGGTGTCTACTTCGTACCGGCCTTCTCGGGGCTGTTCGCCCCGTACTGGCGTTCGGACGCGCGCGGGGCGATCGTGGGCCTCTCGCGTTTCAACACCAACGCCCACCTGGCGCGGGCGACCCTGGAGTCCATCTGCTACCAGACGCGCGACGTCGTCGAGGCGATGCAGCAGGACTCCGGTGTCGTCCTCGACGTGCTGCGGGTGGACGGCGGCATCACCGCGAATGAACTCTGCATGCAGATGCAGTCGGACATCCTCGGCGTCCCGGTGTCCAAGCCCGTCGTGGCGGAGACCACCGCTCTCGGCGCCGCCTACGCCGCCGGCCTCGCCGTCGGCTTCTGGAAGTCCACCGACGAGCTGAAGCGCAACTGGAACGAGGACAAGCGCTGGGAGTCCCAGTGGGACGACCGGCAGCGCGAGCGCGGCTACGCGGGCTGGAAGAAGGCCGTCGACCGCACGCTCGGCTGGGTCGACGTCGACTGAGCACCGGCTCACGCCCCGCGGGGCCGACCGGACTCGTCCGCCGGCCCCGCAGGGGCCTCCCGTACAACGAGCTCACCACGAGGAGCCTGGTCGTGACATCCACACCACTGGACCCGCGGTATCGGGACACCGCACTGCGGACCATGGCCGAGACCGAGTTCGACGTGCTCGTCGTCGGCGGCGGCATCGTCGGTACGGGCGCCGCCCTCGACGCGGTCTCGCGCGGACTGTCGGTCGCGCTGGTCGAGGCGCGGGATTGGGCCGCCGGTACCTCCAGCAGGTCCAGCAAGCTCATCCATGGTGGGCTGCGCTATCTCGAACAGCGCGACTTCCGGCTCGTTCGCGAGGCGCTCCGGGAGCGGAGCCTGCTGCTGACCCGGCTCGCTCCTCATCTGGTCCGTCCCGTCCCGTTCTTGATCCCGCTCCGGAAGAGGCTCTGGGAGCGGTTCTACATCGGTGCGGGCGTGGGCATCTACGAGACGATGGGTGGCGCGCGCACGCTCCCGAGGCAGCGGCAGCTGAGCCGGCGGGCCGCTCTGCGCGAGGCGCCCGGGCTGCGCTCGGACGCACTCGTGGGCGCGATCCAGTACTACGACGCCCAGACCGACGACGCTCGCTTCACGCTGACGGTCGCGCGGACGGCCGCGCAGTACGGGGCGTGCGTGGCGACGCGGACCGAGGTGACCCGTTTCCTGCGCGAGGGGCTCCGGGTGACCGGCGCATGCGTACGCGACCTGGAGACCGGCCGCGAGATCCCGGTCCGGGCGCAACAGGTGATCAACGCGACCGGCGTGTGGACCGACGGCAGCGGAGAGATGGCCGGGATCCGCAGCACGTTTACCGTGCAGGCGTCCAAGGGGGTTCATTTCCTGGTGCCCCGTGACCGGATCTTCCTGGACACCGGGCTCATCCTGCGCACCGAGAAGAGCGTGCTGTTCGTCATCCCGTGGGGACGGCACTGGATCGTCGGCACCACCGACACCGCGTGGGACTCGGGGGAGAATCCCGTGGCCGACCGCGCCGACATCGACTATCTGCTCGAACGGGTCAACGCGGTGCTGCGCACGCCGCTGGGTTACGAGGACATCGACGGCGTCTACGCGGGCCTGCGTCCGCTGCTCTCCGGCGAGTCGGACGACACCTCGCGGCTCTCACGCGAGCACACCGTCGTGGAGCCCGTACCGGGACTGGTCATGGTGGCCGGCGGGAAGTACACGACCTACCGCGTGATGGCACAGGACGCCGTCGACGCGGCGGCGAGCGGCATGAACGGTCAGGTCCCCGAGTCGGTCACCGCCCGCCTGCCCCTGCTCGGTGCCGAAGGGTTCGAGGTGCTCTGGAACGAGCGCAGGCGGCTCGCGGAGAAGTCCGGGCTGCACATCGCCCGCGTCGAGCACCTGCTGAACCGCCATGGATCGTGCGTCGGCGAGCTGCTCGCCCTCATCGCGGCCGATCCTCGCCTCGGCGAGGCCATCCCGGGTGCACAGGACTATCTCCGAGTTGAAGCCGTCTACGCCGTCTCGCACGAGGGTGCCCTGCACCTCGGGGACGTCATGTCCCGCCGGATGCGGATCTCGATGGAGGAGCGGGACAACGGAGCGGCCGCCGCGCGCCACGTCGCCGAGCTGATCGCCCCGATCCTCGGCTGGGACGCCGGGGACGTCGATCGGGAGACCGAGGAGTATCTACGGCTGGTCCGGACCGAGCACGGCGGCCAGCTGCGCCCGGACGCGGTGCCGGCCGCGGCCACCCGCGTCGCCGGCTGACGAAACGGGGAATGGCGGAATCCCCGCCGTCGCCTTTCCCGGCCGGCCGGGGGGCAAAGATGTGGTAATTCTTTTTGCCCTATTTGTCGGTACAGCGATCGTAGGGGCACGCGAGGGTAGGAAATCTCATATCACTGCTGTACGGTGCGGATGGGGCTGTCGAGGCCGGCAATTGTTTTGCCGGTCCCCTCGGCGGGCATAGGCATGTGATCTTCTATGCGAAAAGGGCGGGATCATGGGTGAGATCAGCCTTACCGGTCGCTTCGGCTTCGTCGTGTGCTCGGCTGCCGTCATGGGCGGCGGCGTTTTGACGCAGGGTACAGCGGAGGCGACGACGGCTCCAGAGATCGCCATTGCACGAAATATCGTGGCAAAAAACCCGGACAATGATTCCTTTGAGAATGAATCGCAGGTCTCCGGGCGGGGTAACTCTGTCACCGCCAACAGCCCGACCAAGAACATAGGCGCGCAGCACAATTCATCGAACAACAAAGGCGGAGCGGTCACTTTCCAATATGGGCTGTGCAAGCGTGTGAAGAACTGCCGGATCTCACAGAGGGTGGTCGTCAAACGACGCTTCGTGGGCTTCAGTGGGCCGCCTAAGATGCTCACGGAAAGGGTCGCACGCCAAAGCGGCTTCCACTTCTTCTGGGGCGACACCCGGGCCACCACGATCCAGAATCCGGCCATGACCAGCCTGAGCGTGCAGAACCCCTGAGCCGGAGAACCGCCGCCCTTCCATCCTGGCGCCGCTCGCCCCCCGAGAGACTCCGCGCAACCCGCCGCCGCCCGCGCGCTGCCGCTCGCCCGCCCGGCGCCCGCCGTCCGGTGGCCGGACATCGAGGCGCGCATGGCCCGCGATCAGCTCGCGGACGGCGGACCCGGTCGGCCGCGTAATTGCTTTGGTGTTGAAAGTGGGCGTTTCCCCGCCTTATCGGAGAGCGACGGATTTGTGTGGCTCTTCCGATGCGTCGGCTGGAACCGTACGTCGGTGACCGCCGATCCGGTTCGCCGGGACCCGTACGGATACCTGGCCCGGTTGTGTCGAATTCCCGAACGTGCCACCGCCGTGCGGGCATTTCTGCGATCTTCTGGTTTACTCCGATGCCTGGTGGGCTCGGTTCGATAGGGCTCGCCAGGATAGATCGAGTTCGGCTTGGCGGCATTTATCTCCAGCGTCGGCTGATCTTGGCCTGGTACCACTGATAACCCTCTATCGGATCTTCAACCCGCTGATCCGCGGCCACTAACGGCCACTTTCGCCGCTCTCGTTTCTGGTACTCATATAGCGGCGTTCAGGCGGATGGAACACAGGCTTTCTGTTGACGAAGTTGTGGAGTCGGTCATGCTGGTCTGCATCCTCGCCGCAGCCGCGGCGGTCGCCGTGGTGATCCTGGCATCGCTGGTGTTCGCGCACGCTCGTCATGGGGCTGCGCGTGACCACTGACGACGCCCGAGACACTCGCGCCGACGTACTCGCGGAGATCCGCAACCTGTCGACGGCCCGTCACCAGCGAGCGGCGGACGCCAGGGCGAGACCGCCGGCCGGCCTGCTCGCCCTGACCGTGCTGACGGGGCTGGGCGTCGTCCTCTTTCCGTTCCTCGCGGGTGCGCGGCCGCGCGGCATGGAGATCGCGCCGCTGCTGGCGATGGCGGCAATGCTCGGCGTCGGCGTCTACCTGGCGTTCAACATCTCGCACCCGTTCACCGGGGGCCTGGCGATCGAGCCGGACGCGTTCACCGCGGCGCTGCAGGAGTTCCAGCGAATCTCCGGAGGTGGCTGATCGTGCGTGCCGTTCGGAAGGCCGTGCTGCTCACGGCCACGGCCTCAGGTCTCGGAGTCGCCGCACCCGCACTGGCCGGCACCACGGCGCACCCCACCACCGCGGTGGCGCCCGCGCCGGTCGGCGGCCCGGTGCTCGGTCTCTGCGTCGACCTGGACGTTCGAGTACTCGTACGCCTCCGGCTGGTCATCGGGGCGTGCCGCAGCGCTGACGATCCCCCGAAACCGGATCCGCCCAAGCCCAGCCCCACCCGGCCACCGGGCTCGGTCACGCCGCGACCGCCGTCGCCACGCCCGGCGCCGCAGGTCCCCGCTGCGCCGGTGGCGACCCGGCCGCCCTCGGCCCTGCCGGCCACCCCCGAGCCCACGCCCTCGGCGACGACCCGCCAGCCCACCCCGTCCTCCAGCACGCGGGCATATCGGGAGCCATCGCCCCGGGCGATGGCGTCCCCACGTCGCAAGCGCCATCCACTCGGGACGATCGTGGTGTTCGTCGTCCTGGCGACGGTGATCGCCTCGGGCGCGGGCCTGGCCTTCGCCGCTCGCCGGTGAGTCCCACACGGTGCCGGCGTGGCGGTCACCGGGTGCCGAACCGGGCGACCGGGGAGTACCGCACGGGCAGGTGCTTGACCCCGGCGATGAAGTTGGACACCAGCCGGGCCGGCGGTCCCGCGAGTTCGATGTCGGGCAGGCGCCACAGGATCTCCCGGTAGAACGCCCGGAGCTGCAGGCGAGCAAAATGCGACCCCAGGCAGACATGCGGGCCGTCACCGAACGACACATGGTCGTTCGGGTGGCGGGCGATGTCGAAGCGCAGAGGTTCGGGGAACCGGCTCTCGTCGTAGTTGGCCGAGCCATGGAACACCACGACCTTGTCGTCGGCGGCGATCCGCTGCCCGGCGAGGACCGTGTCGGTGACGGCGGTGCGCCGGAAGCTGAGCACGGGCGGATGCCAGCGCAGCATCTCCTCGATCGCCGGGTCGAGCAGGTCCGGCTCCGCCAGAAGGCGGCGGTGCTGGTCCGGATGGTCCAGCAAGGCGAGCATTCCGCCGGGCAGGCCGGAGCGTACGGTGTCGTTGCCCGCGATCACCAGCAGGAAGAAGAACATCGACAGCTCGGGGTCGGTGAGGCACTGCCCGTTCACCTCGGCCGTCGCCAGGGCCGTCATCACGTCGTCGGCGGGATGACGGCGTTTGTACGCGGCGAGCCGGTGGGCGTAGTCGAACATGTCGGCCAGCATGGCCGGGGACCGGGGGTTGACCGGCCCGCCGTCAGTGCCTTCCACGTCGGTGGCGTGATCGGGGTCCTGATAGCCGACGACCCGGTTGGTCCAGGTCAGGATCTGGCCGCGATCGCTCGTGGGTATTCCCAGGAGGTCGGCGAGGTTCTGGATCGGGTACTCGTCCGTCACGTCCACGGGCAGGTCGCACTCGCCCCGCTCGGCGATCTCGTCGATGAGGCTCCTGGCCCGCGTCACCACATCGGCCGCCATTCGTTCCACGCGTCGTGGCGTGAAGACGCGGGACACGATCCGCCGCAGCCGGCCATGGCCCGGGGGGTCGAGGTTGAGCATCATCGAGCTGCGGATCCCGGGCTTCACATCCGGATCTGAGGGAGCCGAGAGGCGAGGCTCCTCCCGGCTACCCGACTCACTGGAACTGTGCAAAGAACCTCCAGATCTCTCCCTTGGTCCAGGTGGCGATGCCGCTCTCGTTGGGGGAGCCGTCGACCGGACCGGGTATGTGGTCTCCGTCGAACGCGGCCCATTGGACTGGGTACCCGGTGCGGCAGCCCGAGTACGTGGTGGTGATGTGCGTCCAGCTGCCTGGGGTGGGCTCGCGTGGGCTCTGGGGAGTGCAGCCGTTGTTGGCGACGAACTTGTCGCGCAGGGACCGTCCTTGCGCGATGTTGAGGACGGAGTCGCCGATGCCGTGGATTCCGAAGTAGGCGATGGGCTGGGTGCCGCCGCTGCACCCGCTGATCTGGCCGCCGGACATGACCGCGACGGCCCTGAAGGTGTTCGCCCGGGCACATGCGAGTGCGTAGCTCATACCGCCTCCCCAACTGAAACCCGTGGCGAAGCGCTGTGTCGTGTTGACGCAGAGGCCGCTCTCGATTCGCCGGATCATGTCGTCGACGAAGGTGACGTCCTCACCGCCCGAATTGGCCCAGCCGTTGCCGAGGCCCTGGGGGGCGACGAGGATCGCGCTGTTGTTCGACTGTTCCTGTTGGCCGTAGTAGGACCAGGCGCTCCCGCTCGTTCCACCCGAGGCGACGTCGCCGGCGGTTCCACCTCGCCAGTGGAACGCGAAGATCAGCCGGTAGGGGTGGCTGTTGTTGTAGTTGGACGGAACCCTGAGGATGAAGCTGCGGTTCTTACCGCTGCTCTGGATCGTGTGCGTACCGCTTGTGAGCGTTGGGGCGCTGCCGCACCCGCCGCCACCGGACGACAGCTCGACCATCTTCCACTGCTGGTTGGCGCCGCCCCAGTCGGCGTACTGGACGACGTTGCCGCCGTCGGCGGTGGACGCGCCTTGGACCTCCGCGGCCTTGCCGCTGCTGCGGCTGATCAGCCGGACGTGACCCGTGTCGGAGTCGGCCAGGCGGAACTGCTGGTTGGCGCCGTTGTGGTCGGCCCACTGCTGGATCGCGGCACCGTCGGCCGTCGAGGCGCCGGCCACATCGAGCACTTTGCCAGAATGCCGCGCCTTCAACCGGTAGAAGCCGCCGCCGGAGTCCAAGAACTGCCATTGCTGGTTGGCTCCGTCGTTGCGCGTCCATTGGTCAACTCGCGCGCCGTCGCCGCTGGACGCGCCATAGACGTCAAGCGCCTTGCCGCTGTTGCGATTGACCAGGACGTACCAGGCATTGGTGTCCACCGTCGCCGCCTCGGCCGGCGCCGGGTTCACCGCGACGAGCATGCCGATCGCGAGGGCCGCCACCATCGCGGCGGCAAACCAGGACCACCAGCGATGCCTTAGCGGAGGGGCGGGGGAAGCCGCACTGTAGGTCTTCATCGATTCGCCTTTTCCTGGGCAGGTCAGGTGCGGGTCCAGCGTTGGTTGCTGCCGTTCCAACAGGAGTAGAGCTGGATCGGGGTGCCGTTGGCGGAGCCGGCGGCGTCCAGGCAGAGGCCGGACTGGACGCCGACGATGGATCCGTCGGAGTTGAGGCGCCATTTCTGGTTGTCGCCGCCCCAGCAGCTGTAGATCTGGACTTTGGCGCCGTTGCCGGTGCCGGCGGCGTCCAGGCACTTGTCGCCGTAGACCCTGAGCTCACCCGCGTCGGTGTACGTCCACTGCTGGTTGGTGCCGCTGTGGCAATCCCACAGCTGGAGCTGGGTGCCGTCGGTAGTGCTGGCGTTGGGCACATCCAGGCAACGGCCTGAACCGACACCCTTAATCGTTCCAGCACCGGGAGGGGGCGTCGAGGTGCCGCCGTTGAGGGCGTTGAGGACCGCGGTGTAGGCGGCTTTCTTGTTGCCGTTGCCGTCGAACAGCAGCGGCGTGTCCTGCGAGCGCCAGGAGTCGGTGTCGCGCACACCCCAGACGGTGATGCCGAGGCACCGCGAGACGGCCAGGCAGTCGTTGGTCACGTTGGCGTAGGTCGTGGCCGAGGCACCCTGCACGTCCAGTTCGGTGATGGCCACATCGACGCCGAGGGCGGCGAAGCTCTGCAGGGTGGTGCGGAAGTTGCTGTTGTAGGGGCTGCCGCTGTTGAAGTGAGACTGGAAGCCGACGCAGTCGATGGGCACGCCGCGCTGCTTGAAGTCGCGGACCATGCCGTACACGGCCTGGGTCTTGGCCCAGGTCCAGTTCTCGATGTTGTAGTCGTTGTAGCAGAGCTTGGCGGCCGGGTCGGCGGCGCGCGCGGTGCGGAAGGCGACCTCGATCCAGTCGTTGCCGGTGCGCTGCAGGTTGGAGTCGCGGCGGGCTCCCGAGCTGCCGTCGGCGAAGGCCTCGTTCACGACGTCCCACTGGGCGATCTTGCCCTTGTAGTGGGACATGACGCCGTTGATGTGGTTGATCATCGCCTGGCGCAGTGCGCTGCCGCTGAGGCTCTGCATCCAGCCGGGTTGCTGGGAGTGCCAGGCCAGGGTGTGGCCGCGTACCTGCTTGCCGTTCTGGACCGCCCAGTTGTAGACGCGGTCGCCGACGGTGAAGTTGAACTGGCCCGGCTGGGGTTCGGTGGCGTCGATCTTCATTTCGTTCTCGGCGGTCACCGAGTTGAACTCGCGGTTCGCGATCGTGGTGTACGCCGGGTCGTTGAGTCTGCCCGAGGCGATGGCGGTGCCGAAGTAACGGCCGCTCTGCGCCGCCGCAGCGCCCAGCGTGCCCTCCGCGGCGGCGGCCGGAGACGGTGCCACCAGAGCGACGGCAGCGCTGAGCACCCCGAGGACGCCTGCGAGGAGGGCCCGCTTGCGGATCCGAGCCCTGGGCATCGCGTTCGTACGCACGTCTGTTCCTCCATGAATGGACGAGGGGTGGAAGCACGGACACAGCCGTGCAACAGACGCCGCGCACCATTACGGGAACGCACACACCACCAAGGCGTCGCGGACTCAGTGTGTGAGCCAGCACAAATCCCGTCAATGTTTTCAAAATATTTCATCGCGTGTGTCTGGCCGCCGGGTTGTGTGCGCGATCTAGCAGCAGGCCTGCGCCCGAAAACTTTTCGAAGGTCCGGGGTCTTGACGATGTCGCTCTGCCGCGTATTTACTCCGGCCACCACCACCCCCCCGATCACCGATTGAGAGAAGGTTTCACTCGGCTGAAAATGTTAGCTCTAACACTTTGGGCGAAGGTAAGGGAAGACGAAGGGAAGAAGTTCATGTTGAGGACCGGTGCGGCAGTGCTGGCATCGCTCCTGCTGTCGGTGCTCCTGTCCGTGACGAACACGCAAACGGCTCAGGCCGCGACAGTGGATGTGAACAAGTGGTACGTCCTGGTCAACCGCAACAGCGGCAAGGCCCTGGACGTCTACAACCTGGCGACCAACGACGGCGCCCGCATCACCCAATGGACCAGGAACGATCAGAACCAGCAGCAGTGGCAGTTCGTCGACTCCGGCGGCGGTTACTACCGCATCAAGTCCCGCCACTCCGGCAAGGTGCTGGATGTCTACAACTTCTCCACCGCCAACGGCGGCTCGATCGTCCAGTGGTCCGACCTGAACGGCACCAACCAGCAGTGGCGGCTGGCCGAGAGCCCGGGAGGCTACGTCAGGTTCATCTCGCGCCACAGCAACAAGGCCCTCGAAGTGCAGGGCGGCTCCACCGCCGACAACGCGAACATCGTCCAGTACGACGACTGGGGCGGCGACAACCAGCAGTGGCAACTCGTCCAGGTCGGCGACGACCCCAGTCCGACGTGCGATCTTCCTTCGACATACCGCTGGACATCAACGGGCCCGCTTGCGCAGCCCAAGTCGGGGTGGGTCTCGCTCAAGGACTTCACCGTCGCCCCCTACAACGGCAGGCATCTCGTCTATGCGACGACGCACGACACGGGGACGAGGTGGGGTTCGATGAACTTCGGCCTGTTCACCAACTGGCCGGAGATGGCCTCGGCCAGCCAGAACACAATGTCGAATTCCACCGTCGCCCCCACGCTGTTCCACTTCGCGCCGAAGAATATCTGGGTGCTCGCCTACCAGTGGGGTGGGACCGCCTTCTCCTACCGGACGTCGAGCGACCCCACCAACCCGAATGGCTGGTCATCACAGCAGGTGCTCTTCTCCGGAAGCATCACCGGCTCCGGAACAGGACCCATCGACCAGACTGTCATCGGCGATAGCACGAACATGTACCTTTTCTTCGCCGGCGACAACGGCAAGATCTACCGGGCCAGTATGCCGATCGGGAACTTCCCGGGCAGTTTCGGCACGACTTCGACAGTGATCATGAGCGATACGACCAACAACCTGTTCGAAGCCGTTCAGGTCTACAAGCTCCAGGGCCAGAACCGCTACCTCATGATCGTCGAGGCGATCGGCTCGCAGGGTCGTTACTTCCGCTCGTTCACGGCCACCAGCCTGAACGGCTCGTGGACGCCGCAGGCCGCAACCGAGAGCAACCCGTTCGCCGGCAAGGCCAACAGCGGCGCCACCTGGACCAACGACATCAGCCATGGCGAACTGATCCGCACCAGCGCCGATCAGAGCTTTACCGTCGATCCCTGCAATCTGCAGTTGCTCTACCAGGGGCGCAGCCCCAACTCCGGCGGCGACTACGGCCTCCTGCCCTACCGGCCGGGTCTGCTGACACTGCAGCGCTAACGACGTAACCGGGGTCCGTCTCCGGTGCGGACCCGGCGTGGCGGGCTCGGCGGAAGGCCGAGCCCGCCCCAGTTCACCGCAGGCAGGACGACCCTCGGCTTGGTCGCCAACTGCGGCGCGGCCACGACGGTCGTCTGAGTCCTGGGCACCGGGTCCATGGGATGTCCAGCCCACCCCATGGACCCGGCCCTCGAATCACTTCGGAGCGATCTCCAGGAAACGAAACCGGGCGCTG
The DNA here is from genome assembly GCF_014323705.1 of Actinomadura alba. GTDB lineage: Bacteria > Actinomycetota > Actinomycetes > Streptosporangiales > Streptosporangiaceae > Actinomadura_C > Actinomadura_C alba. The sequence continues at coordinate 241,612 of NZ_JABVEC010000010.1, forward strand.
CTGACCATGGTGGCCCTGGCCGTGGCGCTCAGCCCAGCCACCCAGGCTCAAGCGACGGCACCCGCCGCGTCATGGCCAGACGGCTGAGCAACGGCGACATCGCAGTCGCGCTGTTCAACCAGTCGGTCAAGGCAGGATCTCGACGTACCCATCGGTTCCGTGCACGCGGATCCGCTCCCGGGCGGCGGTCAGGTCGTGGGTGGAGCCCGGCAACGCCCCCGACGTCCACAGGATCGTCCCATCTGGGCCGGCGATCACCTGCACGTTCATGCCGTGCACGCGATGCTTGCCGGAGAAGTATGGCCGGTCGGCCTTGACCCGCTCGGTGTGGATGAGCGTCCCGTCCAGGATCACGTGGGTCAGCCCGTCCTTAGTAGCCTTCCGCAAGGCTTGCGTGAGCTTGGGGGAACGGGCCGACAGCAGCATCACGATCTCTTCCACATACCGCCAGGCCGTCGTCGCCGACACCCCGAACCCCGCGCTGATCTCGGCGAACGTCTCGTCCTTACGCAGGTAGACCAGCACCAGCAGGGCCTGTCGGCCAGGGGAGAGCAGCCGCCATGCCGACCCGGTCTTCGCCCGGTGCCGGCGGATCACCCCCGCAACGTAGTTCAACGTCGAACGCGACAAATCAACGGCGGCACGGTAGAACAGCAACCGAAGCTCCTGGTTGTGACGGGTATTGGTTGTGGTGATCAACCCATCTACCAGGAGCTTCTCTACGTCACGGCCCCAACGGGCGCATCGCGATCATGCTGTGACCAGCGGCCCTCCACCGGAGGATGAAATGGATTCGGTGAACGTGTCACCGTCCAGGTACGGCTGGATCGCCCGGAAAGAGGTGCGGTCGCCGAACCAGCCGTGCAGCGCCATCACGCGATGGGCTCCGGAACCGAGGGTGTCGTGAGGGAGGGCGACGGAGGACATGGGCGGTTCTCCTTCGGCGGGTGCGAGCGGGCTGCGACAGAGAAGGCGGAGGCATGACCAGGGGGTGAAATGGCGTTCGTACGCTCTGCGTCACTGCGGGGAAAGCGTCGAACGATACGAGGCCGGTGTCAATGGTGACGGCCGAGACGACGGGATCACGTCATGTGTGCTTCGAGGCGCTCGGCAGCCGTGCATCCGACGGCGGTTCGGCGGGAACCGCATCGCGTTGACAGCCGTACTGGTCAGCATGTAGAAAACCGGAAGGTTATTGAACCGGAAGGTTATACAAGGGATGAGTCCAGACCTGCTCGACGCCACGTTCACCGCGCTGGCCGATCCGACGCGGCGGGCGATCCTGGCCCGGCTCGCGTCGGGCGAGGCGACGGTCACCGAACTGGCCGCGCCGTTCGACATGAGCCAGCCGGCGATCTCGAAACATCTCAAGGTGCTCGAGCGCGCGGGTCTCATCTCGCGCGGCCGCGATGCGCAGCGGCGGCCGTGCCGGCTCGAGGCCCGACCGCTCAAGACCGCCACCGACTGGCTCGAGAACTACCGGGCTTACTGGGAGGACGGTTACCGGCGGCTTGACGAACTGCTCGCCGAACTCGGGGCCGAGGACGAGCGGCGCGGGGATCCGCCGAGTGGAGCGCGCTCATGAGCGACGGGACCGGCGCCCTGACGGTGACGACGCCGACGGACCGAGAGATCGTCATGACGCGGGCCTTCGACGCCCCACGCCGTACGGTGTTCGACGCGTTCACCAGGCCGGAACTGCTCAAGCGCTGGTTCGGCGCGCGCGGCTGGAACCTCGTCGTCTGCGAGATCGACCTGCGCGTCGGCGGCACTTGGCGCTTCGTGTCTCAGGGACCCGACGGCGGTGACATGGGCCATGGCGGTGTCTACCGCGTGATCGTGCCGCCGAGCCGACTGGTCTACACCGAATCGTTCGACGACCAGTGGTATCCGGGTGAGTCACTGGTCACCTACGACTTCGCCGAGCTGAACGGTGTGACGACGCTGACCAGCACCGTGCTGTACGAGTCGAAGGAAGCGCGTGACACCGCACTCCGCTCCCCCATGGAGCGAGGTGTCGCCGAGGGCTACGACCGGCTCACCGCGTTGCTCCACTCGTGCTGACAGCGAACCACTCGTACTGACAGCGAACCATCAGAAAGGGATGTGCCGTGAACTGGACCCTCGAAGTCGTCATAGTGCCCGTGTCGGACGTGGAGCGCGCCAAGTCGTTCTACGCCGAGCGACTCGGTTTCAACGTGGACCACGACACCACGATCATCGATGGACAACGTGTCGTACAGCTGACCCCTCCCGGGTCGGGCTGCTCGATCGTCGTGGGAGAGGGCGTCGTCCCGGACATGCCGCCGGGCTCGCTCAAGGGCCTTCAGCTGGTCGTCCCAGATCTCCACAAGGCACGCGCCCAGCTCGTCGAACGCGGGGTGGAGGTCAGTGAGATCCAGGTCCTGGGCGAGAACCCGAGGCCGGTGGCGGACGCTCTCGACAACGTCGGCTTCCTCTTCTTCAGTGATCCGGACGGAAACGACTGGGCCGTACAGCAGATATCCACCCGCGCCTAGCGGCCCGCGCCAGCGGCATGTCGGATCAATCCCGGCCCATCGGCATGTCGGGGCATTCAGAGCGTCGGAGGTAGGCCGAAGGCCGGGAACAGGCTGGTGCCGAACGAGGCGAGCATCCGGTAGCAGTGCAGGTGCAGTTCGCGCCGATGGCGCTCGGTGAGCTCCTCGAACGCGGACTCCACCTCGGAGAGCGCAGCGGTGATCTCCGAGGTGGAGTCTCCCTGCTCGAGCTTCAGGTCCACGATGCGTACTCCTCGGTCCGGCCGGTCGGGTCACCGACGTTCTTTGACATGAAACGTCGCACCCCACGGAAACTCATCGGTGCTGCGATGAGCGGTTCTCTGCGACGTGGTGGTGTTCCTTTCTGTGATCGTGCTGCCGCCGTACGACGGCCTGAGAAGAGCGATCGGGTCCCTCCCGCGCAGCCTGTCCGCCGGGGTTTGACCTTGCCGCAGCGTCAACGTCTCTA
>NZ_JABVEC010000100.1 GCF_014323705.1 Actinomadura alba
TGTCGCGTGCTTGAAGTTGTTTGACGTTTGATTTTGGTGAGGAGTTCGTCGGCGGTCTTAGTCCAGGTGAAGGGTTCGCAGCGGTCGTTGTATGCGTCGATGAATCGGCGGATGGCGTCGCGGAGGTCTTTCACGGAATGGAAGGTGCCGCGGCGGATGGCTTGGCGGGTGATGATGCCGAAGAAGATCTCGACCATGTTCAGCCAAGAACAGCTGGTTGGGGTGAAGTGCAAGGTCACGCGTGGGTTGCGGGCCAGCCATGCCTTCACGTTGGGGTGGTTGTGGGTGGCGTAGTTGTCCACGATCACGTGCAGTTTCACCCTGGGATGGGCCTTGGCCACCAGCTTGAGGAACTTCAAGAACTCGGCGTTGGTGTGCCGCTGGTAGCAGGCGTCCGCGCTGACCTTCCCGGTCGCCACCTCCAAGGCGGCGAACAAGGTGGTGGTGCCGTTGCGCTTGTAGTCGTGAGTCTGCCGTTCCGGCACACCGGGCATCACCGGCAGGATCGGCTGGGTCCGGTCCAGAGGGCGTGCATGATCTTGTGTGTAGGCGGGTGACCTGACCGGCAGGCAGGCGGGTCCTGTCTG
>NZ_JABVEC010000011.1 GCF_014323705.1 Actinomadura alba
CGGCGGAAGCAGCTCTCGAGATGGTCGTCCACCAGACCGCACGCCTGCATGAGGGCATAGGCGGTCGTCGGGCCGACGAACCGGAACCCGCGCTTCTTCAGCTCCTTGGCCAGCGCCTTCGAACCGGGTGTGGACGCGGGCACGTCAGCGGAGGTCCGCGGCACCGGGGCCGCTGGATCGGCATACCGCCAGGCCACCGCGGCCAGCCCCTCGGGCAGCTCCAGCGCCGCCCGCGCGTTGGCGATCGCCGCCGTTATCTTGGCGCGGTTACGGACGATCGCCGCGTCGGACATCAACCGGTCGACGTCGTCGGCCCCGAAGCCGGCCACCTTCTCCGGATCGAACCCCGCGAACGCGGACCGGAACGCCTCCCGCTTGCGCAGGATCGTCAACCAGGACAGCCCGGACTGGAACGCCTCAAGGCACAGCCGCTCGTAGACACCCTGATCGTCGCGGATCGGGCGGCCCCACTCCTCGTCGTGGTAGGCCACGTAGTCGGGTGTGGAGATCCCCCATGGGCAGCGCGACAGCCCGTCGGCACCGGTCACCGCGTTCATGCGGCCAGTCTCCCGAGGCGCCGCAGCCCGAGCCGCATGAAGGCGCGGGCGATCGGGCCGATCACGACCCAGCCGACCCGGCCGAGAGGCCCGAGTGGGAGATCCAGGTGCTCCGCCCACACGACCACGCAACCGCCTTCCGGCAGCGGCGTCGTCTCGAACCACGCCTCACCGCGGACGAGCCGGCCGGTGTGACGCACCGCCACCCGCCGCCCGTCCCGCCACTCCGTAATGATCATCGTGTCGAGGAAGCCGATCGGGCCGGCGCCCGTCCTGCCCTCCAGGGTGGCACCGACCTCATGCCCCCCGCGTGCGGTCGTGAACGGCATCCACTCACCGTGCCGGTCCCAGTCCGTCAGCACCTCGAAGGTCCGCTCGGCCGAGGCCGCCACCCCCTCACTGACGCGTGCGAGGACCCGGCTCAACGGTCGCGCCCCGGCTCGTCCGCCGCGGTGTCGTCCTTCGAGGTGACCGGCGGGTCGAGCTCCGGGGTCACCGGCTGGTCGAGCTGTTGGTCGTAGGGCGAGTAAGTGCCGTACGACTCATGATCCGTACCCGCCGGCCGGATCTCGGGAGGCGACCACGCGGGCAACTCGGCGGTGGCACTCGACGAACTCTGCGGCTCTCGCGTGAGGTTCCACCGGATCGGCTCCTCCCTCTCGTCCCCGAGCCGCCGGCGCAGTTCCGCGAGCTGCTGTTCGAGCACGGCGATCCGGGTGTCGCGCTGCGTGACCGCGATGGCGAGCCGATCCAACGCCTCGTTGGTGATATTGGCGTGGTAGCCCCACACGCCCATGGGAAGGCGCAGCAGCGCCGCGTCGGGCCCGGTGAGCCGATCGTTGCCCGGCAGCGCGAGCGGCGGGTGATCGGGATGGGTCTCGGCCAGCTCACCGCCCATGCCCATGGCAAGGATGATCACCGCGCCCAGTACGGCCATGCCCGCCAGTGCGATGGCGAGAACCACGATCAGACTCCTAACTCACGCTCTGGTGACGCCTGCCGGCTCGGCCTCGCGCCCTCGGCGCGACGATCGTGCCACGATCGGAGGCATGGAGTTGCGGCTTGGGTCCCATGCGTTCAGTATCAGCGATTTCATAATCTATGTCGCTGATGTCGACGCCGACGCGATGCCCCGGGCCGCCCAGCTCGCCGAGGTCGCGCCAGACCCGGAACTCGTCACACGGGTCCGCACCGAGCACCCCGATCTGGTGATCGCCGTGGCGGCACCGACACCCATCGCGCACGCCTGCGTGGAGGCCGGTGCCGCGCTGCTCGTCGGTGACCACCTGACCACAGTCGCCGCCGCCACCGGCTCCGGCCTGGTGTCCTCCGAGCCGGAACACGCCATCTCGCAGGGCGTACGTCCGGACGGGTTGATCGTCGAGGCGCGGTCGGTCTCGGACGCCGAGGAGCACGTGCGAAGCGGTCACCCGGTCCTCGTCACGCCCGCGAGCGCATCGGGTGTGGGATCTCCCTCGACGCGGGTGCCGGCCGCCCCGGCGACCTCGGACACTGACGCCGCGGCGCTGGCGGCCGTGACGGTGTACGCCTGGATGGGCGCCCGGATCTTCCGCGTACCGGCCCGCGACGCGGCGGCGACGAGGGAGTCACTGGACATGATCGCTTCGATCAAGGGAAGCCGCCCGCCCAGCGTGTCCCGCCGCGGCCTGGTCTGACCCACCTCGGCAGGCGAGCCGCGTGGCACTCGCGCATGGGCATGGGGCCCCACGCCACCTGGCGCGAGGCCCCGATGCCCGGCGATCTCCTGGCACAAGATCATGCCGTTGTCGACCAGATCAGTCGATTATGGGCATCTCTTCGTCTCCCATGGGCATCTCTTCCTCTCCCATGGGCATCTCTTCCTCTCCCTGGCCTTGCTGCTGGGCCTGCTCCTGCTGCTGACGCTGCGACTGTTCCTGGGCCTGCTCCTGCTGCTGACGCTGCGACTGCTCTTGCGCCTGCTGCTGACGCTGGCTCTGCTCCTGACGCTGGGCCTGCTGCTGACGCTGGAACTGCTGCTGAGCCTGCGCCTGCGCCTGCCGCTGAGTCTGCGCCTGCTGCTGACGCTGGAACTGCTGCTGAGCCTGCCGCTGAGTCTGCGCCTGCTGCTGACGCTGGAACTGCTGCTGAGCCTGCCGCTGAGTCTGCGCCTGCTGCTGACGCTGCATCTGCCGCTGCGACTGCTCTTGCGCCTGCTGCTGCCGCTGGAACTGCCGCTGAGCCTGCCGCTGAGCCTGCCGCTGCGTCTGCCGCTGCGTCTGCCGCTGCGTCTGCCGCTGCGTCTGCCGCTGTAGTTGCGATTGGCGCTGTCTCTGCGCCTGTCGGTCACGAGGGTTGGGTGGGGGCTGTATCCGCCATCCCGCAGCGTGGTTATGGGATACAGCGATCTCGGCTTCAGAGTTCGCCGAGGCCGTGGCCACGGCCGGATCCATCATCAGCGCAGTCGCTCCGGCGAATACGAGGCCGGAAGTGAAGACTGCCATGCGCTTGCGAATTCCCATGGAAACTACCTCCTCAGGAATTTCGAGCCCGCACAGGTCGAGCATCGGAGTGTTGCAGAACAGGGTCTCTTTCGAGGACCCTGAAAATGGGTATCGTATCTACTCAACGCACCCACTTAGCTTCATTTGAGCCCACCCGACATATGTTCGCAATCCCCTGCCCCGCATCGATTCCACGAAACCGGTGGCGTACGACTTTGCTTCGTTTTTCGGCCGCTCGACGGCATGACTCGTCACCGGTTGGCCATCTGAACGTAAGACTATTGACCCGGAATTTACCCATTACCGTCGTGCGGAACATCGCCGCATGACAAAGCACCATGAAGTGTCAAGGACGGCGAGAAAGCGAGCGCCGTGCGCCGATCGGAAGGGGATCGCGCCGAATGACGATCAACCGGTTTCGGATTCGGCGTAGTCCTCAGCGGTCGGTTGGATCGACACGGGAGACTTCGCCAGCAGGTCGAAAGCCTCGTCAATCGACGCGGTCCAGCCGACCGCGTCGAACACCGTCGGTCGATTGAAGCCCTCTTCCAGCAAATGCGTCATGAGGCCGCGCAACGGCTCGTACAGCCCGTACGGATCCAGGATGACGAGCGGCCGGTCGTGCACGCCGAGTACCCGCGTCGTCCAGATCTCGAACAGTTCCTCCAGCGTGCCCAGACCACCGGGCAACACCAGGAAAGCGTCCGAACGGCGATCCATCTCGGCCTTCCGGGAGCGCATGTCCTCGGTCACGACCAACTCGTCGCTGTCCTCGTCGGAGATCTCAATGCGAACCAGGTTCTCGGGGATGACACCGACGGTACGGGCGCCACCGGCCCGGGCGGCACCGGCCACCGCGCCCATGCACGACACCGTGGCCCCGCCGCTCACGAGCGTGTGCCCCCGGCGGGCCAGCTCAGCGCCGACCTCGGTCGCCAGCTCCAGATAGCGCTGATCGATCCGGCTGCTCGAGGAACAGAACACACATACGGCCAGGCCCATCAGCTTCCGTTCCCACCGGCCTCCGCGGCCTGCCTCACCGCGTTCTCCTCGGCCTCCATCTGCTGCGCGCGGGCGTCCGTGATGATCCGTACGACCTCGGCGGGGTCGTCCGTGAGATGCAGCAGGTCCGGGTCCGCCGGCGAGATCTTGCCGCTGGGCAGGAGGGTGCTGCGGACCCAGTCCAGGAGCCCGCTCCAGAACTCGGTGCCGACCAGGACGATGGGGAACTGAGTGATCTTCTTGGTCTGAACGAGCGTGATCGCTTCGAACAGCTCGTCGAGCGTGCCGAAACCGCCGGGCAGGACGACGAACGCCTCGGAGTACTTCACGAACATCGTCTTGCGGACGAAGAAGTAGCGGAACTCGATGCCGATGTCGACATAGTCGTTCATCTTCTGCTCGAAGGGCAGCTCGATGCCGAGGCCGACCGAGACCCCTCCGCCTTCCAGGGCGCCCTTGTTACCGGCCTCCATGATGCCGGGGCCGCCACCGGTGATCACCGCGAAGCCGGCCTGGACGAGCTGCTTGCCGATGTCCACCGCCAGCTCGTACTCGTCCGAGCCCGGCTTGGTGCGGGCGGAACCGAAGACGCTGACCCCCGGGCCGAGCTCTGCGAGCAGCCCGAAGCCCTCGACGAACTCGGACTGGATGCGCATGACCCGCCATGGGTCGGTGTGCAGCCAGTCCGGCCGGCCCTGGCTGTCGAGCAGGCGCTGGTCCGTCGTGGTCTTGGGCACGGCTTGACCGCGCAATGTCGCAGGCCCCTGGCGGCGGGTGCCGGTGTTCACGTCCGATTCCATGCCCCATACCGTAACCCTCGGGCAAGGGAATGCGGCGGCCGGATCGAGGAGCGAGCGAATACGCGCAGCGAACGCTCATGGAAGATCCGGCGAAGCACCCCTCGGGGGTCCGCACCGCCTAGACCGACGCGCCGCAGCGGAGAGCGACCGGCTCAGGACAGCCAGGTGTGCATGCGTTCCTCGCAGGCGAATATCCGCGGGATCTCGACGTACTCGCCCTTGGTGTGGGCGAGGGTCGGTTCTCCGGGCCCGTAGTTGACGGCCGGAATACCGAGCTCGGCGAAGCGGGCGACGTCGGTCCAGCCGAGCTTGGCCTTCGCTCCCCCGCCGACGGCCTTGACGAAGGCGTCCGCCGCGGGGTGATCGAGCCCGGGACGGGCGGCCGGCGCCCCGTCCGTGACCGTGACCTCGAAGCCCGAGAAGACATCGCGCAGATGTGCCTCGGCCTCGTCGAGGGACTTGTCGGGCGCGAAGCGGTAGTTGACGGTGACGACGCACTCGTCCGGGATCACGTTGCCCGCGACTCCCCCACTTACGAACACGGCGTTGAGACCCTCGTGGTACTCCAGCCCGTCCACGACGGGGAGGGCGGGTTCATATGCGCGCAGCACGTCGAGGATCGCGCCGGCGTTGTGGATGGCGTTGGAGCCCATCCACGCGCGGGCGCTGTGCGCCCGTTCCCCCGGGGCCCGCACCTCCACCCGCATGGTGCCCTGGCAGCCGCCCTCGACCTGGGCGGACGTGGGTTCCAGCAGAACCGCGAAGTCGCCTTGGAGCAGCTCGGGACGGGTACGGGCGAGCCGGCAGAGCCCGTTGCGCTCCGCCTCGATCTCCTCACAGTCGTACACGACGTAGGTGATGTCGCGGCTCGCCTCCGGTAGCGTCGCCGCGAGCCTCAGCAGCACCGCCAGGCCGCTCTTCATGTCCGTCGTGCCACAGCCGTACAACCGGTCGCCCTCGACCCGCGACGGCAGATTGGCGTTGATCGGGACGGTGTCGGCGTGGCCGGCCAGCACGACGCGCTCGCCGTGGCCGTACGAGGTGCGCGCGACGAGCGAGTTCCCGTCCCGTTCCACCGTGAGGTGTGGCAGCGCCACGAGCGCTTCCTGTACCGCGTCGACGAGCGGCCCCTCGCGGCCGCTCACCGACTCGATGTCAACGATCGCTCTGGTCAGCGTCGCCACGTCGGCAGAAAGATCGAACCGCATGACGGCCAAGCCTACTGGAGTCCGTCTCGCCGGCCGCGGGCCCGGTGCGTCAGGCGTTCACGCCGTGTTCGCGAAGGATGTCGTTGAGAGCGAGCTTGTCGTGCTGCTGACCCTCCTCGAGCCGCTTGAGCACGAGCAGGCACGGCATGCCGAACTCTCCGCCCGGGAAGCTCTTGGTACGGGTACCGCCCACGCAGACCGACCAGGAGGGGGCCTCGCCGCGAGCGAGTTCTTCGCCGGTCTCGACGTCGAAGACCCTCGTGGTGTTGGTGAGGATGGCTCCGGCGCCGATCTTGGCGCCCCGGCGCACTCGGGCGCCGTCGACGACCATGCACCGCGAGCCGACGAACGCGTCGTCCTCGACGATGACGGGCACGGCGTTCGGCGGTTCGAGAACGCCCCCGATGCCGACGCCGCCGGACAGGTGGACGTTCTTACCGATCTGCGCGCAGGAGCCGACCGTCGCCCAGGTGTCCACCATCGTGCCGCTGTCCACATAGGCCCCGATGTTGGTGAACGACGGCATGAGCACGACACCGGGGGCGAGGTAGGACCCCCAGCGGGCGATCGCCCCGGGAACGACCCGCACGCCGTCCAGCCGGGTCTTGAGCGGGATCCGGTCGTTGTGCTGGAAGTCGCCGACCTGGGACCGCACCATGCCGAGGACCTTGAAGCTCATCAGGATCGCGCGCTTCGCGCGCTCGTCGACGATCACCTCGTCGGAGGCCGGATCGACGAGGGCCACGCGGGCCTCACCGGTGTCGATCTGGTCGACGGCGGCCACGATGGCCGCCCGGGCCTCACCGTCATCGGGCGTGAGCTCGGTCCGCCGCTCCCACAGCGTGTCGATGTCGCTGGAGAGGGGGCTGGTGAACGTTTCGGTCATGGCGCGAGCCTATCGGGAGGCGAGGATCGCACAGACGGCGTATCCGCCCGGCGGCCAACTCCCGGTACGGTCGTCTCGTGGGTCGTTGGGACGCGCGCCGTTTGCGCCTTATTGGAATCACTCTCGCCGTGGCAGTCGGTCTGAGCGTGGGCGGCTATGCGCTGTTCAACCGGGTCCGCCCGTACCTCCATGGGTCCAACTGCGAGGTGCAGACCGCACTCGGCAAGGAACCCCTCGACCTCGAGCAGGCGGCCAACTCCGCCACCATCGCCGCGGTGGCCTTCCGCAAGAACCTTCCGGAGCGGGCCGTGGTGATCGCCTACGCCACCGCCATCCAGGAGTCGCGCCTGCGCAATCTCGCCGGCGGCGATCGCGACTCGGTCGGCCTCTTCCAGCAGCGCCCGTCCCAGGGGTGGGGCGCCGTCGAGCAACTGCGCGACCCGGTCTACGCCTCGGGCCGGTTCTTCGACTCGCTGAAGAGGGTCAAGGACTATCTCGACCGGGACCTCCACGACGCCGCACAGAGCGTCCAGCGCAGCGCCGACGGCACCGCCTACGCCCAGCATGAGGATGAGGGCAAGATCCTGGCTCAGGGCTATACGGGCCGACGCCCCGCCGCCGTGCGCTGCTGGTTCTCACCGGACAAGCGCACCAAGCCTCGGCGCCCGGAAGCGATCCGCGAGCTGCGCCGGGCCTTCGGCCGCCTGAAGCTGGCCGGCGACGCGGTGATGATCGAAAGCCCGCGGTCGGGCTGGTCGGTGGCCTCGTGGGGCGTGTCCCATGCCCAGGCGTACGGCCTGAGCGAGGTCCGGTACGCCGGCAAGCGCTGGGTCGCCGAGGACGGCCACTCGGGCTGGCACGACGACCCCAAGGCTCCGAAGGACCGCGTCATCATCCGCTGAACCAACTACGCTCCGAGGACCGCGACGGCGCGCGACCCGCTGGTAGCATTCGAGGTAGGATAAATCGCATGAGCGAACCTACCCAGAAGTACTCGATCACACTGCCGCGGGACATCGCCGAGGCGGCGCGTGCTCGCAGCGGCCCGTCGGGCTTCTCCGGCTACATCGCCTCCGCCGTCGCCCGCCAGATCGAGCGCGACGACCTCAACGAGCTCATCAGTGTCGCCGAAGCCGAGCACGGGCCGATCAGCGACGAGGAGATCCAGGCCAAGCGCGATCTCTTGCGCGAGGCCCGCCGGCAACACGGGTCCAGCGCGGCATGACCCGTCCTCGTGCCGTTCCCGGCGGCACGCTCGTCCTGGACAGCGAGGGTCTGGCCAAGGCGGTGCTGCGCGACCGCGAGGTGACCGGATGGCTCGCCCTCGCCCTGGCCGACGACCTGCGGGTCATCACCAGCGTCGCGACGCTCGTCGAGGTCGTCCACCCTCGCATCAACCGCCCCGCCCTGGAGTGGACGCTCTCCCACATCGTCGTCGAACCGGTCACCGAGGCCGTCGCCCGACAGGCTGCCGCGCTGCTGTCCGAGGCGGGGCGGCATGGCCACAGGCACGCCATTGACGCCATGCTGTCGGCCACAGCGCTGGCGGCCCCCGGCCCCATCACCATCCTGACCTCGGACCCCGACGACATCGCGGCCCTGTGCGGTCGGCACGCCACCGTCATCAAGATTTGAGGATCAGACGCCGAGGCTACGACCGATGATCTCTTTCATGATCTCGGTGGTGCCGCCGAAGATGGTGTGGATCCGGGCGTCCTGGTAGGCCTTGGCGATCGGGTACTCGGTCATGTAGCCGTAACCGCCGTACAGCTGAACGCACCGGTCGACCACCGTCTTGAGCAGCTCGGTGTTCCAGTACTTCAGCATCGCGGCCTCTTCGGCGGTCAGCTCGCCGGCGGCGTCGGCCAGGACGCACTTGTCGGTGAACGCCCGCGCCACGGTCAGTTCGGTCTTCATCTCGGCCAGCGTGAACCGGTTGTGCTGGAACTTCCCGATCGGCCGGCCGAACGCCTCACGGGTCTTGCAGTACTCGAGGGTCCGCTCGAAGGCGGCCTCCGCCCCGGCCACCGCGGCGGCGCCGATCGACAGGCGCTCGCGCGCGAGGTTCTGCATCAGGTAGATGAACCCCATGCCCTCCTCGCCGAGGAGGTTGGCGCTGGGGACCCGCACGTCGTCGAAGAACAGCTCGGCGGTGTCCTGGGCGTGCAGGCCGACCTTGTCCAGGTTGCGGCCGCGCTCGAAGCCCGTCATGCCGCGCTCGACGATGAGCAGGCTGACGCCCTTGGCGCCGGCCGAGGGGTCGGTCTTGGCAACGACGATGACCAGGTCGGCCAGGATGCCGTTGGAGATGAAGGTCTTGGACCCGTTGAGGATGTAGTCGTCGCCGTCCCGCACGGCGGTGGTCTTGATGCCCTGAAGGTCCGAACCGGCCGACGGCTCGGTCATGGCGATGGCGGTGATGATCTCGCCGGAGCAGTAGCCGGGCAGCCAGCGCTGCTTCTGCTCCTCGGTGCAGAGGCGGATGAGGTAGGAGCCGTTGATGTCGTTGTGCACCGCGAAACCCGGGCCGTGCGCCCCGGCCCTGGCCAGTTCCTCGTCCAGGATCAGGTAGTAGCGGAAGTCGGTGTTGCCGCCCCCGCCGTACCGCTCGTCGACGTCGATGCCCAGCAGCCCCTGGCGGCCCGCGGCGAGCCACACGTCGCGGGAGACGACGCCGTCCCTCTCCCACTGCTCGTGGTGCGGCGTGACCTCCTTGGCGATGAAGGACCGCACCATGTCGCGGAAGGCCTCGTGCTCCTCAGTGAAGATCTCGCGCCGCATCGTGGGTCCCTTCAGGCCGAACGACCGGTTCATCGGTAACGTACCAGTTACCTCTCGCGAAACCGAACAAGATTCGGGTGGTGGGCGACCCGGTCAGAGGTCGCGCCACTCCTGGCGCTCGTAATCGATGATCCGCGGCTTGACCAGCGTGTTCACCTCGACCTCGCGATGGCGCAGATCCCGGCCGAACACCATGGCGGCCGTGAGCACGCTCTGGTCGAGGAAGCGCAGCGAGGGGGCGTCGGCCGCGAGCCGCAGCGGCGGCCGCGACGGCCCGGTCACGGCGAGGACGTAACCCCAGTCGCCGAAGCTCGGGACGTCCACGTGGTACGGGGTGGTGGCGAATCCCGCCGCCCGGATGCTCTTCTCGATGCACCAGTACGACGTCGGAGCGAAGAACGGCGAGCCGGACTGGACCACCATCCGGCCGCCCGGTGCGAGCACCCTGCGGACCAGCCCGTAGAACTCCACCGAGTACAGCTTCGCCGTCGGCACGTCGTCGGGGTCAGGCATGTCCACGATCACCGCGTCGAAGCCGGCGGCCGCCCCGGCCGCCGCGGCCTGGTTCCCGGCGGCCGCCTGGACCCCCGAGGGCCCGGGATTCGCTCGCAGCCAGCGGAAGGCGTCCTCGTTGACCACCCGCACCCGGGGATCTGCGAGCGAGCGGCCGTTCAGATCCGCCAGGCCACCGTACGACCTGGCCAGGCCGGTCATCTCGGGATCGAGCTCGACCAGCGTCACGGCGCGCACGTCCCGGTAGCGCAGCACCTCACGCAGCGCCAGGCCGTCGCCGCCGCCGAGGATGAGCACCCGGCCGCGAGACCCGGCGAGCGCCGGGTGGACCAGCGACTCGTGGTAGCGGTACTCGTCGACGGACGAGAACTGCAGGTCCCCGTTGAGGAACAGGCGCAGGTCGGGGCGGCCCGAGAGCGCCACCGACCGGGTGATGACGATCTCCTGGTACTGCGTGCGGCGGGCCAGCGCGATCGGGTCCCGGTAGAGCGCCTGACGCGCGTTGACCTCGAAACCGTCCGCCAGCGCGTACGTCCCGGACAGCACGGCGATGACGACGGCCATGCCGCCCCACAGGAGCAGCCGGGCACCACGGCGCACCTGGCCGCGGAACAGCCACAGCACGACGGCGATGCCCGCGACGGCGTTCACCATCCCGACGATCAGCGCGCCCTTGATCTGCCCGAACACGGGCAGGAGCAGGAACGGGAAGGCGAGCCCGCCGACGAGCGCGCCCACGTAGTCGGCCGCGAACAGATCAGCGACGGCGCTGCCCGCCTCCTGCCGCCTGATGCGCTGAAGGAGCGTCATCAGCAGCGGGATCTCGGCACCGATGAGCCCGCCCACCACGAACGCCACGACGACGAGCGCGGGCGTGTAGAGGTCCAGCCAGGCGAACGCGGCGTACAGGCCGAGCACCGACAACCCGCCGAGCAACGCCAGCACGCCCTCCACCAGCGCGAAGGCGGCGACGGCGTGTTGCTGGAACGGCTTGGCGGCCAGCGACCCCACGCCCATGGCGAAGACCATCACCGACAGCACGATCGACGCCTGCGTGATCGAGTTGCCGACGAGATAGCTACCGAGCGCGACCAGGGCCAGTTCGTAGACCAGCCCGCACGCAGCGCACACGAAGACCGCCGCGAGCACGAACGCCCTGGCCGGTCGCATCGAGACCCGGACGGCCTGGTGCGTCGCCCCCGATTCGGTCATCGCGTGATCCAACGAGAGGAGGTCAGGAGATCGCGGCGGCGATGATCGCCGCGGTGGCCAGGTCGGTCGCGGCGACGACCCAGCACGCCGGGTGGATCCCGGTGCCGGCGGTGGCCCGCGACGTCGCGGCCGGCGCGTCGCGCTCATCTCCGGCGTCGCCCGCCACGGTCTCCACGACGATCGCACCGAGCCGGCCGGGAGTGATCGCGTCGAGCACGATGAACGCCAGGCTGGTCAGCACGATGCCGAGCACGCCGTAGACGACCGTCGAGACGAGACCCTCACCGAGGGTGTCCTCGCTGGTGAGGATCGCGGTCGTCACGATGGCCCCGACACCGAGCAGCTTGGCGGCGAGCACCAGGCCGGCGCCCCGGTTGCGTTCGGCCCAGATGAGCTGGCCGAGCTTGCCCGGCGTCAGCAGGTCGACCACCAGAAAGCCGAGCGCCATCAGGCCGACGCCGACGGCGCCGTACGCCAGGGCGGCGCCTCCTTCGTTGATGAGGTCTTCGAGCATCAGCGCGCACTCCTGTCGTATCCGGTCCCGCCCCGCGTCGTGGCGCGGCGGCTGTGCATGACGGCGCCGGCGCTCCACGCCGGGCCGCCGACGATCATGATGGTCCCGGCCCCGAGCGGTTCCGCGATGGCCGTTCGGTGGGCGAGATCCGAGGCGACGTCCAGGTACGCCCCTGGTGAGCGGCCGGCGTCACTCACTTGCCCGCTCCCGGCCCGCCACCGCGGAAGCTCGAGATGCGCCCGTCGGGGCCGCCCCAGCGCGCGCCGACATAGCTGTAGTACCGCCGGAAGCCCCGGTCGGCGTCGTCGACCGTGATGCGGCTTCCCTGCACTCCGTCGGGGAGCACCGCGACGATCACCTTGGGATAGCGCAGGAACACCCCGGACGGGTCGTAGATCCGGTCCGCCGGCCGGTGCTTACGAGAGATGTCCGACGCGACCTTGGTCGGCATCCCCGAGGCCCGGAAGGTGTCCGCCGCCGTGCGGGTGTAGTTCTTGGCGATCCAGCCGCGCGGAGAGGAACCACCCGAGACAAGCGCACCCACCAGCGCGATGACTCCCAGGCCGGCCACCAATCCGCCCGCGATATACCACTTCTTCACTGTCGGGTTCCCGTCTCTCGCTTCCCGCTCCTGGTGCGCGGTGTCGTGCTCCGGTCGGTCATCCCGTGGCCTCCAGCCGGGTCCGGGTCTCGACGATCTCCATGGTCTGCGGGTAGGCGTGCCAGGTGCGCCAGCCGAGACCCGCGGCCATGGCGATCGCCGTCACGGCGTACGGCGAGCCCGGGAACGTGCCCGTCAACGCGTCCGCACGGCCGGTCAGCCGCCGCCCCACCTCGTCCACCGCCGCCTCGAAGCCGGCCCGGTCGTACGCGCGGGTGCCGGCGGTGAAGTCGTACGACCAGTCGCCGACCGTCCGGATCACCTCGCCCGGCAGCGGCCCCGAGAGGCCGGGCAGGCACGCGACCGTCTCGCTGATCGGGCCGGCGACGACCTGGTGCGAGGCTCCGAGCAGGCGCAACTCCACCCGCACCGGCCCGCGGGTCACGGTGAGGGTGGCGAGGGCGTCGACCGGCGGCAGGCCCAGGGCGAACCCCAGGGCGTCGGCCCGCGTGTCGACGTAGACCGCGTCGAGATCAGTGAGCATCAGCTGCCCGGATAGATGGTCATCGTGCCCCGAGGCACCCGTTCCCCGGTGCCCGCCTCCCAGGCTCCACCGTTGAACCGCTCGAAGGAGAGGAAGCGGCCACCGGACGCCTCGTAGTCGGCGTACTCGACCCGGCCGTCCTGGCCCAGCCCCGTGGTCCCCTCGGTGCGGTATCCGGCGGTGCCGTGCTCGTCGCGCCGGTACTCCACTCCGTCGAACGTGATCGTCGGTTGGTCGGGCACGAGTTCGCCGATCTCTGCCTCGGTCCACCAGACCACCTCCAGGTCGGGGTCCTCCTCGACCGAGACCCACACCTTGTGGCCCGCCGTGGTGTCGGCATCCAGCAGGTGCTCATCCCAGGTGAAGCCGCCCTCACGCAGTCGTACGGACCCCCGGACGAAGTAGCGGACGCCGAGGTACTCGACCATGTCCCCCGCCTTGAGCGCACGCGGGTCGCCGGCGACCTCTCCCACCGAGGCGAACGGGTCCCGTGGAGCCGGGGGCGTCTCCTGCGGCTCGCGGCGCCTGCCGCGGAGGACGATGACGATGAGCGCGGCCAGGATCAGCACGAGCAGGATCGCGATGAAGACTTCCATTACGCGTGCCCCCCACGCAGAAACGAACAGCACTGAGCCGGATACCGGATTTCCGCCGGATCCTATCGACATCCGTCGCTATAAGCCCAGCCGGCACCAGACGATGGCACTTGTCGGCCGCGATATGCCGTTATTCGACCGATTCGCTTGACTTCCGTCCGTTGGGGCGCACGTCAGCATCGGCCCACCACGGAGACGAACCGGCCTTCCGGGGCACTCAAGCCGCCCGGTGTCGTCAGAGCCGACCCGGCCCCGTCAGCGCCGCCGGGGGCCGGGTCAGAACGCCCGGGGCGGGGTCAGAACGCCCGGCGCCGCCCGGTGCCGTCAGAGCCGCTCAGCGGCGGCGGCCACGCGATCGTCGGTGGCGGTGAATGCGACCCGGACGTGGCGGGCGCCGTCGGTGCCGTAGAAGTCGCCCGGCGCCACGAGGATGCCGAGCTCGGCGAGATGCGCGACGGTGTCCCAGCAGGGCTCTTCGCGGGTCGCCCAGAGGTACAGCGACGCCTCCGAATGGTCGATCCGGAACCCGTGGCGCTCGAAGGCGATCTTGAGCGCCGCCCGGCGCCGTGCGTAGCGGGCCCGCTGCTCCTCGGCGTGCGCGTCGTCGTCGAGCGCGACGGCCATGGCCGCCTGTACGGGGGCGGGCATCATCATCCCCGCGTGCTTGCGCACGGCCAGCAGCCGCGCGACCACGTCCGGGTCGCCCGTGACGAAGCCCGCGCGGTAGCCCGCCAGATTGGAGCGCTTGGACAGCGAGTGCAGGGCGAGCAGCCCCTCGTGCGACCCCCCGCAGACGTCCGGGTGCAGGATCGACACCGGCTGCCGTCCGGGCGCGGTGTCCCAGCCGAGCTCGATGTAGCACTCGTCGTTGACGACGAGCACGCCGCGCTCGCGCGCCCATGAGACGACCTTGCGCAGATGCTCCGCGGGCAGCACCGCCCCGGTGGGGTTCGACGGTGAGTTGAGCCAGATGAGTTTGGGGGCGACCGGTCCGAGCGACAGCAGCCCGTCGGTGGCGACGGGATCGGCTCCGGCGAGCCGCGCTCCCACGTCGTACGTCGGGTAGGCCAGCCGGGGGAAGACCACCTGGTCGCCGGGCCCCGCGCCGAGGAGCGTGGGCAGCCAGGCGACCATCTCCTTGGTGCCGATGGCCGGCAGCACGGCGGCCGGGTCGGCGTGCACACCGAGCCGCCGGCGCAGCCACCCCGCCGCGGCCGCACGAAGCCGCGGCGTGCCGTACGTCAGCGGATAGCCGGGCGCGTCGGACGCCTCGCTCAGCGCCCTGCGCACCGACTCGGGCGTCGGATCCACCGGGGTGCCGACCGACAGGTCGACGATGCCGCCCGGATGCCGGCCCGCGATCTTCTTGTACGGCTCCAGCCGGTCCCACGGAAAATCGGGCAGCGCCCTGTTCATGACCGCATCGCTTCCGTTCATCGCCTCGCTCCGCGCACGGCCCGCCCCCACATAACTCAAGGCCGTGACCTTGCGATCCTACCCAGGGCAGGCTGCAAGATCACGGCCAAGGTGAGCGCGCTCCGAGAGGAACCCGGTGCCTACTCCGTGGTCTGCGGAGGAAGCGCGGCAACGATCGGGTGGTCCTTATCGATCTTTCCTACCTTGGACGCGCCGCCTGGCGAGCCCAGGTCGTCGAAGAACTCCACGTTCGCCTTGTAGAAGTCCTTCCACTGCTCGGGAGTGTCGTCTTCGTAATAGATCGCCTCTACCGGGCACACCGGCTCGCAAGCACCACAGTCGACGCACTCGTCGGGGTGGATGTAGAGCATGCGCTTGCCCTCGTAGATGCAGTCGACAGGGCACTCTTCAATACATGCCTTGTCAAGCAGATCCACACAGGGCTGCGCGATGACGTACGTCACGTCATGACTCCTCTCGGGCCTCGTCTCGGCTCAACGCAAGCCTATGTACCTAATATTGCCGTGCCCAACCGGTAGATTCGACCTGGGGGTTGCCACATGTCCTACCGTTTTGCGGCCCGGCTCGTCGTCACCGTGACACCATCCGATGTGGGTCAGCGGGTCTCGCTGCGTCGTCGGCTGACCACCGGAGAGTACAGCGATGTGGTGGGCATACTCGAATCATGGTCCGACGGGATCCTGCAGGTGCGGAGGCGCACCGGTGAGCTCATAGAGGTTCCCGAGAACATCGTCGTCGCGGGCAAGGTCGTCCCCCCGGCACCACCCCGCCGCCGTCCCCGCACCGAGCCGTCCGGATGATCGCTCGGCCGCACGCCCTGTGCGGCACGATGCGCAACCGGCGGCCCCGCGCTCACCCGCATCGCGGGCCCCGGGCGGTTCAGGATCTGCCTCTGGTCAGCCGCCGAGCAGGCAGGCGACGACCTCGCGGCGCCAGTGCCCGGGCGGCCCGCTGAAGGCGCGCGGCGGCACGACCGTGAGGAAGGACGCCGCTCCGGGCGCCACGGGATCGAGGCGTAACCGGATCTCGACCGCCGCCCCAGGCCGGCCCGCGTGACCGGTCGTCCTCGGACGTCACGGTGACCACCTCGGCGATCTCACGGAAGGCACGCCCCGGCTCGGCGTCGAGATCGGCCCAGTGCGCTTCCAGCAACGTCTGCGCGAGCCCGTTGAGCACATCGCACCAACCCCCAGCGAGGTCGGGCGGGATGCGGTCGGCCAGAAGCTCGGGCAGGCCGAACCGGGCGAGCCCGCCGGTCGTCATCCGCATGCCGCGGCGGATGTCGGTCTCGTCGGCCGAAACGGCGACCTCCAGCCAGTCGGCCACGCCGAAGCCGTCGCGGTGGCGCAACGCGCACGGCGCCCACCGGATCCGCCGGAGGAGCGGCGACTCGGGGTCGAGCAGGATTCCGCCGGTCGAGACGGCGAGTGCCTCTGCGGTCGTGGCCGCCGTGTAGACGTGCAGCGGCGGCCAGGCCGGGCCGTGCGTCGCCGTGACCAGGAGATGCCGCTCCGCCGAGCACAGCCTCGCGAGCGCCGCCGGAGCGAGGTGCGGGCCACAGTCGGAGCAGCCCAGCAGTTCCACCATGTGCGCGAACCACGGCTCACCGGATGCGATCACATCGACTCGCGGGGCGACGTCGACGAGCGTGCCCTCACCCCGGCATAACGCCGTGGTGGCGCGTCCGCCCGACCGCTCGGTCAGGCCGCACGGCATCCGCTCGGGCGCTGCGACGACGTACATGGCCAGGAGTTTCTCCGGCACGGTGAGGATCACGGTGTTCGCCATGCCACGAAAGCTACGCCGTGGATCCGACAGTCTGTTCGATCGGCTGCCACTCGTGTACAGAGGCGTTTACTCTCGTCTTGACGAATCATCGGACTTGACTCCCAGAGCCGGACCGACACCTCCGGCCTTCTCATCTGTTCGAGCGGTTCGAATCGTATGTTCGAATTACAGCGGCACTGACTCCCCCGGTCGCCGAGACGACCGGAGCGGCTCGGGCGGCGACGCCGGCCGCTTCTCCAGGAACCACGGCAGGAACCAGCTCGACGCGGCCTCGGTGACGACCCCCGGCGGGCGAAGACGGAGCCGAACCGAGCGGTGTCCGACGCCGGCCGCACGTCCATGGGCAACGTCATCGTGACGCCGGCGCCGACGGCCGGCCCGTTGATCGCGCCGATCACCGGCTTGAGGCAGCGCGCGATGCGCAACGCGACCGTGCCGGCGCGTGCCGTCCGCCAGCAGATCATCGTCTCCGGCGAACATGTCATGCCGCTCCGCGGCGTGCGACGTGTCCGGAACCACCCTTGAGGCACGGATCCGAACGAGATGCCAGGGGCGCGGTGGTTCCGGTGTCCCGATACCGATCTTGAACTCGGCCGGGCGACCGGCACGTGGCGTCGAGGCTCCCGCGCCTCCACGGCCGACCCTGCGCGGGGCGCGGCACTCGCCCGTCCGGTCCGGCCCGCACGGCGTCGTCGCACCGCGGACGGCCTGTGAGAAACGTCATGACACCGGGTGGCGAATGTGAACTGTAGGTCACCAGCATGAATTGTCGGATATCTTTCGGATATGAACTGGGCCGTCGCGACATATGACTCCGCCTTCGGGTATGTCTCCGCGCACGGCGCACCCCTCATCGACCTGCTCGACCCGCAGCCGGGGGAACGCGTCATCGACCTGGGCTGCGGCACGGGCACCTTCTCCGCCGAGATCAACGCGCGCGGCGCCGAGGTCCTCGGCATCGACGGCTCCCGGGAGATGATCGCTCAGGCAGCGTCGCTCCACCCATCGATGTCGTTCGCGGTCGGCGACGCGCACGACTTCACGGTGGCCGAGCCGTACGACGCCGTGGCCTCGAACGCCGCCCTGCACTGGATGACTCGCGACCCGGACGCGGTGATCGCACAGACCCACGCGGCGCTGCGCCCCGGCGGCCGGTTCATCGCCGAGATGGGCGGCGCGGGCAACTGCGCCGAGCTGATCACGGCCATGCAGACGGCTTGGCGGGTGTTCGGCCTGGACGAACCCGAGCTGCCGTGGTACTTCCCGACCCCCGCGGAGTACGCGACCCGGCTCGAGGAGGGCGGGTTCACCGTCCGGCTCCTGGAGTTCTTCGACCGGCCGACCCGCATGAGCGAGGGCCCGAACGGTGCCGCCGACTGGGTGCGGCTGTTCGCACCCGAGGCGCTCGCCGAGGTGCCACCCGAGATCGCCGAGCCGCTGCTCGACCGGATCAACGTGCTGGCCGCACCCGCACTGCGCCGCGAGTCCGGCTGGGTCGCCGACTACGTACGGCTGCGGTTCGCGGCGATCCGCAAGCCCAACAGCAGCGGCCCGCTGCCCGAGCCGGGCGGAGCCGACGCCGAGACCTCTTGGCCGAGCAGCGCGCCCACCCCCGCACTCGACCCGATGTAGGTCCCGGACGTCACGGCCGGGCTCAGCCGCGCCGGGTCGCCGGCACGGGTCCTACGCTGAGGGCATGCTCCGGTTGTACGACGCTCGCACGGGCCAGGTCGAAGATCTCCCTCGGGCCCGCTTCCTGCGGGTCCACGTCAGCGGGGGCGACCTGCGCTCGCGCATCCTGGGGGACGTCATCCGCAGATTGGCGGAACGGCATCGCCGGCAGATCCTGCTGACGGCCTCGGACGGCCGCGACCTCACGGCGCTCAACATCCCCCCGACCGATCAGGACGCTCCCGGCGATGCCGATCTGAACGTCGGACGAGGCCCGGGCCGTCTCGTGGCCGTCGCCCCCACCTCCGAGGAGCCGTCGCTGACGGAGCTCGCCGAGCGGGGGCTCGATCCGCTGTCGGTACGACTGGCGATGCTCGAACGTCCCTACCGGGAGCCGTTGGAACTGGACTCGAGACAGGTCGAGACGGCCGACCGGGAACTGCGGCGGCTCCGCGAGAGCGTCGCCGGATGGGCCGAGGAGCCGTCCAAGCCGGTGCACGGGGACTACCGGGCCGAGCTGATCGAGGCGCTCGACTCGGACCTGGACACGCCCAAGGCACTGGAAGCGCTGCGCCGGCTCGCCGCGGCCGAGGTCCCGCCGGGGTCGAAGTTCGAGACCTTCGCCTATGCCGACATGGTGCTCGCACTGGATCTCGTCCGTGACGTCGGCCGCTCCCGCACACCGCCGCGTTAGGCGTTCCCGACCGCATCGGCGGCCGTCTCCGGCACGGCGCACCTGTCACTCGGAAGCGTCGGCCGACACCGACTTTAAGATCACGGGAATCGGACATGGACGGCACCGGTTATCCGGTACGTGGCAGACCAGGCTGACTTCCGCATGTCCGTACTCGACCTCGCCCCGGTGAGCAGCGACTCGACACCGGGCGCGGCGTTGCGCGCCAGCATCGATCTGGCGCGGGCGACCGAGGCGCTCGGCTACCACCGCTACTGGGTCGCCGAGCATCACAGCATGCCCGGCATCGCGAGCTCGTCCCCCGCCGTGCTGATCGGCTACCTCGCCGAGGCGACGAGCACCCTGCGGCTCGGCTCCGGCGGCGTCATGCTGCCCAACCACGCCCCGCTCGTGGTGGCGGAGCAGTTCGGAATGCTCGAGACCATGCACCCCGGGCGCATCGACCTCGGGATCGGGCGGGCGCCGGGCACCGACCAGGTCACCGCCCACGCCCTGCGGCGCACCACCGACCTGTCGGCCGACGACTTCCCGCAGGAGCTCGCCGAGCTCATGGCGTTCATGGACGGCACCTTCCCCGAGGATCACCCCTACCGGCGGATCAAGGTCGTCCCGGGCGGGCGACCTGCGATCTGGCTGCTCGGCTCCAGCGGCTTCAGCGCGCAGCTGGCCGGGGTCCTCGGCCTGCCGTTCGCGTTCGCCCACCACTTCAGCGCCCAGAACACCGACGCGGCTCTGGAGCTCTACCGCTCGTCCTTCCGTCCCTCGGAGACCCTCGACCGTCCCTACGCGATGGTGACCGCCGCCGTGGTCTGCGCCGACACCGCACAGGAGGCCGAGCGGCTGTCGGCCCCGATGGGGCTGTCCATGCTGCGGCTGCGCAAGGGCGAACCAGGGCTGCTGCCCACCCCGGAGGAGGCGCTCGCGTACCCGTACACGCCGCAGGAGGCCGGGCTCGTCGCGTCGATCACCGAGTCGCACGTGATCGGCGACCAGGAGACGGTGCGGCGCGGCCTCGCCGGGCTTCGCGAGCAGACGCGCGCGGACGAACTGATGATCTCCAGCAACATCGGAGACCCCAAGGCCCGGCTCCGCTCGTTCGAGCTCGTCGCCGAAGCCCATCCGGAGGTTTTGCGGGGAATCGCCGACGCTTGACCGGTCCGAGAGCCCACCGCGCCGATGCTTAGAGCGGCGGATGGCATTTCATCGTGGCTTCATCAAGGCGGAGCAACGCCAGGCTGACGAATCCCTTTTCTCGCTTCCTGCACATCTGTAAGCTTTCGCGGGTACTCCGCCTTGGTGTCGGCCAATTGATCAGGGGTTTCGATGAGCTCCCGGTTCGCCCCCCTCCTCGGCGGGCTCGGGTTGGCCATCGCGGTCGCGGGCTGCGGGGGTTCGGGCTCAGCGGGCACGTTCCGCCCCTCCGGCGACGCCGGCGGCCGGTCCCCGA
Source organism: Actinomadura alba (assembly GCF_014323705.1). Taxonomy (GTDB): domain Bacteria; phylum Actinomycetota; class Actinomycetes; order Streptosporangiales; family Streptosporangiaceae; genus Actinomadura_C; species Actinomadura_C alba. The sequence goes on from NZ_JABVEC010000011.1 coordinate 20,735, forward strand.
CCGGCGCCGCTCCGGCCGGAACCCCGGGTCCGGTCGACACCGCCGCGCTGTCGCCCACGATCATCGCCCAGTACAAGCGCTTCCAGAAGGTCTACGAGACCTCCTTCGCCGACAACGACACGAGCGAACTGGCCGGGGTCGCGACCGAGCCCATCCTTGGCCAGCTCATGCGGACGGCAGAGCGCGCTCGGAGCCAGGGAATCGTCTGGCGCTATCACAACGTCCTCAACCCCAGGCTCGCGTTGATCACCAAGGACGGGCGGCAGGCGGTCGTGCTCGACTGCGTGTACACCCTGGGCGCGTTCAAGTACGACGCAAGGACCGGCAGGCAGCTCACCGCCAACAGGACGGGCGGGCACACGAGATACCGAGCGCTCATGCGGCTGGTCGACGGCACCTGGAAACTCTCCGACTCCCGATCCGAGGTCAGGAAATGCTGATCAGATCCTCCCTGCTGATCACGGCGATGACGGTGGGCGCCGGGGCGACCGGCCTCGTCGCCCCGGCGGCCGCGTTCGCGCCGCGCGTGACGGCGCCCAAGCCCCCGCCCAATCACTGCAGCACGACCACCTGCACCGCCGGCGGGACGATACCCGGCCGGGACGGCAGCGGAGGCGACACTCCCTCCGGCGGCGGAGGCGGCACGATCGTGCAGGACCCGTGCGGCGGCGACCCGCAGTGCGTCATGGGCAGCGTCAGCGGCCCACAACCGGCCGGGACCCCCACCGTCGCCGATGTGGTCCAGATGGCCATGGACGGCCTGGAGCGGCCCGTCATGAAGATCCAGACGAGCCCCCGCACCCGGAGCTACGTCGGCCTCCGGACCTTTCTGTGGGTCGACCGCGGGCAGTGGACGCCGAAATCGAACCCCGTCTCGGCCGGCGGCCACACGGTGACCGGCACGTCCACCCCGGTGGAGGTGGTCTGGAACCTCGGCGAGAAGACGATCACATGTACCGGTCCCGGCACCCCGTACAACCCCAAGCGTCCGGAGAACCAGAAAGGCACGTGCACCCACGTCTACCAGAAGTCCTCGGCCGGTCAGCCGGGCGGTGAATACCAGATCAGTGCCACGGTCAACTGGCGTGTGACCTGGGTTTGCGAGCCCGCCTGCGGAAGTGGTGACGCAGGCATGGTGGCGGGCCTAAGCGCAGTAGAACAGCTGCCCGTCGGGGAGATCCAGACCGGCTCCCGGAGCGGATGAATCGAGGCACGGCGCACCGGGCACCATGGGCTCCAATGGCTCGACGATGCTGCGCTCACGCAGGTTCTCTGGTGGCTGCACAGGCCGCCGGCCACGCCATACATAAGGCCGGGCGGGCCTGACCGCCCCGACCATGCTGCGCGCGTAATGGCCCCTCAACCGGGCCACCCGCACGGTCTTTCCCGCACGCGGCGAATGGATGAATCTACCATTCCCGACGTACATCCCCACATGACCGAATCCATGGAAGAAGATCAGGTCGCCCGAGCGCAGCCGGGAACGGCGGACCTTCTTGTGGATGCGGCGGTACTGGCTTCTGGCCACCCGTGGGATATACACTCCGGCCGACCGCCAAGCCCGCTGGACAAGGCCGGAACAGTCATAACCACGCGGCCCGGTGCCGCCCCAGCGATAGGGCTTGCCGCGTTGCCGATAGGCGAATCGCACCGCTTGTGCCGCCTGATCCTGCGCGGTCATGAAGCGGTGCGACCGATCTCGCCACGCCAGGGCCTGGCGAAAGGCATCGGCTTGTGCCGTCATGTCTATATGACGCAGAGGTATGTGCGCTTTGTACTCCTTGGCCCAGGCCACCGGTCCCGAAGCGACTGCCAGTGCGATACCGGTCGCACAAGCGACAACCTTTAACGGAATGGTCATACCTGACTTCCTTCTCTATGGGTTGAGCGCGGTTAGGTAATTACCCAAGATCCAAAACATAAACCCATAATCTTCAGCGCAGACGGCGATGCGCCACGACGATTCCGTCCTCATCGCTGTAGAGCCAGTCTTCGGGGCGGAACTCCACACCGCCGAAAGACACCGGCACATTGACGTCACCGACACCGTTTTTGGCACTCTTGCGAGGATTGGAACCGAGGGCTTTCACACCCAGATCCAACGCGCGGAGTGCGACCACATCGCGCACCGCTCCATTGATCACCACGCCGGCCCAGCCCCGCTCCACGGCGGAGGCGGCGATGAGATCGCCCATCAGTGCCGAGGCGAGCGATCCTGCCCCGTCCACGACGAGAACCTTGCCCGCACCCGGCGTGCCCAGCACATCCTTGACCAGCGCGTTGTCGCGAAAGCACCGCACGGTGGCGACGGGCCCCGCGAAGGCCGGTCGGCCGCCGTACTGCCGGAACTGCGTCTCGCAGCTCTGAAGCTCGTCTTCGAAGTCGTCGATCAGGTCGGCCGTGGCGAACTCGATGGCGGTCATGCGACCGGAGGGTAACAAGCCGGGGCGTCCCCTGCGTGAGCGTCCTGTCGTACGGCGGTCTAGGACGTGGGAGCGTCGGTGGGGCGGCCGATCAGCCGGGACAGGACGATCGTGGTCTTGGTCTGCACGATGTTCTGCTCGCGTCGCAGCCGTTCCAGCACCGCTTCCAGGTGCTGGATGTCACGCGCCCGCAAGTGCACGAGAGCGCTCGCCTCCCCGGTGACGGTGTAGGCGGCGACCACCTCCGGATGCTTGCGGACGCTGGCGTAGATCTCCTCGGGTGCCGTCGCCCCGGTACAGAAGATCTCGATGAACGCCTCGGTCGTCCAGCCGAGCGCGGCGGGGTCGACGACGGCCGTGTATCCGGTGATCACGCCGTCGTGCCGCAGCCGATCCACCCGTCGCTTCACCGCCGGAGCGGAAAGTCCGACGGCATCGCCGACCTGGGCATAGGACGCACGAGCGTTCTGGAGCAGCTGCGCAACGATCTGATGGTCAATGTCGTCAAGACGCAACGATCAGCCCTTTCTCAGCGCGGGTTCGTTCTTGGTCGTCCCTCGTTGCCGAACCTACGCTGGTGGAAGTACACCACCATCTCGCGGGGGTGCGATCACGCCCGGCATCGCCCGGGCGGCGACCCACCGCACGGCAACGCATCGAAACACACAGCAACGCACCGAAGGAGCGCCGTGACCCAGTCGGCCCAGCTACGTGCCCTCTCCGAGGCGCACAGCGCACACAACTACCATCCGCTTCCCATCGTGATCGCCGAAGCGGACGGCGCGTGGGTGACCGACGTCGAGGGCCGTCGCTACCTGGACATGCTGGCGGCGTACTCCGCGGTCAACTTCGGCCACCGCAACCCGCGGCTCATCGCCGCCGTCAAGCGGCAGCTCGACAGGGTCACGCTGGTCAGCCGGGCCTTCGACCACGACCAGTTCGGCCCGTTCTGTGCGGAACTCGCGGAACTCGTCGGCAAGGACATGGTCCTCCCGATGAACAGCGGCGCCGAGGCGGTCGAGACGGCGCTCAAGACCGCGCGCAAGTGGGGCTACGAGGTCAAGGGCGTGCCCGCCGACCAGGCGAACATCATCACGTTCGAGGGCAACTTCCACGGCCGCACCACCACGATCGTCAGCTTCTCCACCGATCCGGACGCCCGGAACTCCTACGGCCCCTTCACCCCGGGTTTCCGCACCGTGCCGTACGGCGACATCGACGCCCTGCGCGAAGCCGTCGACGACTCGACGGTCGGCGTTCTCATCGAGCCCATCCAGGGTGAGGCGGGCGTGAACGTCCCGCCGAGCGGCTTCCTCACCGCCGTCCGGCGGCTCTGCACCGAGGCCGGCGCGCTGATGATCGCGGACGAGATCCAGTCCGGTCTCGGCCGTACGGGCACCACGTTCGCGGTCGAGCACGAGAACGTGATCCCGGACGTCTACATCCTGGGCAAGGCGCTCGGCGGCGGCATCCTGCCGGTGTCCGCGGTGATCGCGGACTCGGACGTCCTCGGCGTCTTCAAGCCCGGCCAGCACGGATCCACCTTCGGCGGCAACCCGATCGCCTGCGCCGTCGCCCGCGAGGTCATCGCCATGCTGAGGACGGGCGAGTTCCAGGAGCGCTCCGCCAGGCTCGGCGCGCACATGCACGAGCGGCTCGGGCACCTGCCCTCCGACCTGGTCCACGAGGTACGCGGCCGGGGACTTTGGGCCGGAGTCGAACTCGGCGTCCGGGCGCGTCCGGTCAGCGAGAAGCTGATGGAGCTCGGCGTACTCGCCAAGGAGACGCACGAGACGACCATCCGGCTCGCGCCGCCGCTGACCATCGGTGAGCAGGACCTCGACTGGGCGCTGGACCAGGTCGAGATCGCGCTCAAGGCCTGACCCGACCCGGCCGCGGCGCCCCGGCAGGGGCGCCGTGGTGCGTCGTCGGGGGCCACACGAGCAAGGCGCACCCGCTGGAGCGGAACCCGGCCCGCCCAGCGGGTGCTCTGGGCGCTCAGACCGCCCGTCCTAGGTGAGGCCTCGGTAGCGGCCCTCGTAGTACACGAGGGGCCGGCCGGCCGGGTCGGGGCGCGAGACGCCCAGGACCTCGCCCACCACGATGCTGTGGTCGCCACCGTCGTGCACCGCGTGCGTGCGGCACTCCAGCGCGGCGAGGGCGTCCGAGAAGATCGCCGCACCCGTGTGCGCACCCCGGACGGTGTTCCACCCCGACAGCCGCCCGTCCAGCGGGCGACCCCTGATGGCGAACCACTGGGACGCGTCCCGGCCGCCCTCACCGAGGACCGACACGGCCCACTCGCCGGCCGACACGACCACGTCGTGGAACCGGGCGACCTTCTCGGCGCAGAAGAGCACGAGCACGGGATCGAGCGACAGCGAGGTGAACGCGCTCACGGTCATCGCGTGGTCGACACCGTCCGCGCGGGTGCTGACTATGGTGATCCCGGTCGCGAAGCGGCCGACCACCCGGCGGAACTCATCGCGGTCGACGGCGCCCTCGGGCGGCGGGAGGGGCCCGGCGTCCACCACCGGATCACCGCGCCCGTGAGTCGACGTCGACTCCTCTGAGCAGCCAGGAGCCGGCCGACCGGGAGAACGCCGCGACGACGGCGACGAGCCCGGCGATCATGCCTCCGACCATGAACAGATAACCGGGCGTCGTGCCCGTGATCACGAGATCGCCCTCCGGGCGTCTGGCCGACATGAGTACGACGACGACCAGCCAGGGCACCGCCGGCGCCAGCGCGCCGAGTGGCGAGCACATCGCCCAGGCCGCCAGCCGGAAGCAGGCGAAGTTGAGCAGTACGAGGACGATGGCGGCGACCGGCACCGAGCCGATCGTGCCCGAGAACAGGAATGAGCCGATCAGCCCGAGGACGAACCCGAGGACGGCGAGCACGCCGTAGGCCGCCCCGCTCACGAACGCCTCGAGCCGTTGCCCCAGGGCCCCGGAGCCGGGAGCGTGCGGGTCGTCGGCCTGCGCGCCCTGCTCCCGCATCGGCGGTCCGTACGACAGCGGCGGCTGGGGGGACGGGACCGGCGGTTTCCGGCCGTCACCCTCGTCCGGAGACGGATCGACCCGCTTACTCTCGTCCTCGCCCACAAACGCCCAGATTAATAGATCAATGAAGCCCGGCGAACAGATCTGTCTCGCGCCCGTTCGCCGCCGCGAATCCACGGGGACCGGCGAGCAGGGTGTAGTACTCCGCCCCGAAGGCCTGCTGGCCCACGTTGTCGGACAGCGCGAAGAACGGCTCCTCGACGATGACCTGGGTACGGTGCGCTCGGAGCGCTGCGAACTTGGCCCGCAGGTGATCGCGGGCGTCCACCACCGTCGTCACCTGCTCGTCCGGCACCCCGAACGGCAGTTCGTCGACGCTGCAGGCGGTCTCGAACGGCACGTCGACGTCCCGCGCCACGGCGACGGACCGGGCCAGAACCGTACGCGGCATCGCGGTGGCGTAGAACTTCGCCACCTGCCATGGCGGACCCTCACCGAACGAGGCGTCGGCCGCCTTCTCGAACGCGGCCCAGGCCACCCGATGGGCCTGGATGTGATCGGGATGACCGTAGTAGCCCCGGTCGTCATAGGTGACCATCACGTGCGGGCGCTGCTCCCGTACGACCGCGACCAGTTCCCGGCATGCCTCGTCCAGGTCGGCGCGCCAGAAGCAGCGCGGATCGTCGTTGGTGGCGGCGCCCATCATGCCGGAGTCCCTCCACCGCCCCGTGCCGCCGAGGAAGCGATGATCCTTCAATCCGAGCGCGGTACAGGCGGCGGCCAGCTCACCGACGCGGAACTCGCCCAGCCGATCCTCCTTGTCCGAGGCGAGATAGCGCAGCTCGTCGGGGATCACCTCGCCCTCTTCGCCCAGAGTGCAGGTGACCAGGCGGACGTCGGCGCCCTCGGCGGCGTACTTCGCGATCGTGGCGCCCGTGCCGATGGACTCGTCATCGGGATGCGCGTGCACGAACAGGATCCGGCGGTCGGTGTCCGTGGAACTCATACCCCGAGCCTAGGGCGTCAGCGCTCCGATCGAGGGCGGCGGCTCCGTGGTTTCGGAAGTCGGGCTGGGGGGCGGCTCGCTGGTCGGGGGCGGTGTGGTCCTCGTCGGTGTCACCGGCGGGTGAGTGACCGGCGGAGCCTTGCGCGTCGGGGTCGAGGACGTCTGCGGGCGGGTCGGCGTCACCTCGCCGGGAGAGTCCGTTTCCCCTCCCGTCTCGGGCGCCGTGGTGCTCGCGCCCGGGCCGGTCACCGTCACCGTGGGCCCCGGGTCGCCGGTCGCGCCATCGCCACGGGTCAGGGCCCACGCGCCGACGCCGGCCAGGCCGAGCGCCGCCACCAGGACCAGCACGGCGAGCACGGCCCGCCGCCGGCCGTCGGCCGGAGCGGCGCGCGGGTCGGCCGCGTAGGCGCCGGAGGCGGGAGAGGTCGCCAGCGGGAGCGGGTTCACCCCGGCCCAGCTCGTGGTGCCCCCCGTCGCGCCCGCCTGGTCGACGCCCTGGGCGAGAACGGTCGTCGGGACGACGTCTCCGTTCTCCAGCCGGGTCTCCTGCCCCGGCATCGGCTGCCCGAGCAGGCGCATCAGCAGTTCCCGGGCGTGCGGGCGCTGCTCGGGCTCCTTGGCCAGGCACGCCCGGACGAGCTCGCGCAGCTCCGCCGGGAGAGAGTCGAGCGGCGGCTCCTCGTTGAGGATCCGGTTGACCACGGCGGGGATCGTGTCCTGCCCGAACGGCGCGCTCCCCGTGGCGGCGTACACCATCGTCGAGGCCCACGAGAAGATGTCGACGGCCGGCGTGATCCCCTGACCCCGCACCTGCTCGGGTGCCATGTACGCCGGCGTGCCGATGGCCGCCGTGGCGACCGTCGAACTCGCGTCGAGCGCCCGCGCGATACCGAAGTCGATCACCCGGGGGCCGTCGGGCGCCATGAGGACGTTGTGCGGCTTGAAGTCCCGGTGGATGATGCCGGCCTGGTGGATGGCGGCCAGTGCCGTCACGGTGCCGATCGCGAGCCGTTCGAGGTCGGCACCCCCGCGCGGGCCCGCCTCGATCACCTGCTGCTGAAGCGACGGCCCGGGGACGAACTCGCTCACGATGTACGGCCGGTCTCCGGCCACGTCGGCGTCGAGCACCTGGGCCGTGCAGAACCGCGCCACCTGCTTGGCCGCGCCGACCTCGCGCACGAACCTCGAACGGGCGGCCTCGTCACCGGTCAGGTCCGCGCGCAGCAGTTTGATCGCGACCTGTCCCCCGTCGGCGTCCTGACCGAGGTACACCACGCCTTGGCCTCCCTCACCGAGGCGGCCGACCAGTTCGTACTCGCCGAGCCGTCGCGGATCACCAGACTGCAGCGGGGGGGTGTCAGGCATGTCTCTCCTGTGCGTGGTGGACCGTCGGGGAAGCCGAGTACCGAGGGTACGTCCGGGCGGCGCGCCGTGACCACCGGAACGGTGGGAGGATCGGGAGCATGAGCTATCCCCGGCAGAGCGCCCGCACCCGGCGGTTCACGCTAGGCGTCCCGCGCGGCTTTCAGATCTCACCCGACGGGTCGCGCGTGGTCTTCCTGCGCTCGCGAGGAGGCACCGATCCGGTGACCTGCCTGTGGACGCTCGACCTCGCCACGGGAGAGGAACGGCCGGTCGCGGATCCGCGAACGCTCGACGCCGGTGACGAGAACCTGCCCGCCGAGGAACGGGCGCGCCGCGAACGAGCGCGTGAGTCCGCCGGGGGAATCGTCGGCTACGCCACCGACCGGGACGTGACGCTAGCCGCCTTCAGCCTGGCCGGACGACTTTTCGTCGCCGATCTGGTGGACGGTGCCGTACGTGCCCTGGACGCGGCCGCCCCGGTCTTCGACCCGCGGCCGGACCCGGCCGGGCGGCAGGTGGCGTACGTTTCCGGGCGCACGGTGCGCGTCATCGACCTCGGGAAGGACGGCGGAGCGGGCCGAGACGACCGGGCGCTGGTGCAGCCCGAGAGCGAGCAGGTGTCGTACGGGCTGGCCGAGTTCATCGCCGCCGAGGAGATGGGCCGCATGCGCGGGCACTGGTGGGCGCCCGACGGCGGGTCACTGCTGGTGGCACGGGTCGACGAGACCCCGGTCGTCCGCTGGCACATCGCGGACCCGGCCGAACCGGCCGCGCCGCCCGTCGAGATCGCCTACCCGGCCGCGGGGACGCCGAACGCGTACGTGGGCCTCGTCCTGCTGAAGGTCGACGGCCGCCGCACCGGGGTGGCGTGGGATCGCGGCGAGTTCCCGTATCTGGTGGCCGTCCACTGGGACGAGCACGGCCCCCTGATCGTCGTCCAGTCGCGCGACCAGCGGGTGATCCGCGTGCTGGCCGTGGACCCCATCAGCGGCGACACCGAGCTCGTCCACGCGTCGCACGACCCGGTGTGGCTGGACATCGTGGCCGGCGTGCCCGCCCGCACGAAGGCCGGCGAGCTCGTGTGGACCACCGACGACCGCGAGACCGACACCCGCCGGCTGACCGTCGGCGGCGTGCCCGTGACGCCGCCCGGCCTGCAGGTCCGCTCGGTGCTGGGCGTCGACGGTGACACGGTGCTGTTCACCGCCTCCGAGGAGCCGACCGAGATCCACGTGTGGTCCCACACCCCGGACGGCCTGACCAGGATGACCGACGGCTCCGGCGTGTTCAGCGGGCTCCGCGCAGGCGGCCGCACCCTGCTGACCGGCTCGCGGCTCGACGAGGCCGGCGTGAGCACCTGGCTGACCGGCTCGGACGTGCGGATCCCCTCACTCGCCGAGACCCCCGTGATCACCCCCTCGGTACGGCTGGTGACCGCCGGCGAGCGCGGCGTGCGGACCGCCGTCGTGCTGCCGGCCGGGTGGGAGCCGGGCGCGGACCCGCTGCCGGTGCTGATGGACCCCTACGGTGGCCCGCACGCCCAGCGGGTGCTCGCCGCCCAGCGCGCCTACCGCGAGGCCCAGTGGCTGGCCGACCAGGGCTTCGCCGTCGTGATCGCCGACGGCCGCGGCACGCCCGGGCGGGGGCCCCGGTGGGAGCGCGCGATCCGCGGCGACTTCGCCGGCCCGGTCCTCGAAGACCAGATCGCCGCCCTCGAGGAGGCGGCGAGGCTGTACCCCGGCGCGCTGGATCTGAGCCGCGTCGGGATCCGCGGCTGGTCGTTCGGCGGCTGGCTGGCCGCGCTCGCCGTACTGCGGCGCCCGGACGTGTTCCACGCCGGCGTCGCGGGCGCGCCGGTGACGGACTGGGCGCTCTACGACACCCACTACACCGAGCGGTACCTCGGCCATCCCGACGAGGAACCGGAGACCTACGCGCGCAACTCGCTGCTGAACGACGCGCCGAAGCTGGAACGGCCACTGCTGATCATCCATGGGCTGGCCGACGACAACGTGGTCGCCGCGCACACCCTGCGGCTGTCGTCAGCACTGCTCGCCGCAGGACGCCCGCACACCGTGCTGCCGCTGTCCGGAGTCACCCACATGACCCCGCAGCAGGTCGTCGCCGAGAACCTCCTTCATCTCCAGGTCGACTTCCTGCGCAGGTCACTGAGCTGACCGCCGACGGCTGATCGCGTGACGGACCGTCGTCCTCCGGCGGCCACGGTCCGTCACGTGATCATGTCCGCCTAGGATGCGGGCATGGTCGACGGGTTCCGCATTGTTTTCGTGTGCACGGCCAACATCTGCCGGTCCCCGATGGCCGAGGCGATGACCAGGATGTCCATGAGCTCGTACGGCACGGCTTTCGTCGTGACGAGCGCGGGAGTGCACGGGCACGAGGGCAGCCCGATCGCTCCCGGCTCGGGCTCAGCGCTCGACGCGCTCGGAGTCGTGCACGCGGGCCATCGCGGCAGGATGCTCACCCGCGAGATCGTCGACGGGTCCGACCTGATCCTGACCATGGAGGCGGCGCACCGAGACGTCATCGCCGCGCATCAGCCCGAAGCGGCCGGCCGGACGTTCACGCTGCGCGAGTTCGCCCGGCTCGTCGACGGCGAGCCCGCACCAGGCGGCAGGCACACCCCGACACCAGGCGGCGGGCACACCCCGGCACCAGGCGGCAGGCACACCCCGGCACTGGACGGCGGGCACCTCACCGACCGCGCCAGAGCACTGGTGGCGGCGGCGCACCGGCGACGCGGGCAGCGCCCCGGCATCGACGACGTGTCCGACCCGTACGGCGGACCGGACGAGGGCTACCGCACCTGCGCCGCCCTCATCCGATCGGAACTGGACACCGCGCTCCGGCCCTTCCTCACCTCGTGACCTCGCAGTGGCCCGCGTGCGCACAACTGCATGATCACGGCAGAAGGTCCTCTGCCGTGATCATGCAGTTGTGCACACCAGTCGCCCGCCGTGCCGGGACTACTCGGACGCCGCCCGGAGGGTGGTGGGGGTGAACCTCACCGATGACCGGCCGTCCGTCCGGGACGCCGTGCTGACCGGGGTGTAGACGCGCACGGCCTCCGTGTGGTCGCGGACCACGAACGCCCACGTCGGACGATCGGGAAGGAGATACTCGAAGGCGGTCGGATCGGTGGCGGCTCGGAACGAGTCGTCGGCGGGCTGGGTCCTCGCCCAGTCGCCCCAGACGCCGGAGAAAGTGTCGGTCTCACCCGTGTGGTGGATGATTCCGTCGGCCGCGCGGGCGACCACCTGGATCCGTCCGTTCGGGCCGAGGTCGGCGGATGGCGGACCCGCCGCGGTGAAGGTCCCGATCCGTACGGCGGACCGGCCGAGGGCTACCACACCTGCGCCGCCCTCATCCGATCCGAACTCGACACCGCCCTCCGAGCGTCCCTCACCTCGTGACCTCGCAGTGGGCCGCCGTGCGCACAACTGCATGATCACGGCAGAAGGTCCTCCGCCGTGATCATGCAGTTGCACCGATGACGGGCCGCCCGTCCGGGAGATCCCAGGTCTCCGAGAAGGTGCCCTGGTTCCTGACCGGCACCGGAGTGCCGGTGAGTCCGGTCATGCCCAACGTGAACCAGCAGCCGTACGCGCCGTTCGGGCCGTCCTGCTGCGACGCCCATTAACATTCACCCGAACAACGGCCGTCAATGTGTGCGGCCGTGCCAGGAGGTCCAGAGCGCGGCGTAGGAGCCGCCCGCGGCCACGAGCTCGTCGTGGCTGCCCAGCTCGGTGATCCGGCCGTCCTCGACGACCGCGACCCGGTCGGCGTCATGGGCGGTCTGCAACCGGTGCGCGATCGCCACGACCGTACGGCCGTCCAGGACGGCTCCGAGAGAGCGTTCGAGGTTCCTGGCCGCCCGCGGGTCGAGCAGCGAGGTCGCCTCGTCGAGCACCAGGGTGTGCGGATCTGCCAGCACCAGCCTGGCGAGCGCGAGTTGCTGGGCCTGAGCCGGGGACAGGGCGAGCCCGCCCGCCCCGACCTCGGCATCGAGGCCGGGTCCGGACCAGTCGACGGCCTCGAGCGCGGCGCGGATATCGCCGGCCGAGGCGTCGGGACGGGCCATGACGACGTTGTCGCGCACCGTGCCGCGGAAGACGTGATGTTCCTGCGTCACAAGGGCGACATGGCCGCGGAGGTCGTCGAGTGGAAGCTCCACCAGCGGGACGGAGCCGACCGACACCGAGCCGGTCCGCGGCCCGTGGATCCCGGCGAGCAGCCGTCCCAGGGTGGACTTGCCCGCGCCGCTCGGGCCGACGACGGCGAGGCGCTCGCCGGGGCGCAGCGTCAGGTCGACGCCGTGCAGGACGTCGGTGCCCTCGCGGTAGGCGTACCGCACGTCACGGACGTCGATCCGCTCGCAGTCCGGCCGCGCGGTCGTGGCCGCCTCGCGGTCCTGGGGCACGGCGGCGACGCCGAGCAGCCTGGCCAGTGAGGCGCCGCCCACCTGCAGCTCGTCCAGCCAGGTCAGCAGCATGTCGAGCGGCTCGATGAGCTGCTGCACGTACAGCGTGGCGGCGGTCACCTGGGCGAGCGACGCCATGTCGTTGATGTACAGGAGGCCGCCGAGCAGAAGCGTGCCCACCACGGGGATCACGTAGCCGGTCTCCACCATCGGGTAGTAGATGGTGCGGAGCCTCAGCGTGTAGCGCTCGGCCGCCCAACTGCCCCTGATGCCGACGTTGCAGCGCCGCTGCCGGTCGTCTCCCAGGCCGAGCGCGTCGACCGTGCGGGCGCCCTTGACGGTCTCGGCCAGGCTGTCGGTCAGCTCGGCCCACGCGGCGTTCTCTCGCAGGTAGCCGTCGCGGGCACGGGCGAGGTACCACCGCGTACAGCCCCACAGCAGCGGGGCCACGACGAGGCAGGGCAGGATGAACACCGGCCCGACCAGCACCAGTGCGCCCAGCGTGAACGACACGGTGACCAGCGCGATCAGCGTCTCGGGCACGGCCATCCGGACCGTACGGGCCAGCGCGTCGACGTCGCGCGACGTGCGCGTCACCAGATCGCCGGTACCGGCCCGCTCGACGGTGGACAGCGGCAGGTCCAGGACCCGGTCGACGAACTCCTCCCGCAGCTCGGCGAGCACTTTCTCGCCGAGGCGCGTTGAGGCGTAGTAGGCGAAGCGCACGAAGACGCCCTGTGCGATGACGAATCCGGCGATGACCAGCGCGACCAGGTCGACGTCGGCGGTACCGGACCGTACGCCTTCGACCAGGTCTCCGAGCAGCCAGGGAGCCACCAGCCCGGAGACCGCGGCCAGACCGTGCAGGGTCAGCGCACCGGCCAGCGCCCGCGGATGCCGCAGCGTGAGCCGGCGCGCGTACGCGCGCACCTCGGCGCGCGTCGCGACCGGCAGGATCTGCGCGCTCATGTCCGTCTCCCCTCGAATGCCCGTCTCCCCGCCGATACCCGCGCCGCGGTGAACACCCGTGCCACGGTGAACACCCGTGCCGACGCGAACGCCCCTGCTCCCGCTCGCGCCCGCGAGTGCGCCCGTCGGCAGCGGTGCCGGCGAGAAGGGCCGCGCCAGGTCATCAGGTCGCTCCTCTCGTGACGGTGGCGGCGTAACCCGGATGTGTCTGCAGCAGGTCGCGGTGGACGCCCTCGGCGACGACGCTGCCGTTCTCGACGTAGGCGACGTGATCGGCCTGATCGAGGATGAGCGGGCTCGTGGTGCAGACGACGGTCATGCGGTCGATGTCCGCGCCCCGCGCGCCGCCGCCCCTCGGGACGTTCCTCGCCTTCCCGAGCCGCTCGGCGATGCGGGCCTCGGTGTGCGCGTCCACCGCGCTCGTCGGCTCGACCAGGATGAGCACGTCGGGGTCGGCGGCGAGGGCGCGGGCCAGCCGCAGCCGCTGCTGCTGGCCGCCGGAGAACTCCCGGCCGGCCTCGGCGACGTGAGCGTCCGGCCCCACCATGTCGACCAGGTCCTCGGCACAGGACGCGTGGAGCGCCACGCCGAGGTCTCCGTTCCACGCCGGGATCCCCACCTCGTCTCCGTCTCCGGCCTCGACGGCCTCCCGGGCCGCGCCGGCGGCCGCGAGATCGTGGCCTGCGGCAGGGGGCGGCGGTGGCAGCAGGACGTCCCGGAGGCGGCCGGAGAACAGCACGTCCTCGTTGATCGCCACGAGCACCCGCCGACGTACGTTCGCGACCTCGCTCAGCGGTATCCCGCCGTAGGTCACCTCGCCGTCCGCGTACCGGCCGAGTCGGTCCGCGATGGCCTGCGCGTCGGCCGGGTCCGCGGCGGCGACGGCCGTGAGCCGCCCGGGCAGCACGGTGAGACCGGACGCCGCGTCGGACAGTTCCGCTCCGGGCGGCGGGATCCGGGTGCCGGTGTCGGGCAGGTCGGGGACCATGGACAGGATCCGGATCACCCGCCCGGATGCGACGTGCGCCTTGGTTATCCTGTCGGCCGCCTCGCCGATCGTGCGCATCGGCTGGATGAGGAACACCGCGTAGCCGTAGAAGGCGACGAGCTGGCCCACGCTGATGGTGCCGTTCATCGCGAAGCGCGCGCCGACCCAGGTCACCAGCGCGATGAGCAGCCCGGGCAGCAGGACCCCCGCCCCCGTCAGGAGCGACTCGGCCCTCGCCACGTCGACGCCGGCCCGCCGGACGCGCTGCGACTCGCCGGTGTAGCGGTCGGCGAAGACCTGTTCGCCACCGATGCCCCGCAGGACCCGCAGACCGGCCACGATGTCGGTGGCGCGGGTGTTGAGCTCACCGGCGAGCTCGCGATGGCGGCGCTGGCGGTGGTGCAGAGGGCGCAGCAGAGGCGCCGAGGCGACGAGGATCAGCGGCACCCCGATGACCACGATCAGCCCGAGCGGAAATGACGTGGTGAGCAGGATGGCCGCGATGACGACGATCGCCACGATGGAACCGGCCCCACGCGCGGCGATGTCCATGGCTCCGCCGATATGAGACACGTCGGCGACGCTCACGCTGACCACCTCACCGGCGGTGAGCCGGTTGAGCAGGGTGGCGCCGAGGCGACCGGACTGCCGGTGGACGACCTGCACAGTGCGGTAGGCCGCCGCGAGCCAGTTGAACACCGCGAACCGGTGCCTTGCGATACCGCTTGCGGCCTGCACCACCCCGAGTGCGAACAGCACGCCGGCCCATACGAGCAACGCGCCCGTGTCCTTGCCCGCGATGCCCTCGTCGACGGCGCGGCCGATGGCGGCGGGCATGAGGGCCTGGCTGAGCATCCAGACGACGCCGAGTGCCATGCCGCCGGCCAGTGGCCGCGCCTGTGCCCGGGCCACCCAGGCCAGGTAGCGAAGCGGCGAGCCGTGGTCGGGCTCACCGTGGTCGGGCAGAGGTAGCGCGCGCATGGCAGTCCGGTCGGAGAAGGCGATCAGATGGGATTCAGTCCCGACGGTATCCAGCCGGTCCGGGAGATCGCGAGCCGTTTTCCGGCCGGATGATCTTGGCGATGGCCGTCCCACCTGGGAACTCGGCCGTCCCGTGGGCCGTCGCGCCCGGCACGACATGGCCACCGCCGCAGCGGCGAGCAGCGCCCACCGCCCGACTCGGACCTACCTGAGACCTACCCGGGAACGAGGACCTCGACGCCGGGCGGCAGAGCACCCGCCGCGGCGGCGTCGCCGAGGAACGATTCCAGCGTGGCCTGGAAGGCGCGCGCGGCATGAGTGGGGGCGACGTCCTTGCGATGCGCCACCGCGATCGTCCGCAGCAACCCCGACCGGGGCTCGCCGCCACCGGTGTTCCCGCCCCCGTCGATCACCGCCCCCGATGATCGCTGCTCCGACACGATCAGCGGAGTGCCCTGGAGGCCGGGCCGCCCGGCCAGGACCATGCTCGGAACCACGGCGAGGCCGAGACCGGTCTCGACGAAGCGGAGCACGGCGTCCATCTCGCCGCCCTCCACGGCGAATCGCGGCTCGAAGCCGGCGTGCCTGCAAGCGCTGATCGTCGCCTCGCGCAGGTCGTACCCCGGCCGGAACATCACGAGCGGCCGGTCGCGCAGGTCCTCGATCCGCAGCGACGCCCGCCGTGGAAGGGCGGTCCCCGACATCCTGGCCGGGTGGGACGGTGCCGCGACCACCAGGTTCTCGCGCAGGATCGGACGGGTCACGAGAGGCGCGTCCCCGCTGAGCGGCAAGATCACCAGGGCGAGGTCGAGCGAGCCGCGGGTGAGGTCCCGCACCAGGTCGCGTGACCCGCCCTCCTCGACGAGCAGCCTGACCCCCGGGTGATCATCATGGAACCGCCGCAGCACGTCGGCGAGCAGCCCTGCGAACAGCGAGGGCGTCGCGCCGAGCCGTACCCGGCCGCGACGCAGCCCGGTCAGCTCCCGCACCTCCAGGCGGGCGGTGTCGACATCGGCGAGGATCCGCTTGGCCAACGGCAACAGGATCTCGCCCGCCGGGGTGAGCGCGATGTTGCCGCGCGCCCTGCTGAACAGCGAGGCGCCCAGCTCGGACTCCAGCGCCTTGATCTGCTTGGACAGGGACGGCTGAGCGATGCCGAGGGCCTCGGCGGCCTGTGTGAAGTGCCTCACCTCGGCGACCGCGACAAAGTACGCAAGTTGCTGTAGCTGCACGGTTATAGCCTACGGCTATCGAAACGAGTTCCATCATGACTTGGACCGGTAGTCCGTCATAGACGTAATTTGCGGCTTGTGGCAGTCGCGATCCCCGCTCTTTACCGTTCGACCGTCGGTAAGAAGGCCGTCATGGCCGTCTCCGGCGGCCTCCTCGTGCTCTTCATCGTCGTCCACATGGTCGGCAACCTGAAGATCTTCTTTGGGCGGGAGGAGTTCGACGGCTACGCCGCCTGGTTGCGGGCCATCGGAACGCCGGCCCTGCACGAGACATGGTTCCTGTGGATCCAGCGGGCCGGCCTCACGCTGTGCGTGCTGCTGCACATCGGCACGGCCGCCGACCTGGCCGTACGGGCCAAGAGGGCGCGACCGGTGCGCTACCGGCACCGGCCGAAGGTCCAGGGCGGCTACGCGGCGCGCACCATGCGGTGGGGCGGTGTGATCCTCGTGCTCTTCATCGTCTGGCACATCCTCGACCTGACGGTCGGCACCGTGAACCCCCGGGGCGTGCACGGGGAGCCGTACGGAAACGTCGTGGCCGGCTTCCAGCCCGAGCGCTGGTACATCACGTTGTTCTACGCGCTGGCCGTCATCGCGCTCGGCTTCCACCTGCGGCACGGCCTCACCAGCGCGCTGCAGAGCCTGGGCCGGGGCAACGCCGTCCGAGAGCGGGGCCTGTCCGCCGCCGCGGCCGTCTTCGCCGTCGCGATCGTCGTCGGCTATCTGTCCGTGCCGTTCGCGGTCACGACTGGGCTGGTGACCTGAGCCGTGAGCGAGAAGGGACGAGCGAACCGTGATCGGAGTGAGGGAGCGATGGGCATGAGCGAGACCCTCTACGAGACCGGCGAGCCGATCGCCGACGCCAAGGCACCGGGCGGCCCCATCGAGGACCGCTGGACCACGCGCAAGTTCGAGGCCAGGCTGGTCAACCCGGCCAACAAGCGCAAGCGCACCGTGATCATCGTCGGTACCGGCCTGGCCGGCGGCTCCGCCGGCGCGACCCTGGCCGAGCTGGGCTACAACGTGATCCAGTTCTGCTTCCAGGACAGCCCGCGCCGGGCGCACTCGATCGCCGCACAGGGCGGGATCAACGCCGCGAAGAACTACCGTGGCGACGGCGACAGCGTGCACCGGCTGTTCTACGACACGGTCAAGGGCGGCGACTTCCGCTCCCGCGAGTCCAACGTGCACCGGCTGGCCGAGATCAGCAACGAGATCATCGACCAGTGCGTCGCCCAGGGCGTGCCGTTCGCCCGCGAGTACGGCGGGCTGCTCGACAACCGCTCCTTCGGCGGCACCCAGGTGTCGCGTACGTTCTACGCGCGCGGCCAGACGGGTCAGCAACTGCTGCTCGGCGCTTACCAGGCCCTGCTACGGCAGGTCGACGCGGGCCGGATCGAACTGCACGCGCGGCACGAGATGCTCGACCTGGTCATCGCCGACGGCCGGGCACGCGGCGTGGTGGTCCGGGATCTCGTCAGCGGTGAGATCAAGACGTACACGGCGGACGCGGTCGTGCTGGCGACCGGCGGGTACGGCAACGTCTTCTTCCTGTCGACCAACGCCAAGGGCTCGAACGTCACCGCCTCCTGGCGAGCGCACCGCAAGGGCGCGTTGTTCGCCAACCCCTGCTACACCCAGATCCATCCGACCTGCATCCCGGTCAGCGGCGACCACCAGTCGAAGCTGACGCTGATGTCGGAGTCGCTGCGCAACGACGGCCGGGTGTGGGTGCCGGAGACGGCCGGCGACTCACGGGCCCCCGGCGACATCCCCGAGGACGAGCGCGACTACTACCTCGAACGGATCTACCCCTCGTTCGGCAACCTCGTGCCCCGGGACATCGCCTCGCGGGCCGCCAAGAACGTCTGCGACGAGGGCCGCGGGGTCGGCCCCGGCGGGCTCGGCGTCTATCTCGACTTCGCCGACGCGATCGAGCGGATGGGCCGCCCCGCCGTCGAGGCGAAGTACGGCAACCTCTTCGAGATGTACGAGCGCATCACCGGCGAGAACCCGTACGAGGTTCCGATGCGCATCTACCCCGCCGTCCACTACACCATGGGCGGGCTCTGGGTCGACTACGACCTGCAGGCCACGATCCCCGGCCTGTTCGTCGCCGGCGAGGCCAACTTCTCCGACCACGGGGCCAACCGGCTCGGTGCCTCGGCGCTGATGCAGGGCCTCGCCGACGGGTACTTCGTACTGCCCAACACCGTCGGCGACTACCTCGCCGGAGCGCCGTTCGGCGAGGTGCCCGCCGAGGCGGTGGCCGAGGCCGAGTCCGGGGTCCGCGCCCAGATCGACCGCCTGCTGTCCATCGACGGCGATCGTACGGTCGACTCCTTCCACCGCGAGCTCGGCCACATCATGTGGGAGTACTGCGGCATGGAGCGCACGGACGAGGGGCTGCGCAAGGCGCTCGACCTCATCCCCGCGCTGCGCGAGGAGTTCTGGCGGCGGGTCAAGGTGCCCGGTGACGGCGAGGGCCTCAACCAGGCGCTGGAGAAGGCCGGCCGGGTCGCCGACTTCTTCGAGCTCGCCGAGCTGATGTGCGTCGACGCGCTGCACCGCCGTGAGTCGTGCGGTGGCCACTTCCGCGCCGAGAGCCGGACCGAGGACGGCGAGGCCCTGCGCGACGACGACGAGTTCGGCTACGTCGCCGCGTGGGAGTGGGCGGGGCCCGAGGCCCTGCCGGTCCTCCACAAGGAGGCCCTCGAGTTCGAATACGTCAAGCCGAGCCAGCGCTCGTACAAGTGAGGCCGGAAAGCATGAAACTCACCCTGCGCATCTGGCGCCAGAACGGCCCTTCGGACAAGGGCGCGATGGTCGAGTACAAGGTCGACGACGTCTCCCCGGACATGTCCTTCCTGGAGATGCTGGACGTCCTCAACGAGCGGCTGATCCTGGACGGCGAGGAGCCGGTCGCCTTCGACCACGACTGCCGTGAGGGCATCTGCGGCATGTGCTCGCTCGTCATCAACGGCGCGCCGCACGGCCCCGAGCGGGCCACCACGACCTGCCAATTGCACATGCGCAAGTTCAAGGACGGCGACACGATCGACATCGAGCCGTGGCGGGCCAGGCCGTTCCCGGTCATCAAGGACCTGGTCGTGGACCGCACGGCGTTCGACAAGATCATTCAGGCGGGCGGCTACATCTCGGCGCCCACCGGTGCCGCGCCCGACGCCCACGCCATGCCGGTGCCCAAGCCGGACGCCGACAGGGCCTTCGAAGCCGCCGAGTGCATCGGCTGCGGAGCGTGCGTCGCCGCGTGCCCGAACGGTTCCGGGATGCTGTTCACCGCCGCCAAGGTCATGCATCTCGGGCTCATGCCGCAGGGCCAGCCGGAGCGCTACGACCGGGTGGTCGACATGGTGGAGACCCATGACGACCTCGGCTTCGGCGGCTGCACCAACACCGGCGAGTGCACCGTGGCCTGCCCCAAGGGCATCTCGCTCGACACCATCGGCATGCTCAACCGCGACTACCTGAGGGCCACCGCCGGCGGCGCCAAGAAGTAGCCCGATCCGATCGACGACAGGCCGGCTCTCGTGGAGTGAAGCGGTTCCCGCCAAGTCGGATTGGCTGACACAATCGGTCAAAAGCCCTGGGCGTGTGGAGGTGCGACGGTTGAGTCCGGCTGCGTGGTGGCGTGATGCGCTGGCGCCCGAGTGGCGGCACAGGGGGCTTGACTTGTCCAAGCCGAGCCCGGCGCGGATGTACGACTACTACCTGGGCGGCAAGGACAATTTCGAGGTCGACCGGGTGGCGGTCGAGGAGATGCACCGGGTGATCCCGGAGCTGTTCCAGACCGCGCGAGAGAACCGGGCGTTCCTCGGCCGTGCCGTACGGTATATCGCGGGCCGGGGCGTGCGGCAGTTCATCGACTTGGGAACCGGGTTGCCGACGCAGGGCAACGTGCACGAGATCGCCCAGCAGGTCTCCGGTCAGGCACGGGTCGTCTACGTCGACCATGACCCGGTGGTGGCCGCGCACGGCCGCGCCCTGGTGGCCGAAGACGGCTCCACGACGATCATCGAACGCGATGTCCGCGACCCCGACGAGATCCTCGGCCACCCGGCGCTGAAGAAGCTGGTCGATCTGCGGGAGCCGGTCGCTGTGCTGTTCGTGGCGGTACTGCACTTCATCTCCGACACCGAGCATGCCGCGAGGATCGTCCAGCGGTTCCGTGAGGTGATGGCACCGGGCAGCTACCTGGTGATCGCGCACGGCACGCGCGCTGCGGGCACCGCGGCGGTGTCGAAGATGACCGAAACCTACGACATGGCGACAGAGAAGGTGTCGCTGCGCGACCCGGCGGAAATCGTGCGGTTCTTCGACGGGTTCGACCTGGTCGAACCAGGCGCGGTCCACCTGCCCTGGTGGCACCCCGAGATCGAGCCGCACCCCGAACCCCACCCCACGAAGTGGCACTTTGGCGGCGTCGCCCGGCGCCCCGCCGATTGATCCCACGATCATGAAATGACCGATTTTTCTGCCCCGGGCGCTGATTTGTGACACCTTTGAGCCCGCATCTCGGCTGCGAGCCTGAAACGAAGGGCGGGGACGTGGGATTCGGTGTCGTGTTCACCCAGGGTGTTGCCTCCGGCGATCCGCATCAGGTGATAGGCGAGATCTTGGAGCAGGCCGAGGCCGCCGACCGGCTCGGGTACTTCGCCGCGCTGACGACGGAGCACAAGTACTCCGAGGAGTACTTCGGTTCGCCGCTGCACCTGGCATACGCGATCGCCGCTCGCACCGAGCGTGTCAAGGTCGGCACCAGCATCGCGATCGCGCCGCTGTACAACCCGGTGGAACTCGCCCAGGACGCTGCCATGCTCGACCAGATGTCCGGTGGGCGGCTGTTCCTCGGGCTCGGCGCGGGCTACCTGCCGGAGGACTACCAAACGGTAGGAGTGCCCTGGCAGGGACGGATCCAGCGATTCGACGAGACGGTGCGGATCATCCGCCAGGCCTGGACCAGCGACCGGTTCTCCTTCACCGACCGCATCTATGACTTCCAGGACGTTTCGGTGATCCCCCGTCCCGTGCAGTCCCCGCCGCCGATCCACCTGGGCGCGTGGTCGCCGGGCGGGCTGGCCCGCGCCGGCCGCCTGGGCGACGGCTGGATCAGCAACGCGCTGATGTCGGTGGACACCATGCGCCAGATGGGCGACACGTACCGGGAGGCGGCTCGCGAATCCGGCCGGCCCCAGCGTGTCACCGCGATCCGGTTCTGCTGGACCGCGGAAAGCCGCGAGGACGCCGTCCGCGACTTCGGCGCCACCGCCATCGACATGGTGCGCACCCTGTGGACGTACGGTGCGATCACCGACATGCCGGGCGTCACCGCCGCGGACCAGATCACCCTCGACGACCTGATGCGCGACCGGATGATCTTCGGCACGCCGGACGACTGCCGGGCCGCGATCGCCGACTACCGCACCAAGGCCGGGGTGGACGACTTCCTGCTGATCTTCCGGCACCCGTCCGGGCCGGCCCAGGACCGCGTGCTCTCCGCGATGGAACTGTTCGCCTCCGAGGTCATGGACAAGGATGCGGACCCGGCCCTGACATGACCGGCCGCCACCTGCGGGTCGGCGTGATCGGCGCCGGTTACGCGGCCGCGAGCCACCTGCCGGTGTACGCGCGGCTCCCGGAGATCGAGGTGACCGCGATCGCCACCGCGCACCGCGACACCGCCGAGGCGGCGGCGCGACGCTTCGGCGTCCCCGCCGCCTACGACGACTACCGGCAGCTGTGTCGATCCGACCAGGTGGACCTGGTCGACGTGGTGACGCGGCCCAGCCTGCACCCGCCCATGGCGATCGCCGCTCTGCAAGCAGGCAAACACGTCCTGTGCGAGGCCCCCCTGGCGCCCGACACCGTCAGCGGTACCGAGATGGCCGAGGCCGCACATGCCGCAGGCGTGCACGCCGTCGTCGACCTGCAGTCACGCTTCTCCCCCGGCCTGTGGCACCTGCGCCAACTCGTCCACGACGGCCGGCTCGGACGAGTGCACAACATCCACGCCACCGCCTTCTACCCCACCTTCACCCGTCCCGAGCAGGCCGCCGCCTCTCTGTGGTGCGCCGACGCCACCAACGGCGCCAGCTCCCTGCGTGTCCACGGCCTGCACACCGCCGACCTGATCACCTGGATCTTCGGCCCCCTCACCGACGTGACCGGCCACACCACGACCCGCGAATCCACCTGGCCCGGCCCGGACGGACCGATCACCGCCACCAGCACCGACAGCTCCACCCTCACCGCCCGCACCACCGACGGCGCCCTCTGCTCCATCCACACCTCATGGATCGCCTGGCACGGCAGCGGCTGGCGCCTCG
This sequence comes from Actinomadura alba, assembly GCF_014323705.1. GTDB lineage: Bacteria > Actinomycetota > Actinomycetes > Streptosporangiales > Streptosporangiaceae > Actinomadura_C > Actinomadura_C alba. The sequence goes on from NZ_JABVEC010000011.1 coordinate 43,493, forward strand.
AGGCCTACGGCAGCCACGGACACCTGCGCGCCGAGGCCCCCGGCCACACCGGTCATCACACCGTCACCCTCCACGGCGCCCGCCACGACGAACCCACCCTGACCCGCCACACCCCGCCACCCGACGACGACCCGATCACCGACCCGCCACCACACGCCCCCGGCCACGCCTTCGCCCACCTGGCCCGACGCCTCGCCCGCACCATCAACGGCGACCTCGACCCCGACCTCCCCACCTTCGACGACGCCCTTACGCTCCTGCACATCGCAGACACCGCCGAAACGCGCACCTGACCACTCCTGGGCAACTCCATCCACGCCGCTGATGCCTGTGGGTGCCCAGAATTCGGCGCCACCACCTGTGACCTGGGGCTTCTCGTTTGGCATACGAGCCCTGCCTGGGCACGGGCAGAATGCAGGTTCGTGGTGATCCGCAGCCGTACCTACCGCTGGAGGTGGTGCCCGTGCCCCACCCGGTGCCCCTGGATGCTCCCGAGGTGGTCGAGGGCGTCGTCGATCATCTGCTGTACGTCAGCTACGACGAGCGCACGGTGCTGCGGCTGACAGCTGTTACGGGTGATGAGGAGGGCATTACGGCGGTCGGCAGGGCGCTCTTCGGTGTGCGGCCCGGAGAAAGCCTGCGATTGCATGGCAATTGGGTTCACCACCCGCGTCACGGGCGGCAGTTCAGAGCCGAGCAGTGCGAACGGACCATGCCCGCCGACGAGCGGGCGATCCGTTTTTATCTCGGCTCGAGCATGATCCGCGGGATCGGGCCGGTTCTCGCTTCGGCGATCGTGGACGTCTTCGGCGAGCAGACGCTGAAGGTCATCGACGCCGACCCGCAGCGGCTCCTTGAGGTGCACGGCATCGGTCAGATCCGGCTGGGCCGGATCACGGCGGCCTGGCAGGAGCAGAAGGCCATCGCCGAGATCATGGTGTTCCTGCAGGGACTCCAGATCACCCCTGCGCTCGCTGTGAAGATCTACACGACGTACGCCGACACTGACGACGACCCGATGCGCATCGTCCGCCGCACCCCTTACCGGCTCTGCCGGGACGTGCGTGGAGTCGGCTTTATCAACGCCGACAAGATCGCCCTCGCAGTGGGCATCCCCAAGCACAGTGACGCACGACTCCAGGCCGCCCTGCTGCACGAACTCGATCAAGCCGGAGCGAACGGCCACTGCCACCTTCCGGTGCGCTTGCTGATCGCCCGTACCCGTCAGCTGCTGACCGATGACGACCCGGCGAGTGTTGAGATCCTCGACGACGCGGTTCTGCGCCAAGCCTTGGCGGCGCTGCATGGCCAGGGTGAGGTGGTCATCGAGACGCTGCCGCTGCCAGTCCTGGATGGCACTGACGCCCTGACGGACACCGAGATCGCCATGCTGCCGCACCGGCACCGCGACGAGACGCAACTCGCCTCCCACGTACGGCGCCTGCTCACTTCCACACCGGCACTCTCCGGCCTCGCGCCGTGGGCGGAACATGTGGCCGCACTGACAGGCGCGGAGACCGCCGGGCTGACCGACGAGCAGCACAAGGCGATCCTCACCGCGCTGACCCGCCCCTTGTCGATCCTGACCGGCGGCCCCGGCTGCGGCAAGACCCACACCCTGCAGACCCTGGTCGACCTCGCCGAACAGGCAGATGCGGTCGTCGCCTTGGCCGCTCCCACCGGGAAGGCCGCCAAACGCCTGGAAGAGACCTGCGGCCAGCCGGCGATGACCGTGCACCGGCTGATCAGGCCGGCCGACGGCGACTCCCTCTTCGACCACGCCAGCGTGCTCGAGACCGCAGACCTCGTCATCATCGACGAGGCATCGATGCTCGACCTCGCCCTGGCCCGAAGGCTCTTCGCCGCCCTCCGCGACGGCTGCCACCTGCTGCTCGTCGGCGACACCGACCAACTCCCCAGCGTCGGCCCCGGTCGCGTCCTGCGTGATCTCCTCGACGTCGAGGGCATTCCGCGCACCCGGCTGACCAAGGTCTTCCGCCAACTCGATGAAGGCGCAGCGATCACCCTCAACGCGCACCGCATCCTGCGCGGCGAACGCCCTCGGGAGGACCCCAAGGTCTTCTGGAACCGGCCCGTATCCAGTGCCGAGGACATCGCCGAGCGTGTGGTGGACCTGGTCTGCGAGCTCATGCCGAAGCACTTCGGGGCCGGCCCGGAGGACATTCAGGTGCTGTGCCCGGGCAAGAAGAACGTCGCCGGCATGACCGACCTCAACCTGCGCCTCCAGCAGCGCCTCAACCCGCCATCCGACGACAGGCCCCAGCACTACCACGGCGGGGCCGCCTTCCGTCTCGGCGACCGTGTCCAGCAGGTCCGCAACAACCCCCACCGCGGCGAAACCGGAGTCTTCAACGGCAGCAGCGGCAGCATCTCCGCCGTCGACACCGAGACCCACCAGCTCACCGTCACCTTCCACGACGGCGAGGTGGCCACCTACCCCTTCATCGACCTTGACGAACTCGTGCACGCCTACGCACTGACCGTCCACCGCTCCCAGGGCAGCGAATATCCCTACGTCATCGTCCCCATGGTCAGCGCCGCCGGGATGATGCTGCTTCAGCGCAACCTGCTCTACACCGCCGTCACCCGCGCCCGCCACGGAGTCATGCTGATCGGCCAGACCGACGCCGTCGAACGCGCGATCGCCAACAACCGCACCCAGCGCCGCAACACAGCCCTCACCCACCGCATCACACACGACCCCGCCGCCGTATGAGCACCACGAGCCCACACCGCGGACGGCCGACTCGCCTGGGACCGAGCGTGGCTCTGCGGCCGGAGACCGACCAGCAGAGTGCGAGTGCCAGACCACCCATCGCGCTTGGGAATGGGGTGGCGGTGGCACGATCCGGGGGCTGATCGTGCCACCGCCGGTCCGGCTCGTCCTCAGCCGGACCGTCCGGCCCTTCCCCAGCCGGACTTGAGGTGCGCGCGCCCTCCCTGGTCGACGCGCGCACGTCTATTGTCTCCGCCCACCACAGCGGCGGGTCGGTCCACACCACGCCCACTACCGAACCGCCCTCTCCTGCGGACCAAGCCGGATCAGAACACTCATGGCCTGACCGCCAGCCGGGCCCAGACCCACTTGCCGGTCGGGGTGGTGCGGTGTACGCCGCACTCGGTGGCGAGCGCCTGGACGAGCGGAAGTCCCCAGCCGCCGTTGTCGTCGAAGTGCTCCGGCGACAGGTCCAGGTCCGCCGGCGTCAGCTCCCGGACCGGCCGTACGGCGGGCATCCGGTCACTGGCGTCCCACACGCTGAGCAGTACCGCGGCGGGCTCCCGGCTGAAGCGGATGCGGATCTCGCCGCCAGGGGTCGCCTCGCAGGCATTCACGATCAGCTCGGTAGCGATGAGACAGGTATCGTACGCGATGCACGGCAGCCGCCATGCGGTGAGCCGGTACTCCACACGCCTGCGCATCTCCCCCGCCACATTTGGGACGGCCAGGCATGTTACGTCCAATTCGTCAGTACCGATGACCCGCATTTCACCTGCCTCATTTCCGCGTTCTCACGACAAGCGTGGCCGCTTCGACAATCCTTGACCAGGCGAGTTCTTCAAATGCAACAGGAAGAAGGCGATCATGGCCCCCAGAATCGGCTTCGCCCCAGACGGGAATCTCTGGGATTTAATAGCCGTCCAGCTGCGGCAGCGACGGCACGAATACAACCTCTCGCTCGCCGACGTCGGCCTCATAATCGACCGCGATCGATCATTGGTCGCACGGATTGAGTCCGGGCATACCAAGATGCAGGCTCGCCACGCCGAGAAGCTCGACAAGGCATGGGACACCGGCGGTCTCTTCCGCTCTCTGGTCAAATTCGCCAAAGCCGGACATGACGTCGAGTGGTACAAGGCCCACCTGGCGCACGAGGCCAAGTCCACGCAGCTCCGGATCTGGGAGCTCGCCTGGATCCCCGGCCTGTTCCAGACCGAGGCCTACGCCCGCGCCGTCTTCGAGGCCTTCGGAGCCGAGAACGTGGAGGAGGCGGTCACGGCGCGGCTGGACCGGCAGAGCTGCCTGCACCGGACGCCCCGGCCGCGGGTCTGGGTGCTCCTGGACCAGAGCGTCATCGAGCAGCCGGTCGGCTCGACCGAGATCATGCATGAGCAGCTCGCCCAGCTGATCGAGCTGGCCCGGCTGCCGCACATCACCGTACGCGTGGTGCCGAGATCCGCGGGCGCACATGCCGGCCGGGAGGGATCATTCAAGATCATGACCGTCGACGGCACGGACGCCGTCTATGTCGCCGCCCACGGCGGCGGGCGGCTCGTCCAGGACGCGACGGAGATCCCTTCGTACCGGGTATGGTTCGATTCCGTCAGCGACGTGGCGCTGCCGAAGGACGCTTCGTTGCGCATGCTCATCGAGACGATGGAGCGATTCTCATGACCATCTGGCGGAAGTCCAGCCGCAGCGGTGGCAGCTCGGAGCACTCTGACTGCGTCGAGGTCGCCCGGCTGCCCGGCACCATCGGTGTCAGGGACTCCAAGGCCCCCGAGACCGGACACCTCACCCTCTCCGTCCTTGCCTTCGCCGGCCTCGTCGCCCGCGTCAAGCGCGACGAGCTGAACCTCTGACTCCCACACTCAATCGTCTGCACCATCGGCTGACCGGGCACCCACCCCAGATGGGATCCGCTACCCGTTCGCCGTGTCCTCCGACAGCACGGCGACCTCATCCGGGCGGATGCCGGTGGCCGTGAGGAACTCCTCCACCGCGTCGTCCGCCGGCCGACGCCGACGATCTCGCCGGAGTACGGCGACATCGTCGCTGCCCGGCCACCACGGGGTGACGAGAGCGACCTCGTCACCCGATCTCAGCCGCAGGATCAGCAGGATGAGGCGGCGTCCGCCGTCGTCCACCCGCCGGAAGACCCTGTGCAGCCTGTCCTGCGTCCGTACATGATCCATATGGACACGCAGCAAGGGGACGGGCGCCACGAAGCCCGTCCACCGTGCCTCACCGAGCGTCCGGAAGGGCGGCTCCGGCCATGGGCGGGCCGCGTCCATGCCCCTCAGGAGCCGACGCAGGAAGTCGCGGAACTCACGCTCACCGTGCGCCTGCGTGCCGGGCTCCGTCAGTGCGCTCCCCGACCTCAGCGCTTCGGTGATCGCTTGGTACTCCTCCGCCTCGGTGAGATCGAGCAGCGGCTCTCGCAGCAGGGCACGAGTGATCCGTTCCACCACCGCTTCGGTGAGCTCGCGGTCGAACTGGACGCTGTAGTCGATGGCGTCGATCAAAGCCCGCCAGGGCTCGGCAGTCACTGGGTGTTCCAACTCTTGATCATGTTCGGATCAATTTTAACGCCCTGCTCTCGCAGCGACTGGACGACCTGCTGCAGGTACTCTGCCTCGGGCAGGTAATGACCGCTCTTGTCGCTGATCGATACGAGCACACCGTTCTCTATCTTCAGCTCACCCGCGCCGGAGACCGGGCCGCCCCGGAGAAAGCTGGAATGATGGAAGCGCCCGACCTCATGAGAGGGTGAGGCGTAGAGATTACCGCGGGAGTCCATCACGAAGATGGCGTTCCCGGCACCGCTCCAATGGCTTCCTCCGCCGGACGTGTCCAAGAGCCGACCGTCGGAGGTGTAGAAATGGCCGTCACGTACGACTATGCGATACTTCTCCAGTTCGACATCGTCGAGGTAGACGACCCCGCGACCGTCCTCGCCTCTGTGCCCCGGCTTCATGTCGGTGGTCTTGTAGATGGCCTTGCCCGTCTTGGGCGGAGGAACATCCGTGATCACCGGAGGAACGACCGCCGTCTTCGGGGGCACAACATTTTCGACCGGGTTTTTGAGGGGATTCGGACTCTTGAGCCGGTTGATGCCCTTACCGCCGAAGATGGTACTGAGAACGGTGGGAACAGTGCGCCCCACGGAACGCCAGCCCTGGCCTTGGTTCCAGTCGTTGCCGATGTCCTTGGTGGACTCGTCCCAGATGGACTTGACCGTGTCGACCGGATTGGTGGTGACGAGTTGCCGCCACCCGTCCCAGGTCTCGTTGAACCGTTCTCTGCCACAGCCGATATGGGCGGTACAGGCCACCATGTTGACCCCGTCGGCGAAGCTGTTGTACGCGTCGCCGCCACCCAGCCAGATCCCCTGGCCCAGGTCGCAGAGTCCCTGTGTCAGTTCCCAGCAGTTCAGACGCGCGTCATAGTCCTCGGCCGGGACAAAGTTGTGGGGCAAGCCGATCACCGGACTCGGCTTCGGCAATGGCGGCGCCGGCGTCGCACCCTGCCCGGGCGGTGCCGAAGGCGCGCCCTGCCCCTGCGGCGCAGAAGTCGCGCCCTGCGCCTGCGGCGCCGGGGTCACGGCCCGCCCGTAGGGAGTCGGTGCCGACTTCTGCGCAGGAGGTCCAACGGCCTGACCTGATTTCGGCGACGGGCAGGATTCCTCGAGAATGCCGCACACGGCCGACTTGACACCGTCCGACACCGACCCCGGGATAACCGCGGCCAGTGCGACGGCAACTGCCGCGACGAGAACCAGCACCGCCACATATCCGACGGCGCCCTCTCCCGCGTCTCCTCCCGCCCCTTTCCGAAGAGCGGATCGCAGCCCCTGCCATCTGGCCGGAGCCATCCACTCCCGGCACCGGCGCCTGAAGACGAGGATCAGAATCGCAACCGGAAATGCCAACCCCAACAACCCGAAAGGGTCACCCGCCGGTAGCCGCCCGATCTGCCAGACCAAATAGAAGACCTCGAGAGCCACCACGCCCCACCACAGCCACCGCCCAGGACGGGCCGACCGCCAAGCAGCAAGGGCGCCGGCCAGGGCAGGCAACAGAAAGACGACCGCGACGCCTACGCCGCGGGCACCACCCACGACCATCCATGCCTGCAACGCCACCATCGCCGTCAATCCGGCGGCGACGTTCAATAGGACGCGGACGGCACGCGCCGACGAAGGCCTCTCCCCTGTGACGGCCCAGTAAGACAAGGCCACTCCTGTTCAGCGCGTACACGCGGCGGCGCATGGACAGAAGCCGATCCACCAACGAGCGTGCATTGCGATAGGCGTCCGAGGACAGTACTTCGGGCCTCGCAGAATCGACCAGGGCCCAAAGGCCCAGAACCACGAGAAAATGACTTCGGCGCCTGCCCCTACCGATTGCCGGTAGAGGAAGGCGCCGAGGTCATTTCCCTACGGAGTGAGCGGCCGCGCCGGCGACGGCGACGACCGCCCTCCTGTGATCGCGGTCAGGCCTTCGGGGTGTCCTGGCCCTTCCGGACGATGCCCAGCTTGGAGCCGAGCCAGACCACCGGGTCGTACCGCCGGCCGACCACCCGCTCCTTCAGCGGGATCAGCGCATTGTCGGTGATCTTGATGTGCTCAGGGCACACCTCGGTGCAGCACTTGGTGATGTTGCAGAACCCGAGCCCGAAGTCCTCCTGCGCGATCTCACGCCGGTCGGCGACGTCGGCCGGGTGCATCTCCAGTTCGGCCACCCGCATGAGGAAGCGGGGGCCGGCGAACGACTCCTTGTTCTCCTCGTGGTCGCGGATCACATGGCACACGTTGTTGCACAGGAAGCACTCGATGCACTTGCGGAACTCCTGCGAGCGCTCGACGTCCTGCTGCTGCATCCGGAACTCGCCGGGCTTGACGTCGCCCGGGTCGAACGAGGGGACCTGCCGCGCCTTCTCGTAGTTGAAGCTGACGTCAGTGACCAGGTCACGGATCACCGGGAAGGTACGGATCGGCGTCACCGTGACGACCTCGTCCTGGGCGAACGTCGACATGCGGGTCATGCAGAGCAGCCTCGGCATGCCGTTGATCTCGGCCGAGCAGGACCCGCACTTGCCGGCCTTGCAGTTCCACCGCACCGCGAGATCGGGGGCCTGTGTCGCCTGGACCCGGTGGATGATGTCGAGGACGACCTCACCCTCGTTGACCTCGACGCTGAAGTCCTCCAGCGATCCCTCGCCGGCGTCACCGCGCCAGATCCGGAACTTCGCCTCGTAGCTCATGCGTCCTGCTCCTTGGGCAGTTCGTCCTCGGTGAGGTACTTCTTCAGCTCGTCGGTCTCAAAGAGGTCGATGAGGTCCTCGCGCATCGGCTCGGCGGGCTGCCGGTGCAAGTCGACCGACTCGCCGGCCAGCCGGCAGATCAGGTTGACCTTGCGCCATTCGGCCGACATCCCCGGGTGGTCGTCGCGGGTGTGCCCGCCACGGCTCTCCTCCCGTTCCAGCGCCGCCTTGGCGATGCACTCCGACACCAGGAGCATGTTCCGCAGATCGAGTGCGAGGTGCCAGCCGGGGTGATAGCCGCGGCCACCCTGCACGGAGACGTTCGCCACCCGCTGGCGCAGCTTCACCAGGGCGTCGAGGGCCTCCTTGAGCTCCTCCTCCTTGCGGATGATGCCGACGAGATCGTTCATCGTCTGCTGCAACTCGGCGTGCACCGTGTAGGGGTTCTCGCCGCCCTCGCGCTCGAAGGGGGCGAGTGCCTCCTCCGAGGCGGCCGCGACCTCGTCCTCCAGGACCGCTGGCCGGTCCTCGCCGAGCGCGTCGACGTACTCGGCCGCGCCGACACCCGCGCGCCGGCCGAAGACCAGCAGGTCGGTCAGCGAGTTGCCGCCGAGGCGGTTCGACCCGTGCATCCCGCCCGAGCACTCACCTGCGGCGAACAGCCCGGGCACGAGCGCCGCGCCGGTGTCCGCGTCGACCTCCACGCCGCCCATGACGTAGTGGCAGGTCGGGCCCACCTCCATGGGCTCGGCGGTGATGTCGACGTCGGCCAGTTCCTTGAACTGGTGGTGCATCGACGGCAGCCTGCGCTTGATCTCCTCGGCCGGCATCCGGCTGGACACGTCGAGGAAGACCCCGCCGTGCGGGGATCCCCGTCCCGCCTTCACCTCGGAGTTGATCGCACGGGCCACCTCATCGCGGGGCAGCAGCTCGGGCGGGCGCCGGTTGTTGTCCGCGTCGGTGTACCAGCGGTCGCCCTCCTCCTCGGTGGTGGCGTACTTGTCCTTGAAGACGTCGGGGATGTAGTCGAACATGAACCGCTTGCCGTCGGAGTTGCGCAGCACCCCGCCGTCGCCGCGAACCGACTCGGTGACGAGGATGCCCTTCACCGACGGCGGCCAGACCATGCCGGTCGGGTGGAACTGCACGAACTCCATGTTGAGCAGCGTCGCGCCGGACAGCAGCGCCAGCGCGTGGCCGTCGCCCGTGTACTCCCACGAGTTGGACGTGACCTTGAACGCCTTGCCGATGCCTCCGGTGGCGAGCACGACCGCGGGTGCCTCGAGCACCACGAACTTGCCGGTCTCGCGTACGTAGGCGAACACTCCAGCGATCTTGTCGCCATTCTTCAGAAGCCGGGTGACCGTGGTCTCGGCCCATACCTTGATACGGGCGTCGTAGTCGCCGAACTCGGCGTGGTCCTCCTGCTGCAGCGCGACGATCTTCTGCTGGGTCGTACGGATCAGTTCCAGGCCGGTGCGGTCGCCGACATGCGCCAGGCGGGGGTACTCATGGCCGCCGAAGTTGCGCTGGCTGATCTTGCCGTCCTTCGTACGGTCGAACAGCGCACCCCACGCCTCGAGCTCCCAGACCCGGTCCGGCGCCTCCTTGGCGTGCAGTTCCGCCATCCGCCAGTTGTTCAGGAACTTGCCCCCGCGCATCGTGTCGCGGAAGTGCACCTTCCAGTTGTCGTTGGGGTTGACGTTGCCCATGGCGGCCGCGGCGCCGCCCTCGGCCATGACGGTGTGCGCCTTGCCGAACAGCGACTTGGAGATGATCGCCGTCTTCTTGCCCTGCATCCGGGCCTCGATCGCGGCACGCAGCCCGGCGCCGCCCGCACCGATGACGACGACGTCGTACTGGTGCCTTTCGATGTCGGTCATCATGGCCCCTAGTTGAAGATTCGCAAGTCGGAGATCGCACCGCCGGACACCAGCGCGACGTACAGGTCCGCGACCACCAGCGAGCCCAGCGTGATCAGCGCGAACTGCCCGTGCCGCTCGTTCAGCTTCGAGACCTGACCCCACGCCCAGTAGCGCACGGGGTGCTTGGAGAAGTTCTTGAGCCGCCCGCCCACGATGTGCCGGCACGTGTGGCAGGACAGGGTGTAGGCCCACAGCAGGATCACGTTGGTGACCAGGATCAGCGTGCCCAGCCCGATGCCGAATCCGCCGTCCTTGCCGTGGAACGCCTTGAGCGCGTCCCAGGTGTTGACGAGCGAGATCAGGAATGCCGCGGCCCAGAAGTAGCGGTGCAGGTTCTGCCCGATCAGCGGGAACCGCCGCTCGCCGGTGTACTTGCCGTGCGGCTCACGTACGGCGCATCCCGGCGGCGAAGCCCAGAACGAGCGGTAGTAGGCCTTGCGGTAGTAGTAGCAGGTCAACCGGAAGAGCAGCAGGAACGGCAGAGAGATCGCCGCGAAGGGAACGAAGAACGGCAGCTCGGGAATGAACCTGCCGAAGTCGGCGGCCTCCGGAGCACACGCCTCACTCACGCACGGCGAGTAGAACGGGGTCAGATAGTGATACTCCTCGACCCAGTACCACTTGCCCATCATCGCCCGTACGGTCGCGTACACCACCCAGCTCGTGAAGATCACGAAGGTGATGATCGGCGCCTTGCGCCAGTTGTCCGTGCGGAGCGTGCGCTCCTTTATCTGGGCCCGTTTCTTGGTGACGGGCGCTTCCAGGGTGCTCATCGCCCGCTCACCGCCCCCCGGTCGACGCCCGGACCGATGAGCGCCGCGCGCGTCGGCCGCAGGCCATTCCGCTCGCTGCGTCCGGACCCGCTCGCGCTCATCGCTCACGCTCCTTTGACTGGGTCATCGGGGACCTCTCCACCTCCCAAGACGCGCCGTACCGGCGCGTTCCCTGGGCCATTCGAAGGGGACGCGTCAGTCTGCCGCCGTCTCATCGCGGCTACAAGCCGTACATGCGTCCGTAACACGGAAACGTTAGGGCACCAGCCTGTCACTGTGACACGGGCGACAGGGCCCTGGGGGTGTGAACCTGACCACACCGATCAACCCCGGCGCTGACAAGGGCGCGGATCCGCCGCTGCGGACGCGGCAGCCTCAACAACACCGCCGGTATCGGAGGTCAGTATCCGGCGAAGGACTCGCTTCGACGGCGGCGGGCCACCGTGCGCACGCCCACCACGGTACCCACGGCGGCGGCCGCGATGGGCACGACCACCCCGGGCACCGGGGAGATGCCTTCCACTGGGCGTGCGTTGGTGAGCAGAGCCACCGCCACGGGCCCGGCCGCGGCGATGGCATGGCTCCGCCATCCCTCGGCCATGCCCGCCCGGCCGAGCCGGGGCGCCGCGAGCCGCCCGGCGACCACTCCGCACAGCAACTGCATGATCACGACCGCGGCGGCGGAGGCCCAGAAGAACCCGTCCGACAGAGCGAACGCGGTTGCCGTCACACTGACGACCACCACCACCGCGAACAGCGCGATCACACCGAGCAGCGTGACGCCCGCGGTCAGGCCGATCACTCTTGCGATCCGAAGCCGGTCACCAATCCGCTCGCTCATCCGCCTCCCTCCGTCACCCGCAGCGACATGAGCGCCTCCGAAAGACGAGTCGCGGCGATGCCGCCTTCCGGCGCACGGACGACGAAGTCCAGGTGGGCTCCGTCCTCGGTCCGTACATAGAGATCGATGACCTCCATCTGGGAGGTCTCGCCCGCGTCCACACCGATCGTGTACAAGCCCTCGAAACGGTGCGCCCGCTCGGCTCCCGCCACCTTGACGGCGCGGTCGACGCGCACTCGACGTCCTGTGATCGCGCTCAGCGCCCGGTACTGGCCGAGTTGGTCACCGAACGACAGCCGCGCGGGCCGCTCTGTGCTCACGCGGATCTGTCCCTGTGACACGCCCGGCCGGATCTGCGGGCCGTCGACCAGCACCATGGGGTGCCCGAGGCGGTCCTTGTCCCGGCGCACCGTCCAACCCTGTGGATAGGCGAACGCGTACCCATCGCCGCGATACGAGGTGAAGCCGGACGGGACGCGTCGCGGCCGGTCCTCGGCAGAGCATCCTCCTATCACCGGTACGCAGAGCAGCAGCACGGCCGCGACCGCCACGGTCGCTCTACGCGACCTCCGCGCCGCATGCCTGGTGATCGCGACGGTCATCGAGTGCCGCACCCCTTCCACGGAAGCCATCCCACTCCCGGTTTGAAGTACTCCGCGCTGGTCGCATTGCTCTTGTTGCGCTCCCATTCGAAGGCGAGCCCCCCGAGCGGCGTGCTCAGGCTGGGTTGCGCGGTCCGCGCCTGATAGTCGTAGTTGACTCTGGACATTTTCCCGGCTCCGGCGTCCCACATCTGGTCCAAGAGGGACGCCGCGTCGATCGCGCCATTCGGAGTCTGCGCCAAAGTCTGCACCGCCCCGTCGAAGACGCGTTTATCAAGCGGATTGGTCAGATCCAGCTCTTTCGTCGTCCGCCATCGTCCTCCGCCCAGGGAATCCTGATACCAGCCGGCCACCTTGAGGGCATCGGGCCCCAATTTGGCGTCCCCACGCCAATGCCAGGACAACTGGTTGTCGTTCAATATCGAGAAGCTCTTCGGCTTTCCGTTCTTGTCGATGGTGTAGCCGTACATCCGGGATGCCGTGTGACGGCCACCGACGCCGGCGCCCGAATCGGAGGCCAGCACCCTTTGCAGGTTAGGGGGGATGGTGACCGGCATTCCACCGAGCTGGACGGCCCGCCTCTGGAGTTCGGCGATGGCCTTCGACAGATCGGCCGGTATGCGCCGGTCAAGTTTGAGCTGTTTGAGCACCTTCTCGAAATCCAGTTCCACCGATTCCATGATCTGGTTGCTGGCCTGGAGATAATACGTCGTGTCGCCGTTCTCGTTGTCCTTTATGACGCCGCCTGAGGCCGTCGCCCAGTCTCTGCCTACGATCGAGAACGGTAGCTTGCCGAGCCCGATGTCATTGTAGAACCCCGCCCAGAGGCCACCATCGACCATTTCCTGCGAGGGTTTTCGATCGGGCTCCTTGGCTCCCATGAACTCCTCGAACGGGTCGCCGATGACGGGCAGGCCGCCGATCATCCTGGTGATCAGCCCACTGGGGGGAAGGGTTCGGATGGCGACCTTCGCCCAGCCGTTAGCACCACCGATTCGATAGTCGCGCAGTTGTTCCCGGAAGGCGCGAGCCTCCTTTTCGCTGCCGAAGTTGTAGATCTCGGTGTCGGTGCCCTCGATGGTGGCCCAGATACCGGCGTTGACCTCCACTGGCCCGATCTTGTCGATCGACGCGTTGGCACCGCCGTCCGACCATCCCATGTCCCAGACCTGCCACTGATCGCTGCCGTCGGCCCGCTTGTTGTGGCGGACCGTGATCTGGCTTCCTCCGTCGGCCATGGCTTCGAGACGCCTCTTGATTCCGAGGGTCGCGGAGGGCTCCAAGTACTCGTTGTCGATAGAGGTCAGGCATGCGCCGGTCGGGATGTCCGGGTCCACCGCGACCGGTTGCGGCACCACGGGCGCCACAGGTGGGGTCCGCGCCTTGTCGCATTCGTCCACGGCACCGCCCGCCCGCAGGACCCTGCAGATCTGGTTCCTGGTCTCGTCAGCGATGTCGTCCGGGATCGGCGCGAGGAACAACGCGCCCGCCACCGCCGCGACGAGAGCCAGCACTCCGAGGTAATCCAAGGCAGCCGCGCCCCGGTCGTCATTCAGTCGCCGGCCCACCGGCCCTCCTCGCTCCGATTCACGGAGCGCATGCTCGCACGCAGGTGGCCAGCAGAAACGGGCCCATGGACCCAAAAACGGACCTAAAAAATGATTACCCTAAGAGTCGCTAAATACCAGTAACATGGAGTTACCAGAGTGTAACGAACTTGCGGTTGTACACCTCTCATGGCGCTTCTTCAGTACTATTCGTCACCTCCCTCACGGCCTCCCTCCCATCTGACGGTCAGGCGTGACACTCTGCCCAGGGCACCCTTCCCTTCCCGTTCTGCCAGATCTCGGCTCCGGCGAGGGCATTGCTCTCCCGCTCGAGCTTCAGCTCTCCGAAGATCCGGCCGAGGTCGCCGAGCACCTGTGCGCTGACCTTCGCGTTGCCCACGCTGGAGTCGTAGGTCTGCCGGGTCATGGTCCCGGCGGTCTCGAACCGCCGCCGCAGCCCGTCGGCGGCCGGGGTGAGCTCGGCGGCGACCCCCAGCGGGGCGTACCAGAGGAAGTCCCGCACCGCTTGGAGGTTCGCCCGGTCGTTCACCTCGAGGGTGCTCTGCTCGATCGTGCGGCTCCCCCCTTGGGGCACCTGCACGTTCACGGCGAGTTGTTTGAGCCGGTCCACCGTGCTGACCTTGTCGGCGGCACGCCCGAACCAGTTCAGCTGGGTGTCGACCAGCTTGGTGAATCTCACCGGCCTACCGCTCCGATCCAAGGTGAACTGATACGACGTCGTTCCCTTGCCCTTGGCCGTCGCTCCGAAGTCGGGCCAGTTCTTCGTCAGGTACAGGCGCATCTGGGCGGGGAGCTTGAGCGGGGCGCCGTACTTACGCTGTGCGAGCCGCTCCAACTCGTCGATCCCCTGGTTCACCGCCCCGTTGAAGCGCTCGCGCGCCTTCTGTGGCATGACCACTCCGAGATCGAAGACCACTGAGGACTCGACCTCACCCGACGACTTGAACGTGACGGTGAGGTCCCCGTTGGCAGCGCGCCGCACCCCCGTCTGGTGCCAGCCGCGTAGCCCCGCGGACACGCCCAGCAACTTCCCCAGTTGCCCCTTGGCGGTGAGACCCGCCGTCGGGCCCACCTCCGCCGACCATTCCACCGGCGGTGGCATCGGTTCCCTCCGCAGCAGCCGCTGGATTCCATCGCCCACCCATGGCAGCTTTTTCGCCAGACCGGTCAGCGGACCACTGATCGGATTGTTACTGATCGCGATATCGTGCAGTTGCCGAGCGCGGTTTCGCGCATATTTCCACGGGAAGTCTTCGGCCTCCTGCCGGCTGTCGAAGACGTAGGTGTCGCCCAGCGTGGCATTCCCGCCGAGCCAGGCCCCGATCGGCGCCTCCCGGGTGCGATTCGTGGCGACGCCGAGCGGATCGTCGGAATCGACCTGGGCATTGGGCGTGCCGTCCGTCTGCAACGCGGCCTCGCCCCAACCGTAGAACTGCACCTGCCACTGGTTCTTGCCGCCCGGCCGTACGACCTTGCGGATCTGGTATCCGAGCCTGGCGCCGAAGCGCGGATCCTGCACTGCCCCGGCCCCACGGTCCAGGGGCGGCAGCCGCTCAGGATTTATCCGCAAGAATCGCCGCGCACCTGGGAGATTGGCATGCGGATTGGCCGGAGAAAATGAGCCCTTGGACCCAAGGTCAGACCCAAGAATGCCCTGACCATTTTATCGCAATAATCCGTTCCCGCAAATTTCACTGTACATTTACCGACAATTCGGCCGAATAGCGAAAAGGCGATGGGCGGGCGGTTCGCGGAGACGCCGGGACAGGGGCGCACTTCGGGTGACGAGAAGACGGGCGGAGATTGGATCAGGTTGGGCCCTAGGGCCCTTCAGACGCGTCACCGAGTTCCCTAGGGTCGCACCCGAGGATCGGGCTGGACTCTGAACACGGGCGGTGACCTCGGGTGAGGCTGACAAGCGGACGCTGGAGCGCCGGACGGCCCGATGAGGGCGGGATGCAGCTCGTCATGTTGATGGCAATGATCAGTCTCATCGCTCTCACCGTGGTCATCGTCCCACTGGCTCAGGCCAACGACATGCGCACCAGGGCACTGACGGCGGCCGACGCGGCGGCCATCGGTGCGGTCACGGTGCTACGGGACGAGGCGGTCTCAGTCGCACGCAGTGGCGTGGACCCCAACGGCCTGGGGCTGTGGATGGTGGTCCCCAACATCAGTGTCGAGGATCCCGAGTACAACCAGGTGGCCCGCAAGTACGCCAGGCAGAACGACGCCGACCTGGTCGGCAAGGTTCAGCCCTCTGGGCAACTCGGCTACACCATGAAAGCCTCGGTGCGGACCATGGACTGCCTGCTCAAAGACGAGGACGAACTCACCGCCAAGGAGAGAGAGGACCTCAGACTCGGCCGCAACCTCTGCACCGATGCGGCCGGGAAGCGCGGGATCGGTCGCGGCGGGGGCGGGGGGATCAGCATCGCGACGCTCCATATGCCCATCTGCGGTTACTACTACGACCCGCCCGACGAGAACGGCGACCGCGCCCCGAACGCGATGTGGTGCGGCCCGGACAAGACCGTGGTCTGGCGTCCAGGCTGGTCGTTGGACCGGAAGTCGACCGCCAAGCTGTTCAAGATCCGTCTTGTCGCCAAGGAGTCCTCCGTCCCGTACACGGGTGGCCCGAAGCTCTCGATGCCCCACACCGGGCCGATCCCCCAGCCCGATCTCTCGGAACTGCCCGACGATGTCTCCGATCTCGTGAGCAAGATCCTGCAATACGCCCTGGCGCAGATCGGGAAGCCGTACGTATGGGGCGCGACCGGGCCGAACGCCTTCGACTGCTCCGGGCTCGTCATGGCCGCCTACCGCGCGGCCGGAGTCCCGATTCCTCGTACCACCTTCCAGCAGTGGCCGTTCGGCGTGCGAGTGCCGAACGGTCAGGAGAAGCCGGGAGATCTGGTGTTCTTCAACAGCGGTCCGGGGTCCAGCTCCAGCTCCCCCGGCCATGTGGGGCTCGTGCTCGACCCGGCGAAGAACATAATGATCGAGGCTGCCTGCACGAAGTGCGGCCCGATCCGCACCTCGTCCTACAACCGCAGCAAGCTGATGGGCTTCACCCGCCCCCTGGATCGCTTCAAGAAGAAGTGAGCCGCACCGAGTTCTGTGGAGACTCCAGGCGGAGGTCGATGCAGGGTGGCCGCTACAAACGCCTACGGGCATTCGGCCGTACGGTCGCCCGCCTGGCCGCCGGCTCGTGACCCGCTGCCGGGCACTGACCGTCGAGATCAACCAGATCCAGCCGCTTCGCGAAGCATCACAAAGTCCTTTGGTACCGACTTAGGCCGCACGTGATCCTTAGCATTTATCGCACAAAAGCACTGGGCGAGAAGGACAGTTCCTTCTCGCCCAGTTTGACCACCGGAATCCAGCACCATTTGGCAAACGGATTACACTCTTCCGGATACTGCCTCGACATGGAGGCAGCCACTTTGGTCGGTTAAGGCTCCTTCTTCGGTCCGCCACCGGTGTCTGTTCCGGTCACTTGTTCGACCTTGGCCTTGGCCGAATCGCCGATCAGCTTGGGAAGTCCCGCCGCAATGAGCGCGCCGAAGATCAGTACCGCGATCACGATAAGGCTGAGCCAGCCAACGAATTGGTCGCCCCGATCGTCACCCTTCCGGAGAAGTGCAAGGCGATTCCGCATGAGGTTCATATTTTCTCCTGTCCGGGGAGAACGATTTCCTGTGATACACAAGATAAAGACGCCGCCCAGGGCATTCCAGGGCCTACAGACCCAATCCAGACCCACACCGGACCCATGTCTCACCGCGACCGGCGGGAATGTCCCCCGCTGGAGGTGCCGGTGAGCGATCGCGCTCTCCCGTTGGCCGCCCGGCGGCGGATTTCCGGGCGAAGGGGCGGCGGGGTCGCCGCCCCGGCGCACGCACGTGGCCCCTAGGGCCCGTCGCACCACCCAGTTCAGCGATCATCCGCTTCCGTGCCCAGCCAACGCGCTATCGCAGCCGCCCGGTTGTCCACGTTCAGCTTGGCGAAGATCCTGTTGACGTGATTCTTCACCGTCTTCTCGGTCAGAAAGAGATGCGCTGCTATCCGGCGGTTGACCCTGCCTTGCGCGATCAGATCCATCACCTCGGCCTCGCGCGGCGACAGCCCGTGCGCGACCCTGCCCAGGGTGGTCCCGCGTGTGCTGAGCGGCGCGCCCTTGACCGCCTCCATCAACGCGGCGGCGGCGGCCGGCGACAGCGGATTGACGGCACCGCTCGCCGCGGATCGCACGGCGGAGGCCAACTCGCCCACGCTGAATGTGCCGTGCACGAGATAGCCACTCGCCCCGTTTCGGATGGCTACGCGGATCACCTCGGGTTCATCGGTGTAGGTCAGCATCAGTACCTTGCTGAGCCTGCTGATCGGGCCCACGGCCGTGATGCCGTCGACCAATGGCATCCGCACGTCCAACAGCACAAGGTCGGGACGGTGCCGTTCGGTCTGGACGAGCGCCTGTTCCCCATTCGCCGCCTCACCGACGACCTCGACCTCGCTGGTCGCCTCAAGGAGGGCGACGAGCCCGGAGCGGACGACGGGATTGTCATCGGCAACGACGACCCTGACGATGCTCATATCGTCTCCACCGCTTCCCTTAGTTCGGGTGTCCCACCCGAGGTCGAGATGATCAAGCTGATCACCGTTCCCTGGCCCGGCTCCGACGTGACGGTCAAAGCCGCGCCCAGCCGCGCCGCGCGCTCATGCATCCCGATGACTCCGTAATGGCCGGCCGCCGCGAGCTCGGACATCACCTCCGCGTTGACCGCGAGCCCCTTGCCGTCGTCGCGAATCGTCAGCACGACGTTTCCGGCCCCCGCGCTCAAGCTCACATCGACCGAGAGCGCGTCCGCGTGCCGCTTGACGTTCTCAAGGGCCTCCTTCAGGATCGCCACGACCTCGTGACGGTCGGGCAGGGGAAGGTCGACCCCCGACTCCGCCGTCACGGTGACGACGACTCCGGCAGATTCGGCCCAAGCCCCCACGAGCGCCGGAAGTGCTTCGGCGAGAGGACGCTGCAGCGCCTCCTCGCGTAGCTCCGAGATGAGATCCCGCGCCTCTCTGGAGGCGATCTCGGCCGCCATCGCTATCTGGGTCGCCTCTTCCTTGGCCCGTTCGGGTGAGTTGATCACCCACGTGGGAAGCGCGGTCGCCGACATCGCGATGCCCCGCAACGTCTTGGCCAATGAATCATGCATTTCGCGGGCCAGCCTTGCGCGCTCCTCTGCCGCGGCAGCGGCGATCTCAGCGTTGCGCCGCGCCAGATCGAGTGCGGCGTGATCGTCGAAGACCTTGCGAAAAGCGGTTCCTACGAAGCCTCCGACCAGATAAAAGGCAGGCATTCCGATGAAGGTGCGGAAGCTTGATTCGGAATCCAGGATGGCGACATAATACAGCATGATCTGCAGGGAACAGATCAAGAGCGCGCCCGGCCAATGGTAGAGCAGTCCCACGAGCACCGAGGTCATGACCGTGAAGAGGAAAAACGGCCCGAACCCGCCGGAGAACGCGAATTCGAGCACGGCGTATGAAATGAGAATGTCGACGGCAACGAGCAGCGGAGCCTTGATGAGCCAGGGGACGATGTGCTTCCAGCCGACCACGGCGAACCACGACCAGAAGCCAATTCCAGTGACGATGTACACGGATGCATCGGTTCGCTCGTTCTGCGGGATGACCAGCAGAGCGAGGGCCGCGACCAGGACTCGCACCTGCATCAGGATGCGGAAGGTCGAGGCTATCCGCGCGCTGGCGGGCAGGCCCGATAGCCTATCCGAGGACACGGCTGAACGCCCCTTCGCTACTGAACCACAGCAGTCCGAAAATGAGCAGCAAAACACCTGGCAACATCAGGAACGATGTAATGAGGGTCACCTGCGGCTCGGCCTTCTGCGCCCGGCGTCGAGCATGCTGGTGGGCGTCCTGGCGCATGTCGATACTGATCTCCGTCAGCGCTCGCGCCAATGGAGCACCGAGCTCTTCAGCCTGAAGAATCGCGGTGACGAAGCTGGCCAACGACTCGCTGGCGTTTCTCTGCCGCAATTCCACGAACGCATCTCGCAGGGGAGCTCCCAGCTCCATCTGCTTCAGCGCCGTCGTCATCTCCTCCGACAGCGCACCGGGCATGGTCTCTGAGACGCGTTCCAGCGCGTGCCGAAAACCGAGCCCCGCCGAGACCGTCACTGTGAGCACGTCCAGGAAGTCGGGCAATGCCTTCTGGATCGCGGCCTGCCGGTCCCGAGCCATTCCCCACAGCACCACATCGGTCTGCAGCAGGCCCGCGATAATGAGGAACAAGCCGATGGGCAACTGCCCAGAGGAGATGAGGAACAGCCCGACCGAGCCGTAGAACAGGATGCAGCCGGCCTTGTCACGCGCGTAGTCATCGACCGTCATGCCATTGGGCCGTCCGGCCCGCTGGATCCGCAGACGCAACCGGCCTCGCGCCGCCGGTGTCACGAACCTCAGCACCAGAGGAGCGAGCGGCCCGCCCAGCAGGTCCGTCACCGGGCCGAGCGGGCCAAGGCCCTTCCGCCTCGCGGGTTTGGCCTGGACGGCGAGGTCCTGACCGGCCGGCTGTGGCGCCGCCCTGAGGTGAACACCCCATACGAAGGCGACGAGGCAGAACGCCGCCGCGGTGGCCATGAGGATGGCTGTCATACGTCGATCCTCGTAACTTTGCGGATCAGCAGAGTGGCCCCGATGAAGAGACCGAACGCGGTCAGCACGATCGCCTGTCCGATGAACGAACCGGTCATCTCGCCGAATGCCTTCGGACTGAAGACAGACATGCCGACCACAAGGCATATGGTCATGCCGGCCACCGCGTACCCGGCCACGACCGCCTGGCCGACGATCGTCTTCACCTCACGCCGAGTCTCCTTGCGCTGCTCCAGCGTCGTGGAGATATTGCGCAGTGCCGTGATCAAAGACCCGCCCGCCCGGGCCGACACCACGAGAGTGCTCACCAGTACGGCGAGTTCCCGGGAGGGCAGCCGCTTCTGCAGATCCGTCATCGCGTCTTCGAAGGACTGCCCGATCCGCAGGGCTTCCGCCGTTCTGGCGAGTTCGGTGCGGGCGGGCTCGTCGAGCTCGTCGGCCGCCATCTCCAGAGCCGTGCGAACGGAGAGGCCGGCAGCGGTGGCGTTGGACAGGACCCGAGCCAGCTCGGGCAACTGGTCGATGAACTCCTCTCGGCGCCGGCCCTCCTGTTTCCGCAGATAGGCGAGACCTGCGCCGCCCACCCCCAGGGCCGCCAGCACACCGAGAAAGAGCGAGACGATCTGGCTGACCACGACGATGACGACAAGACCTCCTCCCACGATGGTGACGAGGAAAAGGGAGGGCCTGGTCCGCAGACCGGCCGCAGTGATCCTGCGGGAAAGCTGCCTCCCGAGCGGCTGGCGGCGCAGCCACATGTCGAGCCGGTCCAGCGACGTTGTCATCCGCCGTTCCTCGAAGCCCCGGCGGCCGCGGGAGGCCATCGCCATCCGCTCATCGAGCCCCCGCCCGTAGTCCCAGATTCCCCAGACCGCAAGGGTGAGCACGATCGCCAGCAGCAGCGCGATCATTGGAGCGCTCATTTCACCTCCTCCGCGAGATGCGCGCTCGGGACCGTGAACTCGGGCGGCACGGCCTCGCCGGCGAGCACCAGCCGAGCGCTCAATTCGTCTGGCAGCGGAGCCCGGTGGAATGCCCCGCGCACCACCTTGTCCAGGCCGAGCGGGTCCGGCCGGAACCACATGACGCTGCTCAGCCGTACCTCCTGCCGCCGTCCCGAGGCGACCGTGGCGATCTCGGCGACCCGCCGCGAGCCGTCCGCTCCCCGGTCCACATGCACGATCACGTCGAGTGCGTTGTGGATCTGATCGCGGATGGTCTCGTACGGGATCTTGACCTCGCTCATCGAGGCGAGCGTCTCCAGCCGGTAGATCGCATCGCCGGCCGAGTTGGCGTGCACGGTCACGAGCGAGCCGTCATGACCGGTGTTCATCGCCTGCAGCATGTCGAGGGTCTCCGCGCCGCGGACCTCACCGATGATGACCCTGTCGGGCCGCATTCGCAGCGCGTTGCGGACCAGGTCTCGGATGACCACCGCACCCTGACCCTCGATGTTGGGGGGCCGCGACTCCAGCCGGATGACGTGCTCTTGCTGCAACTGGAGTTCGGCGGAGTCCTCGATCGTGATGACCCGTTCCTCCTGCGGGATGCATCCGGAGAGCGCGTTGAGGAATGTGGTCTTCCCGGTGCCCGTTCCGCCGGTGATGACGATGTTCAGCCTGGCCCGCACGAAGGCGGCGAGCAGTGCCGCGCCCGCCTCGTCGAGCGACCCCAACGCGACGAGTTCGTCCATCCGGTAGGGGCGCGGGAAGCGGCGAATGGTGAGGACGGGACCGGTCAGCGACAGAGGCGGCACGATGACGTTGACGCGCTCGCCGCCCGGCAGCCGCGCGTCGACCATCGGGCTGGACTCGTCGACCCGCCGGTTGACCTGCGCCACGATGCGGTCGATGGTCTGGTACAGCTGGTTCTCGCTGGCGAAGACGGCGTCGATGCGGGTCAGCCGGCCGCCGCGCTCGACGTAGATGTCGTCGGGACCGTTCACCATGATCTCAGTGATCGATGGGTCGGCCAGCAGGGGTTCGAGCACGCCCAGGCCGAGCGCCTCGTCCACGATGCGCCGGATCAGCGTCGTTCGTTCTCCAGGTGAGAGCACAGGTCCCTCACGGCTGAGAATATGCCCGACGACCTTTTCCATTCTGGCCCGACGCTGCGCCATTCCGAGCGCAGCGAGGTCGTCCAAATTGATCTCCTGGAGCAACCGCTGCCGCCAGTGAGCGATGCTCAGCCCATTGGCTCGATGATTGACGGCGGAGTCCCGATCAAAACGATTATTCAGCCCCATTGCTCACCCTACCGGCATTTGGACCCGCCGCTGAATCGCGACATCGAAGGGAACGCCCTTGAAGAACAAGGGAACTTCGGCCCAGATCTCACAGGCCACACTGTCCGCGTCTTTCTGGGTGACCGTGATCCTCTGATCGTTGAGCCACTCGGGCATCGCCCGTTCCGCAGCCGCTTGACCGGCCGAGACATCGTCCATGCTCGCGACCCTGGCACCGGTACGGGCGGCGTTCTCGATCTTCTCCACGGCGCTGAACGTGACGTAGATCTCGAAGCAGATCCCGGCCACGAACAGGGAGAGTCCGAACAGGGAGAGGTACTCCACAGCGGCCGATCCATCGTCTTTCACTCCACCTCCTCGGAGACGACCCGCGAGCGCGCGCTGATCGTCATGGGAAGCACGAGTCCGCGGAACACGAATGGCGGATTAATTTTCACTTCGACATATCCGTAATCAGGATCGTTGCGATCGCTCGGAAAGTCGACCGTGACGTGCTTCTTGTCGGCCCACACGCCGGAGGCCAATGCCACGGCCGCCTTCTCGACGTCCTCCCGGCTACCTCCCAACGCGGCGACGCGAGCCCCCTCGTTGGCCCCATGGCCGGCATAGGTCATGGACATACCGATCAGGTAGCCCTCCCAGACCAGCAGCACCAGCGGAACGAGGAACGGCAGCATCGTGACGAATTCGAACTGGCCCGAATCGGATCGCTTCATCGCGCCTCCGCCCTGCTCCGGCGGGATGTTCGCACCTCTTGCCCGGCGTTCACGGGGAGGATGCCGAACTCCGTGCCGAGTTGCATGATGGCCCGCCGGAACCCATCGTCCTCGACTCGGGAGAGCGTGTTGCTGTTGATCGCCTTCTCCAGCGCGCGAAATGCGGACGGAACCGTGCTCTTGGCGAGCGGAAGGCTCAGGATCTTGCCTGCGAGGTCCGGTTGAATCTCATTACGGCGGCTCTGCTGGGTCAGCACCACCGAGAGTTCGTCATCTTTGCGGACCTCCAGGCGCACCCAGAGCTGGACCAGGCGCTTGGCCGCGCGCAACGCCGGCAGATCCGGCGTGACGGTGAGGATGACACGGTCGGCCAGTTCGACCGCCGTCACCGACCCCTCGGTCATGAAGGCGCCACAATCGACGATCACCATCTCGAAGCGTGAGCGCAGGGCGCTGAGGATCTGCCGGGCGGCCAGGGCCGTGACCTCCTCGGCGCGTTCCCCCTCCGACGGCGCCAGGAGTACATGGGGGCCGTCCCGGTGGACGAACAGCGCGTCAGCGATCATCGGGCCGGTGATCTCGCTGGCGACGCCGACCAGGTCAGCGATGCTCCGGCGGTGCACGACGTCGAGGTAGCTGGGGATGTCCCCCGTCTGCAGGTCCATGTCGACCAGGCAGACCGTACGCTCCGCCGCTGCGGCCAGGGCGAGTTGCACGGCCAGCGTCGTCGTTCCCGTCCCGCCCTTGGCGCCGGCGAGCGCGATGACCCGTCCCCGTTCCTCTTGCAGAGCATCGTGCGACGTCGTGTCGAGTCGGCGGCGCATCTCTCGAGACCAGTCGGCGGCGGCGGTCACCCTCGTCTCGAGCTCCTCGAGGCTCGGACTGCGCGACATCACCCCGCGCGCACCGGCCTCGAGCGCACGGGTGAGCACGTCTTCGTCCATCCGTCTGCTGAGTAGAACGGCGGCACCGTGGGGCCGCCGCAGGGCCAGCTCGCGCACCAGATCGTGCGCCGGCATCGGTCCGATCCCCTCGTCCACCAGCACCACGTCGAGGGACTGTTCGGTGGTGACGATGCCGATCACACCGGAGGACCCCTTCTCCACACCCACGACCTCGAGATCGGGAAGCTCGGTGATCTGGGCGCGGAGCGCCCCGGCGAGCTCCTGGTCGGCGGTGCCGATGAGAATCCGGATGCTCATGAACCCACCTCCGGTGTCTTGCAGAGCCGGTTGAACGGCGGCTTGGTGTCCTTCGTGCCGCCGACGAGCGCGAGCCGCACCTTGCGCGCGAAGCTCTCGGCGTAGGTGAGCCGCAGGGTCTCGTCGGAGTTCAGCGCGAACGTGACCGGAACGACCTGGGCGGCGGTGTTCTGGCCCTGCTGGTCGCTCTGCTCCTGGCGGAGCTGCCCCACGTCGATCACCTGGACGCGGTTGAGAATGCGCACGGCACAGGCGCCCGTGGTGGTGCGCCCGTTCTGGGTCGAGTCGAAGGAGCCGTAGACGTCGACGATCGACCCGGGCAGCACCTTCCCGGCCACGCCGGTCTCGGCGTCGATGATGATCGCGATCTCGCGCTGACCGGCCTGGAGCGTCGGAGCGTCGACCACCATTCCCTGCTGCAGGTAGGCGCCCGTCGGGAGGTCCGCGGCCGCCACCTTTCCTTGCAGGCCGGCGATGTTCTGGACGAACGCCTCAGTGGACCAGCGGCGGGGTACCAGGACCTCCTTGAGCGCCGACGCGGTCACGGGTTCGTACGCGCCGACATCGGTCTGCAACTGGAGCACCGTCGTCATCTCGCCCACCTCGGCCCGGGCTTGAGCCCGGATGTTGCCGACATAACCGAGAACAGAGAAGAAGACGACGAACGCACCGAGCGTCGCCACGATCATCAGCAGCAGTCCACGTCGCTGGCGGGGGTTCATGTCTATTCGTTCCTCATGCCGTGTCGTTGGGGGTCTCAGGCGGTCGGCGGTCGGTCAACGAGCCCTTGCCGGGGGGAACTCGATGTCGTCGGTTCGGGACGGTGGCCGCGCGGCCGCGCTGCCGGGTGCGGACTGGTGACCGGCCGCGGGCCGGCCGGCGCGCCGCTCCGGCTGTCCCTGCCTCTGGGCGCTGGCGGCATGCTCCGGCTGGAGTGCCCGGGAGCGGGCGGGCACAGCCCTCGGAGGGGCTGCGGCTCGCGGAGGGGCCGGAGCCGGCGGCGACGGCTGAGCCGACGCGGGCCGCGGCGGCCGTGACTGCGGCGAACCCGCTTTGGACTGGATGGACGGGTCGGAGGGGACGATCGAGCGGGCCCGGTGAGAGGGCTGGTCCGACGCCTGCGGAGCGGGCGGCGGCGGCCGGGTCGGCGCCCGCTGGGTCATTCCGCAGAACAGGCATGTCTCCAGACCGGTCGGCTCGCCACACCAAGTGCATCGCCTGGTCGGAGTGGCTCGCAGGATCGTCTGCAGGGCGCGCGGGTGTCCGCTGAACGCGACGAACTCGACGTACTTCTTGGCCCTCCAGAAGTCGGCGCTGAGCGGCTGCTCGGCCACGAGGCTCAGCGACCGGGCGCCGATCTCGGCCTTGAACCGCTCCTTCACCCAGTCGACGTCGCCGCCCTGATGAGCCGCGATGACGAAGATGGGGTCCATCGGCCGGTGGCTGATCGGTGCGACCGGATGCGACGACGAGATCCGGTGCACGTGCGGGCGCGGCGCGGCCGAGACCATGAAGTCGGTGCCGGGCAGATACGAGGACAGATGCTCCCCGATGCCGGTCTCGATGTGCTCGAGCCGGGCCACGCTGTTCACCCAAGCCCCCGCGAAGACCTCCTGGGACAACCGGACGGCCATGCTCGCCAGCACGCCCGGCTTCACGTATCCCGAGAGATAGGCGAGCTGGTCCGCGACAAGGGAGAACGCCAGCGGCGGAAGCTGAAGGGGGATGCCCGCCACCCGGTCCGTACGGAGGACGCTACGAGCCAGCCGGACGAGCCGGATGCCCGTGTCGGGGCGCCAGGCCGGATAGACGACCACCACCGCCCCACGCGCCCGCAGCGCGCGGGAGATTCGGGCGATCACCGCGAGGGTGGCGGCCGATGTGGCCTCGGCGGGTAGCGTCAGCCGCTCCGCATGGCTTTTCTTGATGACACCCGCGCTCGGTATGTCATCGAGAAGCATGACGGCGGTCATAGACGATCCCCACAGCTAGCCGGCTTCACCGCATGCCTTCCACCGAATGTCGGGCGATTACCACTGAATGAACTCGACATGCCGGACACGACGCCCGGCCTCACGAAGTGAGCCCCCCGGCCGCCGTTACGGACTTCAATGACGATATCCACGACTTTTGGCAAGAACCCGCCACTGGCGCCGCCAGCGGGCGGCGGTCGGGTCGGCCAATACTCGGCGACTTCCGAGAAATGCCTGATCAGAGGCCGGTTTGACTGGCATGAGGCAGGATGCCTGGCCCGCGGGTAATGGGGTGCGAATTGGGCCCTAGGGCCCTTGTGGGGTTTCGCGGGCGCCCAGGCCGACCAGCCGGCCACGCCGGTGCGCCCCAGGTGGCGGTTCCTCACCGCCGCGTGGTCTCCCCACCGGCTAGGACCGCCGCGAAACGGGAAGTCTTCTAGGGTCTACGTGCCCGCCCAGACGGCGGTCCCCCGCTCAACCGAGGAGGCGCCATGACGAACCCCCCCGAGCCCGGCACACCGCACCACCCCGCAGGCCCCGGTCCAGGCCGGCCCGGCGGCCCCGAGTCGTACGGGCCGCCACCGCCGCGCCCGGCCGCCACCGGACCGGGCACCGGGCCCAGGCCCGGACCCGCGCCGAATCCGGGCCCTGGCCCGGGCCCGGGCCAGCCTCCCCCGGCATGGGTCCCCCAGCCGAGGCCCACCGAGGGAACTCGTCCGGCAAAGGGCTTTCTCGGGGCTCTGCTCGACACGGACTTCGAGCACCTGATCACCCCCAGGCTGATCAAACTGTTCTACACGCTGTCGCTCATGCTGATCACATTGTCGGCATTGATAGTGCTGGCATTTGGAATATGGGTATTCAAGTACGGATGGCTGCTTGCGCTGATGGCGTTCATCTTCGCCCCGCTCATGTGGCTGTTCGAAATAGTCCTCGTGCGCATCTTCATGGAAGCCGTCATCGTCCGCTTCAAGAGCGTCGATCACCTACGGGCCATCAAGGACCGGGGCATGGGCCGCCCCTGACCGCGGAGCGACGCCCACGTCGAGTAAACGGCTTCCGCCGGCCGGGACGAGTCAGGACCGGACCGCCTGAAAGCGATCTCCACCAGGAGATTCTTGGCTCTGCCCCGCGGATCGTCCTTGCCACCGGTCGTATTGGGAGCGACCGGACGCGTCGCTCCGTGTCTGCCGCGGGCAAGTCGAAGGTCGCCTTGGCGATCAGCCTGCTCGGGTCGGGTGTCGCCACTCCCACCGTGCCCCTGCCGCCGGACGCCGGGCCCCGTTCGCCCTCCTCGCCCTCCGCGAACGGGCCCACGCATCCCGTCAGGCCCGCGACCAGCACCGCCGTCGCGGCCCCGGTTCCCACGAGTCGGCTGAAGTCTCCCGCTGACGACCTCCTGCATGCGATCGCACGACGAGCGCGGCCTTCCTGAACGCCGGTGGACCCGTCTCGGGACCTAGGGCATTCTTCACCCGCCAGGCTCCCTCGTGCCACGGTGCCGTCTCGTCTCAGCACTTGCACGCGCCCGGCACGGGGCGTCGCGCTGTCCGGAGCGCGCGTGCGCACGTTAGGCTCGTGTGGGGCATGGGACAACAGGAGCAGCGGTAGTGGCCGAGTTCGAGGAGTCACCGCGCCGGACGCAGCGGGACCCGGGGGTGACGCGTGCCGACCGGCCCGTGGACGAGACCCGGCACGACCAGACCGGCCCCTCGAACGACCCCCCGCAGCAGATCGCCCCCGGAGCCACCTTCCGTGACGCGGCGCCGAGCGGCGGACCGCTCGTACGGCTGCCCGGACCGCTCGCGCAGCGGTTCACCGTCGTCGGCGAGCTCCCGGTGCAGGGCGCCGAGTCGGACCTGCTGCTCGTGCGCGACCGCACGATCGCCGACCCGGCCACCGAATACGTGGTCAAGATCTTCCGCCGTGGGTACGGCGCCGACCGCGAGGTCTGGCGGAAGCTGCCCGAGCTCGGTTCCGCGAACGTCGTGCGGATCCTCGAGACGGGGCACGCCGACGGCCGGGACTACGAGGTCATCGAATACGCCGCCGCCGGCAACCTGCGCTCCCTCATGACGAGCGGCGTCTCCGTCACCGATGTTCTCGCACAGCTCGCTGCGGGGCTCGACTGCCTGCACCGTTCCGGCATCGTGCACCGCGACCTGAAGCCGGAGAACGTTCTGGTGGCCGACGTCCGGCCGTTGCGGCTGGTCATCACCGACTTCGGTCTCAGCAAGGCCATCGAGCAGAGCGTCGTGTTCGCGTCGGCCTCGCGAACGCTCGCCTATGCCGCACCGGAGTCGCTGTCCGGTCAGGTCTCGCCCGCCCGCGACTGGTGGTCGCTGGGCATGATCGTGCGCGAGCTGGTGACCGGCCGCCCGCCGTTCCTGGGCATGAGCGAGACCACTGTCGTCGACCACCTGGCGACCCGGCCGATCGACACGGGCGACATCACCGACCCCAGGCTGCGGCTGCTGTGCCGTGGGCTGCTCACCCGCGACCCGCGCCGACGGTGGGGAGGTGCCGAGGTCGCCCGGTGGCTGGACGGCGGATCACCCACCGTCACCGAGGAGCCGGTGCCGGAGCACCAGGCTCCGGCCGGGGCGGGACTGGCCTTCTCCGGGCGGCGCTACACAGATCGCACGGAGCTGGCGAGGGCTCTGGTGGAGCAGTGGGACACCGCGGCACGTTACTTCTTCGGCCGCGGTGAAGGCGGCGAGGCATGGCGATCGCTGCGCGACTGGCTCAGCACGCTTCCGGACGACAGCCGTATCGAGCTGATCGACGCACATCTCACGGGTGCGCCGCCACCGGACGTGAAGCTGCTGCACCTGGTGCGGTGGCTCGATCCGTCCCTGCCGCCGCACTTCCTCGGCCGCCGGGTCACCGCCGATGACCTGCCCGGGCTGGCCGCGCTCGCGAACGACCCGGCACATGCCGATCATCGCGCGGCGTGTGCCATCGGCTGGTCGCTCTGGCAGCACGACCTGCTGCCGGCACTCGCCGGTTTCGCCGACGCCGCCGACCTCAAGGAGATCGACGCCCGGTGGCGGGGCCGGGCCGCCGCCTGGAACCAGCTCGCCGGCTGGCTGCGGAGCCGGCTTCCTCCGCCGGTCACCGCTCGGCTGCCAGACGCGGGCGAGCCCGGCCGGGACGACCCTCCGGCGGTGCTGCTCACCTTGCTCGCCCTCGCCGCGCGTCCCGCTGAGACCGGCCGCACACTGGCCGATGCCGCCGCCCGCGCTCACGCCTCGGTGCGCGAGCCGGTGCCGTGGTTCCGCTGGCTGGCCGACGGCGCGAGCGACGATCCACTCCGGCTCTTGGCGGTGGTACGGGCGGCGCCGGACGCCGTCATCGAGGTCGAGGCCAGGCGACGAGACCAAGAGGCGTCACAACGGCGGATCGCCGACCGCAGAAGACACTGGGAAGGCGCCGAACGCCGACGGCTCGAGGGCCGGAGCGCCGCCATCACCCGCGCCGCCCTCTGGTCTCTGCCCCTCCTCGCCATCTGGACCGTCGGCAGCCTCGTGGTACGGCAACTGCTCGTAGGTGGAGGCGGTGAGAGCATTCACGGGGCCGGTCGCGATACCGATCCGCTGCCCATCTTCATCGCGCTCTCTGCAGTCGCGTGGGCCGCCCAGACCACCATCGAAGTGGTCATGGCCGCCAGGCAGGCACGTGACTATCTTCCGCTCGGACTCTGGTCCGGTATGGCCCGCGCATTCCGCAGGGCCGGTACAGGTCTTTCCGGCATGTCCAGGGCCATGTCAGGCACGGTTCGGGGGCCCGGCGCGCGACGTCGCGGTTGCCTCGTCCTGGTGGCCGCAGCACTTCCGCTGCTCCTTCTCGTCGTCATACTCCCGGCCTTTCTCGCGGTGGCTTGGCTGCTGTGGATCGCGGCGATGGTGCTGGCGCCCATCCTCCATGCGGTGACAGCGGGGATCCGGCTGCACAGATGGCGGCAGCGGCACGAACAGGCCGAACGAGACGCTCTGGGGACGGCGACGTGAGCAGTGGAGTAGAGGCGGACATAGCGCTGGACGCGGCGGTGGTGCTCAGCCTGGGAATGAACCGCGTGCTCGGCGCAGCGGCGGGAATGGCCGCGAGTGGCGCCGACGCTCTGGCCGCGTTGGCCGAGGGACGGGCGGAGGCCAGAGAGGCGGCACTCCGCGAGGCCGCGGACTACGAAGAAGCCGTACGCGCCACGCTCGACGTCAATGCCCGGATCGCTGCGCTCGACGCCTCGCAACGCCGGGCGGCGAAGGCGCACGACCTGTCAGCCGAGGTCGCGCTCCCCGTACCCCTCACGCTGAGCGGCCAGTCCGCCGAGGAACTCGCGACATGGTGCGCCGCCACAGGCGACGCACTGAGCCGGGCGGAGCAGCAGATCTCGGCGAACATCGCCGCCGCCGTGGCCGGCCAGATCTTCACCGTTCCGGCCGCCGCCCTGCAGAGCGCGCTGCCGGAAGCCGGGCGGTCTGGGCACGCCGAACCGGTGACCGACCGGGACGAACTCGCCCGTACCCTCGCCCGGGTTCTGAGCCGGGTGCTCCACGACACCGCGGAGGCGGATCGAGAGCACATCGCCGAGGCCGCCGGAAGACTGGTCGCCGCCCGCACGGCGAGTGAGGCCGAAGGGCATCTCTCCGAGGTGCGCCTCCGCGTGCAGGCCGCCAACCGGCACACCGAGGCGGCCCGCGCCGAAGCGAGGCGGCTCGCGGAGGAGCGGCAGGCGGAACAGCAGGCCGAAGCCGAGCGGCGGTATGTCCTGGAGACGATCGGGGCGGCCTTCGGCGAGCTGGGTTACGAGGTCGACATCGGATTCGAGACCATGACCGCCCAGGACGGCACCATCCTGCTGACCAAGGGCAACTGGCCCGAGCACGCGGTGAAGATGCGGATCGACCAGGCCGAGGCGACCCTGCGGGCCGCCATGGTGCGGGACGGCGCGCCGCAGAGCGAAGAGGAACGCCGTGTCGACATCGAGCGCGAACGCGAATGGTGCGACGCCTTCGAAGCGGCGAGAGCCCGCCTGGCCGCCGCGGGCGTACGGTCGGACGTACGCTGGCGGATCGAACCCGGCCGGCACCTGCTGCCGAGCGCACCCGAGGCGCATCGGCCCAAGGCTCGTTCCCGGCAGCGCGAACGCCGGCGCGAGCGGCCGCAGGGATCCGGCGGGGAGACGTCTTGACGACAAGTGACCACAGGAGCGAGCCATGACCCCCGACCAGCCGACACTGGGCGGGCGCCTGATGGGCTGGCCTCCGTTCATCCGGGAACTGGACGCCACGCTGTCAGTGCACTCGCAATATGTGCTGTCGGGGAATCTGCACGACAGCTTTCTGGTGCCGGGGGCGGACGAGCTCAGGCCGGCGCAGTTGCTGCCGCTCCGGGACGTCCTGTGGGACGCGCTGCGCGCGAGCGGCTTCTCCGCGTTGCTCATGTACGACCCGGTGGACGGCCTGCGCGTCTATCCCGACGGTGACGACGAACTGGCCGCCACGGCCGGCGAGGCCGCGGCGAAGCTCCTCGGGAGGCGGGAGCGCGACGAGAAGCCGTCACTGGAGACGCTCGCCCAGCACCTCAGCGCCGTGGCCCGGCCGGCCGAGAACGTCCGCGCCGCGTTCATCATCGACTACGCCTCGCGGATCCCCCGGTCGCCCACGGACCTGGAACCGCACGAGCGGGACTTCTTCCGGTTCTGCGAGAAGCTGTCGCGTACCGCCGGGCCGGTGCGGGTCGAAGGGCCGCGCCCCAAGCCGCTCTACAACCCCGTGCTGTGGCTGGTGGAGCGGCCTGGTGACCTCCCGCCCTGGCTCACCACCGACAACGAGAACATCCGCGAGATCACGGTTCCCCGGCCGCATCTCGGCGACCGGCAGGAGACCGCCCGGCTGCTCGCCCGTGCCTTCGGTGTGACGAACGCGTCGGCGGACCCGCGGGCGGCCGAGGCGTGTGACGCGTTCGCCGAGCAGGCCGACGGGTTGACCCTGCAGTCGATGATCGAGGTCACCCGGCTCGCCAAGGAACGCAACGTCGAGCTCACGGATCTTCCGGATGCGGTGCGTACTTACAAGCTCGGGGTGCTCGACAACCCGTGGAGCCGCGGCCATCTGCGCCGGCGGGTGCTCGACGGGGAGAAGCGCGTGCCGGAGCGGGTGCTCGGCCAGCCGCAGGCCGTCACCAAGACGCTGGACATCCTCAAACGCGCCGTGCTCGGCCTGTCCGGCGCGCAGGCGACGAAGTCGGGCAGCCGACCGCGCGGGGTGTTGTTCTTCGCCGGGCCCACCGGCACCGGCAAGACCGAGCTCGCCAAGGCGATCACATCACTGGTGTTCGGTGACGAGTCGGCGTACCTGCGCTTCGACATGAGCGAGTTCTCCGCGGAACACGCCGGCGACCGGCTGATCGGCTCGCCGCCCGGTTACGTCGGGCACGAGGCGGGTGGCGAGCTCACCAACGCGGTCCGGGAGGACCCGTTCCGAGTGATCCTGTTCGACGAGATCGAGAAGGCGCACCCGAGAATCCTCGACAAGTTCCTCCAGATTCTGGAGGACGGCCGGCTCACCGACGGGCGCGGCAACACCGTGCACTTCTCGGAGTCGATCTTGATCTTCACCTCGAACCTCGGCATGTACGTCGACGCCCCCCAGGCCGCCGGTGCGACCAGGCTCGACGGGACGGTCACCGGCTCGACCACTGGCCGCGTGCAGAACGTCGTCCCCGGCATGAGCTACGACGAGATCGAGCAGCGGCTCAAGCATGCGATCTCGGATCACTTCACCACCGTTCTGAACCGGCCTGAGCTGCTCAACCGGTTCGGCGACAACATTGTGATCTTCAACTTCATCGAGCAGCGTGCCGCCGCTCAGATCTTCGAACTGCAGCTCGCCAACATCTGCCGCCGGGTCGCGGAGGAGCACCGGTTGACGCTCGCGCTCTCCGAGGAAGTGCTGCGGACACTGCGCGAGTGGTGCACCGGCGAACTCGACAAGGGCGGCCGCGGCATCGGCATGGCACTGGAGTCCTATTTCATCAACCCACTCGCCAGGGCACTGTTCGACCGCGAGCTCTCCGCCGGCGAGCAGGTCACGGTCTCGCGCATCCACCGGGAGGGCAGTATCGTCCGGCTGGAGATGCGGTGACCCCTTCGACCCCCTTGCCCCCTTCGGGCTCCTCGCCGGACGCGGCGAGCCGTCTTCTGCTGGCCAAGGCGCACTATCCGGTGACGACGCTCGGCCATGGCACCCGGGCGGGCATCTGGACCCAGGGGTGCACGATCCACTGCGCGGGCTGTCTGTCCCGGGACACCTGGGCGGCCGATCCCCGTACCGCCGTACCCGTCGCGGCCGTGCTCGGCTGGCTGGAGTCGTTGCCGGGGCCGGTGGACGGTGTCACCGTCTCGGGTGGTGAGCCGTTCGAACAGCCCGCCGCTCTCAGCGAGCTGCTACGCGGGATAAGGTCTTGGCGAGGTACGACTCCAGTGGACATACTCGTCTATTCAGGACGAGTGTTCTCCCGGCTGTCACGCACCGCCGAGTCGCGCGCCATCCTGGACCTGTGTGACGCTGTCGTCACGGGACCGTATGTCGACCGGCTCAACACCGGTTCCCCCCTGAGAGGGTCGGCGAACCAGCAGGTCGTTCCGCTGACCGCTTTGGGTCAGGCCAGGTATTCCCTGCCGGCGGGCGGCGGCGAGTCTAATGGAGGCGAGGGGCCGCGCGTGCAGGTGAGCATGGACGAGGGCGTGGAAGGGCGGCGGGTGTACTACATCGGAATCCCGCGACGAGGTGACATGGCGCGCCTCGAAAGCGCCATGGAACGGGCCGGAGTGCACGCGGGGGACGTGTCATGGCGTCCTTGACCTGCCCCACCTGTGGAGCCGCGTTCGAGCCGGGCGACCTCATCTGCCTGGACTGCGGAGCCAACCTCGCTCGGGTGCGCGAGGTCACGCGACGGCATCCGCCGACCCGCGAAGAGCAGCCGCCGCAGCGTCCCCCGGCGCCGCGCCCCGAGCCGGCGCAGGAGCAGCACGCCCCCCGGAACCCCTCCCCCGCCGAGAACCAGTCGCCGCCTCCCGCGCCGCATCGCCCTCCGCCGCAGCGCCCCGCACAACAGTGGGCGCCGCAAGAGCAGGGGCCGCCGCCGCACATGCCACCGGAGCGGCGTGGCGCGCCGCCACCACGGTCGAGCGCGCACTCCGCGCCCCCACCGCCGCCACCGGCACGCCGGGAAGAGACGCTGATCCCGCCCGAGGAGGAGCAGGTCCCCCAGCGCCCCGAGCGGCTGCAGGAGACCACGGCGTTCATGTGCCCGCACTGCGAGGCACCGCTGTCCAATCCCGGCGCGGTCCAGTGTGAGACCTGCCTGCGCCCCCTCCGCCAGCAGGCGCCCGTGCTCCGGCTGGTCTTCGCCACCGGTGAACTCAGGGTGGCATTGGGGCAGCACCTCGTGCTGGGCCGGGACGCCGGTCAATCGCCGGTCGCCGCGACCTTCACCCGATACGACAACGTGTCGCGCCGGCATTCCACGGTCTGGCTCGATCCGGCAGGTGCGGCCTGGGTTCGAGACGAACGCTCCACCAACGGCACTTTCGTCAACGACCAGCGCCTGCCACCGGGTGCCGAGGCACCACTACGGGATGGCGACGCACTGCGTCTCGCCGCCGATGCGACCGGAACAGTCCACCTGAACTGAGCAACTTTAGTTAATGTCACTCTTTTTCAACATTCAGGTTTTTGGGACGGATGTCCATTGGTCTGTGGGCTAGGGTCTGCTTAGCTCCGCCCTCGAGCGAGTCCCCTCCGCGACATTCTTTCAGGAGACCACGTTGGCAACCCCCTATGGCCCTGGGCAGCAGGGCGGCTGGCCCCAGCAGCCTGCGCAGCCGCACTACCAGCAGCAGCCCTACCGGCCTCCGACCGGCCGCCGCCTCGACAACGACAAGGGCTTCTTCGGCGCGCTGTTCGACTTCAGCTTCGACAACTTCATCGCACCGAAGCTGGTCAAGTTCCTCTACGTACTGTCGCTGATCATCACCACCATCTACGCGATCGGCGTGCTGATCTTCGGTCTCATCTCCATCGCCGCGGGCGACGGCGGCCCCAGCACCCTCTCCGGCCTCCTCCTCATTGTCTTGTCACCACTGGTCTGGATGGTCGGCCTGATCGTCACGCGCCTTTACCTCGAACTCGCCATCGTGATGTTCAAGATCAGTGACGATATCAAGGACATCCGCGACAGCGGCGGAATGCGCTGACGCGTTACGTTCGTACATTTCCCCGGAAAATGCCACGTACGGCAGGAGCGCGCCGATCGCGCACCCTGCCGTACGTGGATCCTCGGCACCGCCGGTCGGGAGCCGCGTCGTGTTGCCGAAGGCATCCACGATTCCCGTCATCATTTGACAGATCGTAACTTCTACCCTTACAGAACTTTTCTCCGCTATCTACGATCACGGCAGCATGCCGACAAACGGTAACGAAGTCCGTTGATCGGGAGTCGGTGTGCGCGCAGGACCTCCGGCCCGCTCCCCACTCGTGGAGGCCGCTTTGCGGAGAAAGACGCTCATCACAGCTCTAGGACTGCTCGTCGTGCTGCTCGCGAGTTCGTTCACCGGCGGCGTATCGGCCCACTCGTCCGCACCGCCGTCAGCTCCCGCCCCCGTCGGCCAGTACGACGTCGAGGGACCGAGCACGGCGCAGCAGCGCACCCGCGTCAACCAGACGGGCGCGGTGATCGACGAGGCACACGGCCGCCATGTCGTCATCACCGCCACCGAGCAGCAGGCGAACGCCGTCGCCCGGCTCGGTCACAAGGTCACCCGGCTTCCCACCGAGCCGGCCGGGACCGGCGTCGGCACCCTCGACTTCCCGCCCGCCGACTCCCAGTACCACAACTTCGCGGAACTGACGGCGGAGGTCGACTCCGTCGTGTCCGGCCATGCGAGCATCGCCCGTAAGACCGTGCTGGGCAGGTCGTACGAGGGTCGCGAGATGATGGCCATCAAGATCAGCGACAATGTGGGAACGGACGAGAACGAGCCCGAAGTGCTGTTCACCCACCACCAGCACGCCAGGGAGCACCTGACCGTCGAGATGGCGGTCTACCTGCTCAACCTGCTGACCGACGGCTACGGGTCGGACTCGCGTATCACCGACCTGGTGAACACCCGAGAGATCTGGATCCTGCCCGACCTCAACCCGGACGGCGGGGAGTACGACATCGCCACCGGGTCGTACCGTTCCTGGCGCAAGAACCGGCAGCCGAACTCCGGATCGAGTTACGTCGGAACCGACCTGAACCGCAACTGGGCCTACAACTGGGGCTGCTGCGGCGGATCCTCCGGCAGCACGTCCAGCGAGACCTACCGGGGCCGGGCAGGCGAGTCCGCACCCGAGGTCAGAGTCGTGGCCGACTTCGTCCGCAGCAGGGTCGTCGGCGGCAGGCAGCAGATCAAGGCGGCCATCGACTTCCACACCTACAGCGAACTGGTGCTGTGGCCGTACGGCTACACCTACTCCGACACCGCGGCGGGCCTGACCCAGGACGACCGCAACGCCCACGCCACACTCGGGCAGAACATGGCGTCGACCAACGGGTACACGGCCGAGCAGTCGAGCGACCTCTACATCACCGACGGAACGATCAACGACTGGCTGTGGGGAGCGCACAAGATCTTCAGCTACACGTTCGAGATGTACCCCAGATCGGGCGGCGGCGGCTTCTACCCGCCGGACGAGGTGATCACCAGGGAGACCACCCGGAACAGGGAGGCGGTCCTCCGGCTGCTGGAGTACTCCGACTGCGTCTACCGGATCATCAGCAAGCAGGCACAGTACTGCGCGGCGGCCTGACCGAGACCGCGTGGCACCGGCGAGCGCTCGCCGGTGCCACAGCGGGCCGGATCGGACCCACCAGACCGGACCGGGTCAGCCAGCGCGCTTGGAGCGAGCGCGTGTGCGCTCGCGCTCCTTGCCGTCGAGAACGACCTTGCGCAGCCGGATCGCGGCGGGCGTGAGCTCCACGCACTCGTCGTCGGCGACGAACTCGAGCGCGGCCTCCAGGCTCAGCACCCGTGGCGGAGTCAGCCGCTCGAACGTCTCCGCAGTCGAGGACCGCACGTTGGTCTTCTGCTTCTCCTTGGTGATGTTGACGTCCATGTCGTCGGCGCGGGAGTTCTCGCCGATGATCATGCCCTCGTAGACCTCGGCGCCGGGCTCGACGAACATCGAGCCGCGCTCCTGGAGGTTGAACATGGCGTAGGCGGTCGCGGCGCCGACCCGGTCGGACACGAGCGAGCCGGTCGGCCGGGTGCGCAGCTCGCCGAACCACGGCTCGTAGCCCTCGAAGACCTGGTGGGCGATCCCGGTACCGCGGGTCTCGGTGAGGAACTCGGTACGGAAGCCGATCAGGCCGCGCGCCGGGACCAGGAACTCCATCCGGATCCAGCCGGTTCCGTGGTTGGTCATCTGCTCCATCCGGCCCTTGCGCACCGCGAGCAGCTGAGTGATCGCGCCGAGATACTCCTCGGGAGCGTCGACCGTGAGGCGCTCCACCGGCTCGTGCAGCTTCCCGTCGATCTCCTTGGTGACGACCTGGGGCTTGCCGATGGTGAGCTCGTAGCCCTCCCGGCGCATCGTCTCGACCAGGATGGCCAGGGCCAGCTCGCCACGGCCCTGCACCTCCCAGGCGTCGGGACGCTCGGTGGGCAGCATCCTGATGGAGACGTTACCGATCAACTCCCGGTCGAGCCGGTCCTTCACCAGCCGCGCGGTGACCTTCGTGCCCTTCTCCCGGCCGGAGAGCGGCCCGGTGTTCGTCCCGAGGGTCATGGAGATGGCGGGTTCGTCCACGGTGATCAGCGGCAGCGGGCGCGGGTCCTCGGGGTCGGCGAGCGTGTCCCCGATCATGATGTCGGGGATGCCCGCGATGGCGATGATGTCCCCAGGGCCGGCCTCCTCGGCCGGCTTGCGCTCGAGCGCGTCGGTCATGAGCAGCTCGGTGATCTTCACTCGGGCGATGGAGCCGTCGTGCTTGCACCAGGCGACCTGCTGCCCCTTCTTGATCGTGCCCGCGTGCACCCGGCACAGCGCGATCCGCCCCAGGTAGCTCGAAGCGTCGAGGTTCGTCACGTGGGCCTGCAGCGGCGTGTCCGGGTCGTACGAGGGTGCCGGGATCGTCTCGCGGATCACCTGGAACAGCGGCTCCAGATCCTCGCTGTCCGGCATGCCACCGTTCGGCGGCTGGCTCAGACCGGCCCGCCCGGCCCGGGCGGAGGCGTAGACGATG
Organism: Actinomadura alba; assembly: GCF_014323705.1. GTDB lineage: Bacteria > Actinomycetota > Actinomycetes > Streptosporangiales > Streptosporangiaceae > Actinomadura_C > Actinomadura_C alba. The sequence goes on from NZ_JABVEC010000011.1 coordinate 82,312, forward strand.
GGAAAGTCGATCTGGTCCTCGCTCGCGTCGAGGTCCATGAACAGCTCGTAGGTCTCGTCGACGACCTCGCTGATCCGGGCGTCGGGCCGGTCGACCTTGTTGACGACGAGAATGACCGGCAGCTTCGCCTGAAGCGCCTTCCGGAGCACGAACCGGGTCTGCGGGAGCGGACCTTCACTGGCGTCGACGAGCAGGACGACTCCGTCCACCATCGACAGGCCCCGCTCGACCTCACCGCCGAAGTCGGCGTGGCCGGGGGTGTCGATGATGTTGATCGTCAGCCCCCCGTGCTTCACCGCGGTGTTCTTGGCGAGGATCGTGATGCCCTTCTCGCGCTCCAGATCATTGGAGTCCATGACGCGCTCATCGACGTCCTGGTTTTCGCGGAAGGCACCGGACTGCCACAGCATGGCGTCGACCAGGGTGGTCTTCCCATGGTCGACGTGAGCGACGATCGCGACGTTCCGGAGGTCATCGCGCGTGGAGATGGGCATGCGAACTCGCTTGGGTCTGGGTTCGGGAGTCACCGCGGAACATCGCGGCACACATCAGTTTACTTTGGCGGGAGGGCGCTTCCGGTCGGTCGGTGCCGCACGGCCGCCGGCGGCGGGTGGGAGCGGCGCCGCTCAGCGCAGACGCGTACGGACCTCCTCGACGAGTGGCAGGTCCCCCGGAAGCCAGTCGACGTCATAGAGCTCGTCGGCGGTCAGCCAGCGCAGGGCGGTGTGCTCCAACGCCTGAGGCCTGCCTTCCAGGATCTCGGCGGTCCAGACCCGCAGGATACTCTGCCGCCCCAGCGGCCAGTCGCCACCGACGCGGTCGGTCAGCTTGACCTTGACGCCGAGTTCCTCGACGCACTCACGGATCAGCGCGTCCTCGTCCGATTCGCCGGGGTCGACCTTGCCACCCGGGAACTCCCACCCGCCGGCCAGTTCGGCCGGTTCGGCACGCTGCGCCGAGAGCAGCCTGCCATCCTCGATGATCGCTGCCCCCACCACCACGACCTCGACTCCCACCCTGCCCTCCCACTCCCTCGCGGGTCATTCCGTCCCGATGATCAAGTCGTACCCAGCGACACCCGGCGACACCACCTCGCCCGTCACCTCGTACCGGTTGACCTGGACAGACGTGGACGGAGCGGTCACGACCGGGAGTCGATCTGCCTGCTGATCTCGGGGCGGGCGAGTGGGCGGGTGACCCCGACCCAGTCGCCGCGAATCTTGTAGTTCTGCACGCCGATGTTAGGGACACAGGTGGAACAACGGGCTACGACCATCTTGCCGGCACCGATCACCATGCCGACGTGCCCGGGACTTCCCGCCGCAGTGCCGGGCCCGGAGTTGAAGAAGACCAGGTCGCCGGGCTGCTCCTGGCCCTTGGTCACTCTCACCCCGAACGGCCATTGCTCGAAGGTGGTACGCGGGATGCTGATTCCGACCTCGCGGTAGGCGGCCTGAATGAGACTGGAGCAGTCCCAGGCGTCCGGACCCGCCGCACCGAAGATGTACCTCTTGCCGCGCTGCGCCATCGCGAAGGTGATGATCCGGGAGACCAGTCCGCTCGCGGCCACCGGGAGGCCCTCGGTGTCGGCGCAGGACGGGCCGTTCGCCTGGACGACGGTGAAGCCCCCGTTGGAATAGCGCTTGGCCCAGGACAGGACCAGGTTCACGTAGTCCCACGAGTGGTTGTACATGAAGATCGCAGTGCGCATCCGGGTCGGCGCACCATTGTGCTTCAGGTAGCGCGCCGCTGCGGGAATCGCGTCATCAGGGTCATAGCGGTCCTTCTTGCCGTCCTTGTCGCCGTCGACCGCGAAGGCCTTCCAGGTCGCGGCCAGGAACTGCATCGGACCGCCCGCGCCGGCGTAGTTCTCTCCGCTCCGTACACCGGGAAGCCTTGACGTGCCATGACCGGTCTCGACCTTGCCGATGCCGGCCAGGACGTTCCATGGCATGCCGTAGTCCTTGCCGGCCTTCTGGTAAAGCCGCAGATAGTCGGCCGGTATCGCCCTCGCGTCGGTCGCCGCCGCGGGCTGCGCCGCCGCGTCGGCGGTATCGACGCAGTTGGCACCGCCGGCTCCGCCGCCGTACAGGAACTGGCTGGCGCCGAAGAACACCGGTACCACGAGAAGAGCGAGGAATAGCACGGCCGTGCCGCCGACGGCGAGAGGGATGAGCAGCCGTCGTCTCATCCCGTGTCACCCGCCTGGCCTTGACCGGCCGGCTCAAAGGCGTAGATCCGCCAGGAACCACCGTCCCGCGAGACAGTCACGGCGTACCGCTTGCTCTCCTCGGTCTTCACCCCGGCGGTGGTGAGCTGTTGCCGGCCGGTGACCAGGAAGATCAGTGAATTCGCCTCGATGTCGCGGATGCTGTCCACCGAGGCGGTGCTCTCCGCGACGACCTGCCCCGCCTTCCGCTCTTCCAGCATCCCCGGCGCCGAGGAGCTGCGTTCGAACTCGGCGCGCAACTGGTCGGTGACCATCCCCCGCAGCCGCTGTACGTACGTCCTCGGGTCCTCGTCGTAGCGGTACGTCCCGTACGCCGCGGTGAAGCGCTGCGCGAGATCGGCGGCGCCCGCGAAGTCGCGTCGCGAGAAGGGCAGCAGCCGGTAGATGTCGAAATCGTCCGGTGCGACGGACGACTCGATGCCGGGCGGCGCCGTCGTCGGCGGGACCGGAACGGCGGGCGCGCTGGTCGCCGGGCGTTGCTCCACCGGCTCGGTCCCGTCGCCCCTCGCGGGCAGCGTGAGATAGATCCCCACGCCGGCGAGCGCGAGCACGAGACCCACGAAGGTGAACTTGCGCTGGCGATCTGTCAGGTCCATCGCGGCATCACCTGGCAGCCTCAGTCATCCCGGTCCACGGGCCGCAGCCAGAACGGCATCGAAGGCTCGCCGTCCGCCCGCTCCCCGCCCCACAGCGGCGGCGGCCGCCGATCGTCACGCGGGCCGCTCTCGCTCTCGGAACGCGGCCTGGGCACTCTGGACGCGGGGTCCGATCCGCGGTTCTTGCCGGCGGAACGGCCGGCACCACCGCCTGATCCGCCGCCCCGCACGGAGCCACCACCGCCTCCATCGCCGGATGAGCCCCCGTTCGACCTGCCGCCGAACCAGCCGCCCCGGCCACCGCCTCCGCCGCGAGAACCGTTGCCGTCCGAGCCACCGCCTCCGCCACGGGACTTCCCGCCGCCGGACGCCCCACCGCCCCCGCCCGTGGTGCTACGCCCGCCTCCCCAGCTCGTGGGACGCGAAGTACCCGGAGGGCCACTGGGCGGAGCCGTGGGTCGCGAGCCGCCCGAGCCTCCGGCGGCTCCACCCGAACCGCCACCGGACGGTCCACCCGAACCGCCACCGGCCGGTGCGCGCCCTCCGTCGGTCGCGCGCGCCGGTCCTGCGGCCTTCGGGCCGGCGCCGCGAGCGGAACTGAGACCGCCACCGCCGCCGGCCGCCCGGCCGCCGGTCCCCACCGCAGGGGCTCCGGACCCGCGGCCCGGTGATCCGCCACGGGACGAGAGGTTGAGCGGCGGCGCTCCCGCGCGCGACCGCCCCGCTCCGGCGACGACCGCCCCCGTGCCGCCGTCCGCGGCACCCGCCCTGCCCGCCATGACTCCGGCGGAATCGGCACCGGAACCGTCCGCACCCTGGCCACCAGCGGCCGTGGCGTCGGCGAGCGCGCCGGGCTCGGTGGAATCGCGCTTGCCCCACCTGGCCAGCCGGTAACCGGCGGCGCCGGGTACCGCCGCGGTGGCCACGGAGGCCGTGTTCTTGCGCACCTCACTGATCGACTTCTCCAGGTGCGCGTCACTCTTGGCCTTGGAGCCCACAGCGGAGTAACCCACCGAGGCGAACAAGTGCTGGAAGGGTTTGCGATAGACGAATGCGGCGCCCGTCACCAGAGCGATCAACAGGATCTGCAGGCCCCACGGCAGGGTCTCACCGAGGATGAGCCCATAGGCCCAGAGCAGCAGTGACAGCACTCCTATCAGTGCCGCCTGTTTCAGGAGCATGGACAGCAGGAGCTCCAGCCAGCGGATCGCGATCACGCGGCCGATGCCCGGATGGATGCCGATGCCGAGGAAGATCGGCCCGGCGACGAGCAGCAGCAGAAAGGCGATCTTCACCACGATCAGGGCGATGGCGATCACCATGATCAGCAACCCGGCCACCAGAGCGGCGAACATCGCGCCGAACGCCACGGCCAGCCGGCTGGTCCACTGCTTTCCCTGGAACGTCGAATAGACGCCGGGGTGGTTCTCCTTGATGTCGTCGGCGACTTCCTTGTAGGCGTCCGCCTTCTTTTCGAGGTCGACCGGCCGGCCGCCGTAGGTCTCTGACAGGTCGACCGCCTGGGACCAGAGAAGCTTGTCCGCGTTGTCTTTGACGATCTTGCTGTTGGGGTCGGTGGTGCCGAATTCGCCCATCAGCCAGGGCTTGCAGACCAACGCCACCCAGAGTCCGTTCGCGTTCCGGGTGGTGGCATCCAGATTCGCCGCGTTCGGCGGCTTCTGACCGGCGGGCGGTGGCACGCAGACCGTGCCCTTGGTATCGCTCTGCGGCAGAGCGGCGTTGAAAGCCACGCTGGTGGCTTCGGACACCTTGGTACCGAGCGTCGTGAAATCGGCTGGGCGCGCCACCAGCCAGATCAGCCCGACCATCGCCGCGACCATCCAGATGGTGCCCTCGGCCACCTTGCTGGCCCGCCGTCGCAACAGCCCCATCCAGGCCAGCCACATCGCACCGAGGATGACGACCCATGTCCAGTACTGGGCGCCGAACGTCTTGCCGATTCCGCTGATGACACCATCGACGGTCTTCTTCAACCACCCCAGCAGCGATTCCGACGCCGCGGCCTGATAGACGGCGATCGTCGTGCGATCGATGGCCTTCGCCAACGTGAACATGGTGTTCCCGACGGCATTGCCCATCATCGCCATCGCGTCCGCGCAGCCCATGTCGACCGCGTGCCAGTACTGGCCCATGGTCCCGTACCGGTCGTAGTAGGTGAGCTGCTGGGGAGGCGTCTTCTTCAGCTCTTCGCTCGGGTAGTCCGGCTGCTTGATCATGCCGTCGACACCCGAGCCGTAGGCCTCGGGTGCGGGATTGGCCGCCGGCGAGCACGCGTCGTTGGGATTGGGCAGGGGTGGCGCGGCACTCGCCGGGCTCAAGGGGCTGAGCAGGAAGAGCATGGCCATCGTGAAGAGGAGGACGACCGATCTGCGGGCCCTACGGGGCCTCGGCCGCACCGCCCGTCCGATGGCCCTGCCACGTGACAGGAGCGCCGTGAAGCCGTTCCGCGGGCGCGTCGAGCGGCCACGCCCCGACCGTAGCGGCAGGGCGAGGTGGGGGTGTCTCATCGAGTGACCTCCTCGGTTCCTACCCCCGCGGACATGGGCCCCTCATCGACCAGTCCCGTCTCCCCAGGCGAGCGTGGTCGGGCGTGTGTCGGGTTGGTGTCGAGCCAGCGCTGCAGCTCTTCGGAGATCAGGTCGACGCCGATGCGGCCGGCCCGCCCGTCGAGATCACGGAAGACGCACTCGCCGTTGCCGAGATTGCGCAGCACGGCCATGTGCTCCTCGGACGGCTCGACTCCGAGCAGCGCCATCACGTTCCCGACCTCGACGCGCTCCGAGGAACGGAACGTGAACACCGATGACAGACAGTTGGTCACCTGCTCATTCAAGAGGTCACCGGCGTTCTGTGAGACCAGAATCAACGCAGTGTTGCGAGAACGCCCCATCCGCGACACTTCCGGAATCAGCTTGGCGCCCTCGGGTGTCGATGTGATGGCCCACGCCTCGTCCAGGAAGATCGCTTTCGGTAGCCGCCGGTCGAGTCCGTGCATCAGCCTCCGGGCGAACTGCGACACGAGGTACATCAGCGCGACCGACAGACGCTGCTCGTAGGAGTAGTCCTCACGGGAGATGGCCACGTCCGGCAGCGTGAGGCCGCCCAGGGTGAAGACGGTGGTCCAGCCGGCCGTGTCGATGCGCTCGCCACCCGAGGGGTCGAAGCAGAGCCGGGCGAGCCGCATCTCCGACATCGATCGCAGCACCGCGCCGAGGTTCTTGGAGGCCGGATCGGACGACCCCTCGAGATAGTCGACCACCTTGCCGAGACAGGGCTGATCGGCGTTGGCCACGGCACCGACCGCCTGGATCATCGCCGATTCGCGCTCTTCGGACATGCGCGGGAGCAGCAGCCGCAGCGTCTCGGTCGCCATCGTTTTCTTCGCGGCCAGGTCGTCCCCGAAGCTGAAGGGATCCAGCAGGCCGGGCGCGGCCGATCCGAGCGGCAGGATGCGGGCCTTGCGGCCACGTGACTGCAGCAACTCGACCAGCGACTCCGCATCGCCCTTGGGGTCGATCGCCGCGATGGTCACCCCGCGCAGTGCCATCTGGTAGATCAGCAGCAGGGCCAGGGTCGTCTTGCCGCCGCCCGGCTCACCGGTGATGGCCACCGCGGTGGGCCGGTTACGAGCCGCCGCCACCAGCGGATCGAAGTGCACGATCGAGCGGGCGCGGCCCAGCGTCTCACCGATGTACGGGCCGACCCAGCCGCCGCCGACCTCGTCGATCCGGTCGCCGAGGTCGACCGTCGCGATCGGCATCCCGCCCGCGATGGTGCGCAGCGGCTGCCGCTGAGCGTAGGCGTTGAGCCGGAGCCGATCCCCCGGAAGCGACTCGCAGAACAGCGAGAACTGGTCACCGGTGGAGTTGACCACGTCGATGCCGATGTCGCGGTAGTGCTCGACCACCGCGTCGACCCTCTGCAGGAGCAGTTCCTCGGTGTGCGCACTGACGATCAGCCGGTTCCAGCCGTACACGAACGGCAGCCGTTGCTTGGTGATGCCGTGCTCGAGCATCCGCGCGGCGTCGATCTGCTCGGCCAGCGCGATCGGCGCCTCCGCGCCGGCCTCGCGGATGTGCTGGTCCATGTCGCGAGCGTGCGCCAGCTTGCGGGACACGTCCTTGGACGCCTTGGCCGGTGGGATCAGCTTCATCCGCGCGCTGATCTCAACGGGGAAGGGCAGGGCATCGGCGTAGTGCAGCCAGGGCTCGCCGTCGGGGAACGGCATGAGGTCGGGGAACCGGGCGAACGACAGGTAGGCGAGATAGGAGGTTCCGCCGGGCTGCTCCATCCGCAGATGGGACCTGCCGTTGTGGATCGCCCCCTCGATGAGGGTCTCGATCTCACCCGCTCCCCACGTGCGGCGCGGCACCGCCGACGGCGGCGGGTCGGCCAGTGACGCCGTCACCGCGTGCTGGAACAGCCAGGCCACCTGGGTCGACGTCGCATGCCGCGCGTACAGGGCCGAGCCTCCGAGCGCGCGCCCGATCCGCTCCGCCTGTTCGGTCCACCGCGCGATCTCCTTGGCGTCGATCGCGTCGTCGTGCAGACCCAGTGATTCCTCACTGCGCTTGTAGAACCCGAGAAACTGCGACAGCACGCCGCCGGACAGTTGCCCGCCCATGCCACGGGCCCCGATGCGCACACCGAGGTAGACCTCCTTGGTCCAGAAGTCCTTGGACCAGACGTGGGCGTACATCTCCTCGAGGTACTCGTGCCAGCCCGTGCCGCGGTCGGAGGTCTCGTCCAGCTTCAGCGCCCACTCGGCCGCGGGGTAGGTGCGATGCGCGATCCGCAGATGCACCTCGGCGTCCTGCATGCGGATGCCCGCGAGGGCGATCGTGATGTTGGTCGCGAGCGCCTCGCGCTCCTCGCCGGTGGTGAACTCGTAGGACACTGTGGGGAGCCGGAAATAGGCCCACGCCGCACTGTCGGTCAGCAGGATGCGGTCGTCGAAGTACCGCACCGCCAACCGGCTGGAGCGTGTCTTGGACGCTCTGCTCATCGCCTCGCTCCGCTCGCCGGCTCAGGGGGGTTCACGCGTGCAGGGGGCCACTGCACGCGCTCGGCGGCTCGCGGCATCATCGGCTGGCCTCCTGTTGCTGGTATCGCTCCGGCAGTGCGGCGAAGCCGCCGGCGACGACGCCCGCGAGCGCGAGGTACGCGCGCCGCGTCGGGGCGCGCAGCGACTTCAACTCGTTGCGGGGTGACCGGTCGAGGCTCAGGTGGTCGTCCCAGGGGATTCGTACGAGTGCACGGCAGCGCCCACGCGCGACGGCCTCGGCCTGCTCGACATCGTCCATGCTGCGGCGGCTGACACCGTTGATCACTGTAACGGCATGGGACCTCGACTGGTCGTAACCATGCCCGTCGAGCCACTCGAACGTCATCGCCACCGCTCGCGGCGCGTCGGCGCTGGCCGGTGCGACGAGAACGATCTGATCGGCGTGCGGCAGGACCCTGGCGACCACCGCCGCGGCCGCGTCGAGCATGGTGATGGAGTAGAACCGGTCGACGGTGCGGATGGCGAGCGCGTAGTCACGATCGTCGAGGGCCTGCAGCGGATTCTTGCCGGCCGTGATGACGTCGAGACCGGACTTGGCCTGCGAGGTGTAGCGCCGCATCGCGGTGAGCGTGTTCACCTGGTCGGAGCGGGTGATGAGCCCGGTGAGGGTCTCGTTGGTCTCGCTGCGCGTACGCCGGGCGAGCGCTCCCGGCCCCGGGTTGACGTCGATGGCGACGACCGGCTCACCGCAGTACTGCGCGAAGGTGTGTCCGAGCATGAGCGTCGTGACGGTCTGGCCCGCCCCGCCCGTGCAGCCGAGCACCACGATGCGACGGGTGCCGTGAAAGGGCCGCTGCAGCCTCTCCTCGTACTCATCGTCCACGTGGCTGTGACCGCCGCCGACGGCCTTGATCAGCCGGCGCAGGCCCCCTGTCGTGTTCTCGTGCTCGGGATCCGGCGGTGTGATTGCCTGGGGCGGTGCCGGTGGTGAGGGTGGCGGTGGCAGCGGGCGCGGGCGGACCGGTGATGCCGGGCCCGACCGCACGTCGCGTGGCGGCGCGTACGCCTGCGGCTGCGCCACAGGGGACGGCTCGGGCATCGTCGGCCGCCACGAGGTGCGACCGGGTGCGTCGGGCGCGGCCGGCGGTGGCGGTTGCGCGGCCGGTGGCCAAGGCTGATGGGGCGCCTGGCCCGGCCTGGCCGGCGGGACGTGCGGCGCCTGGCGAGGGGCCGGCGTCTCGGTGGGCGGCTCGGCGCCCGGGCCGGCGGGCGGCACCGCCGCGGCGGGGTATCCGGGCATCTTGGCCGGCGGGCCGGCGGGCGGCTGCTGTGCCGCCGGGGGCGCTCCGGGGGCACCGGAGGCGCGGGCCGGCGCGCCGCCCCTGCCCGGTCCCGGCTCAGCGGGACGACGCGGCGGGGTGCCCCTGCGCGGCTGTGCCGGCGGACCACCCTGCGGCAGCCGTGGCGGCGGCCAGACCCGGGCGTCGCCGTCCGGACCGCGCAGTGGCCGGGACAGGCCGCTCGACCATGGTTTCGGTGGCTCTTTCCCAGCCTCCCTACCGCGACCGGCCGGTTCCCCCGCGGCCGGCGCGTCCCGGCCTTCGGCCGCGACGGGACCTCGATCCTTCTCGACCTGCTCCCCCACCGGCGCGTCGGCCGCTCGGGGGCGGTCTTCGGCGGGTACGGCCGTCGTCGGGGACGCCGAGGCCGGCTGCTGCTCAGCCGGTTTCACCGGCCGCTCCCCTGCCGGGGCCGGCTCGGCCTCTTCGGCCGGTGTCTCCCGGCCGGTGGGCGCACCGGTGGCGCCGAACGCGCCGGGTACCGCCGGGATGTCGGGACGGGTCGTCGCCGCCGGGATCTTCGGGATGTCCGGCCTCGTCGTCACGGCGGGTGCCGGCGGCTCGGTGGACTCGGTGCGCCCGGTGGGCTCCGCAGTCCCGGTGGCCTCGGTGCCGCGCTGACCTCCGGTGGCCGGATCCTCGGTGACGGCGTCGCCGCCGGTGGGTGCAGTGGCCGTCGTGGCGGGCGTCGTGGACGCGGTGGGCGCAACGGGCGCCGAGGGCTCGGCCGCCTCGCGCTCGCCGGCCTCCGGCTCCGCGCCGCCGCCGTCCTTCGCCCGCGCCTGCTCCGCCGATGCCCGTTCGTCCCCGGAAGGAGCCTGCTCGGCGGATGCGGGCGCACCCTCGGCAGGGCCTGCTCCCTCAGGTGGGGCGATCGCCCTCCAGAACTCCGCCGCCGCACCGGGCCTGCGCACACCGGACGCGAGCGCCCGTTTGCCCGAGCCCACGGGTGGGCGCGCGCTCGCCTGGTCACCGCCGGGCTCGGCGCTCACCGTGCCACCGGCCGCCGCGGCCGCCGCGCCGGGCGCGTGAGCGGCGGGCTCTGCCGGTCCGGTCCGCTCGATCCGGCCCGTGGCCGGGCCGCCTGGCGGGGGAGGTACCTCCAGCCTGGGCGTCGCGGGCGGGGGCTCGGCCGGGGCGGGCTCGCGAACCGTGCCGGCTTCGGCCGCCGGCAGCGGGTCGAGCGCGGGCTCCGGCTCATGCGAGATGTTCCGCCGGGTGGTGGGCCGCCACGCGCTCGCCGCCCGGCGGCCCTCGGACCGGCGCGATGCCGGGGCGAACGAAGCGCGCGTTTCACTCGTGGCCGGCGCCGCCGGTCGGGGAGCGTCGGCGCCCAGGGCCGTGGCGCGGGTGCGTCCGCCGCCGGCCGCCGGCGGTGCCGTTCCGGCCTGCTCGCCCGGCGTCGCCCTCGCCGCGTACTGCTCCAGTGCCCGGGGTGCGGCCGCCAGTGCCGGACGGTCGGGGGCGAAGGCGGCGAGGGCCGTGCCCGTGGTGCGGGCGGCGGCGCGGGCCGGTGCGGGAACGTGCGCCGGGGCCGATCCGGCACGGCGGCCACGGCCTTTCTTCCTTCGGGCCTCGCGGGTCTTTCGACCGGCCTTGACCGCCGCCTTCTCGGCGGCGGTCACCGGCCGTGCGGGGCCGGCCTGCCGCCAGACCCGGGCCACCACCACGACCTCGCGCGGCTCGCGGATCGGGGTCAGCCGGCACCAGGTGCGCGGCTCGGTGAGATACCGCGTCTGCGAGAGCAGCAGTTCGGTGAGCCGCTTGCCCTCGATGACCGGGCGCGTCGCCAGCCAGGTGAGTACACCGGGTGGTACGAGATAGAGCACGTGCCAGGGCGATTGGAACGGAATGCCGATGAATCTCAGCAACAGGATCCACGGTACGAACACACCGACGAACACACCGATCTGCACAAGCGGAAGCGGCATCGGAAGCCGCAGATCGTAAAGCTTGTAGAGCCGCTTCTCGATGCGCCAGATGTTCGTGTACGTGGGCAGATCCACGCCGTTACTCCCCTAACAGTGGCAGCACAATGCCCGGCCGCGAAGAAGGTCAGCTCAAATCGACTCCCAGCGCCTTGGCGATGGCCCTGGCCGTCGTCTCGATGATGTTGGGGACATAGAAGATGACACCGATACCGATCGCCAGAACGATGAATTGCACGAAGCGGGTGATCTCTCTGGTGAAGAGAAAGAAGATCGCCACGATCGAGACGATGACCAGGAAAAGCGGCCCGAATATCTGCCGCAACCAGTCGGCCAGCGCATCGGTCTTGAGATCGTCCGGTGCCGCCAGCAACTGGTCCGACGCCGATGCGATGAGTTGTTGGAACATCGGCCTAACCGCCTTCCTGGATCGGCGAGTGAATGCTGGGAAGGCTGACGGGTGCTCGTCCTCCCGTAGGGACGACACGGATGACGCTTGTTCTCACGGCGCGGCCCCTCTCATGATCCGGTGGGTCGGGTCGAGCCGTCGATGTCTCGCACGTACCAGGCCCCATCCTTCCTCACCACGGTGAGCTCGTAGGTCTGTTCGAGTTCGCCGGGCACCATCTTGGGGTCGGAGGTCGGGATCTGCCAGCCGACCGTGACGGTGATGTCGCGCTGGTCCGCGCCGCCGGTCGGGGCGATGACCTCTTTGAGCCGGACGAACGCCACGGAGCCGCCCAGCCCGGTGATGGAGTTCCGGTCCGCGTACCGGGACAGCGCGACGGTGTCACCGCTGCCGTAGGACTTGAAGAAGCCTTCGAGCGGCTGCTGCAACTCGGCCTCGAGGGCGGTGTCGCGCTCGCGGCCGGCCGTCTCGGGCAGCGTCGCCCTGGGCGGAGGAGGCAGCAGGGCGGGGCGCCCCGAGACCACCATGGCGCCGTCTTTGGCGTAGATGGGCACGGCCAGCTGGAACCATCTCTCCGGTGTCTTGGCGAGCAACGTGACGATGGCGTTGTTGGCGTCCCGCGCGTCGACGGACGCGACCTGAACCGACTGCAGCCGTAGCGCGCCCGTACCGTTCCAGCCGAACTGCCCGTCGGCTCCGTCCGGAACGAAGAACCGGAGTTGCCGCTCACGGTCGCTCGCCGTCTTCTGGTCGTAGTTGAGGTAGACGCCGGTGAACTGCAGGGCGAAGGCCGAGGCGGCGCTCGCCGGGAACCGCGCCCGCCCGTCGGTCGCGGTGACCGCCGGGTCGGCGGATTCGTTCGCCGTGTAGCGCTCGAACGAGGCCCGGATGCCGTTCACCAGCACCACCAGGATGAAGGCCCAGAGGATGACGCGGCCGGCCCAGACCCACCACCGGCCTCCGGCTCCGCGCCAGCGGCCGGCGCGGCCCGCCCGGCGCCCGGACCTCCCGCGCGACCGGTCGTCGGCCGGGCCCCAGGAGTCCGCGTCCTCGTAGTCCCCGCCCGGCTCGGGCACGCCGCCGCCGGGCGAGAGACCACTTCGGGAAGCACCGCCGTACACGTGGTTCATGACGGACGACCCCCCTGGCGCCATCGGCTCTCCCCGATCATAGGCAGCCGTCTGGGGGCCGCGTCGCACGGCCGACCTGCGAGCCATCGCGCCTCCGCTCGCGCCTTGCCCCCGGTCGGCGCGACTTCTCTACTTTGTCGAGTGTGGCTTCGGATCCACCCAGCCTAACCACGGAGGTCAATTGTTCCAGCGACTTGCGACGATGCCCAGTCCCGGCGCGCGTCTGTGGACGGCTCACGGCACCTCATGTCAGAACCGAGAAGATTGCCGAACAGTGACGATTCACTATCCACCCATCGAACAGGACAATCAGCACTATAAGTTACGAACATCGCGATACAGCAGCATTGTCATCTGCTGAATCGGTGGAATCGGGCCTTCGCTTCACCGACCGAAGCGGCACCGATCCAACGCGTGACGTGCCGACCGCACGGTCGCCGCGCGGCCGGTAAGGCGAACATCACAATCCGGCGCACAGCGAAGCCTTCGAGCCGAGCGCAGGACGACCCGTTCCTCAGACGTTGAAGCGGAACTCCATCACACGCTCATGCTACGCGCGGCGGCATACTCCCATGACCTCACCAGCGAGAAGCTCGCGCCTGGCACGACAGCCCCACGGCCGCCCCGCTGTTGGTCACGTGGCCAACGCGTGACCAACAGCGGTCAGGAATAGGCCGAAACACCCTGATGGAGTCTGCTCTAGACGGAAGCCGAGAACCGCCGATCGGACGATGAACTGCCTGTTCAGAGGGCCTTCGAGCGGGGACCCTTTGATGCTCAGCTGATCGTGGCGTTACTTTCTCTCACGCTTGTAGCGCCAGAAGAGCACCGCAAATGCCACGATGAGTACCACCACCCCCAGAATGATGGTGGCCGCTGGATTGTCCTCGAATCCGATCCCTATTGCTGCCAGGGTCACTTATCTCTGCCTTTCAGAGCCATCCGCCTGTTATCCCCGCGCCGCCGAAATATCCGAGTGCCGTGTAGCCAAGATCGACCCCCAGGCCAGTCTTTCCTCCTACATTCGCCAGCTTCGTCGCAGCGCCGACACTTCCTGTTCCTATTCCCAGTATTCCTACTGCAGCGGTTTCACCCGCAGAATTTCCCGACGCGATTGACCCGGCAACACTCAGGCCGGTACCCAGGGCACTTGCTCCGATCGCCACCGGGGCCGATACGGGGGCCAGTGCCGCGAGTCCGACCACCGTCCCCGCCAGACCGAGTCCTTCGCCGAGCGACAGCAGTCCGGTGGGGTCGATGCGGTTGACGGGGTCGCCCTCGGCGTAGAGGTAGGGGTTCTTCTCCTGGCCGGAGAGGTCGGGCTGGGTGAAGCGAGCAATGTTGGGGTCGTAGTAGCGGGCCTCGAAGTGGTAGAGACCGGTGGGGTCCTGATAGCCGCCGGCGAAGCGGTGGGGCTGGGACACCGTCTCGGTTGTGAAGGCGCGCGTGACGCCTCGTGGGCTGTAGCTGTAGGTGTTGACCTTCGTGCCGGTGCCGTCAGTGAGGGCGACGACGCTGCCGAGTGCGTCGGTCAGGCAGTAGTACGAAGCGCCGGCGTTCGTCATGGAGTTCAGGGTGCCCCCCCGGGTTCCCGATTGAATCCCATGTCCGTGCCGGTGGTGGTCTTCGCGGAGAGGACGAGCGGGCCGTTGTGGAAGGATGTGTCGCCAAGCTTGATGCGCTCGCTCTGGTCGGTGGAGGCGTACTGCCCGTCGTGCGTTTTTCCCACGACCGTCAGCGAAGTGAGCCGAGAGTAGTCCGACCACTTCTCACCGGTGCGGGCGATCTCGGGAAGTGAGGCGCCGGCGGTCTCGCGGACCGAGTCCGCGATCGGGGACCTTCGAGGTCGAGGACCGAGACGGGGACCCGCTGTCGGTGCCGGAATCGACACCGGGAGCAGCGGGGCGAGGTACTCGTTGATGCCGAATTCGAGTTCCAACCCGGCCGAGACGCCAATCGTATCCCGGGTCATTCAGCGGGTGCGTAGATCACGATCCAGTGGTCCCGTTCGGCGTCGTGGAGCATCTCGCTCTGGAAGGTCAGCAGTCCTCGGCTCGGGTGGCGCAGGTGTTTCACGGCGGACCGCCCTGCCGTGACCTCGCCTTGCGCCCAGTGGCTCCGGAAGGTGGCACTGGTGGCTGAGAGCTCCGTGAACAGGGACCGGAGGTACTGATCGTTCGGGTATCGGCCCATCGCCGAGCGGAGTTCCGCCGTGGCCCACCGGGTGTACTGGTGGGCTCCGTCGTCTCCGAGGATGCGGCGGGCCGTGGCCGTGAAGCCCTGGTGGACGATGTTGCGCTGGTACCGACCCGCGCTGGAGAGCGGCCCGAGGAGTTCGGCGGCGGCGGCGTTGCGCGCCATCACGTCCAGGCGCCCGTTGTGGACGGTGACGGGGAGGGTGTCGTCGAGGCCGCGCAGCAGTCGGAGGAGCCCTGGCCGGATCTCGCTGTCAGGGGCGAGCGGCTCGGGGGGCAACTCGCCGGCGAGTCGGAAGAGGTGATCCCGCTCGGCGGCCGTGAGGCCGAGGGCGCGTGCCAGTGCGGTGAGGACCTCCCTCGACGGTCGCGGCGCCCGCCCCTGCTCGAGGCGGGTGTAGTACTCGACGGAGATCCCGGCGGCCTCGGCCAGCTCCTGCCGTCGCAGCCCCGGGACCCGTCGCCGTGGCGCCGGCCAGTCGGCCGGCTGCTTGGGAGGCGCCATCATGGCGCGCTGATGACGCAGGTACTTCCCGAAGTCCGCCCTGTTCGTCGTCGGCATGAACACCATTCTGCCACCGGCCACCCGTTGACTGGCCCTCCCAGTACCAGGTTTGAGGGGGTCTTCCCCGTCTGCCGAAGATCCCGCACGGTTGTCGTAGAGCGCGACGTGTGCCGGGCGGCACCAGCGCTTCTCCACCGCACCCGCATCAGACAAAGGAGGGGCCTCGTGCCCACGAACCGCATCGCTCTCATCACCGGAGCCAACCAGGGCATAGGCAAGCAGGTCGCGAAAGAGCTGGTCTCCGACGGCGTCACCGTGTTCGTCGGGTCCCGCGACCTTGCCCGCGGCAAGGCGGCGGCCGCCGAGATCGGCGACGGTGCCACCGCGCTCCAGATCGACGTGACCGACGCGGCGTCGATCGCCTCGGCCGCCGAGCGGATCCGTGAGGAGGCCGGTCGGCTCGACCTACTCGTCAACAACGCCGCCATCTCCACCACCCGCGCTGACGTCGGCGACATGGCCGAGCTCCGCGCCCTGTCGGAGCCGAGCATCGCCCCGCTGGACGAGGTGCGTGCCGTCTGGGAGGTGAACGTCTTCGGCGCCCTGGCGGTATACCAGGCCATGCTGCCACTGCTTCGTAAGTCGTCGGATGCGCGAATCGTGAACGTCACGAGCGCACTGGGCTCGCTGACGACCGCTGCCGACCCGGCCTTCGCGTACCGCTCGACCTTCGAGCCGGTCTACTCCGCGTCGAAGACGGCGCTCAACGCCGTGACGCTGTCCATGATGATGGAGCTGGAAGCGACCGACATCAAGGTCAACCTCGTCTCGCCGGGATTCGCGAACACCTCACTGGTCAACTTCGAGGGGAAGGAGTCGGTCGAGGACGCCGCCCGCGAGGTGGTGCGCGTCGCCCGCCTCGGGCCGACCGGGCCGACCGGCACCTTCACCCTCTGGGAAGGCGTGGAAGTCCCGTGGTGACAGCTCCCGACAGAAGGGACTGTGCCTGGATGCAGCGACAGGGACGATCGTGGTGACTGGGCCACGCCGACCTGCATGTCCACCGCCAGGCTCTGCGCCAGGGACCAGCCGAACCCGCCCGGCTGCGTCGGATCTCGGTCTGAGCCGAGCCCTGGTCCGCGAGGCAATGGGACTTCACGAATGACTCGCCCATGTTCGGCCTCGCCCATGTTCGGCGGGCGCCCCTCGGGCAGGACGATGATCACCTTGCCGTCGGGGGAGGACGGTGGCAGCCAGGACCCGCCCATCCGCCCTTCGGCGGATGGGCTCCGAGGACGGGAGCGGAGCGTCATGGCAGCGCCGGGGCGCCCGGTGCGGACAATCTCTGCAGCTTTTCGTGGCTTTCGCTGCCGGGAGTGGCGGTGTAGACGAGCAGCACGTGCGAGTGGCTCGGGTCCATCAGCCGCTGACAGTTCAGCTCGAGGAGACCCATGTCGGGATGGACCAAGCGCTCGTTGTCGCGAGGGTGGACGCCGATCTCATGGTTGTTCCACTGGCGCCGGAACTCCTCGCTCCGTGCGAGGAGGAGATCGGCCAGGTGCGTCGCCCGGGACCCCGGCCCGCGGAGGGTGACAAGCCGACGCAGGGCCGCAGTGTGCATCCGGGTGAGGAACGCATGCTCCTCGGCCGCGTGCAGCGTGCGGGTGGTGGGGTCGGTGAACCACCGGTAGCCGAGGCTGCGGGCCGGGCCGCTGTAGTGGGTCGTGTCCCCGGTGAGAGCGACGCTCATCGGGCTCTGTCGCAGCGTCTCACCGAGTTCGGTGACGATCTCGGCGGGGGTGCTGGCGAGCTGGTCGAGCACCCGCAGCAAGCCCGGGGGGATGTGTTCACTGTTGGTACTCCGAACTGATGGGCGGTGGCCGGCGAGGCGGAACAAGTGGTCGCGTTCGTCGAGTGAGAGGTTCATGCCCTGGGCGATCGAGGCGATCATCTGCTCGGACGGTCGGGGGCCGCGTTCGCGTTCGAGTCGTGCGTAGTAGTCGGTCGACATGTGGCACAGTTGCGCGACTTCCTCGCGCCGCAGCCCGCTGGTCCGGCGTCGTTGCCCCCGTATGAGGCCCACGTCCTCGGGTTGCAGGGACTCCCGGCGGTGGCGCAGGAACTCGGCCAGTCCGGTTCTATCGATCAACGTTGCCTTCCTCGGTTCCCAGGCACGACTCGTCCTCCGGCCGTGGCGGGCGGACAAAGGAGCAACTCGTGGTCGCCAGGGCGCACCCGGCTATGCGGTGGCGGAAGCGGACGCTGTAGTCGGGCCGCAAAGTGCCGTCGCGCCCGTCCGGGGCGAGACACCGGCTCGTGCAGCGGCCCGTCGTCCACACCGACCTGGCGAACCGCCACTGGATGCCGGCGTTGTAGGCGCCCTGGCGGTCCCGGCGGGTGTCGAGGGCCACGACCCCCCTCCGGTCAAGAACCCGAAGGGCGTCGATGAGGTAGTTGAGCTGCGACTCGATCACCAGAATCACCGAGCTGCGGCCGAGACCGGTGTTCGGCCCGGTCGCATGAACAGGTTCGGGAACCCGGCGATCGTCGTCCCGAGGAATCCCTCCACGCCGGTGCGCCGGTTGCCGGTGAGCGCCGGTGTGGTGTCCGGCTCGGTGGTCGGCGACATCAGACATGCAATGGCGACGCGCAGCGCGCCAGTTGGGACCGCACGTGGTGCAGCCACTCGGCGGGGCGCTCGACGTGGAGGCCGTGGCTTGCGCCGGGCCCCTCGACGACGAGTTGAGCGTTCGGGATCGCGTCGGCGACCACAGAGGCCTGCCGCGGCGAAGTGAAGACGTCCTGCTCACCGATCAGGACGTTCGTCGGGCGGTCGATCCCTGGCAGCCGGTCCTGGGCGTCGTGGTCCAGGTTCTCCGTCCACTGGTGTGCGACCGCTCGGATCTTGTCAGCGGTCTGCGGGAAAAGCGGCGGGATCGATGCGGCGAGTCGTTCGAAGTCCGGGCTGTCGAGGAACTCCGGGGAGAACGCCACGCCGAGCTCGGTGATCGCCCCCGCGAGGTCACTGTGCTCCCAGGGGAGCGCAGGGCCACGGTGAGGCGGCGCTGGAATCCGTCGCCGCGGCCCCACGTGCCGTAGAGGAGCAGGAACGCGACCATGTCGGGTCGGGCGAGCGCGAGCTCCTGGGCGACGGTGCTGCCCAGCGCCCAGCCGACGACGTGTACCGGGCCGGTGCCGAGCTCGTCCAGCAGTGCGGCGGCGTCCGCGGCGAGTGCCGCAACTGACACCGGCTCGGTGCGCGGCGAGGAGGCGCCGATGTCGTGGTCGTAGGCGATGATCTGACGGTCTGCCGCGAGGCTGTCGATGATCGTGGGCGTCCAGTGTCCGACCGAGGTGCTGGTACCGGTCACGAGCAGGACGGGTTCCCCACCGCTGTGGGAACGGCCGTGGATGTCGTAATGGAGGTTGACGGCGTCGTCGATGCGAAGGCAGGGCACGTCGTCGTTCGCCTTTCTCGGCGGGGCTGAACTGCGGGTTGCCGACCCACCAGACGCTAGTGACGGTCCAGGGGCCACCCCAGGACATCCCATGCCGAGGTATTGTCATTTTCAGCCACCAGGGCGGTTGGGTGGGTGGCAGCGGACGGGAGCGGGCATGCAGATCAATCTCCCGATCAGCGCGACCAGTGTTCGGCTGCTGACCGAGCTCGGCGCGGAGTACGGGCTGCCGCTCGCCGACTGCCTGGCCGACACCGGCGTCGATCCGGCCGAGCTGCTGGACCCGGAGGCCGAGGTCACCATCGGCCAGGAGTTCGCGGTGGTCCGCAACCTCCAGAGCCGTCTAGGGGCTGAGCAGCCGGGGCTCGCGATTGTGGCCGGGAGCCGCTACCACGTCGCGATGCACGGTGCATGGGGCCTGGCAATAGCTACCAGCCGCACCGTGCGGGACGCCGTCGACGTCGGAGTACGCTACGGCGAGCTGGGCTGGGTGTTCGTCACGTTCTCCTTCGCCGAGGTCGACGGCGATGCCGTACTCAGCATCGACGGCGAGCACATTCCCGCCGATGTGCGGACGTTCCATGTCGAACGCAACAGCGCCGCGACCATGGCCTTCATCCACGACGTCATGGGCACCAACCTGCCTTTGACCGCGGTGCGGTTCCGGCACCGGGCACCCGCAGACGTCACCCGATACACCGACCTGTTCGGCATCACGCCGATCTTCGACGCCCCGGACGACTCGCTCTGCTTCGACGCCTCCCACCTCGAGCAACCGCTTCCGCAAGCCAACGAGTGGGCCCAGCGCACCTACGAGAAGCTCTGTCGTGAGCTGCTCGACCGTCGACGGGCCCGCGCGGGGGTCGCGGGTGCGGTGCGGGACGCGCTACTGCGGAGGTCCGGGGTGCTGTCGTCCCTCCCGGAGGTGGCGAGTGAGCTGGGGGTGAGCCCGCGGACGTTGGCCCGCAGACTCGATGCGGAGCAGTCCTCGTTTCGGGTGCTCGCCGACGAGGTCCGGCAGACCCTGGCGGAGGAGCTGCTCGGAACCGACATGACCACCCAGCAGGTCGCCCAACGCCTCGGCTACACCGAACCGTCGAGCTTCGTTCGAGCGTTCCGGCGCTGGACCGGCCGTGCCCCGCAGACCTACCGCCGGGAACGGCTGGCCCGCCGGCCGTGAGCTCTGGGCCGGACGGACATCGGTAAGAAGAACCACCATGCGGTGGTGATCGACGCGGACGCCAAGCGGCTTCTGTCCCGGCGGGCACGAAGTGGACGCGCTCCGGCAGACCTTCGCGGAGTTGATGCGGTACGGCGGCATCCGTGTGCGGCTGCCACGACCTGTCGTGGAACCCCGCCACGCCACCGCCCTCTCTGTCAGCCTTGGGTGAGACGTCCCGTTCTGCGGGGTTAGCCTGAGAGGGCACGACAGGAGAACCGTCCCCTATGCCCAGCACTGAGCCCGTCGGGTCCGACCTGATGACAGGTGACGAGGGGTCAGCTATCTCAGCACCATCCCAGCACGGGAAAAAACCAAGGGCCCGACTCCGAAGAGTCGGACCCTCCCTGACCTGCACGTTTGCAAGATCAGCGACGTGGTGATATGTCAGCGGCTACACGTTGAAGCGGAACTCCACGACGTCCCCGTCGCGCATGACGTAGTCCTTGCCCTCCATGCGGGCCTTGCCGGCCGCCCGTGCGGACGCCACGGATCCCTCGGCGACCAGATCGTCGTACGACACGATCTCGGCCTTGATGAAGCCGCGCTGGAAGTCGGTGTGGATGACCCCCGCCGCCTCGGGCGCGCTGGCGCCCTTGCGAATGGTCCAGGCCCGGGTCTCCTTGGGACCGGCGGTCAGGTAGGTCTGCAGGCCCAGGGTGCCGAATCCGATCCGCACGAGCTGCGACAGGCCCGACTCCTCCTGCCCCATGCCCTGCAGGAGCTCAAGCGCCTCCTCGTCGGGCAGTTCGATCAGCTCGGCCTCGATCTTGGCGTCCAGGAAGATCGCTTCGGCCGGCGCCACGAGGTCGCGCAGGCGTCCCCGCAGCTCCTCGTCCCCGAGTTCGTCCTCGTCGAGGTTGAACACGTACAGGAACGGCTTGGCGGTGAGCAGGTGCAACTCGCGAAGCACCTCGAGGTCGATGCCCGCGGCGGCGGCGCCGGCGAACAGCGTCGTCCCCTCGTTCAGCACCTTCTGTGCCGACTGCACCGCGTCGACGAGCGCGAGCCCCTCTTTGTCCTTCTTGGTGCGCGCCTCCTTCTCCAGGCGCGGCAAAGCCTTCTCGATGGTCTGGAGATCGGCCAGGATCAGCTCGGTGTTGATCGTCTCGATGTCGCGGCCCGGCGCCACGTCGCCGTCGACGTGCGTGACGTCGGGGTCATCGAACGCGCGGATGACCTGGCAGATGGCGTTGGCCTCGCGGATGTTGGCGAGGAACTTGTTGCCCAGCCCCTGCCCCTCCGAGGCGCCCTTGACGATGCCGGCGATGTCGACGAACTCCATCGTCGCCGGGATGATCTTCGCCGATCCGAAGATCTTCGACAGCCGCTCCAGGCGAGGGTCCGGCACGCCGACCACGCCGACGTTCGGCTCGATCGTCGCGAACGGGTAGTTCGCCGCCAGCGCGTCGTTCTTGGTCAGGGCGTTGAACAGAGTGGACTTGCCGACGTTGGGCAGCCCGACGATTCCAATGGACAGACTCACGTCGCCCGAGTCTATGGGCTGCGGCGCACTGGCGCGGTCCGCACGGTGGCCAAACGGGGGCAACTCGGCGCGTCGCCCCGGCTCCGTCACCCTCCGCTGTCACGATGCTGCCATGGACCTCACGCTGCTCGTCGGCCTCGCCCTCGGCGCCATCGTGGGATTCGCCCTCGCCACCGCACGCCAGGCCGGCATCGTCGCTCGCGCCAAGGCCGCGGAGGAGAAGGTCGCCTATGTCGAGGAGCGGCTGGCCCAGCACTTCGAATCGCTGTCCGCCAAGGCCCTCGACGCGAGCAACCAGCGCTTCCTCGAGCTGGCCGACACGCGCCTCAAGGCGGCCGGCATCGAGGCCGCGGGCGAGCTCGAGCGCCGCAAGCAGGCGGTGGAGCATCTCGTCACCCCGCTGCGCGACACCCTGGCCAAGGTCGAGGAGCAGCTCCGCGAGGTCGAGACCGGCCGCAGAGAGTCACACGCCATGCTCGCCAAGCAGGTCGATTTCGTACGGCAGAGCTCCGACCAGCTGCGTACCGAGACGCAGGCGCTCGTGCGGGCCCTGCAGCGGCCGGAGGCCCGTGGCCGCTGGGGCGAGCTGCAGCTGCGCCGGGTCGTCGAGCTCGCGGGAATGACCCACCACTGCGACTTCGACGAGCAGGCCACGGCCGTGACCGTGGACGGCACCGTCCGGCCCGACCTCGTCGTGCGGCTGACCGGCGGCAAGAAGATCATCGTCGACTCCAAGGTGTCGCTCGCCGCCTATCTCGAGGCCTCCTCGACCGACGACGCGTCGATCCGGTCCGCGCGGCTGGACGCCCACGCGCGGCATCTGCGCGACCATGTCGACCGGCTCGCGGCGAAGACGTACTGGCAGGCGTTCACGTCGTCGCCGGAGTTCGTCGTCCTGTTCGTACCGGGCGAGGCGTTCCTCGCGCCCGCGCTGGACCGTTCCCCCGAGCTCCTCGAGTACGCGATGGCACGCCGCGTGCACATCGCCACCCCGACCACTCTGATCAGCATGCTGCGCACCGCCAGCTACGCCTGGCAGCAGGCGGCCCTCTCGCAGAACGCGCAAGCGGTGTTCGATCTGGGCAAGGAGCTGTACGAGCGGCTCGGCACGATGGGACAGCACGTCGATGAGCTGGGCAAGTCCCTGTCCAACGCCATCAAGGCTTACAACAGGAGCATCGGCTCACTCGAGGGCCGGGTGCTGGTCACCGCCCGGCGGCTGAACGATCTCGGGGTCGTCGAGGGCGATCTGGAGGGCCCGCGCCCGGTGGAGGAGACCCCCCGGGCGCTGTCGGCCGCGGAACTGCTGGACGAAGGCGAGCCGCACGCCTCCACCCGTGCGGCGCGGTCCGAGCCGGTAGGTTTCCTCCAGCGGGCCGTCCCAGAGCAGCAGGGTCCCTGTGATCAGGGACCTGAGGGGGCGTGATGACCACGACAGCACCGACCACGCGCGGAGCGCCGACCGGCGCTTCGCCGATCCCAGGGGAGCCATTGCGACGTCAACCCAGCGGGTCGTCGATCACTCTGACCGGGCGGGGCGGAATGGTCGTGATCTTCGGCATCGCGGTCGTCGGCGGCGTGCTGGGATCGGAATCGCTGCTGGACGTCGGGCTGCTGCCCGGCGTCTCCTTCGTGATCGGCTGTGTCCTCGCCGCCCTGACCACCCGCCCGGCCGACCTGCTCACCATCGCGGTGACGCCGCCCGTGATCTTCTTCCTGGTCGCGCTCATCACGTCGGTCGTCGACGCGCTCGGCTCGGGCTCACTGCTCCGGGGTCTCTTCGTCGGCGTGCTCACCATGCTCGCCGCCGGCGCCCCGTGGCTCTTCCTCGGGACGCTGCTCGTCATCGGCATCACGATCCCGCGCGGGCTCTTCATCAGCCTTCGCGAGCTGCGCGGCCGTCTCGTCGGCCGCCGCCTCTTCGAAGACGACGACTACGACGACGACCCGGTCCGCTGGGACGAACCCCAGACCTGATCAGGCGGGCAATACCCGCGAGGCCATCGAACACAGCTCATCGGACACAGATCAGAGCCGTCGGAGCTCGTGGGGCAGCGCGAAGTGCATGCTCTCCTTCACCGACTCGACCTCGTCGACGTGGTCGAAGCCGTGCTCGGCGAGCCGGTCGAGGACACCCCGGACCAGTTCCTCGGGCACCGAGGCGCCGCTGGTGACGCCGACCGTGTCGACGCCCTCGAGCCAGGTCTCGTCGATGTGCTCGGCGTAGTCGACGAGGTAGGCGGCATCGGCCCCGTGGTCCTTGGCGACCTCGACGAGGCGTACGGAGTTGGAGGAGTTGGTGGAGCCGACCACGATGACGAGTTGCGCCTGCTCCGCGATCTCCTTGACCGCCGTCTGCCGGTTCTGGGTGGCGTAGCAGATGTCGTCGGACGGCGGGTCGAGCAGCTTGGGGAAGCGGTTGCGCAGAGCGTCGACGGTGGCGATGGTCTCGTCGACCGACAGCGTGGTCTGTGACAGCCAGGCGACCTTCTCGGGGTCGCGGACCTCGACCTTGTCGACGTCGCCCGGCCCGTCGACCAGGTGGATGTGCTCGGGGGCCTCGCCGGTGGTGCCGATGACCTCCTCGTGGCCCTCGTGGCCGATGAGCAGGATGTCGTAGTCGTCGGCGGCGAACCGGACCGCCTCCTTGTGCACCTTCGTCACCAGCGGGCAGGTCGCGTCGATCGTCCGGAGGCTGAGCCGCTCGGCCTCCTCGTGCACCACCGGTGCGACGCCGTGGGCGGAGAACACGACGAGCGAGCCCTCCGGCACCTCGTCGGTCTCGTCGACGAAGATCGCACCGCGTTCCTCGAGGGTCCTGACCACGTGCACGTTGTGCACGATCTGCTTGCGTACGTAGACCGGTGCGCCGTGCTTGTCGAGCGCCTGCTCGACGGCCTGCACGGCTCGGTCGACGCCCGCGCAGTAACCGCGCGGCTTGGCCAGCAGGACGCGGCGGTTTCGAGTGTCCGTCTGAGGGGCGGAGGAGACACCGCGGGTCATGGAGGTCATGTCCCCCATGGTACGTGTGATCGACTAGACGCCATCCGGTGGTCAAATCCCCCCGGTCGAGATGACCCGCGCCGCACGGTACGGCACAGTGATACGTAACAGATCAGGCCGTATCCGAACAGTCCGTTGCGAGGACAATAGGGAGCTGACCAGAGATGACACGATCGCCGCGCCGCCTCAGCAAACAGGTTCGGGAGGCTGTGGGCGAGCATGTCCGCGAACTCCCGGTTCAAGCAGCCAGATTGGCCATGTTCGGCGTCGGGCGGGCGCTCCTGCTCAGTGACCGGGTGACCAGGGACTACAAGGAGCTGCGCGGTTCCGGTCCCGGACCGGTGCTCAACCGGCTGCGCGGGGACGTTCAGGGCCTCGCGGGCAGGGCGGTGACCCGGGTGGCCGATCGGGTCTCCGGTTCCGGGCAGCCGACGTCGACGCCCAAGGCGCCGAAGGCCCCGGCCGCCCGGCCGCCGGCGAAGGCGGGCAAGCCGCCCGTCGTCGAACCCGAGATCGCGGTGGGCAAGCCGTCCCCGGCCGCTTCCGGCCGCACCGCCGAGACCGCCGCTCCGCGGCCGAAGACCACCCCCGAGCCCACGGCACGGCCCGAGCCACCGGCCCGTCCCGCCGCCGAGCCGACGACCGCGCCCAAGGCAAGGATCGCGCCGGAGTCGCTGCCGGTGCCGGACTATGACCAGGCGACCCTCCCGTCCCTGCGCGGGCGGCTGCGCGGGCTGTCGATCGAGCAGGTCCGGCTGTTGCGGGCCTATGAGCGCGAGAACGCGGCCCGGGCCGATGTGCTGAGGATGTTCGAGAACCGCATCGTCAAGCTCGGCGACGACGGCTGACCGGCGGGCCGGCCGGGCCGGCGGGCGCATGTCCGCCACCCGGCTGGGTCATCGGGAAGCGTCCCCGGAACCGCACCCCTCGAAATGGTTCTCCGCCGCGTCCGGGCGGCGGTCACCGCCCGGACGTGTCCCCTCGGCGGGCGCACGCTCACGGGCGGCCGCGCACCGGCTTGATCAGGCGGGCTCCGGGCGGTCGGCCCAGATGCCGCGCACGTGCCCCAGATGATGCCGCATCAGCGCCTCGGCGCCCGCTCCGTCGGCACGCCCGATCAGGTCGAGCAGGTCGAGATGCTCGCGCGCCGACGGAATCAGCTCTCCGCGTTCGGCCAGCGACGGGACGCCGTAGAGCCGGGACCGGTGCCGCAGATCCCGGACCACCCCGATCAGCTGGCTGTTGCCCGCGAGCCCGAGGAGGGCGATGTGGAAGACCTGGTCGGCCTCGATGTACGCCAGGATGTCACGCCGCTCGGCCGCCGCCAGGATGTCCTCGGCCAGCGGCCGCAACTGCGCGGACCGCTCCGGCTCGACCGTCTCGGCGATCCGCCGGACGGTCGGCACCTCGATGAGCGAGCGGACCTCGGTGATCTCGTCCAGGTCGCGGTCGGACAGCGCGGTGACCCGGAAGCCCTTGTTGCGCACGGGGGTGACCAGGCCCTCCTTGGCCAGGTCGAGCATGGCCTCGCGGACCGGGGTGGCCGATACGCCGAACCGGGCGGCGAGCGTCGGAGCCGAGTAGACGAGCCCCGGTCGCATCTCACCGGCGACGAGGGCTGCGCGCAGGGCGTCGGCGATCTGCTCGCGGACGTTCTGCCGTACGCCGAGGACCGGCAGGTTGAGAGAGTCCCGTTCGATCATCGTCCCCCGTCCCTGATCCGCTCGTACACCGCCACCGCGACCACCAGATCCTCCCAGGCCATCCCCACGCTCTTGAACAGGGCCGGGCGGCCGGGCGCCGGAGCGATCCGGCCGGCGACCAGGTCGGCCAGGTCACCGGCGACATGATCCTCTCGTACGGCGCCGCTTTCGCGGGCGAGAATCAGGTCTCCCGCCTCTCGTTCCGCCGCGCCACGCGACTCGACCACGACGGTGGCCCGCGCGACCAGGTCCGCGTCGACCTCGCGCGCCGACGGCTCGTGCGAGCCCACGGCCACGACCACCGCGTGGTCGGCGACGAGCCGGCCGGGGAACAGCGGCTCGCGGGCACTGGTGCAGCAGGCCACGAGGTCGGCGTCGCCGACCGCGTCCGGACCGGCCGCGACCGCCGTGAGCCCGGCCGCCCGGCAGCGGTCGACGAAGCGCGCCGTACCACCGCGGCCGACGACCGCCACGTGGTCGACCGGCCGCACCGCCCGCAAGGCCATGATGTGTCCCCATGCCTGCGGGCCGGTGCCGAAGACGACGAGCCGCCGCGCGTCGGCCGGGGCGAGGTGACGTACGGCCACCGCGGACACCGCGGGCGTCCGCACGGCCGTGAGGGCCACCGCGTCGAGGAGCGCTACCGGCGTCAGGGTCGGGCCGTCGAACAGCGCGTAGACGCCCTGGATCCGGGGCCGCCCCCGCGCCGGATTCCCGGGCGCGACCGTTGCGATCTTGACGCCCGTGTAGCCCGGGACCACCGCCGGCATGAGCAGCAGTTGCCCGGCCGTGGCCTCGACCGCCGTCCGTCCCGGATCGGCTGCCGGATCGAGGTTCCCGGCCAGCGCCCGCTCGATCAGGTCGGCGGCCCCGGCCTCGGTGACCGAGCCCGCCAGCGCGGCGGCGTCGATGTGGAGCATCGCTAGACGCCGCCCAGGTATGCCTCGACCACCCGTGAGTCGGCGGACAGCTCGGCGGCGCTGCCGTCGAGGGTGCACTCGCCGTTCTCGATGACGTAACCGCGATGCGCGATCTTGAGTGCGGCCTTGGCGTTCTGCTCGACGAGCAGCACGGAGGTCCCCTCGGCGTTGATGTCGCGGATCACGTCCATGACGGCGGTCACCAGCAGCGGCGCCAGCCCCATCGACGGCTCGTCCAGCATGAGCAGCCGGGGTCCGGCGACGAGCGCGCGCCCGATGGCGAGCATCTGCTGCTCTCCCCCGGACAGCGTCCCGCCCTGCTGCGCACGCCGTTCGGCGAGCCGGGGCAGCAACTCGTACGCACGGTCCAGACGCCGGCGCAGCGTCGCCTGGTCCCGGACCGGGTAGCCGCCCATCAGCAGGTTCTCGTGCACGGTGAGCGTGCTGAAGATGCGCCGGCCCTCCGGGACGTGGATCAGCCCGCGCTCGACGATGCTCGGCGGGGACGAGCGGGTGATGTCCTGCCCCTCGTGCCGGACCGTGCCACCGGCCGGCCGTACCAGCCCGGACACGGTCGACAGCGTCGTGGTCTTGCCCGCGCCGTTGTTGCCGAGGAGGGCGACGATCTCGCCCTCCGCCACGGTCAGGCTCAGGCCGCGTAGTGCCTGGACCCCGCCGTAACGCACGTCCAAATCGGTCAGCTCGAGCGCTGTGGTCTTCACCGGCCCTCCTTCGCGGGCGGGTCCGCGTCCGCCAGCTCCTGCGGATCACCGGCGGCGGCGTCGGCGGGATCGGCCGGATCCGCCACCGGATCGTCGTCGTCCCGGCCGAGATACGCCTCGATGACCGCCGGATCGCGCCGCACCTCGTCCGGACGGCCGTCCGCGATCTCCTTGCCGAAGTTGAGCACCACGACCCGTTCGGAGATCTCCATCACCAGCCCCATGTCGTGCTCGATCAGCGTGATCGCGATGCCCAGGTCGCGGATCCGCCGGATCAGATCGAGGAGCTCGGTCTTCTCGGTGTGGTTCAGGCCCGCCGCGGGCTCGTCCAAGAGCAGCAGGGAGGGCCTTCGGGCGAGCGCCCGGGCGATCTCGACGCTGCGCTGCGCGCCGTACGGCAGATTGCGCACGAGGCCCGCCCGGTCACCGCGCAGTCCGACGAAGTCGAGCCACTTGTGCGCCTCGTCCGTGCCCTCCTGTTCGCTGCGCCGGTAGCGTGGCGTGTGCAGCAGCGCGTCGAACACGTTCTGCCGCAGCCACAGGTGGGTTCCGGCCCGTACGTTGTCGAGTACGGACAGTTCGCCGAACAGCCGCAGGTTCTGGAACGTCCGGGAGACACCGCGGGCGGCGATGGCCGACGGCCGCCGTCCCGTGACATCGGTGCCGCCCACCCGCACCACGCCACCGGTCGGCTTGTAGAACCCGGTGATGCAGTTGAACGCGGAGGTCTTCCCGGCGCCGTTGGGCCCGATGATCGAGACGATCTCGCCCTCGCCGACGGTGAAGGTGAGTCCGTCGACGGCGCGGACGCCGCCGAACGACAACCTCAGGTCCTCGACCTGGAGGAGCGTCATGAGGCCCCCTTGGAGTCGGTCGCCGGCTCGCCCGGCGGGCCGGTACGAGACCGGGCCGCGGTGCGGGCGCTCTCGGACGAACGGTGCGGCCACAGTCCCTGCGGGCGGACGATCATCACGACGATCAGCAGCACGCCGAACACGAAGAAGCGGTAGTCGGCGAAGTCACGCAGCAGCTCCGGCAGAAGGCTGATGAACACGGCGCCGAGGACCACGCCCGGCGTGGAGCCCATGCCGCCGAGCACGACCGCCATCAGCACCAGGGCCGACTGCAGGAACGTGAAGCTCGCCGGTGAGACGGCGGAGAGCTGGCCCGCGAACAGCACGCCCGCGAGGCCCCCCCACACCGCGCCGGCGATGTAGGCGGACAGCTTGACTTGGTAGGTGTGGATGCCGCTGGCCTCCGCCGCGTCCTCGTCCTCTCGTACGAACCGCCAGGCCCGGCCGAGCCGGGAGCGGCCGAGCCGGGCCGCGAACAGCACGGCCAGCGCGACGATGAGGACGGTGACCCAGTAGAAGACGACGGGCTCGGAGAGGTCGACGCCGAACGCCGACAGCCCGGGAATCCCGTAGATGCCGGACGGGCCACCGGTGATGTCGAGGTTGTTGGCGACGATACGGATGATCTCGCCGAACCCCAGCGTGACGATGGCGAGATAGTCGCTGCGCAGCCGCAGCGTGGGCGCACCGATCACGATGCCGGCGATCACGGTGACGACGATCACGGCCGGGACGGTGGCCAGCAGCGGGATCTCGAGCTCGTTCGCGAGGATGCCGCTGGTGTAGGCGCCGACCGCGAAGAAGGCCGCGAAGCCCAGGTCGAGCAGCCCGCAGTAGCCGACCACGATGTTGAGCCCGACCGCCAGCATCACGAAGATCACTGCACTGGTCATGATGTTGAGCGCGTACGGCGTCGCGATCACCAGGGGCGCGCCCAGGCCCACGGCCAGCCCCGCCCAGCCCAGCCACCGGCTCTCCATGAGGCGGGTGATGAAGGTCGGTCCCCTGCCCACGACCGGCTTGACCGGCGGGCCATCCCCGGCGGTCATCACACTCGCTCCGTGACGCGTTCGCCGAGCAGGCCCGTCGGCCGCACGGTGAGGAAGAGGATCAGGCAGCCGAACGCGAACACGTCGCGCCATTCACCGCCGAGCCAGTGGGTGCCGAACGACTCGAGCAGCCCGAGTACGAGGCCGCCGAGCATCGTGCCCTGCATGTTGCCGATGCCTCCGATGACGGCCGCGGTGAACGCCTTGAGCCCGATGATGAAGCCCATCAGGAAGTCGATCTTCCCGTAGTAGCCGCCGGCCATGACGCCCGCGGCACCGGCCAGCGCGGAGCCGATGAAGAACGTCCGCGCGATGACCTTGTCGACGTCGACGCCCATGAGCAGGGCGGCCCGGGGATCGAGCGCGATCGCCCGCATGGCCCGCCCCTGGCGGCTGCGCGTGATCAGCAGATGCAGTGCGACCATCAGCGCGACGGCGACGCCCACGAGTGCGAGCTGCTGCACGGTGATCCGCGCACCGAAGACGTGGAGCGTCGTTCCGCCGAGCCGTACGGGATAGACCTTCGGGTTGGCTCCGGCGACGATCCGGGTGCCGTACTCCAGCGCGAACGACGCGCCCACCGCCGTGATGAGCAAGGCGAGGCGCGGGGCGCGGCGCAGCGGCCGGTAGGCCACCCGCTCGAGCACCACGCCGCTGAGCCCCGTGGTCAGCATCGCGAGCAGCAGGACGATGAACAGGGCGAGCAGCGACTGTGACTTCACCAGCCCGCCCATGGCGCCGAGCATCGCGAATCCCGAGAAGGCGCCGAGCATATAGAGGTCGCCGTGGGCGAAGTTGAGCAGCTTGATGATCCCGTAGACCATGCTGTAGCCCAGCGCGACCAGCGCATAGAACGAGCCGACGAACAGCCCGTTCCAGATCAGTTGCGACAATCCAGGGCCTCCTGGCTTCCCTGCCGAGCCTCGCGGTCGCCCGTGCGGGCGACCGCGAGGTCATGCGAGGAGTCGTGGACGGTTACTTGAGGGAGTCCTGCAGGGCGAACTTGCCGTCCTTCACCACGAGGATCACGAAGCCGCCCTCGGACAGACGGTGGTCGGGGGTGAACTTCAGCGGTCCGGAGAAGATCTGGAAGCCGTTGATCCCCTCCAGGGCCGTCACCACCTTGGCGCCGTCGGTGCTGCCGGCCTTGGTCATCGCCTCGGCGACGACGCGGACCGCGTCATAGGACTGCGGGGAGTAGGGGCCCGGGTCCGCGCTGAACTTCTGCTTGTACTTCGCGACCCAGTTCTGCGCCCCCTGGATGGTGTCGGGCATCTGGGTCATGGTCGCGTACAGGCCGTCGGCGTTCTCGCCCTGCGCGATCGAGATGATCTTCGGGTCGACGGCCCCGTCCGCGACCATGATCTTGCCTTTGTAGCCGGCCTGGCGGAGCTGGCGGGTGAGCAGCCCGCCCTCCTGGTAGTAGCCGGTCCAGTAGATGAAGTCGGGGCTCGTCTTGAGCACGGCCGTGACGTTGGCGCTGTAGTCGCTCTCACCCGGGTTGACCGTCTCGATACCGGCCTTGTCCGGGCCGCCCGGCTTGTCGAGCTCGGCCGCGGTGCGCACCGCGATGTCCTTGGCGTAGCTGGTGTTGTCGTGCATCACGGCGACCTTCTTGGCACCGCTCTTGACCAGCCAGGCCATCGCCGCGGTGGTCTGCTGGTCGCCGGTGCCGTTGATGAGGAAGACGTGCTTCAGCTTCTGCGCGACCAGGTCGGTCGAGTTCGCCGCCGGGATGACCATGGGGATCTTGGCCTTGTCGAACACCGGCAGGGTGGGCAGCGTGGCGCCGGAGCAGTATCCGCCGACCGACGCCTTCACCCCGGCCGCGACGAGCTTGTTGGCGGCGGCCGTCGCCATCTTCGGATCGCAGCCGTCGTCCTCGGCGCGCAGCTGCAGCTTGCGGCCGAGCACTCCGCCCTTGGCGTTGATCTCCTCGATCGCGAGCTGGGCGCCGTTCTCCATGTACGGGCCGATCTCGGCGCTGCTGCCCGACTTCGGCACGTTCATTCCGAGGACGATCGGGCCCTTGTCGTCGCCGCCCTCATCATCGCCGCCCAGTACACCCTGGCCGCATGCCGATGTGGCGGCGACGGCGGCCAGGGCGACGCCGAGAATGATCTTGGGACTCTTCATGCTGGGGGCTCGCTTTCTCGCGCACGACCCACGGGAGTGGCTCGGGGGACTCGATGGGCTTCGCCGTGACGGCGCTGGGCTCGGGGGGCTCGGATACGCGGATCGGATACGCGGACGGGGATCGGGAAGGCTTCCGGACATAGGGGACTACAACAGAAACCCCTCAGGGAACGGATCGTCCGGATCGAGAAGGTATTGTGCGGTGCCCGTGACCCAGGCACGGCCGGTGATGTCGGGCACGATCGCGGGCCGGCCGGCGACGGTCGTCTCCTCGGCGATCCGGCCGATGAACCGGGTGCCGATGAAGGACTCGTTGACGAACTCCTCGCCGGGGGCCGATTCGCCCCGCGCGTGCAGCTGGGCCAGCCGGGCCGACGTCCCGGTGCCGCATGGCGAGCGGTCGAACCAGCCGGGGTGGATGGCCATCGCGTGGCGGGAGTGCCGGGCCGTCGACCCGGGGGCGACGAACTGCACGTGGTGGCAGCCGCCGATGTCGGGGTTGCCCGGATGGACCGGGCGGTTCCGATCGTTGATCGCTTCCATGATCGCCAGCCCGGCGTCCAGGATGCGCTGCTTCTCGGCGCGGTCGAAGGCGATCCCCACCCGCTCGATCGGCAGGATCGCGTAGAAGTTGCCGCCGTAGGCCATGTCGTAGCCGACCTCGCCGAAACCGGGCACCGTCACGCTCTGGTCGAGGGCGTGCGAGAAGGACGGCACGTTGCGGATCGTCACCGACCTCGCGGCTCCCCCGGACACCGCCACCTCGGCCACCACCAGCCCGGCGGGCGTGTCCAGCCGGATCGTCGTGACCGGCTCGGTGACCTCGACCATCCCGGTCTCGACGAGTACGGTCGCCACGCCGATGGTGCCGTGCCCGCACATCGGCAGGCAGCCCGAGACCTCGATGTACAGCACGCCGTAGTCGGCGTCCGGCCGGGTCGGCGGCTGCAGGATCGCGCCGCTCATGGCGCTGTGCCCGCGCGGCTCGTACATCAGCAGGGTGCGGATGTGGTCCAGATGCTCGATGAAGTGCCGCCGGCGCTCGAACATCGTGGCACCCGGGATGACGCCGATCCCGCCCGTGATCACCCGGGTCGGCATCCCCTCGGTGTGCGAGTCCACGGCGTGGAACACATGCCTGGACCGCATCAGCGGTGTCCCTCGCCGAGGGCCTTCTCAGTGGCAGCGCGGATCGTCTTCTCCCGCTCCTCGCTCAGCGGCAGGCGCGGCGCCCGGCACGGGCCGCCGTACCGTCCGGCGATGTCCATCGACAGCTTGATGGCCTGCACGAACTCGACCTTGGAGTCCCAGCGCAGCAGCGGGTGCAGCGCCCGGTAGAGGGGCAGCGCCCGGTCCAGGTCCCCGTCGACCGCCGCGCGGTAGAGCTCCACCGACGACACCGGCAGCGCGTTCGGGTATCCGGCGATCCAGCCCTTGGCGCCGGCGAGGGCCAGCTCCAGCAGTACGTCGTCGGCGCCGGCGATGAGGTCCAGGCCGGGGGCGAGCTCGGCGAGCTCGTAGCCGCGCCGGACATCGCCGCTGAACTCCTTGACCGCGACGATGTGGCCGGCACCGTGCAGCCGGGCCAGCAGCGCCGGGGTCAGGTCGACCTTGGTGTCGTGCGGGTTGTTGTACGCCACGATCGGGATGCCGGCCTTGGCGACCTCCGCGTAGTGCGCCTCGACGATCGTCTCGTCGGCCCGGTAGGCGTTCGGCGGAAGCAACAGGACGCTGCCACATCCGGCCTCGGCCGCCTGCTCCGCCCAGCGCCGCGACTCCGCGGAGCCATAGGCACCGGCCCCCGGCATGACCCGGTCGCCGCCGACCGCGTCCACGGCCGTGCGGACGACCTGCGCGCGCTCATCGTCCGTCAGCGTCTGGTATTCGCCGAGCGAGCCGTTCGGCACGACCCCGTCGCAGCCCGACTCGACGAGCCAGCGGACGTGCTCGGCGTACCGCTCGTAGTCGACCGACAGGTCGTCGCGCAGCGGCAGCGCGGTGGCCACCATCACTCCGTGCCAGGGGGTGCGCGGTGCGGTCATCATTGATCTCCTCCAAGAGATGTGACATTTCACATTGCTTCGAGCCGCGACGTCAAGACCAGCGAATCGCCGCAATGTGACCGTTATGGATGACGAAGTACGAAGGATCGGCGCACCGATGAACGCTTCGGAATCAGCACGGCCCGCCCCCACCGGGGTCGGCGCCATCTGCGTCCTCGGCGCCGCCCGCCGCCGGATCCTCCGCGAGGTCGCCCAGGCGGACGGGCTGCGCGAGTGGGCGCCGGGCGAGACCGGTGAGGTCGGCGACGTCGGGGGCGCGCTTGCGGATCCGCGCGGTGAGGCAGGCCGTGGGGTAACCGCAGATCCGGCCCTGGCACCAGCCCATCCCGGCCCTGCTGATCAGCTTGGCCGCGCGCGGATCGATGGCGCCGAGTTCGCGTACGGCCTCGTCGAGCCGCCCGTACGGCACCTCCTCGCACCGGCAGACGAGGGTGTCCGGCCGCAGCCAGCCGGCCCAGCCCGGCCGTACGGCATAGGCGTCGTGCAACGTCGCGGCGAACGCCCGCAGGCGGGCGCGGCGCGCGAGCAGCCGTCGTGACGGCCTGGCCGGCGGGGCGCCCAGCGCGGCGGCCACGGCCTGCCCCGCGAGTCGGCCCTCGGTGAGGGCCAAGGGCGCTCCGCCCACGCCGGTGGTCTCCCCCGCCGCGTAGACGCCGGGCACGCTGGTGCGCTGCGCGGCGTCCACGACGACCACGAGGCTGCCGTCGGCGTCGACGCGGGTGGCGCAGCCGAGCTCGACCGGGATCTCCAGTTGCGGGGTGAAGCCGTAGCCGACCGCGACGGCATCGCACTCGATCACGCGCTCGCCACCGCGCACCGGCGTCCAGTCGCGGTCCAGCCGGGCGACGGTGACGGACTCGACCGCGTCGTCTCCGTGCGCGGCCACGATCGCGTGCCCCACCCGGTAGGGAACGCGGTGACGGAGCAGTACGGCGGCGTACCCCGCTCCTTCGGCGAGCTTCCCGGCGTTGCGGAGGACCCGGGCGCCGTGCCGGGCGAAGCGCCCTGGCCGGTTGGCCTCGAAGACGCCCTCGACCCGGGCGCCGGCCGAGGCCAGCCCGGCCGCGACCGGCAGCAGGAACGGCCCCGTCCCGGCCACGACGACGCGCCGCCCGGCCACGACCAGACTGCCCTTGAGCAGCGCCTGTGCGCCTCCGGCGGTGAGCACGCCCGGCAGGTCCCAGCCCGGGAAGGGCAGCGGCCGATCGTGCGCTCCGGCCGCGATCACCAGGGCCCGTGCCCGTACCTCTCGCACGGCGCCGGAACTCACCGCGACGGAGCCCGTCCCGCCCAGGTGCAGCGTGAACCGGGCGTCCGCCTCCTCCGAGTGCGCTTCGACGTGCCAGACGGCGTGGCCGGCCAGGTGGGTGATCCGGCCCGCCGCGACGTGCCCGGCCAGTTCGTCCCGGAGCCGCGCGAACTCGGCCCACCCGTGGCGCGCCGCGCCGCGCGGGCCCGCCAGGGTGTCCGGAGGGTGCCGGAAGTACTGCCCGCCGGGCCGGGCCCCCGCGTCGACGAGGACCACCCGCAGCCCGGTCGCCGCCGCCGTGACCGCGGCGGCGAGCCCTGCCGGACCCGCGCCGATCACCGCCAGATCACGCGTCATGGCCGCCGCCCTCCTGGGTCGTCACCACATCGCCGGGCCGTGCCTCGATCAGGCAGGCGCGCCGGGACGGGTCGCCGTTCACCGTCACGAGGCAGTCGAAGCAGACGCCGATCCCGCAGAACAGGCCGCGCGGCCGCCCGTTCTCGCGGGTCGTCCGCCAGGACCGGATACCGGAGGCGTGCAACGCCGCGCCCACGGTCTGTCCCGGCAGCACCGGAACGGGTCGCCCAGCGAAGATGATCTCGAATGGTTCCGGGTCCGGTCGCATCGCTCCGCTCGGTTCACGGCTCTGGGCGGTCGTCACGACGGGACCTCCGCGAAACGGTCGGGGCGGAACGGGGACAGGTCGAGGGCAGGGTCGGCACCGGTGAGGACCTGGGCGAGCAGGTGGCCGGTCGCCGCCGCCAGCCCGATGCCCGCCCCCTCGTGTCCGCACGCGTGCAGCAGTCCCGGCGCACGCGGGTCCGGTCCGATCACCGGCAGGTGGTCGGGACAGTACGGGCGGAACCCGCAGTACGTACGGATCGCCGCGACGTCGGCGAGCACGGGGAACAGCGCGATCGCCTGCGCGGCGAGCCTGCGCAGCACCACCGTCGACAGCGTCCGGTCGAAGCCGACCCGCTCCCGGCTCGCGCCGATGAGCACGGTGCCCGCCTTCGTCCCCTCGACGACCGGCGAGGTCTCCAGCCCGGCCGAATCGCTCGCGACGTCGCCGACGTACTCGGCCGCGTAGACCTTGTGCCGGATCATCGGCGGCAGCGGTTCGGTGACCAGGATGAAGCCCCGGCGCGGCAGCACGGGAACCCGCACTCCCGCCAGCGCGGCGATCTCACCGCCCCACGTTCCGGCGGCGTTCACGACCGCACCGGCCGCGATGTCGCCCCGGTCGGTGCGCACCCCGGTCACCCGATCTCCCGCGCGGGTGACGCCGGTGACGGTGACCCCGGTCCACAGCCGCGCGCCATGGCGGTCCCGCGCGGCCCGCAGCAGATGAGCGGCCGCCAGCATCGGCTGCACCTGGGCGTCCTGGGGGTAGAACATCCCTCCCGCGAGCCCGGGTGCGAGATGCGGCTCGAGATCGCGCAGATCGGTCGCCGCGACGACCTCGGCCCGCACTCCGGCGGCGCGCTGGTGCGCCGCGAGTCGCTCCAGCCCGGCCATGCCCGGTGCCGTCGCCGCCACGACCAGGCCGCCCTTGGCCTCGTACTCCACCTCGTCGCCGTGCTCGGCCGCCAGGTCCCGCCAGAGCCGGGCCGACAGCAGTGCCAGGTCGAGTTCGGCGCCGGGCTCCTTGTCGGAGACGAGCAGGTTGCCCTCGCCGGCACCGGTCGTACCACCGGCCACGGCACCGCGATCGACGACGGTGACGGTGAGGCCGGCCTTCGCAGCGTAGTAGGCACAGGCGGCGCCGACCACTCCCGCTCCGACGACCAGCAGGTCTCTCGTGGGCACGCGCAGTAAAATGTCACATTGCCGACGTCTCGCACAACCCCTCACCACGACGACTCCTCTAAGCTGCCCCGCATGGGGATGGAGACCTCGGCCGAGTCGCCCGTACCGGTCCGCACGGTCCTTCAGCTGGTCGGCGGGTGGATCACCCGGCTCGGCCGCATCTGGGTCGAGGGGCAGGTCACCGACCTCAACCGGCGCGGGGGCACCGTCTACCTGACGCTGCGCGACCCGGTCGCCAACATGTCCGTCCGGGTGGTCGGCCCGCGGGCGGTCTTCGACAATCCGGCGGTGGCCGACGGGGCCCGGGTGGTGATCCACGCCAAGCCGGACTTCTGGGTCAACCGCGGCACCTTCTCGCTCGCCGCCATCGAGATCCGCGCGGTCGGCCTCGGTGAGCTGCTCGCCCGGCTGGAGCACCTCAAGCGCGTGCTCTCGGCCGAGGGGCTGTTCCGCCCCGAGCGCAAGCGCCCGCTGCCCTTCCTGCCGCACCGGGTGGGGCTGATCTGCGGCCGCGACTCCGCCGCCGAGCGCGACGTCCTCGAGAACGCCCGCCGCCGTTGGCCCTCCGTCCGCTTCGCCGTCGAACCAGTCGCGGTCCAGGGCTCGTACGCCGTCGGCGAGGTCATGGCGGCACTCGAGAAGCTCGACGGCGACCCGGAGATCGACGTCATCATCGTCAGCCGCGGCGGCGGCTCGCTCGAGGACCTGCTGCCGTTCTCGGACGAGGCCCTGGTGCGTGCCGTGGCCGCGTGCCGCACGCCGGTGGTGAGCGCCATCGGGCACGAGCAGGACACCCCGATCCTGGACCTGGTCGCCGACGTGCGCGCCTCGACGCCCACCGACGCGGCCAAGCGGGTCGTCCCGGACGTACGGGAACAGCTCGAGCTCGTGCGGCAGCTGCGCGACCGCGGCCGGCGGTGCGTCGGCGGGCGGCTCGAGCGCGAGCAGGCGTGGCTCTCGGCGATTCGATCACGGCCCGCGCTGGCCGATCCGGTACGTGAGGTGGAGCGCAAGGCCGAGTCGGTCGTCGCTCTGCGCGATCGGTCCAGGCGCGCCTTGGACGGCGCGCTGACCCGGGCGGGCGGCGAGCTGGAGCACACGCGGGCCCGGCTGCTCGCGCTCTCACCGGCGGCGACGCTGAAGCGGGGCTACGCGATCGTCCAGCGCCCCGACGAGTCCGTCGTGCGTTCGGCCGATGACGTCGCCGAGAACGACACCCTCGCGATCCGGCTCTCCGACGGCCGGGTCACCGTCACGGTCACCGGCACCGGCAGCCACTAGGGTGAGCGCGTGGCCGAGGAGAAGAAGCTCTCGTACGAGCAGGCGCGAGATGAGCTCGCCGACGTCGTCCGGCGGCTGGAGACGGGCGGGCTCACCCTCGAGGAATCGCTGACCCTGTGGGAGCGCGGCGAGAAGCTCGCCGAGCTCTGCGCCGAGTGGCTCGAAGGGGCCCGCGCCCGGCTCGCCGCCTCGGTGCCCGACCGGACCGCCCCGGAGGGCGGCGACGAGACCCCCTTCTGAGCCCTTCCCCGATCCCGTTCTGGTCCCTCAGGTACTCGTGGGCCGCGGGGTCGGCGACGCCTTCTGGGGGCGCAGCGAGCCGGCCAGCACCGCGAGTTCCTCGTACGAGGCCGTGCCCGTGACGACCAGCGTGACGTCGGGCAGCCGGCGCGCCAGCGAGCGCTGCCTCTTGTCCTCGCGGAAGTATCGATCCCAACTCGCCCCGGCGATCTGCTGGGTGCCCACCCGCTGGTTCCGGTTGGTCATGCGGCCGATGAAGACGTCAGGACGCTCGTCGCTCTGCTCCAGCGCGGCGTACTCGTCAGTGGGCGTCACGAAGCCGAGATGCCAGGCGATCGGTTCCTTGCCCCGCTCTCCGGTGACCCGGGAACTGGTCGGCCGCCACCGCGCGGGCAGCCCCGACGGGACGTACGAGGTGTACGGCGCGGCGATGAGCAGGACGCGGGTGTGCGGCGCGTAGTCGACGGTCGGCAGCGTCTCCTTGTCGCTGCTGGGGGTGATCAGCACGATCACCCCGACCATCGCGAGGCAGGCAAGCATCGCCATGGAAAAGCCGCCGATCCCGGTGGTCAGCCGCTTGTACATGGCCGGACTCACCGGCGTGGGGGCCGGCTGCGGCGTCGCGCCGGGGCGCGTGCTCTGATCGGTCACCGTCTCAGGATCCCCCACGCTCACGCGCGCTCCGTACGGGGGTTCCTGATCGTTTCGATGATCGCCATGATGTCGCCCGCGAGCCTGCGGGACGCGTCGGCGTCGTCGCTGAGCGAGATCTCGGTGACCGCGGCCGCCATCGCGCCGGTGAGCACGATCACGAGCGGTTCGTCGACCCCGCCGTCGGCGGAGTGGAAGAGGGCGGCGTTGAGCCGCGCCCACCTGCGGAGCCGCTTCTGCATGACGCGGTCGAACCCGGGCGGGCCGTCGCCGGAGATGAACAGCCGGGAGACCTCGCGCTCGGCCAGGCAGCCGTCGATGTAGGCGGTGGCACCGGCGATGAAGAGCCGCATCGGATCGGACTCGCCGGCGTCCCGTACGGAGTGGATCGCCTCACGGGTGCGTTCCTGCTGGCGGTTCTGAAACTCCTCGAAGAGGGTCAGATAGAGATCGGCCTTGCCGTTGAAATGGTGGTAAAGGCTGCCGACGCTGGCCCCCGCCTTGGCGACGATGTCGGTCACCGCCGCCTGGGCGAAGCCGGCCTCGGCGAACACGTCGCGCGCGGCGGTCAGCAGCGCGCCTCTGGTGGCGGCCCCGCGATCGGACACCCGCACGGGCGGTTCGTCAATGCTCACGCTCGCGCTCCCCACTCCAAGTCACCGCTCATCTCTCACCCGGGCGTGGCGACCCGTCCGGGGCCGGAAGGAACGCCCTTCTCCTCCCTCGCAACCGTAGCCGCCCGCCCGCTGAGGCGGACAACAACACGTCCCGACGAGATTACGCCCTCCCAGGTGGGAACTACGATCCCATGCAAGTCCGACTATTGAAGGGCAGCCGCACTATGTCTGATGAAACGACCGTTTCCTCCCCACTTGCCACGGCTAAGGACGCGCCTGACCGTAACCTCGCCGTTGAGCTGGTCCGCGTCACCGAGGCCGCCGCGATGGCCGCTGCCCGGTGGGTCGGCCGCGGAGACAAGAACGGCGCGGACGGGGCCGCGGTCAACGCCATGCGCCAGCTGATCAACACCGTCTCGATGAAGGGCGTGGTGGTGATCGGCGAAGGTGAGAAGGACAACGCACCCATGCTCTACAACGGCGAGCAGGTCGGCGACGGCAGCGGAGCCGAGTGCGACGTCGCGGTCGACCCGATCGACGGGACGCGGTTGACGGCCCTCGGCATGAACAATGCGATCTCGGTGATCGCGGTGAGCGCGCGCGGGTCGATGTACGACCCGTCGGCCGTCTTCTACATGGAGAAGCTCGTCACCGGTCCCGAGGCCGCCGACGCCGTCGACATCCAGCGGCCGATCAGCGACAACATCCGCGCCGTGGCCAGGGCCAAAGGCTGTTCACCGCAGGACGTCACCGTGGTGATCCTCGACCGGCCGCGGCACGAGGACATCGTCAAGCAGATCCGCGAGGCCGGCGCACGGATCAAGTTCATCACCGACGGTGACGTGGCCGGCGCGATCATGGCCGCCCGCGAGGGCACCGGCGTCGACCTGCTCCTCGGCATCGGCGGCACCCCTGAGGGCATCATCGCGGCCTGTGCGATCAAGGCCCTCGGCGGCGTGATCCAGGGCAGGCTGTGGCCGCAGGACGACGCGGAACGGCAGAAGGCGATCGACGCGGGGCACGACCTCGGCCGGGTGCTGACCACCGACGACCTGGTGACCTCCGACGACGTGTTCTTCGCCGCCACCGGCATCACCGACGGGGAGCTCGCGAGCGGGGTGCGCTACCGCAAGGGCACGGCGTCCACCAGCTCGCTCGTCATGCGCTCGCGCAGCGGCACGATCCGCAACATCCAGAGTGAGCACCAGCTCAGCAAGCTGCGCGCCTACAGCGCGATCAACTTTGACACGGCCTCATAGCCGGCGCGCCCGGGCGTCAGCGCCCGCGGATGCGCTGACGCCACTTGCGCTTGGGCGTACGTGCCTGGATCGAGCCCAGCACCGCGGTGCCGCCGATCTCGATGACCGGCCCGGTGGGCTCGCCCGGCGGCGTCCGGATCTTGAGCTGCCGCGAGCTGATGATCATCCGGCTGGTGACGTCGACCCGTACGCCCTCGGGGATCAGCAGCCGGACCTGGCCACACACGATGTTCGCGTCGATGACGATGTGGCGGCGCGCCAGAATCGCCTCGCGCAGGTCCAGTTCCACCGTTCCGAACACGGCCGTCACCGGGAACCGCGCCGGTGCCACCCAGCGCCCGCCCCGGCGCTCGGAACCGAACAGCGCGTGCAACGGCCGGTCGTCGACGTGGATGGGCTGCTGCTCGGCCGGCAGCAGATCCAGGGTGAGCGCGGCGAGCTCCCCGAGCGTGCGGGCCGCGTAGGCCTGATGCACCCGGTCCTCGTGCTCCACCATGGTCAACCGGCCGTCGGCGAGCGCGTCGCCGAGCAGCGCCACCACCTTCTCCCGGTCGCTGTCGGATGCGCGCAGATCCCGTGGGGGAACGTCGCCCGCCCGGGTTGCGGGGCGCCAGGGGTTGTCCACACCCGCACCATAGCCGCGCTCGCGCGTGGGCGGGAAAACCCGATGAGAATGTCGTCCGTGCTGCCTATGGTGGCGCCATGACGACCGCACGCTCCCTCGCAGGCGCCTCGTCGTCGCCGAGCGGGGGCGGAGGGCCCGCGATCGCGCTGCGCGGCGTGGTCAAGCGATTCGGCGGGCTCGCGGCGGTGGACGGTCTCGACCTGGAGGTGCCGGCCGGGATCTGCCTCGGCCTGCTCGGGCCGAACGGCGCGGGCAAGTCCACCACGATGCGGATGCTGACGGCACAGGCGCTGGCCGACGAGGGCACGATCGAGGTGCTCGGGCATCCGATCCCGCGCGAGTCCAAGCGGGCCCGTGCCCAGATGGGGGTCGTGCCGCAGCAGGACAATCTCGACGAGGAGCTCACCGCCCGCGAGAACCTCGAGGTCTTCGCGCGTCTCTACCGCGTTCCGAGGGCCGGCCGCCGCGCCGCGGTCGACGCCGCGCTGGCGCTGGCCCATCTCACCGGGCGGCAGCACACCCGGGTCGACGACCTGTCCGGCGGCATGCGCCGGCGGTTGCTCATCGCGCGGGGCCTGGTGCACCGCCCCCGGCTGGTGCTTCTCGACGAGCCCACCGTGGGCCTGGATCCACAACTCCGCGCGGAGCTATGGGGGCTGATCGACGCGCTCAGGGCGGGCGGCACGACGGTGCTGATGTCGACCCACTACATCGAAGAGGCCGAGCGGCTCGCCGACGAGTGCGCCCTGATGTCGCACGGCCGGGTCACCGCCAGGGGAACCCCGGCCGATCTCATCGCGCGGCATGCCGGCAGCTCGGTGGTCGAGCACTACGGGCCGCCCGAGCGGCTCGCCGAGGTCGAGTCCCTCGCGCGCGCGGCCGGGCTGCCGACCCGCCGCACCGGGCCGTCGGTGTCGGTGCTGCGGGCCGAGTCGATCCCGGACTCGCTGGCCGACGCGCTCGGGCCGGACGGCGTCCGCCGGGCGGCCAATCTCGAGGACGTCTTCGTCGTCCTGACCGGGGAGCAGGTGGATTGACCGCCGTCGAACCCGCCGAGGCCGCCTCAGGTCCGCCTCCGCGCCACCGCATCGAGCTGGCGGCCCTGCAGGGCACGTGGCGGCACGAACTCGCGCTGTTCCGCCGGTACTGGCGCTCCCAGTCGTTCGCGTCGATGTTCGAGCCGACGTTCATGATGCTCGCGTTCGGATACGGGTTCGGCTCGCTCATGGCGGTGATCGGCGACTACCGCTACCTCGACTTCGTCGGCACGGGCATGGTCGGCACGGCCGCCCTGTTCACCTCCGTGTTCCCCGGGATGTTCAACGCCTACATCCGCCGGGTCTTCCAGCACACCTACGACGCGATGCTCGCGACCCCTCTGGACGTGCACGAGCTCGTCACCGGCGAGGTCACGTGGATCGCGGCGAAGTCGTCGGTCTACGGGTGCGCGCCATTGATCGTCGCAATGGCGTTCGGCCTCGACCCGAGCGCCGGGATGCTCCTCGTCCCCCTAATCGTGTTCGTGACCGCCCTGGGCTTCGGGCTGCTCGGCATGTGGACCTCGACGATCGTGCCGTCGATCAACTCCTTCGACTACGTGATCACCGGCGTGGTGACCCCGCTGTTCCTGGTGGCGGGGACGTTCTTCCCGATCAGCGCCCTGCCTGGATGGGTACACGTCGCCGCCCAGTTCAATCCTCTGCTGCACTGTGTCGAACTGGTCCGCCACGCCGTGTTCGGCGTCCGGCCGCTCGCCGACGCCGGTCATTTCGGCGTGCTCCTGCTCTTCGCCGCACTGATGTGGGTCCTGGCCGTTCGCGGCATGCGCCGCCGCCTGATCGGATAGTCGCCACCGGGCATTGACCCGGGCCGGCGGCCGTCCCTAGCCTGACGCGAGACTTCTTCATGTTGATGGAGATCGCCATGGCGACGGGCATCACCGATCGGAACCGTCAGGCGCGGGTCTCCGCCTATGCCGGCTTCGCGGTCCAGGGGCTGTGCTTCTCCACGCTGGTGACGCGGGTGCCCCGCATCCAGGATGCGCACGGGCTCAGCGACGGCCGGTTGGCCCTCGTGCTGCTCCTGGTGCCGGTGATCGCGGGGCTGGGCAGTGTGCTGGCCGGCGTCCTGTTCCGGCGGCGGGGCAGCGCCGCCGTGCTGCGGATCTCTCAGCCGGCGGTGTGCGTCACCATCGCGCTCGTCGGCCTGGTGGACGGCGTCATGGCACTGTACGGTGCCGTCGCGCTGTTCGGCCTGTTCATCGGTGCCGTCGACGCGTCCATGAACGCCCAGGCGGTGGCGGTGGAGCGCCGGTACGGGCTCAGCCTGGTCACGGGCTTCTACGCCGTGTGGAGCGTCGCCGGGATCGCCGGGGGGCTCTGGTCCGCGCTGGCGAACCGGCTGGAGGTGTCGCTGTTCGCCGGGTTCGCCGGGCCGGCCCTGGTGGGCGTCGCCGTGTCGCTGCTCACCGGCCCGCGGCTCCTGGGCAGATCAGAAGAGGGCCGGGCGCCCGGCTCGCGA
This sequence comes from Actinomadura alba, assembly GCF_014323705.1. Taxonomy (GTDB): domain Bacteria; phylum Actinomycetota; class Actinomycetes; order Streptosporangiales; family Streptosporangiaceae; genus Actinomadura_C; species Actinomadura_C alba. Next base: position 126,535 of record NZ_JABVEC010000011.1, read on the forward strand.
CGGCTCAAGGCCGCGGCCGAGCAGGTGCCCTGGCGGCCGGTGCTGATCGTCGGCACCGCGATGGCCTGCATGTACGTCGCGGACGCGGCGACATCGGGCTACAGCACCAAGTACCTCGAGGACGAGCTGGGCGGTTCGTCCACCGTCGCGCCGCTCGCGTACGTCGCCTACCAGGTCGCCATGGTGGCCGCACGTGCCGTCGCCGACCTGGGAGTGCGCCGGCTCGGCGCCGCCCAGGTCGTGCGGCTCGGCGGGCTGACCGGGCTGCTCGGCATGGTCGGCGTCGTCGCCGCCCCGAACGCGCCGGTCGCCATCGCCGCCTTCGCCGTGGTGGGCCTCGGCCTGTGCGTCGTGCCGCCCGTCGCGTTCTCGGCCGCGGACCGGGTCGACCCCACCGGGTTGGGGGTCGCGGTCGCCCGGGTGAACGTCTTCAACTACGTCGGATTCGTTCTGGGCGCGGCGGTCGTCGGAGCCATCGCGCCGACGAGCACCGACCACGGCCTGCGTCTCGCCTTCGCGGTGCCGGCCGTGCTCACCCTCGTGATCGTCCTGGCCGCCGGTGGATTCCAGCCCCGCCCCGTCCCGGCGGCGTCACCCGGCGATCACGCGGTCGCGCCCTGAACCGGTACGGCGCTCAAGGCAGGCGGAGCCCCCTGACCGAGCGGCTCTCCGTGGCTCACGCCGTGTGGGGCATGATCCACGGAGATTCACGCGGCTGCGCTCGAGACATCAGGGACGCAGTTCCTCGACGCTCTCGGGTTCCGCCGCCGGCACGGCTTCGCCCCGCTCCTCGGCCAGCGCGTAACGCAGCACCGTCTCGGCGGCGTCCGCCGCAGTGCGGGCCATGAGGGCGTGCGTGTGCGCACGGTCTATGTCGCCCAGCTCGACACAGTCGAACGCCACCTGGGCATCGTGGACGGCCAGTTGAAGCTGTCGGTTCGCCTCTTGCACGTTCATTTGACATGCCTCCTCATCTGACCGCGGGTCCTACCCGTCACTCCCAGGAGTAACCGCACTCCCCACCAGTGCCACGGCCCGGATCAACCGGGTGGTGGAGAGGCCGCCGTATCCCAGCACGAGCGCGGGCGTCGGCGCCGTACCCGACCACAGCGGGCTCGCGCCCTCGAGTGCCACGCCCGCCCGCGCGGCCGACTCGATGACGCTCCGCTCGCGCATGCCGGCGGGCAGCTCGACGTACACGTGCAGTCCGGCCGACACCCCGTGCACCCGGCTGCCCGGCAGGTGCGTGCGCAGTGCGTCCACCAGCGCGTCCCGGCGCAGACGGTACTGCCGGCGCATCACCCGCAGATGCCGGTCGTAACCCCCGGAGGCGATCAGCCCGGCGAGCGCGTGCTGCTCGATCACCGGGCCGCCGAGGTCGGTCCCGGCGCGGTACGACCGCACCCGCTCGGCCAGCGCCCTCGGCGCCACCACCCAGCCGAGCCGCAGTGCCGGCGCGAGGGACTTGCTGACCGAGCCGGTCAGCACGACCCGGTCGGGGGCGATGCCCTGCACGCACCCCACGGGCTCTCGGTCATAGCGGAACTCGGCGTCGTAGTCGTCCTCGATCACGATGCCGTCGACCGCGCGGGCCCACGAGACCAGCTCGGTGCGCCGCCGGGCGGACAGCACGACCCCGGTGGGGTACTGGTGGGCGGGGGTGACCAGCACGGCACGTGCCCCGGCCCGTGCCAGCGCCGCCACGTCGACGCCCTCCTCGTCCACGGGAACCCGTACGATCTCGACACCCGCCTCGGCCAGCAGCGGGAGCTGACGGGCGCTCGTCGGATCCTCCACCGCCAGCCGGCGGTGCCCGTCCTCGGCGAGCAGGCGCACGATCATCGCCAGTCCATGGGCCACCCCCTGGGTGACGACGAGCCGGTCGGGCGTGACGTGCGCTGCGCGTACGCGGCCGAGGTGGCCGGCGAGCTCGGCTCGCAGCACCGCCGCACCCGCCGGGTCCGGATAACCGAGTTCGTCGTTCGGCAGCGCGCGCAGCGCGTTGCGAACGGCGCTCATCCAGCGCGCCCGGGGAAAGGCCGCCAGATCGGGCAGCCCGGCCCGCAGGTCGTAGTCGACCGGACGCGAGCCGCCCGCGTCGCGGACGCAGCCGGGACGTGGCTCCGGCGGCGGGCTCTGGGCCACCGCCGAGGGGGCCACCCTGGTGCCGTCACCGCGCCGCGAGATGACGAAGCCCTCCGCGAGGAGCTGCTCGTAGGCCGACACCACGACGCCGCGTGACACGCCGAGATCTCGCGCCAGGTCGCGGGTGGACGGCAGCCGCGTGCCGGCCGGGAGCCGGCCGGCCCGGATCCCCGCGCGCAGTCCGGAGGCGACCTGACCGGACATCCGCCCGGTGGCCCGGTCGAAGTGAAGGTGCAGGTCGGTCATGTGATCGTCGTGAGCATGGCGGGAGGCATCGGTCCTGGGTCGGCGATCGGTCCTGGATGGCCATTGGTCCTGGTTACAGCATGTTGATTGGCTCTGTGACCGGACCAATCCGAAGCCCTAGCGTTTCACGCCATGAAGGGTTCCGCCAGCGTGAGGGGAATGGTGGGCGCCGCGAGCGCCATGTTCCTCGTCGGCACGCTCACGGGTGTGTCCGCGACGATCAACGACTATCCGATCTTCGGCGGGCAGGCTCTGCGCTATGCGCTCGCCGCGCTCGTCCTGTTCGCCGCCGCCGGCGTGCACGCCCGCCGCGCGCCGCGAGGGCGGACGATCGCGGGTCCCCACCGGGCCGGCCGGCGGCCGACCCCCCGTGAGGTCCTGCTGCTGCTCGCCCTGGCCGCGACCGGGCTCGCCGGGTTCAACGTCTTCGTCGTCATGGCCACCAGGCATGCGACCCCGTCGACCATCGGCACCGTGATCGCGACGGTTCCCGTGGTGCTGGCCCTGGTCGGACCGCTGCTCGAACGCAGGCGCCCGTCGCCGCTCACGGTGGCGGCGGCTCTCGTCGTCACGGCCGGCGCGGCGCTCGCCAACGGGCTCGGCGGTGGCGGCCTCACCGGCCTGCTGCTGTCCATGGGCGCGCTGGCGGGCGAGGTCGGGTTCTCGCTGCTGGCCCTGCCGCTACTGCCCGGACTCGGCCCGATCAGGGTGTCGGCGTACTCCGCGGCGTTCGCCGTGCCGATGCTGCTGATCGCCGGATTGGTCGCGGACGGCGCCGGGTTCTTGCGCGTTCCCACCGCGAGCGAGGCCGCGGCCCTGCTCTATCTCTCGGCGGTGGTCACCACGATCGCGTTCTTCCTGTGGTACGACGCCCTTCCCCGGCTCGGTACGGATCGGGCCGGGCTGTTCGCCGGGGTCATTCCGGTCAGCGCGGCCATCATCACGGTGGTACTGGGGCTCGGCCGGCCCGGCCCCGCCGAACTCGCCGGGGTGGGTCTCGTGGCCGTGGGGATCGTGGCGGGCCTGGCCCCGCGGCCGTTGCGGTCGCGTCCGCCGCACGCGACCCCCGCGATCCCCCCGCCTAGTGGCTGCGCCGTCGGCGCTCCTCCTCGTGGAGGTTGTGCAGCACCAACGCGATCAAGGTGACGAGGAGCGCGGTCACCACGGCCACGCCGACGATCATCAGCGCCACGTAACCCAGTTCCTGGTTCGGATCAGGCGGGGCGGAGAGATCCAATACGGAGAGATCCAATAGTTGCGATGCCCACATGACGGTCCCCGATCAGAGCGCTACCGGCTCCCCTCCACTCAATACCCGCCCGGCCGGTCGCGCAACAAACGCCCGGCCGGGGAGCCGGCACCCGGCAGGCCGTACTCTGAGCCCACCCCGCGGAATGAGGAGAGGCCTGCGCGATGCCCGAGTTCGCCCACACCGACCTGCTGCCACTCGGTCCCGACGAGACCGACTACCGCCTGCTCACCGCGGACGGAGTCAGCACTTTCGAAGCGGACGGCCGCGCCTTCCTGCGCATCGAGCCCGAGGTGCTCAGGCTGCTCACCGAGACGGCGATCCACGACATCTCCCATCAGCTGCGGCCCGCCCATCTCGCGCAGCTGCGCCGGATCCTCGACGACTCCGAGGCCTCGCCCAATGACAGGTTCGTCGCCCTCGACCTGCTCAAGAACGCCAACATCGCGGCCGCGGGCGTGCTGCCCATGTGCCAGGACACCGGCACCGCCATCGTCATGGGCAAGCGGGGGCAGCACGTCCTCACCGACGGCCGGGACGAAGAGCACATCTCCCGTGGCGTCTACGACGCCTACACCCGGCTCAACCTGCGCTACTCGCAGATGGCACCGGTGACCATGTGGGAGGAGCGCAACACCGGCAGCAACCTGCCCGCGCAGATCGAGCTGTACGCGACCGGCGGCGACCCGGCCACGAGCGGCGCCTACAAGTTCCTCTACATGGCCAAGGGCGGCGGCAGCGCCAACAAGTCCTTCCTGTACCAGGAGACCAAGGCGGTCCTGAACCCCAGGCGGATGCTCGCGTTCCTCGAGGAGAAGATCCGTTCGCTGGGCACGGCGGCCTGCCCGCCGTACCACCTGGCGATCGTGGTCGGCGGCACGAGCGCCGAGTACGCGCTGAAGACCGCCAAGTACGCCTCGGCGCACTACCTCGACGCCCTGCCGACCGCCGGATCGCCCACCGGGCACGGCTTCCGGGACCTGGAGCTCGAACAGCAGGTCTTCGAGCTCACCCAGCGGCTCGGCATCGGCGCCCAGTTCGGTGGCAAGTACTTCTGCCACGACGTCCGGGTGGTCCGGCTGCCCCGCCACGGGGCCTCGTGCCCGGTGGCCATCGCGGTGTCCTGCAGCGCCGACCGGCAGGCCCTCGCCAAGATCACTGCTGAGGGCGTTTTCCTGGAGCGGCTCGAGACCGATCCCGCGAAGTACCTGCCGGACACCACGGACGACGATCTGTCCGGCGACGTCGTGCGCGTCGATCTGAACCGGCCGATGGACGAGATCCGGGCCGAGCTGACCCGGTACCCGGTGAAGACCCGGCTGTCACTGACCGGCCCGCTCGTCGTGGCCCGCGACATCGCGCACGCCAAGATCAAGGAGCGGCTCGACGCGGGCGAGGCGATGCCCGCCTACCTGCGCGACCACGCGGTCTACTACGCGGGGCCGGCGAAGACGCCCGAGGGCTACGCGAGTGGCTCGTTCGGGCCGACCACGGCCGGGCGGATGGACTCGTACGTCGAGCAGTTCCAGGCCGCGGGCGGGTCGCTCGTGATGCTCGCGAAGGGCAACCGCTCCAAGCAGGTGACCGACGCGTGCGAGACGCACGGGGGCTTCTACCTGGGCTCCATCGGCGGTCCCGCCGCCCGGCTCGCCCAGGACTGCATCAAGAAGGTGGAGGTCCTGGAGTACGCCGAACTCGGCATGGAGGCGGTCTGGAAGATCGAGGTCGAGGACTTCCCCGCGTTCATCGTCGTCGACGACAAGGGCAACGACTTCTTCGGGGCCTCGGCGGACGGCCCGCTGCTGACCATCGGCCGCCGCTGACCGCGGCATCGGACCGCCGGCGGCCCGTCAGCGGCGGAGGGTCTTCAAGGGTACCGGCAGGGTCGGCTCGGACGTCGGGCTGACGCTGATCCCCGGTGTCCCGGTCCCCCCGAGAGACCGGCCGATCACCGATGGGCTCGACGCGGACGACGACCCGCCACCGGGGCGGCGCGGTCCCCCACGCGCCAGTGGCACGGCGTCCGGTGCCGACAGCACCGGGCCCCGCGGCACCGCGCCGGCCGGCCCGCCCGTGGCCGAGCCCGGCCGCGGGCGGCTGCGCAGGACGCGGGACGGCTGCTGCCGCTCGGTGCCGAGCGTCGGGGGCGGCGCCCCATCGGCCGGACGGTGCCCGGTTCCGCTCTCGATGCCGCCGACGACGGCGTAGACGGCGGCCGCCATGACCGCTCCGAGGGCCGTCCAGGCAACGGGCACGCCCACCCGCGCGCGAGCGGCGGCGGCCCAGGAACGGGCCCGGTCGGCGATCGGCTCAGCGACGCGGGCCGGCGGGCCGGCGCGCATGGCGTCACGGCCGGCCGTCGCCGTGCGCCCGGGCCCGCCCCGGAACGCGGCTCCGGCGCTCGCCGGGCGGGGCAGCGCGTCGTGCCGGCTCGCGAGCTCGTCGTGCCGGCCCGCGCGAAGCGCGCCGACGATCTCGATGGCGGCGGGTCGCCCGGCCGGGTCCCTGGCGAGCGCGGCGGCGACCAGTTCTCTCAGCGGCCCGGTGAGCGCGCCGAGGTCCGGCGTGCCGTTGACTATACGGTCGCCGACCTCGGCACCGGAACCGCCGCCGTACGGATGCCGGCCCGAGGCGGCGAATGCCACCAGGCAGCCCCAGCTGAAAACATCGGAGGCGGCTACAGCGGCATGGCCGAGGAGCCGTTCCGGCGCGATCCAGCCCGGACTGCCCATGACGATTCCGGCCTGGGTGTGTGCGCGGGCGGCATCGACCTCATGGGCGATGCCGAAATCGATCACTCGTGGCCCGCCGGGGCCGAGCAGCACATTTTCCGGCTTCAGGTCACGGTGCACGAGTCCGGCGCCGTGAATGGCGACCAGTGCGGTGGCGATTCCGGCGGCCACCTCGCGCAAACGGGCCTCGGGCAGCGGGCCGTCTCGCTCGACCACTCGCGACAGCGGAGGCCCCTGGATGAACTCGGTGACGATGTACGGACGCGGTCCGCCGGAGGCGTCCTCGATGACCTGCGCGGTGCCCGCCGTGACCCGGCGCGCCAACCGTGCCTCCTCGACGAAGCGCCTGCGCTGGTCGGCCACGTCGGTGTAGAGGGGGTGGAGCGTCTTGATCGCGACCGGGTCCGAGTCGCTGGAGCGCCCCAGGTAGACCACGCCCATGCCGCCGATGCCGATGCGTCCGAGCAGGCGATACCGCCCGACCATGGCCGGATCCTCGAGCGTGAGCGGCCGCACCCCGTCGGGCAGCCGAACCGGTGTGTCTCCTCCGCTCATCACGGCTCTCCCGGTAACAGACGGCTCAGTTTTCCCTGCCGCAGCAAGTCTCCCAATTTCCATGAATTTACACGCATTGATCGCTTTGTGAAGGAATTTACAGCGCATCCGGTGAGCCGCACCTCAATCCGGTATGTTTCTCGCCGTGGTGCAGTCACGAGGCGGCATTTCGGTGGCCAATCGCTATCGATTGCTGGCAGAGCTGGGCTACGGCCCCATGGGCACCGTCTGGCGCGCCCATGACGACCGCCTCGGCCGGGCTGTGGCGGTCAAGGAACTTCGGCTGCCCGTGACCGCGACCGAGGCCGATCCGGCGGTCTTCGTCGAACGCACGCTCCGCACCGCACGCGCGACGGCCCAGCTCGGGCACCCTTCGATCGCCGAGATCTACGACGTCATCGTCGAACACGGCCGGCCATGGGTCGTGATGGAGCTGGTGCCGGCCCCCAACCTGGCACAGGTGGTCGCACGGAGCGGCCCGCTCCCGCCGGACCGCGTCACCGACATCGCCCGCCGCCTGCTCGACGCACTGGGCGACGCGCACAACGCCGGGATACTGCACCGCGACATCAAGCCCAGCAACGTCCTGCTCGCCGAGGACGGCCGCGTGGTGCTGACCGACTTCGCCGTCGCCGATCCACCGGCCGTCCCCGGTGTCCCGGCGGCGTTCGGCCATATCGAGAGCCGCGTGCCGCCATCGGACCATGTCGCGCCCGAGGTCGCCCGGGGCGAGGCGTCGACCTCGAAGTCGGACCTGTGGTCGCTCGGTGCGATCCTCTACACCGCCGTCGAGGGGCACCCGCCCCACGAGCGGCGGGGCGCGGCGGCGGCTCCCCACGCGCCGTTCACCGACGAACCGCAGCCGCCGCGGCTGGCCGGGGCCACGCTCAGCTCCGTGATCATGGGGTTGCTCGAGCGGAATCCGGCGATGCGACTCACCCATGCCCGCGCGGCCGATCGGCTGGAACGCGCCACAGCCCCGCGATCACGACGGCGCGAGGCACACCGTCACCGGATGCTGGTCGCGATAGCCCTCACCGGCGCCACGTGCGCCATCGGCCTCATAGGTCTCGGCGGGCTGGTCCTCGGGATGGCGCGGGAACGCACGGACACCGTCTCGGCACCGGGCTCCGCGGCTCTCCCGCCCCCGGCGAGCGCGCCCGCTTCCGAGCCCGAAAGCGTACGGTCGAACGCCCTCGTCATCCGCGCCGACGGCGCGCCGTGCAAGATCTTCGTCGCCAGCCCGGGCAACACCGAGGTCGTCTTCGACGGCGTACTGGCCGCCGGTCAGGTCGGGCAGTACGACCTCCCCCGGCTCGACGCCGTGATCCACGACGCGGCCGCCTGTGAAGTGTGGATCCACGGCAGGCTGGAACCGAAGGGCCGCCCCGGCGAGCGCAAGAGATTCACCGTCGCCGAGGAGTGACACCGGCCACCGCTGATCGCCGGGCCTCGGCGGCCATGCTCCGATCCGTCCAGGTACGGTCGGATCAGGAGGTGTCGGCGATGGCCGAGCAGGAGTATCGGATCGAGCACGACTCGATGGGAGAGGTGCGAGTCCCGGCCGAAGCCCGATGGCGTGCGCAGACGCAGCGTGCCGTCGAGAACTTCCCCATCTCGGGCGCCACCCTGGAAAGATCGCACATAGCCGCGCTCGCGCAGATCAAGGCGGCGGCGGCGAAGGTGAACGCAGAGCTCGGCGTGCTCGACAAGGAACTCGCCGACGCGATCGCCGAGGCGGCCGGCGAGGTCGCCAACGGCACGTGGGACGGGCATTTCCCGATCGACGTGTTCCAGACCGGGTCCGGGACGTCGTCCAACATGAACGCCAACGAGGTGATCGCGACGCTCGCGGCCGAGCGGCTCGGGCGCGACGTGCATCCCAACGACCACGTCAACGCGTCCCAGTCGTCCAATGACGTGTTCCCGTCGTCGATCCACGTCGCGGCCACCGGAGGCGTGCTGCACGAGCTGATACCCGCGCTGCGCCACCTGGCGGCCGCCCTGGGCCGCAAGGCCGCCGAGTTCGGGTCGGTGGTGAAGGCCGGGCGCACCCACCTCATGGACGCCACCCCCGTGACCCTCGGCCAGGAGTTCGGCGGATACGCCGCCCAGACGCGGCTCGGAGTGGAGCGGCTCGAGGCCGCGCTGCCCCGGCTCGCGGAACTGCCGCTCGGCGGAACGGCCGTCGGCACCGGCCTCAACACCCCGCCCGGATTCGCCGCGCGGGTGATCGCAGAGCTCTCCCGGGCCACCGGGCTGCCGCTCACCGAGGCCCGTGACCACTTCGAGGCGCAGGGCGCCCGGGACGCGCTGGTCGAGACCAGCGGGGCCCTCCGCACGATCGCCGTCGGCCTGTACAAGATCGCCAATGACCTGCGGTGGATGTCCTCGGGACCGCGCGCCGGGCTCGCCGAGATCCACCTCCCCGACCTGCAGCCGGGCTCGTCGATCATGCCGGGCAAGGTGAATCCGGTGATCCCCGAGGCGGTCTGCCAGGTCGCCGGCCAGGTGATCGGCAATGACGCCGCGATCGCCTTCGGCGGCGCCGCCGGCAACTTCGAGCTGAACGTCATGCTGCCGATGCTGGGACGCAACCTGCTGGAGTCGATCCGGCTGCTGGCCAATGTGTCACGGCTGCTGGCCGACCGCTGCGTCGACGGCATCGAGGCCGACGTGGACCGCTGCCTGGAGTACGCCGCGTCGTCGCCGTCGATCGTCACGGCGCTGAACCGCTATCTGGGGTACGAGGAGGCCGCGAGCGTCGCCAAGCAGGCCCTGGCGGAGCGCAAGACGATCCGGGCGGTCGTGCTCGAGCGCGGGCACGTCGACCGCGGCACGCTCACCGACGAGCAGCTGGACGCCGCCCTGGATCTCCTGGCGATGACCCGTCCACAGCCCTCCTAGCCGACGGCACGGCTCCTCGGCCGCGGGTGGCGGCCGAGGAACGGCCGGGGCTCACGTGCCCGGGGACCGGGAGGGGTCAGTACCAGCCCTGGCGGTTGAAGGCCGCCCAGCCCCCGCACGGGGTGTCGTAGCGGGACTTGATGTAGCCGAGCCCCCACTTGATCTGGGTGGCCGCGCTGGTCCGCCAGTCGGCGCCGGCGGTCGCCATCTTGCTGCCCGGCAGGGCCTGCGGAATGCCGTACGCCCCCGAGGGGTTGGCGGCGGTCACCCGCCAGCCGCTCTCCTTGTCCCACAGCTTCACGAGGCAGCCGAACTGGGTCGCGGGGTTGAACCCGAACTCGGGCAGCATCGCCTTGGCGATCCGCTGCGCCTCGCCGGCCGGTACCGGGTTGCCGGCGGGCGGAGGGTCGCCCGCCGAGTCGCTCTCCGGTGTCTTCGACGGCAGCGGCGTGCCCTTGAGTGCCAGCGCCGGCCGCTTGACGGAGTCCTTGCGGGCGTCGCGGGAGGCGCGCTGCGCCGCGAGCTTGAGGCGCCTCTCCTCGGCGGCCTTCAACTCGGCCTCCGAGGGCTGGTTCCGCGCGGCGTCGGCGAGGGGTGCCGGGGCGACCGTGTCCTTGTCCGAGCCGCCCGTCATGGCCATGGCACCGGCGGTGCCACCGCCCACCACCACGACCGCGGCCGCGGCCACGGCGCCGATCTTTATGAGACGCCGGCGGCGCGAGCGGCCGCCGTCCGCGCCCGCCTCGGTGAGGGGCGCACCGGCGACCCGCACATCGACGTTGGGTGTGAGGTAACCCGGAGAGGCGGGGAGTTCTTCTCTGGGGCTGGACGTGAAGTCCACCTGCTGTTCGTACTGCCGACTGTCTCGCCTAGGGGATGACCCGGGATGGCCTCCGTACAAGGCGGTCCTTCCGACGGTCGAACGCGCATGGGCACGCGCACGAGTGCGGTCACCCCCGGCCGATCACACCCCGGATCCGCCGGGAGAGCGCCGTGCCTGCGATGCGGTGCGGCCCGTGGTCGCGGCGTTCTGGGGGACGGCCGCGCGGGACCACGCAACATCTAGGGGTGCTTACGGCGCCCCAGACTGCCCGACCCCTGGGGGGGCATCGCAACCGGAACATGGCGCGGAAGACAGCCGGCCGTTTTGTCAACCACCCAGGCAAACCGGCAAAACCGCAGGGAGAGCAGGGATTGGACCGCAGCAGTGGGCCTGGTGTGGCAATAGTCACATCATCGCGGACCGGGTTTGGCGCGGGACACACGGTGATCGATCAAAGAGACGGGCCGGCGGCCCCGGAGCCGGGGGAAGACGCGGAGGACCACGGACCGCGTCGGCGTGCCGCCCGAAGGCGCCCTCGCCGCTCGATCCGGCGACCCTCAGGGATCCCCGGCTCCGAGACCGCCGGCCGTCACGCCCCGACGTCGCCGAGAAGGTCGGTGACGAGAGCCGCGATGGGCGAGCGCTCGGACCGGGTCAACGTCACGTGGGCGAAGAGCGGATGCCCCTTCAGCTTCTCGACGACGGCCACGACGCCGTCATGCCGGCCGACCCTCAGGTTGTCGCGCTGCGCGACGTCGTGGGTCAGCACCACCCGTGAGCCGGCACCGATCCGGGAGAGCACCGTCAGCAGGACGCCGCGTTCGAGTGACTGCGCCTCGTCCACGATCACGAACGCGTCGTGCAGCGAGCGGCCACGGATGTGGGTCAGCGGCAGCACTTCGAGCATGCCCCGGTCGAGGACCTCCTCGATGACCTCCGGCGTCGTCACCGCCGACAGGGTGTCGAACACCGCCTGCGCCCAGGGCGACATCTTCTCGTTCTCCGAGCCGGGCAGGTAACCGAGATCCTGCCCGCCGACGGCGTAGAGCGGCCGGAAGACGACGACCTTGCGATGCTGCCGCCGTTCGAGCACCGCCTCAAGGCCCGCGCAGAGCGCCAGTGCCGACTTGCCGGTGCCCGCCCGGCCACCGAGCGACACGATGCCGACATCCTCGTCCGAGAGCAGGTCCAGCGCCACCCGCTGCTCGGCCGAACGGCCGCGCAACCCGAATACCTCACGGTCACCGCGGACGAGGCGCACCGACTTGTCGGGCATCATCCGGCCCAGCGCCGAGCCATTCGCGGACAGCAGCCGGAGACCCGTGTGGCAGGGCAGAGCACCGACGTCGGCGCCCCACGCCTCCCCCGCCTCGAGCCGCCCCGACTCGTACAGCAGCTCGACCTGCTCGGCGGTCACCTCCAGCTCGTGCATGCCGGTCCAGCCGGACTCGACGACGGCCAGTTCGGCGCGGTACTCCTCCGCGGCCAGCCCGACCGACGCGGCCTTCACCCGCAGCGGCAGATCCTTGGACACGAGCACGACATCGCGGCCCTCGACGGAGAGCCAGCGCGCCACCGACAGGATGCGGGTGTCGTTGTCACCCAGTCGGAAACCGTCGGGCAGCACACTCGGATCCGCGTGGTTGAGCTCCACCCGGACCGTGCCTCCCTGTTCGCCGACGGGAAGGGCCTCGTCGAGACGACCGTGCTCCATTCGCAGGTCGTCCAGCTTGCGCAGCGCCTCACGTGCGAAGTACCCCAGCTCGGGGTGGTGGCGCTTGGCCTCGAGTTCGGTGATGACGACGATGGGAAGTACGACCTCGTGCTCGGCGAACCGGGCTATCGCCCCCGGATCGGCGAGCAGGACGCTGGTGTCGAGGACGTACGTGCGCCGATCCGTGCCAGCAGGCTCGGGGGAGACACGGCGCGAGGAGGAAGTGACCACTCGCTCTCCTTCGGACGCCGCCGGACAGGTCCGGAACGCGGCGCCCCTACCTCGGGGAGGAAACCTGACTCCACGCTACGGCCGGTCCCCCCGATACGGACAGTGACACACGTCACAGTCCGCTCAAGGAGATCAGGAACCGTAACGCCTGTGCCGCGCGGCGTAGGAGCGGAGCGCGCGCAGGAAGTCCACCTTGCGGAAGTCGGGCCAATGCACTTCGCAGAAGTAGAACTCCGAGTGCGCGCTCTGCCAGAGCATGAAGCCGGAGAGGCGTTGCTCTCCCGACGTACGAATGACCAGGTCAGGATCGGGCTGGCCGCGCGTGTAGAGATGCTCCGCGATGTGCTCCACATCGAGGACCTCGGCGAGTTCCTCGATGCTGGTGCCTTTACTCGCCTGCTCGAAGAGCAGAGAGCGCACCGCATCAGCGATCTCACGTCTACCTCCATACCCAACCGCGACGTTCACAATCAGTCCAGGGGCGCCAGATGTGGCCTCACCGGCATCTTTAAGGACACGTGCGGTCTTGTCGGGCAGCAGATCGAGCGCGCCGACCGGTCTGACGTCCCACCCCGAGGCGGCGAGTTGCTGCACCGTGTTCTCGATGATCTCGAGCAGCGGATTGAGCTCGTTGACCGGCCGGGTCAGGTTGTCGGTCGAGAGCAGCCAGAGCGTCACCACCTCGACCCCGGCCTCGGTGCACCACTGCAGCAACTCCGAGATCTTGTCGGCGCCGCGCTGGTGCCCGGTGTTGACGTCGGCGAGCCCCATCGAGCGCGCCCACCGCCGGTTGCCGTCGAGGATGACTCCGACGTGACGTGGGGTGATGTCCGTGGGCAGCGACGTGCCGACCCGCCATTCGTACAGCCGGTAGAGGACATCTCGCACCGGCCCTCTGATCAGCGGTCCTCTCGGCGCATCCCGACCAAGACCCATGGACACTCCTCCGCGTAACGGCTCCCCATGAGAACGACAGCCAATTATCGCCCGGAACGTCCGGCACAGGGGCTGTGTTGGATGCTCTCGCTCCACTCGGCGGCACGTGAACCCCCCAGGTGCGGGACGAACAGCCCCTCCGCCGCTCACATGTGCGGGCCGGCGGCTCTCGCTCTCTCGACGTGCTGGAGTGCTTCGCGGAGCTCGGCCAGCCACTCGTCGGCGTTCTTGCCGACCAGGCGCACGCACCAGGCGAGCGCATCACTGCGGCTCCGCGCGACACCGGCCTCCACGAGGGTGTCGAGCACCCGCCGCTCGGACTGGCGGAGCCGGGTCATCACCGGCACCGACAAGGTGGTGAACATCTCACGCTCGTCACCGCACTCGGCGCCCCAGGAGACCCGGCGGCCGAATTTCTGCTCGGCCTCACGCGCGATCCCCATGCGCCGTTCCCGCGTCTCCTCGCGGAACCGCTGGATGCGGCCGGCCATCGCGGCGGACCGCTCCGCCTCCGGGAGGTCCGGGGCGAGATCCGGTACGGCCAGCCGCCCGATCACGCTGACCTCTTCCCGATCGAGGACGACCTCGGGTCCTCCCTCGAACCACTCCGCCGGCAGTCGCCCGGAGAACCAGCCGCGCAGCTCTTTGGTCGCTTCGTTCGTATTCACGTAATCATAATTACACCAATTACGACACGAGCCAAGGGCGCGCTCGGTCGTTTGACATGACATCCCCGACGGCTGTCCGCTCGGCGGCGCCCCGGAAGAATCCGTCTGACGAGAACGACCGCGCGGTGGATCGTCCGGCCGGCGCGGACGGTCAGCCCGCGTGGCGCGGGTTGATCCGGACCGCGCCCTTGAAGTTGTTGAAGTGCACCGGCGCGATCTTCACGACGTCGCCCGTACGCGGTGCCACGATCATCCGGCCGCCGCCGATGTAGAGGGCGATGTGCGAGATGTACCCGGGTGCGGTCGGATCGCTGGCCCAGATCAGCAGGTCGCCCGCCTGCGCCTTGCTGAACGGGATCACCCAGCCCGCGCGCGCCTGGTCGGCGGCCACGCGGGGCAGTCGCACGCCGGCGCGGGCGAAGGCGTACTGCAACAGGCCCGAGCAGTCATAGCCGCCCTCGGCGTCGGACTCGCCGCCCCAGACGTACGGCATGCCGAGCTTGGTCTGCGCGGCCTGGATCGCGACCATGATCTGGCTGCGCGTGAGCACCTGACCACGGGCCTTCGGCAGCGTGCCCGTTCCGGCGGGCAGCGAGTCGGCCTTCGGGTTGAGCTGGAGCATGCGCGCGTGCTTCGGCAGCGCGCGGCGCAGTTGCTTGGTGAGTCCGCCCAGGTCGGCCTTGGGCGCGCTGATCAGGATGGCGTTCGCGCCGGGAACGCCCAGCGACTGGGCGGTGGTCCGGGACACGACCGCGTCGATCTCGCTCATCCCCATGGTGGCGTAGGCGCCCACCCGGGTCTGCGTCTGACGCTGGCTGCCGCCGATCGGCACCTGAGTGCCGAGCCGCACGCCGCCGTCATTGCCCATCGTGAACGAGATGGCGACGTCGCCGGCGGCGACATTGCGCCACAGCGCATCGGACTCGGCGGTCGGCTTCGGCGTGAAGGCACGGAAGGTGGACGGCTCGACGCCGAGCAATCCCACCCGCTTGCCGGCGACGAGCGCCTGGGCGGCATCGACCACTTCGGCCGCGTTGACGCCCTTGAGGCGCCGCACCTTGGCGAGGGCGTCGGGAGGCAGGCTGGCAGGGGCCGCGACGAGCAGGTCCGGGGTCAGCCGCTTCTTGAGCGGTGCCACCGCGGACGGAGCGAGCCGCGAGCCGCTGGAGGTGGCGACGTAGTGCTCCTTGCCGTCCGCGCGGCCGGCCGAATCGGATTTCTGCGAGTGCGCGACGACCACGGCCACATTGGTCGCGAGGGTGGTCACCACGGAGACGCCGATGACCGTCGGAAGGACGCGGCGGCTCGGCCTTCGCACAGCAACACTCCCTGACAACTCTGTCGGACCGGCTCAACGACTATGACCTACATATGCGCTGACGTCCAGGCGCGGCGGGCGAACCTCCGGGTCGGCGTGCGTGCTTCCCACGGGCGATTCTCGTCTTCGCCCGCCACACGCTGTGCAACCATTGGTAACATCCGCGGCCCCTGGAGATCAAGGTCACTGGCGCCGCCAATTTCCCCGAAACCGGTCAGCCGCCGCGGCGGAGTTCCCGGGCGAGGTCCGCGGGCCGGGTGACGGGCAGCCGGCAGGTGAAACCACGGCACACGTACGCCGCGGGCGCGCCGTCGACGAGGCCACGGCCCTCCAGCAGCGGCACCTCCGGCCGGTCGGCCCCTGGCCGGCCGAGCGTGACCACCGCCCCGGCCGCGGCGGCCATCAGCGCGGTGGTGTGCAGCGCGCGGGTGCGCTCGTCGCCGGGATCCCCGACGACGGCTATCTCGAGCGGACCCGACAGCCGGGCCTCGGCCACGGCCAGCCCCCATCCCGCGAACCGGGCGTGCCGCTCGGCCAGCAGGGACACCGGTGCGAGCGCGGCGCCGGCCGCGTCCCGATGACGTGCCGAACCGGTCAGCGCGGCGTACGACAGCAGGGCGCCGGCGGCGGCGAACTGGCCCGAGGGGGTCGCGTTGTCGGTCGGGTCCTGAGGCCGCCGGAACAGCGCCTCGGCGTCGTCCGCCGTATCGAAGAACCCGCCGTCGCCGTCGCCGAAATGGTCCAGCACCGTGTCGAGCAGCCCGCCCGCCACGGCCACCCAGTGCGGGTCGCCGGTCACGCCATGCAGGGCGATGAGGCCCTCGGCCACGTCGGCGTAGTCCTCGAGCACGCCAGAGTTGGCGCCGGCGACCCCGTCGCGCGACGTGCGCACGAGCCGCCCACCGGACAAGTGGACGTTCTCTGTCAGCCGGGCAACGTCCTCGGCGGCCGCCACCAGATCCGGCCGGTCGAGCAGGGCACCGCATTCCGCCAGGGCGGCGGTCGCCAGGCCGTTCCAGCCGGCCACCACCTTGTCGTCCCTGGCCGGCGGCACCCTGAGGCCGCGCGCCGCCAGCAGCGCGGCCCGCATCTCTTCGTGGGCGTCGCGGTCGGCCGGATCCGCGGGGAGCCGCAGCACGGACGTTCCGTGCTCGAAGGTGCCGCTCTCGGTGACACCGAACAGGCGGGCCGCCTCGGCGCCGGCCTCGTCGCCCAGGACCTCGCGCAGCTCGGCGGGCGTCCACACGTAGTACCTGCCCTCCTCGCCCTCGCTGTCGGCGTCGAGCGCCGAGGCCAGACCGCCCTCGGCGGTGCGCAGGTCGCGCAGCATCCAGTCGCAGGTCTCCAGCGCGATCCGCTTGGCGAGGGGGGCTCCCGTCATCCGCCACCAGTGCGCGTACACCCGGGCGAGGAGCGCGTTATCATACAGCATCTTCTCGAAATGCGGCACGACCCAGCCGGCGTCGACGGAGTAGCGGGCGAACCCGCCGCCGAGCTGGTCGTAGATGCCGCCTCGCGCCATCGCCTCGAGCGTGTGCGACGCCATCTCGACGCCCTCGCCGTCCCCGGTGCGCGCCTCGTGGCGGAGCAGGAACTCCAGTGCCATCGACGGCGGGAACTTCGGGGCGTCGCCGAAGCCGCCTCGCGCCGCGTCGTAGCCCTGCCGCAGTACCCGTACCGCCTGGGTCAGCAGCTCGGGCGTCGGCGGCTCGCCGCCGGCCAGGGCCGGGCCGCGTGAGGTCAGCGCGGTCACCACCTGCCGCCCCTGCCGCACGACCTCGTCACGGCGCTCGGTCCACGCCTTCGTGACGCCGTCGAGCAGGGCCTGGAACTCCGGGCGCGGGAAGTAGGTGCCGCAGTAGAACGGATGACCGTCCGGGGTCATGAAGACCGTCATCGGCCAGCCGCCCTGCCCGGTCATCGCCTGAGTGGCCTCCATGTAGACCGCGTCGACGTCGGGCCGCTCCTCGCGGTCGACCTTGACGTTCACGAACCGGCGGTTCATCGCCTCGGCGGTCGTGGAGTCCTCGAAGGACTCGTGCGCCATGACGTGACACCAGTGGCAGGCCGCGTAACCCACGCTGAGCAGGATGGGCACGTCGCGCCGCCGCGCCTCCTCGAAGGCCTCGGCCGACCAGGGCCACCACTCCACGGGGTTGTCCGCGTGCTGAAGCAGGTATGGGCTCGTCGCGTCCTTCAGCCGGTTCATCGGATGTGCGGCGTGGAGACCTCGGCCTTCAGGCCGGGGAGGAAACGCCGCTCCCTCCTCAAGGTGTCGGTGGTGGTCGATAGCGTGTTCGCATGCGGTTCCGGCTTCAGCCGACATCCGCCCAGGAGGCGGCGCTGCTGGAACACTGTGCGCACGCCCGTTTTGTGTGGAATATGGCGGTGGAGCAGCACCGGCACTGGAAGCCCGGACGGGCGAGCGCGCCGGGCTATCTGGAACAGTGCCGTCAGCTGACCGAGGCCAGAAGAGAGTTCGGATGGCTGGCCGCTGGGTCGCAGACGGTGCAGCAACAGGCGTTGCGGGACTTCGCCCAGGCCATGAGCAACTTCTTCGCCGGGACGCATCGCCGGCCGACGTGGCGTAAAGCGGGCAGGCACGAGGGGTTCCGGATCGTGGGGCAGCGCGGCCGGCACTGGGATGTACGGCGGGTGTCCCGCAAGTCTGGTCAGGTGAGGATCCCGAAGGTCGGCTGGGTGGCCTTCCGCTGGTCCCGCGCAGTCCCCGGCGAGGTCAGATCGTTTCGGGTCACTCGTGATCGGGCGGGCCGCTGGCATGTCGCCTTCGCCGCCGTACCCGAACCGGTGCCCGGACCCGGCACGGGTGCGGTGGTCGGTGTGGACCGGGGGGTGGCCGTCTCGGCTGCCCTGTCCACCGGGGAACTGCTGTCGGTTCCCGGCTTGCGCGACAGCGAGGCCAGGCGGCTGCTGCGGCTGCAACGGAAGCTCGCGCGGGCCAAGCCCGGGTCGAACCGAAGGCGGCGCGTCAAGACCGCGATCGCCCGGATCAAGGCCCGCGAGAACGACCGCCGAAAAGACTGGGTCGAGAAGACCACCACCGACCTCGCCCGCCGCTTCGACGTGATCCGTATTGAGGACCTCAGGATCCGCGACATGGTTCGCTCCGGACGCGGCACCATCCAGATGCCCGGGAAGAACGTCCGGGCAAAGGCCGGGCTCAACCGGTCCATCCACGCGGCGGGCTGGGGCCAGCTGGTGACCCGGCTGCAGCACAAGGCTCCCGGCCGGGTGGAGAAGATCAATCCCGCGTACACCTCCCAGACCTGCAACGCCTGCGGGCACCGCGCAGCGAACAACCGTGAGAGCCAAGCGGTCTTTCGCTGCAGCGCCTGCGGGCACACAGATCACGCGGACGTGAACGCGGCCAAGAACATCGCCGTCGGGCGGACGGTGACCGCGCGGGGAGGCCAGGCATCGGCCCGGCCCGTGAACCGCGAACCTCACCTCGTTCCCTCCTCTACCTAGAGGGGCGGAGTGGAATCCCCCGCTTAACTTTAGGCGGAGGAGGACGTCAATATCCGGCCCGCCTCCAGCGTTCCGGCATCCGGTAGACGCGGACCCAGTCGACGTCCATGGTCACCCACCTGGGCGTCGTACGGTTCCGGCAGAAGCCCGGGCCGCGGTCGCACACCTGGTCGTTCTGCAGGGCGAGCCCCATCCGCGCCCGCCGGGGGATGAGCGGCCCCCGGTAGGTCCAGACCCGCCTGCCGTCCAGCCAGAAGGTCAGCCGGTCCGGCAGCCAGTCGACCGCGACGGTGTGCCAGCGGGTGAAGTCGGCGGCGATCAGGCGCCGCCGCTGGTCGTCGTCCGGACCGCGATGGACGAACAGCCCGACCGTGCGCCGCGTCGGATCGATGACCTCGGCGAAGTTGATCTCGGCGAACTCGGGGTCGCCGAACCGCTCCGGCCACAGCAGCGCGACGGCCGAATACCCGACTCCCCGTTCGGCCCGCATCCGCACCTCCCACCGGCCGTACCTCTGGTGAAAGTGCGACGCCACCCCGCCGGACAGGTCCCGGCCGCGATAGATCCCACCGGTCAGCCGCAGCTTCCCGCCGGACACCCGCGCCGCCGATCCGCTGCGAGGGTTCTCCCGCGCGCCCGGCGAGTGGTAGACCGCCCATTTCCGGGGGTCCGGCCGGTGGCCGTCGAAGTTCTCGGTGAGCACGGGCGCGCCCCAGGCGCCCGGGCCGGGCACACCGCGGATCCGGCCGGTCCCCCGGGCCTGCCGCCCGTCGCCCTGATCGGCCGCCCGTACGGCGGCGGACGGGGCGGGCGGCGGCCCTGCGGGCACCGGAGCGATGGTCGCGCAGGTCAGGGCGGCGCAGGTCAAGGCGGCGCAGGTCAGGGCCGGCAGCGCCGGCCCGCGTAACACGTCTGCGGAGGACATGGCCCCATGGAAACAGATCCAGTCCGCCGGCTCGGGGAAGGCGCGGGTTTTGTTGCGACGCCGCACCCGCCCCGGCGGCACGGGCCCTGCCCCGGCGACGTCACGTCACGGCGGCGGGGGGTTCACCTCGCGCGGCGGCGGGGCGGTACGTCGACCCGGTCCAGGTCCTGCACGAGAACGATGTCGCCGGAGTAGGCGGCGGCCGCCTGCTCGGCGAAGCGCGGCTCGTCCTCGGCCCCGTACCGCTCGGAGATGTGGGTCAGCACCAGGCGCCGCACACCGCAGTCGGCGGCGACCCGGCCGGCCTGGGCGGCGGTGAGGTGACCGTACTCGGAGGCGAGGGCGGAGTCCTCCGCGAGGAAGGTCGACTCGATGACCAGCAGGTCGACCTCGGCGGCGAGCTCGTGCACGGCGTCGCAGAGCCCGGTGTCCATCACGAAGGCCACCTTCTGCCCCGGCCGCGGCACGCTGCACTCCTCACGCGTGACCGTGCGGCCGTCCGGCGCCACAACCCGGCCCTCCTGCTGCAGGCGGCGCACGAGCGGCCCCTGGATCCCCCTGGCCGCCAGTTCCCCGCGGAGCATCGTGACGCCGTCCGGCTCCTCGAGCCGGTACCCGTAGGCCTCGACCGGGTGCGAGAGCCTGCGGGCCGTGAGCGTGAACGGCGCGTCGCCGGTGTCGAGCCGGGCGGCCGCACCGGTGATCGGCCGCTCCCGGATCACGTCGGTGTCGCGGAAGACGGCCGCGTGCCGGAGCCGCCGCCAGTACTCCGTGCCGCTCGCCGGAAAGGCCGCGTCGACCGGATGCGCGACGCCGTCCCTGGCGATGCGCTGGACGACGCCGGGAACGCCGAGACAGTGATCGCCGTGGAAGTGCGTGACACAGATCCAGTCGACGTCGTGGGCCGACACCCCGGCGTGCGCCATCTGCCGCTGGGTTCCCTCGCCCGGGTCGAACAGCAGCCCGCGCCCGTCCCAGCGCAGCAGGTACCCGTTGTGGTTGCGGGTCCGGGTGGGCACGGCACTTGCGGACCCGAGCACGACGAGTTCCCGTACGGACATCTCCCCATACTGCCGTGCCGATCGTTAGGCTGGCCGCGAGATGCCGTCATCGGCGGCCCGGCACCGGCGGTCTCCGTCGACGGCCCTATCGACGACTCGCCGTCGGCTCGCTCGAGGGCCCGTCGGCGACGCAGTGGAGGCCCGATGGACCCGATCACGACATCCGCGCTCGTGGCCGTGTTGACCAAGGTTTTCGACGGTGCGAGCGGCGAAGCCGGCCGGGCGACATGGTCGGCGCTCACAACCCTGGTGAGGAACGCCTTCGGAGGGCGCTCGGAGCCCGCGGAGGCCACCGGCGAACTCGAGCGGCAGCCCGGCGACCCGGCGCGGATCGAGGCCGTGGCCGCCTCGCTCGCCGCGCAGGCGCGCCTTGACCCCGAGTTCGCCGACGAGTTGCGGCACTGGCTCGAGGATGCGCAACGGCCCTCGAGCGCGGAAGGCGACACCATCAATGTCGTCGGCGGCTCGGCCGAGATCGGCGGCAACGTCGTCCAGGCGCGCGACATCTCCGGCGGGATCGGCTTCGGCGATCGCGCCTAAGAAATGTATTTATCCGACAAATGCGACAGAACACGCCAGCGGAATATCGTCGTCACCGCCGGCCGCACAACGCACAGCCGGGCATGGGCGGGTGGCCACATGCCCGGCTGCGTTGCATACGACCCGGCCGGTCGGATGTCGCGCCTCTGGTACGGGTCGGTGTCGACGGTCACGGCTGTCGGCTGTCGGCTCGGACCGGTTCCGCGTGTCGTGCGGCGATCAGACTCCGGCGTACGGCGTGGCGTCGATGATCTCAACGGCCATGCTGCGCCCGTTCGGGAGCGTGTACGACGCCGACTCGCCCACCTTCTTGCCGTTGATGGCGGCACCGAGGGGGGACTTCGGCGAGTACACGTCGATCGGGGAGCCGCTCTCCTCGCGAGAGGCCAGCAGGAAGGTGACCTCCTCGTCATCGCCGGCGAACGCGACGGTGACGGTCATGCCCGGGCCGACGACGCCTTCGGTGCGCGGCGCCTCGCCCACCCGGGCGTTCTCGAGGATGTGCCGGAGCTGGAGGATGCGGCCTTCGATCTTGCCCTGCTCCTCCTTGGCGGCGTGGTACCCGCCGTTCTCCCGCAGATCCCCTTCTTCCCTGGCGGCCTCGATCTTCTGAGCGATCTCGATGCGGCCGGATCCCGAGAGATGATCCAGCTCGTTCTTGAGCCGGTCGTACGCCTCCTGGGTGAGCCAGGAGACGTTGTCAGCACGGGTCTCGGTCACGGGTCCTCCACGTGAAATGCGGCCGGATTAAACCTCAAGCCTATCCGGTGTGTGAGGGTAAAGGTTCCCTCATATCCTCGGCCGCAACCAGCGAACTTCCACGCCAGAGGGTTTACCGGGCCACGCAGTCCTTGATCTGGGCGGCGGTCGCGCGCGCCGACGTCCGCAGCTGCCGGGTCGTGTGGAGCCGCTCGGTACCGCTGGGCACGACGACCTCCTCGCGAGCCACTTCGGCGAAGTCGGTGTCGACCGCGTGGACGACGCATCGCACGCTGCTGTCCCTGGGTTTGGTGACGCTGAAGTTGATCTCGACCTGGGAATCGCTGAGGACGCGGAAGGTGATCGTCTGGGCGACGATGCCGGGCGTCTGGTTCACGTTCGCCATGACGAAGGCCCAGCCGAACGCCGCGAGGGCCGCCACCAGGCCGATCACCAGATGGGCCGGGCCGAGGCGGCGGCGCGTGGGGGCACTGGCCTCGGTGTCACTCGTCGCCATGGCGGGAATCCCTCTGCGTGGTCGGTGCGTTGTCAGTGACAATTGTCGCCTGCGGGGCCGGACTCCCCGCACCAGGTCCCGAAAGTCGCGATCCGAGCCGCCGTGACGCGGCTCGGCGCGACCGCACGGGCTTCGTGCGAACGAGCCTCCGGACGACGCCCGATCGGTGGACGACACCCACGTCGATGCGGCATGTTCGCATCGACACGACATGGTTTGCAGAGGGAGATCCAGGTGCTTGAGTCACTGCCGGCGGCATCCGGTCCGGCCAAGCTGCGGCTGATGGCCGTACACGCGCATCCCGACGACGAGTCCAGCAAGGGGGCGGCCACCATGGCGCGCTATGTCGCCGAGGGAGTCGACGTCCTCGTCGTCACCTGCACCGGCGGCGAGCGCGGCGACATCCTGAACCCCGCGATGGACCGTCCCGAGATCAGGGCGGACATCGGCGCGGTGCGCGAGCGCGAGATGGCGGCGGCCAGAGAGATCCTCGGCGTCCAGCAGCGCTGGCTCGGCTTCGTCGACTCCGGCTTCCCCGAGGGCGACCCCCTGCCTCCGCTGCCCGAGGGCTGCTTCGCCCGGCAACCCCTCGAGGTGGCCGCCGAACCGCTCGTCCGCGCCGTACGCGAGTTCCGGCCGCACGTGATCCTCACCTACGACGAGAACGGCGGCTACCCTCACCCCGACCACGTCAAGACGCACGAGGTCTCGGTCGAGGCGTTCGAGGCGGCGGGCGACCCGGATCGCTACCCGGGAACCGGGGAACCGTGGCAGCCGCTGAAGCTCTACTACCACCTGACCTTCCACAAGGAGCGGTTCACCGCCGAGAACGACGCGATGATCGCCGCCGGCCTGGAGAGCCCCTACGCCGAGCTCCTCGCCTCGTGGGTGGACAAGCCGATCACCTGGGAGATCACCACTAAGGTCGCATGCGCGGACCACTTCGCGACGCGCGACCGCGCACTGCTCGCGCACGCGACGCAGATCGACCCGGACGGGCCGTGGTTCGCCTGCCCGCTGGAGGTCAAGCGCGAGGCCTGGCCCACCGAGGACTATCATTTGGCACGTTCGCTGGTGGACACCGAGCTGCCGGAGGATGATCTGTTCGCCGGTGTCCGAGAGAGGGTGTGTCTTTAGTGCTTGCCCCGCCACCCGGTGCGGTGCTCTTCGCGGCACCCTCGGGAATCGACGAGGATCTGGTCAGTCCGGGGGTCCTCGGGCTGCTCGTCGTCGTCGCCCTGGGCTTGGCGCTGGTCTTCCTGATCCGGTCGATGAACAAGCAGATCTCCCGGATCCAGGCACCCAGGGAAGCCGACCTCGACCAGGCCGAATGGGACCGGCGGCAGGCGAACGCACGCGCGGCGCGCGAGAGCGCCGGCGGTTCCGGGGACGCCGTGAAGGGCGAGGAAGGCCCGCGGGACTGATCGCCACGGGCTCCGTCAGCGCCCGGAGTCAGCGCCTGGGCGCCGAGTCCAGGTTGCCTCCTGCCGCCGAGCGTACGAGGGGCAGGGTCCGCTGGCGCACCGGGGTGGCGAGCGCGATCGTGGTCGATGCGCGCTCGACTCCCTGGACGTCCACGATCTGGTCGATCACCCGCTGCAGATCCTGGTTGCTGCGGGCCACGATGCGGCAGAGCATGTCGCCCGCCCCGGTGATGGTGTGCGCCTCGATCACCTCGGGGATCTCCGCCAGTCGTTCGGCGACCGGGTCGTGCCCGCGGACCTGCCGGATCTGCAGCGTCACGAACGCGGTCACGTCGTAGCCGAGCGCCGACGGGTCGATCTCCGGGCCGAACCCTCGGATCACGCCGCGCTCCGCCAGCCGGTCCAGCCTGGCCTGGACGGTCCCGCGGGCCACGCCCAGCCTCCGCGAGCATTCGAGGACCCCGATACGGGGCTCATCCGTGAGCAGCGCGATCAGCCGCCCGTCCAACTGGTCGATTCCGTTCAATTCCCCGGCCCGCCCTCTCTCCGCTCGCCGCGATCGATTCCGTGGGCGGGCCGTGGCCATGACCGCACGCAAGATCCTCTGAACCTTTCGATCATGGTCATCATGTACAGAACGCCCGCCAGGACGCCGCCATGACCGTACAGGTTGTTCAGTATATTTTGTCACTCTTGCGCACTCTGTAGATCATGGATCTGATTGAGGTATTAACCGCGCGAGGGAGCAGCAACCATGAGCGATCGGGACGATTTCCCCGTCAAAGGTATGGACGCCGTCGTCTTCGCCGTCGGCAATGCCAGGCAGGCGGCGCACTACTACTCGACGGCGTTCGGCATGCGCCGGGTCGCCTACCGGGGCCCCGAGAACGGCAGCCGGGACGAGGCGGCGTACGTCCTCGAGTCGGGCGGCGCCCGGTTCGTCGTACGGGGCCCGGTCCGGGCCGGCACCGATCTCGGCCGGCATGTCGCCGAGCACGGCGACGGCGTGGTCGACCTCGCCCTGGAGGTACCGGACGTCGAGTCGGCCTACAGGCACGCGGTCGCGCAGGGTGCCGTGGGCCTGGAGGAGCCGCACGCGATCGAGGACGAGTACGGCAAGGTCGTGATCGCCGCCATCGCCACGTACGGCGAGACCCGTCACTCCCTCGTCGACCGCTCCAACTACTCGGGTCCCTATCTCCCCGGGTATGTGGCCGCCGAGCCGATGACCGAGCCGGGGCCCCGGTTCTTCCAGGCCATCGACCACTGTGTCGGCAACGTCGAGCGCATGAACGAGTGGGCGGACTTCTACCACCGCGTCATGGGCTTCACCGACATGGCGGAGTTCATCGGCGACGACATCGCCACCGAGTACTCCGCGCTCATGTCCAAGGTCGTCGCGGACGGCAGCCGGAAGGTGAAGTTCCCGCTCAACGAGCCGGCGGAGAGCAAGCGCAAGTCCCAGATCGACGAGTACCTCGAGTTCTACGGCGGCCCGGGCGTGCAGCACATCGCGCTCGCCACCGGCGACATCCTGGCCTCGGTCGACCGGATGCGCGCGGCCGGCGTGGCGTTCCTCGACACCCCGGACTCCTACTACGAGGACCCGGAACTGCGGGCCCGCATCGGGAACGTACGGGTGCCCATCGAGGAACTGCAGAAGCGGAAGATCCTCGTGGACCGGGACGAGGACGGCTACCTGTTGCAGATCTTCACGCAGCCCGTACAGGACCGGCCCACCGTCTTCTACGAGCTGATCGAGCGGCACGGGTCGCTGGGATTCGGCAAGGGCAACTTCAAGGCCCTCTTCGAGGCGATCGAGCGCGAGCAGGAGCGCCGGGGCAACCTCTGATCCCCGAGGCGTGCGGGGGGCGCCCGGCCCGCACGCCACCCCCGGCCCGGCGTCGAGATCCGACCTGGGTTGCCCAGCCCGCCGGGCACCAGGCAGGCTGTGCGACGTGATGACGTCACGAAATTCGCGAAACGTCGCCCGGGTCGCCATGTTGCTCGCCGCCGCGAGCGCCGCGGCCGGGTGCTCCGTCGGGGCGGACCGGCCCGATGAGGGCGTCCCTGCCCGTCCGCCCTCGGCGCTTTCCGGCGACGGCGGGGCGTCCTCGGCCGGCGACTCCTACACCGACGGGGACGGCAACGGCGGATACGACGTCCAGCACTACGACCTCAGGTTGCGCATCGATCCGGCGAACCGCGCCAAGGCGCTCGACGGCGTCGCCGAGATCACCGCGAGGGCCACCCAGGAGATGTCGCGTTTCCATCTCGACCTGGCCGGTCTGAACGTCGCCGAGGTACGGGTGGACGACGCCGCCGCGCGACACGAGCGGCAGGACAGCGAACTGATCGTCTCACCGGCCGCTCCGCTGAAGCGGGGCGCGACCTTCAAGGTGCGGGTGCGCTACTCCGGTACGCCCAAGACCGTCGTCGACCCGATCCTGCAACGCTACGGGTGGATCCCCACCAGCGACGGCGTCTTCATCGCGTGCCAGCCGAGCGGCGCGCACAGCTGGTTCCCGGGCAACGACCACCCCACCGACAAGGCCACGTTCGACTTCCACATCACTGTGCCGAGCGGGCTGACCGCCATCGCCAACGGCGAGCAGACCGAAGGCCCCGCCACCGGCGGGGACGACCCGGCCGAGCCGCCGGGCACCGACCCGACGCCGCGGTTCAGCCAGATCGCCGCCCGCGCCGAGACGACGACCACGTGGCGGGTCAAGGAGCCGATGGCGACCTACCTCGCCACCGTCAACGTCGGCCGGTTCGACGTGCGCAAGGGCGAGACCCCCGGCGGGATCCCGATCCTGTCCGCCGTCGACCCGACGGTCATCACCACCGACGTGGACGAGTTCCACACCAAGAACGCTCAGATCACCGACGAGTGGGTGAAGCTCTTCGGCCCCTACCCGTTCTCGTCCACGGGCGGGATCGTCGACAACGCCGACGTGGGCTTCGCCCTGGAGACGCAGACCCGCCCGGTCTACGGATCGTTCGGCGCCCAGGAGACGATCGTGGCGCACGAGCTGGCGCACCAGTGGTTCGGTGACAGCGTCAGCGTCACCAGGTGGAAGGACATCTGGCTCAACGAGGGTTTCGCCACCTACGCCGAATGGCTGTGGGGTGAGCGGTCCGGCGGGGCTACCGCCCAGCAGGAGTTCGACAACCGGTACCGGCAACCCGGCAACCGGGAGATCTGGGACGTGCCGCCGGGCAATCCCGGGCGCGCCCAGATGTTCGGGCGGTCGGTGTACGACCGGGGCGGCATGACCCTGCACGCCCTGCGACGCAAGGTCGGCGACGCCACCTTCTTCACCATCCTGCGCACCTGGGCCAAGGAGCACCGGCACGGCAACGCGACGACCGCGCAGTTCATCGCGCTGGCCGAGCGGCTGTCCGACCAGGACCTCGACAGGTTCTTCCGGGTCTGGCTGTACGACCGAGGCCGACCGGCCAACTGGTGAGGCCCCAGCGAAGGGGCAACCCTCGGCAAGGTATCCGGAAAGGCCCGGCGGGCACCGCGACACCGCGCGGGCCGGGCCCACAGGGTATGGCGGGTGAACCGCCCTCTCGGACGAGCGACCAGACGATCTGACGAACACGCCACCAGGCGGGCGACCCGGATGACGGCCCGGCGGGCCGCCGTCCGGATGACCGCCGTGGCGACCGCCGCATGCGTGGTGATGACGATCAACGGCAGCGGCGTGACGGTACTGCGGTCGGCCCCCTGGCCGGCGGAGGCCCCGGCGCGGCCCGCCGCCTCGCCGAACGCCGCCACCCCCGTCACCGCCCCGGTGCGGCCGGCCGCCTCGGCCGGTCCGCCCGCCTCCGCGCCCGCCTCCGCGCCCGCCTCCGCGCCCGCCTCCGCGCCCGCCTCGGCGGGCCGGCCCGGCGTGCCCGGGCTGGGCGACAAGTACTTCCCCCGGGCCGGCAACGGCGGCTACGACGTCGGCGAGTACCAGGTCGATCTGCGCTACACACCCGCGGAACAGCGTGTCACCGCCACGGTGACGATCACCGCGCGGGCGACGCTGGACCTGTCCGGCTTCAACCTCGACTTCCGCGGCCCAGAGATCACCGAGCTCCTCGTCAACGGGCTGCCCGCGCCGTACGAGCGGCGAGGCCAGGAACTCGTCGTCAAACCGCCGAGGACGCTGCCGCGCGGCGGCACCTTCACGACGGTCGTCCGCTACTCCGGACGGCCGCGGCCGAGCCGCCACGCCACCCTGGGGACGTACGGATGGGTGCCGACGAAGGACGGTGCGGTCGTGGCCGCCGAGCCGGACGGCGCGCCCACCTGGCTCCCGGTGAACGACCATCCCCGCGACAAGGCGACGTACATCTTCCGGGTCACGGTGCCGAAGCACCTGCAGGTGCTGGCCAACGGCGATCCGCATCCCCCGGTGACCCGGGGGGCGACCACGACGTACGTGTGGACCGAACGCGATCCGATGGCGAGCTACCTCGCGATGATCGCCATCGGCCGGTTCTCGGTCCGGCGCGGCCGGGTCGCCGACATCCCGGTCATCACGGCCGTGGATCCGCAGTTCGCCTCGGCCGGCGAGCGCCTCCACACCACCACGATGGAGGTGCTCCGCTGGCAGATCCGGACGTTCGGCGACTACCCGTTCCAGACCGCCGGGGGCATCATCGACGATCCGCGGCTGGGCTACGCCCTGGAGACCCAGGAACGGCCGGTCTATCTCGGCTTCACGCCCGACGAGCGTTTCATCGTGCACGAGCTGGCGCACCAGTGGTTCGGTAACAGCGTCAGCCTGTGGCGCTGGCAGGACATCTGGCTCAACGAGGGTTTCGCCACCTATGCCGAGTGGCTGTGGAGTGAGCACACCGGGCGGGAGACGACCGCGAAGATCTTCGAGCGGCACTATCGCCAGCCGCCCAAGTCACCGATCTTCAATCCGCCCGTGGGCGACCCTGGAGTGGACGGCCTGTTCAGTTCCTCGATCTACGTGCGGGGCGCCATGTGCCTGCAGGCCCTGCGCGCCAAGGTGGGCGACGAGAAGTTCTTCACCATCCTGCGCGAGTGGGCGGCGGCGCACCGGCACGGGACCGCCAGCGTCCCCGAGTTCGTCGCCTTCGCCGAGCGGACGTCCGGCATGCGGCTCGACCGGCTCTTCCAGACCTGGCTCTTCGAGAAGGGCAAGCCCAAGCGATGAGCGGTGCTCCGTGCCGCCCGCGACCGGGGGGCTGCGAACAACTGCATGATCACGGCAGGGGATCTTCTGGCGTGATCATGCAATTGTTCGCGACCCCTCGAGCCGGAATCGCCGTTCAGCTGAAGGTGAGCACGTAGCCCTTGGCCCTGAGCCGCCCCAGCACCTCGTCACAGTGGTCGGGGCCCCTGGTCTCCAGGTGCATGAGGACCTCGGCGTCCTCGACGTGCAGCCGGGCGGCGACCCGCTCGTGCATCACGTCGAGCACGTTCACGCCGAGCTCGGCCAGCTCGCCCAGCAGCGTGACCAGCGCGCCGGGCCGGTCCTGAACCCGGCAGCGGACGACGAGGTAGCGACCGGCGACCGCCAGCCCGTGGCGCAGCACCTTGGCGAGCAGCACCGGGTCGATGTTGCCGCCCGACAGCACCGCCACCACTGGCGGGTTGAAGGCGTAGGCGTGTTCGAGCATCGCGGCGACGCCCGCGGCGCCGGCGGGTTCGACGACCTGCTTCGAACGCTCGAGGCAGAGCAGGAGCGCCTGCGAGAGCGACTCCTCGGACACCGTGACGACGGCGTCGACGAGCTTGGACACCAGCTCGAAGGTCAGCTCCCCGGGCTTGCCCACCGCGATGCCGTCCGCCATCGTCGGGCCGATGTCGACCCGGGTCGGGTGGGCGGTGGCCAGCGACGGAGGAAAGGCGGCGGCCCTCTTGGCCTGCACACCGATCACCTTGACGTCCTGCCTGAGCTCCTTGACCGCCGTGGCGATCCCCGCCACCAGCCCGCCCCCGCCGGTCGCGGTGACGATCGTCCGCACGTCGGGTCGCTGCTCGAGGATCTCCAGCCCGATGGTGCCCTGCCCGGCGACCACATCCGGGTGGTCGAACGGGTGGATGAAGATCGCCCCGTGTTCCTCCGCGTACGCCTCGGCGGCGACCAGGCAGTCGTCCACGGTCGGCCCTGGGAACAGCACCTCCGCGCCGTACGCCTTCGTCGCGGCCACTTTCGGCAGCGGCGCGCCCTCGGGCATGAAGACGGTGGCCTTGCACCCCAGCAGCGAGGCGGCGAGGGCGACGCCCTGGGCGTGATTGCCGGCGCTCGCCGCGACGACGCCGCCGGCCCGCTCGGCCTCGCTCAGCCGGGCGATCCGCACGTACGCCCCACGGATCTTGAACGAGCCGGTGCGCTGCAGGTTCTCGCACTTGAGGTACACCGGCCCGCCCACCATCTCGGACAGGTAGCGGGAGTGCAGCAGTGGTGTGGATACGGCGACATCGCGCAGCAGCTCACCGGCCGCGCGGATCTCACGAACGCCCACGGAATCCCGAGTCATCCCCCGAGTCTCCCACCTTCGGCCCCGATCTCACGGTGCCTGCCCGCCCTCCGCGACCAGGCCCGATGGCGTGTCGCGCGCACCGGCTCAGTCGGCGTTCCAGTAGCGGTCCCCGGCGAACACCAGGGCGGCGGCACCGATGAGGCCCGCGGGCTGGCCCAGGGCGGCCGGCACGACGCGCACCTCCCTCGCGTAGTCCATGCGCGCATGCACCCGCAGCGCCTCTTCGAGCGGGTCGAACAGCAGCGGGCCGGCCTGGGACAGCCCGCCACCGATGGCGATCACCTCGAGATCGCACAGGTGCGTCGCCGAGGCGAGGGCGATGCCCAGCGCCCGGCCGGCCCGCCGCAGCGCCGTGGTCGCGATGGGGTGGCCACGTGCCGCGTCGTCGGCCAGGTCCTTGGCGGTGGTCTCGGACCGTCCCGGCCGCCAGCCCTGTTCCCGCGCCCAGGCGGCCAGCGCGGGCCCCCGCGCGATCGCCTCGAGGCAGCCCCGGCCGCCGCAGCCGCACGGCGGCCCGTCCGGGTCGACGATCACATGACCGATGTGCCCTGCATTGCCCCGCGCACCGTCGATCAGCCGCCCGCCGAGGATCAACCCGCCGCCGACCCCGGTGGACACCACCATGCCGAGCATGTTGCCCCGGCCCCTGCCCGCTCCCCGCCAGTGCTCGGCGACCGCCACGCAGACGGCGTCGTTGTGCACCCGTACCGGCAGGCCGGGATGGCGGGCGCGCAGCCGGTCCCTCAGCGGGAAGTCCCGCCAGGCCGGGATGTTCAGCGGCGACACCTCCCCGGCCGGCCAGGTCATCGGCCCGCCGCAACCGACTCCGACGCCCGCGATCGAGGGGGCACCGCTGTCGGCGAGGACCTTGTCGAGCAGCGCCTCCAGGGTGCGCCAGAGGACCTCGGCGTCCAGGTCCGGCTCGTTGGGCGTCTCCACCCGGTCGTACGCGGCGATCCGGCCACCGGGTTCCACCAGGCCGACGGCCAGCTTGGTGCCGCCGATGTCGATCGCGAGGACCGGGCCCGGCCCGGGTCCGCCAGGGTCAGGCGTCATCGCCCGCTCCGAAGGCCAGGATCGAGGCGGTGAAGCCGTGCACGTGGTTACGGCCGCCGACAGGGCCGATCTCACCGGCGGCGAAGAAGCCGCCGACGCCCGCCGGGCCGAAGGTCCGGCGCAGCGTCCGTATGTCGTGGTCCGAGCTCGGGAACATCGCCCTGCCCCGGCCGTTGCACGAGAACAGCAGCGCTCCCTCGACCGGTGCGAGGTCGAACCGTTCGAGCAGCTCGGACAGGTCCTCGTCGGCGGCCCCGGCGTCGCGCACCTGGAACCGCACAGTGCGGCCCACCTCGACGACGTCGCCGATCGCGATCGCCCCGTTGTCGGTGTCGGCCCCCACGACGCCGCGGACGAGGAAGTCGCCCTGCTCGTACTCGTCGGCGTACTCGTCCATCGCCACCCCGATCAGCAGTCCCGAGGCGGCCAGTTCCTGCTCGTCGGCCGGGAGCACAGTGATGATCTGCTCGAGCTTGTCGAGCGCGGGCGCGCCCGCCAGCTCGTACAGCACGTTGTCCTCGGCCTTGGTCACGGCCATCGGAGGGCCGATCGGCCGCGCGCCCTGGCTCACCACGGTCGCGGCGGTGATCGGCCCGCCGAGGACGACGCCGACGGCGCCGGTCTCGATGACCTCGTCGTCGACGAACAGCCGCGTGGATCCCCGTACCTCTCCGCCGGCGAGCCCGCCGACCAGCGGCAGGCCCGGCAGCACGTCACCCGACCGCTCGACGAACGCGTCCACCGGGAAGCTGTACGGGTCGGCCAGCAGCACACCGACCACGTCGTCGTCGCGGCCCTCGGGCATGCCCAGGACGACCAGCCGGTCGTCGGTGCGCAGGGTCTCGAGCCGGAACGGCTCGATCCGCGCCTGGGGCAGGATCGCGGCCCACGCGCTGACGGCGCTCGTCTCCTCCACGCCCCTGTTTCCGCCGATCACTCCGCTGGCGCTGCAGCCGATGATCGTACGGGCGTTCGCGACCTCCATGGCCCGTCTGGCCGCGGCCTCGACCAGGTCCGGGTCTTCGCCGGTGATGAAAACGCACATGAGATCCGCGCGCCCGGTCAGCGGTTCCATGGCCTGCCGGACGGCGGATTCCGCTGAACTCATAAGATCGGGTCCGAGGGCAAGCCCGTCGCCGAAGCGCGCCACTGGGTCCACCTCCCTCGTACGGTCTCGGGGTGTAGACCGATTCTCCCCGGTTCTTCGGCCACGTACCAAAACCAGCGGGTCTGGGCGGGCGGCGGGTTCGGGACCGGGGTGCGAGTACTCACTTCCGCGACGTAGTGTCGATCTCGTGCGTGATTCCACACCGCGCGAGACCACCCTGGGTGAACTCCGCGCAAACGGCCACGTCCATCGCCCGGTGAAGGCCGAGCTCCGAAATAACCTGCTGGCCAGGCTCCGATCCGGCGAGCCCAGGTTTCCGGGGATCGTCGGGTTCGACGACACCGTGCTCCCCCATCTCGAGCGCGCCCTGCTGGCAGGGCACGATCTCGTGCTGCTGGGCGAGCGCGGACAGGGCAAGACCCGGCTGATCCGCACCCTGGTGGGGCTGCTGGACGAGTGGACCCCGGTCATCGACGGCTGCGAGATCAACGATCACCCGTACGAGCCGGTGTGCGTGCGCTGCCGCAGGCTCGCCGCCGAACTCGGGGACGGGCTGCCCATCGCCTGGCGGCACCGTGACGAGCGGTTCGGCGAGAAGCTGGCCACGCCCGACACGAGCGTGGGCGACCTGATCGGCGACATCGATCCGATCAAGGTCGCCGAGGGCCGTACGCTGGGCGATCCCGAGACGGTGCACTTCGGCCTGGTGCCGCGCACCAACCGTGGGATCTTCTCCATCAACGAGCTGCCCGACCTGGCCGAGCGCATCCAGGTGGCGCTGCTCAACGTGCTCGAGGAACGCGACATCCAGGTGCGCGGCTACGCCCTGCGACTGCCGCTCGACGTTCTCCTCGTCGCCAGCGCCAACCCCGAGGACTACACCAACCGGGGACGGATCATCACCCCGCTGAAGGACCGCTTCGGCGCCGAGATCCGCACCCACTATCCCCTGGCCCTGGAGGACGAGCTCGACCTCGTCCGGCAAGAGGCGGATCTCGCCGACCTCGGCGCCGAGGTACCCGGCCATCTGATCGAGGTGATCGGCCGGTTCACCCGGCTCGTCCGTGACTCGACCGCGGTCGACTCGCGGTCCGGCGTCTCGGCGCGGTTCGCCATCGCCGGCGCCGAGACGGTGGCGGCGGGCGCCCTTCGCCGCGCCGCGCTCACCGGCGAGCAGCAGCCCGTCGCGCGTGTGTGCGACCTGCCGGCGGTGGTGCCCACGCTGCTCGGCAAGGTGGAGTTCGAGGTCAGCGAAGAGGGGCGTGAGCAGGAGGTGCTCGAGCATCTGCTGCGTCGGGCCACCGCCGAGACCTACCGGCGCTCGCTCGGGCCGGCCGATCTGTCCGGGCTGCTGGACAGGTTCGACGCCGGTGAGAGCGTCGACTCCGGAGAGCTCGTCCCGGCCACCGAGCTGCTCAAGCGGGTGGGCCAGGTGCCCGGCCTGGCCAAGATCATGGAGCGGCTGGGAATGTCCGGTGAGTCACCCGGCCAGGCCGCCGCGGCACTCGAGTTCGCGCTGGAAGGGCTCTTCCTGACCCGCCGGCTGTCCAAGGAGGTCTCCTCGCCCGGTCCCGACGGCACCGCGACCTACCGAACATGACGGCCCCCGCGGTCGCGGACGTCCGCGCGCGCACGAGGAGGGAGAGCCGATGAGCCGTTACCGGTACGGCGCCTACCACGACGGGCCCGATCCGCTCGCGCCGCCCTATGACGTGCGCTCCGCGCTCGACGCCATGGGCGACTCGGTGCTCGAGGGCACCGATCCGGCCGAGGCGCTGCGCGAGCTGCTCCGCCGCGGCCTGCCCGATTCACCGCGCGGCCGAGGCCTGGACGATCTGCTCCGCCAGGTCAGGAACCGCCGGCGGGACCTGCGCGGCCAGGGACGGCTGGACGGCACCCTGGAGCAGGCACGGGCGCTGCTCGACAAGGCGATCGGCCAGGAGCGGGCGGCGCTGTTCCCCGACCCCGATGACGAGGCCAGGTTGCGCGAGGCGGAGCTCGACACGCTCCCGGCCGACACGGCGCAGGCCATCACCCGGCTCAGGGACTACGACTGGCGCTCGCCGGACGCGCGCGCGACGTTCGAGGAGCTCAAGCACCTGCTGAGGCGGGATGTGCTCGACTCGCAGTTCCGCGGGATGAAGCAGGCGCTGGAGCAGCAGGACCCTGCGGCGATGCAGCGGGTCAAGGACATGATGGCCGAGCTCAACGAGATGCTCGAGAAGGACGCCCGCGGTGAGCACACCGAGGAGGACTTCGAGCGTTTCATGGGGAAGTACGGAGATCTGTTCCCCGACGCGCCGCGCACGCTGGAGGAGCTGGTCGACTCGCTGGCCAGGCGGGCGGCGGCGATGAACCGCCTGCTCGCCTCGCTCACGCCCGAGCAGCGGGCCGAGCTGGCGGGCCTGATGGCACAGGCTCTCGAGGATGCCGGACTGGCCATGGAGATGTCCCGGCTGTCCGACGCGCTGCGCGCCCGCCGGCCCGATCTGGACTGGGGCGGATCGGAGCGGATGACCGGCGACGATCCCCTGGGCATGGGCGACGCGACCACCGCGCTCGAGGAACTGGCCGATCTCGCCGAGCTCGAGGCGGCGCTGCGGCAGGACTACCCCGGGGCGCGGATGGACGACATCGACGAGGAGGCGGTCCGCCGGGCCCTGGGCCGCCGGGCGGTCGACGACCTCGCCGAGCTGCGCCGGATCGAGGCCGAGCTGGAGCGCCAGGGATACCTGCGCCGCCGTAGCGGTTCGCTGGAGCTGACCGCGAAGGCCGTGCGGCGGCTCGGTGAGACGGCGCTGCGCCGGGTGTTCTCCCAGCTCGAGGCGGCCCGCCGCGGGGATCACGACCAGGACGGCGCGGGCCAGGCCGGAGAGCTGACGGGGGCGAGCCGGGAGTGGCGGTTCGGCGACGAACAGCCGCTCGACGTGGTGCGCACCCTCGGCAACGCCGTGCGAAGGTCCGGCGCGCACCGGCCCGTCCGGCTGCACGCCGGCGACTTCGAGGTGCTCGAGACAGAGCGCCGCAGCGCCGCCGCCGTGTGCCTGCTCGTGGACCTGTCCTACTCGATGGTGCTGCGCGGTACCTGGGGGGTGGCCAAGCAGACGGCGCTCGCGCTGCACTCGCTCGTGACGACGAAGTACCCGCAGGACGCGATCCAGATCATCGGCTTCTCCAACTACGCCCGGGTGCTGCAGTCCACCGAGATGGCGGGGCTCGACTGGGACATGGTGCAGGGCACGAACCTCCACCACGCGCTGCTCATCGCCGGGCGTCATCTCGACCGGCATCCGGACTTCGAGCCGATCGTGCTGGTGGTCACCGACGGTGAGCCGACCGCGCATCTGCGCCGTGACGGCCGCTCCGTCTTCGACTACCCACCGTCTCCCGAGACCCTGGTGCTGACGATGGCCGAGGTGG
Source organism: Actinomadura alba (assembly GCF_014323705.1). Classification (GTDB taxonomy): domain Bacteria; phylum Actinomycetota; class Actinomycetes; order Streptosporangiales; family Streptosporangiaceae; genus Actinomadura_C; species Actinomadura_C alba. The sequence goes on from NZ_JABVEC010000011.1 coordinate 162,817, forward strand.
ACAAGATGACGCGGCGGGGGGCGACCCTCAACGTCTTCATGCTCGCCGACGACCAGCGTCTGGTGTCCTTCGTCGAGGAGGTCGCACGGCGCAACGGAGGGCGGGTCCTCGCCCCCACGCCGGATCGGCTCGGGGAGTACCTGGTGAGCGACTACCTGCGCGCCCGCCGCCGCGCGTGACCCTCGACCGGCCGGGCACGCGGCCGTGCCGGCGGTGTGGCGGTCGCTCGCGTGGGCACCCCGATGGGCGGAGCGGGTTCGGATAAGGTCGCGTCATGTCGAGTTCCGATCGCCTGCTGTTGATCCTGCACATCGGATTCGCGATCTTCACGCTGGGCCCGCTGACCGCGGCGACGATGGCCTCGCCCCGCTACATCCGCCTGCGCCAGGCCGCCGTCCTGCGCTACCTGAACCGGGCGACCCGGATCTACGGGCTGCTCGCGCTGGGGATCTTCCTGTTCGGCCTGCTCCTGGCGGACGGCAACTTCTCGCAGGTATGGCTGACGGTCTCCATGACGCTGTTCATCGTGGCGCTCGCCCTGCTGCTCATCGTGGAGCGCGACCAGCGCAAGGCGGTGCACGCGCTCGAACTCGCCGCAGCCGGACGCGCGCCCGCCGCGCCGGAGCCGACCACCACCGGTGCTCCCGAGGACAAGGCCACCGGGCCCGGCGCGCCCGCCGAGGAGCCCCCCGCGAACGGAACGCCGGCCGAGCGGGCCGCCGGAGCCAAGGGCATGGACGCGCGGGCCGCCGAAGCGCAGGAGCGGGCGGCCAAGGCAGAGCCGGCCGGCCCGCCCATCGCCCAGGTCGAGCAGGGCCGGATCGCCGCGATCTCCGGGGTCATCGCGCTGCTGTGGCTCGTGATCTTGTTCTTGATGGTCTGGTACGGCCGGTGACGAGCCCGGTCAGCCGGCCGGCTTCTTGGCGATCGAATCGATCCAGGTGATGAGGGTCCGCCAGGCCGCCGGGTCCTTGATGATCGTCATGGCGTGGCCGGTACCGGGCACTTCCTTCAGCGTGACCGGCACCCCGTAGCCCTTCAGCTCCGCGACGAGCTCCGTGCTGTGCGCGGTGGGCACGAACTCGTCCGCCGAGTGCATGATCAGCATCGGCGCGTCACCACGGTCGGCGTGGGTGGCCGGCGCGACGTCTTCGATCCGCTGCCAGCACGTCGTGTCGATCTCCTGCGGGGTACAGCCGATCAGTTGCTCCACCGCCCCTCGCAGCTTCACCGCCGTACTCGAGGCGCCGGGCAGCGCACCGTCGAGATACGCGAGATAGGGCGAGTTCACCGGCGACAGGGCGACCACCCCGCTGACCTTCTGGGCCCCGGCGCCGTAGGTGCCCAGCATCGTCGCGAGCTGACCGCCCGCCGACGAACCGATGACGACGACTCGCGCCGGGTCGACCTTGAACCGCTCCGCGTGGCGCTTGATGAACGCCAGTGCGGCTTCGGCGTCATCGCGCTGCGCCGGCCACGGCGCCTCTCCGCTCAGCCGGTAGTCCGCCGAGAACACGGCGTAGCCGTCCGCGGCCAGCCGGTGTGCGACGCGCCGCCACGAGGACTTGTCCCCCGTGAGCCAGGACCCGCCGTGCAGCAGCAGGACGGCCGGCTGCGTTCCCTCGGCGGGGCTCCGCAGGTAGGCGTCGATCTGCTGATCGGCGTCGGGCCCGTAGGAGTATCTCGCGGTCCGCAGTCGGGGCAGCGTGACGATGAAGGCCTGTGCCGTCTCGACCTGGCTGCCCGCGGTGATCTTGGTGGCCTCCTGGGGTGCCTCCGGCGTGGCGCTCACCGGCTCCTGCGTGGTGGTGGTCGGCGTGGGGCCGACCGGCTCGGCCGGAGCCGCCGCCGCCTCGACGCCCGGGGATACGACCGCCGCCGACGCGCACGCCGCAGCCACGGCCGCACTGAGCACCAGTACCTTGCGCACCCAATGCCCCTCTCGTGGTGGAATCTGGCGGTCATCATAGATCACCGGAATGGGGCGTTGTGCGAGGATCCCCGCCCGGGCGGTCGACCGTGTCGGCACGACCGCCCGGGCGCAGGCGGCCGTCGTGGCCCGCGAGGCGTCGCCGGGCCGGCCCGGGCGGGCCGGCCGAGGCTCAGGACGAGGCTCAGGACAGAGCCTGCTCCAGATCCTGCAGCAGGTCATCGCGGTCTTCGATGCCGACCGACAGCCGGACGAGGTCGGCGGGCACCTCGAGCGGCGATCCCGACGCGGACGCGTGCGTCATGCGGGCCGGGTGCTCGATCAGCGACTCGACCCCGCCGAGCGACTCGCCGAGGATGAAGAGCCTCGTGCTCTCGCACACCCGTACGGCCGCGTCCTCTCCGTCGGTGAGCCGGAACGAGACCATGCCGCCGAAGGCGCGCATCTGCTTCGCGGCGACGTCGTGCCCTGGGTGTCCGGGCAGCCCGGGGTACCTGACCTCGGCCACCCGCGGATGCCGTACGAGCATCTCCGCGACGGCGGTGGCGTTGGCGCAGTGCCGATCCATGCGCACCCCGAGGGTCTTGATGCCGCGCATCGTCAGCCAGGCGTCGAACGGCCCGCAGATCGAGCCCATCGCGTTCTGGTGGAACTGGAGCCGCTCGCCCAGCGCGGGGTCGGCGACGACGAGCGCCCCGCCCACCACGTCGGAGTGGCCGCCGAGGTACTTCGTGGTCGAGTGCACGACGACGTCCGCCCCGAGGGTGAGCGGCTGCTGCAGGTAGGGGGAGGCGAAGGTGTTGTCCACCACGAGCAGGGCGCCCGCCGCGTGGGCCACCTGCGCCAGCGCCGCGATGTCGGCGATGCCCAGCAGCGGATTGGTCGGGGTCTCCACCCAGATCGCGATCGTCTCGGGGCGCACGGCCGCGCGCACGGCCGCGATGTCGGCGAGTTGCACCGGATCGAAGGCCACCCCCCACCGCTCCAGGACCTTGGCGAAGAGCCGGTAGGTGCCGCCGTACGCGTCGCCGGGGATCAGAACGTGGTCGCCGGGCTTGCATATCGTGCGCAGCAGAGTGTCCTCCGCCGCGAGTCCCGACGCGAAGGCCAGTCCGCGGGTGCCCGCCTCGATGGCCGCCAGGCATTCCTCCAGGGCGGTGCGGGTCGGGTTGGCCGAGCGGCTGTACTCGTAGCCGCCGCGTAGACCGCCGATGCCGTCCTGCTTGTACGTCGATACCTGGTAGATGGGCGGTACGACCGCCCCCGTGGCGGGATCGGGCGCCTGGCCTGCGTGGATGGCCAAGGTCTCGAAACCGGCTGCGTCAGTGAAACGATCCATTCCCCGAGGTTAACGGGCCCCCGCCCTCCTCCAGGAGGAGGGACTCCCCCGCAGGTACTAGGGCGGATTTCGCCGTACGGGCCGACTCGGACCGCGCATTCGACCCGTACCGTTCAAGGGTAATCACCGAACCCCCCAATCTAAGGAAGACCGATGTTCGCTGCCCTGGCACGCGTTGTCGTAAGGCACCCGTGGTGGACGATCGCGGCCTGGGTGCTCGCCGCGTTTGTCATCATCTGGCAGTCCCCCAACCTTGAAACCACATCCGACCAGGGCGACTTCCTGCCCTCCAAGTACGAGTCCGTCCAGGCCGCACAGCTGGCCGAGAAGGCGTTTCCGCAGCAGGCGGATCTGACCGCGCTCATCGTGGTGCAGCGGACCGACGGCGGGCAGATCACGCCCGCCGATACCGCCAAGGTGACGCAGGCCGCCGGCAACCTGACCACCAAGAAGTACCCGACCGTTCAGGGCTTCGTGACCGGCCCGCAGGCGGTGGCCCCCAACAAGGCCGTCCAGCTGATCAGCGTGCCGATGCAGGCGGTGACCGGGGAGGCCGCCAAGGACCAGAGCCAGGCCATCAAGGACATCCGCGCCGAGCTGCCCAAGGAGCTCGGCAGTGGGCTGGAGGCCAAGGTCGGCGGCGAGGTCGCGGCATTCGTCGACAACGAGGACTCCTTCACCCAGTCTTTCGCGATCATCTCCATCGCCACCTTCGCGCTGATCATCGGGCTGATCCTGCTGATCTTCCGGGCGCCGCTGGCGGCGGTGCTGCCGATCCTGGTGATCTTCGCCACCGAGATGGTGTCGATGAAGCTGATCGGCGCCGCCTCCAAGCTTCTGGACTTCTCCGGTGACGACAGCCTGCAGATCATCCTGACCATCGTGCTCTTCGGCGTCGGCGCCGACTACTACCTGTTCCTGCTGTTCCGCTACCGGGAGCGGCTGCGCGCCGGGGACGACAAGAAGACCGCGCTGATCGTCGCGGCGGAGCGGGTCGGCGAGGTCATCACCTCCGCCGCTGCGGCCATCGCGGTCACCTTCCTGGTGCTGATGCTGGCCTCCTTCGGCATCTTCGCCGCCTGGGGCCCGTCGCTGGCCATAGGCGTGCTTGTGATGGGCGTCACCTCGTTGACGCTGTTCCCGGCCATCCTGTCGCTGCTGGGTCCCGCGGTCTTCTGGCCGTCCAAGGCGTGGAAGAAGCAGCCCAAGGCCACCGTCTCGGCACGGCTGGGCGGCATGGTCGGCAAGCGCCCGGCCCTGGTCGCCCTCGGCGCCGGCGCCCTGATGGTCGCGCTGGCCGCCGGGGCGGTCGGCTTCAAGTCCGACTACGACTTCCAGTCCAGCTTCCCGCAGGACACCGAGTCCGCGCAGGCCGCCAAGGACATGCGCAAGGGCTTCCCGGCCGGGCAGACCACCCCCGTCCAGGTGATGGTCCAGTCCACCGACGGGCAACCGCTGAACAAGGCGGAACTGGACGCGTTCGGGCAGCGATCCAGGTCACTGCCGGGCATCGGCGGCGTACAGCCCGCCGAGATGGGCAAAGACCCCACGGTCGCCCGCGTCAACCTGGTGCTCAACGGCAACCCGGTGGACAACGACTCCATCACCCTGGTCAAGGAGGAACTCACGCCGGCCGTCCACAAGATCGCGCCACAGGGCACCAAGGTGCTGGTGGGCGGCGAGACCGCGATCTACAGCGACATCAACAAGGTCGTCAACCGGGACCTGTCGGTGATCCTGCCGGTCGCCGGGGTGCTGATCGCGCTGATCCTTCTCGCGCTACTGCGTTCGGTGGTCGCCCCGCTGTACCTGGTCCCGGCGGTGCTGCTCGGCTTCGCCGCCACCCTGGGCTCCGCGGTGTACGTCTTCCAGGGCGTGATGGGCAAGCCTGGTGAGATCTTCCACCTGCCGATCATGCTGTATCTGTTCGTGCTGGCAATCGGCACCGACTACAACATCCTGATGACCGCGCGGCTGCGCGAGGAGGCCAAGGAGGGCCACGAGCCGCGTCGGGCCGCAGCGTTGGCAGTCGAGCACGGCGGCCCGACGGTCGCCGCCGCCGGGCTGATCCTCGCCGGCACGTTCTCGGTGATGCTGCTGGCCAAGGTCTCGATGCTGCAGCAGATGGGCTTCTCCATCGCGCTGGGCATCGCGCTGTCGGCTTTCGTGATGTCGATCTTCCTGGTGCCGGGCATCACCGCGCTGCTCGGCCGCGCCGCCTGGTGGCCAGGGCACGGGGACAGGCCCGTGAAGGGGAACGACTCCGACCGGGTCGACGACGACCGGCTCGCCCCGGTCGGCACCGGCCACTGACGAGACGATCACTGTGGGCCCGCCCGTTACCTCGTGGAGCGGGCGGGCCCAAGGACTTGCGCGACCGAGGGATTCCCAGCGCGCCCGGCGCCGCTCAGGCGCTCGGCGCGCTCGCGAGGAAGGCCAGGAGGTCCTGGCGGGTGATGAGACCGGCCGGCTTGCCGTCGACGAGCACGACCGCGGCACCGGCCTTCTCCAGCACGCCGACGGCCTTGCTCACCGGTTCACCAGAACCGATCATCGGCAGTGCGGGCGACATGTGCCCCGCGATCTGCTCGTCCAGCCGCGCCCTGCCGTGTACGAGGGCGTCCAGCAGATCCCGTTCGACGATGGAGCCGACCACCTCGGCGGCCATGACCGGCGGCTCCTCCTTCATCACCGGGAGCTGCGACACGTTGTACTCCCGCATCACCGCGATCGCCGTCTCGACCGCCTCATCGGGGTGCACGTGCACGAACTCCGGCATGCCGGGGGTCTTGCGAGCCAGTACCTCGCCGACCTGTGCCTCCTCGGAGGGCGTCGACAGGAACCCGTAGTCGGCCATCCACTCGTCGTTGAAGATCTTCGAGAGGTACCCACGGCCGCCGTCCGGCAACAGCACCACGATGACGTCCTCGGGCGCGGCGGTCTCGGCCACCCGCAGCGCGGCGACGACGGCCAGCCCGCAGGAGCCGCCGACCAGCAGCGCCTCCTCCCTGGCGAGCCGTCGCGTCATGACGAACGAATCGCGGTCGCTGACCGCGATGACGCGGTCGCAGATGTCCCGGTCATAGGTCTGCGGCCAGATGTCCTCGCCGACGCCCTCGACGAGGTACGGGCGCCCGGCGCCGCCGGAGTAGACCGACCCCTCGGGGTCGGCCCCGATGACCTGGACCCGGCCGCCGGAGATCTCCTTGAGATAGCGGCCGGTGCCCGAGACGGTGCCGCCGGTCCCGATGCCGGTCACGAAGTGCGTGATACGCCCTTCGGTCTGCTCCCAGATCTCCGGGCCCGTGCTCTCGTAGTGCGACTGCGGGTTGCCCGGGTTGACGTACTGGTCGGGCTTCCACGCACCCGGGATCTCGGCCGCGAGCCGATCCGACACCGAGTAATAGGACTCCGGGTGGTCGGGTGCCACGGCCGTCGGGCAGATGACGACCTCGGCGCCGTACGCCCGCAGCACGTTGATCTTGTCGCCGCCCACCTTGTCCGGGCAGATGAAGACACAGCGATAGCCCCGCTCCTGCGCGACGATCGCGAGCCCCACGCCGGTGTTACCGGAGGTCGGCTCCACGATCGTGCCGCCCGGGCGAAGCGCGCCGGACACCTCGGCGGCATCGACCATTCGCACGGCGATGCGATCCTTCACCGAGCCACCGGGGTTGAAGTATTCGACCTTGGCCAGCACTTGTGGCGCCAGCCCGGAGGTCACTTTGCGTAGCCGGACGAGCGGCGTGTTCCCGATCAGTTCGACCAGCGAATCGTGTACTTGCACGGCGACATCCTTGTCAGCTCTGCCGTTGACGGATCCGTGCGGCCGGCGGTCCGGCGGCGCACGGATCCGAGTCCTCTTTCATCGTATTTTCCAAGCGCGGGTCCTAAAGCTCCGGCTCGGAGACGTGGCCCTCGGCCCATTCGAACGTATGCGTGATATCGTCCCCGTCCCGGCCGCGATGACCAGGCCACCCGGTAAGTATGACCGTCCGCTGACCGTAATCCACCATTGGACGGCCGGTTCTGTGGTGACCATATGTGATCCTGTGAGTGCTGCCACCGTCAGGGGCGGCGAGAACACCCCGGGGAGTGAGCGGCCGGTGATGAACCGTTGATACGCGCGCTGACGGCTCGTCGCATCGCGACGGCCGCGGCCTACGGAGGCGGCGGGCTCACCGCACTGGGCGGGTTGACCTTCGGGCTACTGGTGATCGAGGCGAAGCTGGCCAGAAGGATCATTCAGGCGACCCCCAACGGGGACCCGCCGGTCGCCGACCGGGTCTACGGCGCGTCGCTGCCGGGTTCCCCCGTCTCCTTCGTCATGATGGGCGATTCCACCGCCGCCGGCCTCGGCGTGCTCGACCCGGGCGAGACACCGGCGGCGCTGCTGGCCACCGGGCTGTCCGCGATCGCCGTGCGGCCCGTCCTGCTGACCACCGTCGCCAGATCAGGGTCACGATCCGAGGCCCTGCCCGACCAGATCGCCGACGCGCTGCGAGCCGCTCCCGACATCGTCGTGATCATGATCGGGGCCAACGACGTCACCGCCCGTGTCTCGCCCGCCGAGTCCGTACGCCATCTGGACGACGCGGTCCGACGACTGCGCGACGAGGGCTGCGAGGTGGTCGTCGGCACCTGCCCCGACCTGGGCTCGGTCAAACCTGTGATGCAACCCCTGCGTTGGGTGGCACAGCGGGCCAGCAGGCAGCTCGCGGCCGCGCAGACCATCGCCGTCGTCGAGCGCGGCGGCCGGTCGGTCTCGCTCGGTGACCTCCTGGGCGGCGAGTTCGCGGCCGACCCGCTCGAGATGTTCAGCGCGGACCGCTACCACCCGTCCGCCAGGGGATACGCCGCGGCCGCGGCGGCGCTCCTGCCCTCGATGGCAGCGGCGCTTGAGCTGGAGCCGGAGGCAGAGACACTGCCGGACGTCCGGCGCGGCGAGGGAGTTCTGCCGGTCTACCTCGCCGCCGCCGAGGCCGCCGAAGAGCCCGGCACCGAGGTCTCGGCCACCCGCGTCGCCGGCCGGGAACGCGGCCCGAGGGGCCGGTGGGCCACGCTGCTGAGACGCCGTCAGCTCGCCCAGCGGACGGGGCCGGAGGACACCGCACCGGCGGCCCCGTGAACCGCCGGACCCGCGCTCTGCAGAAGGTCCGGCCGCGGGCATGGCGGACCCGGCGTGTACGGGAGGCGCGTCACCGGTTAGGTTGCAGATGTACCCACGGGTAACCCAGCCGAGACGACCCGTGGTGCCCAGCCGAGACAAGGAGACCACCCCATGGCCGAGGCCGTCATTGTCGCCACCGCCCGATCACCCATCGGACGCGCGTTCAAGGGATCGCTGAAGGAACTGCGTCCCGACGACATCACCGTCCAGATGGTCCGGGCTGCGCTGGCCAAGGTCCCGCAGCTCGACCCGGCCGACATCGACGACCTGCTGCTCGGCTGCGGCCTCCCCGGTGGCGAGCAGGGCTTCAACATGGCCCGGGTGGTCGCCGTGCTGCTCGGCTACGACAACGTGCCCGGCGCCACGATCACCCGCTACTGCTCGTCGTCTCTGCAGACCACCCGGATGGCCTTCCACGCGATCAAGGCAGGCGAGGCCGACATCATCATCTCGGCCGGCGTCGAGATGGTGAGCCGCTTCGTCAAGGGCAGCAGCGACTCGGGCCAGGACACCCAGAACCCGCTCTTCGCCGACGCCACCGCGCGTACAGCCAAGGTGGCCGAGGGAGGCGCGGACGTCTGGCACGACCCGCGTGGGGACGGGGAGATCCCGGACGTCTACATCGCCATGGGCCAGACCGCGGAGAACGTCGCGGCACTGCGCGGCGTGAGCCGGCAGGCGCAGGACGAGTTCGGCGTCCGGTCGCAGAACCTCGCCGAGAAGGCCCTGGCCAACGGATTCTGGGAGCGGGACATCACCCCGGTCGAGCTGCCCGACGGCTCGACCGTCGCCAAGGACGACGGCCCCCGGGCGGGCACGACGCTCGAGAAGGTGGCGGAGCTGAAGCCGGTGTTCCGCCCGGACGGCACCGTGACCGCCGGTAACTGCTGTCCCCTCAACGACGGCGCTGCCGCTCTTGTGATCATGAGCGACACCAAGGCCGCCGAGCTGGGCATCACGCCACTGGCCCGGGTGGTCTCCACCGGCGTGTCGGCGCTGTCGCCGGAGATCATGGGCCTGGGCCCGGTGGAGGCCTCCCGCAAGGCGCTCGCCAAGGCGGGCATGACCATCGGTGACATCGACCTGGTCGAGATCAATGAGGCGTTCGCCGCTCAGGTCCTGCCCTCGGCCGACGAGCTGGGCGTGGACATCGACCGGCTGAACGTCAACGGCGGCGCCATCGCGGTGGGGCACCCGTTCGGCATGACCGGCGCGCGCATCTCCACGACGCTGATCAACAGCCTGCGTTTCCACGACAAGCAGTTCGGTCTCGAGACCATGTGCGTCGGCGGCGGGCAGGGAATGGCCATGGTCGTGGAGCGCCTCAGCTGACCCAGCGGACGACCTTGTACAGGGGACGAATCGCCGGGTAATGGGTGTGCCCGGTCATAGATGATCTACTCAACGTGACAGAGAGGTCCCCCTTGGGGGCTTGTCTCATCCCACGACCTGTTGCAGAGTCAGCAGAAAGGTACAGCGACCTGGAGGTGCCGATGTCTTTGAACCACTCACCGGAGACGCATAGGAACCTGATCGCACGCATCCCATCAGTCACAGGACGTGACATCACCGAGTGGTTCACCGCCATCGAGAACGGACCCGCCTTCCTCCGCTGTGACGAGCGGTCGAACTGGCTCGCCGACGAGCACGGCATCTCCCACGGCTACGCGACGGCCCTGGTGCGCGAGCACGAGCGGCAGCGCCGTCAGCGCCACTACTGACTTCGCTCTCGGCCCCGACGTCGAGACGCCCTGCACCCGCCGAGGCGGGCGCAGGGCGTCCGTGTTCGTCCGGGGCGTCCGTGTGTCGGGACGCCGGTTCGGTGTGTCGGGCGTCAGTCCCGGCCGGAGAAGTACGACAGGAAGCGCAGCATCTCGAGGTAGATCCACACGAGGCTGAGCGTGAGCCCGAAGGCGCAGTACCAGGCGAACTTCTCCGGAGCGCGGGCGGCGACGCCCTTCTCGACCGCGTCGAAGTCGAGCAGCAGGAAGAAGCAGCCGACGAGGATCGCGACGATGCTGAAGACGTAGGCGATGGGGTTGCCCGGGTCGCGGATGCCGATGCCCTCATCGGCGCCGAAGACCTGGAACAGCAGGTTGACCAGCATCAGCCCGACCAGCGCGAAGCCGGCCGCGATGACGTACCGGGTGAACTTCGGCGTCACCCGGATGATTTTGAAGGCGTGCACGGCCAGCATCGCCCCGAAGGCGAGCGCTGTGCCGATGATCGCCTGGAAGACCACTCCGTTGTAAAGATCGTTGTAGGCGTGGCTGACGATCCCGACGGAGACGCCGTACGCGGCCGCGAAGCCCAGCGCGAGCGGGGCGTTCGCCTTGTTGCCGAATGTCATGATCGCCCAGAACACGATGCCCACGAGCAGTGAGCCGATGGCGACGATCGGCGGCGGGTTCAGCGCCCACGCCACCGCCCCGGCGATCACAAGGGTGCCGAGCATCAGGAAACCGCGAACGACGACGTCGTCCACGGTCATGGGCCGACCGGTCGGTGGCGCGTACGCCGGCGCGTTGTACATGTCCTGCAGTTGCTGCGGGCTCGGGGCCGGTCCCTGCCGCCCGAACGCACCACGCCCGGAGAAGGCGGGGTTCCTGCTCTCCATCACTGCCTCCACGCTTCTGGCTCTCTGACCAGTCTAGACGCCCGACGGGCCCCTTTCGTTCCCCTGTCGCGTGACGGCTGTGCATCGAATTGGCGTGCCCCCGGTCGGACTCGAACCGACACCTTTGGCCCTTTTAGGGGGCCTGCCTCTGCCGTTGGGCTACGGGGGCGCGGCAATCATACCGTTGATACACGAATAGCAAGGCCTCCGGAAAACGAACAGCATTCCATTCTGTATTGGCCGAGCCGGACGGAAACCGCCTCGCCGGGTCAGACCGTTATTCTGCTGAAAACTGGTGAAAACAGGCGAGTTGCTCTGACTAAGCCGCAGGTGGCACCCATGATCACATACCCACGCCCTCGCACCGCCAGCCGTGACGGGCTATTTTTGACCAATGCCCGAAACTAATCTTACGAAAACCGAAACCCGGGTTAGGTAAACAGCGCTTCAACGCCTGTAGACGGCCCTGTGTTCGACCATGGTTTCACCGGCACGCCCTTCACGATCACGGCGTACGGCGTAGATCTCATGAACGCCGATGCGGCCGCTCTCACAGGCCAGCGCCGAGGCGGCCAGATAGAGCAGCCACACCCGGGCCCTGCCGGGAGTGGCCAGCGCACCGCACTCGGCCCAGTGCCGCTGGAGATTCGCGGCCCATGCCCGAAATGTCCGGGCATGGTGCTCTCTGAGCGCGCTGATGCCGCGGATCTCCAATCCGCCCTCTTCGAGCGCCGTGACGATCTCACCCAGCGGCCGCAGTTCGGCGTTCTCGGGGAACATGTAACTGGTGGTGAAGGTCCTGCGCACCGGGTGCGGACCGGGTCGGCGCACCATCTGCTGGACGAGCAGCCGGCCGCCGGGCGCGAGAAGCTCGTAGAGCCGGGGAACGATGGAGCCGGAGTTCAGCAGGTCGGCCTGCTCGGTCCCGGCCAGACCCGCGATGGCGTCGTACTGCCCGTCTCCCACGGCGTGGAGGTCCCCGACCCGGACGTCGACCCGGTCGGCCAGCCCGGCTTGCGACGCCCGCTGCCTGAGATGTTCCGCCTGCCGCTGCGACTGGGCCAGTGTGACGACCCGTACGCCGTGCTCCGCCGCCGCGTACAGGCTGAACGATCCCCACCCACGGCTCAGGTCGAACAACCGCGCTCCCGGCGCCAGGCCCAGCCGCGCCGCCATCGCGGCGTGCGCGAGCCCCTGGGCGTGGTCGAGATCCACCGCGTCGTCCCAGAGCGCACAGCCATAGGCCATGGTGGGCCCGAGCATTCGCTCGAAGAAAACCGGGTCCACCGCGAGAGGGCCGTCGGCGACCTGCCCGCGGCGGCCGACGGGGAACTCCTCCGGCGGGGCCTTGGGTTCGGGCCCCACCGCCCCGAGCATCACCGCCGACCGCACGATCTCACGCTTGTCGTCGCTGCTCAGCCGGATCGGCTGGTCACCGATGCGCATGACCCGCTGTACGGCCCCAAGGGCGGCGAAGACGTCGCCCTCGATATCGAGATCTCCCGCGATATACGCCCGTACCAGGCCGATCTCACCCGGTTTCCACAACAGCCGGCGAAGGGCGCGGCGGTGCCGGATCACGAAGGTGGGGGCGGTGGCCGGGCCGATCACGCTGCCGTCCCAGGCGCGTACCCGGATGGGCAGTTCGCTCCCCCGGGCGTCCTCCGTACCGAGCAGGATCCGGACCAGCAATGGGGCCAGCCGGGAGGCAGCGCCGTCCTGCATTCGGCTTCCTCCCTCCGCCGGCTGGTCCGGACGCCTCCCCGCCGCCGGCTCGAACTCCTGCCGCGGACGCTGCAACGCGCCCAGCGACACGGTCTCCCGGCGGAACGGCAACGCGAGGGTCCAGTCGGCCGCCACGCGGATCTTTCGGTTGAGCGTGGGCATCCGAGACAGATGGTAAGTGCGGTGGAGTAGCCATGCGAAAGGCCCCTTGAGCCTGACGCCGTAGATCTGCGCCACGCCCTGATGCAGGCCCAGGCCGGCGACCGACCCCGCGTACGCGTGCTTGTACGAGCTCATCGGCTTTCCGTGCAGGTCAGCGACCAGGTTGTCGGCCAAGCGCTTGGCCTGGCGGACGGCGTGCTGGGCGTTCGGCGCGCACGGGGAGCCCGGTTTCGTGAGATCGGGCACACGTTGTCACCGGCGGCGAAGGCCTCCGTCACGCCCTCGACGGTGAGCTCCACGGTGGTCTTGATCCGGTTCTTCATGTCGAGCGGTCGTGACCCATGCCCGAGCCGGTACCCGGGTGAGGCCTTTCGACCCGGCGTCCAGCGCGCGATGGCGGGGCCGATTCCGCGAATACCGCCGCTTTCCAGCGAACTCCAGCGAACTCCGGCGTGCGGCGGAGCATCACACCAGATGCGCGAATCCGCTGAGGTGGGCGCGGGCGAGCGCGCCGGGGTCCCTCGGGATCACGGCGAGCCCCGGCATGGGGACCGGCAGGGGCGGGCGCGGGCAGGGCCGGACGGGGGCGCCAAGCGGGACGTACCGCTTGGCCAAGGCCCTGCCCCGCAGCCGAACGCGGATCAGGCCGGCAGCGAGCGGTCTCGTGCGCGGGTGAAGACCGCGTCGAGCATCGCCTCGGTGACCCGGCCGGTGAAGGTGTTCTGCTGACTGGGGTGATAGCAACCCAGCAGGAGCACGCCGCCCGTGGGCGAGGTCAGTTCCACCTCGGCGCCGTGGCCGAACGCGGGTCGCGGCCGGGGCAGATCGAACCCGGCCTCTTTCAGGGCCGGCCAGATGCCCTGCCACGCGAAGCCGCCGAGTGCCACGATCACCCGGACGTCGCGCGCCGTCTCGGCGATCTCTCTGGTCAGCCAGGGCAGGCAGGTCGCGCGTTCGACCGGCGTCGGCTTGTTGTCCGGTGGCGCGCAGCGGACGGTGGCGAGCATGCGGGCGCCGAGCAGCCGCTGGCCGTCGCCCGCGTGGGTGCTCAGCGGGCTCGCGGCCAGCCCGGTCCGGTACAGGGAGGCGAAGAGCCAGTCGCCGGAGCGGTCGCCGGTGAAGATCCGGCCGGTACGGTTTCCGCCGTGGGCCGCGGGCGCCAGGCCGACGATCAGGATGCGCGGAGCCTCATCGCCCCATCCCGCGATCGGGCGGCCCCAGTAGGTCTCGTCGGCGAAGGCCCTGCGGCGTTCGACCGCGACCTTCTCCCGCCATTCGACGAGGCGCGGGCAGGCCCGGCAGACCGACTGCCGGGCGCACAGCTCGCCCAGTGCCGGAGCGCCGGCCGCCAGAGCCCGTACCTCGTCGGGCGTATGTGCCACCGGTGTGCCGGCCGACGCCGGGTCACCCGGCCACCCCGTGCCCGGCGGCACGTACGGCGCGTTGACGGGCTGCACGTTCGTCACGGACCTCGCCTTCCCTCGATCACGGTGCCCGATGATCGGCGACGCGGATGCGGGCCAGGGCGACCGCATGTCAACGATAGGGTCAGCCGCTCGTGCTCGGGCCGGGTGAAGCCGTCTCGCCGGGGGACTCGGTGCCGGAGGCCGGCGTGGTCGGGCGGGGTCCGCCGGACGGGAGCGGCTCTGGAGTGTTGGTCGACGGTACGCACGAGGGGTCGAGTGCGGCCGTGGGGTCCCCGTCCGGGAACGGGTCGCCCTCACCGAGGGGGCGCAGCGGTAGCGGGTAGGAGTTGGCGATCGGTGGGGGTCCGTCGCAAGGCCGCGCTCTCTTCAGCTCGAAACCGTTCGCCTCGTACGGTATCTGCAGCGGGTACCCGTTCTGGTCGTACAGCAGGACGCCTGTGAGAGGCCTGCCCTCCTTGGAGTAAGGCTGGATGTTCGAGATCCCGCTCAGGCGGTCATCGCCGCCCACCTGGGTCACCACGACCTGTGGGCCGGCCTGAGGTCGGGGGTCCGGCCCGGAGACGAGCGGCCAGCTCAGCACGGCGCCGACCGCCACCATGTTCAACACCCCCACACCGGCGCGCAAGGGCTTCGACAGTCCGCGATCGCGGCCTCGCACCCCGAGTACGACCGAGCCGACGGCCAGCGCCAGCAAGATCACATAGTCTTCCGACTCCCACGGGTCGCGAACCGGCTGAGTGAGAGCCCTCCAGCCCAACAGCAGGAGGAAGGCGCGGGCGAGCCACCAGGCCGGCCGCAGCTCCCGCAGGTGATCCCATCCGGCCCGGTAGCCCTTGTTGTTCTCCACCATGTGCGTCAGGCGCGCCCTCAGCCGCCGCAGGGAATGCCGGGCCGTTCCGCGCTCGGCTCGGGTCGAGCCGGCCGCCCCGTAAGCCGCCCGCAGCTCCGCCGCATACGACTCGGGCACGCCGAGCCGGGCGACGAGCGGCTCCGTGGACTCGGCCGCGACCTCGGTCAGGTGCTCTTCCAGATCTTCGAGCAGCTCGTCGCGGTCCGGCTCCGGTACGTCGGCGAGAGCTCCGCGCACCGCCGCGGCGTAATCCTCGATCTCTTGGGCTCGGCTGTTCATCGCTTCTCCACGTCGTCGAGCATGTCGTTCATGGTCTGAGCGAAGGTGCCCCAGGTCTTGGCCGACCGCGCGAGCATGGTGCGGCCGGAGTCGTTGAGGCCGTAGTACTTACGGTGTGGGCCCTCCTCCGAGGGCACGACGTACGAGTTCAGTGCCCCGGCTTTGAAGAGACGGCGCAACGTGCCGTACACCGAGGCGTCGCCGACGTCTTCTAGCCCGGCCTCGCGCAGCCGCCGCACGACGTCATAGCCGTAGCTGTCACTCCGGTCCAGGACCGCCAGCACGGCGAGGTCGAGCACTCCCTTGAGGAGCTGTGTCGTGTCCATGACAGGTACCTCTCCCTATGCGATACACAGTACTACGCAATGCGCAGTACCGCGCAAGAGGTAACAGACGCCCCGAACGAACCGCGGATTCTTCGCCGCCGGTGCCCTGGTCCGGGTCGAACGCCGTCAGCGGTCTCGCGCGTCGTGCCTTCGTCTGCCGCGCCTGACGCGGTGCCGGAGCACGAGGGAGAGGTAGGCGCCGAGCTCGATCGTGTAACGGCGCCACAGCCGGCGCGGCTCCCGGTAGAGACGGTAGAGCCAGCCGATCCGGAGTCTGAGGACCCAGCCCGGGTACCACTCCCGGCGCTCGGCGAGATGCTCGAAGTACGCGCCGCACGTGATGATCACCGGTACCTCGAGCCGGTCCCGATTCTCCGTGACGAAGATCTGCTGCAACGGCGTGCCCAGACCCACGTGCAGGATGTCCGGCTTCGCCTCGTTGATCTCGTCGACGAGGCGGTCGACGTCGGCCGGCGCGATTCGGCCGGACTCGTCCGCCCAGTGCCCGTGCTGGGTACCGGCGATCCGCAGCCCGGGGTACCAGTTCACGAGGTTCTCCGCCGCCGCGTCGGCCGTTCCTGGCGCGTTGCCGAACAGGAAGACCCGCCAGCCCTTCTCGGCCGGCATCCCGAAGAAGTCGTCGGTGAGGTCGTCGTTGGCCATCCGGGCCGGCAGCGGCGTGCCGAAGATCTTGGCCGCGAGCACCACGCCCCAGCCGTCGGCGAGGTTCAGATCGAAGGCGTTCATCAGTTCCCGCAGCGGGGCGTCGTGCTGTGCCGCCATCACGTAGTTGGGGTTGGCGAAGGTGACGGTGAGCTGCCGGCGGCTGAGGACCGCCTCCTCGAGGAAGTCGCGCAGCATGCGGACGTCGGCCTTGCTGACCCCCACCCCCAGCACGTCCACGATCTCGTGCGGCCAGCCCTTGTCCATATGATCCCTCGCCTGTGAGCCTCGCCCCTGCGGACGCCGTCGGCCCGACGGAGCCTATCGAGAGCCGGGTCGCGGTGGCGGCGATGCCGGGAACTCACCGGCGCGGAGCGCGTCACCGGTTCACGGTCGTCGCCCGCCCGTCCGAAGTCAGGCCATCCGTCCGAGGTCAGACCGTCCGTCCCTGAGATCAGACCGCCCGTCCCTGAGATCAGACCAGCGACCAGGCGATCCCATCAAGGATGTCGTGCTCGCTGACGACGACCGCGCCGAAACCGTACTCCCGCATGATCCGGTCGAGGATCAGCGCGCCCGCGCCGATGACGTCGACCCGGCCGGGATGCATGACGCCGATGGCGGCGCGCTCGTCGTGGGTCGAGCGCAGCAGCCGGCGGGTGACCTCGTGCACCTGCGCCGCGGTGATCCGGGACAGATGGATGCGGGCGGGGTCGTACTCGGGCAGGTCGAGCGCCATCCCGGCGACGGTGGTGACCGAGCCGGCCAGCCCGACGAGCGTGCGGGCCTGATCGACCGGGACGACCTCGCGCACGGCGGCCAGTTGGGCGTCGATGTCGGCCACCGCGTCGGCGACCTGTTCGGGCGTGGGCGCACCCTGCGGGCCGATGGCGGCCGGATCGGTCCCGCGCCGCTCGGGGTCGCCGTCGCGCAGATGGCGCTCGGTCATCCGGACGCAGCCGATGTCGATCGATCGCGCCGCCTCGACCGACGAGGTGCCGAGGACGAACTCGGTGGACCCACCGCCGATGTCGACGACCAGGTACGGGCGTGCCGGGCGCAGCTCCACGAGGTCGCGGGTGGCCCCGACGAACGACAGCTGCGCCTCTTCGTCGCCGCTGATCACCTCGGGCACGACCCCGAAGATCTCGACGACCCCGTTGACGAACTCGGCCTGGTTCCGCGCGTCACGGGTCGCGCTGGTGGCCACGACCCGCACCTTCTCGGCCCCGTGGGCATCGATCAGCTTGGCGTAGCCGCGCATGGCCGCGAACGTGCGCTCCAGCGCCTCGGGCGCGAGCATTCCGGTCCGGTCGACGCCCTGGCCCAGCCGGACGATCTCCATCCGGCGCTCGATGTCGGTGAGCCGCCCGTCACCGATGTCGGCGAGCAGCAGGCGCACCGAGTTGGTGCCGCAGTCGATCGCGGCTACACGCGTCACGTTCTCGGCCCGCTGCGCCGCGTCGGGGCGCGCCACCGGCTCGGTCACTGGTCCTCCCGGGCAGCACGATTCTTGACAGCGGGCATGACAGTTCGCAAGCCTTGATCGTAGACGACGTCGCCGCCGCCCGCGCATGGACCGTTCCGCCACCATTCGGGCAGCGCATCGAGCGCCTCCCTGCCGAACGGATTGCTCCCCGGCACCGCCAGCTCGTGCGCTACGAGTGCGTGCAGGCACTTCACCCGCTCGGGCATGCCGCCGGCGCTCTGCGTGCCCGCGGCCAGTGGCTCGACGCCCTCGTGCCGGGCCACCTCGTCGCGCCGGCGCAGATAGTCCTCGTGCGCCGCGGCGTACTCCTCGGCGAGCTCCGCGTCGCTCGCGAGCCGCTCGGTCATCTCCCGCATGAGTCCGCCGGCCTCCAGGGTCCCGATGGCCGAGGCGGCCTTCGGGCAGGTCAGGTAGAACAACGTCGGGAACGGCGTGCCGTCCGGCAGCCGCGGCGCGGTCTCGATCACATCGGGCAGCCCGCACGGACACCGATGGGCGACCGCGCGCACCCCCCGGGGTTCGCGGCCGAGTTGCTCCGCGACGGCCGCCACATCGCTTTCTTCGATCAAGCCGGCTCCCTTTTCCAACCGCCGGTCAACGCGCTTGGGAAGAAGATCACTTCCTAGCGCCGGTCCGCCTCTTCGACGGATCGCCACAAGGTGGCGTACCACGGCGGTGTACGGCCGGCAGTATCTTGCCCACCCTGTTTTCCCGTGGCCCCGTTACCGTCGAGAACGACATAGCACTTCTCCCCTGGCATGCAGTAGTGCAGCCGGCGACGCGCCTCCCGCTTAATGTACGACTCGTCGCCCAGTCGCAGCTTACGAAGGGCCAGTTCTTCGACCTGCTGCTGCGCCACCCGTTCCTGGTGCCGCAGCTCGGCGATCTCACGCCGCTGCGCCACGTACTCGCGGACCGGGTAGGCGAGGCTCAGCGCGATCGCGCACATGACGATGGCCAGGATGGCGGCACGACTCGTGAGATGGCCGCGGGCCTGCGTCCCGGCCGGTCGCTCATCGGCCGGCCGGGATGTCCTCTCGTCCGCACTGCCCGCCATCGCGCGCCGTCAGCCGTCCCAGTGGAAGCGGGGGAACGCCGACGCCCCCGCGTACCGGGCCGCGTCGTCGAGCAGCTCTTCGATGCGGAGCAACTGGTTGTACTTGGCCACCCGGTCGCTGCGGGCCGGCGCACCCGTCTTGATCTGGCCACAATTCGTCGCCACGGCCAGGTCGGCGATCGTGGTGTCCTCGGTCTCGCCGGACCGATGGCTCATCATGCAGCGGTAGCCGCTGGTCTGGGCCAGGGCGACCGCGTCGAGCGTCTCGGTGAGCGTGCCGATCTGGTTGACCTTGACCAGCAGGGCGTTGGCGGTGCCGGTGTCGATGCCGCGTCCCAGCCGCTCGGGGTTGGTGACGAACAGGTCGTCGCCGACGATCTGCACCCGATCGCCGACCGCGTCGGTGAGGGCCTTCCAGCCGTCCCAGTCCTCTTCGGAGAGCGGGTCCTCGATGGACACGAGCGGGTAGGCGCCGATCCATTCGCGGTAGAGCGCGATCATCTCGTCGGCGGTGCGCTTACCGCCCTCGAACTCGTACGCCCCGTCGCTGTAGAACTCGGTGGCCGCGACGTCGAGGGCGAGCGCGATGTCCCGGCCGGGCGTGTAGCCGGCCTTCTTGATCGCCTCGATGATCAGATCGAGTGCCTCGCGGTTGCTCGGCAGGTTCGGCGCGAAACCGCCCTCGTCGCCGAGCCCCGTCGCCAGGCCCTTGCCCTTCAGAACGGACTTCAGCGCGTGGTAGGTCTCAGTGCCCCACCGCAGCGCCTCTTTGAAGCTCGACGCCCCGATCGGAGCGATCATGAACTCCTGGATGTCGACGTTGCTGTCCGCGTGCGCTCCGCCGTTCAGGATGTTCATCATGGGCACCGGCAGCAGGTGCGCGTTGGGACCGCCGACATAGCGGAACAGCGGAAGACCGGCCGAGACGGCGGCGGCCTTGGCGACCGCCAGGCTCACCCCGAGGATCGCGTTGGCGCCGAAGCGCGACTTGTCCGGGGTGCCGTCCAAGTCGATCATCAGCTGGTCGACCAGGCGCTGGTCGTCGGCGTCATAACCGACGATCTTGGGCTCGATGTCGTCGACGACCGCGACGACGGCCTCCTCGACGCCCTTGCCCGCGTAGCGGTCGCCGCCGTCACGCCGCTCGACGGCCTCGAACTGCCCGGTAGAGGCACCGCTCGGAACCGCGGCGCGCGCCTCGGATCCGTCGTCCAGAAGGATCTCCACCTCGACGGTGGGATTGCCGCGGGAATCCAGGATCTCCCGGGCCAGTACGGTGTCGATCGACGACACGAGCGACTCCTAGTGCTCAAAGCTGGGATATTTCGTCCCCCTGAGCGTAGTGCCGCGCACCGAGGCCCGCCCAACTGGCACGCCGAAACGCCCCGCGCCGTGCGTTATCCAACCGTTCCCCCGTCGCGGCTTGACCGGAGGGCGTCGCCTATAGTCCACTAAGCTGGCCAAACAGACTTGATTAGTAGGGAAGACACCAAATGAAGCGCAGGATGAGATTGCGGCAGGTCGCCGCTGCCCTGGCCGTACTGACCGGTGCGGGAGCTCTCACCGCCTGTGGCAGCGACTCGGGTACGGACGGCTCCGGCGGTTCCGGCGGCTCTGAGATCAAGCTGGGCTATTTCCCGAACATCACCCACGCCACCGCGCTCGTGGGCATCCAGAAGGGCTTCTTCACCAAGCAGCTGGGCAGCGGGGTCAAGCTCACGACCGCCACGTTCAACGCCGGCCCTTCCGCGACCGAGGCGCTCTTCTCCGGTGCCATCGACGCGACCTACATCGGCCCGAGCCCGGCCATCAACGCGTGGGCCAAGTCGCACGGCAAGGCCATCAAGATCATCTCTGGGGCGGCGTCCGGTGGCGCCTCGCTCGTCGTCAACCCGTCGATCAAGAGCGTCGAGGACCTCCGGGGCAAGACGATCGCCACGCCGCAGCTCGGCAACACCCAGGACGTGGCCCTGCGCTACTACCTGAAGCAGAAGGGCCTGCGGACAGACAAGAACGGCGGTGGCGACGTCAAGGTCAGGCCGCAGGACAACGCGGTCACGCTGCAGTCCTTCGCCCAGGGCGCCATCGACGGCGCATGGGTCCCCGAGCCGCACGCCTCCCGGCTGGTGCTCGAGAACAAGGGCAAGCGGCTGCTCAACGAGAACGACCTGTGGCCCGGCCGCAAGTTCGTGGTCACGCACCTCATCGTGCGGACGGAGTTCCTCAAGAGCCACCCCGACCTGGTGAAGAAGCTCGTCGCGGGATCGGTCGAGGCCAACGCGTTCATCAACTCCGATCCGGCCGGCGCGAAGAAGTCGGCGAACGCCCAACTCGCGGAGCTGAGCGGCAAGCCGCTCAAGGACGACGTGCTGGAGTCGTCGTTCAAGGAGATCGCCTTCACCGACGACCCGATCGCGTCGTCACTGCACGAAGGCGCCAAGCACGCGCAGGAGATCGGGCTCCTGGAGCCGGTCGACCTCGCCGGCATCTACGACCTCGGCCCTCTGAACGAGGTACTGAAGACTGAGGGGAAGAGCCCCGTGAGCGATTCATGACACCGGCCCCCGATTCCGTCGCGGCCGCCGGCACCGGATCCCGCCACACGGGACGAGGGCTCCGCCTGGACGGGGTCTCCAAGGCGTTCGGCTCCGGCGCCACGGCACTGCTCGCCCTGGACAACGTGTCGCTGAACGTGGCGCCGGGCGAGTTCGTCTGCCTGCTCGGCGCCTCGGGCTGCGGGAAGAGCACGCTGCTCAACCTGGTCGCCGACCTCGACCGGCCCAGTGCGGGCGCGATCGACGTCGGCGGCGCCCGGGTGGCGCTGATGTTCCAGGAACCGGCGCTGTTCCCGTGGCTGACCGTCACCGGCAACATCGAGCTCGCCCTGCGCATGCGCGGGGTACCGCGTCAGGAGCGTCGGCAGCGGGCCGCGCAGCTGCTCGCCTCCGTGCACCTGGGCGGCTTCGAGCGGCGGCGGCCGCACCAGCTGTCCGGCGGCATGCGGCAGCGGGTGGCGCTCGCCCGCGCCCTCGCCCTCACCGTGGACGACGCGGACGCCTCCCGCGGCACCGTACTGCTCATGGACGAGCCGTTCGGCGCGCTCGACGCGATGACCCGCGACCTCCTGCACGACGAGATCGAGCGGATCTGGCGCGAGCGCGATCTCACCGTGCTGTTCGTGACGCACAACGTGCGCGAGGCGGTACGGCTGGGCGACCGGGTCGTCCTGCTGTCCAGTCGCCCGGGCCGGGTCGTCGAGGAGTTCCCCGTGACACTCGACCGCCCTCGGCGAATCGACTCCACCGAGGTCGCGACGCTGTCCGCCGCCATCACCGACCGACTGCGCGAGGAGGTCAGCCGCCATGGCGCCTGAGGCGATGACCACTGAGCCGAGGAAAGACACCGAGGACCTCGCGCCGGCGGTGAACCGGGAGCTCGCGGGGCTCGACGCCCTCGAGCTGACGGTGCGCTCGCGCCGCAATCCGATCGCCCGCCTCTGGTCGGCGGCCTGGCCGGTGCTGGCGGCGGTCGGGATCGCGCTGGCCCTCTGGCAGCTGGTCGTCCTGAGCGGGTGGAAGGAGTCGTGGGTCCTGCCGGGGCCCGCCGACGTGCTGCCCGAGCTCTGGAACTCGGTGACGAGCGGCTCCTTCTGGGGTGCCGTCGGCCTGACCATGCAGCGCGCCGTCATCGGCTTCGCCGTGTCGGTACTCGTCGGCACGGTCCTCGGGCTGGCGGTGTCCAGGTTCGGCGTGCTCCGCCGGGCGTTCGGATCCCTGATCACCGGCCTGCAGACCATGCCGTCCATCGCGTGGTTCCCGCTCGCCATCCTGCTGTTCCAGCTGAGCGAGAGCGCGATCCTGTTCGTGGTGGTGCTGGGGGCGGCGCCGTCCATCGCGAACGGTCTCATCGCGGGCGTGGACTATCTGCCGCCGATCCTGCTGCGGGCCGGGAAGGTCATGGGCCTTCGCGGGTTGTCGCAGTACCGGCATCTGATCCTGCCGGCGTCGCTGCCCGCCTTCGTGGCCGGGCTCAAGCAGGGCTGGGCGTTCGCCTGGCGCAGCCTGATGGCCGGTGAGCTGCTCGTGCAGATCGGGACCACGTCGTCGGTGGGCCGGCTGCTCTCGGACTCCCGGGAGCTCAGCGACACGGCGGCGATGATCTCGGTCATGCTCGTCATCCTGGTCATCGGCATCGTCATCGACCAGCTCTTCGGCCTGGCCGACCGTACCCTGCGCAACCGGTGGGGCCTGAACGCCGCCGACTGAACGCCACCACCGACCGAACCGCACCGACCGAACGGCACCGACTGACCCCCGCACCCCGGCCGCGATCGGCGGCGGTACGGCCCGACGCCGCCGGATCAGCCGGGGAACGGGGGGAAGGTCGGCTCGGGCCCGGGATCGGGCTCGCCGCCGGGCCCAGGATCGCGTTCGGGCTTGCCCTTGCTGACGTAGAGGGTGACCACGGTGCCCGGCTCGACCGTCGAACGCGGGCCCGGCGCCATGTCGGCGATCGTGCCGGCCTTGTACTTCTCCGAGGTCACCGGCTTCGGCCCCATCCGGACCTTGAACCCGGCCGCCTCCAGCCGCTTGATCGCCTCGGCCGGCTTGAGCCCGCGCACATCCGGGACCTGGACGGCGTCCTCGCCGGAGCCCTTCCTGAAGTACTGCGACGGCGGCCGGTGGAACCCCCGGGCGGGCCGGCCCTTCAGAGCCTCGACCATGGTGTCGCGCCAGATCGGCGCGGGAATGGTCGCGCCGTAGACCGGGCCGTAGCAGCGGCCGTCCATGCACAGGCCGTCCATCGGGTGGGCGTAGCCGCCCCGCGGGTCGCCGACCCAGACCGCCGCGGCCAGATCCGGCGTGTAGCCCGCGAACCAGGCGGCCGAGAAGTTGTCCACGGTGCCGGTCTTGCCGCCGGCGGGCCGGCCGATGGCCATGCCGCGCGCCGTGCCGTCGGTGAGCACGCCGCGCAGCACATGGTTGACGGCGTCGGCGACGCCCTGGCGCATGACCTGCTTGCAGTCGGCTTTCGGTACCTCCAGCACCCGCCCGGACGCGTCCGTCATCTTTTTGATCGCTATCGGCTCGCAGTACCGGCCGCGTGCGCCGAAGGCCGCGTAGGCCGCCGCCATGCGCACGGGTGAGACCGTGTTGAAGCCGAGGGTGAACGACGGGAACTGCTCGAGGGCCGCGCCGCTCGCCTGCCGCATGCCGAGCCGCTCCGCCATCTCGGCGGTGTCGCAGAGCCCGACCTTCTTCTGCAGGGCGAGGAAGTACGTGTTCACCGAGTGGTGGGTACCGGTGAGCAGCGAGAAGCTCCGGCCGCCCTCGCCGTCGGCGGAGTTGCGCAGCATCTTGGTGTCGCCGACCCGCTCGCCCTCGCAGTTGCGGTAACCCGTGGGCTGGAACCGGCGCGGCGCCATCAGCCGCTCGCCGAACGGCATGTTCTCCTCGAGCGCCGCGGCGAGGGTGAACACCTTGAAGGTCGAGCCGGCCTGCATGCCGATGCTTGCGCCGTGGGAGGCGTCAGCGGCGAAGTTGATCCAGGTCTTGCCACGCTCCTTGTCCGGCCCGAGCCGGCGGTCCACGGCCATGCCCTTGATCTCACCGGTGCCCGGCTCGATGAGCGCCTCGGCCGCCGCCTTGCCCGCCGAGTTCTTCACCGGGACCCTGCGGTCGAGCGCGCGCTGCGCGGCCCGCTGCACCTTCCAGTCCAGGGTGGTGCGGATGGTGAGGCCTCCGGTCTGCAGCAGCCTGCGCCGATCCTCGACCGTCGCCCCGAACACCGGGTTCCCGAGCATCTCCCGCTGCACGTAGTCGCAGAAGAACGGTGCCTTGCTCGTCACGCATCCGTTCTCGGTTCGCTTGACCCGCAGTCCCAGCGACCGCCGCTTGGCGGCGTCGGTCTCGGTCCGCCCGACCCAGCCGAGCTCGGCGAGCCGGGACAGCACGACGTCGCGCCGCGCACGCGCCGCCTTGGGATGCAGCCGGGGGTTGTAGGCGTGCGGGTAGCGGACCAGCCCGGCGAGCGTGGCGGCCTCATGGAGGTGGAGCCTGGCGGCACCCTTGGAGAAGTAGTGCCGGGCCGCCGCCTCGATGCCGTACGCCCCGTCGCCGAAGTAGGCGATGTTGAGGTAGCTCTGCAGGATCTGGTCCTTCGACATCTGCCGTTCCAGCGCGACGGCGTAGCGCAGCTCCCGCACCTTGCGGCCGGGCGTGACCTCCAGCGCCGCCTGCCGCTGCTGGTCGGTGTCGGCCATCGCGAACAGCAGGTTCTTGACGTACTGCTGGGTGATGCCCGAGCCGCCCTGCGTGACCTTGCCCGCCTGGGCGTTCTGGACGAGGGCGCGCAGCGTGCCCTGTGAGTCGAGCGCGCCGTGCTCGTAGAAGCGGCTGTCCTCGACCGCCAGTACGGCCTGCCGCACGATCGGCGCGACCTGGTCGAGCCGTACCTCCACCCGGTTCTCGAAGAAGAACGTCGCCAGGGTGGAGCCGTCGGCGGCGAGGATCCTCGATCGCTGGGGAAGCGGCGGAGGACGCAGATCGCTCGGCATGCTCTGGAACCAGCGGGCGCCATCGCGCGCGCCGACGCCCGTCGTGCAGGCCAGCGGGAGCACCATGAGCGCGACCAGGACGCCGGCCACAGAGCCCATGCCCGCCAGGCGGCTCAGGGCGCCCAGCGCCGCTCCGGCACGTGCCTCCCCGTGTGACACCACGGGGCAAGCCTAGAACGGGGAGATCTCGCCGCCCTAACGATCCTGTTCCCACTCTTGGACACGGTCACGGAAACGCCTGGCGATGTCGCGCAGCTCGGCCTCCGCGTCGCGCCCCTCGCCGCGGGCCCTCGCGACCAGCGCGAACAGTTCGGCGCCGATGCCCTCGCCGAGCCCCGCGTACAGGTCCTCGGGTGCCCCGGCCCGGTCGGCGCGCCGCTGCAGCTGGGCCGACAGCGACAGCGCGGGCTGGCCCATGGGGACCCCGTCGAGGATCGAGTGGTCCTCGCTCTTCTCCGCCCGCTCGGCCGCCTTGATCTGCTCCCAGTTGGCATTGACCTCGTCGGCGTCCGCCACGGTGACATCGCCGAACACGTGCGGGTGACGGCGCACGAGCTTGTCGACGATGCCGGCCGCCACGTCGTCGATCGTGAAGCCGGTGTCGTCGGAGCGCTCCGAGGCCACGACCGAGTGGAAGGCCACCTGCATCAGCACGTCGCCTAGCTCTTCGCGCAGCGCGTGCAGATCCCCGCTCTCGACCGTGTCGAGGACCTCATAGGACTCCTCGAGCAGGTACGGCACGAGCGACTCGTGCGTCTGCTCGCGGTCCCACGGACACTCGCGGCGCAGCGTGTCCATCACCGTCACCAGGTCGAGCAGCCGGGCGCCCGGCAGGTCGTAGGAGGCGTGCAGCACCTCCATGTCCACGACCTCGGCGCCGCCCGACACGACGAGCGTGCCGATCTCGCGAAGCAGCCGCTCGTCGCCGTCGGGGGCCGCGACCCAGACGACCGTGCCGGACCGCGCGGCCTCGATGAGGGCGCGCGGGTCGGGCTCGGCGACCTCGACCCGTACCCCCGCCTCACGCAGGTAGGGCAGCTGCGGGTGATCGTCGGAACCCACGAGCACCCGGGAGGCCGACCGCAGGGTCTGCCAGGCCGGCCAGGTCAGTGCGCCCGGGGCGACCCGGTGGGTGGTGGCGAGCATGACCAGGGACATGGTCAGCCGATGTCCGAACCGTTTTTGGACAGCGTGTGGACGGCCGGGGTCATCCCCGCCCGCCGCGGGTCGTACGACCCGTAGCGGGGGTTGATCTTGATCTTAAGCGTCCCGGCCGCGCGCAGGTAGGTCTCCTGCAACCGGCGCAGGGCCTGCTCCTGCTGTTGCTGGTCGACCGTGGCCTGGGCGTCCACCGCCACGCCCTGCTGCTGGGCGACGGTGCGGACGATGATGTTCGAACGCACGAAGTCACGGCTGTAGCGGACCGGCAGGGAGCCCGCGAGGAGGCTCGCGTTGATGGCCCGCTCGCCGCCATTACGGGCGATCAGCTCGTCGATCTGCCCGCGGCCGACCGTGATGCCCTTCTCCCGGGCCACCTGGTCCCACACCCGTATCTCGATGAGCTGGAAGAGCGCGCTGCGGACCGGCGAATCGGGGTCGAAGGGGACCTGCTGGCCCTGCTGCTGCAACTGCTGCTGGAGCTGCGCGGCGTCGGGGTTACCGGCGTACTCTCGCCGCCAGTCCTCGACGACCGACTCGAGCTGCGAGATCGTGATGCGCTGGTCGCCGACGGTCGCGGCGGCGCCCAGCTTCACCGGCTGGCAGGCGGTCAGCGTGCCGGCGGCCAGCACGGCCGCGGCGACGACGACCGCCTTGAAGGATGTACGGAACACGAGCTTCCAATCACGTCCGTGAGATCACAGTTCGGCACGATCACCGGTGGGAATGAGTCTAGTTTCCCGAAGTGACCGGTTCGAGCAGGAGCGCTTCCACGAGGTCGGTGCACCACGCCAGCAGTTCCTGGTCGCGGAGCGGGCGGCCGCCGAGCGGGGCCGTCTTGGGGGCCGGCACCAGCAGGGTCCGCTGAGCCGGCTTGAGCAGGCTCTTCGGATACAGCCGCTGCAACCGTACCTGCTTGGAGTCCGGCAGCTCGACCGGCGCGAACTTGATGTGGTTGCCCTGGAGGGTCACGTCGGTGAGCCCGGCCCGGCGCGCCTTCGCCCGGAACCTCGCCACCTCGAGCAGGTTCAGCACGGCCACCGGCAGCGGCCCGAACCTGTCCTTCAGCTCCTCGTGCACCGCGGTGATCTCATCGGCCGACTCGATGCCGGCGATGCGCCGGTAGGCCTCCAGCCGCAGCCGCTCGCCCGGCACGTACTCGTGCGGCACATGCGCGTCGATCGGCAGCTCGACCTTCACCTCGGCCGTCTCGGCCGGGCCCTCGTGGCGCAGCTCCCGGACCGCCTCGCCCACCATCCGGACGTAGAGGTCGAAGCCGACGCCCGCGACGTGGCCGGACTGCTCGGCGCCGAGGATGTTGCCGGCGCCGCGGATCTCCAGGTCCTTCATCGCGACGAACATCCCGGCGCCCATCTCCGTGTGCTGCGCGATGGTCGCCAGCCGCTCGTGCGCGGTCTCGGTCAGCGGCACCTCGGGCGGGTAGAGGAAATAGGCGTAGGCCCGCTCACGACCTCGGCCGACCCGCCCGCGCAACTGGTGCAGCTGCGAGAGGCCGTACGTGTCCGCACGGTCGACGATCAGCGTGTTGGCGTTGGGGATGTCCAGGCCGCTCTCGACGATCGTCGTGGCGACGAGAACGTCGTAGTTCTTCTCCCAGAAGTCCACCATGACCTGCTCGAGCTGCTGCTCGTTCATCTGGCCGTGCGCCGTCGCGATGCGCGCCTCGGGCACCAGCTCGCGCAGCGTCTGCGCGACCCGGTCGATCGACCGGACCCGGTTGTGCACGAAGAACACCTGGCCCTCGCGGAGCAGCTCGCGCCGGATGGCCGCGGCGATCTGCTTCTCGTCGTAGGGACCGACGAACGTGAGTACGGGATGGCGCTCCTCGGGCGGCGTCAGGATCGTCGACATCTCGCGGATGCCGGTCAGGCCCATCTCGAGCGTCCGCGGGATCGGGGTGGCCGACATGGCCAGCACGTCCACCTGCGTCCGCAGCCGCTTGAGCTCCTCCTTGTGCTCGACGCCGAACCGCTGCTCCTCGTCGATGATGACCAGGCCGAGCGACTTGAACCTGCTCTGCGACGACAGCAGCCGATGCGTGCCGATCACGACGTCGACGATGCCCTCGGCCGCGCCGCGCAGGGTCTCGGCGACCTCGGCGTCGGTCTGGAACCGCGACACCGGCTTGACCACGACCGGGAAGGCGTTGAACCGCTCGCTGAACGTCGACATGTGCTGCTGTACGAGCAGCGTCGTCGGCACGAGCACCGCCACCTGCTTGCCGTCCTGCGCGGCCTTGAACGCGGCCCGGACGGCGATCTCGGTCTTGCCGTACCCGACGTCGCCGCAGATCAGCCGGTCCATCGGGACCGGCTTCTCCATGTCGCGCTTGACCTCTTCGATCGCGCCGAGCTGGTCGGGCGTCTCGACGTAGGGGAAGGCGTCCTCGAGCTCGCGCTGCCACGGCGTGTCAGGGCCGAACGCGATGCCGGGCGACGCCATCCGGGCCGAGTAGAGCCGGATCAGCTCGCCGGCGATCTGCTTGACCGCCTTGCGCGCGCGCCCCTTGGCCTTCTGCCAGTCGGCGCCGCCGAGCCGGTGCAGCGACGGCGACTCGCCGCCCACGTAGCGGGTGATCTCCTCGAGCTGGTCGGTCGGCACGAAGAGCCGGTCGCCCTTGGCGTACTCGATGATCAGATACTCCCGGGTGGCGCCCTGCACGGTGCGGCTGACCATCTCGACGTAGCGGCCGACGCCGTGCTGCTCGTGCACCACGTAGTCGCCGGTGCGCAGCTGCAACGGGTCGATCCCGCCACGCCGGCGCGACGGCATCCGCCGCATGTCCTTGGTGGACGACCGCTGACCGGACAGGTCGGTCTCGGTGAGCACCGCCAGCCTGACCGCGTCCCAGACGAACCCGTTCTCCAGCCGTCCGGTGGCGACGTGCACGATCGACGCCTCGGGCGGGCCTGGCAGGTCGGCGAGCCGCGCGCCGAGCCCCTCCTCGCGGACGACCTCGGCGAGCCGCTCGGCCGGGCCGTGCCCCTCGGTGAGCAGCACGACGTGCCACCCGTCGTGGATCCACCGCTTGACGTCGTCCATCACCTTCGTGGTGTCGCCGCGGTAGGCCTCGGCCGCGTGCGCCCCGATGACGGCCACGAGGTCGCTGGACTCTTCGGTGGCCTGCTCCTCGTCCGCGGGCCCGAACGGCGTGACGCTCCACCACGGCAGGTCGAGCTCGGCGGCTCGGTCGCGGATCTCCGCCAGGTCCTTGTACGCCGCCGCGCCGAGGTCGATCGGCGCCTCGCCGCCGGCCGCCGCGTTGACCCACGACGCCTCCAGGAACTCCTGGCTGGTCCGTACGAGCTCGACCGCGCGGGTCCGGAGCCGCTCGGGGTCGCAGGCGAGGACGTAGGAGCCCTTCGGCAACAGGTCGAGCAGCAGCTCCATGTGGTCGGCGAGTACGGGAGAGAAGGCCTCCATGCCCTCGACGGTGTCGCCGTCGGCGAGCCGGCCGAGGATGTCCACCAGCGAAGGGTGCTCCTCGGCGAGCCGCTTGGCGCGTTCGCGTACCTCTGGGGTGAGCAGGAGCTCGCGGCAGGGCGGTGCCCACAGGCCCTCCTGCGCGACCTCGAGCGACCGCTGGTCGGCGGCCTTGAAGTAACGGACCTCCTCGACCGTGTCGCCCCAGAACTCCACCCGCAGCGGGTGCTCCTCGGTGGGCGGGAACACGTCGAGGATGCCCCCGCGCACGGCGATCTCACCGCGCTTCTCGACCAGGTCGACCCGGTGGTAGCCGGCGTCGACCAGCCGCTTCACCACGTCGTCGAGCCCGGTCTCGTCGCCCGTGCGCAGCCGTACCGGCTCGAGCTCGCCGAGGCCGGACACGATCGGCTGCAGCACGGCGCGCACCGGCGTGACGACGACCCGCAGCGGTCCCGCGGCGGGGTCGGACGGGTCGGGGTTGGCGAGCCGGCGCAGTACGGCGAGGCGTTGCCCGACGGTGTCGGAGCGCGGCGACAGCCGCTCGTGCGGCAGTGTCTCCCAGGCCGGGAAGTGCGCGACCGCGGCCGGGTCGAGCAGGCTGGTGAGCGCGGCGGTCAGATCCTCCGCCTCGCGGCCGGTCGCGGTGACGGCGATCACGGTGCCGTCGGTACCGCCGATCTCGGCCGCGAGCGCGGCGGCCAGGACCGGCCGCAGGGACGTCGGCGCGACGAGGTCATATGTGGGGGCGGCCCCGGCGCGCGCCGCGTCCAGGGCACGCCGCAGGGCGGGGTCGGAGCGGGTGAGATCAAGGAGTCCGGAAAGCGTCATTTCTGCCAGGGTATTCCTGCCGAGGTCAGGCGGGGCGGCGCGCCGTCGGCGCAGCCCGGACCGCCTGGGAACCGGATGGGCCGGGGATCGGCACCAGCCTACGCCGCCCGGCCACGGCCCCGGTCTCCGTATGGGCCTCCGGGCAAGTCTCCGGGCAAGTCGCCGGGCAAGTCGCCGGGCAAGTCGCCGTGCACGTCGCCCGCGGGTCGCTCCGCACATCGCCCCACGTGACCCCGCGCACATCGCGCACGGGCCCGGCCACAGACACGTCAAGGAGGCGCAAATGACGGACACTCCGCTGTCATCTGGCTACGCTGCGATACCGTGACCGATCTGCGTACGCCGCCGGTCAACGACGGCGAGTCAACCGGGCCCCGCCACCCGACCCGGCTGTTCTCACAGCGCGCCCGCGAATACGCCTACCACAAGCCCCTGCAGCGCATTCAGGTGCTCGAGGCGGGCTGCGGCTGGGGGAACGGCCTCGATCTCGGGGAGAAGGAGCGGCACGTCACCGGCGTCGACGTCGACACGCCTGCCGTTCGCGCGCACACCAGCGGCCGGGCCGACCTCGACGCCTGGCACCTCGGTGACCTGCGCACCGTGCCCATGCCACCGCGCATGTACGACATCGTGCACGCGCACTTCCTCATCGACCGGGTCGCACACGCCGAGCTCGTGCTCGACCGGTTCGTCGCCGCGTTGAAGCCCGGCGGGCTGCTGCTCATGCGGTTCCGCGACCGCGACACCGCCTTCGGCTTCGTCGACCGCGTGCTGCCGCGCTGGCTGCGCGCGCTGGCGTGGCAGGTGCTGTCCCGGCGCGCCGGCGACGTCCCGGGCCCCGGTGCCCGTCCGGACGCGGCGGACGCCCCGCTCGGCCCTGACGGCACGCCCCCGCCCGCGGTGTACGAGACCATCGCCTCGCTCAGCGGCATGCAGTGGTACTGCGTGATGCGCGGTCTGATGATCGCTGAGGAGTACACCTCGCTCGACACCGTGGCCGCCTTCGGCCGCTGGAGCCACTTCGTCAACGGCCTCTGCCGGGCGGTCGCGGGCATGTCCCGAGGGCGGCTGACCGCCGAGCACAGCGAGATCACACTGGTCATCCGCAAGCCCGAGAACCGGCTCGCCCGCGTCATCTGACATCTCCCGGGATCACGGTGTTCGGGGTGAGACCTCCCATTGTGTTCCCTGGATGTGCGCCAGGGCCTGACCAGCATTAACGTGTGGAAGGTTGGACCTGTGCTGAGCTGAGCGGAGAGTCATGTGACCGCCGAACACAACTTTTCCGACCTGCCGACGTGGGCGCCCGACTTCGCCGAGCTGGCGGACCTCGAGCTGCTGCTGTCCGGGGCCTTCGCTCCCCTGACCGGTTTCCTCGGCTCGATCGACACCGCCGCGGTCATCGCGGGCGGCCGGCTGGCCGACGGCACGCCATGGCCGGTCCCGATCGTGTTGACGGTGCCCGAGGAGCTCACCAAGGAAGAGCGGCTCATCCTGCAGGACCCCGAGGGGCTTCCGCTGGCCGTCCTGCGCGTCACCGAGGCGTGGCACGACGCCGCGACGGGCACGCACCGGCTCGCGGGCCCGGTCAAGGCGCTCCGCGATCCCGCGCACGGGCCCTTCCGCGGCCTGCGCCGCCGGCCCGCCGACCTCGCGTTCACCGACGACGGCGCGTCCGCCCCGGCCGTGGAGACCGCGACGGTCCCCGGAGCGCCGGCCACGGCGTGTCCGGTGCTGGCGGTGGCCACCCGTGAACCCCTGCACCGCCGCCAACTGGGCCAGCTCAAGCAGGTCACCGAGAAGCTCACCGCCGGGGTGGGCCTGCGGCCGCCGAACGGCATCGACGGCGTGCGGGTCCTCGTCCTGGCGCTCATGTCCGACGAGCACGAAGACGCGCTCGTGCGCGCGCTGCTGGCCGTGCGCCGCGAACTGCCGGAGGGCGCGCTCATCGTGCCGGTGCCGCTGACCAGACGTACGGATCCCGTTCGCGACCTCCGCCTGCGCTCCCATGTGGCGGAGGCGTACGGCGCCACGCACCTGTTCGGCGACCCGGCCGAGGTGGACGAGGCGGCGGGCGCCCTGGCGGCGAACGGGCTCGGCGCCGAGACGTACGGCACCGCCATCCCGCTGATCGTGCCCGAGCCCTGGGCCTACGACGCCGACGTCGAGGTCTGGCGGCCGGTCGCCAAGATCGAAGCCGACCACGCCAGAGTCGAGCTGACCCGGACCGACGTCGACGAGATGCTCGACCGGGGCGACCCGATCCCCGAGTGGTTCACCCCGCCGGCCGTCGCGACCGAGTTGGCCGCCGCCCGGCCGCCGCGCCACCGCCGGGGCGTCACGGTCTTCTTCACCGGCCTGTCCGGTTCGGGCAAGTCGACGATCGCACGCGGGCTCACCGACGCCCTCATCGAGCGGACCTCCCGCACGGTGAGCCTGCTCGACGGTGATGTCGTGCGCCGGTTGCTGTCCGCCGGGCTGACCTTCTCGAAGACCGACCGTGACCTCAACGTCCGCCGGATCGGCTACGTCGCCGCCGAGGTGACCCGCCATGGCGGCGTGGCCGTCTGTGCGCCGATCGCCCCCTATGCCGCGACCCGCGCGCAGGTACGCCGGATGGTGTCCGCCACCGGCGACTTCCTGCTGATCCACGTGGCCACGCCGCTGGCGGAGTGCGAGCGCCGCGATCGCAAGGGTCTCTACGCCAAGGCGCGCGCGGGACTCGTTCCCGAGTTCACCGGGATCTCCGACCCCTACGAGGAGCCGGACGACGCCGATCTGGTGCTCGACACCTCCGCCTGCACGCCGGAGGAGGCCGTCACCGCGGTGCTCGAGTTGCTGACCGCCGGAGGCTGGGTCCGCTCCGCGTCCTGATCCGGGCCCTGGCCGGTTCCGGCCGGGAGCAGGGCCCGGCCCGCGAAGACGGCGACGCCGAGCAGCATGACTCCTACGGCCCAGCCCCCAAGGACATCGGTCACCCAGTGCTTGTTGAGATAGGTCCGGCTGTAGCCCTCGACGAACGCCAGCGTGGCGATCAGCGCCCAGCCGAGACCTTGCCAGCGGCGGCCGGCGCGAGTGTAGGCCAACACCAGGAAGACCACCGACCCGTAGATGACGACGGTGCGCACGCAGCCCCCGGACGGGTAGGTGCCGAGGGTGGTCGGGGGGTGGCCACGGTCGACGATCTTCGCCAGCCCCGCCTGTGCGTACTTCTGCACGACGATCACAGACCCGATCAGGACGGGCGGAACCCAGCGGCGGCTCGGCGCCAGGAGCATAAGGCCGACCGCTGCCACCACTCCGAACCCGCGAGTCTGCGGAATGTTCCCCACCTGACCGACGACATTCATCACGTGCGCCCAGTTCGGCTCGTGAATCCGTTCGACCCAATGGAAGACCGGCCAGTCCACCGGGCCCTCGATCAATGCCAGTGCCTCGCCCAGGGCGAGGCCCGCGGCCGTCGACAGGAAGATGCCTGCACCGAAGAACAACACGAAGCCGCCGACCGGGCCGAGCGTGGCGACCGCCTGCGCCCTCGCCTCGCCGAGCGGGCGGGTCCAGGAGGCGAGCCGCCCGCCACGGTCAGCCGGTCGGCCGAAGCACAGGGCGAAAAACAGGAAGACCAATGGTGCGCCCAGCACCCCGGCCAGAATGCCCACGATCATCCGCAGAGTGTCGCACGAGGACCTGGCCCATGGCGATTGAGTGACATTAAGGCGGTGTTTCCCCAAAGCCGCGCGGGGGAGCGCGCATGACATCTCGATCACGCAAACACGCGTTCTACACAGTCGGATATGTGCCATCATCATGAACTCTTGCCAGTCGCCCCTTAAGGAAACACACATGCGCCGACGTCTCATCGCGGTGGCGACCGCAGCTCTAGTCAGCACCCTGAGCGTGATCCCGGCCGCGAACGCGGACCTGAAGCAGTCCGCGGTGGTCTCGGCCAACCCGTCCAACTCCACCCCCCACGTCCTCGACGGCACCGTACGGGCGATCGCGGTCGTCGGCACCAAGGTCGTCGTAGGCGGCAACTTCGAGAAGGTGCGCGAAGCGGGCACGGGCAAGCCCGAGATCGCGCGTCACAACATCTTCGCCTTCGACGCGGCGACCGGGAAGGTCGACGCGACCTTCAAGCCGAAGCTCGACGGCACCGTCTACGCCCTGCAGCCGGGACCGTCCAACACCGTCTACGCCGGCGGCTCGTTCGCCTTCGTCAACGGCGTCGGGCTCGGGGCCCTCGCCCAGCTCAAGGTTCCCGCGGGCACGGCCGTCACCACCTTCAAGCCGAGGGTCGGCGGTGGCCTGGTGTTCACGATGGTCCGGCGCAACGCCAACATCTACATCGGCGGCAAGTTCACCAAGGTGGCCACCAAGCCCCGCACGATGCTCGCCCGGGTCAACGCCACGACCGGGGCCGTCGACGACAACTTCAACCTGGCCGTGAGCACGCCGCGACAGGGTGAGCTAAAGGTCTTCAACCTCGCGGTGAACCCGCAGGACACCCGGCTGCTCATCAACGGCACGTTCACCAAGGTGGCCGGCCAGCGCCGCTACCAGATCGCGATGATCGACACCACCAAGAAGCCGGTCGCGCTGACCACCTGGGCGACCGAGCGTTACGCCACCCCCTGCAACATCAACGCCTTCGACACCTACATGCGCGGCATGGACTTCGCTCCCGACGGCTCGTACTTCGTGGTGGTCACCACGGGCGGCCCCGGCGGCACCACGCAGCTGTGCGACACCGCGGCCCGCTGGGAGACGGCCAAGACCGGTTCCGGCCAGCAGCCCACCTGGGTCAACTACACCGGCGGCGACACGCTGCTGTCGGTGTCGGTCACTGGGGCGGCGGTCTACGTCGGAGGTCACCAGCGCTGGCAGGACAACCCGCAGGGCCGCGACTTTGCCGGACCAGGCGCGGTGTCCCGGCCGGGCATCGCCGCCCTCGAACCGCTCAAGGGCAAGGCGCTGGCCTGGAACCCGACCCGCACGCGCGGACACGGCGTCGAGGCGCTCGTGGCCACGCCGACCGGGCTGTGGGTCGGTAGTGACACCGACCAGCTCGGCAAGGAGTACCACGGCAGGGTCGGGTTCTTCCCGCTCCCCTGAGCCGCAGCCGACGAGGTGGCCACCGAGTTCACTCGGTGGCCACTGGCGTTTCACCAGATTGTCGATCCGAGTGGCCTAGCCGACGCGGCAAAACTATGATTCACCGCCATGACTGCCCCAAAGAACCCCCGCCGGCCGGTACCGGGAAGACCCCGCCGGTCGGCGCCGAAGAGCCGCACATGGCTATGGGCAGGCATCGCCGCGGCGGGCGCGCTGGCCTGTGCAGTGGCCATCGGTGTCGCCGTCATCGACACCGGCTCGCCGACCGCGGCCGCGGGGCCGATCCGCTCCGGCCAGTCCGAGTCGAGCCCGGGCAGCGGCACCCCCGCCGGGAAGCCGCGCAAGTGCACGGTCTCGGCGCTGCTCGTGCCCTCGTGCGGCGCCTGGTGGGGGGTGACGCCGGGCGCCTTCAGCGGACAGCGGCCGCAGCCGGCGCTCAACACCTTCGAACGGCGTACCGGCCGCACCGTCGACATCTTCCACTACTTCCACAAGGGCAAGAAGCTCTTCCCTACCCCCGCCGAGATCGCCATCGCCCGGGAACCGGGCAAGAACCGCAAGCTGCTGCTGAACTGGAAGCCCGACGACGGCGAGTCGTGGGCGAAGGTGGCGAACGGCTCGATGGACGCGCACATCGACCGGTTGTCCGCGCACATCAAGGCCAACTACCGTGAGCGCTTCTGGCTCGTCCTGCACCACGAGCCCGAGGAGGAGGTACGGCTGCAGCCGGGCTCCGGCTACACGCCCGCCGACTACAGCAAGATGTTCCGCCGCGTCGTACAGCGATTCCGCAAGAACGGCGTGAAGAACGTGCTCTTCACGGTCGCCTACCGCGGCTACTCGAACTGGACCGTCAAACCCTGGTTCATGCAGCTCTACCCCGGTGCCGACGTGGTCGACTGGGTGGCGTTCGACCCCTACGTCAAGGGCCCGCAGACACCGGACTTCGCTTCGCTCATCGACAAGGCGGCACCGCTCGAACACGACCAGGGCTATCCGGGCTTCTACTCCTGGTCGCAGACCCGGATGCCGGGTAAGCCACTGATGATCGCCGAGTGGGGGATCCTGAACGAGAAGACCACTCCCGCCGAACGGGTCGCGTTCTTCCGCAGCGTCGGCGAGCAGATCAAGAACTATCCCCGGCTCAAGGCGCTGGTGTACTTCGAGGCGCCGCACGGCGGCCTGGGCGACTCGCAGGTGCACACCGACCCGGCCACGCTGCGCGCCTTCCGCTGGCTGGGCCGGCGGCCGCACTTCAACCCCTGATCAGAGGCGCCGCGCCCGGCCGGGTCTCCGCCGCACCCGGCCGGGTGCAGTGCCCGAGGGCGGTCCTCCGGCCGTCGGCGGTACAGTTCGCCCGGCGGGCGGGCTTGGCCGCCTCACGGCACGGACCAGACCTTCGCGGCGCAGAGACGGAATCCGGATTGTGACTCTCACGACACCCGCGATCGCCGAACCCACCCGGGAGAACGGCCCGGCCACCGCGGCGACACGGCACGAGGGGTCGCGCCGGCCACGCGCGGGCTGGCCGCTGGCCGTCGTGTTCCTCGGCTTTCCGTTGTGGTGGGTCCTCGGCCTGGGCGCGTTCATCTTCATGATCATGGCAGTGCCCATGGCGGTGTTCCTCTACCGCCGGCGCGCCACTCTGGTGGTCCCCCGGGGCTTTGGCGCCTGGCTGCTGTTCCTCGTCTGGGCCCTGCTTGGAGTGGCGGTCCTGTGGGCCGACGCCCCGGGGGCCGTCACGGGCGGCGGGTTCAGCCGGGTGCTCGTCTTCGGCTGGCGGATGACCTGGTACCTCTCGTGCACGATCGCCCTGCTGTACGTCGGCAATCTGCGTGAGGACGAGCTGCCCAGCGACCGGATCGGCCGGCTGCTCGGCTACATGTTCGTCGTCACCACCGCGGGCGGCCTGCTCGGGTCGTTCTTCCCACAGTTGCAGCTCACCTCGCTGATGGAGATCATCCTGCCGCAGGGACTCGCCACCAACGACTTCCTGCATGACGCGATCCATCCGAAGACCGCCACGATGGAGACCATCACCGGCGTCGTGCAGGCCCGCCCGATGGCCCCCTTCGCCTACGCCAACACCTGGGGCGCCGCCTACGCGTTCTTCCTGCCTTACTTCGGCATCACCTGGATCGTGCGAGGGAACAAGTGGCGGCGGCTGGCGGCCGGTCCGATCCTGCTGGTCTCGCTGTGGCCGGTGGTCTACTCCCTCGACCGCGGGCTGTGGGTCGCGCTCGGGCTCATGGCGGCGTTCGTCATGCTCAAGATGATCCTCTGGCGCGGTGGCAGGGCCATCGCGTGGACCCTGGTCGTCCTCGCGGTCGGCGGCGTGGTCTTCGCCGTGTCCCCGCTGCCCGGCTTGATCGAGAAACGGCTGGACAACCCGCACAGCAACAACCGCCGGTACCTGCTCACCGAGCAGACCATCCGCAGCACGCTGACCGGTTCGCCGGTCGTCGGGTTCGGGACCACCCGCAACGTGCAGGGCAACCTCGTGACGCTCGGCGGCGGCAGCCGCCCCGACTGCAAGGCATGCGGGGCACCGCCGCTGGGCACCCAGGGCCATCTGTGGTTGTTGATCTTTGCGAACGGTCTCGTCGGAGCCGCCGCGTTCCTGTTCTTCTTCGCCATACGATTTGTACGACATTGGCGGGATAGATCGGCCTATGGGATGGCCGGGTGTTGCGCGTTGCTGTCCTTCGGACTGTTCGCACTCATTTATGACCTGGTGGAGGTACCGCTGTACACCGTCATGATCGCGGTCGCGCTGATGTGGCGGGCCCAGCGCGACACCCTCAAGGCACGGGTGCGGCGATGACCGCGGAAGACTGGCTGGAGACGGTGGCGGTGCTGTGGCCCGGCGCGCGGGTCGATGTCGTGGGCCACGACGCGGCGGACGCCCGGCCCGGTCAACGGGAGTTCGCGTTCCTGCCGGACGCCGAACGCCCGCGGTTGCTGCTGCCGAGCAGCCCGCGCGCGGCCGCCACCGCGCTCCGCCGCTACAGCCATGATCTGACGATCCCGCAGCGGGTGTCGCGGAGCCTGGCCGCCACCGCCATGCGCACCGGCCTGCCGCAGCGGACACTGCGCGACCGGCTCCGGGTGGTCGAGGACGGCCGGAGCGGAAGCATCGAGGACCGGCTCGGCGGCATTCTGGGTGAACCGGTGGTCGTGAGCGTGGGCCTGGGCACTGCGCGGGCCAACCGCAAGCCGATCCTGCACGTGTTGAGCCGTACGGGGCGTCCGCTGGCATTCGTCAAGGTGGGCGACACCGGCACCGCCCGCGACCTGGTCGCCCAGGAGGCCGCGGCACTGGAGTTCCTCTCGAACACCGGGCTGGAGAGCGTCGCCGTCCCGCGGGTGCTGCACCACGGGCCCTGGAACGAATTGACGCTGCTGGTGCTCTCGCCCCTGCCCACGAGCGCCCGCGGCTGGCGGCCCCGCCGCAACGTGCCCGTCGCCGCCATGCGCGAGCTCTTCGCCGTCGCCGGAGTGGCGAGCGGCACGCTTGCCGGCAGCCGGTTCTGGACGCGTCTACGCGACGTCCCCGCGCGGGTGTCGGACGCCGAGGAGGCCGGCCGGCTGAACTCCGTGATCGACCGGGTCGGCCGTGCGTACGGCGATCAGCCCCTGCGGTTCGGTGCCTGGCACGGCGACTGGACGCCGTGGAACATGGCGTGGCACCGCGGCAAGGTACAACTCTGGGACTGGGAACGGTTCGCCCGCGACGTGCCGGCCGGTTTCGATCTGCTGCACTGCAACCTGCAAGAGGCGATGCGTACGGCACCCGGCCGGCCCTATGCCACCTGGCCGGTCGGCGGTATCCGCTCGCTGACCGAGTTCGGTGTGACCGGTCGCGCCGCGGCGGCGACGCTTGAGCTCTACTTCGTGGAGCTGTGCTGCCGGTACCTGCTCGCCGCCCAAGGCCCCACAGGCGCGCCCCTGCGCGACCAGGCCGACCGGTTGCTCTCGCTGCTCCAGATCAACGCCGGGAGAAGTGCATGATCACACGACGTGACGCGCCGCAGTGGGTGAAGGAAGCCGGGCGTGCGGCCAGCCGCAACGCCGGCCGGCTGACCTCGGGAGCGCGGATGCTGCCCGACTTCCTCCTGGTCGGTACGCAGCGGGGCGGCACCACCTCGCTCTTCCGGGCGCTGGCCGAGCACCCCGGCGTCGTGACGCCGAACTTCCACAAGGGCGTTCATTACTTCGACGTCATGTATCACCGCGGGCAGAGCTGGTACCAAGGGCACTTCCCGGTCCGGGCGGTGGCCCGGCGGCGGGCGGGCGACGGCACCGGCGCACCACTGGCCTTCGAGTCGGCCGGCTACTACATGCACCATCCGCTCGCACCCGGCCGCATCGCCCGTGATCTACCAGGGGTACGGCTCCTCACGATCCTGCGCGACCCCGTCGAGCGCGCGTACTCCGCCCACAAGCACGAACTGGCCCGTGGCTTCGAGACCGAACCCTTCGAGCGGGCGCTGGAGCTCGAGTCCGAACGACTCACGGGCGAGGTGGACCGGATCCGAGCCGAGCCCGGCTACCTCAGCCACAGCCACAGGCACCACTCATACGTCGATCGCGGCCAGTACGTCGAGCAACTCGAGGCGATCTTCCGGCTGTTCCCGCGAGAGCGGGTGCTCGTCATCTTCGCCGAGGACTTCTTCAGCGAACCCGAGACCTGTTACGACCGGGTCGTGGACTTCCTCGGGCTGGCCCACTGGCGCCCCGCCTCGTTCGAACGGCACAACGCCCGGCCCCGTTCTCCGATGCCCGAAGATCTCCGCAACAGCCTCACCGAGCACTTCCGGCCGTACGACGAAAGGCTCGCCGCGCTGCTCGGCGAAGTGCCGGCCTGGCGACGGTGAGCGGAGGATGACCGATCGCGCCGACACGCAAGTGCCCGCCGCCCCGAAGGCGGGCCCGGACGCCGTGCCGCTCGGTCGCTACAAAGCGTTCCTCCTGCGCAACGGAGCGATCGTCGCCGTGGCACTCGTCCTCGGCGTCTCGGCCGGAGCCCTGCGCACCGCCTTCTCCGATCGGACCTACACCACCCGGGTCGACATCTTCG
Source organism: Actinomadura alba (assembly GCF_014323705.1). GTDB lineage: Bacteria > Actinomycetota > Actinomycetes > Streptosporangiales > Streptosporangiaceae > Actinomadura_C > Actinomadura_C alba. Next base: position 204,032 of record NZ_JABVEC010000011.1, read on the forward strand.
CCCCGGCCGTCGCACTGCACTCCGGTGCGAGCCTGACCGCGATCCTTCCACCGTCGCCCGCTCCGGACGAGGACCGGCCGCCGCGCGAGTCGACCATGGACACCGAGGCCCGGCTGGCGTTGTCCGAGAAGGCGATCGCGCCGCTCGCCAAGGTGCGCGGCTTCCCGGACGACCGCGAGGCGTTGAGAGAGCGCGTAACCATCACCGTGCCGCCCTACACCCGCGTGCTCACCATCGAGGTCCGTGCCGGCGAGCCGAAGGCGGCGCGCGACGGCGCGCGCACGCTGGCGCGGAGTTACCTGGCCGTGCGCAGAGAGATCGTCGCCGGTATCCAGGCGCGGAACCGTCAGGCGGTCCAGCAGAACCTGAGTTTGCTCCGGGCCGAACTGCGCGCCATCAACGGAAAGCCCACCAACATCGCGAGGCTGACCGCCCGTAGCCGGGAACAGCTCATCCTGAAGCAGATCGGCGTGATGCAGAGGCAGCTGGCGCAGACCGAGGACAGGACACTGCTGTCCGGCGAGGTCATGAACAGCCCACAGGTGCCCCTGCGGGCCGACGACAGCCGCGGCGACGTGGCGCTGACCACGGGGCTGGGTGTCGGCCTGCTCACGGGCCTTCTGCTCGGCCTGGTCCAGGACCGGCGGCCGCGGCGCATCCGGACCGCCGCCGACCTCCGGCGGGCGGTCACCCTGCCCGTGCTCGCCGAGGTCAGCGACGGCCCGGACGGACTGCGCGACGCCTGCCGGAGACTTCGCAACGTCATCCGCGAGGAACAGGCGGCCACCGTCCTGCTCATCGGGGTGGCCGAGGCGCCCGCCGAGCGCGTGGCGCGCACGCTGGCGGCGGTGTGCGTCCAAGCCGACCTGTCGACCGCTCTCCTGCTGGTCGGCGCCGACCACGACCGGGTGGCCGGCGATGACACGGGGACGGGCGACGACACCGGCGGACGCGACGTGGGCGGCTCGCCGGCACCCGGCCGGCCCGGCGAGATCGAGGGCGTCATCATGCACGCGATCGCGTCCGGCGGAGACCGGCAGCTCTCGGCGGCCGTGCGCAAGGCGAGGCGGGACGCCGATCTCGTCATCATCACGGGGGCCGCGCTGCACAGCTCGGACACGGCCACGTTCGCGACGATCTGCGACCTCACGTTCCTCACGGTCGAACTCGGTCGCGTCTCCGCCGACGAGCTCATCTCGAGCACCGCCTATCTGGCGTACACCGCCGCTCCGGCCCGGGGACTCGTGCTGATCGCGTCTGAAGACGCGCGGAGGCGGCCGTGATCCGGAACCGACCGGGCCCGACGGCGGGCCCACTCCGGATAACCTGCTTGGAAGCAAATGGCCCTTACGGTTTCACCGTCGAGCACCCAGAGGGGACCTAACGTGGCGGTCGACCAGTCGGCGGAGGCACCGGGCCAGCTGGCCACCCTGTTGGCGCGGCACCGTGGGCTCATCGCGTTCATCGGCGCTCTCGGACTCTTGGCCGGGGTGGTGGTGGGCTACCTGATGCCGGCGTCCTACACCGCCACGGCGACCGTTCTGGTGACCCCGCTGGAGGGCAACCCCTACTCGCCGGTGGGCCGTGGCGACGACATCGTCAATCTCGGTACCGAGGCCCAGTTGGTCGGCACTGACGCCGTGGCCAGGCTGGCCCGTGGCCGGCTGCGCACCGGCGACCCGCGGGCGCTGCGCAGCAAGGTGTCGGTGGAGAACCCGCCCAACACCCAGGTACTCGACATCTCCTTCAGCGGCTCGAGCGCCGAGAAGGCCCGGGCCGGCGCTCAGGCATTCGCGGAGTCCTACCTCGAATACCGCAGGCAGCGCACGCAGAGCATCCTGGACGGCAAACTGGAGAAGCTGCGAGAGCAGCACAAGCGCGTGAGCCAGGAGATGCAGGCGGCGACCGCGAAGCTGCCCGCCTCGTCGGGCTCTCAGCGCACGTTCCTCAACCAGCGCATCCTCGCCTACACCAATCAGCTCGGCATCATCGATGAGCAGTCCAACGACATCGCGAGCACCACGGTCAACGCGGGGCAGGTCATCACGCCCGCGATCCGGCCGGGCAGTACCGGACGCATCACCGGCACGGTGCTGGGTGCCCTCGGCGGGTTGGTCGCCGCGCTGCTGCTCGGAGCCGGGATCGCGGTGGTCCGCGATCGTCTGGAACGCCGGGTCGCAGACGCGGACGCGCTGGAACGGCTGGGCCTGCGGGTGCTGTCGGTGATCCCGCCGCTCGAAGAGCCCGCAGAGGCGCTGGCGCTCGTCGACGCTCCCAAGAGCGAGGTCGGCGATGCCTACCGGCGGCTCCGCGCGGCCACCGTCGCGGCGTTGTCGGAGACTCCGGTCACCGTGATGGTGACCAGCGCGACCCCCCGCCGTACGGCCATGCTGACCAGCTCAAACCTGGCTCTCGCCCTTTCCTACGCCGGATCCGCCACGATCATGATCGACGCGGGAACGACGGGGATCGATTCGGCCGCCCTGTTCGGCTTGCGCAGCCCGAAGGGTCTGTCCGACACGCTCCTCGACGGTGTCGACCCCGCCACGCTGCTCGTGCACGGCGCGGCTCAGCTGCGGCTCCTGCCGCGCGGCAGCCACGCCGAGGAGTCCTCACAGCGGTTCAGCGGTCCCCGCATGCGCGACGCGGCGGCGGTCCTGCGCGAACGCGCCGACTTCGTCATCATCAACGGTCCGAGCCTGCACGACGCCGACGCGCAAGCGCTCTGCACTCTCGCCGACGCCGTCGTCCTCGTCGTGACGCCCGGCGTGACGACGCGCGACGACGTCGCCCAGGCGCGCACCGAGGTTCAGCGAGCCGGTAAGACCGTCATCGGCGCCGTGGTGGAGAGCCTCGAGATGGACCGCGTCCATCTGGCCGAAATGCGCCGCAATCCGGCGACCCGGCGTGACGCACGGACCGGGCAGTCCAGGCGTGGCGCCCCGGCGAGCTTCGGCGCTCCCGGCCAGCACCGGTCCGCCGATCCGCTCCTCGACCTGCCCGGAAGCCCGCACGTGCCGGGTCCGGCCGAAGCCGAGGAGATCCCCGGCGAGCCGCCCTCGGAGTGGGCGACCCGCCGGCCGTCCGAGCCCGGCGCGTAGGGGAACGACCGTCACATGAGCTCCACACGCATGGAGCCCAACATGAACCGCCTCGCCCGGGGTGGAGCGCTCAACCTGGTGGGCGCGGTGTCCGCGGGTGTGCTGGGCCTGGCCCTGGTCGTCATCGTGGCGCGCGTCTACTCTCCACAGGTCGCGGGGGCCTTCTTCGCCGCCACGTCGCTGTTCATCATCCTGAGCGCCGTGTCGGGCCTCGGCTCAGACGCGGGGCTGGTGCGGTGGCTGCCCCGGCACCTGGCGCTCGGCGACCCGGCGGCGGCCCGGCGCACGGTTCCGATCGCGCTGATTCCGGTGCTGGCGGTCGCCGGTGTCTCCGCCGTCGCGCTGGCGGCGGCCGCTCCGTGGGCCGCCGCGCTGATCGACAGCGGCCATGCCGTGGAGCTGACGGCCATGCTGCGCGTCCTCGCGGTCTTCCTTCCGATCGCGGCGTTGCACGACGGGCTCCTCGCGGCCACCCGGGGGCATGCGACCATGCGCCCCACCGTGCTCATCGAGAGGATTTTCCGGCAGGCCGCCCAGGTCACGGGAGTCGCCATCGCGCCGCTCGTCTCCGACCGTCCCGCCGCGCTGGCCCTGGCCTGGGCGCTCCCCTACCTGCCTGGCACGATCGCGGCCGCCGTCTGGTATCGCCGACTTGCCGTGCGTTCCATCCGGCACGCCGCGCCGGCCGCGCCCACCGACGCCGAGGCCGCTCCCGAGCCCGCCGACCGGGGGCCGATCCGGGAATTCTGGTCCTACACGGCGCCGCGCGCGGTCGCACAGATCTTCCAGACCGCGCTGCAGCGCGCCGACATCGTGCTCATCGCGGCTCTCGGCTCCGCACGCGACGCCGCCGTCTACACCGCCGCGACCAGGTTCATCGTGGTGGGACAGCTCGGTACCCAGGCCATCCAGCAGGTACTGCAGCCGGCGGTCAGCAGGCTGCTGACGCTCTCCGATCACGCGGCCGCGGGGCGCGTCTTCGCGGTCAGCACGGTATGGACCGTCGCCCTCACCTGGCCGGTACACCTGGCGGTCGCCACGGCCGCTCCCGCCTACCTGACGTTCTTCGGCGGCGATTACCCCCAGTCCGGGCAGGCCGCCACCGTCATCCTCGCCCTCACCATGCTGCTCGCCACGGCGAGCGGACCCGTCGATGTGATGCTGCTCATGGCCGGACGCAGTGGGCTGAGCCTGGTGAACAACGCCGCCGCGCTGGCGGTCAACCTCACCCTCAACCTGCTGCTGATCCCCCACCACGGCGTCGTTGGCGCGGCCATCGCGTGGGCCGCCGCCCTCGTCACCCGCAACCTGCTGCCACTGGTCCAAGTACGCCGGGTCCTCGGCATGAGCCCGATGAGCGCCGGGCTGCTGTGGGCCGCCGGCTCGGCCGTACTGAGCTTCGCCGTGCTCCCGCTGCTCGCCAGGGCCGGCCTGGGCACCGGGCTCGGCGCGGTGTGCGTCGGCCTGGTGCCCGGCGCCGTACTCTACGCCGTCCTCCTCTGGGTCGCCCGGCACCGGCTCTCCCTGACCGCCTTCGGCTCGCTGCTGCCCGGCAGGGCCGTGGCCATACCCTCCGCTACGTCCGACGCCGTTCCGAAGAGGAGTCTCCATGTCCACGGTTCGTAACCAGGTGCGCCGCAAGTCGCGCACGGCTCTGCGCAAGGCCGGGCTGGTCCCCAGCGGGCCCGTGTACGGGCGGATCGCGGACAAGGGGCGTGCGCTGCCGGTCCCCCCGAAGGCCCGGATCCTGCTCTCGACGGCGATCCTGCGCCGGCCGTGGCGGATCTCCGTCCCGCTGGACCGGCTCCTGCTCGGTGCGCAGGGAGGGTGGACGGCTCGGGGCTTCGCCGAGCGAACAGGCGATCTGCTGTGGCCGTCGACACCGCTGCTCGACGGCCCGCACATCGCGTTGCTGCGTCGGGCGTCCGACGGCGAGCCGACCGACGAGGAACTGCTGGACAGCCCGTACGGCCGTCTCGCGCAACGGTGCATCGACGCCGGCGGCGACTACTTCGGTGCGACCGACGACGCGGGCGTGGTGGCCTCGGCTCGCGCCTTCATCAGCCGATCGCGAGGTCACGACGTCCCCGGGGACCGGCGTCCCCAGCAGAGCACGTCGCTCGACCCGGTGCTCGTCGCTCCGGTCCGCAACTCCTCGTACTACCAGGTCCTCGACGGCCATCACCGGCTCGCGCTCGCCGCGCACCGGGGCGAGACGACCGCCCGGGTCGTCGCCAAGTGGGCACCGGTCACCACCCCGCTGCAGGACCTGCTCCTCAAAATGAGCTGGCTCGACGGGACCAAGGAGCTGTACCAGCCCATCGACGCACCGGAGCTGCGCGACTCCTGGACGACCGTACGCCGCTGCACAGACCGGCGGGACAAGATGCTGGCCTTTCTCCGCGAGCGCGGCATCGGGGCCCCGGCGACGTACCTGGACGTGGCGAGCTGCTACGGGTGGTTCGTCGACCAGCTGCGACACGCCGGCTTCACGGCCGGCGGCATCGAACGCGACCCGCTCGCCGTGCCGCTCGGGCGGGCCGTCTACGGGCTGCCCGAAGGAGTGATCGGCACCGGCGACTGCGTCGAGCTGCTCGGCACCTCGGATCGCCGCTGGGACGTGGTCTCCTGCTTCAGCCTGCTGCACCACTTCGTGCTCGGGCGCGGCTCGGTCGGCCACGAGGAGCTCATCAGGCTGCTCGACGGCGTCACCGGGCAGGTGCTCTTCTTCGACACCGGCCAGGAGAACGAAACCTGGTTCAAGAGCTCCCTGCGCGGCTGGAACCCGGAGAGCATCGCCGGCTTCCTGCGGGCCAACACCTCCTTCGATGAGATCGTCGATCTCGGCCCCGACGACGACGCGCGGCCTCCGTACGCCGACAACTACGGGCGTCACCTGTTCGCCTGTGTGCGTTCCCGCCCGTAGTCGCATGCGGGCCATGAGCACCGCCGGACGGCGATCCGCCGCCGCGGCACTCGTCGTCGCCGTCATCGCTTCGGCCCTGCCGGCCGGCGACACGGTCCGCGCCGCGGCGGCCGGAACGCCGGTGCCCGATGAGCGGCACCGCGTCATCCTCGGCGCCGTGGGCAACTCCCGCGCCGAGACGATCGCACGCGAGCGCGAGACCGGCCGGCGGATCCAGGGCATCCGGGCCTTCAAGCGCTGGAACGAACCGCTGATCGGCGCCGACCAGCGATGGGCGAGACGCACCCGTCACACGGTCTTCCTGTCGGTGAAGTCGCGACTGCGCGACGGTTCGCTGCTGCGCTGGCGGGACATCGCGGACGCCGCGCCCGGCAGCCCTCTGGACGCCGACCTGCGCCGGCAGGCCAGGGAGCTCAAGAGCTTCGGGGACACTATCTATCTGGTCTTCAACCATGAGCCGGACGCCAAGACGTCCCGGCCGATGGGAGAGCCCGCGGATTTCGTGGCCGCCTGGCGGCGGGTCGTCGCCACCCACCGCGAGGCCGGGGTCACCAACGCGCGGTACGTGTGGACCATGACCGATCAGGCCTTCCAGCAGCGATACGCCGGGCGCTACTACCCCGGTGACCGCTATGTCGACGGAATAGCCGTGGACGCCTACAACTGGTACGACTGCCGCGGGGGCCGGGGCCGATGGACCAGCCTGGCCGACCTCATCGAGCCGCACCGGCGGTTCGGTCTCGAGCATCCCGGCAAGGACCTCATGGTCCTGGAATGGGGTTCGGTCGAGGACCATGCCCGGCCCGGGCGCAAGGCCGAGTGGATTCGCGACGCCGCCGCGTTGTTCGACCGTCCGGCATATCGCGCCTACCGCGCCGTGGCGCATTGGGACGACCGCCACACCGGCCCGCCGTCCGGGCAACCATGCCGGTTCGACTACCGCACGTCGCCGTCCGCGATGCTCGCCTGGCGGGCGATGGCCGCGCATCCCGCATTCCAGGCCGGAGCCCCGCGGCCGGCAGCTCGGCGGCGGCCGGTGGCGATGGGCCTGACCGTCCTGATCGGGTCGGGCATGGCCGCCGGCCTCCTCTTGGCGAGGCTGCGGGCCAAGCGGCGCCACAAAGCGGCCGGCTCACCGCCGCCGCGGCCGAACCACCGCTAGGTGCTCGTGACCGGCAGGTTGCGGGGGTTGAAGTAGGGGGTGGTGGCGAGTTCCCGCAGCGCCGACGTCGCCGCCTGGTCGCCGCCGAGCGAGTACCGCTGGCCGGCCGTCCTGCCGGTCTTGTCGGAGTCGTAATAGATCACGGCCTTGATTTGCGGGTTCTGCAGGGTCTGGGCCGCCTTGCGCAGCCACTCGGCGCGTCGGGCGGCATAGGACCGCGGCACCCCGAACTCGCCGACCATGACGGGCTTGGGACGGGCCTTGGCCCACTCCATGAAGGCCCCTATCGACTCGGCCACGTTCCGGTAGTCCGAGCCGCTGCCCGGGTAAGCGTCCGCGCACAGCCAGTCGACCTGCTCGTCACCGGGGTAGTAGTCGGCCGCGTCACCGTCGGCGGCGAAGCCCGCGGCGGTCGGGCACCAGACCCAGGCGACGTTGTCCACCTGCTCCTGCAGGAAGAGCGCCCGGATGCGCTTCCAGGCGGAGACGTAGTCGGCGGCCGAGTTGACCCTCGATCTGAGCGCGCTGCGGTCCATTTCGGGCTGCCAGCGAACGAAGACCGGCTTACCGGTCGCCTTGATCGCACGAGCCCTTTCGCGGATCACCTGGTCCTCGCCTCCGGACACGATCGCCCGGGTGTCGGTGCCGTCCCAGGTGAGCAGCAGATAGCGGTTGCTGTTCATGACGGCCGTGTCCGACTCGCGCGGAAAGGGCTGCTCCCACTCCCGGAAGGCGTGCACCACATCCAGCTCCCGGCCGAGACTCGCCTCGAATCCGGTCACTGCTCGGAGTTCGCCGGGCTTTCCACGGTAGAACCTCGACGGTTCGACGAAGGCGCCGAAGTACGCGCCCTGCGCCGGAGGCGTGGGAGCGACACCGGGCAGCACCGTGGATTTGATCCGGGGTGGGTCGGCCTCGCTGTCGGCACAGCCCACGAGAAGCAGGGCCGCCACCGCCGCGATCATCCCTGTCGCCGCGCACGTACGCGCCTTCACATTCTCCTCCGCTCGGGTCAGATGCCGCGGCCACGAGCGTGGAGTGCCAACAGCACACGTTCGCCGGAGACGAGCCCGGACGCCACCGCCAGCGCGAACGGCACCCGTTGTTCCTTCCAGTTGGTCCGGAACGCGCGGCCCGCCCAGCGCGCCGCCTCCCGCCGCCGCCCGGCACAGGCGTGGCCGAAAGCGATCTGCGCATAGACCCGGGCCCCGCCGACCGGTGATCGTGCGATCTCGGGGTACCGGTCGAGGAACCACTGAAGGGCCGCGATTTTCGTTTCCCAGGCTTGGGCATAGTAGGACGTTCTGCCCCACAGCACCTGTACGTACGGATGATCCACATTAACGATCGGGTGACGCCGGGCGGCGCGCAACGCCAGATCCCAGTCCTCGCCCTGGCTTCCCGGGATCTCCTCGTCGACCATCCCCATCTCCATGAGCGCCGCTCGCCGGACGACGTACGTCGAGGAGTGCACCATGACCATGCGGGACCGGACGAGCTGGTCGTAGGTCACCTGCTCGGTCTCGGCGAGCCGCGGGATCCGCCGGCCGTCGAAGTCGACGAGGATGCCACAGCTGACCAGCTCGGCTCCGGCGTTCGCGGTGAGCGCGTCGACCTGGGCGGCCAGCTTGCCCGGCAGCCAGACGTCATCGTCATCGCAGAAGGCCACCAGGTCGGTGTCGAGCGCGAGGATCCCGCTGTTACGGGCGCCCGCCAGCCCGGGCGAGCGGGTGTTGGCGATGACCCGCACCCTGTCGCCGGCCAGGCTCTGGTTCGGTTCGGCACGATCGTAGACGACGATCGCCTGCAGTTCGCCGTCGTACTCCTGGGCCAGCACGGCTTCGAGCGCCTTGCGGAGCAGCTCCGGTCGGTTGTGCGTCGGCAGAACGACCCCTACGGAGGGCCGGACGCCGGGCGGAGGGGTCGGAAGATCTCTGGGGGTGTCCATGACCACCTCTGTCGTTGGGCGTCGGTCATCCGCCGTCGAGGATCATCCCGGCACCGACGGTCGCGTTCGTGGCCTCGTCGATGAGGATGAACCCTCCCGTCAGCCGGTTACGACCGTAGTCGTCGACGAAGAGCGGCTGGGTCACGCGCAGGGCGACCCGCCCGATCTCGTTGAGCTTCAGCGCCTGCGCGTTGTCGTCGCGGTGCAGCGTGTTCACATCGAGCCGGTACTGCAGGCCGGTGACCAGGGTCCGGGCCGTACGGGTGGTGTGCTTGATCACCAGCTTGGTACGAGGGGTCAGCGTCCGCTCGTCGTTCATCCAGCAGACCATCGCGTCGAGGTCCTGGACCACCCGGGGCCGGTTGTTCGGCCGAGCGATCATGTCGCCCCTGGAGATGTCGATGTCGTCGGCCAGCCGCAGCGTGACCGACATCGGCGGGAACGCCTCTGCGACCGGACCGCCGTCCGGCCCGTCGATCGAGGTGATCGTCGTGGTCAGCCCGGACGGCAGGTGCACGACCTCGTCCCCCGGCTTGAGCACGCCGCCCGCGACCTGCCCCGCGTAGCCCCGGTAGTCGTGCAGGGCCGGGTCGGTGGACTTGTGCGGCCGGATGACGTACTGCACCGGGAAGCGCACGTCGATGAGGTTGCGGTCCGAGGCGATGTGCACGTTCTCGAGGTGGTGCAGCAGCGACGGACCGTCGTACCACGGCATGTTCACCGACCGGTCGACCACGTTGTCGCCGTGCAACGCCGAGATGGGGATGAAGGTCAGGTCGCCGACCTCGAGCTTGGCGGCGAACGCGGTGAACTCGTTGTGGATCCGGTCGAACACCGCCTGGTCGTAGTCGACCAGGTCCATCTTGTTCACCGCGAGCACGAGGTGCGGAACCCTCAGCAACGTGGTGAGGAACGCGTGCCGCCGCGACTGCTCCAGCAGCCCCTTGCGGGCGTCGACCAGGATGATCGCCAGATCGGCCGTGGAGGCGCCGGTGACCATGTTCCGCGTGTACTGGATGTGGCCCGGGGTGTCGGCGATGATGAACTTGCGCTTCGGCGTCGCGAAGTACCGGTAGGCGACGTCGATCGTGATGCCCTGTTCGCGCTCGGCGCGCAGCCCGTCGGTCAGCAGAGCAAGGTTGGTGTAGTCCTCGCCCCGGTCGGCGCTGGTGCGCTCGACCGCCTCGAGCTGGTCCTCGAAGATGGACTTGGAGTCGTACAGCAACCGGCCGATGAGGGTGGACTTACCGTCATCGACCGAGCCGGCGGTGGCGAACCGCAGAATGTCCATGGACATGACTAGAAGTAACCTTCCTTCTTGCGGTCTTCCATGGCCGCCTCGCTGGCACGGTCGTCGGCGCGGGTCTGGCCGCGCTCGGTGATCCGGGTGGCCGCGATCTCCTCGATCACCTCGTCGAGCGTCGACGCGGTGGACTTCACGGCACCGGTGCAGCTCATGTCGCCCACCGTGCGATAGCGCACCACCGCCTCGAACGCCGGCTCGTCGTCGCCGCGGTTGGCGTACGGGCTGTCCGCGAGGAGCATGCCGTCGCGTTCGAAGACCATGCGCTGGTGCGCGAAGTAGATCGGCGGGATCTCCAGCTCCTCGGTCCGGATGTAGTCCCAGATGTCGAGTTCCGTCCAGTTCGACAGCGGGAAGACCCGGACGTGCTCACCCCGGCGGATCCGCGTGTTGTAGAGGTTCCACAGCTCGGGCCGCTGGTTCTTCGGGTCCCACTGGCCGAAGTCGTCACGGAAGGACACCACGCGCTCCTTGGAGCGGGCCTTCTCCTCGTCCCTCCTGGCCCCGCCGAACGCCGCCGTGAACTCGTGCTCCTCGAGCGCGTCGAGCAGCGGCACCGTCTGCAGGCGGTTGCGGCTGGCCCGCCGCCCGCTCTCCTCGACCACACGACCTCTGTCGATCGCCTCCTGCACCGACGCCACGACCAGCCGTACGCCCAGCTCAGCGACCCGGCGGTCCCGGTAGTCGATCACTTCCGGAAAGTTGTGGCCGGTGTCCACGTGCATCACCGGGAACGGAATCGGCGCGGGCCGGAACGCCTTCTCGGCCAGGCGCAGCATCACGATGCTGTCCTTGCCGCCCGAGAACAGGAGCACGGGATGTTCGAACTCGGCGGCCACCTCACGCATGATGTGGATCGACTCGGCCTCCAGGACAGCGAACTGGGACAGCAGGTAGTCACTGCGCATGGGACAGAGCCCTCTCTCCTCGTGATGTGGCGGCCTGGTTCGGGCAGGTGGAAGAGTACATGGATGTCAAAACCGCCGGCGTCCGTCAAACATTGCCGGGCGCGGTCGCCTGACCACCGCCCTCTACCTCCCGGATCCCGGCGAGCAGCATCGGCGCCAACTCCGGGTGGCAGACCAGGATATCCGGGAGTGTGGGGTCCTGCCTGTTGTAGACGAGCTCGGCGCCGTTGACCCTGGACGCGTGGGCTCCGGCGGCCAGCGCCACGGCCACCGGGGCCGCCGAGTCCCATTCGTACTGGCCGCCCGCGTGAACGTACGCGTCGACCTCGCCGACGAGCACCGCGGAGATCTTCGCGCCGGCGGAACCGATGGGGACGATCTCGGCGGTCACGCCCCGCGCCTCCAGGTAGTCCTGAAGCCCGGACATGAACCGTGGCGGGCGGCTCCGGCTCACCGTCACCCGGATATGACCGACGTCGGGCAGATCGCGGATGACGAGCGGCGAGCGCGCCGACGTGCTCTCGTCGACGACCTCCGCTCCGCCGGAAACGGTCGCGAGCGTCCTGCCCAAGCCCGGCAGCGCCACGGCGCCCGCGACGAGAAAGTTCTTCGTCCACAGCGCCACGTGCACGGCCCAGTCGTCGCGGCCCTCCTCGCCGAACTCACGGGTGCCGTCGAGCGGATCGATGATCCAGACCCGCTCGGCACCCGGTCGCGTCGGGTCGGAGCGGCCCTCGGGCCCCTCCTCGCTCAGGACCGCGTCTTTCGGCCGGTACCTGGCCAGAGCCGACATCAGGTACTCGTGCGACGCCCGGTCACCGGCGTCCTTCAGCGCGCGGGGATCGGCGAACCCCATGTCGTCTCGCAGGTCGAGCAGTAGCCGGCCCGCCGAACGGGCCAGCTCAGCGGCGAGCGCATGATCGTCCGCCGCGACCGGGCCGTCTTCCGAGAGCTTCGTCATTCCCGTGCCTTCGTCGTCGAGCGGCGGCGCCGCTGGGTCCCTCGACCTGATCACATCCGGCCGCGCGGCCCCGCGAATCCGGGGTCGTGAGACGAGTCTCACACGACCTGACGTCTCGGAACCCCGGCGCTACGGCCGCACCGGCTCAGTACGCACCGGACCCGTGCGCCACCGCGGACCAGGTCTTCCACAGGATCTGCAGGTCAAGCGCGAGGGACCAGTTCTCGACATAGCGTAGATCGAGCCGTACGGATTCCTCCCAGGAGAGATCCGCTCGTCCGCTGACCTGCCAGAGACCGGTCATGCCCGGCTTGACGACGAGGCGCCGCCGGACGTCGTCGCCGTACTTCGCGACCTCGTCGGGCAGCGGCGGCCGCGGCCCCACCATGGACATGTCGCCCCGCAGCACGTTGATGAGCTGCGGCAGCTCGTCGATGGAGTAGCGGCGCAACCAGGCTCCGATCGGCGTCACCCGCGGGTCACTCTTGATCTTGAAGAGCACCCCGTCGTCGTGCTCGTTCTGCGCGATCAGCTCGGCCTTGCGCTTCTCGGCGTCGGGCACCATCGTGCGGAACTTCAGGAGGGTGAACTCTCTGCCGTCCTTGCCCACCCGCGTCTGCCGGAACAGCGCGGGGCCGTCACTGTTGACGCGGATCGCCACCGCGACCGCGCCGAACAGCGGACCGAGCAGGAGCAGGGCCAGCAGCGCGGCCGCCCGGTCGAACAGGCTCTTGGCCAGCTGCCGGCCGCCGCTCAGCTCGGGGTGCTCCACATGCAGCAGTGGCAGGCCGGCCACCGGGCGAATGCTGGTCCGCGGGCCCGCCACGTCCATCAGCGCCGGGGCGACCACCAGGTCGGTGTCGTTCTTCTCCAGTTGCCAGGCCAGGCGGCGCAGGGCCACCCCATCGAGCTCGGGACAGGCGAGCACCGCAACCGTGTCGGCGCGCGTGGAATCGACGACCAGCGCGGCCTCGACGAAGTCGCCCATGACCGGTACGCCCTCGACCTCACGCGTCTCATGGTCACCGGCGCCGATGACCTCCGGGAGGCAGACCGCGACGACGTCCATGCCGTGGTAGCGCTCGCGGCGCAACTGACGCACGAGTTCCGCCACTGCGCCCTGGTGCCCCATCGCGACGACGCGGCGCATGCAGGTGCCGGCGTTGCGCAGCCGGTGCAGGTGCTTGCGCAGCAGGAAGCGGCCGAAGAGGTTCAGGACGGTCGCGAGCGGCAGCGCCAGCACCACATAGCCGCGGGCCAGCTCGGTCTTGGTGGCATAGGACAGGATGGCCAGCGAGGCGGTACAGGTGAAACCGGCCTGCAGAACGCGGCGGAACTCCTCCGACCCCACGCCGATGAGGCGCCGCTCGTGCGCCCGGAACATCACCAGCGTCGCCAGCCACAGGACCGGCAGCGAGGCGGTCACCACGACGTACCGGGTGCTGTACGCCGTCGGCGCGCCGAATCGAACGATGAAGGCGATGAAACCCGCCGCGAGCACACTCAGGAAGTCGACCCCGAACGCGGCGCGGACATACCAGTTCGGCCACGAGGTCGCCTGCTCTCGCCGATGCCCGGCCGGAACGGCGGAATCAGCCAGAACCCGATCGACCACAGTCATACGCGCATCACGCCCCGCCACACCGACTACTCGACACCCGGACGTCACGAAGACGCCTCAAGGCCACGGTTGGTTCACCTAACGCACAAACCTCATGTGGCGAGAATCTTACGGCCGCTTCACACTCGGCGAGCGCCGTTCGTCAAGACACCTGTCCGGCCAGGAGCGGGGCCGGGCGTGCACAGCGACGCGAGGCGACGATGTGACCAAGGTCACAGTCAGCGGGCGCCGTGGAAGGCGTTCTGGGCGTCGGCCAGGCCCAGCCCGATGAGCGCCTCGACCGCGTCCGCGGCATGCTCTACCTGCAGCTCGAGTTCTTTACGCTCGGTCGCTGAGAAGTCACGGAGCACGAACACGGCGGGGTCCATCCGGCCGGGCGGGCGCCCCACCCCGAAGCGGGTACGGAGGTAGCCGCGGTCACCCAGCGAGCCGGTGATGGAGCGCAGCCCGTTGTGACCGTTGTCTCCGCCGCCCCGCTTCAACCGGATCGAGCCGTACGGGATGTCGAGCTCGTCGTGCACCACGACGATCCGGTCGAGCGGCACCTTGTAGAAGTCGCGCAGCGCCGCCACCGGGCCACCGGACACGTTCATGAAGGATCGCGGCTTGGCCAGCACCACGCGCGTCCCGGCGCCCTCCGGGCCGGGAACGTCGAGCCGCCCCTCGACGACGTCGGCGCGCGCCTTGTGCGACTTGAACCGGCCGCCGACGCGGCGGGCCAGCGCGTCGACCACCATGAAGCCGGCGTTGTGCCGATTCCCCGCGTACGCCGGGCCGGGATTGCCCAGCCCGACGATCAGCCATGGGGTGTTCATGGGCTCGCTCCGCTCGCCGCCTCAGGGCGCCCCGCGGGCGCCGCCTCAGGGCGCCCCGCAGGCGCCGTCACGACGAGAACGCCCCGGCCTTGGGGGACGGGGCGTTCTCGATATCTCCTGTTCACCGATCGTGGATCGGTGTGCGTCACTCGGTGGACTCGGCGCCCGCTTCGGCGGTCTCGGCCTCGGCCTCGGGGGCCTCGCCACTGATCTCGGCCTCGACCTGGTCGGCGGTCTTCTCCGCCACGACGTGCAGGATCAGCAACTCCTCGTCGGCGGCGAGGGCGACGCCGCGCGGCAGCTTCAGGTCCTTCGCCAGGACTGTGGCACCGACCTTGAAGCCCGCGACGTCGACCTCGACGGCCTGCGGGATCTGGGTGGCCTCGGCCTCGACCTCGATCTGCACCATCTGCTGGTCGAGCATGCCGCCGGGCGCGATGTCACCGGTCACCTGCACCGGGATCTCGACGTTGACCTTCTCGCCCAGCTTCACCAGCAGCAGGTCGATGTGCTCGAGGAAACCCTTGATCGGGTCGCGCTGCACGTCCTTGGGCAGCGCGAGCTCCTCGCCACCGTCGAGACCCTGCACGCGGAGCAGCACGTTCGGGGTCTTCAGGGCCCGCATGAGGTCATGGCCGGGAAGTGAGATGTGCTGTGGGTCGGTGCCGTGACCATAGAGGACGGCGGGCACCTTGCCGGCCCGGCGGGTGCGCCGGGCGGCACCCTTACCGAACTCGGTGCGCGGCTCGGCGGCGATGCGTACCTCGGACACGGCGAAAACTCCTCGTCAAAAAATGAAGCTGGTCGGTGCCGACTCGATACTCGATGCTCGTATCTGCGTCGAAAATCGTCGGGGCGCGCCCTGCGGCGTACGGGACCGTACAGCACAGCGTGGGGCGCACGCAGTCCCAAGAGTCTAGCCGATATGCGGCCCGCAAACCGCATCAGGGCCAGTGATCAGGACTGCCCGCCGAAGAGGCTGGTCACTGAACCGTCGCTGAACACTTCGTTGATCGCCCGGGCGAGCAGCGGCGCGATGGACAGCACCGTCAGCTTGTCGAACTGCTTCTCCTCGGGGATCGGCAGAGTGTTCGTGAGCACGACCTCGGAGATCCGGGAGTTCTTGAGCCGGTCCACGGCCGGGCCCGACAGCACACCGTGCGTGGCGGTCGCCACGACCTTGGCCGCTCCCTGGTCGAACAGCGCGTCGGCCGCCTTCACGATCGTGCCACCGGTGTCGATCATGTCGTCCACGATCACGCAGGTACGGCCCTTGACCTCACCCACGACCTCGAAGACCCGGACCTCGTTGGCCACCTCGGGATCACGCCGCTTGTGGATGATCGCCAGCGGGCAGCCCAGCCGGTCGGTCCACCGCTCGGCGACGCGCACCCGCCCCGCGTCCGGCGCCACCACGGTCACCTGGGCGGGGTCGAGCTTGCTCTCGACGTGGGTGGCCAGGATGTCGAGCGCGAAGAGATGGTCGACCGGCCCGTCGAAGAACCCCTGGATCTGCGCCGTGTGCAGGTCGACGGTGATCAGCCGGTCCGCCCCCGCGGTCTTGAACAGGTCGGCCATGAGCCGCGCCGAGATCGGCTCACGGCCGCGGTGCTTCTTGTCCTGGCGGGCGTAGCCGAAGAACGGCGCCACGACAGTGATCGTCTTGGCGGACGCGCGCTTGAGCGCGTCGACCATGATCAACTGCTCCATGATCCAGTGGTTGATCGGCGCCGTGTGGCTCTGCATCACGAAAGCGTCGCTCCCGCGCACCGACTCCAGGAACCGGACGAAGGTCTCACCGTTGGCGAAGTCGTAGGCCGCCGTCGGCGTCGGCTCGACCTCGAGGTTGTGCGCCAACTCCTCGGCCAGCTCGGGGTACGCCCGGCCGGAGAAGAGCATCAGTTTCTTCTCGCCGGCCGCCTTGTTGGCACTCACGTTCTACTCCCACCCTTGCTGGACTTCATGACTCGCCGGCGGACGCTTCCCTGGCCCGGCGTGCCGCCTCGGCGGCCGGGGTCCCAGCGCGTTTGCGCTCGACCCACCCCTCAATATTGCGCTGCCGGCCCCGTGCGACGGCCATCGCCCCTGGTGGGACGTTGCTCACGATCACCGAACCGGCGGCCGTGTAGGCGCCGTCGCCGATCTCGACCGGAGCGACGATCATGTTGTCGCTGCCGACCTTCACGTGGTCGCCCACGGTGCTCCGGTGCTTCTCCACACCGTCGTAGTTGACGAAGACACAGGCGGCGCCGATGTTGGAGCCCTTGCCGATGTCGGCGTCGCCGACGTAGGTGAGATGAGGCACCTTGGAACCTTCCCCCACGACGGCGTTCTTTATCTCGACGTAGGTGCCGACCTTGGCGCCGCGGCGCAGCCTGGCGCCGGGCCGCAGGTAGGCGAAGGGCCCGACGCCGACCTCCGGGCCGATCTCGGCGCGGTCGCAGACGGCGTTGACGACGGTGGCGTCCTCACCGACGACGGTGTCGGTGAGGGTGGCGCCCGGGCCGATCTCGGCGCCCGCCCCGAGGTGGGTACGGCCGCGCAGCCGGGTGTCCGGGTGGAGGACGACGTCCGGCTCGGCCGTCACGTCGACGTCGACCCAGGTGGTCTGCGGGTCGATCACGGTTACACCGGCGCGCATGTGCCGCTCGAGCAGGCGGTCGTTGAGCTGCCTGGTGGCCTGGGCGAGCTGGACCTTGTCGTTGACGCCCTGCGTCTCGATCCAGTCCGCGGCCTTGTGGGCGCCGGCCCGGTGACCGTCGCCGCGCAGGATGGCGATGACGTCGGTGAGATACTCCTCACCTTTGGCGTTGTCGGTGGTCACCCGGGTGAGGGCGGCCCCGAGGAGCTCGCCGTCGAAGGCGTACATGCCGACGTTGATCTCGTTGATCGCCAGCTGCGCCTCGTCGGCGTCCTTGTGCTCGACGATCGCGCGGACGCTGCCGTCGGCTGCACGGACGATGCGGCCGTACCCGGTCGCGTCCGGGATGTCGGTGCTCAGGATCGTCGCCGCGTTGCCCTCCTGCTCGTGCACGCGGACGAGCTCTCTGAGGGTCTCACCGCGCAGCAGCGGGTGGTCGCCGTTGGTGACCACGACGGTCCCGGCGAGTGCCCCTACCTGCTCGAAGGCCATGCGCACGGCGTGACCGGTGCCGCCCTGCCGGTCCTGGACCACCGGCTGGGCGTCCGGAGCCGTGTCCTTGAGATGGGCGATGACCTGCTCGCGGCGGTGACCGACCACGACGATCAGGCTCTGCGGTTCGAGCTCGCGGGCCGCGGTCAGCACGTGACCGAGCATGCTGCGGCCGCACAGCTCGTGCAGGACCTTGGAGGTGCGGGACTTCATCCGGGTGCCCTCACCGGCGGCGAGGACGATTACAGCAGCCGGGCTCACTTGAGGAGACTCCTCGGCGTCGCGGACGGGACAGTCGGGCTGCGCCGGAGGCGCCAGATGGCCGACGACCTGCGTGAACACCAGTAGCGACAGGCCGCTGCCCGCCCGACCATCGAAGGATACCGTTCGTCCCGACGCTGTCACTCCGACAGGTTGCGTTCGCCCGCACGACCGCCGGGGGCGGTGGGTGCGGCGGACACCGATGCGCTCCGCCGCCAGGAGTCGAACCTGGAGTCTTCTGGACCAAAACCAGCTGCGTTGCCAATTACGCTACGGCGGATCGAGTGCACATCTCTTCTATAAGGAAGAGCTTCAATCAAGGATCACGATACCGGCCCGGGCAGGTGCGCCGACAACCCAATTGAGCCGTGTCCTTCCGCGATCGGGTGCCCACCCGCCCGTCCCGGCGCCAGGCCGTCCCGGCCGGGAGACCGGCCGGTGAATCGAGGGTGCGTCGCCGGGTAAGAGTCATGAGACCAATTCGTTATAAATGCCACGCCATAGCAGACGTGGGTCACGTTCACACCGAGTTCAGCCAAGCGAGGTTGGCTTACTTACGCAAGCGTAGGTTACGTTGGCGTAGGTAAGGCCAACCTCAGAGAGAGCGGTATCTCATGACCGAAGCTCCCATCCTCGATCGGCCGCGCAAAGAACCCCGTCCCGAGATCGAGCCGGAGCCGACAGGCACCCTCGAGCGCGTCCTCACCGGGGTGTTCACCGCCGTCCCGTTCCTGGCGCTTCTCGCCGCCGTACCCCTGGCCTGGGGCTGGGGTCTGCTCGGCTGGAGCGACGTCGTGATCGGCACCGCGTTCTACTTCATCACGGCGGGCGGCATCACGGTGGGCTTCCACCGGTATTTCACGCACGGATCCTTCAAGGCCGTACGCCCGCTGCGCATCGCGCTGGGGCTGGCAGGCAGCCTCGCCATCCAGGGGCCGGTGATCACGTGGGTGTCCGACCACCGCCGGCATCACAAGTACTCCGACAAGGAGGCCGACCCGCACTCGCCGTGGCGGTTCGGCTCGGACTGGAAGGCCCTGACCAAGGGCCTGTTCTGGGCGCACTACGGCTGGCTCTTCGACCCCGAGCGCACCTCTCACGAGCGGTTCTCCCCGGACCTGCTGGCCGACAAGGACGTCAGGCGGATCGACGCCGCGTTCCCCGCGCTGGTCTTCGCCTCGTTCTTCCTGCCCGCCGCGCTCGGCGGCCTCGTCACGATGTCCTGGCAGGGCGCGCTGACGGCGTTCTTCTGGGCCTCCTTCGTGCGGATCTCGATGGTCCACCACGTGACCTGGTCGATCAACTCGATCTGCCACACGTTCGGCGTCAAGGACTTCGAGGTCCGCGACAAGTCCCGCAACGTATGGTGGCTGGCGATCCTGTCGCTGGGCGAGTCCTGGCACAACCTGCACCACTCCGACCCGACGTGCGCGCGGCACGGCGTGCTGAAGGGTCAGGTGGACATCAGCGCCCGCATCATCTGGGTGTTCGAGAAGCTCGGCTGGGCGTACGACGTCCGCTGGCCGAACCCGGACCGGCTGGCGACCAGGCGTGCGACCCGCGAGGCCTGATCTCCCGTCTCTCTCCCCGGCCTGCGCGGGCCGGGGACGGTCACCGGCCGGCCCCGCGACTTGCTCATCGCCGGCCGGCTACGGCGAGTGCGGCCGGACATGCGGGATGATCTCCTCTTTCCCGTGAAAGGCGGACCATCATAGATTCCGTGACTGAACCAGCACCTCGGTCCCGCAGGAAGCGCATGACCGGGAAGGAGCGGCGCGAACAGCTGCTCGACATAGGCCGGGGACTGTTCGCCGAGCGCGGCTTCGACGGCACGTCCGTGGAGGAGATCGCCGCCAAGGCGGGCGTGTCCAAGCCAGTGGTGTACGAGCACTTCGGCGGTAAAGAGGGCCTGTACGCGGTGGTGGTCGACCGCGAGATGGAGCGGCTGCTCGCGTCGGTGACCAGGGCGCTCACCGACGGCGTCCACTACCGGGACAAGCTGGAGCAGGCCGCCCTCGCGTTGCTCGAGTACATCGAAGAGTGCAGCGACGGGTTCCGCATCCTGGTTCGGGATTCACACGGCGCCGCGGGCACCGGGAGCTTCGCCAGCCTCTTGAGTGAGATCGCCCACCGGGTCGAGCACATTCTCGGCCGGGAGTTCGATCACCATGGCTATGACGACAAGTTCGCGCCGATGTACGCGCAGATGATCGTCGGCATGGTCGCGTTCACCGGCCAGTGGTGGCTCGAGGCCCGCAAGCCCAAGCGCGAAGAGGTCGCCGCCCACCTGGTGAACCTGGCGTGGAACGGTCTCTCGAGGCTGGAGCCCAAGCCCTACCTCGACCCCAAGCGGCGCCGCAAGGAGCGCGAGAAGCTGGAGAAGAGGGCCGAGAAGGCGGCCGCCAAGGCCGAGCGCCGGGGCAGGAAGAGCGATGACGAGGCGCCCGAGCCGGGCTGGGCGCCCCAACAGGCCGAGAGCCCGGGCCCGGCCTGAGCCGACCGCCGGGAAAGTGTCCGGAGCCGACCCTAGAATTCGAACACAAGTTCGAACGAAGGGTGAGTGATGAACAATCCGGCCTGGACCCCCGCCCCGATCCCCGCCCCGACCGCCCGCTCGGTCGCACCTGTGCTCGACTGGGCCGAGATCAAGCGCTTCGCCGACGCCCTCGCCGCCGTCGACCGCGACGCGGTGCCCGAAGATCCGGTCGGCCGGGCGATCCATTTAGCCGTCGCCGAGCTGCACCGGTCCGGAGTCAGCGAACCGGCCAATGAGCGCCTCACCGAGCTGCTGGCGCCGCTCCACCTGGCGCTCGCCGCCCTGAGCGACGCGTATGTCGGCCGGGCGGCCCCGCCGGCACTGGTCGGGCTGGTGCTCCGCGTCGACGACGCCAAGTCACTCCTGGAGACGCCGGACCTGGGCGTCGTCGCGACCGAGGAGCTGGCCGGCCGGCTCCGCAGGCTGTACGCGGGGATCATCGCGCTTCGCGGCGCTTCGTCGCGGCTGCACCGGGCGTGGCGCGCGGCAGATGGGGCCGGGCGGTGACCGCCGGGCACGGCCCCGCGCACGAGCGCCGGTCCGGTACGGGTCCTTCGGCCCCGCAGGATGCCGGGCCCGGCCGGTCCCCCGGCGGCACGCGGGCCCGGGCGGGCGATGACACGGTGGCCGACGACTGCGCCATGGACTTTCTCAGCGAGCTCGACGACGTCCTCTGGATTCTCGAGGACACCACCAGCCGCGTCCCTGAGGTCGCCTTCCGGCACGCCGCCGACAAGGCCGGGCACGTGCGCGAACTTCGCCGGCTCCTTCACCGGGCACACGTCGTGCTGGTGGCCTGGGAGCGCGAACTCGAGGCCGGCGACTGACCGTTCCGGGCGGCGGCCGAAGACCCGACCGGTCGCCGCCCGGCCCACGCGGGCCGCCACCGGAGCGCCGCACCACGAGCTCACCCGGCGCGGATCACACGGCGCGCCACGGGGCCACCCGGCGTGGGCCACCCGGCGCGCATGCGGGATCACCCGGCGCGCTGCGCCACGACGAAGATCCGGGTGAACGGGAAGACCGTCCCGTACGGCCGCCGGGGATAGGCGTCCCGGAGCAGGGCGGCGTACTCACTGAGGAAAGCGGCGCCGTCCGCCGCGTCCAGCGTGCTGAGCACCGGGCGAAGGGCGGTTCCCTTGACCCACTCCAGCACCGGATCGTCGCCCCGCAGCACCTGGGCGTAGGTCGTCTCCCAGGCGTCCACCCGGCATCCGTGCCCGGCGAGCAGTTCGAGGTATTCGCCGGGCGTCCCGACCGGCTGCCATCGCAGCACGTCGGCCAGCCGATCCCGCCACCGTGGCGCGCGGCAGAGCTCCCGCAGGAGCGTGTGGCTGGGGGCGGCGAAGTTCCCCGGCACCTGAAAGGCCAGCCAGCCCTGAGGGGGCAGGGCCTTCGCCCACCGCGCCAGAACGTCACGGTGCGCGGGCACCCAGTGCAGCGCGGCATTGGAAACGATCACGTCGGGCGGCCGGTCGGCGTCGGGCGCCCAGTCCGCCAGATCGCCGACCGTGAAGCGCAGCCGGGCACCGGAGTGCTCCCGCGCGGCCGCGATCATCTGAGTCGAGCTGTCGATCCCTTCGACGCTCGCCGCGGGCCAGCGTCTCGCCAGCGACGCGGTGAGCTCACCCGGTCCACAGCCGAGATCCACCACGCTCCCCGGATCCGCCGCGCCCACTCTGCTCAGCAGTTCGAAGAACGGTCTGCTCCGCTCGTCGCCGAAGAGCCCGTACTGCTGCGGGTCCCACGGGTCGCCATGCGCCTGTCCCGGCATCGCGCAGCGTCCTCTCGCCGTTATCGTGATGCCGTCACATTATCTCGATGTCGAGACAGGTAGGCTGATCAACCGTGGAGGACGAGGTCGACCGGCTGGTCACGGCGTGGGCGGTGGAGCGTCCCGATCTCGATATCGAGCCGCTGCACGTTCTCAGCCGGGTGTCCCGGCTCGCACGGCATCTGGACCGCGCCAGGCGCGCGGTGTTCGTCGCGCACGACCTGGAGTCGTGGGAGTTCGACGTCCTGACCGCGCTGCGCCGCGCCGGGCGGCCGTACCAGCTGAGCCCCGGCCGGCTGCTTCGCGCCACGCTCGTCACCTCGGGCACCATGACCAACCGGATCGACCGGCTCGCCGCCGCCGGACTCGTGGAGCGCCATCCGGACCCACAGGACAAGCGCGGCGTGCAGGTGCGGCTCACCGAGGCCGGCCGGCTCCGCGTCGACGCGGCGTTCGCCGACCTGCTGGACCGGGAACGCGACCTGCTCGGCGGTCTCAGCGCCGCCGAGCAGCGACAGCTGGCCCGGCTGCTGCGCACGCTGATCGTCCCGTTCGACGAGAGCACCGATCCCGACCCGCTTGCATAGGCCGCGCGAGGGCTCATCGGCCACCACCCCTAGGCGTCGAGGTCGGCGGCGAGGAGCAGCCACTGCTCCTCGGTCTCCTCGCGTTCGGCCTGCACGGACTTCAGCTCCGCGTTGAGCTTCAGCAGCTTCTCGTAGTCCGTGGCGTGCTCGGCGAGCTCCTCGTGGAGTTCACGCTCGCGCCGGACGAGCTTGTCGAGCCTGCGCTCCAGCCGGTCGAGCTCCTTGCGGGCCTTCCAGTCCTGGCCGCCCCCTCGGGCCCCGCCGCCGGTTCCGCCGCTCGAGGAGTTCGCCGCGCCGCCGGGTGCACCGCCCGCGGCGGCCGGGCCGGCCTGGGCGCGCACGGCGGCCCCCTGCGCGGGACCGCTGGAGCGACGGCGTTCGAGATATTCGTCCACGCCGCCCGGCAGCATCCGCAGTGTGCCGTCGCCCAGCAGCGCGACCACGTGATCGGTGATCCGCTCCAGGAAGTACCGGTCGTGACTGACCACGATCAACGTGCCGGGCCAGCCGTCGAGCAGGTCCTCCAGCTCGGTGAGCGTCTCGATGTCGAGGTCGTTGGTCGGTTCGTCGAGCAGCAGCACGTTGGGCTCGGCCATGAGCAGCCGCAGCATCTGCAGGCGGCGGCGCTCGCCACCGGAAAGATCACCGACCGGTGTCCACTGGGCGTCGCCGCGGAAGCCGAGCCGTTCCAGCAGCTGTCCCGCGGTGAAGTCCCGCTTGCCCACGGTGATCCGCCGCTTGATCTCCTCGACGACCTCCAGCACCCGGCGCGTGGGGTCGAGTTCGGCGACCTCCTGGGACAGGTGAGCGAGCTGCACGGTCTTGCCGCGGACGACCTTGCCGTGCCCGGGGCGGACCGTGCCGTCGAGCAGCCGCAGCAGCGTGGTCTTGCCGCTGCCGTTGACGCCGACGATCCCGACCCGGTCGCCCGGCCCGAGCCGCCACGTCATCCGCTGGAAGATCTCGCGGGAGCCGAGCTCGACGGTCACGTCCTCGACGTCGTACACGGTCTTGCCGAGCCGGGCGGTGGCGAACCGGGTGAGCTCGACCTTGTCGCGCAGCGGCGGCACATCGGCGATCAGCGCCTGGGCCGCCTCGACCCGGAAGCGCGGCTTGGAGGTGCGCGCCTGCGGCCCCCGGCGCAGCCAGGCGAGCTCCTTGCGCAGCAGGTTCTGCCGCTTCTCCTCGGCGGACGCGGCAATGCGGGAGCGTTCGGCCTTGGCCAGCACGTAGGCCGAGTAGCCGCCCTCGTAGCGCTCGACCTGCCCGTCGACGACCTCCCACGTGCGATCGGTGACCTCGTCGAGGAACCACCGGTCGTGGGTCACGACCACCACACCGGAACGCCGGGTCTTGAGATGCCCGGCCAGCCACACGATCGCCTCGATGTCGAGGTGGTTGGTGGGCTCGTCGAGCACGAGCACGTCCCTCTCGGGCACCAGCAGCCTGGCCAGCGCCACCCGGCGCCGCTCACCGCCGGACATCCCGGCGGTTTCGGAGTCGAGGTCGATGCCGTGCAGCAGCCCGGTGAGGATCTCGCGGGTACTCGTGTCGCCCGCCCACTCGTGTTCGGGCCGGTCGCCGAGGACGATGGCGCGCACGGTGTGCCCGTTGGAGAACTCGTCCCGCTGGCTGAGATAGCCGAGGCGCAGGTCGCGGGAATGGGTCACCCGCCCGTCGTCGGGATCGACGAGCTTGGCGAGGATGGACACGAGGGTGCTCTTGCCGCCGCCGTTGCGGCCCACGACGCCGATCCGGTCGCCCTCCTCGACACCGAGTGACACGGCATCGAGCAGGGGGCTGGGGCCATAGGCCTTGCTGACGGTCTCGAGATTGATGAGGTTCACGACACCGACAAGGCTAGTGGCTCCGCACGGTGATGCGGAGCGCCGGACCGCGGGCCCCGGTTCCGTTAGTCGGAGCTCGACGAGCCCGATGAGCCGGACGAGCCCGAGTCACCACCCGAGGCGGGCGACGAGGAGCCGGAGTCGCCACCCGACCCCGAGTATCCCGGGGCACCCCCGTGGCCGGATCCCGCGTCGTGGCCCGCGCCGCCCGGATGCGAGGCGGTACCGTGCCCGCCGGGTTGGGGGTTCCAGCCCTCCTGGCCGTACGGGCCGGGTTGATGGGACGGCGCGCCGGGCCCGGGGTCATGGCCGTACGGCGGAGGGAATCCCTGCGGACCGCCGTGGCCCGGCTGGCCCGGGTGACCCGACGCGGGCGGGTATCCCTGCTGATCTCCGTATCCCTGCTGATCTCCGTATCCCTGCTGCGCGCCGTACCCCTGCTGCCCGCCGTACCCCTGCTGAGGTCCGTACCCCGGCGGCGGCCCGTACCCCTGCTGCTGGCCGTACCCCCATTGCGGGCCGCCGGGCGGAATCTGAGCCTGCGTTCCGCCCTGCTTTGCGCCGGACCTGGTGACGACGATCAACGCCGTCACCACGCCCACCACGATGCCCAAGGCGATGATGACCAGCAACAACATGAACGGACTCATGGACGTCCTTTCCATGAACGATCGCGACCGCGGGGAGGCGCCGGGGGCCACCGCCTCTCCTACCTCATCGCGACGGCACCGGGTCTGTCGAGGGCCCCGGCGGTTTCGGCCGACCGGGTCGTCACAGCACCGTCGCTCCCGGCACCGGCCCGTACGCGCGCGCTATCGACCGGGCGACGCCCGCGTCCGACAGGGCGGCCGCGAGGTCGAGCGCGTGCGCATCCGACTCCGCGAGGAACGCGCAGGTCGGACCGGAACCGGACACGAGCGCGCCGAGCGCGCCGAGGTCCCGGCTGGCGGTGAGGGTGCGCCGCAGCGAGGGGCGCAGCATGATGGCGGCCGGCTGCAGGTCGTTGGCGAGCGCCGAGCCCAGTTCCTTGGCGTCTCCGTTCGCCAGAGCGGTCGTCAGCCGCTCGGACACCTGGGGCGCGCCGATCCACTCGCCGTGGGCCGCGCGGAGCCGGTCGCACTCCGCGTAGACGGCGGGCGTGGACAGGCCGCCTTCGGCGAGGGCGAAGACCCAGTGGAACCGGCCCTTCACCGGTACGGGACTCAGCCGCTCGCCCCGGCCGAGGCCCACCGCGGTCGCGCCGAGAAGCGCGAACGGCACGTCACTGCCGATGGCGGCGCCGAGCTCGGCGAGCTCGCCCGGTTCGAGTCCCGCGTTCCACAGGCGGTCGCACGCGACCAGCGCGGCGGCCGCGTCGGCACTGCCGCCCGCCATTCCACCGGCCACCGGGATGGCCTTGCGGATCCGCAGCAGCACGCCGGGGTGGACGCCGATCCGCTCGGCGAGCAGCCGGGCGGCCCTGGCCGCGAGGTTGTCGCCGTCGGCCGGGACCTCCTCGGCCGACGCGCCTTCGACCCGTACGGCCAGCTCCTCGTTCGGCTCGGCGGACAGCTCGTCGAAGAGCGAAACGGCATGGAAAACGCTCACCAGGTCGTGGTAACCGTCATCGCGGAGCGGACCCACGCTGAGCTGGAGATTGACCTTCGCGGGCACGCGCACGCTCACGGCTGTCACACTTCGAGATCGTAGGGGACCCCCGGCCGGCGAAGATCCG
Organism: Actinomadura alba; assembly: GCF_014323705.1. Lineage (GTDB taxonomy): Bacteria > Actinomycetota > Actinomycetes > Streptosporangiales > Streptosporangiaceae > Actinomadura_C > Actinomadura_C alba. Next base: position 230,629 of record NZ_JABVEC010000011.1, read on the forward strand.
GGGGCACCATCGGCACCCGACCGGACGTCTGATTTAGGTACGGTTTCCCTACATTGACAGCATGGAGGGGCTTGCCCGGTGCAGGAGCAGAAGGGGCAGGCGAGACTGCCCAGCGGGGCCGAACCACTGAAACCCGGTGATCCGACGGCGATCGGCGCGTACGAGTTGGTCGGCAGGCTGGGTGAGGGCGGCATGGGCGCCGTCTACCTGGGCCGGGGTGCCGACAACCGGTTCGTCGCCGTCAAGGTGATCCGCCCGGAGCTCGCGGCGGACCGGACGTTCCGCGCCCGGTTCCAGGACGAGGTGACCAACGCGCAGCGGGTGGCCTCGTTCTGCACGGCCCAGGTCCTCGACCACGGCGAACAGGGCGGCAGCCCCTACCTCGTCACGGAGTACGTCGACGGCAAGCCGCTGGACGAGTACATCGCGAACCAGGGTGCGCTGCCCCCGGGGACCCTCCACGGAGTCGCGGTCGGGGTCGCGGCCGCGCTCACCGCGATCCACTCCGTCGAACTCGTGCACCGGGACCTCAAGCCGTCCAACGTCATGTTGTCGGTGTCCGGCCCCCGGGTCATCGACTTCGGCATCGCGCGGGCGACCGACGCCGCCGCCCAGCACACCCAGACCGGTTTCGTGGTCGGCAGCCCCGGCTGGATGGCTCCCGAGCAGGTCATGCGCGGCGAGACGACCACCGCGGTCGACATCTTCGCGTGGGGAACGCTGGTCGCCTTCGCCGCCACCGGACGGCATCCGTACGGCACCGGCACGCTCGTGACCATGGCGGCCCGGGCGCAGGCCAACAAGCCCGATCTCGACGGTCTGTCGGAGGAACTGGTCGGCGTCGTCCGGAGCGCGCTCGATCCCGAGCCCGAGCGGCGGCCCACCGCGCAGCAACTGCTCCTCTCCCTCGTCGGCGGTGCCGAGGAGGTGGCGACCGGCCAGGACGCGCAGGCGGTGGCGGACCAAGAGCTGAATCGCACATGGGTGGCCGAGGCACTGCCGCCGGACCTGATCCCGCCGCCGTGGGTGCCGCCGTCACCACCCCGCGGCGTCCGGATGCAGATGCCGCCACCGCGTCATTACACGCCGCCTCCTGCCCCGCTGCCGCCGCCTCAGCGGGCGCCGGTGCCGCCGCCGGTGATGCAGCCGCCGTACGCGGCACGGCGGCGTTCGCACCGCAGATGGCCCATCGGGTGCCTGGTCGTCCTCGTCATCCTGATGGGCCTGGTCATCATCGCGGTGGCGACCCTCCGCAACCAGCGGCCGACCGAGGGCACCCTCGGCCAGGAGTCCGTGGACGGCCAGTTCAGCTTCGTCGTGCGCAACCCGGTGACATGCGGCAAGAATGCGGCCATCCGGGGCGTCACGGCCACCAGAGGCCGGCTGTGCCAGGTGCGGGTGACCGTGGAGAACACCGGTACCAAGCAGCGGACGCTGTCGCCGGGCAATCAGAAGCTCATCGAGAACAGCGGCAGCGAGGTCGAGGCCGTGAAGCTCATGCGCGTGGGCGCCAATAAGCGGCTCACCGAGGCCCCCGACACTCCGCTCGCTCCCCAGGAGAAGTTCACCGGGGTTCTGGTCTTCGACGTGTCCACGACCTCCGAGCCCGAGTCGGTGGAACTCCACGACGCCCAACTCAGCAGAGGCGTGAGCGTACCGCTGTCCTGACGTCACCGGGCGGGGCGGCGGCCCCAGGGGGTCGCCGTGCCGCCGCGGTCCGGTTCCCCGGCGGTCAGACCCAGGAGACGCCCCGGGGGGTACGGGAGCGCCTGAACCGGCCGGAGCCGCTGACCCGGAGCGAGAAGGCCCTCATATCGTCAACCTCGCCCAGACGACCTTGCCTCGTGGATTGCTCACCGGCGCGACCCCATGGCCATCGGCCAGGGCCGCGACGATGTGGAGCCCTCTGCCGGACTCGTCTTCCAGGTCGTGTCCTTCGATGACCGGCATGGCCGGACTGGAGTCCCAGACACCGAGGCGTACGGTGCGCACCTCGTTGTCCAGCAGGAGATACAGGTCCTCACCCGGGGCCGCCCGCGCCGCGTTGGTGAACAGCTCCGAAACGATGAGCTTGGCCGGGTCCACCAGGTAGCGGAGGGCCCAGCTCATGAGCACGACATCGGTCAGCTCGCGGGCCGTTCTGACGCTGGCCGGCTCGGCGCGGAGTTTGAAGGTGGCATCCATCTTGTAGGGCGATGTCGCATTGATTACTGATGTATCCATTTCGAGTGACTCCCCGGCCGATCTCCGATCCATTTCTCGTTTCCAATGGCGATGGTGACCGGCCGTGGCTAATGTGTCGCTGTTCCTCAGGAACATCCGCAACACAAGGGAACATCGGAGGCTCGAGATGTACGTTCGACCAGCACCTGACCCCATGTCGTCGATGTGGGCCTGGATCGCCTACGACCTGCGGTTCCACCGACAGAAGCACGGCATGACAGGCACCGAGGCAGGCCGGATACTGAACTGCGTCCGATCCACTGTTTCCCGGCTGGAATCCGGGGAGCTCAAGCTGGATGAGAGCCAGGCCCAGGCGCTGGATCGCCACTGGGAGACCGGCGGACATTTCCTGCGACTAGTGACTTATGCCAAATTGGGCCACGATCCCGACTGGCTGAAGCAGTACGAGGATTACGAGGCCAGCGCGTCTTTGATCAAGACCTACGACGGCCAGCTCATACCCAGCCTGCTCCAGACCCCCGAGTACGCCCGCGCCCTGCTCGTGGCCGGTCGTAATCCCGATGTGGAAGGCGCCCTGGAAAGGCGCATGGCCCGGCAGGCCATCCTGCAGAGGTCCGACCCGCCCGATCTCTGGGTACTGCTGGCCGAGACCGTGTTCGCAGTCGACGTCGGCGGTCCCGAGGTCATGCGCAAGCAACTGGAGCTGCTTGTAGAAGCCTCCAAGCGCCCGAACGTGATATTGCGAGTGGTCCCCAACTCGGCGGGCGCGAACGAGGGTCTCGACGGCCCCTTCAAAATCATCAGAGTGCGGGAGAAGGACGTGGCGTTCGTCTCGGCTCCGGGCGGCGGAAGGCTGATCCTTGGCCTCTCGGAGGCCCAAAGCTTCGGAGTAGGATATGACCGAATCGGGGCAGATGCCCTTTCCCGGGAGTCCTCCCGGAGTCTGATCGCGCACCTCATGGAGGCCATGACATGACGTCCCCGATCTGGCGCAAGAGCAGCCGTTCCGAGGGTGGCACCTCCGGCCAATGCGTCGAGGTGGCCCGCCTCCCCCATTCGATGGGCGTACGGGACAGCAAGTCACCCACCACCGGTCACCTGACCGTCAGCCCTGACGCGTTCACCGCACTCGTTCAGAAGATCAAGAACAACGACCTGGACCTCTGACGCGTCGTCCACCGTCCGGCACCCTTCCTCCAGGACCGTCGGCCAGAACTGAGAGAGACGGTCTTACGAGGTCGCATCGTCAAGACATCGAGGTGAACGCTTCGTTCGCCGCCAGAAACTCGTCGAACGTGCGCGGCGCACGCCCGGTCAGGTCCCCTACCGCCATCGTCACCTCGGACAGCCCACCGGACGCCATGTCCGCGTAGAGCCATAGAAGATCTTCTACGAACCAGCCGGGCAGGCCTCGCGCCCGGAGATCCCTGGCGGCTTCCTCGGGCGGCAGGTCACGGAAGGGGACGCCGAGCTTGGTGGCGATCTCCTCGTGCATCAGCGCCTCCGCGCCGGTGAGCGCGTAGGTCATGCCGGCGCCCCGTGATCCCGTCAGCAGCACGGCGGCGCAGGCGGCGATGTCGTAGGCATCGATGTACGCGACCCTGCCCTCGCCGTACGGGCCCGCCAGGGTGCCGCTCCGGGCGAAGCCGCCCTCGCCGGTGAAGAAGTTCTGCATGTAGCCGGTTGGCTGCAGTATCGACCACTCCAGGCCGGACTCCTTGAGGTACTGCTCGATCTCCCAGTGTGCGCGCACCGACAGCTTCGCGTCCGGGGCGGGCCGCCACGCCGACACCTTCACCACCCGGGACACCTCGGCGGCCCGGGCCGCGTCAATGACGGCGAACTGCTGCTGGACCATCGGCTGCCGGCCTGCCACGGGAAGCGCACCGCCGCTGTTGAGCAGAAGTCGATCAACACCGTCCAGCGCGGCCGCTATCGATGCGGGCTGGTCGAAGTCCCCCACAACGAAGTCACAGCCCAGTTCTTTGCCCTTCGCCTCGTCCCGCACCAGCGCCCGGAAGGGCGTGCCGGCATCAGCGAACGCTCGTACCAGGTGCCGGCCTATGGTGCCGGTCGCTCCTGTCACCAAGATCATGTGTCCGCTCCACGTAAGATGAGAAGTCCTCAAGAAAAGCTAGCACCATAGGTGAGGGCCCCTCAAGTTATGTCGGAGACATCGCACCAGACGCCGGTTCCATCACGCCGGAAACGCGCGGACGCGCGGCGAAACCACGAACGGCTGCTCGCTGAGGCCGATACCGTCCTGCGGGAACAGGGCACGGAGGCCTCGCTGGAACAGATCGCCCGCCAAGCCGGGGTCGCCATCGGTACCCTCTACGCTCACTTCCCCAACCGCCTCGCCCTGCTGGTCGCACTGCTGCGCGACAAGCAGGACGCCGTTTTCGCCCTCGGCGACGAACTCCTGGCCGCCCCCGCCGTCCCACCTGCTGAGGCGCTCGCCCGGTGGATGCGCACCGTCGCCGAACACGCCGCGACGTACAGCGGACTGGCAGACCAACTCCTCGGCAGCCTCGACGACGAGACGTCCGAACTCCACGCGGCCTGCAAACGAATGTCCGCGGCCGGTGAGACATTGGTCGAACGGGCCCGAGCCGCCGGCGCCATCCGCCCGGACGCGACCGCCGACGACGTGTTCGCGCTCATCAGCGCAGCGGCCTGGCTGCGCGGCCAACTACCCGACGCCGCCCACGCCGACCATTTGATGTCCTTCATCTTCGATGGCCTGCGACCGTGATGTGACCGTTCGACTGCAGGTAGCGAGGAGGTTCCACGACAACGCCGTGAGATCCCTCCCAGAGGAGCGCGCAGCCGAGATCGCGGCCGCGCGCTCGCCCTTCCTGACGCTCAGAGCGTCGAGGATCTCACCGCGCTGCTGACCTCGGCGGGGGAGCGCTGAGGTCGAGACAGTTACCGCTCCCGGACTGCGTAGGTCAGGTGGGTCACCCGCTGCGTCGGCTCCGCGCGGACCGGCTCCAGGGCCACGCGGCCCGCGTCCACGCCCTCGAACAGGCGGATTCCGGAGCCGAACAGCACGGGTGAGAGCGCGATCGTGAACTCGTCGATCAGGCCGGCGTTCACGTACTCCAGGATCGTTGCGCCGCCGCCCGCGATGCGGACGTCTCGGTCGCCGGCGGCCTGGCGGGCCTGGTCGAGCGCGGTCTCGATGCCGTCGTTGACGAAGTGGAACGTGGTCCCACCCGGCCGCTCCCAGGGGTCACGCTTCTCGTGCGTCACGACGAAGACCGGCGTGTGGAACGGCGCCTCCTCCGGCCACATCTGCTCGCCGGCGTCGAACATGCGCTTGCCCATCACGCTCGCGCCGGTGCGCTCGAACGTCTCCCGCGCGATGTCGTTGTCGCGCCCTTCCTCGCCGCCCTCGCCGAGCTTCAGGTTCTCCCGGAAGAACCGCTGCGGGAGGATCCACGCCTGCAGTTCCATCCACTGCTGCCCCATCAAGTCCCCGAGGGACTCGGGCGCGATGAACCCGTCCAGCGACATCGACACGCTGAAGAACACCTTTCCGGCCATCAGTCCTCAATTCCCTTCCGTACGGTCTCGGTGACGTAGGCAGCCAGGTTGCTCAGGGTCTGCCGGCCGCCCTCGATCGCGTGGTACTTCTCGACCGCCTCGTCGCGCAGCTCCTTGGTGGGGAACACCGTGCGCATCTCGATCCGGGTCGCCGCGCCGTCGGGCGCGAACGTGAGGACCGACTCGAAGGCGTTCGGGTCGCCGCGGTACTCACCGTGCAGCAGCGCGATCCGCTCCGGCGGGGCGATCTCGGTCCAGGAAATCCACTCCTGGTAGTCCGTCCCGTCCGGTCCGTGCAACACGAAGTCCCACTCCCCGCCCTCGCGGAACTCGAAGGACCGCGTGGTGGTGGTGAACCCCTCCGGCCCCCACCACCGCGACAGGTGCCGCACCTCGGTGAACGCCTCGAACACCAGCTCCCGCGGGGCGTCGATGACCCGGGAGATCACGATCTCCCGGTCGGCCATCGCCGGCTCCGCCCGCGTTTCTTGCCTTGCCCCTGCCATCGGTCATTCCTCCTGCTGTGTCTGCTTGAGGTCCTGCACGTACGCGTCCAGCCGGTCGAAACTCTCGTTCCAGAACTGCTCGAACCCGCCGGTCCACTCGTGGACCGGTCGCAGCCCGCGGGCGTCAAGGCCGTACAGGCGCTGCTTGCCTGCCTTGCGGTCCCGCACCAGCCCGACCTCCCGGAGCACCCGCAGGTGTTTGGACGCCCCCGGCTGGGTCATCCCCAGCTCCTGGGCCAACTCGGTCACCGGCCGCTCACCCGCCCGCAGCAGTACCAGGATCTCCCGGCGCTGCGGCTCGGCGATCGCGTTGAAGACGTCCGACGTCGTCGCTGCTCGTGCCATGGGCACCATCATATGCCGATATCGGCATGCGTCAAGCCGGAGGAATCAGGCGGGTCTTGTCAGATGACGATCGTGACCCTTGTCAGCGGCTGCGGAAACGCGTATCCCGGAGACGGCACGCGCGACGGCGGCGGGCAGGGAGGGCGATGGGTGAGCAGCACGCACCGGGCAGTCTCGATCACCGGTGAGCCGGATGAAGACAGAAGGGCCTCGGGACATCGCCATCCACGCGATGTCCTCGCCCGCGTCGAGCCTGTCCAGTGCGTCGGCCCAGACACGCAGCTTCGAGTCGGACAGGATCAGGTCGGTACGACCACTCACGAACGGTGTCCCAACAACGATCTCGGCCGCGATCCGCTGCGGCCAGGCCGGTACCCGGCCAAGGACCTCGATGCGAACGCTGTTCCCTTGTCGTCGGCAAGAACGACAAGATCCATCGGAGCGATGCCGGCCACGGCTCTCCTTCGGTACGGCGACCCGGGAGTCTTCGCTCGCCCCCGTCGGCCGGTGCCATCGCTGTCCTCAACGGCTCATGATCGGAATCAGGCCAGGTCCTCCGTGTCCAGGGTGAAGGAGAACGGGGCGGGCAGTTCGATCGCCTTGCCGAAGACCCCTGCGTGGCTCTCGGTGTAGTCATCGCCTACCGGCTCGCAGAACAGGGTCACGGTCTCCCTTTCCCGGTCCACCAGGAGGTAGAGGGGGATGGCGCCGCGCGCGTAGCAGTGGCGCTTGGCCTCACGGTCGTTGTCCGGGCGCGACGACGTCACCTCTACGACGAGCGCAAGGCCGCCCGGTCGCATGTAGGCCGCCTCATCGGCGAACAGGTCCAGCTCTGCGGGCGCGAAGACGCCATCAGGGATCACATGGTTCTTCGGGCATCGGCCGCCACTCGGCAGGACCAGTCCCCGGTTGCCGGAGAAGTCCATCTCCGCCGGTGAGTTGCGCATCACCTGGCGGACGATCCGGCTGATGGCACGCTCGTGGTGTCCTCCGGGGGGCGGCGACACGATGATCTCGCCATCGATCAGCTCGGCCCTGAAACCTTCGGGGGTCCGCAGTGCCAGAAAGCCCTCAAGAAGGACGTCCTGCGATGGATATGGCTCGTGGGCCATCGCCGTCATGCCGCCCCCCTTCCTCGCTTGGCACCAGCATAGAGAACGGTCTGCCCGCGAACACCTGCGCCGGTGAGATCCGACCGCACCTGCCGTGATCATGCAGTTGTACGCGCGGCGCCG
>NZ_JABVEC010000012.1 GCF_014323705.1 Actinomadura alba
CCCCATGACCACGCCTGAACGGCAGATCCCGTGGAGAGCCCGTTGCGTTGAAAGGCGCACGGCGGGTTCGGCGAGAGGCCCGGGGAAACGGACCGGGAGCAATCCCGGCACCGCGCCCCGGGCCTACTCAGCTCTGGCGCGAGGACACCCGGGACCGTGGTCCTGTGCGGCCCCTACACCGGAGAGCCCTGTGGAGTCATGGCAATCCGGTGAAGTTGCCCATGGGTCACTGGCGTGGCGTGTGGGACGGATGTTACAAAAAGCGACTTTAGTGTTGACACGTACGGTAGCGCTTCGACAACCTGGCGGGGTTGCCGAACCCGATAGAGGCTTGGGGGAGCCTCTGGGCCGAACCCTCGACCCGAGGAGAGACAATGCGTTCGACGGACCCTTCGTGGGACGAGCAAGCGCGCGCGGATGCCGGTCGGCTGTGGGCGGGAGGCGTAGCGACGGCGCTGGTCGCGGCAGGAGTGGCACTGGTCGGAGTGCTGGTGCTGCACAAGTTGCTGCACGTCGCCGTGCTGACCCCGAGCGGACGAACGCAGGCGGCCAGCGATGCGATGATCGTGTTGCCGATCTCGGCGGCGGTCGCCACGCTGCTCGCGACCGGTCTTCTGCACCTGCTGATGGCGACTACTCCCCAAGCCTCGCAGTTCTTCGGCTGGATCGCCGCGCTGGTGATGGCCCTGGTCATCCTGCAAGTATTCGTGGTCGGGGCCGACCTGATGGCCGAGGTACGGACGGCAGTGCTGTACCTGCTGATCGGCGTCGCGATCATCTCCTCACTGTTCGGTGTCTCCCGTACTGCCGTGCGTTACCACCGGCATCAGGACTACCGGGAGAACCGCTTTGACGAGCCGGCCTACCGGTACGAGCCTCGCAGATACCGGTGACCGGGCCGAGCGCTGAGCGGCGCGCTCCTCGGACCGGCGTGCGACCGACCGGCTCGTGCTTGGCGCTGGCGACAAGGCGACCGAGAGCCGTCCGTCGCACCCTGACGTGATGGAGCACGTCCCGGCTGTGCTCACGCGGAAGCAGAGCGATCGAGGGAATCGACGGAATCGAGGGGATTCTCACGTCGGAGGCCGGCCCACGACTCCGTGGGCCGGCCTCATGCGTACGGGGAACGCGTTCCCCTTGTCGGGGAACGCGAGCGTTGCTTAGTGGATCTTGGTTGGCCCACAGAAGAATGCTCTCGATGGTGACGACGGCTCGGCAGTAGGCGGCGAGAGCGCCAGCGTGTGGGCGACGCCACTGCGCGGCTTGGTGGCGCAGCTCAGCAGCGCGATCTTCACGACGACTGCCGCGATACCCGGCCGAGGTCCGCGCCGCCGGGGCGCGCTTCAGCGATCGGCTCTCGGAAGGAGAGGAGTACCGCGGCAGGGATCACCGGGTCGGTGTCGCCGGGCCAGGCTCGTTTCGAGGTGGCCGGCCAACCGACCGCGAATCTCGCATGCCGGCGATTCGAGCGACCGCCAACGAGGTCATGATCTCGAGAAGGTCGCGCGGACGTGAGAGCTTCAGAGCGGTCAGCTCCTCGATTCGGTGCATACGCTGGAGCACAGTGTTCGGGTGAACGTGCAATGCCCCGGCCGCCGCTCTCCGGTTCATGTCGTTCTCCCAGAGGACGTGCAGGGTGGTGAGCAGGTCGGTCGAGCGCTCGCGGTCGTAGTCGAGTACCGGTCCGAGCACTCGCTGGGCGAACTGGCGTAGCCCATCGGTGTCGCTGACCTGGAGCAGCAGGTTGTCGACGGTCAGCTCGGCGAGATGGAGGACGACCGGGTCCGACGACCCAGCGGCCAGCTCCAGTGCCCCTCGCGCCGTCCGAAAGGCGGTCCGGAGCCCCGGCAGGGTCGGCGCCGGAGCCGCCACGGCGGCGGTCACCTGTTTCACCGAGCGGGCTTTGGTGAGCGCGTCGGCCAGCCGCTCAGTCGCCTCGCGCGGCGTACCTGTCGTGCCGTCTCGCCATGCGATCTGAGTAGGCCAGAGCACGACGACCAGGCCCCGGTGCGCGGCGGCGAGCGGGAGCGGGTTCATACCTGCGAGGAAGCGGGTGGTGGTCGCGAGCGCGCGTTCAGCGGCCGGGAGTCCGGCGGCGCCGTCGGTCTCGCGTACCGCGATGGCGCTGAGGGTGTGCGGGCCGGTGAGGTCGTGGCCCATGCGGCGTGCCCGTTCGATGACGGCGGCGACGTCGAGAGACTCGTCGGAGAGCAGATCTGCGACCAGGGAGCCGCGCAGGCGTCCCTCGACGTCCGCGGCGGTGCGCTCCCGGAGCAGCTCGAGGGCCGCGACGACCGATGCGTGCTCGGTGGCGCGGACGTCGAGTCCGGTAAAGGAGGTCAGCGGCCGGCGAATCCAGATCCGTCCCACGACCTCGCCGTCGAGCAGGACCGCCGATACGACAAAGGTCTCGCCCTCCAGCACCGTTTCCACCAACGGCCCGTCGGTGAGGTCCAGAGATGTTGGTGGCGGTGCGTCGGTCTCAAGCGGTCGGCCGTCGCTACGTGCCAGCACCCATCCGTGGGCGTCGTCGGCGAGGACGTCGGAGCCGAGCAGGTCCGCGAGCGCGGTGACGACACCGCCGATTCCCTCGCCGCGCAGGGCGATCGCGGTGAGCTCAGCGTGGATCTCCTCCGCTCGGCGCAGCATGGCGTGCTGCTCGGAGAGGGAGCTGTTGAGCTCGCGCAGTTCGCCGATGGTCGCCCGCTCCCGGGCCTGCAGTTGGGCGGTCACCAGTGCGATGGCGACCTGGGTCGCGAGAGTGCCCACGAGCTCGCGTTCGGCGCCGTCGAAGTGGTGGGGCTGCCGGCGGTAGCAGTTCAAGGTGCCGACGACCGCGCCGGCGCGGCGCAGCGGCACGGACACCAGTGCTCGGTAGCCCTGTTCCTGGGCGACGCCGCCCCATGGGCCGAACTGTGGTTCGCGGCCGATGTCCTCCACGGCAACGATGTCGCCGGTGCGGAACGCCCGGCTGGTGGGTGCTTCGCCCTCCCGGCCGGCGCTGAGCAGGATCGGGCGTTCGGCGTTGACCTGGTCGACGTACTCGGGGGAAAGCCCGTGGTAACCGCGGATGACGAGCGCGGTGCCCTCAGGGCTCGGCAGGAAGACGCCGCAGAAGTCGTAGGCCATGAGTGAGCACGCAGTCCGGGCCACCCGGTTCAGGAGGTCGCCGAGTGGCTCCTGACGGCTGACGGCGGCGCCGATGTCGGCGATCCCGGCCAGCCAGCGCTGCAGTCCATCCTGATGTGGTCCCACGATCGAGGCGCCTCCCTCATGTTCGAGCGCACACTATCAAGGCCAAAGGTGTGTCTTTTGAAACATTGAGGAGGGCGCTTTCACCGGAGCATGGTTGTTTCTGGCCGGTGAACGCCGTCACACGGCCCCACGACAGCAGAGTTGGAAAGGCCGTGCGGTTGAACAGATGCAGAACCCGAGCACTGGCGGCTCTCCTGATGGTCGGCGCCATATTCGTGTCGACGGCCTGCAGCGCGGGTCTGGGCGGTCCCGCCTCCTCCCGGGCGGCACGCGATGGTGTCATTCGGTTCACCTTCGCCCCCGACCCGATCTGGGACTACATGCACGACGAGGGGATCATCGAGGACTTCGAGAAGGGGACCGGCATCTCCATCGAGACCTCGGCGACCTGGGACGAGTTCGGGCTCTTCGCCGGCGGCCACGCCGACATCATCTCCTCGGCGTCCTTCGAAGTGCCGGGACTCGAGGAGGAGACCGAGCAGGACACCGTGATCATCGGGCGCTACAACTCCGAGCGGAGCCGGCTGATGGTGCGCGCCGGCAACCCGGCCGAGTCCCTCGAAGACCTCAAGGGCAAGCGGCTCGGCGTGTTCACTTCGGTCTCCGGGACGCTGGTGTGGCACGCGCTGGTGGAGAAGATGCACGGGCTCTCCGTCACCGGAAAGAACTCCGACTTCAAGATCGTCGTCGCCGACATCCAGAACCTCTCCAACCTGCTCGCCCGCGGCGAGATCGATGCCTGCATCTGCTATCCGGACCTCTCCGCACGCGAGCTTCGCGAGGGCAGCGTCCGCGCGCTGTACGACGGCAAGTCGTCCGCCCAGCTGTTCGCCGACCTGAAGGCACCCGGCCACGACGGTCCCATGGGCAACGTGTTCGTCGCCCGCAAGGACTGGGTCGAGGAGCACCCCAAGGAGGTCGACGCGTTCTTGGACCTGTGGTCGCGCGGCCTCGAGGAGTGGCGTGCGCACCGCGACGAGATCATCGAGCGCTACCCGCAGCACTTCGCCGTCGAGTCCCCCCGTGACGTGCAGTTCATGAAGGGCTACGTGGCCGAGCACGACTGGGTGGTCCAGGACGTCCGTTTCGACAGGCAGTGGGCCGACGACGAGAGCAAGATCTTCGACCTCATGCGCGAGACCGGCGTCATCGACGGCGACGTGCAGGACCCGCAGTTCCTCCCCACGGTAGGAGACGACCGGTGACTTCGCCGACCGCTACCACCGAACCGCCCGTCACCCCGCCTGGCCAGAGTTCGCTGAACGCGCGGCTCCGCGGCCGGCGTCCACGACCCGACGGAGCCAGAGGCCCCTCGCGGTGGCTCGTCTCGCTGGTCTCACTGCTGGCGGCACTCGCCACCTGGGCCGTGGTCGCGTGGATCATCGATGACAACATCCTCCCCACGCCGTTCGAGGTCTTCGGACGCGTCGCCGACTTCATCGTGTCCGGTGCGGCGTTCAGCAACTTCGCCGCGAGCATCGTGAAGATCGGGATCGGCTTCGCGCTGGCGCTGGCCGCCGGCCTGCCGATCGGGTTCGTCATGGGCCGCAGCCGGTTCATGTCGACCTACTTCTCGATGCCGCTGTTCGTGCTCGGCAACGTCCCCGGCCTCGCCTACGCCGTCTTCGGGCTGGCCATCTTCGGCGTGGGTGCCACCGGGCCGATCGTGGTGTCGGCCCTGGTGGCCGTCCCGTTCATCGCGATCAACGTCGCTGAGGGCGTCCGTTCGGTCGATGGCGGGCTGCTGCGCATGTGCCGGGCCTTCGACCGACGGCCCGTCGACGTGATGCGCCACGTTTACCTGCCCGCCATCACGGCCTTCGTGTTCGTGGGCGTCCGCTACGCCTTCGCCATGGCCTGGAAGGTCGAGGCCCTCACCGAGGTCTTCGGCGCCGACAACGGAGTCGGCTTCATGATCCGGCGCGCCTACCAGGAGTTCAAGGTCGCCGACATGCTCGCCTGGACCATGTTGTTCGTCATCGCGATGGTGCTGATCGAGCGCGGCCTTGCCCGGATCGAGACCCGGGTGTTCGCGTGGAGGAAGGAACTCGCATGACCACCGCAACCGCGCCGGAGGCGACACCCCGTCCCTTGCCGGCCGACCGGGCGGCGTCCCTGTGGTCGCGACGCGGACGCTCAACGTCGTCCTCCCTGATCGCGCTCGCCGCCTCGCTGCTCTCCATGCTCGCCGTCTGGCAGCTCGCGGCCGAGTACGGACACCGCGTACCCTCGATCGGCGAGACGATCGGCCGGCTGGTCGACGAGGCGGCCGGCGGTCACCTGTCGACCAACCTGGCCGTGAGCATGAACCGCTTCACCTTGGGCCTCGTCGCGGCGCTCGTCGTCGGAACGGCCGTGGGCGTGCTGATGGGTCTGTCCCGGTTCGTCGATTACGCCCTGGCCGACCTGACCATGGCCGCGCTCGCCGCCCCGGCTGTGATCTGGGCGCTCCTGACCACGATGTGGTTCGGCTTCGGCTGGCTCACCCCGGTCACGACGGTCTTCCTCTCGGCCCTGCCCTTCGTCGTCGTGAACATCGCCAAGGCGGTCCGGGCCGTGCCCCCCGACCTCGTGCTCATGGCCCGCTCGTTCGGTGTCAGCCGGACCCACGTCCTTCGTCACATCGTGGCTCCGGCGGTCGCCGGCTCGACGGTCGCGGCGGTGCGCTTCGCGATCATGAGCGCCTGGAACGGCCTGCTCCTTGCGGAGTGGTTCGGCTCGACGTCCGGCGTCGGCTGGCGCTCCCGCTACTGGTACGACGCCAACCAGCTCGACGGCTTCCTTGCCTGGCTCGTCATCTTCATCGCCTTCCTGGTCCTCGCCGACCAGATCATTCTCGGCCCGGTCGAGCACTTCGTCACCCGCTGGCGCACCGCCTGAGCAGCGCATCCCTCCTCGAAAAGGAAACTCATGGCCTCCATCGAAATCGACGGCCTGGTGAAGGACTACCAGAACCGCCAGGGCAAGCAGACGCGCGTGCTCGACGGGATCGACCTGTCCATCAGCGGCGAGACCTTCGTCTCCATCGTCGGCCCCTCCGGCAGCGGCAAGACGACGCTGCTCAATATCGTCTCCGGAATTGAGAGCCTCAGCAACGGCTCGGTCCGCCTACGCGCCGGTGACCGGGACGCCAAGGTCGGCTACGTGTTCCAGGACCCGCGGCTGCTGCCCTGGCGCACCGTCACGCAGAACCTCAGGTTCGTCCAGCACGACCGCTCCGGCTGGGAGCAGCGCGCCCAGCACTACCTCGACCTGGTCGGCCTCGGCCACCTCGGCGACCGCTACCCGGCCCAGCTCTCCGGCGGCCAGCAGCAGCGGATCGGCATCGCCCGGGCCTTCTCGGTCGAGCCGGACATCCTGCTCATGGACGAGCCGTTCAGCCACCTCGACGCGATGACCTCACGCTCCCTGCGTGAACACCTGGAGCGCATCTGGCTCGAGTCACGGCGCACGGTCATGTTCGTCACCCACGACGTCACCGAAGCGGTCCAGCTCTCCGACCGGATCGTCGTGCTGGCGCCGGGCGGCCGGATCCACGAGACCATCGAGGTGGACCTCCCGCGTCCACGCCGCGCCTCCGACCCGGCCGTCGCCATGCTCCAAGCCGAGGTGCTCGCCCGCTTCGAAGTAATGGAGGCGGCGGCGTGACGACCCTCGACACCGACCGATCCCTCGCTGCGGCCCCCGCGGCGAGGCGGGGCGTCATCGACGTCCACGCCCACTGGCTGCCCCAAGAGCTGTTCGGCCTTCCGCCGGGCTCGCCGGTCCCGCCGCTGAACGCGCGGGGCGAAGAGCTGCACCTCGGCGACATCCCGCTGTCCATCGCGGCGTCGGCGATGAGCGACCCCGACCGGGTGCTCGCCGAGACCGACCGTGCCGGGCTGGGCGCCCGGGTGCTGTCTGCCCCGCCGTTCGCATTCCCCGTGGTCGCGGACCCCGGAGTGGGCGAATACGTCGGTCGCTTCAACGAGGCCCTGACCCGCCTGTGCCACGACAGCCACGGCCGGCTGCTCGGCCTTGGCCTGGTCTCCCTGCACGACCCGACCGCGGCCCGGGCCGAGATGAAGGCGATCGCCGCGTCGGCGGTCGTCCGTGGCGTCGCAGTTCCCCCGCTGGTCGGCGCCACCTCCTTCGACGAAGGCCCGCTCCACGAGGTCGCCCGCATCGCCGCCGAGCTGGACCTGGCCATGCTGGTACACCCCATGCAGCTGCCGCGGCCGGAGTGGAGGTCGTACTACCTCGCCAATCTGATCGGGAACCCCACCGAGACAGCGACGGCCATCGCTTCCTGTGTGCTCGGCGGAGTCACGGAGACGCTTCCGTCGCTGCGCATCTGCTTCGTCCACGGCGGAGGATGCGCACCCGCGCTCCTAGGCCGGTGGCGACACGGCTGGGAGCAACGCGCGGACGCCGGCGCCGGCACCGGCCGAACGCCGCACGAGGGCTTCCGCGACCTGTGGTTCGACACGCTCACCCACGACGGCCCGGCGCTGCAGCTGCTGCGTTCCAAGGCGGACCCGGACCGCCTGCTGTGCGGCAGCGACTACCCCTTCGACATGGGCGTGGACCGCCCACAGGACCTGCCGGTCTCGGAAGGTATCGGCGCCGAGGCCATGGAGGCCGGCGCCCGCCGCTTCCTCGACCTGCCCGTGCTCGGGAGCGACAACGATGCATGAAACGAACGGCCAGGGCCACTACTCCGGCCAGCGGGCCCTGGTCATCGGCGGCTCGATCGGCGGCCTCACGTCCGCGCTGCTGCTGCGTCGCCTGGGATTCGACGTGACCGTCTTCGAGCGCACGCCGACCAGCCTGGACGGCCGGGGCGGGGGCATCGTGCTGCAGCCCGACACGCTTCGCTGGTTCGCCGAGTGCAGCGAGCAGCACCCCGAGCAGGTCAGCACCACGACCCAGTACGTCCAGTACCTCGGCGCCGACAACGAGGTCCTGCATCGCGACCCCACGCCGTGGCGGTACACGTCCTGGGGCACGTTCTACCGGGCCCTGCTGGCTGACTTCGGCACTGAGCAGTACCACCTCGGGGAGTACGCCGCCGGCTTCGACCAGGACGGCGACAGCGTCGAGGTCCGCTTCGTGTCCGGGCGCCGTGAGCGGGCGGAGCTCGTGGTGTTCGCGGACGGGATCGGTTCTGCGAGCCGCAGCCGGATCTCACCCGGCAGCGTCCTCGAGTACTCCGGCTACGTCGGCTGGCGCGGCACCGTGCACGAGTCCGAGGTCTCGCCCGAGACCTTCGAGCTCTTGCGCGACTCGATCAGCTTCAACGTGGCGCCGTACACCCACATCAACATCTACCCGATCCCCTCGGACGAGGGCGGGCTGACGGTGGGGAACCGACTGCTCAACTACGTCTGGTACCGCAACGTCGCCGAGGGCGCCGACCTCGAGGAGCTGATGACCGACAAGCGCGGCTTCCTCGGCAAGGTGTCGGTGCACCCGGGCCAGGTGCAGGACCGGTTCGTCCAAGAGATGCGTGAGGTGGCCAACACGGTCCTGGCACCCGCCGCGGCCGAGGTGGTGCAGCGCACCGAGCAGCCCTACCTCCAGGCGGTCTACGACGTCGACGCCGAGCACATGGCCGTCGGCCGGGCAGCGTTGATCGGCGACGCGGCCAGCGCCGCGCGCCCGCACGCCGCGGCCGGCACGGCGAAGGCCGCCGCGAACGCCTGGGCCCTGTACGACGCCCTGAGCGAGGCCGACGGCGCCATCCCCGCCGCCCTGGCGAAATGGGAGCCGGGACAGCTCGAGCTCGGCCAGCGCCTGCTGCGCCGGGTCAAGGAGATGGGCACCCGCTCGCAGGTCGACTGCACCTGGGCGCCCGGCGACCCCGACCTGCGATTCGGCCTCTACGGCCCGGGCCAGTGACCACGACGTACGAGAGGAACACCCAATGACCACCACGCCGGCATTCCTGACCGACGCCCCCTTGGCGGGCACCGTCGTCGCCACGGACTTCGAGGGTTGGTCCGACGCGCTTCGCGAGGAGTTCGAGACCCACGCCTACAACCCACACGTCGGCTCGCGGCTACTCAGCGAGAACGACCGCGTCCGCGTGTGGGAGATCCGCCTCGAACCCGGGGAGCGGTGGCACGCGCACCGGCACGTCCTCGACTACTTCTGGACCGCCGTCAACGCAGGCCGCAGCCGCCAGCACACCGCTGACGGCACTACCCGCGAGGTGTCCTACGACGCCGGCGAGACCCGGCACTTCACCTTCAGCGATGGGGAGTTTCTCCTGCACGACATCGAGAATGTCGGCGACGACGTCCTCGTCTTCACCACTGTCGAGCACCTCGACTCGGCCAACTCGCCGCTGCCACTATCAAGCTGAGGACACCCAAGGACGCCGACAGCGCCAAAGCGTCATGATCGGTTCACTATCGACAACGCACGCTCATCGACTACTTGTTGCATTGACCTCAGGACCGATGCCTGGCGAGGCTCGAGGAGCGGCAAGGTCGCTCACCCGAGGCGTACGGTCTCGATCCAGGACGGTGGGGCCGGCGGATCCGTCCCGACCAGTACGGCGATGAGGCGGCTGGACGAAGGCTCCTCTGGCCACGGAGTGAAGCCGTCGGTGAGGACGATCACGACACCGGGCCGCTCCGGACCGGCAAGTGCCTCCCGGATGCCGACCCGCAGGTCGGTTCCGCCGCCGCCCGCGAGTGAGATCTGCTCGGTGGAGGTCACCCGGGACACCGTCTGCACGTCGGCGTCGCAGGCCAGGACCGCGACCCGGTTCCCCCGTACGCCCACCTCCCGCAGCACGCCGGTGACCTCGGCAAGGACGGCCGCCAGATCGTCCTCGCCCATCGACGCGGACGTGTCGATGACGATCGCGACCCGGGGAAGTGGGCGGCGCAGGCTCGGCAGCACGACACCGTTCAGCGCCGAGGTGCGGCGCGATGGGCGACGGTAGGTGTAGTCGACCGCGCCCCCGGCCCAGGCGACCGCCTCCCGGACTGCGCCCGCGAGCACCCGCCGCCAGTCGACGGTCGGTTCGAGGACCTGGTCCGCCCAGCGCCGCCACCCGGCCGGCAGATCACCGCGCGTGCGCTGATGGGCGCGCATCCCCTCGGCGGTGTGCCTGCGCAGTGCCTCGGCCTCGACCGGGCTGAGCCGGGCCGCCGGTCCGGCGCCGTCGGCCTCCCAGGGCGCCGGCCGCCCGTGGGCGCCGGAGCCGCAGTCGACGTCGGTGGCCTGGGGCGGCAGCAGCGGCAGATACTCCTCGAACAGCCGGCCCGCTGGCTGTCCGAAGGTGCCGGGCTCGACGCGGCCTTCGGGCAGTGCCAGTCCGTCGGCGAGCAGGTCGTCGTTGATCTCGCAGTCCTGGGCGATGTTGACGCGCAGGCGGTCGCCCTGCGCGGAGGCGGGAAGCCGGTCCGCGCGTCGGTGGTGGTCGCGCAGCAGGTGCGCCACCTCGTGAATCCACACTCCCGCGAGTTCGGGTACGGGGGTCGCGTCGACGAATGCGGCTGACACGTAGCAGCGCCAGTGCCGGTCGACGCCCATCGTCGACACGCCGGTGCTCGGCACGATCGACAGCGAGTACAGCGCCGACGCCAGGTAGGGCCGATCGGCCGCGGCACGATACCGGGCGGCGAGCAGCTTGACCCGGTCCAGGGCGGTCCCCCCGTCCGGCCCGGCCGCGGCCTCCGAGGTGGCGCTCGTCCGTTCGCGTCCGCTCCGCCGCCCGGTCATGCCTCAGCCGCCGCCGGGCAGCGCACCGGACAGCCGGAGCAGGTCGAGGAAGGCGTCGATGCCGCTCGGCACCGGCCAGTCGGTGTTCCGCAGCGCCGCCAGGTCGGCGGCCGCCCGAGCCGCCACGTCGGGCACTCCCGCGTCGGCCGCCTTCCCCAGCACGACCCAGCCGGCCTCCCAGCGCCGCCGGGTGAGATCGCCCTGGACGGCGGCGACCACCGCGGTCAGAAAGGCGAGTTGCCGGTCGCCGCGCTCGGGCAGCGCGAAGGCGTTCGGATCGGCCAGCACCCGGTCCGGGTCGGGCAGATCGAGCTGTTCGAGGTAGGACAGCAGCTCGATTCCCGCGCCGTCCCCGATCGCGCCGATCACCGCGGTCGCGATCGCCTCGAGACCGGTGCCGGTGGCGTATCCGGCGGCGAGCAGCCGCAGCGCCATCTCCCAGGTCCGTGGCGACGGCCAGGCCCGGCCGCGGCTCTCGGCGTCCTCGGGCAGGTGGTGCGCCAGACCGGGCCGCGCGGTGAGGAAGCCGGAGACCACCCCGCGTGCCCGGGCCACCGCACTGGGCACCTTGGCGGGATCGACCGGGGGAACCGGCACCGACGGCCAGGTGCCGGCCATGCCGCGCGCGACCGTACGCGGATCGTGGGTCCAGTGCAGATGGACGAACCTGTTCGCCAGGGGCGGGCTCAGGTGCCAGCCGTCCGCGGCGCTCGACGGCGGATTGGCGGCGGCGACCACCCGTACCGGCTCGGGCAGGGCCAGGCTGCCGACCCGGCGTTCGAGGACCACGCGGAGCAGGGCCGCCTGCACGGCGGGCGGTGCGGAGGACAACTCGTCGAAGAACACCAGGCCGCGCCCGGCCCCGGCCAGCCGGACCGCCCAGTCCGGCGGGGCCATCGGCACACCCTGGGCCGCCGGGTCGTCACCGAGGATCGGCAGACCGGCGAAGTCGGACGGCTCGTGAACGCTGGCGATGACCGTCTCCAGGGGGACGCCGAGCCCGGCGGCCAACTGCTCCATGCCCGCGGACTTGCCGATGCCGGGCTCGCCCCACAGCAGTACGGGCAGGTTCGCGGCCACCGCGAGCGCCAGCGCCTCGAGCTGCGGATTGCCGCCGGGCTCGGTCCGCCAGGCCCGGAGCCGCAGATTGAGATCGTCGGCGGCGGCCAGCGGGTCCTGGGATCGCGAAAGGTCATTGGTGGCGTTCACGCGTGCTCTTTCAGGAAGGCAGAGGCCGTGCAGAGATCGGGGTGGTCCCGCTCGAGCCTTTCTTCAAGGAAGCGCAGGTCACGGCGCTTGCCCCGGACGCTCAGGTAATGCACCGACAGGCCACTGTCAGGGTCGACGACGTCGATGCGGGCTCCGGCGGTGAGCAGTGCCCGGATGAGTTCCGCTGAGCCGTTTTCGCCGACGGCCACGTGCAACGGGGTGCGGTGGTCCTTGTCGGTGGCCTCGATGTCGAGCCCCGCCGCCAGGAGCCGGGGCAGCAGCGGTTCATGGTCGAGCAGATGCAAGAGATGAAGCAGGGTGCGTCGCCGGCCGTCGCGTGCGTGGGGGTCGACGCCCGCGTCAAGCAGCCGGATGACGCCCGGGGTGTCGCCGTGCTGGATGCGGGCGAACAGCTCCCGCCACTGGTCACGCAATGCTCTCGGGAGCCGCCCGATGCCGGAGGTCCAGGTTCGCTGGACGGCGAAGCATCCGCTGATCGTGCCGCCGAACGCCGACATCGCACGTTCGCGTTGCTCTTCTTCGTCGCCGTGCTGGGTGTGCAGGGTGCCGTCGCGGAAGGACATTTCGTGCCACTCGCCGCGGCAGCGGACGCGCACAGGAGAGGGCGGTTCGGCCTCGGGTGGTCCGACCGGACCGCCTGTGGCCGGCCGGTCTGGGAACAGGGCGTCCCGCACCAGCGGGTGCAGATGATCTGGTGAGATCTGGCCGATCCGCAGCAGATCGAGGTCCGGCGACCGGCGCCAGCAGGCCTCGGGCAAAACGACGTCGGGGACCTCGTCGAGCTCGATGCACTGAGCCCGCAGGCCTCCATTTCGTCTCTTGCGTTCGAACAGCATGGCGATGCGCCAGCGCTCGAACGGATGGAGGAGGAAGCGGTCTCCGTGGCCTTCGTCGGCGAGCCGTTGGATCTCCGGTCCGAGTCGGGTCAGGGCCAGCGGCATCCTCTCGAGAGGTTCGAGCACCTGCACGGACCCGTATTCGAGGTCGGGAGCCAGTGGGTTCAGGTCGATGCCGGCGGCGGCGAAGGCGGCCTCGACTTCGCCCCGCTCGTGCAGTGCGGTGACCCATTCGGTTCGTGCTGCGGGGTCGGTGAGACCAGGGGCGGTGGTGGGGAGTTCGTCGGTTGCGCGCGGGGTGCCGTCGGGGTTGAGGAAGGGCGCACGGTCCGCGCCGCCGCCGCAACGCTCGCGCAGTTCGATCGTGTGGCGCACGTCCCACAGATGCCGCGCCGCGGTCCAGTTCTCCACGGTGCCTGGCCAGAAGCGGCGGGACTCATCGACACGGGCGACCCGGCCGAACCGCAGGGTCAGCCGTTGCGGTCCGTCCGGCATCCAGCCCGGCGTGGTGACGTAGAGCCGTGGAGTGTCCGGCCGACGACTTCGCCTCCCGCCGCCGTATCCGCCCAAGACCACCACCTGGTTGGGATTGATCGTCGTGCGTCCGTCTCCCAACCGGGGCAGGTGCCAGCGCAGCAGATCCGGTGCGAAATGGCGGAGGTCGTCTTCGAGTACGGTGACGATCTTCCTACCGTGTTCTCTGGCCACGTCGGCCAGGTCGAAGGCGATGTCGATGCCGGCCGCTCCACAGGCGCCCCGCCAGTCGCCGGCCAGCCGTCGTTCGGCGGCCTGCTCGATCATCCACTGAGGCACGGCATAACGCCGGATCCTCCGCCAGCGCGACGCCTCATCCGGCGGAAACGACGTGGAGGGAGCCTGGAGCGGCGGTGCGGCGGCCGCTGGGGCGCTGATGGCGGTCATTCCTCTTCAGCGAGTTCGGGGTGTTCGCGCTCGATCCGTTCCGTGAGGCAGTCCAGATCTGTGCGTTGGCTCCAGTCGATCAGCCGGTAGAGGGACATGCCCTCGCCGTGGATCTCACCGGTCACGTCGATGCGCGCTCCGGCGGCGAGCAGTGCCCGGACGAGGGCAACGGAACCGCGCTCACAGATGGCCACGAACAGCGGGGTGCGCTGTTCCTGGTCTCCGGCGTCGATGTCGAGGCCCGCCGCGAGGAGTCGTGGCAGCAGTGGCTCGTGGTCGAGCAGATGCAGTGCGTGGAGCAGGGTGCGCTGCCGGCCGCCGCGTACGTGAGGGTCGATGCCCGCGTCCAGGAGCCGCAGGACCCCCGGGGTGTCGCCGTGCTGGATCCGGTCGAACAGCTCCCGTCGCTGGTGGCGCAGTGACTTCGGCAGCCGGCCGGTCCCGGACGTCCATGCCTGCTGCACGGCGAAGCATCCGGCGACGGCGCCGCCGAGGGCCCGCATCGCGTGTTCGCGTTGTTGTTCCTCGTCGGTGTGCGGCAGGTGGAGGGCGCCGTCGCGGGAGGACACCTCGTGCCATTCGCCTCGGCAGCGGACGCGTACGGAAGAGGGGGGCTCGACGTCGGGCGGCCCGACCGGGCCTTCGGCGGCCGGACGGCCGGGGAACAGGGCGTCGCGAACCAGCGGGTGCAAATGCTCTGGAGGCGTACGGCCGTCGCGCAGCAGATCGAGGTCGGGCAGCCGCCGCCAGCAGGCCTCGGGCAGCACCTCCGCGTTCTCCGGATCCGAGCCCATCTCGTACTTGACGACCTCGACCCGCAGACCCGCATCGGACCCGGCGCTTTCGAGTACGACGGCCGTGTACTGAGTGCAGGGGATCCAGAATCGGTCCCAGATGTTCTCGTCGGCGAGTCGCCGGATCTCCGGTTCGAGCCGGGTCAGGGCCAATGGCATCCGGCTGAGGAATTCGAGCGGCTCCACCCTCTTCACGCTGTACCAGGGGTCGAGGTCGAACGGCGACGCGTCCAGTTCGATGCCTGCGGCGGCGAAGGCCGCTTCGACCTCGCCCCTCTCGTGCAGGGTGGTGACCCATTCGGTGTGCGTCGCGGGATCGCCCGGACCCGGGTCGGTGCCGGGGAGCTGATCGACGGTGCGCGGGGTGCCGTCGGAGTTGTAGAACGGTGCTCGGGTCTTGTTGCCGCCGCAGCGTTCGAGCAGCTCGGAAGCGTGTCGTGCATCCCACAGATGCCGAGACGCGGCCCAGGTCTGCACGACATTGCGCCAGAACGCGCAGAACGACCAGTCGGTCTCGAGGGAGACCCAACTGCGATCGATCGGGGCAAAGTTCAGCCTCAGTCGCTGAGGGCCGTTGACCATCCACGCGGGCGTGGCGACGGACAGCTGCGGAGCACCCTTCCGCCAAGGGCCTCCTGCCGGCCGGCCCAGGACCACCTGCTGGCTGGGGGTGATAGTGGTGCGTCCGCGTTCCGCCACCCGGGGCAGATGCCAGCGCAGCAGATCCGGCGCGAAGTGGCGCAGATCGTCCTCTAGCGCGGCCGTGACCTCCCCGCCATGCTCGCGGGACACGTCGGCCAGGTCGAACGCCACATCGACGCCGGCCGCAGCGCAGGCGCCCCGCCAGTCACCGGCCAGCCGCCGTTCGGTGGCCTGCTCGATCATCCATCCGGGCACGGCGTAGCGCCGGATCCGCCGCCAGCTCGACGCCTCCTCCGGAGGGAAGGATCTGGACCGGACACGGGGCGGCGGAACGGCCGGTGTGCCGGTGCTCACCGGTACAGGCTTCCGATCGCGTGGACGTCGGGATGGGTCCGGGCGGCCGGGCGCAGCCGCGGGGCGAGCGCCCGCTTCACCCGACGGGGCACCCCCGGGCCGAGACCCACGTACTCCAGGCGCGTGTCGGCGGTGACCCCGGCCAGCAGGGTCTTCGCGCCGCGTCCGGTGAGCCCGGTGTGGCGCAGTTCCAGCCGGCGCAGCGGGCTGCCGGGCAGTGCGGCGGCCAGCAGGGTCGCCCCCGCGTCACCGGTGACGTTGGGGGGTGCGCCGAGGGTGCGCTCGGACGGTGGCCGGCCCAGATCGAGGGCCTCGATGCCGTCGAGGGCCTCGGCCAGGGCCCGTGCCCCTTCCGGCCCGATGCCGTTGCCGCCGAGACCGAGACGTACTGGCCGGGCCGGGTCGGCCGCCGCGGCGAGCGCCGCCGCGCCGGCGTCACCGAGATGGTTGGCGGGAAGGTACAGCTCCCGGACGCCCGCGTCCCGGATCAGCGCGGTCAGCAGGCCGGCCGAGTCCGCGCCGAGCCCGTTGCCGCCGAGGAAGAGCCGTTCGACCGGCCGGGACCGCTCGGCGAGCACGGTCAGCAGCGCCCGCAGACCCTCGGCGGTGAGCCCGGTGTTGACCAGATCGAGCGTACGGATCACCCGGTTGCGGCGCAGCATGGCGGCCAGCGCGCCGACCCCGGCGTCGCCCACGGGGTTGCGCTTGAGCCAGAGGGCGTGGACGGTGTCGTCGCCGGCCAGCCGACCGGCGAGCGCCGTGGCCCCGTCCGGCCCGATGCGATTGCAGCCCAGGTACAGCGTCTCCAGGCCGTGCCCGGGGGCCAATGCCTCGGCGATGCTCCGGGCACCGGCGTCACCGATGGCGTTGGTGCCGAGCAGCAGGTGGACGGCGTGCGGCGAGGCGGCGGCCACCGGCAGCAGCCTGGCCACGCCCGCCGGGCCGAGGCCCTGCTTGCAGAGGTCGATCCGCCCGTCCGGCCGTACGGTGCCGAGGGGGAAGGGCTCATCGGCCTCGACCGGATCCGGGAGGGCCAGCCGGGCGAGCAGCGGCTCCAGATGCGCTGGATCGGCGAGCGGCAGGTCGGGATGCTCGATCGCCGGGCAGCGTACGGGGGTCGGCTCCATCATCACCATTCCACCGGTCGGTAGTCCTTCAGGAACAGGCCGGACATCCGCTCTCCGCCGATGCCCCGCACGATCGGGTCGTAGACGCGGGCGGCCCCGTCGATGACGTCCAGCGGCGGGCGGAAGCCCGCCTCCCGCTGCACCGTCTTGTCCGGGTGGGGCCGTTCGTCGGTCACCCAGCCGGTGTCCACGCTGTTCATGTGGATGCCGGAGGCCGCGAAGTCTGCGGCCGCCGTGCGGGTCATCATGTTCAGTGACGCCTTCGCCATGTTCGTGTGCGGATGCCGGACGGTCTTGTTCTCGCGAGAGAAGCTGCCCTCCATCGCCGAGACCTGCACCACGTACCGGTCCGGCCACGGCGACGCCTCCAGCAGGCCGCGCAGCCTGGAGGTGAGCAGGAAGGGCGCGAAGGAGTTCACCATCTGGACCTCCAGCCACTCGGCGGGATCCACCTCGTGGAGTCGCAGGCTCCAGCTGTTGCGGGCCCGCAGATCCAGCGGCTGACCGGTCTCGTCGGTCCGGCCGGCCGGGAACAACACCTCCCACGCGGAGTCCCTGGCCGAGGTCACCGTACCGTCGGTGACCGGTTTCTCTGGCGTGGCGCCGTCCAGCGCGCTTGGCCCGGACACCGGCCCGGACATCAGGTGCGGGGGCACGGGCGTGAAGGGACCGGGGCCGCTCGCTTCCAGAGATGACGGTGCGGGGTCGGTCAGCATGCACGCGCCGCCGGTGACCGTCACCCGTGCGGCGGTGCCCGTCAGGGGCAGCTTTTCGGCGGCCCGGACCTCCCGGTGAAAGGCAGCGGGGCGGCGAATCGTCTGCGCGGCGTTGTTGATGAGGATGTCGAGGTGGTCGAAGCGCCGATGGACGGAGCCCAGGAGTTCCGCGACCCCGGGCAGGTCGAGGAGATCGACGCCGTGAACGTGCAGTCGCCTCAGCCAGTCCGCCGAGTCCGGGACGGCGGCGAACCGGCGGGCCGCGTCGCGCGGGAAACGCGTGGTGACGATGACCTCGGCACCGTCGCGCAGCAGCTTCAACGCCACCTGAAAGCCGATCTTCACCCGGCCGCCGGTAACGAGGGCGCGACGTCCGCGCAGGTCACAGCGGGCGTACCGACGGACCTGGTTCTCCTCGGCACAGTCCACGCAGAGCAGGTGATACTCGGAATGCATCTCGCGGTAGGGGGCCTTGCAGACATAGCACCGCCGAGCGCCCACCAGTCGGCGCCGGACCTTCACGGACGCGTCGCCGGCCTCGTCCGGAGCCCGGCCGCCCACCGTGGCGGGGGATGCGCCGGCCGGCGTCAGATCGGGAGCAAGACTGAAATCGGGGTCCTGAGCCGGTGTCGGCGCCGGTTCAGGCCCGGGATCCGGCTGTCGGTAGCGCGTGGAGGCCGCGCTGCTCTCGATGTCACGCCGTCTGCGGTCCGCGTGCCGGGCGGCCTTCCGCGACTTCTTGGCCGCCCGATGGACCTGCGCGACCGCTTGGTGCACCGCCCTCCAGCGGGGATCGTCCGGGTCCGTCGCCTGGACCTGTGCCAGGACTCGCAGGCAGATGTCGACCTCGGCCGGGTCAGGAGCGGCCGCTTTCCCGATCGACCGCGCCCCATCCGGGTCCGAGATGGTCGACGGCACTGACGCTCCTCTGGGACCCGCGAAGAAAGGGTGGCAAGGCTGGTCGGATTCGAACCGACGTCCTCCAGCCCGCTGTAAGGCGCGACGACCTCTGCGCTACAGCCTTGCCGCGCGACAATCTAGCGAAGACTCACGATGAGTCGCACGAAAACATGATCGTTTCCTCCGGCCGAACCGGTGCGGCAGGTCGCCCGGGCTCGAGCCTCCAAGGGCTCATTGACCGGCGCACCATCGCCACCCAGGGAGCCGAGGTCTCCGCGGACTTCAGCACGGTCGGGGTTGATGACGTTCTGGCGGAGGTGTACTGCTTGGGTTCCAGGCGGGCTGGTCACTGGCGAGAATTGGGAAACGGATGGACGTCAACGACATGACGGTACGGGGCCGCCTGGTCGAGCGAGGGGTGCAGATGCGGGACCAGCAGCGGAAGCGATGACCCCCTTACCGCTGGACGCAAGCTACCCCTTGCCAGACCAACTGCCGACCAAGATCACCGGCTGCCCGTCAGCCCCAGCCCACGTCCGTTGTCGGTGCTGGGCAAGGCTGGGGTCGCTGGTGGCGTCGCGTCCTGAACCAGCTGGTGTGGAGCAAGGAGCGCCGTTAGGGTTCGCCCATGAAGGCAGCGGTGCACGGCCGGTACGGGCCGCCGACCGTGGTCCGGGTCGCCCAAGTGGACAAACCCTCGATCGGGGACCATGACGTTCTTGTGAGGGTGCACGCGACGACGGTCAACCGGACGGACTGTGCCTACCGGGCGGCCAGGCCTTTCTTCGTGCGCACGTTCACCGGTCTTGCCCGGCCGCGGCGTAGAGTGCTCGGGACCGAGTACGCGGGAGTGGTGGAAGCGGTCGGCAGCGGCGTCATGTCCTTCACGGTCGGCGACCGGGTATTCGGGTACAACGAGGGCGCGTTCGGAGCCCATGCCGAGTATCTGTCGGTTCCGCAGGGCGGCGCCATCGCAACCATGCCGAGAGGCGTGACCTTCGAGGAGGTCGCTCCCGGTACCGAGGGCTCGCATTACGCGCTGTCGTTCATCAGAGCGGCGGGCGTCCGGGCCGGGCACGACGTCCTCGTCTACGGCGCGACCGGCGCCATCGGTTCGGCGGCGGTGCAGCTCCTGAAGCATCACGGGGCCACCGTGACCGCAGTGTGTGAGACGGCGCACTTGGAGCTGGTGAAGGGCCTGGGTGCGGACCGGGTCGTCGACTACACGGCCCAGGACTTCACCAGAGACGAGCAGAGCTACGACGCGGTGTTCGACGCGGTCGGCAAGAGTACGTTCGGCCGCTGCAGGCGGCTGTTGAAACCCGGCGGAGTGTATCTGTCCTCGGACCTTGGCCCCTGGTGGCAAAACCTGCCCTTGACGCTCGTCACGCCCCTGTTCCGCGGCAGGAAGGTGAAGTTTCCCTTTCCGAAGCAGGACCAGGAGATGGTGCGGTACTTCCGGGACCTGATCGAGGCCGGAGAGTTCAGGCCGGTCATCGACCGACGGTACCCGTTGGAGCAGATCGTCGACGCCTATCGGTATGTCGAGACCGGGCGGAAGATCGGCAACGTCGTCATCACCGTCGTACCGCCGAACTGACCTAACCGAGCTACACCAACTTGTGGATCTGTGGCGTTGATCGTGGCCTGCAGTCAAGATCAACAAGTCGGATAACGGTCTCCGACCACACGGCCACGATCCCCCGGAACACCGTGCCACGACAAGATCACGACATCCGCACAACCACGGGGAAATACTCCAAAACGCCGACCGGACATCCTCGCGATCTTGGAGGATGCCCAGGCCAGACATGGTGGGCCGCCTGGAACTCTGTCGCGCGTCAGAATTAGTGGCGCCGGAGTTAGTTGGGACTCCTGGGCCTGGAAGAGAGACGCATCGTGAGTCGCCCCCCACAGTTCCCTGTTGAGGACAGGCTGCGGATCGTGTTGTCGGTTCTGGCCGGTGAGTTGACCATTGCCGAGGCCGCTCGGCGTTACAAGACCTCCGAGACCTCGATCGGCAAGTGGAAGGCCCAGTTCCTGGAGGCCGGCAGGCAAGGCCTGGGCGCGGGTGGCTCCTCTCGGCCATCTGGCCGTGAAGAGCAGCTCGAGGCCGAGATCGCCGGACTGCACACCGCCCTCGGCGAGGCGCATGTGCAGCTGCGGGTGTGGAAGAAGTCGGCGGAGGGCCGCCTGGCCCCTTCGCGGACCTCGAGGTGATCCGCCAAGACGCGGCGATGCCGGTCTCGAGGTTCTGCCAGCTCACCGGCATTCCGCGCCGCACCTACACACGCAAGCTCGCCAAGAGGCGCTCCGGGCCGGTCGGCAAGTGGCCGTGGCCGGCGCCGGTCGTCGATGAGCTCAAGCCGGTGGTGGCCAAGTACGCCGCGGACTGGCCGACCTGGGGGCATCGGAAGATCCACTGGTTGATGGCCGCCGATGGGATAGCAGGCTCGGCGTCGTCGGTGGAGCGGGCGATGCGCCGCCGCGATCTGCTGCAGCCCATCGACTACCAGGGCGAACGCCGTGAGCTGGCCAAGGCGCGCAAGGCCGCGTTCGCCGATCCGCCCACCAGGCCGAATCAGGTGTGGCAACTGGACTTCTCCGAGTACGAGACCACCACCGGCGGTGTGTGGCGGCTGGCGGGGGTCACCGACCACTTCACCAAGTACGAGCACGGCTCGCGCATCACGCCGACCTGCACTGGAGCCGACGCCATCAACGCCGTGCGCATCGCGATCGACCAGGCCGAAGCCCTGGCCGGATGCTCGCTCGAGGAGGCCCTGACCGACCCGCAGACGGGTGAGGTCCGCAAAATCAAACTGGTCACAGACAACGGCAGCGCGTTCAGAGGAGCAGCGTTCGCCCGCTTCATCACCGGCCGGACCGAGTTCGTCCACATCCGCACCCGACGGCGCTCACCCGGACAAAACGGCGTCCGTGAACGCGCGTTCGGCTCCCTGAAGTACGAGCACTTGTACTGGATCGAGATCGACGACCTGCCGACCCTGGCCCACGAGGCCGAGGCCTACCGGCAGATCTTCAACCACATCCGGCCCCACGAAGCCCTCGCCGGCCACCGGCCGAGCGTTAGCATCACCTCTTCCTCCAGAGGACTTTCACCCCCAAGCAATCGCCCATGCTGGGCACACCGCCATTGAGGCCTCCTCGGCACAAGCCGAGGAGGCCTCAGATTCGCAGAACGAAAGTTGAGCGGCTGCCCTGTTCACCACTGACGCCATCTATCGGTGATCGCATAGCGACTCACGCCATGGCGGGCTGCTAGCTCACCAACATCAACCCCGCCCTCAGTCAGCACTTCATCGATGAACAGGCAGATTTGCTCTCGCTCGTCGGTGTCGATACTGCCGCCCCTCGCCTCCTGATTCACTCTGTTCAGAGCCAGAACAACCCGTTCAACAACAGCGAGGATCTGCGTGTCCGACGCTGCCCCCAGTTCCCGCACTTCGACTTCGAAGGACGCCAGGGCGGCATCAACAGCCTCTAGAAAGCTTTCGGAGTAAACACCCAGGAAGGATGCACAACCAGGACTCATCGTGCCGTCAGCGACCGCACGGGCCTCTTTCGCTATTTCGCTACGCCAGTACTGAGAAGGTCTTTCAGCCATGACGAAATCCTACCGTGCGGTTCCGCGACCTGTGATCTCAGAGGGCCCGCAGCCCGCACCCCGCCAGCCTGCGGGTGCCGTCCGTGACATCACCCGAGTGACGTCACGGACGGCACCCTGCACCTACCCATTACTCCGAACCAGCCGGCAAGGGCAGCCTCGGCGGCCTTAGCCAATCACGTCAACGTCTGAGCGGAACCGGCCGCCGCCTCGACAGCCCCTACGGAGCTGGGGCGTTTATTCGATTCAACAGCGCCCCCCCACCAATTCCGCCGTAGTAATCGATCAGACCTTGCTCGAGCTGGTATATCAGCTTCTCACTACCGCCCGGCACCTCAATCCAGTCAAGCTCTCGAACATGAGAAATCTTGTACCCGGAGCTCTTCACGGCGTGCCTGTCATCGCTGAACGCTCGATGGATTCTACGGTGAATGGTGTTCGCCTTCGTCGCAGACCCCACATACACCATTCCATTTCTTGGCGATCCCCCAGGCCGCACCATCGACGGGGGCGAGGCGAGTGCCTCGTCTGATTCAACTTGACCTTGAGTGCGCTCCAGGTGCTTGGCTGCTGCTCATGGAATACGTACAACTAGGTCGTACTGGGCTCAAGGTGAGCCGGTTGGTGCTCGGCACCATGAACTTCGGCGAGCATACCGACGAGCCGCTTGGTCACGAGATCATGGACGCGGCGCTCGACGCGGGGATCAATTTCTTCGACACCGCCAATGTCTATGGCGGGAGGGAGAGCAAGGGTCGTACCGAGGAGATCATCGGCACCTGGTTCGCCAAGGGCGGCGGCCGCCGGGACAAGACGGTCCTGGCCACCAAGGTGTGGGCGAACATGGGTCCGGACGGCGATGTCTGGCCGAACCACGACAAGCTGTCCGCGCTCAACATCCGCCGCGCCGTTGACGCCTCCCTGCGGCGGCTCGACACGGATTACATCGACGTCTACCAGTTCCACCACATCGACCGGGCGACACCGTGGGAGGAGATCTGGCAGGCGATGGACGTCCTGGTCCGGCAGGGCAAGATCCTTTATGTCGGGTCCTCCAACTTCCCCGGCTGGGACATCGCCCGCGCCAACGAGACGGCCGCCCGGCGCGGCTCGCTCGGGCTGGTCAGCGAGCAGTGCCTGTACAACCTGTTCGAGCGGCGCGCCGAGATGGAGGTCATCCCGGCCGCACAGGTGTACGGCCTCGGGGTGATCCCGTGGTCGCCGCTGCATGGTGGGCTGCTCGGCGGAGTGTTGCGTAAGGAGCGCGAAGGCGGAGTCGTGCGTTCGACGAGCGGGCAGCGCAGCGCGCAGATCCTGGCCGATGCGGCTCAGCGAGGGCGCATTCAGGCGTACGAGGATCTCTGCGACAAGCACGGCATGGAGCCGGGCGACGTGGGCCTGGCCTGGCTGCTCACCCGGCCTGGGGTGACCGGCCCGATCGTCGGACCGCGTACGCAGGCGCAGCTCGACTCGGCCCTGCGCGCCGTCGAGTCGGAGCTGTCCGAGGAGTTCCTCACGGGCCTAGAGGAGATCTTCCCGGGTCCCGGGCCGTCGCCGGAGGCATTCGCCTGGTGAGAACCGGTTGATCCCCGAGTCCACGCGGCCACAACGTCCTGCGTCGACTCGGGGATCGTGGGGTGCGTCGTCACAGTTCACAGGTGTCGACCCTCGCCGACCTGGAACGCGTGAAGGCCCAGGCGGAGATCATGTCTCTGGCCTGGGCCTTCGTCTGATATGCCCCCAACCGGATTCGAACCCGTGCTACCGCCTTGAAGGGCGGGCTTGATCTTGGCCGCTGATCTGGCGATCCGCTGACCTGCAGGTTCAGCGGTCGTCTGCCCGTGAGTGACCGCGAGTCCCCGCGGTTCCCCCTGGGATCGGGCACGCAACGGGCACGGCCTGAGGGTGGGTCGGATTAGAAGTGAACACTTCGGCCACATGATCATTTCTTAGAAACCCTTTTGATCGCCTGTAGCTCGTCCGCCATCCTGTCGAGATGGTCGGTGAACTTGCCCATGCGCAGCTCATACCCACGCTTCTTGAGGCCGTGCCCGAGTTCTGGAGCATCTACCTTGACGAAGTGGGCGACGATGGCGAGCCGCTTACGCATGTGCTGTTCGGCGTCGACCTGACCCCGTTCGTCATGGAGGCGCATCAACAGGGGCGGTCGGAGTTGGTGCAGCGCTGCCTGACTTTCTTCGAACACGTGCTGACGGTCGGGGACAAGCGGTCTAGAGAGGTGATCGTGACGTCCTTCGTCTACCAGGTCGGGCCATGGGATCCAGAGATGGCAAGCTTCATCAGCCAGTGGCCGCCCGCGCTCGCAGAGAGGGCACGCCAGCAGGGCTGGTCAGGAACAAGCTAGAAAGTGCTCTGGACGCCGGTCGCACGACGGTGGGGTTGAGCGGCCAGAGAGTCAACTGAGCAGTCGTGCAGCGCTACCGGGGCCAGGCCCCTACGGTCGGGGGCTCCCTGTCATGCCCCAGGGCCTGCGGCAGGGTGGAGCTGGACGGTTCCGGACTTGCGTGAGGGCGGGGCCTCATAGCCTTGCCGGCGGACGCCGCCGTCTACCCGCCCGGCCCGCTGGGCGAGGTGTTCACAACACCACCGGCGGACCGGTCCGCCGCACGCTGTTCCGTGCTCGCGTCTGGCGGCCCGCCCTCGTCCGCGCCGGTCTTCTGGGCAAGGTCACCGAGATAGCTTCAATGGAAGAAATTTGCCTTGCCCTCGCAGCCTACGCCAACGGATGCGACATTCGCTCAATGTGTCAAGAGCTTTCGGGCTCGCCGGCGCATTGTTCAACCCGGCAGCCCGGGCCTACCTCGCCCACGAGGAAGCCGACCGGCGAGTGGAGGCCTTTGCCGTGTTCAACATCTTCTACCAGACCGGGATCTTGATCGGACCCTTGGTCGGCGTCCTCCTGCTGCGGATGGACTTCCGGCTGGTGTGCCTGAGCGCATCGGCCATCTTCGCCACCCTCACCGGCGGCGTCCCCGCGGTCTACATCGGCATGCGCGCCGCCCCCAAGATCGCCTGACGCCTCGGCCTGTCTTTAAGGAAGTCGTCACTATGTCTACCAGTCCGTCACCATCCGTGACGGACTGGAGACATAGTGTCTAACGCTCCCTGTTGACCTCCCGAGCCAAGATCGTTCTCATCAATAGCGGCTGTCCGCCGGTTCCTCACCCCAGGTCTTCCTCGGCCATGCTGACCTTCTCGCGGACGGGAGCGAGTTGTTATGCGAAGGTCTGGACCACCTGGTCCGTGCTCAGGCGCGTGCCCTGCTCGAACTCGGCGGTGAACGCCGTATCTTCCAGCGCGTCGCGCAAGGTCGCGGTGATGCGGTTAACATCGCCTTGTTCGGCGGGTGGCAGGGGCGCGTTGACCGAGGTGCGCAGTGTCGCGGCGGCGCCCAGCAGGCGGGCCGCGTGTGGCGCGTCTGAGGTGGTGAGTGCCCCCGCCAGTCCTTCGAAGGCGAGGGCCACCGCCCTGGGGTCGCCGATCGCGCGGGCCGAGGCCAGGCTGTCCAGGTGTAGCTTCAGAGCGGTTTCGGGATCGCCGCGCTGTTCGGCGGCGAAGCCCAGCTCGGCCAGGACCAGGGCCAGGCCGGGCTCTCCTTCCACTCCGCGCAGCCAATCGACCCACTTGGTCAGGTGCGTCTCGGCCAGTTCCGGTTCGCCCCGGCGGCGCGCGCTCAGCGCCAGTCCCATCTCGGCGAAGTGCTCGGCGACCTTGTTCGATTGCTCCGCGGCCAGGCGCATCGCCTGCTCGTGGTGGGCGTCGGCGGCGGCGAAGTCGCCGGTCAGAAGGGCGATCCGGCCGAGCCCGGAGCGCCGGAACGACGCCTCGCTCCACAGGGACAGTTCCTCGGCCATACGCAGGCCCTCGCGATGCAGCCGGGCCGCCCCGGGATAGTCGCCGGCGATCTCGGCCAGTTCGGCGAGCGTGTTGGTGGCTTTCACCTGGCCCCAGCGATCGCCGAGCGCCCGGAACAGGGCGTTGCTCTCTGCGGCGTCGTGGTGGGCGGCGGCGAGGTCGCCCCGGGCTCGGGCGATCGTGGCCCGCAGGCTCAGCGCGGCGGCCAGGCCCCAGCGGTCGTCCAGTTCGCGAAAGCCGTCGAGGGCTTGTTCGAGCAAGGTGGAGGTGGCGGTCAGGTCGGTGAAGCCGCGGTGGGCGTAGCTCAGGAACCATCGGGCCCGCGCCCGCTCGCCGGGGTCGGCGATCGTCTCGTACGCGGCGTCCGCCGAGCGGGCGTCCGGGTCGGCGCCGCCGCTCATCAGGAGCGCCACACCGGCCCGCCAGGCGGCGGCTCGGGCGTCGTCGCGCACGCCCAGTGCCAGGTCGAGCGCGCGGCGGGCCTCGGCCATGCGGCCTCGCAGGAGCCAGTACCAGGTGAGCGCGTTGACGAGTCGGACGGCCGCGCCGTCGGCGAGGCGGACCGCCGTGTCGAGGGCGGCGCGCAGGCTGGCCCATTCGCGGTCGAGGCGTTCCAGCCACGGCCGCTGGTCGCGGCCGTACAGGTGCGGCGCGGCGCGTTCGGCCAACTCGGTGTAATAGCGCAGGTGGCGGCCAGCGATCTCGTCATGCTCACCGGCTTCCCGCAGACGCTGGAGGCAGTATTCGCGTACGGACTCCAGCAGGTGGTAGCGGGGGCCGTCCGGATTGTCGGTCATGACCACCAGCGAGCGGTCCACCAGACGGGCCAGCACGTCTATCCCGTCCAGTGCTGCGACGTCCTCGGCCGCGGCCAGCGTGCAGCCGTCGGGGTGGACGCTGAGCCTGCGCAGGGCCACGCGTTCGGGCTCGGACAGCAGCTCCCAGCTCCAGTCGATCATTCCCCGGAGCGTGCGCTGCCGGGCGGGGGCGCCGCGGCGGCCCGCGACGAGCACGTCGAATCGGTCGTCGAGGCGGGCGGCAAGCTCGTGCACTCCGAGCGCGCGCACGCGGGCGGCGGCCAGCTCCAGCGCGAGCGGGATCCCGTCCAGGCGCCGGCAGATCGCTGCCACCGCCGCCATGTTGCCGGGGTCGAGCGCGAAGCCGGGCGCCGCGGCGGCGGCCCGGGTCACGAAGAGGTCGATGGCGGCGAAGCGGCGCAGGCCGGCGGGTTCGGCGGCGGGTCCGGGAAGCTCCAGGGGAGGTACGGTCCAGAGCACCTCGCCGGGGATGGCAAGGGGTTCCTGGCTGGTGATGAGGATGCGCAGGCCGGGCGCTGCCTGCAGCAGCGTCTCGGCCAGCACGGCGACGGACTCGACGACGTGCTCGCAGTTGTCCAGCACGAGCAGCAGGCTCCTGCCGCGCAGCGCGTCGGCCAGCCGCGCCGGCGGATCGCTGTGGGTTGCCTCGTCGTCGCGGATCCCGAGGGCGGTAGCGGCGAGTCCGGCCACCGACGTCGGGGAATCGCCGGAGGCGCGGTCCAGGCCGGCCAGCTCCACCAGCCAGGCGCCGTCGGCGAAACCGTCCGCCGACTCGCGGGCGACCGTGAGCGCGAGTCGGGTCTTGCCCACCCCGCCCGCTCCCGTGAGCGTGACCAGCCAGCCCGACCGCAGCAGCGTACACACCTGGGCGACCGCCTCCCCTCGGCCGATGAGCTCAGTCAGGGCCGCAGGCAGATTGGTGCGGGGACGTGCCGGGACGGCGACCTCGTCCGGCGCCGGCCCGTCCAGCGCTGGATCGTGCCGCAGGATGGCCTGGTGCAGGGCCACGAGTTCAGGGCCGGGGTCAAGGCCGAGTTCGTCGGCCAGCCGCGTGCGCAGCCCGGCGTAGCCCTCCAGTGCCTCGCCCTGCCGCCCAGCCCGGTAGAGAACACGCATGTGCAGGACGCGCAGCCGTTCACGCAGCGGGTGACGGCCCACCAGCTCGCCCAGCTCGCCCGCCAGCCCGGCATGCTCGCCGAGCTCCAGCCGCGCCTGC
Organism: Actinomadura alba; assembly: GCF_014323705.1. Lineage (GTDB taxonomy): Bacteria > Actinomycetota > Actinomycetes > Streptosporangiales > Streptosporangiaceae > Actinomadura_C > Actinomadura_C alba. The sequence goes on from NZ_JABVEC010000012.1 coordinate 28,030, forward strand.
GCGTGATCCTCCAGCGCGGCTAGGCGCTCCTCCTCCAGCCGCGCCGCGACCGGCCTAGCGAAGTCCTCGTCGGCGAAGTCGGCGTACGCGGGTCCCCGCCACAACGCCAGCGCGCCGGCCAGCAGGCCCGCCCGCTCCCGTACGTCACTCGTCCTGCGGGCTCGCGCGACCAGAGATGCGAACCGGTCCGCGTCCACCTGCCCGGGATCTGCCCGCAGCAGGTACCCCGGCGGCTGCGACACCACGAGGCCGCGTCCGCCCGGCTCGGCGTCCTCCAAGGCGCGGCGTAGCTGGGACACCCGGGTCTGCAAGGTGCCGGTCGGGTTGCGCGGCAGCCGCCCGGCCCACAGGTCGTCGATCAACCGGTCGGCCGAGACGGGATCGCCCTCGGATGCGAGCAGATCGGCCAGCAGCGCGCGCACCTTCGCCTCGCCGATGCGTACCTGCGTGCCGTCGGCCGTCCAGACGGCCAGCGGGCCGAGCACCCCGAAACGCACAACCGTCAGGTTAGACGACTTCGGACGGGCCTAAAGCGACCCCGCAGAAAACCCAAAGCGCCGCGGGCCAGGCTGAAGCACATCACTTCGATGAAAGGACCGACGATGAGTATCCATCGTGAGATCCGCCTTGCCTCTCGCCCCTTCGGCGAGCCGGGACCGGAGAACTTCGAGCTGGCCGAGGTGGCGGTGCCGGAGCCCGGCGCGGGCCAGATCCTGGTCCGCAACACCTGGATGTCGGTCGACCCGTACATGCGGGGCCGGATGGACGACCGCGAGTCTTATATAGCGCCGTTCGAGGTCGGCGCCGCGCTGGAGGGCAGCGCGATCGGCGAGGTGATCGCCTCCCGGGCCGCGCAGGTCCCGGTCGGGGCGACGGTCTCGCACTTCCTGGGATGGCGGGAGTACGCCGTCCTGGACGCCGCCGCCGCGACCGTCGTCGACACGGGGCTCGCCCGCCCCCAGGACTACCTGGGCGCGCTCGGCCCGACCGGCATGACCGCCTACCTCGCCGTCACCCGGATCGCGCCGGTCGAGCCCGGCGACGTGGTCTTCGTCTCCGGCGCCGCCGGGGCGGTCGGCAGCGTCGCCGGCCAGCTCGCCCGCAAGCTGGGCGCGGCCAAGGTGATCGGCTCGGCCGGAGGACCCGAGAAGACCAAGAAGATCGTCGAGGACTTCGGATTCGACGCCGCCATCGACTACCGCGTCGGCTCGCTGGCCGAGCGGCTCACCGAGCTCGCCCCCGAGGGCATCGACGTGTACGTCGACAACGTCGGCGGCGACCACCTGCAGGCCGCCATCAGCGCGCTGAAGGTCCACGGCAAGGCCGCCCTGGTCGGGATGATCAGCCAGTACAACGCCACGGAGCCGGTTCCCGGCCCGAGCAACCTATACGACGTGGTCACCAAACGGCTGACCCTGCGGGGCGTGCTGGTGACCGACCACCCCGACGTCTTGCCCGAGTACCTCGCCAAGGCCGCGTCCTGGCTCACCGACGGCAACCTGCGCACTGAGGAGACCGTGGTGGAGGGCCTCGACCAGGCGCCGGGCGCCTTCCTCGGCGTGCTGCGCGGTGCCAACACCGGCAAGATGCTGGTCCGCCTGGTGTGAAGGAGAGACTATGTCCACGCTCATGACCATCGCCGAACGCGAGACGTTCCTGGCCGGCACGCACATCGGAATGCTCAGTGTCCCCGACAGGCACGCCTCGCTCCTTATCCCGATCTGGTACGCCTACACCGAGGGTGGTGAGATCCGGATCAGCACCCCGTCCGGCAGCCGCAAGCTGGGCCTGATCCAGGAGGCCGGCTACGTGGGCTTTGCCGTGCAACAGGAAGAGATGCCGTACAAGTTCGTCTCCATCGACGGACCGGTGACCGCCTACGAGCCGACTGACCCGGAAGAATACCGGCGATGGGCGATCCGATACCTGGGACCCCTGAACGGCGAGCGGTTCTTCGCATCGATCAAGGACGCGTTGTCATCGTGGATCACCATCCACATCCGGCCACAACGGTGGCGCACGTTCGACTTCGGCAAGGAGTTCGGCTGACCTTCGACGCACCTGAGGCCGCGACTCGCCTGGTTCGACACCCAGGTCCCCGGCCACGGATGCACGCCGAACACAGCTGACCCCAACCCTCACCCATCCGATAGCCGGAATCTTCTCGAAACCCTGTGCCGTGCCAATATCCGCGCATCGGCTCTGAGCTGGGGTTTTGGATGATACTAGGCTGCTCTCCGGTACTGGTTGATCAGGCCTCCGGCGACCTTATGGCGCTGGATCCGGGCGGTCGTGTCGATCACTCGGCCGGGTTCGTGCAGCGGTGGCCTTTGGTCCCGGGACTGATGCGGACGATGATCGTTATAGTGCCGCTCGTAATCGGCGAGCACCTTACGCAAATGCTGTGCGCCGTAGATCAGCAGATGGTCCAGGCACTCGCGCCGTAGCGTCCCGACGAATCGCTCCGCATAGCAGTTCGCCCGAGGCGCCCGGGATGGGGTCTTGATGATCCGGATGCCGGTACCGGTGAACACCTCATCAAAGACTCCAGAGAACTTGCCATCGCGGTCCCGGATATCCGCCGCCATGCGTACGACGAGGTCACGTACCTCCTTGGGGATGGGCGGGCGACCGGACCGGTTCGGATACCTCCAGTGCCGCTTGACCAGCCTGCGGTGCCAGGCCAGCAGCGTGCGCGGTGTCACGATCCGATACGCCCGAAGCCGTCTCGGAAGGTGGCGCGTGAGCGCGGCCAGGATCGCCCGATCAGCCCAGTCCGGCTTGGGATGAGCAACGTGGCGGCGCAAGATCGCCATCTCATGCCGCAACACGAGAATTTCCACGTCCTTGGAAGAACCACTGCGGGTCAGCAACACCAGCCATCCCAGCGCCCGGACAAAGATCAGATACAGCAGACGGAAGCACACGACGGGCGAGGATAAACCCCAGGTCAACCACCCTGAACGAGTTCTGGCACCGCACAGGCCGACTGTCCGGGCACGTGGATCGTCAGAACGTGCCGAAGAAGCGATGCCACCAACTGGCCTGCTGGACGTGCCAGGGTAGTTGGCTCGGCCCTTCGTAGTCGCGCTCCAGCAGTTCTTCAGGAACTACCGCATATCCGAGATCGACCAACGCTTGATTGATTTTGGTGAGATCGGCGGCATCCAACTCGCCCTCCGCTTGGGCGTCATCCGTACCCAAGAAGGCTCCAGGGTTGTCAGCAGAGACAAGGGCAAGGGGTCCGAACTTGCTCACGCAGACCACGATCCGGGTCCCGCACACGGTTGCTTCCGCAGGTACGGTGACACGCCCGTACTCGCTGGAGTCCTGGGTGTCTTGTTCGGTGGCGCATCGAGCTGCGAAGTCGCCCTCAAGCCGTGCCACCAGGCCGCTGAACAGCACGCGGGTCTCGCTGTGATCGTAATCTCGCGGCCACTCCAGCCACTCCGGATCATCGAGCTCACACAGCAACGCCAGCAACTCCGATTCGCGCTCAGTCACTCGCACATCTTGGCGCGACAGCCCCTAACCTCGCGAGCCCGATGGGTAGCGGGTCGGCGGCGGGACCGCCGTTCCCGTGACCGCCCGCAGCTGCTTGCCCAACGATCGGGCGGCAGGGTGGAGCTGGACGGTTCGGGACTTGCGCGGGGGCGGAGCCTCGTAGCCTTTCCGGCGGACGGGCTGGTACCTGCCTGCCGAGCAGACCTCGACCACCCTCGACCGCTACACCCACGCCTCACGCGACCGGCACACCCGCGTACGCGGAGTACTTGCTGACTTTTCGCTGACTTCCGCCCCTGATCAGGGTCCCAGTAACGACGAAGACCCCTCCGAGGAGGGGTCTTAGCTGGGGAAACGAGGGTGGGCGATACTGGGTTCGAACCAGTGACCTCTTCGGTGTGAACGAAGCGCTCTCCCACTGAGCTAATCGCCCCGGACGGTGCACCCTGCGGTGTTCCGTCGCTCGCCAAAGATTAGCGCATCCGCAGGTGTTCTCGCGCCGCAGTGACCGCCGGCCGCCGCGGATGGTGCCCGCCCCAGGCCTCTGAGCTCGGGTCGGTCACCTGGTGCGATCGGCTCCAACACCAGGGGAGATGATCATTCCCACACTGCCATGAGGTCGGTGTTCCACGGAAGGTTGAATCCGTAAATGATCAAGTAGGCGGTCACCGCGGCGCCGACGAGCAGGCCGAAGACCACGGCGATAATCTGGTTGCGCTTTCGAACCCGGGGGTCGAGAGCCTTCTCCTTGGCCTTCGCGGCCGCCTGCTTGGCCTTGTGCAGCGCGGTCTGGGCCCAGGCGAACTCGGTCGCCAGGATCGCCAGGCCGACGAAGATCGCAACCCAGCCCGGCCCGGGGGTCACCATCATGACCAGACCGGCCACCAGCACGGTCGCTCCGACCGTGAAGACACCGATCTGCCAGGTGGTGTTCAGGAGGCGGTATCGGCGGACGAACTCGCGGAACCGCTTGAAGCCGCGCGGTGGACCGTCGCCCTCCGGGTCCTGGGACTCGGATTCGACATCGACGTTTCTGTCATGGTTAATCGCCACGATCTTTACCCTATGTCAACGAAGCGGGCTCTTCAGAACTTCAAGGGGCCATTGCGCAACCAACGGATCAGCTTCGCACGTTACTCATCTCAAAGGCTACAGATCCGGCCCCGTGGCGGAGTTCAAGACCATCTCCGGAGTTGGATTGTCCGTCTTTGCCCAGGTCAAGACCCACTTGAGCTTACGTGAGATACGTCACATCCGGCGCCGGAGACGGAATGTTCCCCCAACTGTTCTCAGTTACGCCTCATAGATCGCGGGGAGACCCGTGGAGGGAGCGAGTACTCATCGGAGCGCCCCGCCATGCGGGACCGACGTCTGAAGGAAATGGCCATGAACAGCAGCAGCACCACAGTCTCGGCCGAGTTTGGCCTTCGGCTCGTCGTTCCTGACAGTGCGGCCGTCCCCCTGCTCGCCTGCCTGGAGTACGCCGCCGACGACCCCTACGCGATCCGCATGTCGTTCTACGTCGGCAACGACGACCCGGTCGAATGGATCTTCGCTCGTGAGCTGCTGACCGTCGGAATCGTCCGCCAGGTCGGCGAAGGCGACGTTCAGGTGTGGCCCATGAGCCAGCAGAACGAGCATGCCCTGAACATCGCGCTGTCCTCACCTTTCGGCAACGCTCTCTTCGAGGTTCCGCTCCTGCCGCTCGCCGACTTCCTGCACCGCACGTACGAGATCGTGGCCGCCGGCCGTGAGACGGAGTTCATCGATATGGAGACCGAACTGGACGATCTGCTCTGGCCCTCTTGATCACCGCCACGCCGCCTCGCGACCTCGCGACCTCGTGCGATGGTCGTACGGGCCGATGCGGCGTCACCGACGGCGTCTCCGGTGGCGTGAGGAGCCCGAGCCTCCCGCGTTCGGGAGGCGCGTCACTCGCTGAGGCGGGCGATGTGCCGCATCTTGTTCATGGCGTCCAGGGCGGCGACCTTGTACGACTCCGCGAGCGTCGGGTAGTTGAACACGGCGTCGACGAGATAGTCCACAGTGCCGCCGCAGCCCATCACGGCCTGGCCGATGTGAACCAACTCCGTGGCGCCGGTGCCGAACACATGCACGCCGAGCAGGCGGTGATCCTCGGGTGAGACGAGCAGCTTGAGCATTCCGTAGGAGTCTCCGATGATCTGGCCGCGGGCGAGTTCCCGGTAGCGCGAGACGCCGACCTCGAACGGAATGCTCGTCTTGGTCAGTTCGTCCTCGGTACGGCCGACAAAGCTGATCTCCGGAATCGTGTAGATCCCGATCGGCTGAAGCTCGTGCATGGCGTTGGCGGCCTCTCCGCACGCGTGCTGCGCCGCCAGCCGGCCCTGCTCCATGGACGTCGCCGCGAGCGACGGGAAGCCGATGACGTCCCCGACCGCGTAGACGTGGGGCACCTCCGTACGGAAGTACTCGTCGACGGAGATTCGGCCGCGACTGTCGGCGGTCAGTCCGGCCGCCTCCAGACCCAGCCCGGCGGTCATCCCGTGCCGTCCGGCGGAGTACATGACCATGTCCGCAGGGATCTTCTTACCGCTCTCGAGGATGGTGATGGCGCCGCGCGGGCGCCGCTCGACCGCCGCCACGGTCTCGCCGAACCGGAAGGTCACCGCGAGGTCGCGCAGGTGGTACTTCAGCGCCTCGACCACCTCGAGGTCGCAGAACTCCAGCATCCGCTCCCGCCGCTCGACAACGGTGACCTTGGTGCCGAGAGCGGCGAACATCGACGCGTACTCGATGCCGATCACCCCGGCACCCACGACGACCATGGACTCGGGTACCCGCTCGATCCGCAGGATGCCGTCGGAGTCGATGATCGTGTTCTCGTCGAACTCGACGCTGTCGGGCCGGGCCGGGCAGGTTCCCGTGGCGATGACGATCTTGTCTGCGGTGATCTTCTGCTCGCGGCCGGCGGGGTCGACCACGCCGATCGTGTGCGGGTCGAGGAACCGGCCAGTACCGGCGACAACGCTCACGTGGTTGCGCGCGAGCTGGCTGCGGATCACGTCGACCTCGCGCCCGATGACGTGCTGCGTGCGCATGCCGAGGTCGGCGACCGTGATGTCGTCTTTGACGCGGTAGCTCTGGCCGTACAGGTCACGCTGGTTGAGACCGGTGAGGTAGAGCACGGCCTCGCGGAGCGTCTTGGAGGGGATCGTGCCGGTGTTGATGCACACCCCGCCGATCATGTCCCGCCGATCGACGACCGCGACCCGGCGCCCCAGCTTGGCCGCCGCGATGGCCGCCTTCTGACCGCCGGGACCGGATCCGAGCACGATGAGATCGAAGTCTTTCACGCCCCTCAGTGTGGCCGCCGGGGGGCGTGTCTTGAAGGCCCTTCATGTAACAAAGGCCCCACCGCGAACCGGCCGTACGGTGGCCGAAGCGTGATGATCAGCGCGCGGAGTGATCGGTGTCCAGGCCGGTGATCAGGTCATCCAGGCCGGTCTTGATGCGGTCTACGTCCATCCCGCGGGCGCGGCGCTGGTACCTGAACAGGTTCGCGGCGAGCGGGGCCAGCAGCGCGTCCGCGAGGTAGTGGGCGTCCGTGCCGGGTCTCGCCTGAGAGATCAGCGTGGCCAGATGGGTGTGATAAACGGCGTACGCCCCATCGGCGAACCGCGCGTCGGGCGAGTCCATCTCGGCCATCACCAACAGCGTCGACTGCGCCTCGGTGCGGTCGACGAGGGCGTCGATGAAGGCCCGGATGCGCCGCAGCGGCTCGGCTCCCGGGCCGAGCGGCGGATCACCGTGGAGGAAGGTCTCCTGGAACTCTCGTTCGCGATCGTCGATCAGGGCGTAGAGCAGGCCGGCCCGGTCGCCGAACCGGCGGTAGACCGTGCCCACGCCGACGCCGGCCTCGCGGGCGACCTCGTCCATCGACAGGCTCTCGACACCGCGGGCGGCGACGATGCGCGACGCCGCCTCAAGGATCTTGCGGCGGTTCTGCGCGGCATCCGCTCGTTCTGCCGGGGGTCGGCCGACGACGGGCAGCTCGCGTCGGGCTCCCTGTTTGATCACGAGGCTCCCTCTCCCTCGCGCCAAGGCTATCGGAACCTTCCTTCCAGCAGACGGACATATGCGGAACCGACTCCGGTTATGTTATAACCGGAGAAAGTTCCGCTTATTCGTGTGGAGGGCATGACATGACAGGACTCGAGGGCAGGGTGGCGCTGGTCACCGGCGGGAGCAGGGGCATCGGCGCAGCGATCGCCCTGCGCCTGGCACGTGACGGTGCCGACGTGGCGCTCACCTATGTGCGGGCGAAGGCCAGGGCCGAGGACGTGGTCGCCGAGATCCGTGCCGGCGGCCGGCGCGGGCTCGCGATCGAGGCCGACGCAGCGGACCCCGAGGCCGTCATCGGAGCCGTCGAGCGAACCGCCGCCGAACTCGGGCGGCTGGACATCCTGGTCAACAACGCCGGCATCTACGAGCACGGCCCGTTCGAGGCCATGACGGTCGACCAGGTGGACCGTACGCTCGCGGTCCATGTCCGTGGCGCCTTCGTCGCCGCCCAGGCGGCGTCGCGGCGCATGGAACCGGGGGGACGCATCATCAACATCGGCAGCAGCCTCGCCGAGCGGGTCCCCTATCCGGGGGTGAGTCTCTACGCGATGAGCAAATCCGCACTGACCGGGCTGACCAAGGGACTCGCGCGCGATCTCGGGCCACGTGGCATCACCGTCAACGTCGTCCAGCCCGGCTCGACCGACACCGAGATGAACCCGGCCGACTCCCCCGATGCCGAGGCCGAGATCGCCTTCAGCGCGGTGGGCCGCTACGGCAGAGCCGACGAGATCGCCGGCACCGTCGCCCATCTGGCGGGTGCCGGCGCCGGATTCATCACCGGCGCCTCGATCGCCGTCGACGGCGGATTCGCGGCCTGACGATCATGGCGTGGATCCTCGTACTCATCGCCGCCCTGCTCGAGATCGTGTGGGCGCTCGCGCTGAAGGTCTCCGACGGCTTCACCAAGCCCTGGCCGAGCATCCTCGGCGTCACGACGGCGATACTGAGCTTCGTCCTGCTGTCGCTGGCCTTGCGCTCCCTGCCCGTGGGCACCGCCTACGCGATCTGGGTGGGCCTCGGCGCGCTCGGTGTCGCGCTCGCCGGGATCGTCGCTCTGGGCGAGAGCGCCTCGACGGTACGGCTCGCCTGCCTGACCCTGATCCTCATCGGCGTCGTCGGGCTGCGCGCGACCGAAGGCTGACGCCCACCATGCCATGATCTTGCACTCGTTCGCCGGCGGCCGAGCGCTTGATCATGGCATGAGGTGGACGATCAAGGGATGGATCAGGGATCGGTCACCTCGGCCGAACGGGCCGCGAACGTCTCCATGGCCTTGCGGGTGACCGGTCCGGGCGCGTTCGACAGCACGACGTCGTCGATGGCCCCGATGGGCTGCACGTCCCGCGTCGTCGACACCAGGAACGCCTCGTCGGCGCGGTAGAAGTCGTCGAGAGGCAGGTTCTCCTCCTCGCCGCCGCACCACTCCAGAACGAGGGCCCGGGTGACGCCGGCCAGGCAACCGGACGAGAGCGGCGGCGTGACGAGCCGCCCGTCCCTCACCAAGAAGACATTGCTCCCGGTGCCCTCGCACAGGTCACCGGCGAGGTTGCCGAAGATCGCCTCTCCCCCGTTGCGCTCCTTGGCGTAGGCGAGGGCAAGGGCGTTGTCGGCGTACGACGTCGTCTTCAGACCGGTCAGCGCGCCCCTCTCGTTGCGCGGCCAGGGCACGACGGTGACGTTGGCGGTGGCCGGGAACGGCTTCTGCTCGGCGGCGATGATGACCGCCGTCGCGCCCTCGGCGCCCCGGTCGGAGCCGAGCGGGCCGGGACCGCTGGTGTAGGTGATGCGCACCCGGCCGAGCGGCCACTGGGGCGCGGCTGTGAGGACGTCCAGCGTGCCCTGCCGCAGCGCCTCCTTGTCCGGCTCGGGCAGCCCGAGGCCGGCCGCCGAGCGGCCCAACCGCTCAAGGTGCCGGGTCAGAGCAAAGGGCTCGCCGTTCACCACCTTGATCGTTTCAAACACTCCGTCGCCGACGAGCATGCCGTGATCGAAGACCGACACCTGCGCGTCTTCGGGCGCGTGCAGTTCCCCGTTGAGCCAGACCTTCACTGTGCTGCAACCTCCAATAGCCGAGCCGCCTTGAGCTCGGTCTCACGCCATTCGCGATGCGGATCGGAACCCCAGGTGATTCCCGCCCCGGTGCCGAACTTGAGCAGGCCCTCCTCCGCCCAGAACGTACGGATGCCCACCGCGAGGGCACCGCGCCGGGAATCCGCGTCCACCCAGCCGATAGCCCCACAGTACGGCCCACGCGGCATGGGTTCGAGTTCATCGAGCAGGGTGACTGCGCTCGACTTCGGCGCGCCGGTCACCGATCCGGGGGGAAAGGTCGCCTCGATCAGTTCCGGCCATCCCCGCCCGGGGGCGAGCCTGGCCCGTACCGTCGAAACCAGGTGCACCAGCCCGGGGTGCTCCTCGACCGCGCAGAGCTCGGGCACCGTCACCGAGCCGATCTCAGCCACCCGGCCCAGGTCGTTGCGGACCAGATCGACGATCATGACGTTCTCCGCTTGGTCCTTGGGCAGCAGATCCTGCTCCGTCCGCCCGGTGCCCTTGATCGGCCGTGATTCGACGACGTCTCCGTCCCTGGACAGGTAAAGCTCCGGCGACGCACTGGCGACCCGCGCCCCGGGCACGTCTATGACGGCGGCGTACGGCGCGGGATTGCCCCGCGCCAGCCGGGCGCCGAGGCCGGCGATCTCGGCGCCGGCCGGCAATGGCGCGGTCAGGACGCGGCAGAGATTGGCCTGGTAGACGATGCCGTCCGCGATGGCGTCGCGGATCGCACGGACGCCGTCGACGTAGGCGGCCTCGTCCATCGACGTGGTCCAGTCCGTCGGGCCGGTCCATGGCGCCCATGGCAGCGGAGCCGGCCGTACGGTCTCGAAGCGCGCACAGGTGACCTTGCCCTCATAGGTGATCACCACGGCCCACCAGCCGCCCGAATCGAGCACGGCCAGATCGCAGGTGACCTCGGCCAGGCCGGTGGCCAGGACTCCGCCGACATGGGCGAAAGCGTCGTGCATGTCACCCAGTGTCGCGCGTGCTCAGGACGCTCTTGCCACCGGCTCGTCCAGCACGCAACCGAACGTCTCGCGCAGGCCCCGGCCGCCCTCAGCGGTCACGACGAGCGCCCGCGGCACCCGGCCTCGCTCCAGCCAGCGCAGTTCGATCAGCCGCGTGGTGATCGCCGCTCCCAGCGCGCCGCTGAGATGCGGGCGCCGCTCGGTCCAGTCCAGGCAGGGGCCGGCGAACCTGCGGCGGGCTCTGCGCAGGCCGGCGGTCTCGAGACCGAACCGGCTCAGCCGCTCCTCCCCCTCAGCCGTGAGATCGCAGGCGTCCGGATCGAAGAGCATGTTGTCGCACAGACCGGCGAACAGCTCCACCCCGGCCCGGCCGGCGAGGTGGTCGTAACACGTACGCGCCTGCCGCAGCGCCTCGGCCTGCCTGCTCTGGCGCAGGCTTCGCGGCTCGATCGGCGGGCTGATCTGGCTGAGTGCCTCGATGACCTGGGCCACGTCGGCGCTCGTCAGCTCGTAGTAGCGGTGGCGACCCTGCTTGATCACGGTGACGAGCCCCCCGTCGAGCAGCCTGGCGAGGTGCGCGCTCGCCGTCTGGGCGGTGACGCCGGCGACCTTGGCGAGTTCCCCGGCCGCCAGCGGAAGCCCGCCGAGCATCGCGGTCAGCATGGCCGCGCGAGTCCGGTCCGCGAGCAGGGCGGCGACCGGTGCGATGTCGGAGTCGTATGCGGACATGCTTCGACGGTAGACGAACCATTGTTGTCCCAGCATCGAAGCATGACATCGAACGAGAACCCCGGAGCAGCCGTGTCCGACTCCGTCCGCGAGTGCCTGGAGATCGCCTCGAGCTGGCTGGCCTGGGACGGTCGGCCACGGATCGGCGAGGGTGGGAGCCTGTGGACCCCGCACAAGGCCCTGCGCCGGATCACCGACCATCTGATCGACCACCTGGCGGAGGTCGAGGCGCTTCTCGCCGGGGCACCCACGATCCCTGACGAATGGCACGGGCGGACGGTGACCTTCGACAGCGACTGGGCCCGCTTCACCGAGACCGACCTGGCCGAGACGAGACAACGGCAGACACGGCTGGGCCAGTGGCACGAGCTGCGGTACGCGGCCTGCCCAGCGGAATGGGACATCCCACGTACGCCCAGCTGGACGCTGCGCGAGATCGCCGACCACGTCTCCGGGGTGACCTGGTACGCCCGCCAGATGGGCAGGCTGACCTGACACCCGCGTGGCCGGCTGGGCTAATCGGTTTGGGGAAACGGCCCGGATTGGCTATGGTTTTCTCCGTCGCCCCCGCTCGCCGGGTGGGGCGCAGGCGGACGTGGCTCAGCTGGTAGAGCATCACCTTGCCAAGGTGAGGGTCGCGGGTTCGAATCCCGTCGTCCGCTCGGAGAGGCCGAGCAGTGCGGCCTCGCGCTGGTGGAGTGGCCGAGAGGCGAGGCAACGGCCTGCAAAGCCGTGTACACGGGTTCAAATCCCGTCTCCACCTCGACCGCTGTCAGTCTCGGGCGATTAGCTCAGTGGGAGAGCGCTACCTTGACACGGTAGAGGCCACTGGTTCAATCCCAGTATCGCCCACACGTTTCCCCAGGTCAGAACCCGGCCCGCCATGAAGGGCGGCCGGGTTTTGATCGTTTGACCGTTATTTGACCGTGGCCGATGTCCCGACATCACGGAGTATCCGGATGCCGGCTCGGGTGCGGTGGAAGGCGGTCAGGGCGGTGTCGTCGGCGTCGGGCAGGGTGTGCAGGTAGCGTTCGGTGGCCCGCAGCCCGGCGTGGCCGAGGCGTTCTCTTACGGTCTGCAGGTCCGCTCCCCCGGCCAGCAGCCAGGAGGCGTGCGCGTGCCGCAGATCCCGTACCCGCACACGCCGTCCGATCCCAGCGGCCTGGACTGCGGGGTCCCAGATGCGCTGGCGGAACCAGTCGCGGGGGATGTGCCCGTCGGTGTCCAACCTCCGCCCGGCCCGCGGCTGGTCCTTGCCGGCTGCGCGGCGCACGGCCCGATAGCGGGCGTACGCGGCCCGGCACCACGAGCAGCGGCAGCGGCCCATCGAATACCCGGACAGGGTTCCATGGCGGTACCGGCGCCCTGCCGCATTGGGAGCCGTGGCTCCGGCAGGATCGGGCAGCTCCAGCAACCGCCGCTCCGTCGGCCGCCGGGATTGGGGCGCTGTGAACAGCAGATCATCGCTACCGAGCCCACGTTCCGCGGCATAGGCTCTGATGCGGGCGACAAGAGTGCTGCTGAGTTTGATCCGGCGGAACTCCCGGCTCTTCGGATAGCCCTTGACCAGGAACCGCGCCCCGGACGGGTGGTAGCCCGGCCGCAGCTCCACGACCGTGCGCGCCACGGTGAGCATCCGCGTCACCGGATCGAGATCACCCAGGCGGAGCTCGGTCAGCTCGCCCCAGCGCAGCCCGCCTTCGAGGGCGGTCTCGGCCAGCAGCCGTGACTGCTCATCCGGCAACGCCTCAACGATTGCCTCGAACTCCGCCGGGCTCACGATGGTCAGCGGTTTGGCCACCACCGGAGGTACCGCCACCCCACGGCAGGGATGCAGGGCGATCACTTGATCGTTGAGCGCGGTAGTGAAAATCGAACTCAGCACCGTCTTGCACCGCTGCACCATCATCGCTGACTTACCGGCATCGGTGAGCCGGCGCAGGAAGTCCCGCACGTGCGAGGGCAGGATCTCGATCATCCGGATCGCCCCGAACTCCGGCAACAGGTACTTCTCAATCACCGAGATGTAGCCCTGACGTGTGTTGGCCTCCATCCGATGATTGGCCAGCCACACTAGTGAGACGTAGCGAGCGAAGGGCTGCCGACCACTGCGAAGATCAGCAAACCGCCCCTCCCCCGCACCGGCTTCCGCACGCCGCCACGCCCGGACGGCCTCTTTCCTCGTCGCGAACGTGCCCGCCGAGCGCTCCCGGCCGCGCACGTCCCAGAAATACGCGGTGTACCTCGGACTCCCGTCCTTACGCAACCGTGTTCGTACGTAACCCATGGTCACCATCACCTTGATCGTTTGACCGTCACCTGACCGTCAACCATGTCTTCAGGCCAGGCCTTCATCACAATCAACGCAGGTCAACGGCCTGATCCACACCCACAGTGACTACGATCCAGAAACCGAAGTTCAATCAGCAACCACTTACTTGGCCCACTCTGCAAAATGGCATGCGGATCTACGGGATCAGGGGTCCCGCCAGCCAGCGCAGGGAGCGCGGGACGGACGGGGCGGGCATCTCATTGTGACGACCACATGGCCACGTCAAACGGAGTATCCGTGAACCCAGGGAAAGCTCATTTACCAAATACAGTTGGTCTAATTTCCCCAGTAGGCGTGATCGTTTGATGAATTGGAACTTATTACGGGCCTTCGTGGCTTTGCCTCGACGGCCTGCCGACCGGGCAGCAGAACTAGGGGCAGGAACCGTGACGGCCAGTGTCCGTTTGAGGATCCTCAAGCGGACAAGCGCGATCCGGCGAGACTGTCGATGTCCGAACTCCTCTGCGCGTTTGTCCTGGGTTTATGGGGTTGGTTTGCAGAGAACTTCGGATCCTCCTGCTGTCCGTAGTCGTGTGCACTACGGTCACTCTTCGTCCGTACTCGTGTGCGCAACGGTGAGGTCGTGGTTGGACGAGGGGCTGACGGAGGTCGTTGAGCGGGGTGTGCTGACAGCATCGGGAGAGGCATGGGCGGTCGCGGTGCGGCGGGCCGAGGTGATCGGACCGTTGGCGCTGCGGGCGCGGGTCGGTGTGGACGCGGCGGATGCCGCCGCCGCTCAGCTGGGTATTTCTCGGCGGCAGGTGTATGCGCTGCTGCGCCGGTGGCGACAGGGCGAGGGCGTGGTTACGGACCTGCTGCCCGGGACCTCCAGCGGCGGGCGCGGCTGGAGCCGGTTGCCGGATGAGGTGGAGGCACTGCTGGCCGAGGTCGTCGGGTTGCGCTATCTGAGCAGGCAGCGCCGGTCGGTGGCGGCGGTCTACCGCGAGGTGGTGCGGCAGTGCCGCATGCGGGGGCTGGCTGTCCCGGCCCGGAACACGCTTGTACGGCGGATTGAAGGGCTGGACCCGGCGGCGGTCGTCTCGGCGCGGGAGGGCGCGGACCGGGTTCGTGCACTGCGGTCGGCGGGCGGGCAGCCGCCGGTGATCGAGGGCCTGCTGGAACAGGTGCAGATGGATCACACGGTGGTCGATCTGGAGGTGGTGGACGATCGGTTCCGCCGGCCGATCGGACGGCCCTATGTCACCGCAGCGATCGACGTCGCGTCGCGGTGCGTGGTCGGGCTGGTCGTCACGCTGGAGCCGCCCTCGGCGTTGTCGGTGGGGCTGTGCCTGGTGCACACGGCGACCGACAAGCGGGCCTGGTTGGAACGCCTCGGGGTGCAGGCGGTCTGGCCGATGAGCGGCAAGCCGCGCATGATCCACGTGGACAACGCGGCGGAGTTCAAGAGCGAGGCGTTGCGGCGGGGCTGTGACCAGCACGGGATCGCGCTGGAGTACCGGCCCTTGGGGCTGCCGCACTTCGGCGGGATCATCGAGCGGTTGATCGGCACGATGATGGAGATGGTACATGAGCTGCCCGGCACTACCTTCTCCAACCCGGCCGAGCGCGGCGATTACGACAGCCAGGCGTCCGCGGTGCTGACCGTCGCCGAGTTGAACAAGTGGCTGGCCTTGGCGGTGGCGTCCTACCACGGGCAGGTGCACGGCACGTTGAAGCAGACCCCGGCCGGGCGGTGGGAGCAGGGCGTCGCCGAGTCCGGCCGTCCGGCCACGGTGGCCGGCGAGACGGCGTTCCTGGTCGACTTCCTGCCGGTGATTCGCCGCACCCTGACCCGGACCGGGTTCACGATCGACCATGTCCAGTACTTCAGCGACGCGCTCAAACCGTGGATCGCCCGCCGCGACCGGCTGGAGAAGTTTGTGCTGCGCCGCGACCCGCGCGACATCTCCCGGATCTGGGCTCTGGATCCGGATGGGGACGCCTACGTGCAGGTGCCGTACCGAACACTGTCGCGGCCGCCGATCAGTGTGTGGGAGCAGCGCGCCGCGGTCGCCCGGTTGCGTGAGCAGGGCCGCGACCAGGTCGATGAGCACGCGCTGTTCGCGATGGTGGAGCAGATGCGGCAGATCACCGACACCGCGGCCGCCACCACCCGCAAGGCGCGGCGTCAGGTCCAGCGCCGATCGACGACCCGGGACCGCGCGGCATCAGCGCCGACACCACCACCACCGCCGCCCTGCCAGGAGGACCGGGCGGCCGGAGCAGCGGCACAGCCGTTCGAGGTGATCGAGCAGTGGTGACCGGAGAGCTGGAGGTCGGCGACCCGGAGGATCTGTCGCACCTGCACGAGGGGGTCCGGAACGTGGCGCGGCTGCCCGCGGCCGAGCGGCTGGCCTACGTGCGGGCGGACCGGTGGATCGGTTACACCCGCGCCACTCGCGCCATCACCCGGCTGGAGGAGCTGCTGGCCTGGCCGGAAAAGCAGCGGATGCCGAACCTGCTGCTGATCGGCCCGACCAACAACGGCAAGTCGATGATCGTGGAGAAGTTCCGCCGCACTCACCCGCCGATCTCGCACCCTGATCGGGAGGAGATCCCGGTCCTGGTCGTCCAGATGCCGTCGGATCCGAGGGTGGCGCGCTTCTACACCGCGCTGCTGACCGCGCTCGGGGCGCCGCTGCGGCCGCGGCAAGCACTGCCGGTGCTGGAGCAGCTGACGCTGCGGCTGTTGCGCGAGACGGGCGTGCGGGCGCTGGTGATCGATGAGCTGCACAATGCGCTGGCCGGACGCGGTGAGGCCCGCCGCGAGTTCCTCAACTTGCTGCGGTTCCTGGGCAACGAGCTGCGCATCCCGCTGGTGGGCGTCGGCACCCGGGAGGCCTACCTGGCCGTCCGCTCCGACGACCAGCTGGAGAACCGGTTTGCTCCCTTCGTGCTGCCGCGCTGGGAGCCCGGCACCGAGGCCGGCGCGCTGCTGGCCAGTTTCGCCGCGGCGTTCCCGCTGCGTCGCCGCTCCCACCTGGCCACCCCGGAGACGGCCGAGTACTTGCTGGCCCGCAGCGAGGGCACCATCGGGGAACTGGCCGCGCTGCTCACCGACGCCGCCGTCGCGGCGATCGAGTCCGGCGAAGAGGCGATCAACCAGCGCACCCTGCTCATGGCGGACTACGCCGGGCCGACCGAACGACGACGCCTGTTCGAACGCGAACTGGCATGAGATCCGGCAGGTCCCGGCGGTGGCCGCTGCACCCGCCGCCCGCTCCGGGGGAGGCCCTGTCATCCTGGCTCGCCCGGCTCGCCGCGCCCTACGACCTATCGGTCCGGGAACTGCTGGACCACAATCTCGGCCCCGCCTCGACGCCAGCCGCGACGGTGGAGCAGGACGCTGTGGACTGGGACCCGCCACCGGAGATCCTGGAGGCCTTGGCCGAGCGGACGGGCACCGAGACGGCCGAACTGCGGCTGATGACCGTCGCCGGGTGGGTGCCCTGGCTGGCCGACACGCTCGACCCCGACCAAGCCCCCGATGCCTTCCACATCTACACCCGCCAGGACTCGGTCCTGTTGCGCCGCGGGGAGGCCGGCACCAACACCGTCGGGCGGTGGCTGCCCTGGCTGCCGGTGGATCGAGAACCCCGCCGAGCGCCTCCCCGCGTGTGCCCGGTGTGCGCGACCGATCCTGCCCGCGGCGTCGCGCTGACGGCCGGGCTGCTGCTCATGCTCAGCTGCCCCGACCACGGGTGCCTGCTGGAACCCGAGGGCTCCGTCCGCATCGGGCTGGTCCTGGGCGAGCCGACGCCCGCCAGGCCAGCCCCCGAGCCCGTGGCCGCCGTCGACCGGCTCACCTGGGAGGGCCTGACCACCGGCACGGTTACCCTGCCCGCCCGGCCCGTTCACCTCGGGGTCTGGCTGCGACTCCTGCGCACCCTCATCGACGAGGTGAGCATCTCCACCTCCCGCCTCCGCGCCGCCTCCGCGCCGCCTCCGCGCGCATCCTGGACCAAATCTGGGAGGCCAGCGGCTGCCCGCCGCGCGGCGGCATCACGCTATGGCGCCCGTACGAACAACTGCGCGATTACCAGCAAGACGCGATGCCCGCCGCCGCCGCCACCGCGCTCCGCCTGGCCCAGACCGGAACGATCACCCCCCGTGGCACGCTCGGGCCGCTCCTGGCCACTCCCGTCCATCGGCCCGTCTACGACGGCGACCCTCCGGTCCCGCCCCCAGCCCCACGCAACGACGTCTGGCGGGAACTGATGGAGGAGATGGAGCGGGCGCTCAACCAGGCCCGGGAGGACCCCGCCGCCGCCCGCCAGCTCCTGGCCATCTTCACCCTGGGGCACCGGACGCAGCGTCGCTACGAGGAGGAACGCGCCTTCCTGTTCGGCCTCGGCGTCCCCGCCGGATTCCTCCCGGCCGCCTCCGCCCTCGGCCTGGACGACCTGGCATGAGGCCCGTTCCACTTCCTTGGAACCGGAACGACTCACCGACTCCGTCATTGGGTACCGCGAAACGGACACTCCGGGATGGCGTTCGTTCCGGAACTCGTTCCACAAGACCTGTTCCAGAAAGACCGTACGGAACCGGATATCGGTACGATCGGATCATGAGCGCCGGAAGCGATCATCCCCAAGGCGGGCTCGAACTCGGGTACGCCCGCGTATCCACCACCAAACAGTCCCTCGACCGCCAACTCGACGCCCTGGCCGCCACCGGGATCGGCGACGAGCGGATCTACGTCGACAAGAAGACCGGCACCACCATCGACCGCGACGGCCTGAGCCGGCTGCTGGCCTACGCCCGCCCCGGCGACACCATCGTCGTGCACACCCTGGACCGGATCGGCCGTAACCTGCGCGAGGTCCTCAACCTCGTCCACGACCTGGCCGAGAAGGGCATCGGCGTGCGGTCGCTGGCCGACCCGCTGCCCATCAACACCGCCGACGAGGGCATGGCCCGCATCGCCTTTCTGCTGCTGGCCCTGTTCGCCGAGATGGAACGCACCTTCACCGCCGAGCGCGCCGCCCACGCCCGCACCGTCGCCGAGGCTTCCGGCCGCCGGATCGGTCGCCCCGTGGCCCACCCCGAAGACAAGATCGAATACGCCCGGCTCCTCAAAGCCCAGGGCGACTCACTCGGCGTGATCGCCACCAAGACCGGCATCCCCAAAACCTCCCTGCACCGCTACCTCACGGCCGCCGAGGCCACCGGATGAGGCCGGGGCAGGAACTGGCGGGTCGGTACCGACTCGTCCGGCGTCTTGGCGGGGGCGGGATGGGCGAGGTGTGGGCGGCTCGTGACCAACGGTTGGACTGCCCGGTCGCGGTCAAGGTGCTACTCGCTGGCGCACCCGACTGCGAAGCTCGCAGCGTGGGTCCGTACCACCCGAGCAACGGTGACCTGGCCGTAGCTCCGCTCCAAACCGGGCACTCTCCATGTCGGCTCGAACTGGCCTCGCCCCCGAGCTGCGTCTACTCGGATAGGGCGTTCCGGCTGCCCGCTGGGCACCCGGCCCGGCCTGCAGGGCGAAGGAGACGGCAGGTGGAACATGCCGACCACATCGAGAGCCAGGACGAGGACCAGGACGTCGTCGACGACACAGCCGAGGGCGCCGAGGACGGGATCGAGGTGGCGTCCGCCGGGTCGTGCCGTTCGTGGCGGTGGCAGGGCTACGTCCGGCCGCGCTGGCGATGTACGTCCAGCTGGCCGCGCATCTCAAGGGGTTCCGGTAGTGATCGAGAAATTTTCGCCGGATATGGTCCTGAGCTGCGGCAGGTGGCGGCGCAGCTCGGCGGCAAGGACGAGGGTCTCCTCGTCCGTGCGACCGGTCATTGCATCCTCGCGAGATCGCCGATGATCTCGGACACGGCGACCGGGTCCAGGTCCCCGGTCCCGTTCAGCCGGATGGCGGCGAGCCGCTGCTCGGGCACCTCCTCCGGATCGTGCGGCGCCAGGCCGGGATGCAGCTCGACCAGTGCGCGGCCGGTGCCGGGCAGCGGGCGCGAGAGCAGGCGCGGGCTTTCGCGCAGCCATCCGCGCCAGGACAGCCCGAAGAGCCACACCGACCGGACCGTGGTGCCCTCGAAGCGGATGAGGCGGCCGGCCTGCCGCTCCTCGTCGGTGAGCGCATAGGTGGGCCGGTCGATCTGGGGGAACGGCTGGGACAGCTCGTAGTCCTCGAACACTTCCCGCCAGAGCTTGACCTCGTCACCGAGGTCAAGCGGGTGCGCGATGCCGATCTCCGCGCTGTCCGCGAGTGTGAGCGCGTCGTCGTTCACGTTGGCGAACGAGCGGTCCTCGGCGATCCGGAACCCGCGGCCGTCTGCCAGCCAGACCAGGCGGCGCGCCACGTTCCAGATCAGGGGGTGGGAGACGAAGTGGTCCTGGAATTCGGCGGCGGTCCAGCGGCGCCGGGTGGCCATGGCCCTCTCCAGCCGCCGGATCTGCTCGGTCGCCGCGCTCCGCGCCTCCTTCTTGACCGCGGTGAAGCGCTGGTGGGCGGCCGGGGCGAGCTCCTGGTCGTCCTTTGCGGACGGTTTCGGGAGCGACTTGAGGCGCTTGCCGTCCCCGTCGAGAACGAAGGGGGTGAGGGTGTGGTCGAACCCGACGGTGAACGAGCGCGGCCCGTAGTCGAGCACCATCGTGCCGTCGGCGTCCAGGCCGAAGTCCGGGACCAGCCGATCGGCGAGACGCTCGGCGTCCAGGCCCAGCCCGTCCGCGATCTCCTGGATCTTGTCCTGGGCGCGCCGCTTGAGGCTCTTGGACGGGGCGTTCCGCGAGATGCCGTGCAGGTGCATCAGGGCGATCTCGGTGCCGATCGTGCCGAGCGCGTCCAGCCCGACGGTGGCCTTGTGGATGCCGCCCGCGGTGGGCCAGGTCCTGATCAGCGGGGTGAGCCGCCGTACCGTCTCGTCTCCGCCGAGCCAGCCGAGCTGCGCCAGCGCCCAGCCGTCCGGGACCGGTGAACCGTGCAGCTCCCAACGTTCGAAGAGCTCCCAGGCGAAGTCCTCCAGCGAGCGCGGATCGCACATCTCCCGGACCGCTTCGACACCCGCGTACACCTCGCCCTGCTTCGATATCGCCAGCATCGTCACCACGTGACCGGCCGCCTCCGCCGGGAGGGCCCGCTCCCTGCCGCGCAAGAGGATCTGCGGCAGCGCGCCCACCGCGGCCCATTCCCCCGGGACGGGGATCTTGGACGGGAGCTTTTCCAGCGGGTCGGCGTTCAGCAGCGCCTCGATCGCGTCGCCCACCTCGTCACCGGCTGCCCGGGCCTCCGCGACGACCGGCCCGATGCCGGTGTCGGACGCGATGACGTGCAGCGCTGCCTCGGCGTTCCGGCGGTCCTTCCCGGCCTTGCCCAGCGCGGGCGCGAACAGGTAGCGGGCGGCCGCCACGCCGTGCCGGCCGAGCCAGGCGACGGCAGGGCGGCGGCCCGCCTTCTTCGCCAGCAGGGCGGCCGCCAACGCCGCGACGTCGGCGCTGAGGCAGGGGCCGAGGAGCTTGCCGCACGCCGCGGGGGCCACCCGGGCGGCGGACAGCGCCAACGGGATCGCGTCCGTGCCGTACCGGCCCAGCACGGACCGCACCCACGGCACGTCCGCCTCGGACCAGTAGTGGTATTCCGGTTCTTTCCAGTCGGCGAGCAGAGGACGGACGACCTCCTCGGGGCCCTGCGGGAAGAGGTCGTCCCAGTGCCGGCCACTGGTCCGGCACTCCTTCACCTTGAGGCCCCAGTCGGTGTCCGCCGGGATCCGCCAGAACTGGTTGCGGACGGGGTTGGAAGCCGCCCAGGCATCGCGTTCGCCGTCGAGCCAGGCCAGCTCCCGCCCCTCCGGCGGCGTCAGGCCGGTGATGACGACGGGCTTGGCCTTCTTGCGCTTCCGTGTCCAGGGCGGGTCGGCCAGCAGCGGCGGAAGCTCGTCCGGCGCCGCGTCCGGAACACGCGGGTCGGCGGCGATGACCTCCTCGACCGCGGCGCGTTCCGCGTCGGGAAGGTCCGGCAGCAGCGCGGCGGTCACCTCCGGATGCGCCCGGACGTGCTCGGCGAGCAGGTCGCTCCGCCCGGCGGCCAGCAGCCGCAGCGCCCGCGCCGGGAACCGCGTCATCGCCTTCGCCAGGACCGTCGGGACCTCGGGGCGGCTCCTGCGATCGAGCAGCGCCTGGAAGGCCACGTCGTACGGCATCAGGCCGATCACTTCGACCAGCTGCTTCTCCTTGCCGTAGACGCGGTCACGGTCGAGGGCGTCGAGGAAGAGCGGCAGGGCGTCCTCACCGGCGGCGTCCGCGAGCGTGACGAACAGGCCCGTCGAGCAGCTCTCCCTGTTGAACACGTCTTCCTGGGCCAGTTGCCCCGGCGTGCTGAACGTATGGCACAGCAGCGTCCAGGCGATCCCCCAGGTGTCGTCGGCGCCGCACTCCTCCAGCCAGTCGAGGCGGGTCGGCACGAGGTAGGAGACGAGCACCTTCCTGGCCGGGTTCGTGCGGTGCTCCGCCAGCCGGTCGACCGCGTCCTGGAACTCCTCGTCGGACGCGGCGGCGAGCAGGATCCGCATGCGCTGGGCCACCTCCAGGTCCCAGTGGATCGCGCCGTCGCGGTCGAGCCTCAGCTTCCAGTCCCGCCCGGCAGCCTCTACCTCGAAGTCGAGGGTGCCCGTCTCGACCAGCGCGCACGCGGCGAACGCCACCCCGTGCGCGTGCACCCAGCCGTCCACGTCGATGTTCCAGACCACCGGCCGCCAGTTCCTCAGATCCTTGCCGCGCCGCTCGCTCGGCGCGACCTCCAGCAACAGCCTGAGCGCCGCGGCCCCCATCGGGTCGGGCTCGCCCTCCAGGTGCCGCCGGACGCGGTCGCACCAGTCCGGGTCCGCCAGGCGGTTCACCAGGCCGGGGTCCTTCCCCAGCTCCTTGGCGATCTTTTCCGGGATCCATGTCGGGGCGGCAGGCAGCGTCTGGATGCGGGTGCCGGGGTGGCCGCCGCGGCGGGGATGGAGCTGGCGGCGCAGGCTGGACGGGAGCAGCAGGACGTCCTCGTCCGCCGCGGTTCGATGATCGGTCATGGGCTCTCACCGTAGTGACACACCCCGACAAACGACCACGCATCCCGATTTGCGTCGTTCGCAAGGGTCTCCAGGTCGGTGAGGATCTCCGAGGCGGTCGCCTCGTCCAGTTCCTCGAAGGTCCGCCCGCGTTCCCGACCGACCGCAAGCCCGTCAGGGAGGCGTGCATGAGCGCGGCTGCGCGTTCTGCGGCTCGCCGTAGCTTCAGGACTCCGGGCCGTGGAGGCCGCCTCCGACGACGACGGTTGGGCCCGCCCGGCGGACGTCGGCAACATCATCACCAAGCAACGCCCCGACTTTTACTCCCGCAATTGCGGCTACCCCAAGCTCATGGATCTGTTCGGCGCCACGTAGGACCGCTACACCCGCCACGGGCCTCACGGGTTGACGGTCAACCGCCAACGTGAAGAGGTCTTCTGACATCTGTGCAGAGGACTTCTGAAAGCGACAGAGACGCGAGATCACGACATGCGGAAACGTCGTCTCAATAGACCGGTCCGCATATCTGTCCGGTGATGGGGGGCTAAACGGTACGCTGCTCGGGTGGGTGAGCTGATCGGCTACGCCAGATGCTCGACCGTCCTGCAAGACCTCACCTCCCAGCGCGAAGCGCTCACCGCGCTCGGCGTGGCAGGCGACCGGATCTATCTCAACAAAGGGCTCACCGGTACCAACCGGGCCCGCCCGGGCCTGGATCAGGCGCTGGCGGCCGTCCGCGTCGGCGACACCCTGGTCGTTCCCAAGCTCGACCGGCTTGCTCGGTCGATGCCCGATGCCCGGCAGATCGGGGACTCCCTGGTCGAGCGCGGCGTGAAGCTGTCGCTGGACGGGACGCTCTACGATCCAGCCGACCCGATGGGCAAGATGTTCTTCAACATCCTGGCCACCTTCGCCGAGTTCGAGGGCGACCTGCTCAGGATGCGGACCCACGAGGGGATGGCTGTCGCCCGCTCCAAGGGCAAGAAGCCCAAGCTGACCACCCGCCAGCAGGCCGAGCTGGTCCGGATGCGCGCCAGCGGCGAGGACTCCATCGCCGACCTGATGGAGATGTTCTCCGTCGGCAGAGCGACGGTCTACCGGGTCCTCGAACGCGCCGGCCACGGTCGTGCGAGCGGGGCAGCATGAGGCGCCGCGATGCCAGGCTCGATCGGGACGTGGCCGCGCTCTTGGCGGCCAGGGCGTTCGCCGAGATCCGTTACCTGGCCGGGGATGTCCGGCGGATGTCGGAGGACAGTTCCCCTGACCAGGATCTGGACCGCATCAGGTTTCTGGCCGATCTGTGCCACAACATGCCGGGGATCGCCCGGCCACGCCCCTGGCGGCCGTCCCGCAAGGGAGCCTCGGGCAGCAGCCTTCAGAAGGCGATGGCGAAACGGCCGATGAGCTGAACCTGGAACACCACCGGCCCGGAAGGGCGCGCATGGATGCTGCGTCATATCGAACAGGACGAGCTCCGCTGGACACCACCGCAACTGCTCCCGACTCCACGCAAGGCCCCTCGTCCCTGACGCTGGCCGGTCAGAGTTCCGGCCGTCTGACCGTCGTTGTTCAAGCCATCCTCACCCTCCACCATCACGCCAGAGGATGGAATCAGCTCAATGGTCACAAACCTCGACTTACCAGGAGCTCCCCAGTTCTCGATCATGCCGCGGGTGTCGCAACCGGCCTGTGATCAGCAAGACCAGGATAAATGCGCTCATTGATCTCGGCGATCGGTGTGCTCGATCAAGCGCTGGACGAGGTCGTCCAGCATTTCTCTTGAAAGCGGTTCTGTCACCGGAACAGGGGCGAAGCGATCCCCTAGACGAGTGCTAAGAGCGTCGTAGAGCTGGTCTGCGATTGCCTCGGCAAGCGGAGTCGGGACAACCTGGAATGTGACGTGTGTGGAGCCTGGTGAGCCAGCGGTGGCGGAATGGATCCATCCAACGGGAAAGTACAGGATGTCGCCGGGCTCCAGCCGTACGGTGCAGGTTGGTTCCCCCAACTCGGCCTCAGTCACGTAGCGGACTGAGGTGTTCGTTGACTCCCATATGCGCCATTCTTTCACACCCTCGAGCTGGATAAGGAAGTTGTCTTCACCATCTGCGTGCGGTGGTATACCCCGCCGGTCGGAACCGGTAAGGAATACGTGCGCCTGGACGTCGCTGCCCAGTTCTTGTCGCAGGGCGTCGCCGAGCTTGATCACGGACGGGAGCCAGGATTCCACATTGGCGAGGATCAGGGTCGCTCCAGCGTCGACCAGCTCCAGCGCTCGCGCGGGGTCGACGATGTCGTTGACGGCCTGGTTACCGTGCACCCTGCTGGTGGTGTACTCGTTTGCGTGGTGCAGCCTGCCCGCAGTGGAGATACTGACCTGGTCAGCCCGCAGGTTCGTGTTGAGGATGTCGGGCACGCGAGCACCAAGAAAGATTTCACATTCCGCTTGTGTGATGATGTGTGCGAGACCGCTCCCTTTCTCCAGTATTTCCGCATAAAATCGTGAGGCAGTCCCCATTCATTGAATGTCGTCACCGAGTCCTCGGCGGCGCCCTGCGTGCTGACGTTCATGCGATGCTCCCATCGATCTCTTCCCGCCTGAACCAGCAGGCGGCAGCGAAGTGCCGCGCAGCCGTTCCCAATGAGTGGCCGAATGTTTCATTGACGGTGGCCAGCGACCGAGTCCACGCCTCCCGGGGTCCACCGGATCGGAGAGCATGGGCGGGTGCGTCAGCCAATCGATTGCGAAGGATGGTCCAGCGTTGCGCGCCGATTTCATAAGCAATTTCGGCTTTGATCCTTAGTTCGCCTTGGTGGTTAAGGTGATCGACAGCAAGGACCATGAGAGAGGGGTCGTCGATGATCTCGCTGATGCCCAGCCCGGTCAGTAGTGTCCGTGCGTCAAGCCCGAGCAGGACAACGCCTACCTCCGTATCCGGCGAAATATCGAGATGGGGCATACTGAATGAGCCGTCGTGAACATCAAGCATTGGTCCCCACGCTCCTAGAGGAGGGGCGGTCCCTTCCGTCCTTAGCGGGCAGGCAGGTGCGTGTGATGGCTTTGAGTACTCTGGCGGTGGCCACGCGGTGCCCGTCGATGTTCCTGGCCGCCGGCCCAAGGGCCATGGCCGCCGCCGCACCGACCACATGGATCCTCGGAGCGTGTGTGTAGGCGAGGGTGGCTTGTTCAATGTCGGGCCAGCCATCGCGTGGCGCGATGATCTCATCGGGTAGCAGACCGGCGCCGACGTTGGCTTGTGTGCCCAGGGCGAGGACGGCGATGTCGGCTTCAATGCTTCGCCCGCCCTCTATGGCCAGCCGGACACCCTCCCCAGTGTCGCCAATGCAAGCGACGTGCGAGTTCCGGTGGACGCGCAGTTGGCCGGCGAACTCGGCCCGGCGGATTCGAGGCTCGAACTCGAACATGATCGACGCACGGCGCTCGCGCCTCATTAGTTCCAATCGCTGGTGCCGGTCTGTATCCAAGAACCGGGCTCGGCCCTCTGCTCGGAAAAACGAGGCATTGACGTCGGCGCACTGGTAGCGCTCGGTCTTCCGCAGGATCCAATCGACCTGTGAACCTTTGTCCAAGAAATTGGCGATGACGTGTGCGGCGCTGAGACCGGCACCGACCACCACTGCGGCCGAAGCGTGTTCGGGGACGGGCTCGTCCCAGTAGAAGACTCTTTTCCAGTCTTTTCCGTTCTCCCGCCACGA
Source organism: Actinomadura alba (assembly GCF_014323705.1). Classification (GTDB taxonomy): domain Bacteria; phylum Actinomycetota; class Actinomycetes; order Streptosporangiales; family Streptosporangiaceae; genus Actinomadura_C; species Actinomadura_C alba. The sequence continues at coordinate 54,441 of NZ_JABVEC010000012.1, forward strand.
GTCCGGTGCCTGAACGCGTCGTTCGCCAGTACACATGACGACCGATCTTGCGCGAATTTCTCCGTTGCTGGTCTTGACGCACACCGAGTCCTCCGACGATTCGAGTTGGGACACATGCGCTTGCCAGGAGCGTGCGTAGACTTGATGAATGGCTGCCACATGACGGCAGAAGCCTTCGAAGACATCCAGTGGCACCACAGAGCGGTGCCCAGCCTGGGCCATGCGAACCTCACGGCGCTCGATATCGGTAAGGTGGGCCCAGTGCAACCGGGCGAAATCGAGCAACTCACAGTCGCGGTGGCCCTCGGCTCCTGGATGATGATCGTATGGTGAGCGCAAGACGCGTTGCTTCAGCCGGTCAACACGCTGGAAGAACTGCCCGCCAATCACCCCGGTTCGTTCCAGCAGGACAACATTGCGCAGGCCCGCATGCCAGCACGCCGAGTAGACGGCCAGACCCGCAAGACCTCCTCCCACGATCACCAGGTCTACGGTAGGGGGAACCGCATCGCGGCGCATAGCGGTGTCCTGGTCGGCGTAGAAGGGGAAAGCGCGGCCGCGGGGAGAGGCCAGCAGTGCTTCATCAGGCATGAACCTGGTCATTGACTCTCCTTCGCCGCGGTGGCAGTGGCGTGTGTCCGCTGTCGCGACACGATGGATCCGTAAGCGGTGACTGCGAGGATGAACGGTGCACCAATGAGGGCCAAGCCGAACAGAGTGGTGGATGCGCTGAAGGCGTCGACAAGGACGCCAATACCGGCCACAGCCAGCACACGCACAGTGGAAGTGATCGCACCTGATGCGGCGGTGAGCCGGCCGATGGCCTCGCCTGGCGTGATGCGCTGTCTGGTCGCCGAGGCGATGATGAAGCACAGGGCGGAGGCGCCGTCGAGGACGGCCACTGCCGCAGCCAGCAACACGATGTGAGTGAAGACTCCCAGTAGGCCCACCCCTACCGCATTGACCGTCAAAGCGATGGCGAGCACCATCCACCATGGTCGTCGTTCGACCAACCGGGCGATGATCAAGCTGCTGGCCAGGCCACCGACTCCCGCGGCGGAGGCGACGAGGCCGATCACCCCGGAGGCAAGGTCCAGGTCATCCTTGGCTCGGACGAAGAAGACCAGCAAGGCACAGGAGGCCAACAACTGCATGTAGACGGAGCCGACCAACAGCGCTAGCTGATCTGTCCTGCTCAGAAGCAGACGGGCTCCCAGCAGCAGCCCGGCCTCGTGCCGCGGGCCGCGCGGTCGAGTGTCGGGCAGCCTCCTCAGCAAAATGGCAGACACCAGGAAGGAGCAGGAATTGAACGCCAGCGCTGGCATAGTCCCGAGCCGCTGCAGGAGCATCCCTCCCACCGCGGGACCGGTCAGAGTCGCTCCTGCGTCCGCGGCCTCCAGCCAGCCGTTCGCTCGAACTAGACGTTCCTTGGCGACGATTTGTGGCAGATAACTCGCGGCCGCGAGGCTGAAGACCGTCTCCGCCATGCCAGCGATCAGCGCCACCATCACCAGAGGAATCCAGCGGGCGCCTCCTACGCTGATTTCCAAGCCGATCACTATGTACGCCAGTCCCTGTATGAGATCGGCGCCGATCATAAGTTTGCGACGCGGCACCCGATCCACCAGCGCTCCCGCATGCAAAGCCGCAAGAACCCGTGGCGCTTGCAGGGTGGCGGCCACCACCCCTGCCTTGGATGCCGATCCGGTAACCGAAATGATCGCCAGCGGAAGCGCAAGGTCGGCTATTCGATCGCCGAAAATGCTGACGGTGCGCGAGGCGATGAACCGGGTGAGCTGTTCCGCCATAGAGAAGAAACCTGACTGCATAGGAAACGGGGCCGTGGGAGTCTGATGCTGCCGCTGGCCCCGATCCAGGTCCGAGAACAGTTGATCACAGCGGTCGGCCAGCCGCTCGGAGCGGCCCACCGGCCGGTCTGTGATCAGCCCACCACCGTCACCGGAATGATCGTCTCGATAACTGGCTTGGGCGGCATACCTGCCACTGCGGCTTGCTCGATCTGCCCCTTGGTCTCTTCGGGGGAACTCTGTGGCCTTGGAGCGAACCTCGCGTGGCTGATGATCGCTCGGCGACGGCGGCACTCGATGGTGAACCACTTCAGGACGGCCTCGCCCGGACGGACCTCGCCGTCGTAGAAGGTGAGGCGTTTGCGATCCGGCGTCATGAACGTGTTGGCGTACTGGCGGGACACCACCATGGCGTCGCTGTCGTCGATGAAGGAGGTATCGTCACCGGCCACCATCTGCCAGGCTAGCCACGGCTCGTCGGTCAGGTTCGACTCGGACTTGACTATCTCCCAGCGCCCCGGTGCGGGAAGCTCGAAGGTAACCGAGATGTCGTGGCTGTTGACGTCGATGGCGCCGGAGATCATGAGCACGCGGCGGCTAAGATCCGCGCCAGCCGCCATCTGGATGTCACGAGCCCGCACACGGTTCGCCACATCCAGTCCGGTAGTGACCTGCATCGTTTCCATGGCGAGCAGCCTCCTGTTCGATTCCGTGACGCACAGTTCACGTCTATCGGTGGGATTTTCGTCCAGACGTCCTGGTGCGCCAACCACTCCACAGAGGCCATGACAATATCTTACGCGTAAGTCAAGTATTGGGCAGATCATTCTCGTTTGATAAGGTGCGCAACAATGGTCTACTAACTGGTGTTTTGAAGCGACCATAATCCTAGTGAGTGGTCGGGTGGCCGGGAGGAGTCTCACCTCCCGGCTCCCACAGGTGATGACCGGCCCCGTCCGTGGCGGCTGATCGGTCAGGCTCTGGGCATGAGCGGGCAGGCGGCCAGCAAGTGGGCGCGCAAGCATGACCTGCCGATCGAGGAAAATCGACGACGCCACGGCCGCGCGGCAAGGGCGAGCGCTGAGCGCCCAAATGCACTGGGGCGCCACAGTCGTTGGCGGTGGCGGGTCTTGGTCAGGTTCCGGGCGCGGTAGGCAGCTCGTTGTCGAGTTTCAGGTGGTGGCTCATGTCGAGTTCGAACCGGCCGTAGAGATTCAGGTGGCTCCAGAACAGGGCAGACGGTGCGGGTGCCGAAAACCCCGTCCACTACCGTGACCTGCGCTTCTCTGCCCTTGAAGCCGAAGATTTGGGGCCAGTTCTGAGCACGTTCAAAAGTAGCCTCGACGCTCGAACGCGTTCAGTTTGACCTTTATAACCGGCCAAGGTTTGGGGCGACTGCCCAGGTCACAAGGCGCGGATGAATTTTCGGCACCCACAGAGGTTTTGATGATCCGGATGCCGCTTCCAGTGTGCCTACCCACGTTACTGCGTGGCCACCTGGTCCAAGCGGCCGGTTGCTCCGGCCTGTTTGACCAGGCGCCCCCAACGCTCTCGTCGCCCGAACCGTTCTGCGATCGCCTTACCGGAAGGCAGATCCCCGGTGGGTGTGCGGTTGGCGACGGCCCATTGCCAGGCCTGCCGTTGCAGCCCGGACGGTGGACGGCTGCGCGGTGAATGATCCCGATGCTCGCCTTCGACGCCGCCCGCGTGAACCGTCTCCGTGCTTCGTATGAGGTGCTCAGGGCTGTCGGTCTGAACTTCATATGAAGGCGTCGGCAGGCCGGGCGGAGTCGTATGGGCGTCGTCTGTAGCAGCGTCGTCCTTGGCCAAGGCCGTATGAGGCACATATGAGGGAACGGTCTTCTCCGCTCCTGCCTCATATGAGGGCTCGTATGAGGCGGCGTTGTCGGCCACCGGGCTCGTATGAGCTACCGCTGAGGCGACCGGCGTCTTCGGGCTGGCGGCGTGCCTGACCTGGCGCATCAACAGCTCATACGACCCGATCAGAGCGCAACTCGGCCACGCCGCGATCACCCGGCCGACCGCAGACGGCTCCGCCACCGCCACATTCGCCGCCAGACTCGCCATGCTCCCTACAACCAGCAGGGCCCACGGCAGAAAACCACTACGCCGACCACTGCGTGAGTCCGCCAGCAACGTCATCGACGACGCCGCAATCATCCCGTCCACCGAGACAGGCAGCAGAGCCGCCGTCCACGAGGTCTCCCCGTACTGCAGGACCAAGGTGTACATGTGCTTGTACGACAACACCGCCGCGATCACGGCCAGCACGACCACGCTAACCGTCGTCGTCCACCGAATCGCCCGATCACCCGGCCGCATCACCGCTCACCAACCTCGTGCCCGTGAACGCCCTCCACTCCAGCCGCGTGCAGTTCTGCCGCCCAGATCGCATGACTCCCCTGGCCGATCGCACCACCTGGACAGCCTGCTTGACCATCCGCTGGCGGAGTGCCGGCAGTGCAGTCGATATCTCCCACCGCGCGGACACCCGCGGCGCAGCACCAACCCGCCGCCGCACCACGACAGACCAGGGCACAGCCAGCACGAAGCAGACGACCCGGATAACCGGCAGGAAACAGGCGGCTATGGATGCCGCGAAAACTCACGGAGAGTAGTGAAAGTCGAAGAGACATGCCGGTGGCTCCCCCACAAGATCTGGAGAGGAACTGGAGACGCCCGCTTCTCTCAACGTCTCCGAACGTCCCTCAACGGACTCGAACGGAAGCCTCTGACCTGCACATTCTTGTGAAGACACCGGTCGGACCAGCACGCGGATTACCTTGACACGGTAGAGGTCACTGGTTCAATCCCAGTATCGCCCACCACATCATCCCCAGGTCAGGATCATGATCCCGATCTGGGGATCTTTGTTTTCCGGGTGTATCGGGAGCATGTCGGGAGCACGCTGCTCCACGGGGCCCCTGACACAACCCAGCTGTGGGTTGTGGTCTGTGGGTTGTGGTCACCGGGAGCAGCTGCTCCCGGATCGGGAGCACCACCGGTTATATGGCGGGTTGTGGTCACGGGCGTGGGCGCTGCCGGTTGAGGGCGGCCCATTGACGCTGGAGCTTGGCGGTCAGGCGTTCGCGCATGGTGGCGGTGACGTGGCTGTAGATGCCCTGGATCCCGGGCAGGGGAGGGCCCTGCGCTTGCCGAAAACTCCATCCATGCACGTCAGGCAGCATGTTCGTACTCGTGGAGGATTCCGCCGAGGCGTTGGTGTCTTCGTATGTTCAGGTGGGCGATCTGGTCCGGGTCGGTGATCGGCAGGGGCAGTGGATGGAGTGGCCGGGCGCCTGCGATGCCCTGGTGGGGACGGTGCTCGTTGTAGAAGCGTTCGAACTCGCGCAGGGCGTGGAGCAGGTGGCGCTGGTTCCAGACCAACGTTCGGTCCAGCAGCTCGCGGCGGCAGGTCTGCACCCACCGCTCCATGATCGAATTCATCCGGGGCATCCGGACGCCGCTGAGCACCACCTCGATCCCCGCATCCCGCAACACGGTGTCGAACAGCTGGGGGTACTTGCCGTCCCTATCCCGGATCAGCAACCGCGCCCGGAAGCCTGCGTCTTCGAGGTCCATAACGAGGTTCTTCGCCGCCTGCACCACCCAGGATCCGGATCCGGCGGTCGGCGTGCTCGATCACCGCGAGCACATACATCCGTGCTCCGGACAGGGTGACCGTCTCGAAGAAGTCACAGGCCAGCAGGGAATCGGCCTGGGAACGCAGGAAATCAGCCCAGGTGCTGGAGGCGCGCTCGGGCGCCGGGTCGATACCGGCGTCCTTGAGGATCTCCCACACGGTCGAGGCGGCCACCTTCACCCCGAGGACCAGCAGCTCACCGTGGACGCGCCGGTATCCCCAATGGGGGTTCTCGCGGACCAGACGCAAGACCAGGGCGCGAATTGAATGCACCGTCGGTGGCCGACCCGCTCGCTTCGGCTTGGACCTGGCGGCGTGCCGTCGGGTGATCAGGTCGCGGTGCCAACGCAGGATCGTGTCCGGGCGTACCAGCAACCGCAGCCGACGCACCATCTGCGGCGGCAGCCGGTGCAGCAACGCCGCGAGGAACGCACGGTCGACTGGGGTGAACCGGGCCTTCTGTTTGCCCAGCTGGCGCTCCAGCACCGCGATCTGATGGCGCAGGGCCAAGATCTCGGTGTCCTTGTCCCGGTCACTCATCGGTAGAAGACGCAGCACCGCAAACGTGTTCGTCACGGTCAAGTACGCAAGTCGCAACAGCACAGCCGGTCATCATCCCGCCGCGCCCGCTTCCTGCGCGACCACTCCGACACGATCAGCCAGAGCCACGACGCCCGGAGACCCGGTCAAACCGCTCCCAGGGCGTTGACCTGGCCGGATGACATTTTCGGCAAGCGCAGGGCCCCGAGTCCGTCCTGCTGCCCGCTCCCCTGCTGGCCGCGCACACCACGGCCACCGCGCCTTCGCAGATCATCGTCCGGGCCGCGCGCGGCGGTCAGCCACGACCGGCTGACCGCCGCGCTCACCGATCGCGTGTCCGGACGTCCCGGCGTCCTGGTCGCCGACCGGGACGAGGCGATCGCCGCGCAGGCCGACCGGGGCCTGGGTGAACTACCCGTTCGTCGCGATGATCGCCGGCTACACCGTGATCTCGCTGGTCAACACGCTGATCATCGCAGCCGCCGAGCGACGGCTCGAGGTCGCGCAACCGGCTCATCGGCGCCGACCGCGGCGGGCTGCTCCGGATGATGGGCGCCGAAGGCCTAGTCATCGGCCTCAGCGGTGTCAGCAGCACAGTTCCGAGACTCAAACTCGGCCCAGGCCACGAGGTGCCCGCGTGATGCGCTACTCAGTCGTGGTCGCTGAGGGGCATCGATAGCGGAGGAACAGGGTGCCCTTCGGGCTGTGCGTGACATCGAGCAGCTCGAGCTTCTGCAGGACGTCACCCTCGAAGACGCGCCGCCCCTTCCCGACCACGGCCGGCGCCACGATGAGTCGCAACTCGTCGATCATTCGGGCGCCCAACAGTGAGCGGGCCAGGTCGATGCTTCCGTGAAGGCCGATGTCACCGCCCGGCCGTTGCTTCAGATCGGTCAGGTAGTCAGTGACCGGAGTGCTGACCAGAGTGGTATTCGCCCATTCCTGGTCGGGCTTGCTGGAGGTGATCACGTGCTTGAGGGTCGAGTTGATGAAATCGGCGAACGGCTGCACGTCCGAGGTGGGCCAGTATCCGACCCAGTAGTCGTAGGTGCCGCGTCCCATCACGATGTCGTCCTGGGTTTCGATGACGCGGCCGATGTTGGCGAACAGCTCCGGGCCGCCGTCATCGAACCAGTCGTCCTCCTCGAAGGCGAATCCGTCCAGCGAAACGATGTGGTAAAACACGACTTTGCGCACAAGGTCCTCCCGAATATCGCTGATGTGCGTGGGAGCCTATGGCAGTGCGGCCGGCCAGGGCTTGTACAGAAGGGACACCTGATCTTGCGGCTGCCGCCGCAGCTGGGTGGCCGTCCGGCCGATGAACCGGCTCAGCGACCGCGCCAGATGCGGGTGATCGAAATAGCCCAGGTCATGGGTCAGGTCGCCGATAGACGAGCCGTCTCTGAGCAAGGACGCCGCCTGCCGGGCCCGCTCAATCTGCCGGATTGTCTCGCTGGTGAGCCCGGTCGCGCGCACGAAATGCCGCCGCACCGACCGGATCGAGAGCTCGACCGTGCCGCCGTCCAGCACCAGGGCCACCACCAGGTCCCGGACCAGTACGCCGGCGCGCACGAGCCGTCGTACGAAGTGCTCGGCGTTGTCGTAGTCCGGCAGCGGCCAATGCGCGCCGTCCAGCCACAACCGGCGCCGGGTCACATCGGGCAGCTCGAGGTCACCGTCGACGACCTGCTGGATCGGCAGCCAGGGCAGCGTCGTCCCGAGCGCGAACCTGATCCCGAAAAAGGTCGTGTCCGGCGGGACCGGCGCCATGCTCGCCCGCGTCTCCGGCCCCTGCACGGCGGCTCTGGCCTGGCCCGCTTCCTCCCAGACGACCAGATTCCAGTGCGCGGTGGCGACCGAGGTCATCCGGTCGAGGCCCGCGCTCCGGCTGCGCCAGACCCGCTCGACGTACGGCGACTCCGACGACCGGTCCTCGAATTCCAACCCCATGCGTCGATCCTACCGGAATCCGACGCACGAATAACCGGAAAGGACCAGGTCACAGGGTCGGCGATACCCGAATCCCCGCAGTGGCTACCGCTGCTTCCTATGCTCGGTGACATGACCATTCAACGGATGGACAACGTCGCCATCGTCGTCGATGACTTGGACGCGGCCATCGCGCTCGCGTACGGCCTCGGCGACGTGCGGGGCGTCGGGCATGGTGGTCAGCGTGAGCGCGGTGCTCAGTTCGTCGGGAATGCGGGTGCACCAGTCCCGGTAGAACGCCATCGTCTCCGCGGCCCGCTCAATGGCGAAGCAGGCCGTTCCCGCATACACCTCGTGGACGGGATGGAGCCTGAACTCGAGCGACGTCACCACGCCGAAGTTGCCTCCGCCACCGCGCAGCGCCCAGAACAGGTCGGGGTGCGAGTCCGGGGAGGCCGTGGGATCCTGCCGTCGGCGGTGACCACCTCGGCCTGTAGCACGCTGTCGGCCGCGAAGCCGTACGCGCGGGCCAGCCAGCCGATCCCGCCCCCGAGCGTGTAGCCGGTCACCCCGACCGAGGAGTGCGAGCCGGACAGCGGCGCCAAGCCGAACGGCTCCGCAGCGGCCAGCACGTCGGCCCGCGGGCGCCCGGCCCCACCCGGGCCACTCGCCGCCGGGTGTCCACGTCGACCGTCGCCATCGCCGACGTCTTCAGCAGGAGGCCGCCGTCGCAGGGAACGTAAGTGCCGTGACCGGTGGACTGCACGGCCAGCGGCAGGTCGTGAGCTGGCCGAGGATGCCAGGCAGGTAAAGCGGCGAAAGGGCGACGAGCGCAAGAACCAGTTGGTGGCGGCCCCGCAGAGAGTACCCGTGACGATATCCCCGCTGAACCGACCTGTAGGCGCTGAGGACGTTCTTCAAGTCGAGCAACTACCACGATGGGTAGGCGAAGCCGTTCCACCAGTGATCGTCTGCTTCGTCAGGCGGCCGGGCGTATGACCACGCCGCTGAGAACCCTTCCTCTGCGGGGTCCCGCAACCGTCCCTCGACGGCGGCATCGATGGTCCACCCACGAACGTTCATCCCGCCTACGGGACCAACGTCGATACGCCGTCCCTCCGCCACGGTGTTAGTCACGCGGTGGAGCGGTCGCAGCAACCGATGGTTGTGCAGCTGGCGACTACGCGGTCGCCGCCAACCGGTTCGCCGGCACGTACGACTGGCCGACCGCGACACAGCTGCAGCAGCTCGGTGGCTTCGACCAGCACTACGCCCACATGCGCCAGTACTGGAACACCCGGCTGTCGGCGATCGCGGACATCACCGACCTGCCCGACAAGCGGCTGATCAACGCGTACAAGGCCGGCTACATCTACACGCTGATCATCCGCGACGACGTCAACGGTGAGAAGCAGTTGCACGTCGGCGAGAACGGGTACGACACGATGTTCGACCACGACACGATCGGCATCGTGTCGACGCTGCTGACGATCGGCGACTTCACGTACGCGAAGGACTACCTGTCCACGCTGCCGGCACAGCTGCAGTACGACGACGCGAAGTGGAAGTACAGCTGGCCGTACGCCCTGTACATGCAGCGCACCGGTGACAAGGACTTCGTCCGCAGCCGGTTCGAGACGATCAAGAAGAACACGCACACGATCGAGACCGACCGGATCGACGGCGGCAAGGGGATCATCAAGCAGACCGACGCGATCGACTCGCGCGGGTACTGGACGATCGACAACTGGTCGGCGCTCACTGGTCTGACCACCTACCGGTACCTCGCCACCGCGCTCGGCGAGACCGACGAGGCGGCGTGGGCGAAGGCGGAATACGACGACCTGCTGAAGGTCGCGACCGACCGGATCGACCAGACCATGCAGCATTACGGGCTGGATTACATCCCGATCTCGATGGTCGAGCCGAACGAGACCGGTCCGCGCAAGGACCCGCGGGACGCGAACTGGGCCTCGATGTTCCTGTTCGGCCGGTGGGCCTGGGACAGCTACCTGTTCGGCGCCGAGCAGACCGGCACGATGATCGACAAGATCGACGCCACCTACACGCACGGTTTCGACCGGCGTAAGGACATCTCGGACTCGATCTACAACTTCGGCGGCTACCCGCACGGGTACTTCTCCAGCGCGTACAACGCCGGGTACGGCAGTTCCGCGCTGCGGGGTGAGCAGTACCGGGACCTGGGGATCAAGGCCTACCAGTACATGATCGACAAGGCGATGAGCGATCCGTTCGGCTGGTGGGAGGGCGTCGACTACCCGAGCACGAGCTCGCCGTGGGACATCGACCACGCCCGGGGCGGCGGCGGTTCGAACCAGCACATGTGGGGTCAGTCGACCGCCACCAAGGTGCTGTTCGACTCGCTGATCGCCGAGAAGTCGGACGGGGCGCTGATCATCGGCCGCGGCGTACCGAACGAGTGGCTCCGGACCGGCCAGAAGATCGGGCTCGACCGGTACCCGGTGCAGAACGGCGGCCGGGTCGGCTACCAGCTGAAGACGGCCGGCAAGGCGGTGCTGATCCAGTTCAGCGGTGACGTGTCGGACGTCGCGGCGTACAGCGTCGAGCTGCCGGCGTTGCGGGACAACATCGTGAACGTGTCGGTCAACGGTGCGGTCGTCGACCAGAAGGCCGGTACGGTCCGGGTTCCGGCCGGCACCAAGAACCTGACGATCGTCCTGCGGCACACCGTCTAGCAGAGCCGACGACGGCCCCGGACCCGACGGTCCGGGGCCGTCTGCCGTTACTGGGCGGCCTTGGTGAACTCGGTGGTGTGCGTCTTGCCGAGGTCGGGACCCGCCTTGGAGAGCTCGTACGTCGCGACCAGGCCGACCAGCCCCGCGCCGACCACGATGACGTCGGGCTGGAATCCGTCAACAGCTGAGGGGAGAGTACGGGGTCGGTCACCTCCGGCCGACTCACCCGACCACCACTTGAGCGATCGCCCAACTCGAGAACTACTGATGCGTAGGCACTAACGACGCTATCTGAATCTGTAATAGCCTCCGAAAGCCTGACATACACCCCTATTCCCGGCGTCGGACGACAAGGTCCCGCGCCAAGAAGGACCGTAGTGAAAGCCAGAATCATCGCGATCCTCGGATCCGGCGCACTCGCCGCCACCATGGTCGCAGGACCGATCACCAGCGCCACGGCCGCGCCTTACACACCCTCAGCGCCACCGTACGCAACCCTCGTCGACGGAGTCACGGCTCCCGTCTACGACTACGCCGATGCCATCCGCGAGACGGTCTGGGTGAGCACACCCGACCTCGACGGCGACGGCAAGGACGAGCGCATCGCGGCCGACATCATCCGGCCACACGAGCTCGACGGCAACGCGAGAATCCCCATCGTCATGGACGCGAGCCCCTACTACCTGAGCCTCGGTCGTGGCAACGAGTCGGAGCGCAAGAAGTACGACGCGAACGGGGTCCCCACGAAGTTCCCGCTCTACTACGACAACTATTTCGTGCCGCGCGGGTACGCCTACGTCGCCGTGGACATGGCCGGCACCGCCCGCTCGACCGGGTGTTCCGACGAGGGCGGCCGTTCCGACATCGAGTCGGTAAAGGCGGTCGTCGAATGGCTCAACGGCAAGGGCAGCGCGTACGACGCCGACGGCAAGAAGGTCACAGCCGACTGGAGCAACGGCGCCACGGGCATGATCGGCAAGTCGTACGACGGCACGCTGGCCAACGGCGTGGCAGCCACCGGCGTCGACGGACTGAAGACGATCGTGCCGATCAGCGCGATCAGCTCCTGGTACGACTACAACCGCTGGCAGGGCGCGGTGAAGTCGCTCAACTACCCGAGCAGTCTGTCGCGCACGATCGCGCAGGGCCGGACCATCGCGACCGACTGCAGCGCGCGGCTGAACTGGATGGACGCCAACGACGGTGACGAGAACGGTGCCCACACGGACTTCTGGGCCGAGCGTGACTACCGGCACGGCACCTACTACGACGCCTCCAAGGTCAAGGCGAGCGTGTTCATCGTCCATGGACTCCAGGACAACAACGTCAAGACCATGAACGCCTCCAAGTGGTGGGCCGACCTCGGCAAGCAGGGCGTGGCCCGCAAGATGTGGCTGGCCCGGCTCGGGCATGTCGATCCGTTCGACTTCGCCCGCGCTCGGTGGGTGGACACACTGCACAAGTGGTTCGACAGCCAGCTCATGGGCATCGACAACGGCATCCTCAATGAGCCGGCCGTCTCGGTGGAGAGCGCACCCAACCGGTGGTCCGACTCCGCCCGCTGGCCGATCTCGGCAGCACGCGACACGACCCTGAACCTGCAGGCCGACGGAACGATGACGCTCGGACAACCCGGTCGTGCCTCGGTGAGCTACACCAACTCGTCCTCGCTCAGCGAGGCCAACGCGGTGAAGGTCGGCGACAACCCCAACCGGCTGCTCTTCCTCACCGGGTCGACCAAGCACGACGTCCGCATCTCGGGGACACCGACGGTCGACCTGAACGTGAACCACACCGCACCCGTCGGTCAGATCTCCGTGATGCTGGTCGACTACGGCAAGATGGACCGGGTCCTCGCCAGTGGTGACGGCGCCAGGACGCTGTCGACCGAGTCCTGCTGGGGACCGGCCAGCGCCAACGACGACGCCTGCTACTTCGACATGGAGCGGGTGATCGACAGCTCCGAGTTGCAGGTGCTCGCTCGCGGCTGGGCTCGCCTCGACGATCCCGGCGACCACCGGGTGACGGTCGAGCTCGCGGCCAACGACGTCGACGTGCCGGCCGGCCACCAGCTCGGCCTGGTGATCAGCGGCAGCCGCAACGGGGTCATCGCGGTCGACACCGCACCCACGACGTACACGGTCGACCTGAGGGGCAGTCACCTCAACCTGCCGGTGGCGGGCCCGATGGCAGGGTTCGATCCGGGTCACGTGACCGCGAAGGACACCAGCAACCTGCGTCCGGGCACCCTCCCCGACATGAACAAGGAGGTCGTACCGGAGAGCTGACCTCGCCCAGCATCAGATCGAGAGGCTGCCCGGATCGCTTATCCGGGCAGCCTTTCGGTTGTCGCACGAGTAGGCACTGGAGCCGAACACCACACACGAATACAGCGTGTCGAACACTCATTCGATGCCCAAACTCCTCGCAAGCTCCCGGTCTCCGGCGCGGGACCTACCGCTGGCCCGCCCGGTCGACCAGCTTGGTGACGACGCGGTGAGGGAGTGGGTGACGGTGCCCGCGGTCGAAGACGGGCAGCGGTCAACGAGGTCGATCTCCTCCGATGTACTGGTCGGCTGCCCAATCAGCCCTGCACCACCTTCGACAGGTTGGTGATCGCCCTGGCTGCGGTTCACGCCCTACACGGCCACGAGATCCGTACGCCTCTCACTGCCGACCTGGACCTGTCCGCGAGACAGCTGATCGTCCGGCGAGCCTGCTGCCCTGGCTGCGACTTCTGCGGCGATCTTCAGCAACAGGCAAACGGCTGATCGTCGATCCGATGGTCTGCTGAGACTCTGGGGTATGTAGGCTCGCGATAGAGCCATACCCAAAGGTTGGCCACCTGGGCGGTCTGCGCCTCGCGGGGTTGCGGGTGCCGAAAACCTCGTCCAGGTCCTGTGACCTGTGGGTTCTCAACCTGACCTGCAGGGTCAGCAGTGGACCTAAACACTTCATAGGCACTCGATCGGCACACCCCTGCCGACCGCGTGCCCAAGTTCTGTCCACACGGTCCTTGAGCCAGCTGAAGATCACCGCCGCCCTGCGCCAGGCGACATCTACCGCCGAACCGAACGAGTTCAGCAGGGGTTCACCAGAGCCATCCCCTGCATGACGGACGACGCTGATCGCGCATCGCGACCGAACGTCGGCTCACACCGAGAAGAAGCCCAGATAACAACCCTGCTCCCACGGTTCGTGCTCCCGCTGCTCCGACGTTAGTTCCTACGCGGAATAATCATGCCTGAGGTGCGTACTCCCGGATCCGGGCACAGAATCGGGGCCTGTAGGCGGTATTCACCAGCTGATTCCGGCGGCCACCGGCAGGTGGTCGCTGTCGGTGGCCGGCAGCACCCACGAGCTCTCCGGCTCCACCCCGCGGACCAGGATCTGGTCGATCCGCGCCACCGGGAACTTCGCCGGCCAGGTGAAGCCGAAGCCGTCCCCGGCCGCGTCCTGGGCCGAGTGCAGCTGCGAGGTGATGTCGGCGAACGCGCGGTCGTCCATGGTGCCGTTCAGGTCGCCGAGCAGCACCACCCGCTTGTTCTGCTCGGTGGCGATGGCCCTGCCGAGCGCCTGCACGCCTCTGTCCCGGTGGGCCGTCCAAAAACCCGCCCTGGGATTCACCCGTACGGACCCCAGGTGGGCCACATACACCGCCAGCGGCCCGTGGTCCGTGGCCACCGTGGTGCGCAGCGCCCGGTTGTAGCCCATCTTGATGTCGACCGGCTTGGTGTCCGCCAGCGGCCCGTAGTCCATCTTGATGTCGACCGGCTGGGTGTCCGACAGCGGCAGCTTGCTCCACAGCCCGACCGTGCCCTGCACCGTGTGGTACGGGTACGCCTTCGCCAGCTCCTTCTCGTACGTGCTCCTGGCCTGCTGGGTCAGTTCCTCCAGTGCCAGCACGTCCGCGCCGGAGGCGGCCAGGTCGCGGGCGGTGCCGGCCGGGTCGGGGTTGTCGGCGCCGACGTTATGGCTGGCCACAGTGAGGTCGCTGCCCGGGTGGGACTTGTCGCTGAGCAGCCCTCCGAAGAGGCTCAGCCACACCACGACCGGCAGCAGCAGCGCGACCACCGCGGAGGCGGAGCGGCGCCGCCGCGCCCCGGCCAGCAGCACCGGGATGAACACGCCGAACCACGGCAGGAAGGTCTCCACCAGGCTGCCGAGGTTCCCGCGGTCCGTGATCTGCGCGTGCAGCAGCATGAGCAGGCCGAGCAGCAGCGCCAGCGCCGCGAGGACCAGGCCGCGCTTCCAGGGCCCCGGCCGGGAGACGCTACGGATCGCCCGGCGGATGCCCGCGCGCCAGGCACCGGAGCCGGTGTCCCGGCGGCCGGCGCCACCCTGTCCGGCGCCCTGCTGTCCGGTCTGCTCCGCCGTGTCGGCCTGCACCATCGTCTGTCCTCGCTCACTAACGGTCACTGCTGCATCCTCGGGTCCTTGGTGGGGTCGGCATACATCCGCGTGGGCAGCCGTGATCGATCGCTTCGGTGCGCAGCTCGTAGTGCCGGGGTTCGTTCTTGTAGATCTGGCACAGCCCGTACTCGGCACCGTGCTGGGACAGCCACGCCGTCGCATTGGAGCGCCCTCGTACTTCCTGTCGCGGGTCACGTTGCGGCTGACCCAGGAGCCGGACATGCCGCACTGGTGTAAGAGGCTGTTCCTTACGCTGGCGAACAACGCGGCCAGCCCCGCCGAGTACTTCCGGCTGCCCGAGACGCGCACGGTCGTCATGGGATCGCAGGTCGAGATCTGAACCGCCGTCCGGTCGAGGCACCGTCCTGATCGCGCCGGGCACGAGCGTCGCCCTCTGGCGCCATGGGCTGATGGCCTGGGCCATGCTTCAGCCGAGGCGCAGCAGCAGATGCTCGATGGACGGCCCGTCCAGCGGTCCGCCGAGGACGAGCGGGAACCGCCTGGTGCCCACGGCCAGTGAACCGAGCCGGTCGCCCTCGGCGGCGGGCCGGGGGACCACGCCGTCCAGGCGCAGCCGTACGGTCAGACCGGGCCAGCCGATCACGGTGACCGGTGCGGAGGTGACCAGCGGGGTACGGCCGCCCAGCCCGTCGTCGACCACCGCCACCCGTTCACCCGGTCGGGCCAGGGTCGCCGCGGTGAGCGCGTCGCCGGCCGCGGTGATCAGCCGGCGGCCTGCCTCGACCGCCCCCACGGCACTGATGGTGCCGGGCTGTGCCATCACGGCGCCGACGATGAGCGTGTGGACGCCGCCCACGCGCCTGCGGGCGGCGAAGACGTAGTTCCCGCCCGCCGCGCTCGTGAAGCCGGTCTTGCCGCCGATGACGCCCCCCTGCCCGAGCAGGGTGTTGCCGCCCGTCCGCGCCAGGCCGCCGTCGGAGGGCATGTAGACGCGCTCGCCCACCACCTCGGCGAACGCGGGGATCCGCATCGCCGCGCGGAGCAGCTTCACCTGGTCGGCCGCGGTGCTCACCGTGCCAGGGTCGAAGCCACTGGGGTCGGTATAGGTCGTGGCGGTCATCCCCAGGCTGCGGGCCGCGGCGTTCATCTTGCCTACGAAGGGGGCCAGGCCGCCGGTGTCCCAGCGCGCCATCTCATGAGCGATGTTGTTCGCCGAAACGATCAACAGCGCCTCGAGCGCCTCGCGCTCGGTGAAGGACTGGTTCGCCACCACGTCGACGAGGCTCTCCCCGCGGGCCTTGCGCGCCGGGAGCCGAGCCGCCTCGGCGGGCGAGATGGTGTAGGTCGGACCGTCTGCCCCGGCGGCGAGCGGGTGGCCGCGCAGAAAGACGTACGCGGTCATCACCTTGGCCACGCTGGCGATCGGCGTCGAAACGGAGCCGCCCGAGGAGCCCATGGCGCCGAGCCCTTCAACGTCGACCGCCGCCTGCCCGCCGACCGGCCACGGCAGCACCGGGGCGGCGCCCCCGAAGGTGTGCGCGGCGGAGGCCGTCAGCCGTACAACGGGATCGGGTACCGGGCGGACGAGCTGCACCGTGGCGAGCGCGGCCGGCAGGGCGAGCACCAGCGCCGTGACGACGAGCATCCGCCACCAGGCGCGGCGAGGCGGTGGACCCGCCTGTGCCGTATCCCCGTCCGCCGGAGGCGGGACCCTCTCCGGCCGCCTGGAGTAGGGGACCGGCCGATTCCCCTCGGATGCCGGTGCGCCAGAAGCGACCGCCGTCGGTGCGGTCGGCGGCGCCTGGAGGGAAAACGCGCCGGAGGAGGCGGAGCCGGGCGACGCCCTCGTGGTTGCGGATCCCCTTCTCCTTGTCGGCCATGCCGTAGCTGCGGGACAGCACGGTCCGGCCCCGGTGCGACAGCAGCACCACGCCGGAGAATTTGTCCTGCGCGGCCAGCTTCGCCACGTACCGGTCGTAGGCTCCGCCGGGCCGGGTGTCCGGCGGGATCCGGTCGAGCCCGGACGGCTCGGGCGCCGCGGGGGCGGTGCCGGCATGGCCGAGCTGGGCGCCCACCAGCGGCGCGCCGGCCGCCACCACGCCGGCGGCCGCCAACCCGCCCACCCGACCAGCCGCCGCCGGTGGATACCACGTACCGAATTCGAGTCCATGATCACGGTCCTTTCCTGATCGACAAACCGACCGTTGCAGGACCCGACGCCGGTGCCGCCGGGCCGCCCTGACGGGCTGGCGCTGACAGTGATGCTTTGTGGTCCATGCCTCCACTGAAGACGGGAGACTGTTGCGGTGGCGTATGCGTTTTTCGATACGCCCGCGATACACCGAATCCCCAGGCACCAAGGAACTGGCGCAAGCGGGCAGTGCGATGGTCCCGCCGCTGGTGATCGCGACAGCCCGGCTATTGCAGGTGCTGGACGACTCGTCCGTGAAATGATCATCCAGACCGAGCAACTCTTCGCGCTCGGCGTCCCGAAGACCGGATCTACATCGACCGCGGCTTCTCCGGCACCACCCGCCGCAACCGCAGCGGCCTGGACCAAGCCCTCGCGGCGGTGTGGGACGGGACCTTGCGACCCTCTCTACCCTTCCCGGCGGGCACGCCGATGCACGATGCTGCCTCCTTCACCACTGCGGGGTGAGCAACGCCCGCGCTGGGTGACCCGGATCTCCACGAGAAGATCTCCTGGGGCTACATCAACCCGCGGCCCCTAATGACTCTTTGGGAGGCCGGCCCGTCCGGCAGAATCCCGGCCTGAACAGCCGCTGGCACGTCGCGATGGCGCGGACGATTAGCCGGCTTTGCCGCGGGCGATGTAGACGTTCATGTCGGTGAAGTCGAGGGTGACGTTGTAGGGCTTGTAGAAGGGGTGGAAGAAGGCGGCCAGCACGTCGAACCCGTTGGGGGCAGGCGACCGGCTTGGGTTCGCCATGCAGTAGACCTCCTTGGCGGCGGCGTCGCCGAGGCGGATCTCCTTCGGGTAGCAGGGGTAGGCGACGGTTGGGTGGCTGTGGGCAAAAGTCTCCAATGGGCGGTCGTAGTCGGTGCGGATCCGCAACTGCTTGGACGTTTCCTCGGACATGACCGCGGCGCTCTCGGTGGTTCCGCCGATGGACAAGCCCACCACCCGTGTGCCGGAGCCGGCGACGCTGCCCCTGCTGTGAAGCATGTGCTCACGGGCCAGCCACAGCGGCAGGGGCTTTGCGCCCGCCCGTTCGGCGTCGGCGCGTGCCTTGCTGGCCGTTTCAGGGGTGCGGCGGCGCAGGATCAGCGACCGGGCCGCGTAGTCAAAGGTGGTCAGCAAGTGGTAGAAGACCCACGTGCCGATGATGCCGTCGTTCGGCCCCCCGGGCGAAACTTGGTCCGACTCCGACCACTCCACGGGGATGTTGCGCAGTTCGATGCCGCCCAGCTTGAAGGACTCCAGCACCCCGAAGTACTGCCATGCGGTGCCGTCTAGGTACTCGATCTGTTGCTTGGCCACGGGGCTCAGCCCGGCTTCCTTGGCTACTTCTGCGGACATGCCCAGCCACGGGGCGCCGGTGTAGGGCATGAAGCGCTTCGGCGGTCCGCCGTTGACCGAGGCCTCTACCAGCGGTGACGGGTCCATCTGCTGCCATGGCACCCGCCCGATGTCGCCGTGAATCTGATACGGCTCGCCGCGGACTGCCCCGAACCATTTGGCGAAGACCTCCCTGCCGGCCGCTAGCCAGCATGGTACGGAGAGGGAGAATTTGTCCTGCCGGATGTAGCAGTCGGCCAGGAACCGGTTGGCGTCCTTGTCGTCGGGCGCCAGTTCGAGGGCCATCTTGAGATACTTCTCAGCCTCGGCGAACTTGTTGCCCAGTAGCCCGACATAGCCGCGCTGGCGGGCTGCGTGCACGTTCTTGGGGTCTTTTTTCAGTATCTCCTCGTAGGCGCGGCCGGCCTGCTCGAACTTCCCGGCCTTGAACAACGCGTCCGCGTCACCGCTGCCGGCTTGCGCCGTGGCCGCCCCGCCCAGCAGCGGCGCGGTCGCGGCGGCACCGGCCACCACGGCGGCGCCCCGGAGCAGCGAACGCCGGTCCCATTCTCCGTCATCAGCCACGGCCTTCTCCTTTCGTGATCACCTTCCGCCGCAACTTTCTATCCAGCGGACGGTCACAGCACGGTGCCCAAAGCTGTGACCCGGCTGTGACCCGGGTCTGCAGCCAGAGTCGGGTGGTGCGGACTCCGCGATGACCTCCGAAGCCGGGGGAGTTGACACCTTGAGTACTCGGCAGGCCAGCGCGACCGGGATACCCAATCAGGCCACCGAGGTGCACCGCTGGTCGCGGGCCATGCGGGATCGCCCGCACATGCAGGGCGACATCCATGAGGTGGAGAGCAAGTCGCACAGTGTCATGGTCTACGCGAGCGCGATCGTGCCGGGACTGCTCCAGACCGCCGAATACGCCCGCCGTGTCTTCGCCTTCTTCGCCCCAGGCGGCACCGACACCGACCTGTCGGCCGCCGTGGCTGGGCGGCTGGACCGACAGCTCGCGCTCTTCGACCAGGCCCGCCGCTTCGAGTTCCTGATCACCGAGGCTGCGCTGCGCTGGCGGCCTGGGCCGGCACAGCTCCTGCTGGCGCAGCTCGACCGGATCGCTTCAATGGCGACGCTCGACAACGTGACGATCGGGCTGCTCCCCCACGCCACTGAGGCCGTCACCTATGTACCGCATGGTTTCGTCTTGTTCGACCTCCGCGACGACTCGCGGGCACGCCGCGGCGAGACCATCGCGATGGTCGAGACTGTGCACGCCAATCTCACCGTCAACGATCCCGAGAGCGTCGCGCGGTACCGCCGCAAATGGTGCCTGCTGAGAGAGGCAGCCCGGTACGACGACGGTGCCCGCCTTTTGCTCGCCGCGCTCACCGCCGAGCTGAGAGCGGGGGGACGATGACGGCGACCGCCATGGGCGCGCGGGGGCCGGCCGGCTCCCGCGCGCCCACGCCATTAGGCCGAGCCGGTCCGCGCCAGCGCGAACCGCGCGGCGAGCTGGGCGTACTGGCCGATGAGACCGCGCAGCCACGCACCCCGCCCGTTCCGCACCCGCCGGCGGAAGTCTGCGTACTCCTTCCGGCTGAAGACGAGCCCGGGCTGGTACGGGTTCTTGGAATCCCTGATGACGACGGCCCCTGCGACCCGCTCGACGATGACGCAGCCGCCGCCGTCGCACCGGAAATCGAACTCCGGCATCTCGCTGTTCCTCGCACTGCACTCTTCCCTTCTCTGAGGTTTCGCGCCTTTTGCGCTGCCACCAGATTCGGACGCCTGCCTCCGCTGTGAATCCGCCGCCGATCCGCCCCTGGTCCGCTTTCGGTCCGTTCTCCCTCCGCCATCAGATCCGCCATCGATCCATTGCGCGTACGCACTCGAAGCGTGAGGAGGCAGTGATGAAGTACCAAGTTCTCGGCCCTGTCGCAGCCCTGCTGGACGAGTCGAGCGTTCATATCTGATCTGGAGCCGGAAGGCTTTGAAGAGCTGAAAGCCCCAGGTCACGACCGGTGGCCGAGTTCCCGGCACCTGCACGATGCCAACACGGCCTACCGGTCTCCGCGGTGCCCGCTGCGGTCGAGCAGCAGGCCCACCTCGGGGCTGGGTAGCCAGGCGTCCTCGGGCAGGTCGAGCCAGTTCCCGGCGGCGCTGAGGTCGCCGACCGCTTCCCGCAGTGCCGCCAGGCCGGGATGGTGCAGGTCCTTGCGCCAGATCATGCTCCACGGGTACATCGCGACCGGTTGCACGAGTGGCCGGACGACCGCGCCTGGTACGTCCGGTTGGCTGCTGATGGTCAGGATCGGCAGATCCCACTGCTGAATGTGGTAAGCGAGTTCGTCGATGCCCCGCACGTTGGGCCGGGGCGGGGCCGGTGTCGTGTCGGTGTCGGCGAAAAGCTGCAACATGGCCTGCTCCCACTGAGCGGAGGCGTGGTCACCGCATTGCCAGCAGGCGTCGGTCTCGCGCAGTGCGGCCAGCGGTACCTCGGTGTGCGCGGCCAGTGGGTGGCTTTCGGGCAGCAGAACAGAGATCCGTTCGTACCGGATCAGTTGGCGCTCCAGGCCTTGTGGCGGCTCGCCGGTAATGCCGTGCCAGCGGCCGAACGTGACGTCGAGCCGATGGCCGGTCAACAGCGGCAGGGAGGCGTCCAACCCACCGTGGAACCTGGCGAAGAACTCGTACCCGTCGGCGCGGGCCCGGGCCGCGGCGAGTACCAGCGCGGGGGTGAGCCGCTGGCCGACCACGTCGACCAGCAGTGACCGCCCCTCGCCGCGCAGTTCGCGCAGCGTTTCGTCGTGCAGGGCGAGGATCTGCCGGGCGCGGACCAGCAGGCGCCGG
The DNA here is from genome assembly GCF_014323705.1 of Actinomadura alba. Taxonomy (GTDB): domain Bacteria; phylum Actinomycetota; class Actinomycetes; order Streptosporangiales; family Streptosporangiaceae; genus Actinomadura_C; species Actinomadura_C alba. The sequence continues at coordinate 75,849 of NZ_JABVEC010000012.1, forward strand.
CCGGCCGACGTGAGCACCACCCGGCGGCTGGTGCGGTCGAACAGCCGCGTGCCGGCGCGGTCCTCCAGCTTGCGCACGTCGCGGCTGACCGCCTGCTGGGCTACGAACAGCCGTTCGGCGGCCCGGCTGAAGTGCAGCTCTTCGGCGACGGCGACGAAGTGCCGCAGCAGGCGCAGATCCAGATCTCCGGTCACCCCTCCTGTCTACCGGATCTACACACCTGCTGTGTAGATCACATGGAGATGGGTGTTGGACCTCGACCGGCCCTGGCCGCCACGATCGATTCATGTACGACGACGCCACGTCACGAGGAGGGTGACCGCCATGACCACCATCGAAGTCGAGCAGCGCGAGCCGCAGCCGGTGCTGAGCATCCGGCAGACGGTACCGATCGTGGAGCTGACCCAGGCGCAGGGAGCGAGCCTGTACGAGCTGTGGCGGCTCCTGCACGATCGCGGGGTCGCGCCCACCGGCCCACCCTTCGTCCGATACCACGCGTTCGGTGACGTCGAGACCGACGTCGAGACAGGCGTACCTGTCGGGGACGCTGTCGCCGGCGCGGGCCGGATCTCCCAGGGCGAGCTGCCTGGTGGTCGGGCCGTCACGACCGTGCACCTCGGCGCGCACGACCGCTTGGGCGACGCCTACGACCGGATCCAGGAATGGCTGGCGACGCACGGGCGGCCAGCCGGTCCCGCCTGGGAGGTCTACGAATGGATCGACCTGACCCGCGAGCCGGACCTGTCGAGCTGGCCGGCACCGGCCGATTGGCGGACCCAACTCCTCCAACCGGTCGCATGACCGGGTCGCAGCTCACCGCCGCCCGGTTCGCAGAGCGGATCGAAGCGCTCCGCGTGCCGACCGGTAGGGACCGGGTACGGATGAGGGAGGTGTTCGCCCTCGCCAGGGAGTTCATCGACCTGCCCGGCACGGAAATCGACAAGCTGCTGGACAGCGACGTCCATGAGGTACGCATCGGTGCGCTCAGCGTCATGGGCAAACAGGCCGTCCGCAAGAACACCCCGGAGGATATCCGCGCGGAACTGTTCGCGTTGTACCTGCGCCGCACCGACCGCATCAACACCTGGGACCTGGTCGACGTCAGCGCGCACCACGTGGTCGGCGGTTACCTACGGGACAAGCCCCGTGACGTCCTCTACCGGCTGGCGCGTTCCGCGCACTGGTGGGAACGCCGCATCGCGATGTTGGCCACGTTGGCGTTCGTGCGTGGCGGTGACCTCGATGACACGTTCGCCCTCGCCGGGCTCCTGGTCGCCGATACCCACGAACGGGTGCAGACGGTGGTCGGCGGGATGTTGCGCGAGGCGGGCAAGCACGACCGCGACCGGCTGCTGGCCTTCCTCGACCGGCACGCCGCCACCGCGCCGCGCGTGCTGCTGCGGTACGCGATCGAGCACCTCGACCCGGAGCAGCGAGCACACTACCTCGACCGTCATCACTACGAGCCCTACACAGCGGGCTCCGGCCGGATCGGAAGGTGATCACCAGTGGACGCGACCCAGTGGTACGGAATTGTCAGCCGCCGGCCCCTCGCGGAGGACGACACGGCAGTCGACAACACCACCGCAACCACCCTGTGTGCGCCCGCCGACCTGGCCGGTCCCGCGGTGGTGTATCTGAAAAACGTCGGCCTACCGGACGATGTGAACCGCCGGCCCCTCCGACTGGCCGGGTGACCCCGAAATGCTGGCCGTCCTGCTGGCCCTGGGTGCCAGCCTCGGCTGGGGAGTCTCCGACTTCCTCGGCGGGCTGAAGGCACGCTCGGCACCGCTGCTGTCGGTTCTGTTGGTCTCGCAAGCCACAGCGCTGGTCGTGGTGGCCGTGCTCGTCGCGGCGCGTGGCGTTGGCCCGCCGAACGGCACCTACCTGCTCTGGGCCGCCGCCGCCGGAGCCGGGGAGGCGGTGGCGATCGCCGCCCTGTACCGGGGACTGTCGGTGGGAACCATGAGCGTCGTCGCACCGGTCGCCGCGACCGCGCCCGTGGTGCCGGTGGCGGCCGGACTGGTGCTCGGGCAGGTGCCGGGCCTCTCGCAGAGCATCGGCCTCGGTCTCGCGCTCGTCGGGCTGGTGATCACCTCGTGCCAGCCCCGGTCAGGTGGCGCGGACACCGCCCGCCTCGGCCCGAGTATCTGCTACGGACTGCTGGCCGCGCTCGGGTTCGGTGCGTTCTTCATCGCCCTGGACCGGGCCAGCGAGGACGACATCCGCTGGGCGTTGCTCACCGCCCGGCTCACCTCGGTGGCGGCAATCACGACCATCATGGTCATCAGGACCGCGCGAGGTAACCGACTCGCGGTCCGCCGCGCCGACCTACCGACGATCGCACTGGTCGGCGTGCTCATCGTCACCGCCGACTCGCTGTACGCCCTGGCGACCACGCGCGGTCTGGTCGGCATCGTCGCCGTTGTAGGCTCCCTGCACACCGTCGTCACAATGGCCCTCGCGAGGATCTGGCTGGACGAGCGGCTGGCCCGGATCCAACAAGTCGGCATCGCGACATCGTTGTGCGGCGTCCTCGCTCTTGCGGCGACCTGACCGCCCCTGCACCTGACCGAGTAGCCGAAGGCGTCTCGCCCCCGGCGCGCACAGTTCCGGACGTGACAGTCTCCCAGGTGCCGGCACGCGTCGCGTGAGCGCTCTGACGCGTCCAGACAGGTTGAGGGCGCGACCTCATCCAGAGCACACCTGACCGCGCGCCGCCCTGCAGCGGGCCGACAGAGTGGGTCAGCATCGTCCCTCACGGAGTTCGCATGGCAAGCGTCTGAGCGGGGTACGGAGGGCCGCACCGCTCGGCCGTATCATTGAGGACCGCACCGCGAGGAGGATGGGGTGGAATCGGCGCTGCCGTGGGTGTTCAACCGGCTTGAGCCGCCCTACCTGGAGGACCCGTACCCGTTGTACGCGCGCGCCCGCCGCGAGGCGCCGGTGCTCTACAGCCCGGAGTTCGGGCTCTGGTTCGTCACCCGCTACGACGACGTATGGGCCGTGCTGAAGGATACGGCGCGTTTCTCCTCGCGCTTCCTGATGCGTACGCCCGCCGATGCGCCGCCGGCGGTCCGCGAGGTGTTGCAGGAGGCGTACCCCGAGCTGCCGATGCTGGTCAACGACGACCCGCCGAGCCATACGCGGACGCGCAGTCTGGTGAGCCGTGCGTTCGCGCCGCGGCTGGTGGCCGCGCTCGAGCCGAGCGTTCGAGCGATCGTCACGCGGCTTATGGACGGCTTCGCTCCCGACGGCGGCGTCGACCTGATCGCCGAGCTGGCCTACCCGGTGCCGATCGAGATCATCTGTACGCTGATCGGCCTACCCGTCGAAGCGCGCGACAAGCTCAAAATCTGGACCGATGACTTGGTGACGCTCGGGGCGCCCGGCACCGACGGCGACCGACAGCTCGCGTGTGCGCGCAGCTCGGTCGCGTTTCAGCGCTACCTAGAAGCGCAGATCGAGGCGCGCCGCAGCGCGCCGCGTGACGATCTGCTGTCCGCGCTGATCAAGGCGCACGCCGACGGCGAGCAGCCGCTGGACGTCGCCGAGCTCGTCAACCTGCTGATCGTCCTGATCTTCGCGGGCCATGAGACCACGACCAATCTGATCGGGAACCTCCTGGTGCTGCTGCTCGCGCGCCCGGAGATACTGCGGGCCTTCCGGGACGACCCGACCCTGACCGACGATGTGATCACCGAAGGTCTGCGGATGGACGCGCCAGTGCAAGGCATGTTCCGCACGACGACCGAGGAGGTTGCGCTCGGCGGGGCACGCATACCAGCGGGGGCGCAGGTGATGGTGCTGTTCGGTTCGGCCAACCGCGACGAGGCCGTCTTTTCCGACCCCGACCAATTCGACCCAGCCCGCAGCAACAACCACCGGCACCTCAGCTTCGGCCGCGGCATTCACGCGTGTCTCGGCGCGTCGCTCGCCCGCCTGGAGGCCCGGATCGTTCTCGACACCGTGGCCGAGCGGCTCCCTAACCTGAAGCTGGACGCCAGTCGGCCGCCGACGTATGTCCCCAGCCTGATGCACCGCGGTCCACAGGCCCTCCACGTGGTCTGGTCCTGATGCCCGCCGTCCATAAATGAGAACAAATACCGTGGCAGATTCGGCACTGCCGTGCGGCGTCCTATGACAACCTCGGAGAAACCCATGTGCGGCGATTGCGACGCCGCCCGTCCTTGACCTGCATGGATGAAATCTCGGCAGGCGCAGCGTTTGGAACGCTCACCCCAATCCGGACCACGTTCTGGGCACAAAGATGATCCGTGCCAGGGCAAGTCCGGCCGACTGACGCCCATGGTTGCTCGATGGTTGCTCGTATGTCATGGAACACAACGGCACGACGCGACACAACCCAGCATCGGAAACGGTGGAGTCGCGTACGAAACGGCATAGACCGACAGTGGGAGTACCGATCCGATACGGGAGCATGGGACTTCTGATCCGCTGCTGCGGGGTTGCAGGTGAGAACGGGCACGTAAGGCATCGTCTTACAAAGCCGCAGGTGGCAGAGGTACGGGTCATGTTCGAGCGCGCGTGACGGGTTACTCCGCTCTTACCGGGTCCAGGCGGCCCTCTGAAGCAGAGGCGTCTAGCACGGTTGCCGCCAAGGTCCGAGAGGGAGGCGCTTGCGCATGGAGCTGAAGCCGAGCGCCTTCGTCTCAGCGCAGAACCTCGACGTGGGCAACTTGTACTCCACGTGCAGCACGGCCTTGCCGGCGTTGACGAACGGGGTGAGCAGGTGGCATTCGCCGAACTCCGCGCACTGCTCGTTGACGGCGAAATCGAAGTACGCCAGCAGCGCGGGAATCTGTGCGAGGTCGTTCTTCAGGCCCACCGACATCCCGCGATCATGGGCCAGCCCTGCGATGAACCGGTTGTATCTGAGCTGATCGGCGGCCGTGAGCGGGAATCCGGTGGATTCGGTGTAGCCCTCCACCAGGTCGGGCTCCACCGCGTCGAAGCCCTTGGCCCGGCACATGTCGAACCGCTTGGCCATGATCGGGCCGAGCACGTCGACGCGCCGGATGTCGAGCCACCGCTCCCCGGGCCAGCCGTTGCGCCTGCCGAGCACACCCGGTGGGAACACCGTGTAGTCCGGCCGGAAGTTCTCCGCCGCTCCCACATTGACGTAACAGATGACCCGGCGATTGCGCTCATGCAGTTCGCGGACCACGGCGGCGCTGTTGTCGAACCCGTCGATGTCGTAGACGGGAACGTTCACGCTCAGATCGACCGGGGTGGTGAGCTGCCACTGCCAGGGCACCGCCGGAGCCGGAACCCAAGGCCGGCCTGACCTGTGACCGGACGACGACCCCGCGGATGGCATCGGTTGGGCCGATGGCGGGGATGCTGAGCAACCGGTCAGGCACGCGACCGCGAGCACGATACCGAGTGGGCTTCTCATCGGCCACAGATTAGGGCCCGGTTCACGAGGTCAGTGCCCGGTTCACGAGATGAGGGTGAGCTCATGCTCGAAGTAGCCGGGCAGTCCGCCCCACGGGTTCGCGCCGTCCCCGTCGGTCACGTACGCGATGCCGGCGTTGTTGCATCGGGCCAGCCGCATCGCCGGGTCGCACGCCTCGGGCGGTACGGCGTAGACCAGGTGGCAGAGTCGCTCGGTGGGCAGTTCCATCGCCCACGCGGGCGGCCGCATTTGCTCGTACGCAGACCACGGCCCCTCGAAGGTGACGAGCAGGTCGGCGACCGCCGCGTATCCCGGGTCGGGATGGGTGCCGTGGTTGAACACGACGAACTCGGCGTGCCGGTCCCGAAGGGCCGCGCAGATGCTCCGGTAGGCCGGCAGCGCCTCCGGCCCGGCCGAGACCTGGTCTAGGAAGACGTCCGCGACGCCGTACCAATTCCGGTATCGCCGTGCCTCCGCCTGGATGTCCGCGGCCGGTCGGGCGCCGTAGGCGGTGTCGATGTAGCCGACGACCGTTCCTCCCGACCTCTCGATCCGGGCCACGGCGGCGGCGAACTCGGGGTCTCGTGTGCTGCCCGGGCCGTTGTGCACGTTGAGCACCACCGCCAGCAGGCGGGGATCGGTCAGCCGGGCCCACTCGGCTGGAAAATGCGCGGGATGAAAGTACGCCGGCACCAGCAGCGCGTCCGGGGCTTCGGCGGCAGAGCCGCCGGCACCGGCGTCACCGGCGAACGAGGTCGGCATGATCACGGCGGCAGACGTCACCTTCCCGACATCACGCAGAACCTTGCGGCGCGAGACCGAGAACCCCTCACCCCCGATCAGGCCAGGCATGCGGTGTCCTTCCACAGATCCCGCAGCGACGCGGTCAGGTCGGTGGTGGGCGCCCACCCGAGGGCGCGGCCGATGGCACTGATGTCGGCCTGCTGCCAGGGCACCCCGGCCGACCGGGCGGAGCCGCCCGCGGTGTCCTCCACGATCCGCGAGCCGGGTCCCGCGATCTCCGAGAGGGCGGTCACCACCTCCCGCAGCGGGGTGGCCCGGCCGCTGCCGACGTTCAGTACGGGCGGCAACGGCCCGGCGCAGCCGGCGGCGGCGAGAACCGCGTCGGCCACGTCTCGCACGTCGACGAAGTCCCGATGGGCGGCGAGCGAGCCGACCCGTACCTCCGCGTCACGTCCACGGAGCCTCGCCGCGACGCGGCCGGGCAGGGTGGAGCCGGGCATGCCCGGTCCGATCGGGTTGAACACCCGCAGGACCACCGCATCCGACACCGCCGCCCGTACGATCTCGGTCCCCGCCAGCTTGGTGACGCCGTACGGACCGACAGGGCGGGGCTCGGTGGACTCGGTGATCGGATTCCCGGGCGCCACCTGACCGTACTCGGCCGCCGACCCCACGTGGACGAGCCGGACCGGCACCGCGGCCAGCGCCGCGACGAGGTTCGCGACGGCGACGACGTTGCCGGACACCATCTCCGCCGGATCGCCCCCGGTGACGCCGCTGCAGTTGACCACCGCGTCCGGTGCTTCCTCATCGATCAGCTTGGCCACCTCCGCCGGACCGGCCGCGGCAAGGTCCAGGCACACGTCGCCCGCGCCCTGCGACCTGGAGATGGTGACCACCTGGAAACCGGTGGCGCGGGCCCGGATGTGGCGGCCGATGAAGCCGCTCGCCCCAATCAGGAGAAGCCTCATGTGTCCACACCCTCCAGTAGCGCGGGCCGCAGCCCGGCGAACTCGGCGTTGGCCCGGTCGTAGTCGTCCGGCCGGCCGATGTCGAGCCAGTAACCGTCGAAGCGGTACTCGCGCGGAGGCCGACCGTCGGCCAACTGGTCGATGATCAGCTCGTCGAATCCGAGCGGCAGTCCCGGCTCGTAACGCGCGAGGACGTCTCTGGAGACGGCATAGACCCCCATGCTCACCCGGTAGTCGAGCATGGGCTTCTCCGCGAACTCTATGACATGCCCGTCCTCGGTCTTGAGCACGCCGAAGTCGATGTTCACCTGGCGGGGGTAGGTGGCGATGGTGAGCGCGGCGCGCGCGGCGTTGTGCTCTGCCAGCAGGCCCGCGAAGTCGAGGTCGGTGAGGACGTCGCCGTTCATGACGAGGAAGTCGTCAGGGAGTCGGTCGCGCATCGTCAGGAGCGGGCCGATGGTGCCGAGCGGTGATTCCTCGACCGCGTAGTCGATGCGCATCCCCCACCGGTCGCCGTCGCCGACGTACGCCCGGATCAGGTGGCCGAGGTGGCCGATGGCGAGGGTCGCCGTACGGAACCCGTGTCTGGCGAGCTGGTGAAGGACGATCTCCAGGATCGAATACCGGTCCCCGATGGGGACGAGAGGCTTCGGCAGTGTCGTGGTGTACGGGAGGAGCCGTACGCCCTTGCCGCCTGCGAGGATCACCGCGTGCATGTCGACTCCCTGTTCAGACGGTGTAGGTGCCGGGTCGGTAGCGGTCCAGGTTGGCCGGATCCAGGAACCACTCGATGGTGTGCTTGAGCCCGCTCTGCAGCGTGTGCCGGGGCTGCCAGCCGGTGCGCCGCCGGAGCTTCGCGGCGTCACAGATGAGGCGCATCACCTCCGAGTTGACCGGCCGGTGCCGGGCCGACTCGGAGCGGAACGTGACCTCGCGGCCCATCAGCCCGGCGATCTCGTCGGCCAGCCTGCCCATCGAGATCTCCTGACCGGTGCCCGCGTTGAACAGCTCGCCCACGACCTCCTGCGCGGGCGCCGTGCCCACCGCGACGAACGCGGCGGCGGTGTCCTTCACGAAGGTGAAGTCCCGGGTCGGGTCCAGCGCCCCCACGGAGACGACCTTGGCGCCCGCCGCGATCTGGCTGGTCACGGTCGGGATGAAGGCCCGCGCGGACTGCCGCGGCCCGAACGTGTTGAAGGGTCGCAGCGTCACCACCGGCAGCTCGAAGCTGAGGTGATAGCTCTCCACCAGCTTGTCGGCGGCGACCTTCGAGGCCGCGTACGGGGACTGTGCCTGCAGCGGGTGGTCCTCGCTGATCGGGACCGTCCGGGCCGTCCCGTAGGTCTCGCTGGTGGACGTGTGCACGAGCCGCGAGGTGCCCAGCCTGCGCACGGCCTCGAGCACGTTGAGGGTGCCGAGGGCGTTCGTCTCGACGTAGGAGTGCGGCGCCTGATAGGAGTACGGGATCGCGATCAGGGCGGCCAGGTGATAGACCACCTCGGCCTGACCGATCAGGTCATGGGTCGATGCCGGGTCGCGAACGTCGCCGAGGACGACCTCCACGTGGTCCAGGACGTCGGGCGGGAGCGTGTCGAGCCAGCCCCAGGTGCCGAACGAGTTGTACTGCGCCATCGCGCGCACGCGATGACCTCGCTCCACGAGCAGTTCGACGAGGTGAGAGCCGATGAAGCCCTCGGCCCCCGTGACCGCGACCAGGCTTTCCATGTGACACCTTTCGTTCGGGTGAGGGATCCACTGAATTAGGGATCCGTCGCTTACGGACCTATCGATGGGACGTCGCCCTGCCGAGGACGACGAACGCGTACGTCAGAAGAGCGACGAGCAGCCCGCAGGCCACCACGAACTGGACGACCCATGGGTTCGCGGCGTGAGAGGCCACGGTCTCGGCGGCCAGGGCGCTCGCGCAGCCGGCCAGCACGGCCCGGATCCGGCCGCAGGACTGCAGGAGCAGCGCCACGAAGAAGGCGCCGCCCAACCCGAGGTAGCCACCGGCCGTCCAGGTCGTCGTGGCCGGGCCGGCCGAATCCCGGAGGAGGTCTCCGTTCAGTCCGGCCAGTCCCGCGATGGCGACCGCGAGAGCCGTCAGCACGACCAGGTAGGCGGCGACCGCGGCCGCCAGCGTGGCGCGTGCGGCCAGCGCGAAACCCCGCACACTGCTGTGGCCGAGCAGGGTCCGGTGCATGCGCCGGCGGTAGGAGACGAGGATCCACTCGGCGAAGCCCATGGACAGCGACAGCGCGAGCACGGCCACGCTGGTCGCGGCAGTCGGCTCCGACCGGCCCAGCAGGGTCGACACCGTCGGGAAGGTGAGCATGCCGCCGGAGAGGAGCCCGAACAGCGCGTACGGCAGCGCCATCGCGGCGTCGCTCCGGTCCACGCGGCCACCGGCGGTGTCGCCGCCGGCCGAGCCGGGGCCGGCGGTGCGGGCGACCGCGAGGCAAACGGTCGCCGTGATGGTGACGGCCCAGGCGATCCAGAGGACCGGCCGGACCGGCCCGCCGGCGGCCAGCTGCACCGTACTCGCGACGGCACCGGGCAGCAGCGCCAGGAGCAGCCACGGTTCGGCCCCGATGACCAGCGCCACCGTGGCCGCCAGTAGGTAGACGCACTGCCCGACGGCGAGCGCCGTCGCGGCTCCGCCCGCGTCGAGAAGGACTGCCGTCGCCACGATGACCGGCACCGCGACGACTCCGGTCGCCGTCAGGCCGTGTCTCATCACGCGCGCTGCGGCCGGCCGGTCGCCCCGGCCCATCCGGACGTAGGCGAGGTAGGCCACCCCCTGGCTCGCCGACCACGACAGCAGGAGCGACAGCATGAGCACGACGCTGCCGCCGGGTCTGGTCAGCGCCGGAGTGGCCGTGGCGTAGCAGAGACCGGGCAGGCCGAAGAGCATGCCCCGGAGCAGCTGCCGCCAGACCTCGCCGCTCCACGGGTTCGGCAGCGCCTCCGGCGTCGCCGGCCGGCGCTCGGTTCGTTCGTAGAGGTCCTCGGCGAGCGCGAAGACGTGCGGGTAGCCGTACTGCCCGGCTCCCTCGTCGTTGAGCCCGTCCGCCTCCAGCCCGGCGGCCACCTCGAAGGGGTCGACCGCTCCCGCGCACAGTTCCTCCATGCGCCGCGTCAGCGCTTCCAGCGAGTCGCCGGCGTCAGGGTCTCCGGGCGCCGGCAGCCCGCGCAGGGCACCCGGCGGCATCGCGGCCGTCACGCCGACCTCGCCGTGGTGGCCGCGACCCCCGGGCCGATGGTCAGCGTCGGGGTGCCGATGACGGGCGTGGTGGCGGTGACCGGCTCGGTCGCGGTGACCGGCGGCTCGCCCCGCGCCAGGTCGGCGTAGATCGACCGGAACGAGCCCACGGCCTGGTCGACGGTGAAGTACTCCAGCGCCCGTTCGCGGGCGGCGGCACCGAGCCGGTGCCGCGTGACCTCGTCGCGCAGCAGCCGCACACAGGCCCGCGCCATCGCCTCGGGATCCCGGGGCGGGACGACGGCACCGGTGTCGCCGACCGCCTCCCGTACGCCTCCCACGTCGGTGGCCACCGTCGCGCGGCCGCAGGTCATCGCCTCGATCAGCGTGTACGGGAAGCCTTCCGAGATGCTGGACAGCACCACGACCGTGCCGGCCACGTAGGCGTCCCGGATGTCGTCGACCCTGCCCTCGAACGCCACGTGCTCGGCGACCCCGAGCTCGGCGGCGAGGGCCTCGCACCGCTCGCGATAGCGCTCCCCGCCCTTCGGCGTGCCGCCGAACAGGCGCAGCCGTACGCCGGGGAGCTCCGTATGGACCCGCGCGAAGGCCCGGATCAGCGTCTCGAGGTCCTTGATGGGGTCGACTCGTCCCGCCCAGCTGATCGTGGGAACGGCGGGTTCGGCGCCGGCCGCCGGGAAGTCGCCCGGATCGACGCCGTTGTAGACGGTCTGGATGCGGTCGGGGCGCGCCCCGCAGCGCACCTCCCACCGCTGGTTGTAACGGTTCCCGGGGGTCACCAGGTCGGCGGCCCGGTAGCCGGCCCCGCTCAGCAGCCGCAGGAAGCCGAGGACCAGAGCCTTGACCGGCCAGGGATAGGGCGACTTTCCGTACCCCAGATAGCGCTCCCGCAGGTAGATGCCGTGCTCGGTCAGGCACAGCGGCGTTCCGTACGTCCACTTGGCGGCCAGCCCGGGCAGCACGGCCACCCCGTTGGAGACCGCGTGGGTGACGTCCGCACGTGGGACCGGAGCCGACAGCGGGCGCAAGGAGTGCTCCAGCAGGTCCACCGCGGTCAGCGCGTCGTGCACGGTGGGCCGGACGCCCATCCGGGCGAAGTCCGCACGGCGGGCGGACCACGCCTCGACCAGCCATCGCACCGGTCCCTCCCCGCCGAGCGCCGCCCGCAGGTCGTTCGTCCGGGCGAACTCGAGCAGCGAGTGCAGCACGCTTGGGAAGGCCTCGGCCGCCGCGTCGGACGGGTCGAGGATCAGGTCCAGCATCGTGCGGTAGAGCAGCTCGAACCGCCGGGCGGCACCGGCCCGCGGGGGACGGCCGCCCGCCCGCGGGCCCCAGAGCGGCACGGACTCCGCGGTCACGTGCCCGGGCAGCTCCCAGGCCAGGGGCTCCGCGCCGGTGCCGGTGATGGCCACGACGTTGAAGGAGTGCTCCGGCATGCCGCGTACGAGCTGATCGCACCAGACGCTCACGCCGCCGTAGGCGTGCGGATAGGTACCCTCCGTGACCAGCGTGATGTTCATCCCCGATCCTTCCGATCCCCGTGACCGTGCCGCCGCTGTCGAAACCGCCGATGTCCGAACGGCCCGGTCAGCCCATGGCCCCGGCCGGAAGATCGAGCAGGACGCTCGTGCCGGTGTAGGCGGACCGCTCACCCGCGTACTGGACTCCGTACGCCGGGCCGCCGAGCAGGCAGCCGAGCAGCCCGCTGCAGTCGCGGGTCCCCTCGGGCACGGTGATCGGAACCGCCACACCGCTCGGCCGCTGGACGGTGACCTCCCCGCTCTTCACGTAGGCCGTGACGTTGTTCATCGCGTTGCGCCAGGTGACCTGCCGCTCGAGCTCCGCGCCGAGGGCGGACATCCGTGGGTTCACGAGTGTCGCGTTGCCGGCGAAGGCGGCCCGGTAGTCGGCCAGGATCCGGTCCAGCATCGGGTAGAGGATGCGGTCCTCGGTCAGGTTGGACTGGTGCACATAGTGCGGCCGAGGGTCGTTGGTGACGATGTGCGACAGGGTGATCCGGGCGTCGACCGGCACGATGTGGCTGTCATAGCCGGTGGTCTGGTCGAGTGGCTGGATGCAGGTCACCGTTGCGGGGTTGTCCTCGCAGATGCCGCTGCCCCCGTCGGCCCGGCTGGTGTAGATCCAGTTGTACTCGTCGGCCATTTCCTGCTTGGTGGCGGTGTTGAAGTAGACGCTCATCGGGTGGCGCGGCACGGTCAGCGCGTTGCCCACCGGGCGCTGCGCCTTGCCCCGCGAGGCGTCGCTGGCGGTCCACTTCACCCCGGTCTCGTTCAGCGCGGGCCCGAGGCCCGGGTTGTCGTCCGGCTGCTGCGGAAGGATCTTCAGACCGGAGTGCTCACCCGTCACCAGTTCGTCGGCCCCGAGGCTGAGCCCCTTGCCGCGGCCCCAGCTGAGGTTCTTGGTGATCTGGTCCTTGATCTCGGTCTTGCTGACGTACTGCACGTTGCCGGCCGCGTCGGTCTCGCAGCGCCACGGCACGACCGAGGTGTCCTGCTTGCACCCGAGGTAGGGGTGCTCGTAGGTGTGGTTGACCCAGCGGAACCTGGCCCTGTTCGAGACCATCGAGGTGGTCAGCGGGTCCGAGCCGTTCTGCGCGACGGCCTCGTCGCTGCCCGCTCCGTTGTAGACCATGTCGAGGGTGAAGCCGTTCTGGTTCTGCCAGTTCACCGCCTGGGTGACATCGGCCGAGGTCATGCGGATGTCCGGCGTCGTCACGCCGGCGGGGCAGTCCTCGCCCGGGGTGCAGTTGTGCTGGGTGCTCCACCTGGAGTCGGGCAGGAAGATGTCGTCGACGTGCACCGCGAAGTAGTTGCGGTTGTGGCCGAGGTGGACGCCCTTGGTCAGCCACGAGACGATCCCATGCGCGATGGTGCGGAACTGCCACTGGTTGAAGTTGTAGGCGAAGGTCAGCACCATCTCGCTGCGGCCGTCGTGGGTGTAGACACCGGCGAGGGTGCCGGTCTGTCCCTGGGCCGTCGCCGTGAGGTACGGCTCGAACCTGGTGCCCTGGGCGGCGTTGTCCGGCAGGGGGCTCGCCAGGTAGGCATAGCTCTCCGGGACGGTCGGGGAGTTGTCGTCGAAGCGGACGGGACCCTTGAGGTAGCGGAACGGGCCGGAGATCCCGGTGGCCGAGAGGGCGGCCGTGGTGCCGTCGAGGGCGCCGGCGAACCCGGGCGCGTTCATGCCCACGGCCGCATTCGGGTAGACGTAGGCGTCGACCTGCCGGATGCCGAACCTCTTCTCGAAGTCGGCGAGTGCCGTCATCTCCGCCGCCTCGGTGAACGGATCGGCGTTCGGCAACACGACCGCCTGGTACTTCGCCCGGGGCGCCCCGCTGACCGTGTCCTCGAGGAAGGCTTTGTTGATCACGGGACGGTTCGCGTCATTGAGGTCGACCGTCCGATGCGGCACGCCCTCGGCTTGGAGTTGCTCCTCGATCGCGGAAACCGAGGAGCCGCCGTCGCTGACGACGAGCACCTTGAGATCGATGCGCGGGTCCGCGGCGTGCGCGGCCCCCGCGGGGAACAAAAGCACCGACGATGTCATCGCCGCGACGGAAAGGACTCCGATCGCAAGGCGGTTCTTGAGTCTCACCAACGCCTCCCAGTAGGTGAAGGCCGGGACGGCGAAGATCGAAATATCGATCGAACCGGACGCAGCCGTTATCGCTTCATCGCTTGTTGAACGTGCAACGAGAGCATGCGACACGGCTTATGTATTTAGCAAATTGATCTGGGTCCCATTTTTTGAATAGGACCGGTCCTAGGACCGCCGTTACAAAACAATGTTGGCCGGACGATGCCATGATTCATTCATGTGTTCGAGCGGCGGATTGAAGATCATTCCATCGCTGAATGGCATTGTCGCGACTGTCCGAACCGAGTCGCTTGTAGATGCTGTGCACGTGGTTCTTCACGGTCTTCTCGGAAATGATCAGGCGATCGGCGATAGCGCGATTGCTCAGTCCACCGCTGATCAGCTCCATGATCTCGATCTCCCGCGGGGTGAGCCCCAGGCGTGGCCGCGGGTCCATGGAGGCGTTGCCGTGCAGCCACGTGACCAGGAAGGTGGCCACCGTGGAGGAGAGGAAGGATTGGCCATATGCCGTCGCCAGGACCATTGTGGCGACCTCCTGCGGCTCGAAATGACCGTGCAGAATGCAGCTGTGCGCCCCCGCGGCCAATGCGCGTAATAGCACAGACTGCTCGTCCGCGGATGTCAGCAGGGCGATCCGTGCCCCGCCGCCATGCCGTGCGAGTGCGCGAATCTTGCCGGGATTGGGTGGAGACGCGCTCACCAGGATCACGTCCACGCCGTGTGTGAGAAGCGCGCCGGCCACCGGGCCGCCGTTCGACGCGTCGCCGACCACCTCGATCTCGGGGTGATCGCCCAGCAGTGAGCGGAGCCCGAGTTCCATGACCGGATTCTCATCGACGATGAACACTCTGACCATCCGGATCAGCCAACTCCTCCGCCAACGAACCTCGGGTCGGGTGACCTTGATCACCCGGCACGTCCGTGAATGCTCACGGTGCGCCGGATGAAGAGACGTGTTTATGCGCCCTCGAGTTGGCAGCGATGGCGGTGAATACTTCCCGTCGGGCGTGACGGTCGGGCGGCCGGCCGGAAGGCGTTATAATCCCACCCACCTAACCACCTAAATCCTGATAAATCCCCTGTCAGATCCGGGTCACGGCGGTCAGTTGCTCCCTTCCGTCCCCGCTGCGATGCCCTATTCTCCGGAGCGCGAAAAACGGTGTGACCTTCTCATTCATCGGTGTGAGAGCCACATTGACGGTGTTCCGCTTGCCGAGCCCTGCCCCGATCGACGATCCGATGGCTCATGCCCACTCTGAGCATCCCTCCGGTCACACAGGGACAGAGTCCGGTGTGGCTTGCCACATGCGGTCATTTTCGTCAGCCCGGCCTCGCGTTCGCGGAACTCGAAGCACAAGGCGACTGAAAGAACGGATCTTGTCGGTTGTTTCTGCCACGATGCCACGCATGCCACCGACGACACCGGGAGAGCGGCGGGTGTGGGTTCCGGCCGGAGACGGATACGAACTGAGCCTCGAGGACTCGGAGCTGACGTGTCGTGACGATCAAGGCGGGATCTGTGCGCCGGTCCCCCGGCGCGTGCTGGAGACCAGGACCTACCCCTGTACTGCGCCAAAACTCGTCGCGATGGGCTGAGCTGGGGATTCGCAAACGTTCTATGCCGCTCGGTGATACTCGTTGATCACACCGCCGAGCACTTTCCGCCGATGGATCGGCGCGTCCAACGGCGTGACCACCGACTTGTCGGAGTCAGGTGGTCGCTGCCGGCGGGACTGGTTAGGCCTATGGCGGTTGTAATGGTCGGTGTACTCGCCGAGCACCGACCGCAGGTGCCGTGTCGTGCGTCGGCAGATCCTCCGGGAACGAGACATACCGGGCGACGCGAACATCGATCTGTTGGACACCATCGTCCGCTGGAGCCTGAACCGCGGCGATCACGTCTTGCTCGAGGGCATCCTGGCCTCTTCTCGGTACGGGCACATGCTGGAAGCGTTGATCGGGGCCGGGGACGGCCTACAAACGGCCTACTCAAGCGTCCCCGGCCCCTGTCCTTGGTCGGCCCGCGGTCATGGAGAACCACGGGCCGCAGTCACTCCGTACGAGTGCGGCCGCTGCGGCGTTGGCCGAAACCAACGATGAGGTCGATGGCCAGGAAGGCGAGCAGGGTGACGCCGAAGACCGGCAGCGCCCAGCCGAGCGCCACAAGAAGCGGGATGCCGAGGAACAGGAACGGTCGCGGCAGTGTGCGCCAGGTGCCGCGGGCCGGCGGTTTGCCGAGCAGGCCTCGCCGGTCATCGCGGGTGGGGCGGCGCTGCCACCACATCCGGTAGCCGAAGAAGATCAGCGTGAGCAGGCCGATGGCGATGGCGGCGAGCAGAAGCTGGTTGGCCAGGCCGAACAGCAGGCCCATGTGGGCCTGAATGCCCAGTGCGCTGAGCTTGGCCAGCACCGGGTATTCGGCCCAGTCGGCGCGGTCGGTGATCTGTCCGCTGGCCGGGTCGATCGCGACCTGGTCGCGCCGTACCGGCCACAGGTTGTCTTCCTGGACGACGCTCCACGCGTGGCCGGCCTCCTCGGGTGGGGTGATCTTGACGGGTCCTGCCAGCCCGGCGACGCGCGCTGTGTTCAGCACTCGATCGGTATGGGCCGGGTCCGTGGCCGGGGTCGCAGTGCTCCCGCCGCCGTGGTGGGCGTTTCCGCCGCTGGCCGGGGCGGCCGCGAGCGCGGTGTTCACCTCGGGCGCCTGCCCGCGAACCGCGTCCAGCAGCGCCTGGAAATTCCCTCCGGCGTGGTTGGACCAGGTCAGCCCGGTCGCACTGAGGAACAACAACCCGGTGGCGAGCCAAAGCCCGGTGACGGCATGCCGGCCCCGGACACGACGTACCCCGCGGGCGGAACGGATGGGGAGCAGTGCCCGCCACGCGGATGCGTCGCCACGGTAGTGGCGGCGGCGACCCAACCACAACACCAGCCCACCGGTCACGATCACCCACAGCCAGCTGGCGGCCAGTTCCGAATACAACCGGCCCACCTCGCCCAGGTGCAGGTTGCGATGCAGGTCATCGAACCAGGTCATCAACGGTGTCTCGTCGAACCAGGTGGTGAGCACCCCCTTCACCCGTCCGGTGTAGGGGTCGACGAACACGGTGCGTTCCTTTTCGCCCAGCCCCGGCACAGACAGCACCACCCGGGTGGTGGCGTCGGCCTTATCCGGCGGGATCACCGAGGCCAGCGTCCCTTCCGGGTGGGCGGTGGGCGTCACCGGACTCCAATGCGCTGATCACCCGGTCGTGCTCGAGCACGGTGACTGATCCGTCGGCGACATCACTGTTCCGCCGTGACTCCGTGGTGATGGCCGGAGGCGTACTCCTCGTACCGCCACAGCATCACGATCAGCATCCCGGGCAGCATCAGCAGGTGTTGGATCAGCATGCCGGACCCTCGGCCTACCAGCCCCGCGGCAACCAGCCCGGCGGCGAGCAGGGTGGGAAACAGCATCGAGGCCGCCATCTCGAGGTTCCTTGCCGGCGGATGTCCACGCCAGGTCATCCAGAGCACCATCGGCACCGTCATGTTGATGCCCATGAGCACGACGCGGAACCAGTCGGCCTGGTCTCCGAAGCTGGTGCCGACGGCGGCGAACACCAGAGCGGTCAGCCCGCTGAACACCCCCATCCCGGCGAACATCACGACGACCATCTCGAGGTAGTGCAGTGCGAATCGCCGCCGGCTGCGGGCCGAGGTGTGGTGCGACGTGGTCATGTGGCCTCCCGTAGTCCGATCCGACGGTGTACGCGTTGGAGGAAGCGCGGTGCCCACCAGCTGTACTGGCCGGTGACCCGCATGGCGGCTGGCACGAGCACGGCCCGGACCAGCGTCGCGTCGATGAGAATCGCGAGACCGCTCCCGAGTCCGAACATCTGGATGAACGTCACGCCACTGGTCGTGAACGCGAAGAAGTTGACGGCCAGCAGGGCCGCGGCGGTGGTCACGATCCGGCCGGTCCCGGACAGACCCCGGGTGACGGACGTCGCCAGGTCTGCCCCTGCCTCGTGCTCTTCGATGATCCGACTGACGACGAACACCTCGTAGTCCATCGAGAGGCCGAAGGTGATGCACACGAGCAGGACCAGCATCGCGATGTCGAGGGGTCTCGCCGTGTGGCCGAGGACGTCGTCGAACCAGCCGTGCTGGAAGACGAGCACCATCAGGCCGAGCGTCGCCGACAGGCTGACCGCATTGAGCAGCAGCGCTCGCAGCGGTTGGACGACGGTGCCTGTGAACAAGAACAGCAGGGCGAAGGTCAGCACGGCGACCAGACCGAGCGCGGCGGGCAGCCGGCTGCCGACCGCTGCCTTGCTGTCCGCCAACTCGGCAGCCGGACCTCCGACGTACGACGTGGTGCCGGTCGGTGGCGCGATGGCCCGCACCTCACGCACGAGGTCCTGACCGTCCGACGTCTCCGCACCGAGCGAGGTCCCGACCACGAGTCGCTCGGCTCCCTCGTGCTCGGGATCGGTCGGCGCCGGGCCTGTCGCGGCGCGCCCGTCGGCGTAGGAGCCCGCGGTCGATCGGACCTGGGTCACGCCGTCGAGCCGGGAGAGCTTGCGGGCGTAGTCGGAGACCGCGGACTTGTCCGGTGTGCCCATGAGCACGACCTGCATGGCCGCAGCGTCGTTGCCGGGGAAGTCGTCGCGCAGCACGTCACCGACCGCGCGGGCATCGGCGGACACACGGAGCACCCGGTCGTCGGGAGTCGCGAAGTGACTGCCGAGCAGCGGTGATGCCGCGAGGACGAGCACGGCGAGAACCGGCGCGGCGGTGAGCGCGGGACGCCGCAACACGGTCGCGGCGACCCGGCCCCAGAACGTGGACTCCGCGGAGGTCGGCCGCAGCGACGGGATGCGGCCGCGCTCGATCCGTCGTCCGAGCACGACCAGTGCGGCGGGGAGCACGACGACGGCCGCGAGCATGGCGGCGAGCACGACCCCGATGCCGGCGTACGCGAAGGAACGCAGGAAGTAGAGCGGGAAGAGCAACAGCACGGTCAGCGCGGTCGCGACGGTCAGAGCGCTGAACGCGACCGTGCGGCCGGCGGTGGCGAGGCAGCGGCGTACGGCGTCCGCCGGCTCGAGGCCCGAGCCCAGCCCTTCTCGGTAGCGGCTGACGATCAGCATCGCGTAGTCGACCGCGAGGCCGAGTCCCAACGCCGTGGTGAGGTTGATGGCGAAGATCGAGACCTGCGTGAGCGATCCGAGCACGGCGAGCTCGGCGAACGTCGCGAAGACAGCGAGCACACCGATCATGAGCGGCAGCAGGGCCGCGACCAGGCTGCGGAACGCCACCAGCAGCAACAGGAGGATCAGCGGTACCGCGATCGACTCGGCCACGGCCAGGTCCTTGCCCACCTGGTCGGTGATGTCGAGGCTCACGGCCTCAGGGCCGCCGATGGTCACCGTGACCGGACCACGCCTGCCCGCGTAGTGGTCCCGCAGTTCGGGGACCACGTCATCGCCTGCCACCGTGTCGGCGAGCACCAGGGCGTAGCGGCCATCCGCCGACCGCAGCGCCGGGGAGCTCGTGTCGAACCACGAGGTCACCCGGACGAGCTCGGAGTCGCGGGTGAGCTCCCGCGTCAGCTCTCGACCGCTGGCTGACACGGCCGGGTCCGACACCGTGTTCGGGCCGGCGTCGATGAGGAAGACCAGATCGGCCGTGCCGCCCGGCCAGTCGTCGAGCATCTCCTCGACACGCGTGGAGTCGGCCGAGGGATCGGCGAACCCCCCGGTCTGGAGCTTTCCGAAGGCCGACACCCCCAGCCCGGCGGTCGCGGCGAGGAACAGCAGCGCGAGGACGAGGATGGCGCGCGGACGACGTATCACCAGGTTCGCGAGGCGAGTGAACACGGCAACCTCCCGGGCATCAGTACTCAGCGAACGACCTCGTTCATTGGGTCTGCTCCGTCGACATCGGACGGGCGAAGGGACGGCATCTCCGTAGGAGCGATGAGCGGACCACTCAGCTGCAGGTGAGCGATGCGCCAGCCGTCGGACGTCACCCGGCAGACAGCGACCAGCCGGAACGATCCGCTGGCGTCGTGACCGCGGGCAGTCGTCACCTGCCGCTGGACCGCGTCCACTACCGCGGTGTCGCCGTAGGACCGCACCCGCGGATCGAGGATCTCGAGCTCGTGGTTGCGAAGGTCTCCCTGGTGTCATCCCGCCCATTGCGTCGCGTCGAGGACGAAGCCGGCCGCCCCGACCCCATGAAGTCCTCGGTCAGCAGCGTTCGGTACGCGTCGACATCGCCGGCCGGCTCGGCCGCTGACCAGCGATCGATCAGCTGAAGCACGTCGTCAGGAGATGTCACGGCATCTCCTCCCTGTGGTTGATGAGGTTGCGCGGCCTCCCGACCCTGACACCCGCATGGCCGGAGGGGCCACGTCCGTCGGGTGACACGTCCGCTTTGCTGCGAATCCTGTCCGGATCAGCCGCGACCGAGCCGGGTGGGCGCGCGTAACCTGACACCCGTGAGGTCTCGAACCGTCGTCGTGGCGGCCTACGACAGGGCAGAGCTGGCCGACATCGCCTGCGTGACGAGCGCCTTCGGGCTTGCCGGACGATTCCGGGCGGCCGAGCCGTACGACGTCGTGGTGACGAGTCCGACCGGCGCAGACCTCTGCTGCTCCACCGGGTTGGTCCTCCGTGCGCAGGCCGCGATCTCGGAGGTCGAGCAGTGCGACACCCTCATCGTCGCCGGCGGTGACGGACACACCGAGGCGGCTGAGGACCAGTTGCTGCTCCGGCACGTGCAACGGCTCGCGAGGGGAGCCCGCAGGGTGGCGTCGGTGTGCACCGGTGCGACGGTCCTGGCGTCGGCGGGGCTGCTCGACGGTCACCGGGCCACGACGCACTGGTTCTACGCCGACCAACTCGCCCAGCGGTATCCCACGGTCCGGGTCGACGCCGGTCCGGTCTACATCCGCGAGGGCCGGATCTCTACCTCCGGCGGCGTCATCGCCTCTCTCGATCTCACGTTGGCGTTCATCGAGGAAGACCACGGCGCCGAGGTCGCCCGCTGGGTCGCGATGGGGATGGTCACCTACCTGCAGCGGTCGGGAGGCCAGGACCAGCTCAGCGTGTTCACGACCGCCACCCGGCCGAACGACACCGCACTGAGGGAGGTCATCGACTACGTGCTATCCAAACCGGACGGTGACCTGCGGGTCCCAGCCCTCGCCGACCGGGTTCACCTCAGTCCACGGCAGCTGTCCCGGATCTTCCACGAGCAGCTGGGCGAGACACCGGCCGCAGCGGTCCGCCGGATCCGCATCGAGCTGGCAGCCCGGCTCCTGACGACGACAGATCGGTCTGTCGCCGACATCGCGCGGCACTGCGGGTTCGGCACCACCGAGTCGCTGCGACGCGCCTTCCAGGCACGGTACGGCGCCAGCCCTCATGCCTACCGCGACGGACAACGGACCCATGACGCTCGACGCTTCCTGGAGCGTTGACCGGAGTCGGCTGTCCGGACATGTCTCCCACAATTCCGGCCACGGGCGCCGCTGCGTCTTGCCTGCTGTTGGTGGCCGGTCGCTACGAGCGCGAGCTGCGCGCTGCCGTGCACGTGGCTCGCCGAGAACCTTCCGTTCAAGCAGCCGTATTTCTCCAACAGAGAGATCCCGCCTGGCTGAGAGATGGTGTCGGCGTGGTCGGGCGAGACGTCAAGGTGTATCGGCCTGCGAATCGCCGGCCCGCGTGAGCCGTGTCGGCTACACCGAGCCCGTCGCCTGCTGAGCGGCTCGGGCCAGGAACAGGGTCTGTTCGCGTTCATTGCGGGTCAGGGCGGCAGCGCGTTGAAACTCCCGGCCGGCCTCGTCGTGGCGCCCCAGCCTCGCCAGCAGATCGCCCCGGACGACGGGAAGTTGCGGGTAGTCGCGCAGGGCGCGGTCGTCGCGCAGGGCGTCCACTATCTCCAGCCCTCGTGCCGGGCCCTCAGCCATGGCCACCGCGACCGCGCGGTTGAGTTCCACGACCGGGGACGGGACGACGTGGGCCAGCACGCGGTAGAGGGCGGCGATGCGTTCCCAGTCGGTGTCGTCGGCTGACACAGCGCGGGCATGGCAGGCGGCGATGGCGGCCTGCAGCCCATAGGGGCCGAGGGTGCCCAGAGCTTCCGCGCGCTCCAGGGCCTGCAGGCCGCGCCGGATGAGCAGGCGGTCCCACAGGGAGCGGTCCTGGTCGAGCAGCAGCACAGGTTGCCCTCCCGGACCGGTCCGGGAGGGTATCCGGGACCCCTGGATCTCCATCAGCGCGGCCAGGCCGTGGACCTCCGCCTGGTCGGGCATGAGCCCCGCCAGGACGCGGCCGAGCCGTAGCGCTTCCTCGCACAGGGACGGGCGTACCCAGTCGCCCCCGCTCGTGGCCGAATACCCCTCGTTGAAGATCAGGTAGATGACCTCCAAGACGGAGGCCAGCCGGGCGGGCAGTTCGTCCGGCGGGGGCAGTTCGATGGGCACCTTCTTCTGGGCCAGGGTGCGCTTGGCGCGGGAAATCCGCTGGCCCGCTGTCGACTCGGGCACCAAGAAGGCCCGGGCGATCTCCTGAGTGGTCAGCCCACCCAGCAGCCGCAGGGTCAGGGCGAGACGGCCCTCAACGGGCAGCACGGGATGGCAGGCCACGAACAGCAGCCGCAGCACGTCGTCGCCGATGGGATCGTCCAGGTCCTGGTCCACCTCGTCCTGGGCCTCCTGGTGACGCAGTTCCTGGTGCCGTCCCACCTCCTCCAGCTTGCGGACGTACCGGGCGTTGCGGCGTACCAGGTCGAGGGCCCGGTGTTTCGCGGTGAGCATCAGCCAGCCGCCCGGGTTGTTCGGCACGCCGTCCCGGGGCCACTGCTCCAGGGCCAGCAGCAGGGCGTCCTGGGCCAGTTCCTCGGCCAGGCCGACGTCGTTCACCATCCGGGCCAGCGCGGCGACGATCCGGGCGGATTCCATCCGCCAGACCGCCTCGACCACCCGAGAAGGATCGCTATCACTCATGGGCGCCGATCCAACCACGCCGAATCCCCGGTCGGAACCCGCCGGCCGGGGATCGGGACGAGATCGGATCAGGCGGGAGCGGCGAAATCCTCAGGGCCGAAGACGCGGAGAACGTCCGCCTCCCCCTCCCAACCCGCCCAGTGGTCTTGGTGCAGCCGCAGGAAGCGAGCAGACCATTCGACGGCTTCTTCCTTGGAGCGCACCTGGTACAGGGCGTAGCTGATGAGCTCCTTCGACTCGGTGAACGGGCCGTCGGTGACACCGACCCGCCCTCCGGCCAGCGACACGCGAACCCCCTCGGCGCTGGGGGCCAGGCCGGCGGTGTCCAGCAGGACGCCGGATCTGGTGGCCTCCTCCCCCAGCTTGGTGATGGCCTCCATCAGTTCGGGCGAGGGCGGGGAGTCAGGCTGCTTGGTGACCCTGAGAGTGATCAGATAACGCATCGTCTTCTCCTTGTTCATGTGAACCGCGTTCATGTGAACCGCCGGCTCCGAAGGCGGCCCGCGCGAGGGTGAGTGAGTTTAGGCGCGCCGGTACAGGTGCGCGGACACGGCCGTCAGCCACGCCCAGGCGACCAGGACGCCGGCGGTGAAGGTCAGGTTGGCCCAGACGGCACCGGCCCCCACGACCATGGCGGCGAACGAGACGGCGAACACCGCCCCGCTGGCCCGCGAGTAGGCGGCCCAGCCGGTGCCGGAGAACCGGCGGGCGACCACGAAGCAGGCGGCGATCAGGCAGGCGAAGCCGACCCCGCCGGCCACCAGGTGCAGCGTCCCATGCCAACTGACCGTACCGAGCCCGTCGGGGGTACCGGCTGGGAACCCCATCGTCGGATCGGCGCGGAAGGCCGCGGCGGCCAGCAGGCTCGCCCCGAACACGCCCACCAGCCGGGGAGCCCACGTGGCGCCCGGCCCACCGGCCAGGGCACGCCGCAACCCGACCGCGGCCGCCAGCGTGGCCAGCCCGGCGATGACGAGGTTGGCGATGTGGATCCAGCCCAGGTGCCCGTTGGCCAGCAGGCTCCACGAATGGCGGGTGAAGTCGAACCCCTCGCGGGTCAGCCCCTGCACCACCGAGACGGTCACGTACATCGGCCCGGCCAGGACACCGTAGCCCAGCAGGGAACGGGTCACGCTGGCCGGCCGGTCACAGGTGGCGCGGCCCGTCGTGGCGGTAGATGCTGTCGTCGCGGTCATGACCTTGCTCCTCGGCGGTCGTGGGCCGGGTCCCGTCCCGGCCTCATGACCACACCTCGAACAAGCCCCCGCGGTTTCGACAAACCCCCCCGGATTTTCTCAAGATTTTTCCAGCCACACCCACGCCCCCGTGACCAGGCCAGATCCACGACCACAGCGTGGTTCTGTGTGTGTTCGGCTGTGTGGGGATGGTGACCGGTGCCGGTTGGGTCGTGTGGCGGCCCGATCGGCGTATCAGCGCAGACCCACATCATTGCGAGCTGCTTTGAAGGCGCGGGCGGGGCTCGGGAAGGCTCCCCAGGGGTACTCGTGGGGGGTCTTGCCCGTCTGGGAGAGGCGTTGGCGGGCCCGTTCGAAGTCGTCGGCGAAGTAGAAGGCGGCGCCGAAGAGGTGGTGTGCCTCCAGGGTGCGCGGATGCTCGGCCCTCTCTGTCAGACTGCTGTGAGGCATGGGACGTATGAGTCCTTTTGATGTGAAGCAGGGCGAGACAGGACGATTGCGACAGTGACGATGACCCTCGCCGACCAGGCCGCCATGACGGGGCAGGATGGTCGGGTGACCGATGAGCAGCCGGGCCGGCCCAAGCGGCGGACGTTCACCAAGGCCTACAAGGTGCGGATCCTTGCGGCCTTCGACGCTCTGCCCGAGGAGCCGATCGAGAGCGCGTCGGGAATGTTGGTCGAACCGCCACCGTCCGGCTGCAAGGTCTCCGTCGTGACACCCTGGGTGAGCGAGCTCTCTGCTCGCCGAAGCGCCGAGGGCGAGCCGTGGCTGTGCACATCAATGAAGCCGGGGGCCACGACGAGCCCGTTGGCGTCGATCACGGTTTCCGCGCTGCTACGCGAGAGGTCGCCGACCCGGGTGATGTAGCCGTCATCGATTCCGACGTCGGCGACATAGCCAGGCGCGCCCGAGCCGTCGATCACCGTACCCGACCGGAGAATGATGTCGAGCCCGGGGTCGTCCACGTGGCCTTTGACGCTGGCGTCTGCCGGGCCTCCTGAGGTCAATGCGGTGGTGAGGACCAGCACCGGCAGGACGAGTACCGCCGCACACTGCGCCTGTATGCGACCATTCGACTAGTCATTGTGATGGTCCTCATCCGTCAGGTTCGTCCAGAAGGCGGCCTGGCTCATCAAGGTCCACTCGCGTTCGGCGTCGCCGCGGGAGAACGGGTTCGTCGCGAACGCCACGTAGCGGCTCCCGACGGTCGTCTCCCCGCGGGCGATCACCGGTGCACCCGCCGCGTCCTGCTGCCGGTTCCGCCACAGGCCGGCGACGAACATGTCGGTGGTGTTGCCCAGGTAGCGGCCATCAATCGTGGCGCCGTTAGGCAGCGAGGTGAAGTAAGTGACGTTCGTCGGCAGGTAGAGGTAGTCCTGCGTCGGGTAGCCGCCGGTGAGCGGGCTGGCCGCTTCGCTCTTGGCCCACCGCGCTATGCCGCCGCCGGCGGACTGGCTGGCCTGCGTGATGCGTCCGTCGACCAGCGCCGGCTGCGCGTCACCGAGGAACGCGAAGTTGTTCGCCGACTGGCTGGTGGCGATGTACCCGCCGCCCCGTGCGAAGAACGCTTGGAGCCGGGCCCGCGCGGTGGCGTTCTGCGCCGACGGGTAGTTCTGCCCGGCGTTGTAGACGACGTCCACGTCCCGGAGTGGGTCGGTCGGTGCGTTCTGCAGCGAGTTCGCGCCGGCGACCGCTGAGACGAACGCCGCGTCCTCGCCGAAGATCCGCTGTAGCGCCCAGAGCGTGTCGTTCACGGCCGGCTGTGCGCTGTCGACGAGCACGCCGATCCGTGGGGCACGCGTCACCTTGGTCCCGGCCGGCGGCGTGCCTCGGCCGCGCTCGACGTAGAAGCCGGCCTTCTTGCTCGCAGCACGTAGCGCGGCGACCGTCTTCGTGTCGTCGGGGAAGACCAGCGAGCCGGCCGGCATCCGTCCGGCGCTCGCGGTGTCGAACGGCGCCTCGGTCAGCGTCCCCGTCACGCCGGCGCGCAGCAGGTCGAGCACCGCGCGGGTCTCGTTGGGACCGCGCAGCAGCACGGCGTACCAGTCGGCAGGGCCGCTTCGCACGCCACCGGACAGCTGGTTCATCGAGGTGACCGGCCGGGTGGTGGGGTGGAACATCGCATCGCCACGCGGGACTTTCACGACGTCCGCACCCCAGATGTGTCCTGGGCTCCATGCGCCCGGTGGCGCGTACAGCCTGGTGATCCGGTCGGAGATGTCCTGGCCCGCGTCGAGGACGGTGAATGCGAGACCGCGGAAGGCTTGCTTCATGGACACGACGTACGAGCCCTTGCCGTATTTCTTGCCGTCCCAGCTGAACGCCCGCGTGGCGGCCCGGACCTCGACGCCGTTGTCGAGGAGCCATTTGGCCAGCCGACTGGCCTCGGCGTCGCTGCGTTGGCCGCTGCCGAACGGGATCACGTACGCCTCTGGGTATTCGACCATCCAGTTGTGCTGGGCCTCGGTGAAGCCACGCGCCGCGACGAGCGGGTCGTCGCAGCAGTTCAGGCGCTCCGCGCCGGTGACGCCGCGACGGAATATCTCGAGCTGGTCGTGCAGGATGGCGTTGCGGTTCGTGAGCCAGAACCTGGCGGAGGAGTAGAACGCCACGTACTGCATCCGCTTGGAGCCGAACCGGCCGTCGCACCCGGGTCCGCTGTCGCACATCTCGACGGTCTGGATGTCGACCGCCCACGTGGAGGCGTGCCCCGCCGTGTAGAACGGTCCCCAGTCGTCCCAGCCCTCCGCGTACGCCGGGCCTGTCGGCGGAGGGTTCGGCTGGGCGTTGGCGTTCCAGTCGTTCACCTGGCGGATGAAGTCCATGCCGATTGCGCCGAGGTCCGTCTCGTTGGCGTCGACGCGCCGCTGGTTCCAGCCGACGAGCAGGTCGTACTCGTAGCCGGGGTTGTGCGGCATGGTCATCGACTGGATCATGTTGGTGTATCCGTGCATGGTGAGCCCGACCGGAGGCAGCCACCGCAGCATGTCCGTGATGCTCGCGCGTACCTCTGGCTGGCCCTGCACCAGCAGGTCCCTGTTCATGTCGAAGCCGTTGGCGTTGGCCCGCGTGTTCGCCGCGCGACCGTCCGGGTTCACGGTGGGGTGCACGACGAGGAACGCGTGGTCGAGGATCTCGTCCACCTCGTGGTTGCTGCCATACGGTGTGGTCACCAGGTCGCGGATGACCTGCATGCTCGCGTCGAGACCTTCCTCCTCGTTCCCGTGGATGTTGGCCTCGACGAAGATTGGGAGCTTGACGTCAGGTCCCCATTCGTCGAGCAGTGCCTGGGCACGCGCCGGGTCGCTTCGCATTAGGGAATGCAGCTTCTCCCAGCGTTGGTAGTCGCGCCGTTGCTGTGGCGTCTCGCGCGCGTTGATGACGACGCTGTACAGGTCGCTGCCGCGGACGGACCGCCCGATGACCGAGTACGACATCCGGCTTGGGATTCCTGCGGCCCTTGCTTCCTGCTGGAAATCGTCCAGGGTGCACTTGACGGCCTCGCCCGGCATCAGCGCGAGTGGAGGACTCTGCTGGTTCGCGATGCCGGACCCTGGAGCAGGTGGCTCACACCACTCCTCGCCATAAGTGGGGCCGAGACCAGGCGAGATGGGGTTACCGTCCCACGGGGATGCGGCCTGGCCGTTCACGCTGGCTGGAAGCGCAATCACTGAGATTATGAGTGCGACTATCACAACGAGCGACGTCCGCATGTTCACCAAGGTTCGGAATCGTCGTGGCATGGAAGAAACCCCTCGACTCGGGGCCTGGTGGGCTGTACCAGGCTGCGCGGTCCCCGCTGAGCACCCGAAAGCGCCTGGTCGCTCATTGTGATCAGGTGGGGTCAGTATTAACGATCATGAAGGCGCAGTCAAGGCTTTGTTGCGTTTACCTGGTGCGATGGCGAAGCGTTTATCATTACTGTGTCGCTGGAAATCATCCGTTCCCGCTCGTCAATTGTTTGGGTGGTCAGACCCAGATTCGCGAGTAGTGCGGTGTGAAGAGCTCCGGGTCTGATGGAGGCTCGATTCCCTGAGAGGATCGAGTTGTAGCACGTCCGTCTTACCCTCCTGAGCTTCGTGAGCGTGCGGTTCGCATGGTCGCGGAGGTCCGTGTGAACTATCCGACCGAGTGGGCTGCGATGAAGGCGGTCGCTGTGAAGCTGGGTATTGGCGCGGCTGAGACGGTGCGGTCGTGGGTCCGCCGAGCGGAGATCGATGCGGGTGCGCGGCCAGGGACGACGAGCGAGGACGCGGCGGAGATCAAAGGGCTGCGGGCCGAGGTTGCGGAGCTGCGGCGGGCGAATGAGATCTTGAAGGCGGCTTCGGCTTTCTTCGGGGCCGAGCTCGACCGGCCGTCCAGGCGCTGGCCTGGCTAAGAGGTCCTAACAGAAAGGTCAGCGGGTGAGGCGGCGGCGAGGGTGAGGAAGGCTTCGTGGATGTCGTCGCGGATCTCCCAGCGGATGCGCTGGCGGCGGAACGAGTGCAGGAGCGCGATCGTGCGTTCGACGACGTAGCGGTGCACTCCCAGGCCGGAGCCGTGTGGTGTGCCGCGGCGGCCGATCAGGGGTTTGATGCCCTTGGCCCAGACCAGTCGCCGGTACTTGTCGTGGTAGCCACGGTCGGCGAGCAGGCGGTCGGGCCGCCGGCGGGGCCGCCCCACCCGTCCGCGCACCGGCGGGACCGCATCCAACGCCTGCGGGTGCCGAAAACCCCGTCCACTACCGTGACCTGCGCTTCTCTGCCCTGACACCGAAGACAGGGGGCTGTTCTGAGCACGTTCAAATAAGTAGCCTCGACGCTCGAACGCGTTCAGTTTGACCTTTAGAACCGACCAGGGTTTGGGCGAATGCCCAGGCCACACGGTGCGGATGAATTTTTGGCACCCACAGCACCGAGGGGTGACGTTTGGTGCCGCTCCGCGCCGCCCCGAGTTATTAAAACGATTTAATAGCCCCACGTCTCAGCCTGTACGACGTCCGCGCGGTTGTCAATGGCCAGTCGAAGGGCATCCACGGTTGACCCATTGAGGTCACCGGTGCCGTTCAAAGACTCGACCGGGCTTTGACCTGCAGCTTCCCTGCCGGAGAGTGCTGCGCCTGGATTCCCGAGGGAGCCTCTCGCGGTGGCTGCCGACTCGCGACACCGTCCTTGCTTGTTCCCGGCCGGAATCAGTCCAACACCGCCGCGTTGGTTCATGGCTACATGGGATATCTCGGCGACGACCGGGTGTCCGCGTTGCCTCGCAAAGCGACCCCTCCATGAGTTCGCGCACGTCGGAACGGTTCGGGCGGTTGAACGTGATGATTCGGAGATCGACTCGAAACCCTTGGCGACTCTTGACATCTGGCGCGATCCGCGCCTAGCGTCTCGGTCGGCCCAATCATCAAAACGATTCAATTTGCCCCCACCTCTGCGGCTGGCCCGTTGCACCTTGCCCCAACCGGAACAGCCCGCGCACCGCCCAGTCCGACATTTACGAGCCCATCGGCGACCCGTACATGCCGACCTTCACCGGCAACACACCCGTCGAGTTTCGCCGGGCGCTCGGCACCGCGCGTGACTTCGTCGAGCGACCCGGCCATGAGCTGGAGATCGTCATGATCAATGCCTGGAACGAATGGACTGAGGGCAACTACCGCGAGCCCGATGTCGAGTACGGCATGGCCTACCTCGACGCGCTGCGAGCGGTCAGCAAGGCACCGCGGTGAGCGCCTACAGGGTCACCATCCGCACGCTGGTCTGGAATGCGGCGGTCGCACTCGGGCTACTCCTTTCCGTGTGCGCCATCCCCTTGGCGGCCCACGCAGAGGTCGCTGACAAGGCGACGACCAGCAGGAAGGCGACGGTCGTCAATGGCGACTCCCACGGCGCGACGATCCGCTTCGACGTCGACGGTAACGCCATCGATGCGCACGACGGTGAGATCCAGCGGTTCGGTAACCACTACTACCTCTATGGCACCAGCTACGGCTGTGGCTTCGCGTGGCAGACACCAGACGCGCCATTCTGCGGCTTCCGGTCCTATGACTCCACCGACCTCGTCCACTGGCGCGACAACGGACCGCTCTTCGATGCCGACACCGCGTACTGGCAGCGCAGGTGCGACGGCGCTACCTATGGGTGCTTCCGGCCGCACGTTTTGCGCAACTCCGCCACCGGTCGTTACGTGCTGTGGGTCAACACGTACGACGTCGGCGTCGGCTACCACGTGTTCACGAGCGACTCACCGAGCGGGCCGTTCGTCGAGGAGCCCACGCCCCGGCTCGCCGTCAACGCCGACATCCCGCCAGGGGTCAACAACGGCGACGTCGACCTCTTCCGCGACCACGATGGGACCGGCTACATCGCGTTCACGGACTGGCGACAGGGCGGTGATGTCGTAGTGGAGCGGCTCCGCGATGACTACCTCAGCGGGACCGGCGACCACGTCAGACTCGGGCTGCGCGCCGTCGAGGCGCCGTCGATGTTCGAGCGGAATGGCATCTACTACCTCACCGTGTCCGACCCGAACTGCGGCTACTGCACGACAGGTACGTCGTACCTGACCGCACCTTCGCCACTCGGACCGTGGACCGGCGCGCCGGCCACGGATCCTTACTGGTCGGTGGCGGACGGGCAACTGCTCGTAAAGGGCGGCGGCGTCGGGCTGAGCCGCGACGGCGCGAGCTGGACCGACTACACGTTGCAAGCGCAGGTGACCCCACTGCAGACCGGAGGCGGCGGAACATATGCACAGGCCGGATGGGTGTTCCGTGCTAAGGGCCCGGGTGACGGCTATGCGTGGTTGCTCGGCAACTACCCGCATCAGGGAGCTGAGGGCGGCAACCTGACCAAGGTCGTCTTCCGCGGTGGTGGTGTGGCCAGCGCGACGGTGGTGAAGACGCCGATGCCGATCGTCGGCGGCCGGACCTATGCGGTGCGAACCGAGGTATCGGGCACCCGGATCCGTACCTGGGTGGATGGTGTCCTTATCGACGAGACGACCGACCAGTCGCACACCGCCGGCCGGATCGGATTTCGGGAGAGCGGCGGCGCAGACGGGGAAACCGCCAGGTTCGACGACATACGGGTCACCGCGCCCGACGGCACAGTGCTGCTCGCCGATGACTTCTCTGGTGACCTGTCCCGCTGGGACCGCCAACCCGAGCGCAAAGGCATCCGGATCAGCAACGACTCCTGCCAGGGCCAGCCGGCGGACGTGGCTAAGCTGCCGGCCCGCGGCGGCCCGGTCTACCTCTACCAAAGCGATGTGTGGAACCACGGTGCCAGCAACGAGGCCCTCGCCCTGCACCACTGGGAGCCGCTGCGGTTCCGTGCCGACGGCAGCATAGAACCGCTACGGTGCGGAACGAGTTACGATCTTCCGCTGGCCGGTGTGCATGACGGAACCCCGGCGCCCGATCCTGAGCTGGATGCGACAACGGGTGACCTCGGCTTCCGCCCCCACTGCGATCTGAGCGGGCCCTACCAGCGAGCGCAGACGTTTACCGCGGGGCGGTCGGGGGTCCTCGACGAGGTCCGATTCACGGCGTTCCGTATCGGGCGGCCGCCCGGGCCGCTGGACCTCACGCTGACGAGATTGGGGCCGGACGGCCGCCTTGGTCCCGCCCTCGTGACCCGGGCACTGAACACCGATCACGTCAGCTGGTCACCGGCCGAGGTCAGCGTCCACGCGGGCGTCCAAGTCAACGCGGGCGACCGGTTCGCGCTCGTGGCCAGATCATCTTCTGCCGCTGGCGGATGCTTCGGTATCGCCTACAGCGACGGGGACCCTTACGACGGCGGCGGCGCGCTGTACAGCGCCGACGGCGGCACAACCTGGCGCTCAGAGCAGGGCCGGGACCTGCGCGTATCCACCTACATTGACTCGGGCCGCACCTCGGACAGACCGTGACTCGCCGGTCGGCCACAGGCCGGACGGTGATGTTGGAGAGCCGCTGTGTCACAACCGTGATTCGTGACGTTGCGTGATGTCGGCGTACACGTGAACGTGCCTCGTAACGTCACGCACGTCTCATCTGACTTGACAAGCACCGAACTCGGTGACAGAGGGTGCCTGGTGATCTCGCGGCGTGACCCCGCTTGACCTTGACACGGTGACAAGGTCTTCACTGTGTCGAGGAGGGGGTCCCGATCACCATGCCGAAACAGGACACGGATACAATTCGAGCTTTCCAGGGGCTGGAGGACAGCCGCTCGTCAGTGCGGCTGCGGGCAGCGCTAGCGGTCGGCACGACCCCTGACCCGCGGTTCATCGACAAGCTCATCGAACGATGCGCGATCGAACCCGAATTCTACGTGCGCGACATGCTTACGTGGGCACTCACCCGCCACTCAGCATCAATGACGGTCCCAGTGCTTCTCAATGAAGTCCGCTCGGAGCGTGCGCAGGCACGAAGCCAGGCGTTGCACACGCTGTCCAAGATCGGGGATCGGCAAGCGTGGCCAGCGATCACACGGGCGCTTCTGTCCGACGCTGACGATGAGGTGGCGCGGAGCGCTTGGCGGGCAGCGGTCGTGCTCGTGCCCGAAGGTGAAGAGCCCGAGTTGGCCGCAGTGTTGTCGACACAGCTCGGGCGCGGCGAACGTGAGACGCAGCTGAGCCTCAGCCGGGCGCTGATCGCGCTCGGTGAGGTGATTTTGCCAACTCTGCGCGCTGCGATGACGGATCTCGACCCTCGCGTGCGCGAGCACGCGATCGCCACGGAACGGCTGTTGCGCGACCCGGATGCCGGATTCGAGTTCGCGATCGAGGAGGCGAAGCGCGTCGTAGCCCTCGGCAGGATCAGCCAGGAGGGGTGATAGGCAGTGTTGATCGGTGATGTGGCACGACGGTCCGGGGTCAGCGCCCGCATGCTCAGGCATTACGACTCGCTCGGCCTGGTGCGGCCAACGGGTCGTACCGACGCTGGCTATCGCCAGTACTCCAGCGAGGACATCCGGCGGATCTTCCATATCGAGAGCCTGCGGTCATTGGGGCTGTCGCTGCGTGAAGTCAGGCGCGCGCTCGATGATCCCGGCTTCACGCCCTCAGAGCTCGTCGACGACCTCATCCGCCAGACGCGAGAACGCATTGCGGGTGAGACCGAGCTGCTCACGCGACTCCGTCGGATCGGTGCCGCGGAACCCGCCGGCTGGGAGGACGTCCTCCAGATCGTTGCACTCCTCCAGGCGTTGGGGTCAAAGAGCCCTGGGAAGCGCCAGCGCGCGGCCTTGGCCTCAGTCGAAGAGGTTCCGGTGCCAGTGGAAGCACTGGTCGAGGCAGCGCTGAGCGAGACGGACCCGAACGTCGCCGGAGCCCTTCGTTGGGCTCTGGCGCAATCGGGCGATGGCGGATTGGCGCTGCTGGCGGAGGGCCTCGGCTCACCAGTAGCCGAGGTGCGGAAACGTGCCGTCCAGTCCATCGCTGAGATTCCGAACGGTAAGGCGACCGCACTGCTGCAGGACGCCCTCGCGAACCCCGACATCGTGGTCCGCAGGTGTGCAGCTCTGGCGCTCGGGGCACGTGGAGTAGCCGACGCGGTCCCGACGCTCATCGATATGATCGTCGAGGAGACGAATGACGTCGATGCAGCCGATGCACTGAGCGCGCTGGCGAGTCGTCCCGCGTTGGCGGATCAGATCGCCACCAGGCTCGTTGATTGCCTCGCCCACAGCACCGTTGAATCGTCTGCACGTCGACGGCTGACACAGGCGCTCGCGGATATCCCGGGAATCACAGCGTCACGTGCCCTCGCAGATCTGTCACATGACGAAGACCGTGCCGTTGCGCTTACTGCGAAATACATTCTCGGGATACGCAACGCACGATAACGGATCTTTCCTGGGGTGCTGTGTGCGTGGGGCCCAGTTGCAGTTGCCGCCCTGGACGTGTCCAGACGGCCGCTACGCCTGTTCACCGGCCTGAAACGCTCCCCGAAAAGTGCTTCTGATCCGACAGGTGCTTTTGAAGTTCGATATTCCGGAACTGGTAGAAAGGTCCTTCGGTGCGCAGCAGGCCCAACCGGTGGGCGTCCTCAAGGAAGCCCATGGCCCGCAGAGGCAGCACCCCTTTGGACGCGAGCCGGGGGACGGTGAGGCTATAGGCCAGCCAGGCATGGTGTCGCCCCTTGATGAGCTCGATCAGCAACCCCAGGAGCAACCCACCCGCGAACGCACCGATGAGACTGATCCCAACGTTCCAGAGAAGGATCACGGCCATGATTCCGATCGCGATTCCGATGACGACCTGGACGAGCGTGAGGTTTCTGTCGGCCCGCCACGTAGCACGCGGAGATCGTGCCGTGGTGGCAGTGGTGGGGTGCTCGAACCGGGGCACTCCGAGCATGAACACGAAGACGAGCCCGGTCAGGAGGCCGATCTGCATCGCGTACAGACCTGACTCACCTATGCGCCAGCCCACAAAAGCACCCAGGAGCCCGATGATCAGTGTCTCAATGATCGTACGAAGGACAAGGGGGCGCTTTCCACGGAGCCGGAGATCGACATATCCAGGTGTCTGCGTGAACCATGATCCGGTCGTGAGCATCAGCACGAGCGCGGAAAGGAGGCCCACCACTGCTCCGACCACCGGCACCGTCAGGGCGCCGAACGTGAGCCCGGCCAGCAGTCCGTACCCGAGGCTGACCGTCAACCGGATCGAACGAGTTGGGGTGTAGCGCGCGAGATGCCACCAGGCCATACCGTGGGTGTCCGCGCCGGTGACCGCGAGCTGGCGCGCGAGGTAGGTGAGCCACCGGTGCACCTGGTCAGGCTCCCAGGAGTGGTACGGCCGGAAGGGCTGGACCGGGTCGTCGGCAGGAGGGCGTGACTTGACGAGTTCGGGGATGAGCCGGTCGCACAGGTGGTCGCGCAGGTCGGACGGATCCCCGTGCCCGAGATTCAGCAGCGGTTTCGGGTCCACTCTGGAGGCGACGTAGGCGATGCGCACGAGCCACAAGCCCAGAGCTGTCGAGGTGACCTCGAGCAGGGCGGGAGCGGAGCCGTCCCGCAACGCGTCCAGAACGTGTGACCAGGTGGCGGGAGGCCGGGGCGGAAGGCATGCCTGGAGATAATCGGCGGCCGCTCCGGGGGAAAGGGGCCGCGGTTCGATGACCGCCGCCGCGGTGAGCACGTCACCGACCACGTTGACCGATTCCGCGAACTGGGCCGTACGGCAGGTGAGGATCAGCTGATCGTCCCCGCTCATCGACCGGTTCAGCGCGGCGAGGATGTCAGCCCTGGTCTCGTCGGACAGCTCGTCGAGCCCGTCAAGGACGGGCAGCACCTCACCGCGGTACGCAAGTGTTCGTGGGGTGTCCGGCGGCATTCCCTCCGCGCGTAGCGCTGGATAATCCATCCTGAGGCATTCCGCCAACCAGTCCCGTAGCTGAGGGCGGGCTTTGGTGTCCCATCGCGCCGCCGACAGGAGGACCGGAACGGGTTCACCGGGACGCCGTGTCCTCAGCAGCTCCATGAGCAGTTGTACAGCCAGGGTCGTCTTTCCCACGCCCGGCCCGCCGAGAATCACCAGGCGCCGGCATCGGAGCGTACGGAAGTCGTTGACCATGGCGGTGATGTGCCCGCTGAGGCTGGGAAACGCCACGGCTCCCTCGGCGATGAGACGGGGGTGGTCCATCAGTTCTTCGTGTTCGGTCGATCGCCAGGGCACCGGGATGGGCTCGGGGTCCCCGAGCGACCGGAGGACCGTCTCCTCCTTCCACTGCTCGGTCACCAGGCCCGCAAGAATGTCTTTGGCGGTGCTGATTTCGGTGGTTGTGGAGGCGCCCAGGGGTCCGGTGGCCTTCCGCCACCAGCCCAGCAGCAGCATTGACCCGTTGAAGAGCGCGATGAGGCCACCCAGTGTCGACACGATCGACCCGAACCCGACGGCCATGCCCTTCCCAGACCCATGCCCGAAGTCCGGCGCCCACTTGAAGAGTACGGGTGCCAGTACCAGGAGACAGACCCCTAACACCATTAAGGCTACGACTTGAAAATTTTTCTGCGAGCGTCGTCTCTGCATAAAGCCATCGTCTGACCGTGCGGTTTTATCGCGTAACCAGCAGTCCGCAAGCGGCAGGTTGATTGAGCACAAAGGCTCGCACGCAGTCCAATATAAAGGTCAAACTGAGGTATATCAGGGCTGCTCGTCCCGGACGGCGGCTCGGCCTCGGGGCCCGGGCACAACGAGGTTGCCGCCGGTGATGAGCATGAAGCGCTCCAGGCCGGGCACGAGCACGTGCACGGCGGTGATCTCTGCGCGGAGGGTGGCCACGGTACGTGCGTACGGTGGGTGGCCGTGCGCCGCCAGGATGGCGATCAGCCTGCGCAGCTGGGCGGCAGGATCGGGCAGGCGACCGGCCGGGGTGCAGGGCACCGCGCGGGCACCGCGCAGGTGATCGGTGAGGTCGAACCGTCCGCAGGCGTACAAGGCGGGGTGGCCGGTGAGCCCCGTCAGGTCGCCACGGGGCGTGTCGCCCGGTTCCCTCAGGGCCTCGCCCACGGTGGTCTGGAGGAGCTCGGTGAGCGCTCGCCAGGCGGCATGGGTCGAGCTGAGGGAGGTGCCCGCACCGCGCCGGTGCGGGCGTCCGCCGGCCGGAGCGGTGTACGCGAGCATGCTCGGCACCCCGAGGTCGCTCGTGATGTCCAGCAGGAACACCGGAGAGCCGGTGAACCGCTCGGCCGCCGCATAGGCGCTCGCGAGCTCGCCAGGGAGGGACGCCGGGTCGATCACGGTGGGCCGGAAGCCGTCCGCGCCGAGGAAGGCGCGCACCAGGAACAGCGACAGGGCGTCGCGTTCGATGGCCTCGTTGACAGCGTGCAACAGCGCCTCGGCCGCGGTGACGCCGATGGCGGAGCCGCTGTTGCAGCTGTACCGCATCAGGTCGCCGTAGTCACAGGTGTCCGCGGCCTGCTCGCGAAGCCGGTCGCCCTCCGCCTCGAGATACCAGGGAGCCGACAGGAACAGCGGCACCAGGATCTCCGGGCCTCCTCCCAGCGGGCGGTAGCGGTGACAGGCCAGCCGCCGGGCCGGTGTCCGGCCCAACAGTACTGAGCAAGCCTCATGTCTCAGCGGCCCGGCCGCGAGCCGAGCGGAGCCGACCAGTTCCACGGCTGACGGGTCGAACAGGTCCGGACCGGTGAGGTAGTGCTCAAGTGCCTCGAACACCGCACCGATCCGGGCCTCGTCACGCCGTCCCTTGCCCATCCCCTGGGCCGTCGCCGGCGCGCCCCCGTCGCCCGTACGCATCCGGCACGACCAGGCAGTCGGCTCACCACCCCGACCCAGATCGGTCAGCTCAGGTCGCATGCCGAAGTCGGCCAGCGCCGCCATCACCCGCTTCGCGGCCTCCGCCAGCGGGACCACGCGCTCCACCGGGAGCCGGTCACCGCTCCTTCGCTCCAGCCCGCATACCCGGGCCGTCCTCT
Organism: Actinomadura alba; assembly: GCF_014323705.1. Taxonomy (GTDB): domain Bacteria; phylum Actinomycetota; class Actinomycetes; order Streptosporangiales; family Streptosporangiaceae; genus Actinomadura_C; species Actinomadura_C alba. The sequence goes on from NZ_JABVEC010000012.1 coordinate 113,436, forward strand.
TTATCGCCGCTGAGACGGTAGGGCGCGGAGACGGTCGTATTACTCGCCGCACGATTTCTGCGTGTTACTCGCCGCACGATTTCTGCGTGCTCCCTTCCCTGCCCGCTGAACGGCGGCCCTCGCGCCAAGCAGCTCTTCCAGCCGCTCACGTTCGGCTTCGGTCAGCGTCTGACGACGGCTGTCCAGGGACTCGCACCTCTTGAAGTCCACACGGTTACCCATGAGAATTGCTCCTCACATGTGCGAGACTTAGATTCATTCCCCGGAACAAGCCGGACGAACATTGACGATGGTGTGGATCGAACCCAGCCCGCCCGTCAGGTTCGCCGGATGGCGGTGAGCTTGATCCGGGCATCATTTCCGAGGATCTTTTCTGCGGCCGGCGGCAGCGGCAGATGCACGATCCATGTTCCCCGTACGGGGTTATCCATGGGCAGCGTCGGAGCATCCAGGTCTTGTGGTCGGTAGGTCGCGATCCGCCCGATGGCGGAGTTCCATGTGGTCCAGACGCGGAGCCGACCGTCGCATGGTCGTACGTCGACGATCAGGGTGTCGTCGAAGTCCGCCGCATGCTCCAGGTGGTGATCGAAAACTAAGTGCCCGTCCCGCTGCCGGAGCGACAGGAGCCGCAGTTGGAGGCTGAATCGCGCGGCCTGGTCCTTCTCCGGTGTGCGGTCGCTGCGCAGGAACGTCACCGCGAGCGGTTCCGGCTGCCCATCGGGCCCGTCGAACAGTTGGATGGGGCACCAGTGGCCGGCCGTCTGCTCGTGCTGGATGACCGGGACGCCGCGGACGGACAGCCGTACCTCCGCCTGCCAGACGACGTCGAGGTCCTGCTCCGGCGGTCGGCGGTGACCCACGAGCTCCGCCCGTACCTGAAGGTCACCGAAGAGGAACCGCTGCAGGTTCTGGTAGCCCTCCTCCGAGTTCACCAGGCCATAGGGGCCGCTGTGGCTGCGGTGGACGACGATGCGATGCGCCCCCGGCACGTAGGCGTTCTCGATCTGAACGAGCCCGTCGCTCCTGGGGCCGACGGCCAGAGCCGAAAGACCGTGCGCCGTGGGGTAGTCCTCCGGGTCGGTCCCCACCAGACAGCAGATCCGGTCAAGCGGGAACTCCGCGTCGGTCATCCGCGCCGGATCCCAGCCCTCGGGGCACTCCCCGTCGGTCCGCAGCCGCTGGGCCGGGGTCAGGTACTCGTACATCCGGTCGGCTCCGAAGACGTCCGCGCCCTCTACGCCGGCGTCACGCAGCCATCCCAGGATGTGCGAGCCGAGATCGAAGGCGATGCCTCTGTGGGGCGTGCCGTAGGTGAAGAGCCTGTCGACGAACTCGGTAGCCTTCCGCCCCGGCCGCCGATCCGGGATGATCTTCTGGATGAGGCACCGGCAGATGAGGCCCCCCATCGAGTGGGCCACGAGGTGCACCCGCGGTGCCCGGGTCTTGGCCTGGAGCAACTCGATGAGATCGAGCAGATCCTCCGCCGCCTTCTCCAGGCGGAACTCCTTGGGGTCCTTGCTCAGCGAGCTCGCGGAGACGTCGTAGAACCGGTGGATCCAGATGCTGGCCGGGTCGACCTTCGGCTCGCGTCTCAGGTAGGCCATCTGATCGCCGTGGACGAAGGTCTCGTAGCCCCCGTCCTGGTGTAACCGGAGCAGCGGGCCCTCGAACTGATAGAAGATCGGATCCCCTCCCGCGCCCACTCGAACGTGGACGGAGCCCTCGTTGAACCCGTAGAGGGGATCCGCTACGGCCTGTTCGATGCCCGAACCCGCGAACCCTCGTACGTAGACGATCGGCAGCTTCGCCATCATGATCTATCCCCCGGCACAGATGCCCATTCAGGTGCACGACCATCATCGGCACGTGCAGTCGGCACGGGCGATGGTGATGGCCAGTGCGGTGTTGGTGACGGAGATGGCGGTCGCGACGGCGGCGACCCGGCGGGGCAACTGGTGCCGCAGGCCGGCCGAGGCGGCAGACACCGCGTCGGTCGCGTGGATCGCGATTCCGGCGTACTGGGCCCGCCTGCGCGCCTCCCCGCCGAGCGTCGGCGGCCACAACAGGTCCAGGGCCAGCACGACGGTCCGGACGCCGAACATCCTAAACGGGTAGATCGCCACCCCATTGGCGACCGGATTGGCGCCTAGCCGGCGCAGCATGAACTCCGGCGCCACCATGGCCATCGTGCCGTTGAACAGTCGGATGACACCGAGGGCAATGCGGGCTTGATCGGAATTGAGAGCCATCGCACTCATCCCCTAGCAGAGCAGGCGCAGAACAAATAACTCTTTAAGCGGTTATATGTACATATTGTCATTCTAGGTTGCGGGTTTTACCCAACGTCGAGAAGCGTTCGTTGGAGAAGCCATAAGAGGCCCTACGTAGGGATCGAGGACGGATCATGTACGTCCTGCCTGCATCGACCGACATACTCTCCATACCCAATGCCGGGCTCGACCGAATCTTCCGGGCGAGCCCCGCCGGGCCGATCCCGGACGGGGAGGCCCAGGGGACCGCGCTGCTCTTCTCCGGCACGGTGCTCGGACGGGCCATCGCACGGGTGGTGCACCTGCTCGTCTGGCAGGGCAAGGTCTTCGACCGGGACCACGGGCGGCTGCTCAACAAGGTGACTCCGTTCGGCCTTCGCAGGTTTCCGGCCGAGGTCCGGCATGGACCCAGCTTGGTCGACGGGAAGGAGTGCGTCGTCGTGGACTACTCGCACACCCCCGGCCCGGTGGGCGGGCTGCAAGACGAGATCAGGCTGGTCGCCCCGAACCTCTACCTGGGCGTGATCTTCTTTCGCGGCCGGCGTGTCATGGCCGCCTTCTCCCTGCGCTTCGGTACGGGTTCTGCCGGGCGGGTGTGACGACATGCCGCATCAGATCGCCGTGACGATTCGCGCCCCTATCGATGAGGGGCGAGCCGACGAACTGCGCAAACGACTGGTAGAGGTGGGCCGGGCGGGCATGGCCGGTGCGCCGTTCCGGTTCGACCGGTTACCCGGCGTCCACTTCGCGCGGTTCTTCGTCCTGCCCGAACAGCAGGACCTGACCGGTGCGGTGATCCCGGCCGGGCTCGTCTACCTGGGAGAGGTGGACGCTCCGCTGGGACGTCACCTGGCCAACCTTCTGGACGTCGCGGGCGAAGGCGTCGACGAGGTCTTCGGCTACTGCACCGGCTATCCCGGAACCGGAGCGTCCCGTACGACGCGCTTACGCTGGCTGCGGGCGCACTCGATGCCCGCTGACGCCTTCTACGTCAACACGATCGGCCGTGGTCAGGCGCAGATCCGTGCCGAGGCCACGCTGCGGGCGGCCATCGAGGAGTTCCTGGACGGGCAGCACGAGGACCTGTCCGACCGCACCCCGCTCCAGATTCGGCAGGAGATCCGGGCCTACGTCAACGACACGCCCGAGCTCGCATGGGCGCTGCACCCGCCGCCCCGGCCGGCCTTGTCGTGGCGGGCGAAAGAGGCGCTGCACCGCTTCGGCGTGCCGGCGCTGCTTCTGCCCGCCCTCCCGGCCCTGATCGTCGCGGCACCGGTCTGGGCGGTGCTGCTGCGCCTGCACGAGCTGCGAGACGAGCCCGACACCGAACGCCCGGCACCCGAGCAACTCCAGGAACTGGCCGAGCTCGAGGACCTGGCCGCACAGAACCCGTTCACCGCCGTCGGCCTCGTCAAGCCGGGGCCGCTACGGGGGCTGACCATCCGCCTGGTGCTGAGCGCCATCGACTACGCCGTGCGCCATCACTACGGCCACGCCGATCTGGCCGGAGTGAAGACCATTCACTTCGCCCGCTGGGTGTCCATGGACGACCGGCGGCGGGTGCTGTTCGCCAGCGACTACGACGGCAGTCTCGAAAGCTACATGGACGACTTCATCGACAAGGTCGCCTGGGGCCTCAACGCCGTGTTCGGCAACGGCGTCGGATATCCGCGGACCCGCTGGCTGCTGTTCGGCGGTGCGCGGGACGAGCAAGCCTTCAAGTACTACCTGCGGCGCCACCAGATACCCACTGCGGCGTGGTACTCGGCCTACGAATCGCTCACCGCACGCAACATCGAGCGGAACGCGCTCATCCGGGCCGGCCTGAACGGTGAGATGAGCCCGGCCGAGGCCGAACGCTGGCTGCGGATGCTGTGAGGTCGCGATCGCGAGGAGGTGACGAGCATGCAGCCGGAACTGGAACTGGAGGACGTCCAGGGGCTGGTGGCCCGCGGTTACCGCACGCTGCCCGCCGGGTGCTTCACCCTCTTCGGTGTCGAGGACCCCGCGGCCGGTGACACGCTCGAAGGGCTGATCCCACGGATCCCGAACGCCGGCCCGTTCACCGGCGATGTCGCCCTCCACCTGGCCCTGACCGCCTCCGGGCTGCGCAGGCTGGGATTACCCGCGCCGATCATGGAGGGCTTCGCGGCCGAGTTCACCGAGGGCATGACCGCGCCGCATCGCAGCCGATTCCTGGGCGACACCGGGGATACCGACCCGCGGTCATGGCTGTGGGGCGGACCCGCGTCCCCCCGGTGTGACGGCATGGTGCTGCTCTATGCTCGCGACGCCACCCTGCTGAACGCCCAACAGGACCTGCTGTGCCAAGCCCTGCGGGCCGGCGGCCTGACCGTGCTCGCGGAGCTGCGCACACTCCCGTTCACCGACACCGAGCCGTTCGGCTTCCGCGACGGCATCTCCCAGCCGGTGATCGAGGGCCTGTCGAAGGCCGCCGCGGCCGCACGGACCGTCCCTGCGGGCGAGTTCGTCCTCGGCTATCCGAACGCCTACGGCCTGCTCACCGACCGGCCACTGCTACCTTCCTCGGCCGACCCCGACCGGCTGCTCCCCCGGGACCACCGCCGCGACGGCCTGGCCGACCTGGGCCGAGGCGGCAGCTACTTGGTGCTCCGCCAGCTCGAACAGGATGTCGCCGCCTTCCACAGGTACGTCAAGGACGCCGCCGGGCCGGCGGGCCCGGACCTACTGGCTGCCAGGCTGATCGGCCGCTGGCCGAGCGGCGCCCCGCTGGTCAAGACCCCAGACGACGACCCCCGGCTCCGCGATGATAATGAGTTCGGCTACCACCGCGCCGATCCGTACGGTCTGGCCTGCCCGATCGGCGCGCACATCCGCCGGGCCAACCCGCGGGACTCGCTCGACCCGGACCCCGGCACCGCGAAGTCCCTGGAGATCAACGACCGGCACCGCCTGCTGCGCCGCGGCCGCCCCTACGACACCGACGGCGCCACCGGGCTGTACTTCCTCTGCCTCAGCGGCAATCTCGCCAGGCAGTACGAGTTCGTCCAGCACACCTGGGTGAACGATCCGGCGTTCAACGGGCTGTCCGACGCCACGGACCCCCTTGTGGGGCCGCGTGGCCCGGGCGGCACGACCTTCACCGTTCAGGCCCGGCCGGCGCGCGAGCGCCATCTGGGCCTGCCGGCCTTCGTCCGCGTCCGGGGCGGCGCCTACTTCTTCCTGCCGGGCATCCGAGCCCTGCGTTACCTGGCCCGGCTGCCCCGGACGCGCGGCGCATCGGGTGGCCACCGCACAAGGGCACGGCGTTAGGACGCCGCGTTTTCCCACGTACGGAGAGGTGATCAGCATGGTCAAGGCCAAGGGGCACACAGCGGTACGGCCCGTACCCGTCCGCGAGCGGGCTCGACCGGAGGTACGGCGAGCACGCGCGCGATCGGTGTTCGCGCGCCTCTACCAGGGCACGGCGGCGTGTCTGGACCGTACGATCGGCTGGCATCGACTGCCCACACCGCTCGGCTTACTCGTGCTGCTCGGGCTCCGCGACACCATGCGCCGGCAGAACCTCTTCGACACCGAGGTCCAGCCCGCCACCAACCGCCCGCCGTTACGCCCGTACACGCCAGAGGACCGCACGGCCAGGACCGCGGACGGCACGCACAACGACCCGGCCGACCCCCGGATGGGCATGGCCGGGGCGCGATTCGGACGCAACATTCCGATCGAGGCGACGTTCCCGGAAACACCACCTCAGATCCTGTCACCGAATCCCCGCGAGATCAGCCGCCGGCTGCTGACCCGCACCGAGCTGATCCCGGCCACGTCGGTCAACGCCCTGGTCAGCCCCTGGCTGCAGTTCATGATCCGAGACTGGTTCAGCCACGGCCCCAGCCCCAAGGACGAACCGTGGCAGATCCCGCTGGCCGCCGACGACCCGTGGCCGGCGCCGCCCATGACAGTGCTGCGCAGCCGGCCGGACCCGACCATGCCGCCCGGCGCCAGGCCACCGACCTGGGCGAGCACTGAGACCCACTGGTGGGACGCCTCGCAGATCTACGGATCGGGACCCGAGGTGCAAAGGCAGCTCCGTACGGGGCAGGACGGCAAGCTGCGCGTCACCCCAGAGGGGCTGCAGTGGCTGCCCGACGACCCGGCCATCGATCCCACCCAGGTGCCCGGCTTCTGGGCCGGGTTGCTGATGATGCACACGCTGTTCACCCACGAGCACAACGCGATCTGCGACCGGCTCCGCGCCGAGCACCCGACCTGGGGCGACGCGGAGCTGTTCCAGCGGGCCCGGCTGATCAACGCGGCGCTGATCGCCAAGATCCACACCGTGGAGTGGACACCCGCGGTCATCAGCCACCCCACGACCAAGGTGGGCCTGCGCGCCAACTGGTGGGGCCTGGCCGGCGAGCGGGTGCACCGCATGCTCGGCCGGATCGGACGCGGCGACCTCATCAGCGGGATCCCCGGGTCACGAACCCGGCTCGACGGCGTCCCGTTCGCGCTCACCGAGGAGTTCGTCGCGGTCTACCGCATGCACCCGCTGGTGCCCGACGACTTCCGGATCCGCTCACTCGCCGACGACCACGAGCTGGCCACCATCACCCTGCGCGACCTGGCGGGCCCACATGCGGCGGACGCCGTACAACGGCACGGGATCGAGAACCTGTTGTACTCCTTCGGCACGATGCATCCCGGGCTGGTCACCCTGCACAACTTCCCACGGTTCCTGCAGGAGTTCCACCGGCCTGACGGCCACCTGCAGGACCTCGCCGCCACCGACATCCTGCGTACGAGGGAGCTGGGCGTGCCGCGCTACAACGAGTTCCGACGGCTGCTGCGGCTCGCGCCGGCCAAGACCTTCCTCCAGCTCACCGGTGACCCGGCGACGGCCAGGGAGATCGAGGAGATCTATCAGGGCGACATCGAGCAAGTAGACCTCATGATCGGCATGTACGCCGAGAGGCGGCCACAGGGCTTCGCCTTCAGCGACACGGCCTTCCGCATCTTCCTGCTGATGGCCACCCGCCGGTTGAACGCCGACCGGTTCCTCTCCGAGTTCTACCGGCCGGAGGTCTACACGCGGGAGGGCCTGGCCTGGGTGGCCGACAACACCATGACGTCGGTGCTGCTGCGCCACTACCCGAACCTGCGGCCCGCGCTCGCCGGTGTGCCCAACGCGTTCATGCCGTGGTCTCACGTGGCGGACACGACGGTGCCGTGACAGCGGCGCGCTCGTCATGAACCGAGGAGGATCCCATGGCCCAACCACAAGAACCGGGCATCGAGGAAGCCCGACTGGTCGCCGATAACGTCGATCGGACACCGAACGCGGCGACCGAGCCCGACGAAGAACAGGCGCTCCGCGACCGGTAACGGCGAGCCGGATCCCGACGGTGTCTACCGTGGAGAAGGGCCAGGCCATGACCGTTGAAAGTATGCTCATCGAAGTGCGCAAGCACGTAGGGCTCGGCGAGCCCAACTTCATCCAGGCGTGGTATCGGGAACGCAACGGCAACGATTACGCGGGGAACTTCCCCTGGTGTGACGCGTTCGTGACCTACTGCGCGTACAGGTCCGGGAACCACAAGGCGGTGTGTCCTGCGGGGGACCGCGCCTACACCGTGTGGCACGCGCAAGACTTTCAGAACCTCGGGCGCTGGCACCCCGGCACGGCGGTGAACGTGGACCGGGCCCGGCCGGGCGACGTCGTCTTCTTCGACTGGGGCAACACCGACGTCATCAGCACGACATCCCAGCGATCCTCGACCTGTCGGAAGAGATGATGGCCGACCTCACCGGAGCGCGCTCCAACAGCGTGCACGTCAGGTTCCAGGTGCTGTCCTGGGGAACCGGCCGCGGCTACCGCCACTCGGGCACCGGTTACGACCTGGCCATGGCCGGGCTCACTCCGCAACTGAACGTGGACGGGAACTTCGGCCCGCTGACCGAAGCGGGCGTCAAGCGGCTGCAGCAGAAGGCGAACATCACCGTGACCGGCGTGTACGACGAGGAGTCGGAGGTCGTGCTGAGGGCGGTGCTCCAGACCATGGCGTAAGGGTGACTTGGTCGACTCCGTACCTACCGGAAGCTCCGCAGCTTCACCTGCCGAGGCCGAGGTTGCCGTTTCGGTACTGCCGATGATGCCCGGCATGCCCGAACGCCGCACCCACGACCCCATTCCATGGAGACCGACCGGCCCCGCTCTAGTGCAACTGGCCCGCCAGTCGAGCCTGCTCGAGCCGTGCGCTAGCCGATCGAGCCCGCCACGCAGGTACACATCAAGGGGGACTTGAGTATCTGTACTCAGGCGGTGGCATCACCTGGGCAACATGATCGCTGCATGAATCAACACGAAGACCGCATTCGGGATGCCCTGGAGCGGCTGGTGACGGAGCGGGTCGTGGCACCGGCGCAGGTCGAGCCGATCACACAAGCGGTACGGGATGCATTGGCCGCACCGATACCGCAACGAGGTGCCCGCTGGACCGAGATCATCTCGTACGCGGGCGGTGCGCTGGTGCTGGCCGGCGCCATGGCCATGTTAGGACCGGCCTGGCAGGACCTGTCCAGGGGAGTGCGGTTCGGCCTGCTCGGGCTGATCACGGTACTTCTGCTGGGCGTCGCTCTCGTGGTGCAGCGAACCGGCTCGGCGGCGCGCCGGCGGGTCGCTGGTGTGCTGTGGACGCTCGGCGCGGGCACGGCGGCCCTCGGTGCCGCCCAACTCGCACACGAAAATGAGGCGCTGATCGGCAGTGTGGTGGGCCTCGTCGTTGCGGTCGCCGGGTACGTCCGCTTCCCGGGATCGGTGGGGCTGCTGGCCATCGGCGTGCTCAGCATGACCGCGACGATCATGCTGCTCGACCTGATCGACCTCCGATCGAGATTGCTCGAGGCGTTCGCCGTGATCGCTCTCGGTACCGTCTTCGCGGCGCTTGCGGCGGCGGGCGTGTTGCGGCACCGAGCGCTGGGCCTTGGGATCGGATCGGTGCTGGCTCTGATCGGAGCTCAGTGGCCCGTGCTACTGACAGACCACGGCGCGTGGCCATACCTCCTGACATTGGTCATCGCGGTGGGATGCCTGGCGCTCTACATGTGGGAGAACACGTGGGTGCTGATCGTCGCGGGGGTCGCCGGAATCGCCATCGCCGTCCCCGAGGCGATCTGGAATCTCACCAACGGTGCTCTGGGTGGCGGGATCATGACGGTCCTCACCGGGTTCATCCTGCTGGGGGCCGGGGTCCTCGGGTTGATATGGCACCGCAACGTCGGTTGACAACAATCGCGACCACCCCTGCGGATGGGTTACGACCAACAGGGAGCATGGGTTGGCGGGTCTGGCCGATGAGCCGCGGCCGGGTCGGCCACCATCGATCCTGCTCGATCAGGTCGAGGAGGTGGTGGCGTTCACGCTGGAGAAGACGCCGGGCGAGGCGACGCTGGTCGCGTAGGTCGATGGCCGAGCGGACCGGGTTGCCGAAGTCCACGATCGGGCGGATCTGGCGGCGTTTCGACGTCCTCCCTCGACGGCCCGCGCGGCGTGTTCGTCCGCCCACCGCTCGGCGTCATCCACCGCGCGCGGGCTTGGTCTCCTGCCGGTCCGGACGGCCGGCTGTGCCTTCTCCTGCCCGGCGGCGACAATTCCGAACGACGCAGAACGACTCCGGACTCGACCGGTGGACCCCCTGGCAAAGATCGCCATTCCCGCGTGACGCACCGACTGAGGCTGGAATGATCAAAGGCCGGCCAACGCCCCGACCCTCCGACCAAAGAGTGGCTCCTATGACTGACCAGACGCCCGCATCTGACAGGCCAAAGCCCGCGATCGACACCACCACCCCGCATTCAGCAAGGGTGTGGAACTACTGGCTTGGCGGCAAGGACAACCACCCCGTCGACCGGCAGGTCGGTGATCAGGTCCGGGAGGTCTATCCGGGAATCGTAGACGTCGCTCGGCACTCCCGCGCTTTCTTGGGGCGGGCGGTGCGGTTCCTGGCTGGTGAGGCGGGGATCCGGCAGTTCCTGGACATCGGGACCGGGCTACCTACCGTCGACAACACCCATGAGGTCGCCCAGCGCGTCGCCCCCGAATCCAAGATCGTCTACGTCGACAACGACCCACTGGTGCTGTTGCACGCCCGCGCTCTGCTCACCAGCACCCCGCAGGGCGACTGTGACTACATCGACGCCGATGTACGCGACCCTGACAGCATCCTGACCCAGGCGGCCCGCACCCTGGACTTCACTCAGCCGATTGCCTTGATGATGCTGGGCATCCTAGGCAACGTGTGGGACGACGGGCAGGCGAGAGCGATCCGCGACCACCTGATGGCGGCACTACCATCGGGCAGCTACCTGGTTCTGGAAGACGGCACCAACGTCGTGGCCCCCGAGGCCGCCGCTCAAGCGGAGAAGACCCGCGCCGAGGCAGGCGACCCCTACCGGCTGCGCGCCCCCGAGCAAATCGCTGAGTTCTTCGACGGCTTGGAACTGCTTGAGCCGGGTGTGGTGTCGGTATCGCGCTGGCGGCCGGAGACCACCCCTTGGGGGCAGCCGGACGAGGTGGAGGCCTTCTGCGGTGTCGCCAAGAAGCCATGATGCCCCAGAGTGAGGTCTGGTGGTGGGTCCGACCCCGCTGACCGGCCCGTTCTTCTCACCACAACAGTCAGGTGCTGGCCTGCTCACGCATCGCTGCGGCTAAGGCGGGCGCCCAGGCGTTGATGGTCGCGAACCACTCGTCATACTCGTCGCTCGCGCGAGTCGGAAAGCCACAGCCGGCAAGAACCGCGGGCCGCTGCGCCAGCCCTCGCTACCATCTCTGGCGGCTTCTGTGCCCGCCCGGCGGCAAAGCGGCTGGGCGAAGTTTCCGGTCGCGATAGCCCCACCGACAAAACCCCCACGGGCCCCGGCCCCGGCCGGCTGACACCGCACGATCGAGAGGCGTCGATCAACGGTCGTTAGCCGACACTCCGTCGAGCGGTCGTCTTCATCCAGAGACCCAACGCGAAGTACGTGGCCATTCTCGGGGCGCTCGGCCGGGTCGTCAGGGCTTGCGTAGGATTCCGCCGTACTCGTAGATGCTGCGGTCCCGTTGGGAAGCGCCCTCGTACTGGGTCAGTTCGGCGGGGACCGGGGCCAGGGGTGGCTGCAGGTCCATCGGGCGCCAGCCCACCAGGTTGCACAGGCCGGGCTCGACCGGCTCCAGGCCGGTGAACAGCGCGTCGACCTCGGCAGGGGTACGGGTCTGCCACGGGATCCCGGCGCTGGTGACCTGTTCGGTCATCAGCGCACCCTTGGCCGGGTCGTCGCACACCACCTGCGAGAAGGTCAGGAAGCTGCCGGGCGTGGCCCGGTCCATGACGGTGTGCAGGACCCGGTGCGGGTCGTCGGAGTCGGGGAGATGGTGGCCGACGGACAAGAACAGCACCGCGACCGGCTCGTCGAAGTCGATGAGCCGTTTGACGTCCTGGTGGTCCAGGATCGAATCCTGGTCGCGGATATCGGCGGTGATGACCGTGGTGGAGGGTTTGTTGGCCAGCAGAGCCCGGCCGTGCACCAGCACGATCGGATCGATGTCCACGTAGACGACGCGGGCGTCCGGGGCGAACTGCTCGGCGACTTGGTGCACGTTGTTGTCGGTCGGCAGGCCGCAGCCCATGTCGATGAACTGCCGGATCCCGGTTTCGGCGAGGTAGCGGACGGCGCGATAAAGGAACAGGCGGTTCTGCCGGGTGATGTCCAACCCGGCGGGGAAGGACTTCAGCTGCCCCCTGATGAACTGCCGGTCGGCCTCGTAGTTGTCCTTGCCGCCCAGCAGCCAACCGTAGGCGCGAGCCGACGTCGGCACGTCCATGGGAATGTCTCCGACCGACGGTTCACCGTCGTAGCTCACTGCGCGCTCCCGTGCCTTGCATCGATGAGGAAATGCCCTTCGGAAGGGTACTCCGAACGCCCCGGTCGACGCCGATCTTTGCCGATCCCGGCAGCTGCAAGTCGTGAAATCGTGGATGTTGCTTCGGCGCCGGGCAGAAGGTCTCCCAGCTCACCCCCGCGTCGGGCCGTGGTTCCGACGCCTACCTGAGGGACCGGGGTAGATCGCTTCCACGCATTGGTCACGAGGAGAGGTATTTCAGGAAGCCGTTGGCGAGCGCCTTGGCGATTCGCTGGCGAAACTTCGGGTCCTTCAGCTTCGCGGCGTCACCGGGGTTCTGCATGTTGCCGCACTCGACGAACACCGAAGGCACCTTGGCCAGGTTGAGGCCACCTAGGTCATTGCGGACGCTGATGCCGTTCTTCCCGATGTAATTGGAGTACGGGATCCCCGTGTACTGGATGAACGCGTCCCGCATGTCCATACCGAGCTTCTTCGACGGGGAGACGATCTTGTTGGTGTGGCCTTTGATGAGCGCCGGCTCAATGATGTGAAACCCGTGCCCGCTGGCCTTCGCACCGTCGGCGTGGATCGACAGCGCCGCGTCGGCCTTGGCCTTGTTAGCGATCTCGGCGCGCTTGTCGATGCAGGGGCCCACACCGGTGTCGTTCGGACGGGTGAGCACCACAGTGGCGCCTTTGCCGCGCAGGATCATCTCAAGTCTTACGGCGACGTCCCAGGTGAACGCGTGCTCGGGATAGCCGTCGTCGGTCGCGGTGCCCGTGGTGTTGCAGGGCTTGCGCCCGGTGATCACGTCGACGGGCTTGTTGATGATCTCCGGGTGTTCGGCGTTCCCGCCGTTGTGGCCAGGGTCGAGCACGATCACCTTCCCCGCCAGCGGGGCCCCCGATGGTCGCACGCCTCCCGGCACGGATGTGGTTGCCGCGTTCACCGCAGAGGACTTCTGGGCAGCACCCGAGGAGGGGGCGTGCTCACACCCGGTGAGCGCGACGGTCAACGCCATGACGGCGCCCGTAGCGCCGGCAACGATTCTCACCAGTGATCCCGTGACGTGGACGACAGCACCTCACAGTCTGCACTGAAGCGCACAGGTCTGGCACAGCCGGGTGTGTTCCCGCAGGTTCAGCGTCGGAATGCCCATTCGAGACGGGGCTCGACCACCCAGCGGAACGTACGGGTCGACCGTCGTGGTCACGGCCGCGAATCCGCCGACTACCTATTGACAAAACTAAATTTTATATACAAACTCATTTTCACGATGAAGGACGTCCTGTACCTGGAACAGATCGAGCAGGCGGAGACCCTGCTCAAGCCCCAGCGCATTGAGGTGCTGCGGCAGCTCGCCGAGCCGCGTACCTGCACCGAGGTCGCCGCCCGCCTCGACCAGAGCGCGCAGCGGGTCTATTACCACGTCAAACGCCTGGTCGCGGCCGGTTTGGTGACTCAGGTGTCCGAACGCAAAGTCCGCGGCATCCACGAGGGCATCTACCAGGCCACCGCCCGCTCCTACTGGCTCTCGCCCCGTCTGGTCGGACGGATCGGTCTGCGCAAGGCGCAGGACGAGTTGGGTCTGGGCTACCTGCTGGATCTCGTGGAGGAGGTCCAATCTGACATCGCCGCGCTCGATCGGACCGCGCCCGAACTGCCCTCGGTCGGGGTGTCCGGCGAGATCCGGGTACCGCCGGAACGCCGCCAGGAGTTCCTGGCCGACCTGCAGACCACGCTGGCCGACCTGTTCACCCGGTACGGCGGCGCTGAGGGCGATGCCTTCAAACTCGCCGTCGCCTGCTACCCCAAAGGAGAAGACCGTGAGTGAGCCGATGATCCGCCGCGCCCGCGTGGCAGCGCCGATCAGTGACGTCCATCACGCCCTGACCGACGCCACTGCACTGCGGATCTGGCTGGCCGAACACGCCGAGGTCGACCTGCCGCACCGGTTCGAGTTCTGGGGCCGCCACACCCCGGAGGGCGAGGCACCCCACCAGCGGCTGCTGCACGTCGACGACCACACGCTGCGCTTCTCCTGGCTGCTGGACGGCGAGGACACCACCGTCGAGATCGGCCTGGCCGCCGACACCGAAGACGACAGCGCCGACGGCGACTCGACGATCATCACACTGTCGCAGACCCACTTCGAGTTCTCCGATGCCTTCACCGGCGCCGGCATCCGGGGCGTGTTGAACACCTTCTGGGCCCTGGCGCTGGCGAACCTGGTCGACTACCTCGAAGGCCGCGAGCCCACCCCCAGGTGCGACTTCACCTCCCAGCAGATGAACGCGCAGGTCCTCATCGACACCTCACCCGAGGAGGTGTTCGACTCGCTGATCGACTCCGACAAGACCAGCCGGTGGTTCGGCTGCCGCATCGACATCGAGCCGCACGTCGGCGGGCGCTACGCCATGGGCGGAGTGGACGCCCACCCCCACCCGGCGAAGATCCTGGACCTGGAACCCGGCCGCCGGCTGTCGGTGGACTGGGGCGGCCCCGGCGTCACCACCTGGGAACTCGACGGCACCGACGGCGCCACCCGGCTCACCCTGATCCAGAGCGGATTCGACACGCAGGAACCCCCCTACGCCGCCTGGAGCGGCATCCTCGCCGGCCTCGCCGAACTACGCCGCTTCCACGATCTCCCGCACTGGCGCCCCATCTGGCTCAGCTACGACCTCCCCGACACCACCACCATCAACGGCTGACAACACCCACGCGGGAAAACCCCACCGAATCAGGAGGAATGAAATGTTGCTCGAGAGCAAGAACGCAGTGATCTACGGCGCGGGCGGGTCGATCGGCGGCGCGGTCGCCCGGGCCTTCGCCCGCGAGGGGGCGACGGTCTTCCTGGCCGGTCGCACCCGGACGAGACTCGAGGTGGTCGCCGAGGAGATCCGGTCTGCCGGTGGGCTCGTCCAGACCGCCGAAGTCGATGCGTTGGACGAGCGGGCGGTCGATGAGCATGCCGACGCCGTGGCGGCCACGGCAGGCGGCATCGACGTGTCCTTCAATCTGATAGCGCACGGCGACGTGCACGGCACCCCGCTGGCCGAGATGGCGCCGGAGGACTTCATCCGGCCGGTCGTGACCGCCGTGCGGACGATGTTCCTGACCTCGCGGGCGGCCGCCCGCCACATGATCAGGCAGGGATCAGGTGTGATCTTGGCATTCGGCGGCGAAGGCGACCCGATGCGCGATTATTACATTGGAGGTAGCCAGGTCGCGTTCCACGCGGTCGAATGCATGCGGCGGCAGCTGGCCGCCGAGCTGGGACCGCACGGCGTGCGTGTGCTGACGATGCGAACGGGTGGCGTGCCCGAGTCTCTCCCCGAGGGCTTCGAAGGTCGCGAGGCGATCGTCGAGGGGATCGAGAAGCAAACGATGCTCGGGCGGGCCGCGTCGTTCGAGGACGTGGGCAACGTGGCGGCCTTCCTGGCCTCCGACCGAGCTCGTTCCATGACCGCGGCCACCGCCAACATCAGCTGCGGCGCGCTGGTCGACTAGGCAGTGTCCCGTGGATCATCTGGCAGCAGGCGGTGCAGCGATCAAGGGTTGTTTCGCGGTGAGAAGATGAGCATGAGCCGGTCGCTTAGCGCCCTGTATCCGAGGCGTTGGTAGATGTTGTTGCTGGTCGGGTTGGCGAGGTCGGTGAAGAGCACGACCTCGCGGGCACCGGCGTCCAAGGCTGTTTGGGTGAGGGTTGCGGTGATGGCGGCACCGAAGCCTTGGCGGCGGTGTCCGGGTGGGGTGTAGACGGGGGCGACGCGGGCCATGCCGGCCACCACGCGGGTCCGACCGGCCATGGACACTGGTACCCCTTCGACTTCCCACAGTGTGATGCCGCCGTAGTTGAGCTTGTCTTCGATCACCGTGGTGTTCACGCTCTCGGGTCCGAGGGACTCGTGGTGGAATGCCTCGTGCCAGGCCAGCACAAGGTCACGGTCGTGAGCCATGGCGATACGGGATGTCCCTTGTGGGAGGGGTTTGGGCTGGCTGAGGCGTTCCAGCCGGTACAGACGCTGATGCATCCCCACGTGGCTGGCTGCGCCTGTGTGGTCTTTCCATGTGGTCGCGAATGCCTGAGCCGCGGTCTGGTCGGCATTGACCCCGAGCAGGGGTATCTGCTGGTGGGCAAGGAACTCGGCGAGTTCTTGCGCCGCGGACTCGGGCATGGCGCTTAGAAGTAGCGGGTAGGGGCGGGTGTGCAGGAAGACTCCGCCGACAACGCCCGCTTCGGATTGCCACCAGCCAAAGCGGGCAGTGGCGTCGCCGTAGACATCGGTTCCTTGCGCCCGGAGGGTCTCGATCACACTGAGCGGCACGGTGTTCTCGGCGGGATCCGCGCGCAGGAACTCGCCCGCTTCCGCGAGGTACTCCTCAAGGTTCGTTGTGACAGTCCAGCCCATGCCCCATGATTGGCGAGATCGGAGCTTGCTCGCATCATGTTTTCCGCCGCACCGCCCCCCGGTCGGCGACGTCGAACGACTCGGCCAACGTGATCTCTACGGCAGCGACATGGTCGCGGTTCCAGATGGGCTCCAGCAGGCTGTTGGCGAAGCGGAACATCACGAGGTTCTGGACCGGCTCCTTGCCGAGGAAATGGTCGACACGCAGCAACCGCTCCGGGAAGTACAGGTGCAGCTCCGTATTGAGCCGCCGCGCGGAGATGAGGTCGTGGCCGAACGGCTTCTCCACCACCAGCCGGCCGCGGGTGTTCAGCCCCGCGGTGCTCAGTCCATCGGCTATCCGGGCGAACAAGTAGAGCCGTGGCGGCTTGCACTGCGGCGTGTTGTTGGTCGTACTCACGACTCATACACCGTACGCACGCGTCGTGATGCTCGCCACATTGTGTGGTGCGTTCACCGGACAACGTGGTGGCTTCGCCCTACTCCCCCGGCATCCAGGCTTCACCTGACGTGACGCTCGTGCGCCCGCGCGGGACATTCGATCCGATCACAGGTCCCGGATCTCCCGTTTCGGCCCCCGCACGAAAGGGCGACACATGCGTCGAGTTTCATTGGCACGGCTCGGCCTCGCCGTCAGCACCGGTCTGCTGCTCACGGTGGCGCCGGTCATGACGGCTCAGCCGGCGTCCGCGCAGGCCCCGACCCTCACCCAGGCGGTCACCGCGAAGCTGCTCAACCGGGCGACGTCCACCCCCGGATTCAGCACGGCCACCGCCCGCGACACTCAGGTCAACGTAATGCGCAAGTCGGCCAAGGGCTGGGCCTTCGGCTCGGCCGTGCTGGTCGCCCCGAAGAAGGAGGGCGCCGCTCCGGAGGGTTGGCTGTTCCTCGCCCACCGTAAGGCCGGCAGCTGGCAGATCACCTTCGAGGGCGAGAGCGCCTTCCGGCAGCTCTCCACGCGGGCACCGATCGTTGCCGGCCAGGAGAAGAAGCTCTTCGCGGACATGGGCACGCCCAAGAAGAGCGACGTCACGCCGATGTACGCGGGCGGTGACTACCGCACCGGCATGCGCCTGCCGTTCGCCGTCGGCCAGTCCTGGTACATGACCGGTGGCCCGCACGGCTGGAGCGGCTCCGACACCCCGTACAGCGCCATCGACCTTTCCGGCGGCGACGGCCGCGTGCTCGCCGCGCGCGGCGGCACCGCCTACACGATGTGCGGCAACGGCAGGGGATGGATCCGGGTGATCCACGACCGCGGCTACTCGACCGACTACTACCACCTGTACAACAACATCGCCGCGAACGGCCTGGGCGTGGGCGAGGGCGCCTTCCTCGGCAACATCGGCAACGACGTCTCGTGCGGCGGCTCCTCCTCCGGCGCCCACGTGCACTTCGCACTGCGGCAGAACAGCGCGTACGTCCCGGTGCACGGGCACAACTACGGCAAATGGGTGATCATACCGGGTTCGGGCGCGTACCAGGGCTACGCGCTGCACGGCAGCGCGCAGGTCAACGTCGGTGGTCTGCTCTACAACTACGGCGCTCTCGGGTTCACCCAGGGCGTGGTGGACGCCTACGGCGGCGGGAGCGTCAACAAGCGCTCGGGGCCGGGCACCGGCTACGGCCTCGTGGGCACCGTCGGTGACGGCGCCACGGTGAGCATCGCCTGCTCCGCCAACGGCACCACCCACACCGGCAGGTGGGGTACGACGAGTCTCTGGAACAAGCTCACCGACGGCACCTGGGTGAGCGACGCCTACCTCTGGACCGGCCTGTCCGGCCCGGTCAACGGCTGGTGCTGACCGGCACGCAGATCCGCTGACCATCGGCACCGGCCGTACGGCGCGCACCGTCCGGCCGGACACCGGCGGCGATGCCGGGCGGGGCCCTGCGGGGGCACCGCCCGGCTTTCATTGATCTCCTGTGCTCCGTGGGGCACGATGACGGGGCCAGTGCGCACCGTCACGACCCAGCACAGGAGCCAGCGTGATCCGCGTCGCGATCATGGACGATCATCCGGTGGCTCGGCGGGGCATGGCACAGATCCTTCTCGAGACGGGGCGGATCGAACTCTCGGTGTCGGCCGCCTCCCCCTCCGAGCTCGCCGAGTGGCTGAGCGCCGCCGCTCCCGGCGGGTCGCCGGACGTCGTGGTCCTCGATCTTTATTCGGACGGACTCTATTCGGACGGGCACGAGCCGTGCATGGCCTCGATCTCCGACTTCAGCGAGATGTCCCGGGTGCTCGTGATGTCCGCCTCCGGCCGTCCGGAGGATGTCGTGGGCGCCGTCCGGGCCGGCGCCACCGGCTATGTCACCAAGCACGCCAGTCCCGAGATGTTCGTCTCCGCGGTCGAGACGGTCGCGGCAGGGGGCTTCGCCCTGTCCTCTCAGCTGGCCGACATCCTGCACAGCGAGCTCGCCCGGAGCGCGGCCCACGCGAGCCGGCGGCGGTCCGGCCGCGCGACCGGCGGTGAGCTGTCGGCCCGGGAGGAGGAGACCCTGGGGCTGATCGCCCAGGGATTCACCCATGCCCAGGCGGCGAGCCGCATGGGGGTCAGCAAGGCCACCGTCGACACCTATGTCGAGCGGGTGCGCGCCAAGCTGCGGCTGGGCAACAAGGCGGAGCTGACGCGCGCGGCGCTCGCCAGACCGAACCGGCCACCGCTGCCGTGATCGCCGAAGCCGGAACCGCACCCGCGGAGCCGGTCACGGCCGCCGCTCTGACCGAACGGGCCCTGCTCAAGGCCCTGGCCTGGTTCCGCGTCGGTGGCCTGGTCCAGATCGCGATCGCCCTGGCGCTGAACCTGGCGCGTTATCCGCATGTCGGCCGGGTCCTGGTCATGGTCGGCGTCGTCGCCGCCGAGAGCGTCGTCCTGATCGCGGTCTGCACCGCCCGAGGGCGGGTGGCGCCCGGCTGGATCCTCGCGGACGTGCTGTTCTGCGCATCGAGCCTCGCCCTCGGCGCGGCCATGATCACGCCTTCGTACGGGCACTCCTGGGTGCACTTCATGTACCCGTTCACCATCATCACGTCCTTCGGCATCGGCGTCGCGTTCCGGCGGGTGACCACCATGGTCACGGTCACCGCCGTCCTGTCGCTCTCGTACGCGGTCTCCGCGATCGTCTTCCATCGGGACCCGATCTGGAACGTGCTGCCCAACGCCCTCAGCTACCACGCCAACACTCTCGTGGCCTGGACGGTGACGCGGCAGCTGCGCCGCAGCGGCCACGCGGCCGACGGCAGCCGGGCCGAGGCCATAGCGCGCGCCACCGAGCTGGCGGAGGAGCGAGAACGCTCGAAGCACGCGCGGATCCTGCACGACCACGCCCTGCAGACCCTCGAGACCATCGCGCAGGGGCCGTGGCTGGCGGACGCGGAGCTTCGCGCCCATGTCGGTGCGGAGGCGGCCCGGCTGCGCGCCCTCGTAGAGGGTGTCCGGCCCGATGCCGCGGGAGACCTGGAGGCGGAGCTGCACGCGCTCGTACGGCGCCTGGCGTGCACCGGCCTGCGGGTGACGTACAACGGCGCCCACCTGCGGAAGACGGACGGCCGGCGAACCCGGCTCTCGCCAGAGGTCTCCGCGGCAGTGGTCGACGCCGCGGGTGAGGCGCTGACGAACGTGGCCAAGCACGCCGGAGTCACGACGGCGACCCTCCACGCCCGCGCCGGGAATGACCGGCTGACCGTCACCGTCGTCGACCAGGGCCGTGGCTTCGATCCGGACGCCGTACGAGACGGCGGCGTCGGTCTGGAGATCTCCATCCGCCGGCGGATGCGCGACGTGGGCGGCGAGGCCCGCGTCGAGAGCTCCGCGGGTCAGGGGACCTGCGTCGAACTCACCGTGCCGCTGGCCTCCCCCGGCGCGGGGGATGCCCGGTCCCCGTCCCGGCGGTGAAAGCCCTTCGGCTCATTCATTCAGATTCCGCTCTCTCGCTGCCCGTCCGCAGTGTGAAGTCGGCCGGCCGAGACCGCTCTCACCGGGCGAGGGCGTCAGCGTCGCGAGCGCGGTGGCGGCGATGGCATCGGCGTCGCCGACGTCGATCATGCGGATCTCGGTGTCGGACCTGCTGTTGCCTGCAGTCATCGACGGCCGGCGGCGGACCCGATGATGCGGAGGCGCGTGTCAGCTCGTCGTCCAAGGCCGGAGCTTGTCGGGGTTGAGTATTGCCCAGATGTGCTTGATCTTGTCGCCTGCGACGTCGAACGCCATCACCACCACGGTGGCGCCGTCTTGCTGAGCCGCCAGACCGGGCTGACCGTTGACCGTGCGCTCCAGGATCGTCACGTTGGGTACCGCACTGGCCCGATCGGCGAAGAAACGCGCGATCTGCTCGGCGCCTTCGATCGGGCGGAGCTCGGCGCTGGCGAGGCCGCCGCCGTCGCCGGTCGCCGTGGCGTCGGGGTCGAGGGCCGATGAGGGCGTCGATGTCCTTGGCTTCCCATGCCTGCTTGAAGTCCCTGACGATGCCGGCCCTCTGGGCCGTCGGAGTCGCGGGAGCCGGCCGTCTCCTGGCTCGGATCGGGTGGTCATGGTGTCGACGACTCCCTTGGTCGCATCTGCCCTCAGCAGTTCGACGAGACATCGCACCGAACTGTGAGGTTGGCCCGTCGCCTCACATTCCGAGGGGTCGTGTCGTCGTACTGCTGAGACCGACACCATCCCGCGAACAGGAAAGCTCAGCGACATCGGGTCCCCCCGCGGCCGCGCTCAAGGCCGGCCGCGCCGTCTGACCCAGGCCGGCCACGGTAGGACACATGACGACTGGAAGTTCGCGGAGCGCGTCCCCCTCCTGGGTGTCATCGCCGTCACCGTCGCCGTCCGTGGGACTGCGGCGCGGACCGGCAATCCTGGGAGCATCCCTCGAACCGAGCCGAGTCGATGGGTGGGAACGGCGTCGGCGGGACGCCCTTCAGCGCGCCGATCATCGTGTCGTTCCAGATCGGCCCGGGAAGGGTGGCCCCAGCCACTGCCCCGTAGTATCGCCCGCCGATCGTCACCCCGATCAGCTTGTGGTCGCTGGAGCCGCGCGGGTCCCCAATGCTGACCGCCGCCGCCAGGTCAGGGGTGAAGCCGGCGAACCACGCGGTCGCGTAGTCGTCGGTGGTGCCGGTCTTGCCCGCCGCGTCGCGCCCGATGCCGCCGACGCCTCGCATCGTGCCCTTGGTGAAGACGCCGGACAGCACGTCGGCCGTGGCGTCCGCGATGCCGGGGTCGAGCACCTGGCGGCACTTCGGCCGGTACGTGGTGGCCCTGCCGTCGCGGTCGGTGATCCGGGTGATCGCCATCGGCGCGCAGTACTTGCCGCGCGCCGCGATCGCCGCGTACGCGTTGGCCACCGTCACCGGGTCCATCTCGTTGATACCGAGTGTGAACGTCTCGAACTCCTGCAGCTTGCGCCCGTCCGAGCGGCGGATGCCCAGCGACTTGGCCGTGGTGACCGTCCCGCAGAGCCCAACCCGCTGCTCCAGCTCCATGAAGAACGTGTTCACCGAGCTCCAGGTGCCGGTCCGCAACGTCTTCCATCCCGGGGAGCCTTCGTCGTTGGTGACCGTATGCGTCGGGTCACCGATGTTCTCGCCCTTGCAGTTCTTGAACGTCGAGTAGCCCGGCGCGCGGTACCCGGCACCCGCGCTCAGGCCGTCGTCGAGCTTCATGCCCGTCTTCAGCGCGTTGATCAGGGTGAAGACCTTGAACGTGGAGCCCGCCTGGAAGCCGACGCCGCCGCCGTGCTCGGCGTCCGCGACGAGGTTGTAGGACATCTCGTTCCTGGCCTTGCTGACGCCGTACCGCCTGCTCGCCGCCATGGCCCTGATCGCTCCGGTGCCCGGCTGGACCAGGGCCTCGGAGGCGACGGGGCCGTCGGAGGCGCGCACATACTTCCTGATCGCCCGATTCGCTGCCGCCTGCATGGCCGGGTCGATCGTGGTCCTGATCGTCAAGCCACCGCGGTTGAGCATCTCCAGTCGCGCCTCGGCCGTCTTGCCGAAGTCGGGGTTGCTCAGGATCTCGTGCCGGACGTACAGGCAGAAGTACGGATATTTACTGGACTCGCAGCCGCCGGGAATCTTCGTGCCCTTGTGGCCGAGCTTGGTGGCCTTCGCCGCGGCCGCCTCCTGTTGGGTGATCTTGCCCAGCTCGGCCATCCGGTTCAGCACGACGTCACGGCGGTTCAGCAGCCGATCGCGGTGCTTCGTGCCGAGGTTCGGGTCGGTGGCGTTCGGGTCCTGTACGGCGCCCGCCAGCGTCGCAGCCTGCGGCAACGTGAGCCTGCCGGCCTTGACGCCGAAGAAGCGCTTGGCCGCCGCCTCGACGCCGTAGGCACCGGCACCGAAGTAGGCGATGTTCAGATATTTCTCGAGGATCTGATCCTTGGCGTACTTCTTCTCGACCCCCATGGCGTACCGCAGCTCGTTCAGCTTGCGCGCATAGCTGGCCTCCAGAGCGGAGTTGCGCTCCGCTCCGGTGTCGGCGGAGTTGAGCAGCACCTGCTTGACGTACTGCTGGGTGATGCTCGACCCGCCCTGGCTCACCTTGCCTGCCTGCAGGTTCGTGGCCAGCGCCCGTATCGTGCCCTCGATGTCGATCGCTCCGTGCTCGTAGAAGCGGTAGTCCTCGATCGCGACGATCGCCGTCTTCATGGTCTCGGCGATCTCGTCGAAGGCGACGACCTCCCGGTACTCCTCGTAGAAGCGCGCGATCTCGCTCCCCTTGGCGTCCTGCACGATCGTGACCTCGGCCGGCGGCGGCTCGACCAGCTCGACCGGCCTGAGGTCGACCGCGTCCTCCGCCGACATGAACCCGAGGCCTGCGCCCCCCACTGCCGGAACCATGATCCCCGCCACGAGCACGCCCGCCACCGCGCCCGCGGCGGCGAGTCGTACGATCTTCGTCCCCCAACGTGACATCAGAGCCTGCCGAGGCCGCGGGCCAGGACGGTGGCGGTGTCCGCGATGATCTTGTCGTCGGCGGCCCCGGCGGATCGCTGGGCCAGTACGGCGGTCGCAGGCGCCGCCGCGGCCGAGGCTGCGCCTGCGAGTGCCGGGCAGGTTCGTGATCTTGGACGCGGTTGGTTCATGCTGTCTCCCGACCGGCCGTCAGCAGCAGGTGCGGGTCGATTGCACGGGTGAGGCGGCCACTGGAGGGGTGGCGGTGTGCGCCTCTTGGTCGGAGGCGATACGGCCGCGCAGCATGGTCTCCATGACGTTCATGAAACGCTGCGCCCTGGATTGGCCGATGGTGAACGGGTTCCCGGGTTCCGCAGACCCGCTGCGCAGTTCCTCCATGCGCTTCAGGCCGTGGTCGCAGGTTCCGTGGTTGTTCAGCTCAACGTCCACACCTGCCTGCCTCATCCGGGAGGCGAAGGCGAGTACAGAGGAGAGATGGGCCCGCTTGTCCGCGGTCGCGGCGGGCGGGTTGGTCCCACCCAGCAACATCGCGGTGTGCCGCCGCCCTTTCCACCGCACCGGGAAGATCGACGAGACGGTACCTGGCGTGTGTCCGGGCGTGTGATGGAACGCGACCGTCGTGTCGCCGAGGGTCAGCCTCTGACCGTCGGAGATTTCCAGGTCTCGGTTGGGAGCGTTGGCCGGGGGGTCGGCGGCGATGAGGTCCCAGTCGGCTGGGCCCATCATGACCCGGGCCCCGTACTGGTCGGCGAAGTACTGGGCGCCGCCGAAATGATCCCAGTGACCGTGGGCGGCCACCACATACTTGATCTTCGATGGGTCCACTCCCACGGAACTCAGCTGAGGAACAATGATCTTCTCGGCGTCGTCCGGTGACCCCAGCGCGTCGATGAGAATGACGCCCTGGGACGTGAGGAGCGCCGTGGCCGATACGAAGCCGGTGCTCACCACCGCCACGTTGTCGAAGATCCTCAGCGGCTCGGGTGCCTCCACAGGCGGCATCACATAGTCCGGGGCGAGCGCATCGACGAGGGCCAGCAGGACCGGATCGTTGCCGGCCAGTCTGGCTGCGCGGTCGTAGTAGTCCTGCGCGCTCTTGGGCGCGGTGGCCGATGCCTCGGCCTTGCGTCCCACCAGTGGCAGCAGTGGCAGGAGAGCCGCGGCTCCCAGCAAAGCACGGCGGGACGGGCCGGACTGCTCAACGGACATTCGGTTGTACCTGCTTTCACTTGCCCGGGGGTTTACGCGATCACGACCTCTGGTGGACGTCGATGCCGCCAGCAGACCAGAGCCGATCATGTGATGTCCAATATCGATATCGCTCTCGAATTGATCGAGAAATTGATATCGATGCTGCTCAAGTGGCATGTGACGAGCGAAGAGATCGCCCGGGAACGGCGATCAGGGGCGGCGGAGCCACTCCACGGCCAGCCGCGCGGCCGTCCCGATCACGGCGTCGGCCTGCGGCAGGACGGCGATCGGCAGCAGTGACCGGGTGAAGACCGCCACCGCGTACCGGCCGCCGTCCGGGTACTCCACCACGCCGACCTCGTTGCGGATCGTCGGCAGCGTCCCGGTCTTGCCGCTGACCACCACGTCGTCGTACGGGAAGCCGGACGACAGCCGGTGCGGCCAGACCTGGAGCCCGAACAGGCGGCGCATGGCCGCGCACTCGGCGGGCGGCGCGGCCTCGTCCCGCCAGATCAGGCCGAGCAGCCGGGTCATCTCGCGGGAGATACTGCGGCTCGTCCGGTGCGGATCGAGGGCGCGCAGGCGGCCGAGCACGCCGGGCTCATCCAGCCAGGACCACACCTCCCCCAGCGTCGTCGCCCCGGCGTCGGCGAGCAGCATGTCGAGCAGATCGCGACCGCTACCCTCGACCACAGTGCCGGGCAGGCCCAGCGCGGCGGCGGTCGCGTTGACCGCGTCCAGCCCGACCCGGTCCAGCACCGCGTCGGCGGCCGTGTTGTCGCTGACGGTGATCATGAGGCAGGCGAGGTCGCGCAGGGACATGCGCACCTCGTCCAGCAGCGCGGACACGCCGGTCGGCCCGATGGTGCGGTCCTCGGGACGCAGCGTGACGGGTTCGGTCGGGTCGAGCAGGCCGTCCGCCGCCTGCCGGTGGAAGGCGACGAGCAGCGGCACCTTGAAGACAGAGGCGAGCACGACCGGCTCGTCGGCGCGGACCGCGACCTCCCGTCCGGTTTCGATATCGATGGCGTGGAGGAATCCCGTCACCCCGGCGTCGCGGAACGCCGCTTCGATCCGCACGCGCACGTCCGACCGGAGCTCACGGGGCGTGATCTCGCGGGGGGCGCTCATGCCAGGAAGCCCGAGGCCGGGCGCTGGACGACGCGGCGGACGGGCGCGCCGTCCAGCGGCGTCATGCCCGCCTCGCGGGGCAGCACGGCATTCGCGATGGCGGTGAAGTCGGCGATGGCGCGGGCCTGCTCGGGATCCCGGGCACGCCGCCACACGCAGGACGTACGCCAGGTGAGCGGCTCGCCGAGCAGCGGACGCCACGTCGCCCCGGCGACGTCGTCGGTACGCGCGACCAGCGCCACGGCCGTCCCGGAGAGGACGAGCCCCAGCGCGAACTGCGGATGCCGCGCCTCGTGGACGGCGGGCGGTGCGTACCCGTGGCGGCGGCACGCGGCCAGCAGTTCGTCATACGTCCCTGGCGCCTCCTCGCGCGGGAAGACGGCCAGGTCGTGCCCGGTGAGGTCGGCGAGGTGGACCTCGGCGGAGGCGGCGAGGTCGGAGTCGGCGGGCAGCAGCACGCCGACCGGCTGGCCGAGCATCGGCCCGAGTTCCAGATCGCGGGTGTCGCACGGGTGCCGGACGATCCCGGCGTCGAGCGCGCCCTCGGCCAGCGCGCGGATCTGCTCGGCCGTCCCGGTCTCGCGCAGGTCGAGGCGCAGGTCCGGGCGGTGCTGGCGGAACGCGGCGATCAGCGCGGCGACGATCGGCCCCCCGAGGTCGCTCGGCAGGCCGGCGCGCACCTCGCCGACCTCGCCGAGGCGCGCCCGCTCGGCGAGGGCATAGACGCGGTCCACGCGGGTGAGGATCTCACGAGCATCCTCCAACAGCAGCCTCCCCGGCGCGGTGAGCTCCACCTTCCGGCTCGACCGCTCGAACAGCCGCACGCCGAGTTCCTTCTCCAGCCGCTGGATCCGCTGGCTCAGTGGTGGCTGGGCCATGCCGAGACGCTCCGCCGCGTGGCCGAAGTGGAGTTCTTCGGCGACGACGACGAAACAGTTCAGATGCCCCACCAGGTTCACGAGCAGCGATCATATCAATCCACGTATAACTGTCACATTCATATGAGTCTTGGACTTTTCGCTGGTCAGCTGCTGTCCTTAGGGCCCTGACGAAGGTTGCCGGAGAGAGAGGAGTCCGATGATGCGCCGATCCCGCATGGTCGCCGCCGCGATCGCGGCCGTGGCCGTGCTCGTGGGGGCGGGAGCGGTGTGGTTCCTGCGCGACGACGAAGGGCCACAGCAGACCGCGAAGCGTTACCTCGCGGCCTGGAGCGGCGGCGACTTCGCCGCGATGCGCGCCCTGACCGACCATCCGCCCGCCGATTTCGAGACACGGTTCGCCCGCATGCGAGACGACCTGGGCGTCACGCGGCAGCGCTACGAGGTCGCCTCGGTCGAAGGGCCCAATGACGACGAGGCGGGCGGCTCGTACAGCGCTGAGCTGACGCTGTCGGGTGGACGAGTCTGGAAGTACATCGGCTCACTGTCGTTCACCAAGCGGGGCGGCAAGTGGCGTGTGGCGTGGTCTCCGCAGGTCATGCACCCGACCCTCAAGGAAGGGCAGCGACTTCGCGCCGCGCGGACGTGGCTCACTCGGGCGGACGTCCAGGCGGCGGACGGCAGCAGCCTGAGCGGTTCGCCGTCCGGGTCCGTCCAGCAGCTCGTCGGCCCGCTCGGCCCCGCGTCCGCCGACGTCGCGAAGAAGCTCGGCGCCCCGTACCGTGCGGGCGACCCGATCGGCGTGGACGGTCTCCAGCGGCAGTACGAGCGTCGCCTCGCCGGTACGCCCGCCCTCGCCGTCCAGATCGTCGGCGCGGACGGCAAGCCGGTGCGGACGCTCCAGCGGTTCGGCGGCGCCGAGGGCAAGCCCCTGCGGACGACCCTCGACCAGAAGGCACAGCGCGCCGCCGGTGCGGCCATCGGCGAGGTGGCCAAGCCCGCGTCGCTGGTCGCGCTGCGTCCATCCACCGGGGAGATCCTCGCCGTGGCGAACAAGCCCGGCGGCTACAACCGGGCGCTGATGGGCCAGTACCCGCCCGGCTCGACGTTCAAGGTGGTCACGGCGGCGGCGCTGGTCGCGGGCGGCATGGACGCCGGGACCCGCGTCGGCTGCCCGGCCACCACCATGGTCGGGGGCCGCTCGTTCCACAACTACCACCACGAGGACTTCGGGACGGTACCGCTCCGCGAGGCGTTCGCGCATTCGTGCAACACCACGTTCGCGCGTCTCGCCGTGGACCGGCTCGGCGAGCGGCAGCTGGGTCAGGTCGCCGCCCAGTTCGGTTTCAACGCCCCGATCGTCGCGGGGCTCCCCGCCGTCCGGGCCGCGTTCCCGGACAACAAGGACGACGCCTCCTTCGCCGCCGCCGCGTTCGGGCAGGGACAGGTCCTCACCAGCCCGCTGAACATGGCGAGCGTCGCGGCGGCCGCCGCCGACGGCGTATGGCGCTCGCCCCGCCTGGTCGACGCCTCACTCGCGTCCCAGGCCTTGGATGCCAAGGGCCGCAAGCCCGAGCCGCCGCACAAGCTGCAACCCGCCGTGGAGCGGGCGCTGCACTCCCTCATGCCCGCCGTCGTCAGCGAGGGGACCGCAGCCGGCGTCGGCTTCCCGTCCGGGACGGCGGGCAAGACCGGCACCGCGGAGTTCGGGGAGGGCGACGACCCGCCCACGCACGCCTGGTTCATCGGCTACCGCGGCGACCTGGCGTTCGCCGTGATCGTCGAGGGCGGCGGGACGGGCGCCGAAGCCGCCGCCCCCATCGCGGCGAGGTTCCTCAGGGCCGCCGGGTGAGGGGACGGGCGCAGGCCGCCGCCGACACCGCCCCGAGGACGGCGAGCGCGGCCAGCGCGGTGGTCGCCCCCGCCGGCCCGGCGTCGAAGAGCGCTCCGACCACGAGACCGCCCGCGAACACGGTGATGCCGGAGAGAAATGAGAACACCCCGAGGTGGGCGCCCACCCGCTCGGGAGGCGCGTACCGGGCGATGGACTGGAAGATCGAGGGCTGCATGAGGCCCTGCCCCGCTCCCCCCAGCGCGGCGACAGCCACCAGGCCGACGGCCTGCGGCAATCCGCCCCCGTCCAGCGGAAGGAGCACCAGGTAGCACGCGCCCATCAACAGCATCCCCGCCTGGAGAACGCGCGGACGGTCGGCGCGACTGCCGGTGGCGCACCACGGCTGCACCAGGGCCGTGACCGCGGCGGCGACGCAGAAGAACAGGGTCGTCCAGCCCGGCCCGAAGCCCCTGAGGGGTACGACCGTCGTCGTCGCTCCGGCGAGCAGCATGCTGGCGGCGGTCGCCACGGCGAAGCGGAGGAACGCCCGGTCGCGGGCGACGGTGGCCACGCCACGGAGCGTCTCCACCCCCGTACCGGCTCGGGGACGACAGAGGGCTTGATCCGCCCCCGGGCCGGGCGAGGTGCGGGGGCGGCGGCGCTGGACCAGGAACAGGGAGAGGAACAGGGTGCCGGCGATCGCCCAGCACAGTGCGGCGCCGGCCGCGAGGGGGCCGAAGCCGCCGCCATTCAGGACGGCGAGCCCGGCCAGCGGCGCGACCACGGCCGTGACCTGCCCGCTGACCAGGTAGGCGGCGAAGCCGCCGGGACGCCGCGCGGGGGACGTTCCGGCGATGAGGGCCTGTACGGCCGGCTGGTAGAGCGAGCCGCCCGCACCGAGCAGGCAGGCCGCGCCGAGCAGGCCGAGTGGGCCGTCCGCCGTCGCCAGCAGCGCGAAGCTCGCCACGCGGAGCCCGCACGCGAGCACCCCGGAGAGGGGCGGCCCGAGCACGTCGGTCAGCGCACCCAGCAGCGGCTGCAGCACGGACTGGACGAGGAACCGGGTGCCGAGCACCAGGCCGATCGTCCCGGCGAGCAGTCCCGCGTCGTCCCGCAGATGGGCCACGAGGTGCCCCATCACCGCGTAGTAACCGAGCGCCGTGGCGACCTGCACGCCGATGACGACCGCGATCGCCTGGCGGTCCGCAGCGTCCCGCCCGGCTGAACGCGGCGTGCCGGCGGGGCGGGACGTACGGAGGGCGGCCATGCCGCCGGTGGGCATCCGGTGGCGTCCTAACGGATCCTGCCGAGCCCGAGCCCGAGCCCGAGGGCGGCGACGGTCATGCCGGTGTCCACGTGGTCCTTCATGATGGGTGAATTGTCCACGATATCGTCACTCGTGTAGTGGATGCCCCATTTCATCAGCCCGGGATCGGACTTGCCGGCACGCCCTCGCGACCCGGATTCGTCTCCTGCCTGGAGGTGGTGAAGCAGGTTAGGTGAGATCGGAGACGATCTGCTTTGTGGTTTCGGCGATCAGGGAGTCTTTGGGCGGGGTGTTGTATCCGGATCGGTCGGACATGATGGCCACCACGAGCGGGGCGGTGTGGGGCGGCCACACGATGGCGATGTCGTTGGCCCTGCCGTAGTCGCCGGTTCCGGTCTTGTCAGCCACCGTCCATCCCTTGGGAAGCCCGGCCCGGATGCGTTTGGCTCCGGTGGTGTTGCGTTCGAGCCAGTCTTTGAGCAGGGCGCGTTTGTCAGCGGTCAGCGCGTCACCAAGCACGAGCTTGTGGTGGTCGGCGGCGATCGCCCGGGGAGTGGTGGTGTCGCGCGGGTCCTTCGGGCCGACTCTGTTCAGCTCCGGCTCGTAGTCGTCCATGCGGCTGATGGTGTCTCCGAGTCCGCGCAGATAGGCGGTCAACTGCGCCGGACCGCCGATGTCGCGCATCAGCAGGTTGCCCGCCGTGCCGTCGCTGTAGCGGATGGCGGCATCGCACAGTTGCCTGATGGTCAATCCGGTCGCGACGTGATCCATGGTGATCGGCGAGATGGAGTTGACGTCGGCCTTGGTGTAGGTGACGCGCTTGTCCAGGTGACTGAGTGGGTTTCGGTGCAAGACCGCCGCCGCGGCGAGTGTCTTGAAGGTGGAGCAGAACGCGAAACGCTCGTCCGCACGGTAGGCCACCGTCGCGCCGGTACCGGTTGCCAGGGCGTACACGCCCAGACGGGCACCGTGCTTGCGTTCGAGCGCCGCGAACTGCGAACTGTCCGGGGAACTCGTCGGGGAGCTGACAGAGCGGCGACCCGGCGCCGGGGATGACCCGGAGGCTGGGCGATCACCTGCGTCGCACCCCGCCAGTGGCAGGAGAGCTGCGGCTACCAGCACAGCACGGCGGGACGGGCCGGACTGCTCAAAGGACATTCGGTAGTGCCTGCTTTCACTTGCCTGTGGCTCTACGTGATCACGACCTCGGGTGGACGTCGATGCCGTCTAGCAGACCAGAGCCGATCATGTGATGTCCAATATCGATATCACTCTCGAATTGATAATTGAATTGATATCAAAGCTGGTCAAGCGGTGAGGGGGAAACACCGGTCGGATCCCATCAGGCGTCGTGGCCGAACCATGCCGGGAGTGGTTCGCGGTATTGCCGCCAGATGCTTGGGATGCTGGGAGCGCGCGCCCCGATGATGCCGCCCACGATCGCCGCGGTGGTGTCCCTGTCACCGCCGACCGCGGCGCAGGTCCGTACGGCTGTCTCGTAGTCGTTCAGGTGCTGAGCGGCTACCCACAGCGTGAACGGCACTGTGTCTTCCGCCGTGATCCGAGAGCCGTTGCCAAGCTGCGCTGCGGCCTCCTGGGCGCTGATGGCCGGCAGCTTCCGAGCCTGTTCCACACCTTGCCTGACGAGGCCGTTCGTCAGGTGATCGAGCACGGCCTCGAAGATGTCGTGCGGTCCGGGACCCGCGACGTGTGAGGCGGCCACAGCGATCGCCACGGCGCCCGCGATGCCCTCGGCGTGGGTGTGGGTGACTTCAGCGGACGCGGCCGCCTCGGTGGCGGCCAGCAGGTGAGGGCGCGTTCAGCCGCATTGAAGACCATGGCGGCCATCCTCCGGCTGAGCCGAGGGATGCGCAAAACGCCGAACTCGGAAGACGGGCCAGGTCACGCGGAGCCCTGGCCGATTGACGGGAGGTTCCGGGTCAAGTGGCAGGGGACGGGTCGGGCAATGTCCGGGGGAAGGCCCGCCGGTAGTCGCTCGGCGATACCCCGATGTGTTTGAGGAAGTGGTGGCGGAGGTTGTTCGGCGTGCCGAGGCCGCTCAGTTCCCCGATCTTCTCGATCGGCAGGTCTGTGGATTCCAGAAGACTTTGGGCGCGTCCCAGGCGCTGATGGAGCAGCCACTGCAAAGGTGTCGTCCCCGTGGCCGCGTGGAGCTGCCGGTAGAGCGTTCGGGGGCTCATTGCGGCCCGCTGGGCCAGGTCCTCGACCGTCAGTGGTTGGTCCAGGTGGGCTCGGGCCCAGTCCAGTACGGGGCCCAGTCCTTTGTCGTCGGTGGTGGGCACGGACAGGTCGATGAACTGGGCTTGGCCGCCGGGGCGGTGGGCGGGTACCACCATCCGGCGGGCCAGTTGGTTGGCGATGTGCGCGCCGAGGTCGCGGCGTACGAGATGGAGGCAGAGGTCGAGTCCGGCGGTGAGCCCGGCGCTGGTGAGCACGTCACCGTCGTCCACGTACAGCACGGAGTCGTCGACGTGTACCTTCGGGTAGCGCTCGGCCAGTTGAGCGGTGTGCATCCAATGGGCGGTGGCGCGGCGTCCGTCGAGCAGTCCCGCCTCGGCGAGTGCGAAGGCGCCGGTGCACAGGGAGACCATGCGGGCACCTGCGTCGTAGGCGCGGCGCAGGGCCGTGATCAGCGCCTGTGGCAGCGGTCTGCCCTCCTCGACGCAGGGGTCGGGCACCGAGGGCACGATGACCGTGTCGGCGCCGGCCAGGTCGTCGAGCCCGTAGCGGGTTTGCAGCGTCAGCCCGGCACCGGCCGGTGCGCCGTCCTGCGGCCGCTCTCCGGTTCCGCATAGCCGCAGGTCGTACCAGGGGTCGGCCAGATCGGGCTGCGGCTTCCCGAAGACGGTGCAGGGGATGCTCAACTCGTACAGGTCCCAGGAGGGGACCCCGATCTCCTCGGTCACGACCACGGCGACGGAACCAGCACTCATACCCCGAAGGGTATGGCAGGAATTTGGGGTCGGCCGTCATCCCTGTCACTTTCTTGAGCCGTCGCGCGCTGCGAGCGTGGTCCGTACGTGATCAACCGCCGCAGGCGGATGTACAAGGAGTTGTGGCATGAGTTCTGATCGTCTGGCCGTAACCGTCGTCGGGTTGGGCTCGATGGGCTCGGCGCTGGCGGCCGCGTTGCTGGAGCGGGGCCACCCGACCACCGTGTGGAACCGCTCGCCGCACAAGGCCCAGCCGCTGGTCGACCGGGGTGCCCGCCTGGCCGCGACACCCGAGGAGGCGATCGCGGCGAGCCCGCTCACCATCGCCTGCGTGCTCGACTACGAGGCACTGCACACCGTCCTCGACCCCGTCGCCGGCTCCCTCGCGGGCAAGGTCCTGGTCAACCTCACCTCCGGCTCCCCCGAGCAGGCGCACGAGGCCGTCGCGTGGGCCCGGTCGCACGGCGCCGATTACCTCGACGGCGCGATCATGACCACCCCGCCCGGCGTCGGCAGCCCCGAGATGATGTTCCTGTACAGCGGTTCACGCGCCGTCTTCGAAGCCCACCGGCCGACCCTGGCAACCCTGGGCGACCCCCTGTACCTGGGCGACGACCTTGGCCTGGCCTCCCTCTACGATGCCGCTCTGCTCGGCCTGATGTGGTCCACCATGACCGGCTGGCTGCACGGCACCGCGCTGGTCGGCGCGGAGAAGACAGAGGCCACGACCTTCACCCCCGTCGCGATCCGCTGGCTGACCGCCGTGGCCGGGTTCCTGACCACGTACGCCTCCCAAGTGGACGCCGGCCGCTACCCGGGCGACGACGCCACCGTCGACGTACAGATCGCGACGATCGACCACCTCATCCACGCCGCAGCGGCGCGCAACATCGACAACGCGCTGCCCGAGCTCTTGAAGACCACCATGGAACGGGCCAAGGCCGCCGGCCACGGCTCCGACAGCTACGCGAGCGTGATCGAGGTCTTGAAGAACCCGGCGGGCGGCGAATGACCGCGACACCGACGGCCTTGGCCGATCCCTCGCATAATCAGATACCCGCCACCGGCGCCGGTCCATGGCCGGACCTGTTGTCCGCCGCAACCGGCGAGTGCCTGGATGCCCTTCTCACGGGAACCGACCAGAACTGGTCGAGCCCCGCAGGCGACCTCGAATGGACCTGCCGCCAGACCCTCGACCACCTCGCCCTCGGCCTGGTCGGCTACGCGGGCCTGCTCATCGCCCGCCCCACCGACCGCTACATCACCCTCTTCGCGTCACTCGACCCCCAAGCCCCCGTTCACACCTGCCTGGAAGGCATCCGCATCGCCGCATCCCTACTCACCTCGACCGTCCGCGACACGACTGCGGAAGCCCGGGCGTGGCACCCCTGGGGCCACTCCGACGCCGCTGGTTTCGCCGCCATGGGGGTCACCGAACTGGCCGTCCACACCTATGACATCACCCGCGCCCTCGGCCTCTCCTGGACCCCGCCCGAGGGCCTCAGCGCCGCCGTCCTCACCCGCCTCTTCCCCGATGCCCCTTCCGGGCACGGCCCATCCGACACCCTCCTGTGGTGCACGGGCCGCATTCGACTTCCCGGGCTACCCCGGCGCGAGGACTGGCAGTGGGACGGCACCGTGCGCTGAGAAGCTGTAGTCCGTCCCGATCTGTCACCGCCTCTGCCATGATCACCGGCAGTGCCGACAGGACGGGAGCAGGACATGGTCGAGCGGGCCGCGCGGCGGGTCGTCGAGGAGATCGTCGCGAGCGCGCCGGCGGGCTGGTCCCACGCGGTGCTGGCCAGCACGGCGGGCCGGGGCGGCGTCTCGGTGTCCGGCGGCTACGCCGTCCCCGGCGCGCCCCTTTGGCGCAACCCGGTGCCCAGCCCCTTCATGGAGCTGGAGAGGCTGGCGGAGGCGGTGCGGGAGGTCCGGGGCTGGGAACGCACCAGCCTGGAGATCGTGTGCCGGCCATCCGGGGAGTACGGGCTGGTCGCGTTCGCGGACGTGATCACCAGCCTGCGCGGACGGGGCGGCGGTTTCCAGGCCGTCCTGGACCCCGGCTACCGGCTGCCCCAGCCCGGTTCCGGGCAAGAGGAGGGCACGACCGCCCCGGCGGGCGATCCCGAGCTGGCGGTGGCGCGGTTCCGCGAGTACATGGAACGGCGCGCCGCGATCCTGGGGCGGCCCGAGCAACTACCGCCACCCGCGTCCGCCGCCGCACTCAACGAGGCCGAACGCCGCATCGGCCGGCCCCTGCCCGCCGACCTGCGAGCGCTGTACCTGATCGCCGACGGCGACGGCATCGGCTACGAGCACCGCTACCTGCTCGGGGGCAACGCCTGGCTGGCGCTGGAAGACCTGGTCGCCGACCACGCCGACCAGCACGAGCCGGTCTGGTTCGGCTGGGAGCTGGCCTGGGACTCGGTCGTCTTCGACGCCGAACCGCCCGACACCGTCCGGCGCCGCGGCGGGCACCCGGCCTGGCTACCCTTCGGCACCGGCGAGGACGGCAACTACCTGGCGGTGGACCTGGCCCCGGCCCGAAACGGCCACCCCGGCCAGGTCATCCGCATCGGCCGCGACTACGACGGCGGCCCGGCCTACCTCGCCGACTCGGTGACCTCGCTGCTCGGCCGCCATCTGGAGCTGCTGGAGCAGGGAGCCTACGAAGCAGAACGGCGACCACATCTCCCTACTGGAACCCGCCCGCAGCCTCGGCCCCGAAAGGATCGTCGGCGAGATCCCCGGCCAGGTCCCGCCCGGCCTTCAAGCCATCCACATCAACGACGCCGCGAGCCCGGTCGATCTGGCCCCGCTCACCGCCGCCCCGAACCTGCGGCTGCTGCACCTCAACCGCTGCGCCGCCGCCGACCTGGCGCCGGTCCGCGCGCTGCCCGTCGAGTCCCTGCGCGTCACCCTGGACGGCGGCAACCTGACCCCGCTCGAAGGCCACCGCGACCTCACCTCCCTGGACCTGGGCACCACCACCCCGATCGACATCGCCCCGCTGCGCACCGTCCCGAACCTGCGCTGCCTGGACCTCTCCCGCGCCGACGTTCGCGACCTGACCGTCCTGACAGACCTGCCCGACCTGCGCTACCTGGCCCTCACCGCGCGGCAGTGGACCATCCTGCTGGACGAGGGCAAGGCACCGCCCACCCTCGCCGCCGCCCGCCTGGCCGACGACGACGCCCCTCTCGACGAGGCCCTGACCTGGTCGGCGCGCCTCGGCCTGGACACCGGGGGCGCGCTCCGCACCACCGGCACCCTTCCCACCTGAAGCGCAGATAGGAGCCACGGCGTTTCTGCCGCAGACCAGGCGCAGGTCTTGGTGATCGATACGCGGGCTCGGTGACCTGCTGCGGGTGGCCGATGACCGCTGGCCGGCGGATGCCGTTTCAGCTGACGCCGGTGCCGCAGTCGCCCCGGAATCGGTCGTTGCTGAGGGCGGGCACTTCGCCGACCGGAAGTCGTTCGATCTGCAGAAAGACGCGGAGGCGGTAATCGTAGGTTCCTGTGCGGCCGGCCGGGCACGGGACCGACCGCTGGCCGCTCGCCTGGATCTGGGCACCGGTCCACGGCGTAACGTCACCGCCGCTGTAGCCGCGCATTCCGCTCCAGCTGCTTCGCTCGAACCGGAAATGCTGCCGCATCCGGCCCGGCCGTTGCGAGCACCGGGTCTCGAATCCGGCGCTGCGCACGTATCCCGCGGACAGGCTGAGCCGAGCCTCGACCTTGGTGACGCACCACCAGCCCCTGACCTTGACGACCTTGACATCACCGCGTTCCTCGGCCGCGTGATAGTCCTCAGCCGAGATGGCCGAGGGGTCCCTCGGTACCGCGTCCACATCGCCGAGGACGAGCAGCTGCGCTCCGGACGAGAGTGTCTCGGTGCGCCAGGCGAGCCTCGTGACGGTAGGCGTCGGCCGCGGAGTCATCGTGGGCATCGTGGTGGTGCTCATCGTGGGGCCGGGCGGCGCCTGGTCATCGGTCGGTTGCGGTGGCCGCAGTGGATGCGGTGACGCGGTCGCCGGTGCCGGCCGGGACTGGTCGGCGTCCCTGTCCGCAGTCACCGCGCCGATCACTACCACGGCCACCACAGCCTGCAGGACCACGATCACAGCGAGACCGGCGATCATCGTGATCATCGTCCGCCTGGTCCAGCGGTCCGACGGCCACGGGGAGCGCGCGGGCGTCCCCGGATCGGCGGGGCCGGTTTCGCCGGGTGCTCCTTCCGACCGCATCACACCTCCGGTAGGTCACCCGCCTGAGCGTCTGCGGTGGCGGGGGCGCCAAACCCTAACCGAAGACGATCACGCGGTGCCACACGCCGTACGCGGACACCTACGGGCAGGTGTGGGTGCACCCTTTGTATCCGTTTCCGGCAGGCCGGTAGCGCGGCTGGTCGCCCCCTGCCACCGCACTGAGCGCAGCACGGCTGATTCACCGATCTGGTGACCGAGCCGATGACGTCGAGACGTTCACCCTGCACCACCAGCAGAGCCTGCGCGGCCCGTGGTGCTGCGACGCACGGCTGCAAGACGGGCCGGCACTGAGCGGATGGCTGGCGGCGCGCGCAGCGGGGGCGCCGGCCTCTGTCAGGTGATGTCGCGGCGCATCGGTCTGAGCACCGCGGCAGCGCTCGCCAACGCCGTGTATCCCATGAGGACCATGGCGCCGGCCACCGGGGAGAGCAGGTGGACGGGGTCGGTGGAGAGTTGTTGTGACATGGCGTCGGCTACGGCGGTGAAGTCCGTCAGTGATGCGGTCGCCCCGCCGGGTAGCCATGGGTAGACGAGGTTGATGCCAGGGATCATCATGAGGAGCATTTCCCCGGCGTACAGGTAGCCGATCACCACGCACAGGGCCGCGGTCTGGTTGCGGATCAGCGCCCCCATGCCCACTCCGAGCACCGTGTACGCCACCATCGCCACGGCGATGCGGGCGAGCAGTTCGATGACGGTTCCGGTGGGCATCCCCAGCGACACGCCGCGTGCGGCCACGGCACCGAAGAACGCCACGGCCGCCGTGCCGGTGAGTACGAGCCCATAGAGCATCCCGGCGACGCCGTAGGTGACCAGTTTCGCGGTCAGTACCTGCCAGCGGTGTGGGGCGAACAGGAAGGTGAAGTTGACGGTTCGGTATCGGTATTCCGAGGTCACCGCCAGGGTGCCGATCGCGGCGGGGACGAACGCGGTGAACCCGAGCATGCCGAGGACCGATCGCACACCGGCCTCGGTCTGGAGTCCCGGCATCGGAGGATCGAAGTTCTCCGGTCCGACGATCGTCATCATCCCGATCAGCCCGCCGCCGAGAAGGGCGGCGACCAGCAGGGTCACCAGCCACATCCGGGTCGCCAGCAATCTGCGAAACTCGGCTTTGATCAACCGTCTCATCGGGCGCTCCCCCGTTCTTCGACCGTCAGATCGCTGGTGGTCAGGTCAAGGAAGAGCTGCTCAAGACTCGCGTTCTCGGTGACGAGCCCGTGGACCCGCAACCGGTGCGCCGCGGCCAGCTCGGCGATCTGGGGGGCGTCGAGCCCATGCACCCGCAACTCCCCCGGCTGGACCGGTTCGACGCGCGGCGCGGCGACGCCTTCGGGCGGGTTCTCCATGAGAGTTCTGGCGAGCACGGCGGCATCGGGTGAGCGGACCAGGACCGGTGGCGCCGAGCCGGCGAGTTCGGACAGCCTCCCGGAGGCCACCAGCCGCCCTTGACGGATCACCACGACGTCGTCGACGATCTGCTGGACTTCGCCGAGCGCGTGGCTGGAGATGAGGATCGTGCGTCCTTCGTCGGCCAGGTGACGCAGGAACGAGCGCAGCCAGGACATACCCTCCGGGTCCAGGCCGTTGCCCGGCTCGTCAAGCAGCAGTACGCGAGGGTCACCGAGGAGCGCGGTCGCCAGGTTGAGCCGTTGCCGCATGCCAGTGGAGAAGCCGCGTGTCTTGCGGTCGGCGGCGCCGGCCAGACCTAGCAGCCCGAGCAGTTCGGCGACACGGCTCGCCGGGTAGCCGCCCATCGCGGCGTAGACGAGCAGGTGGTCACGTGCCGAGTGGCGGGGGTGGAACGCGGCGGCGTCGAAGACGGCACCGACCGTGGCCGACGGACACGGGATGTCGCCGTAGCGTCTGCCACCGATCGTCGCGGTGCCGGAGGTCGGGGCGACGTGACCGATGATCATGCGCATCGTCGTGGTCTTTCCGGCGCCGTTCGGGCCGAGGAACCCGGTGATCATGCCCTGCTCCACAGTGAAGGAGAGGTCCTCCACGGCGGTGACGGCACCGAACCGCTTCGTCAGATTCGACACCTCGATCCGGAGGTGTTCGCCCGTCATGAGCTTGCCTGCAGAGCCCGCTGGACGGTCAGCCGCTCGCGCCTGGTCCAGGTCCGTTCCCTCGGGGTGAACTGGATGTTGATCTGGTCTCCTGTGATCGTCACCGATGCCATGGAGCCACCTTCCTTGCCTGCCCCGCGCGATGCCGGCTTCGGCCGCGGGGTCTCTGATCACACTGATGAGCGGTCACGGTCCATGAGCGGATGTGCCGCTGACCGAGGTCGGCTCAGGCCGTGTCGTCGTCGCCGCCTCTTTCGGCGGTCGGTTCGTCCACGGGCAGCACGATGGTCGCGAGCAATCGGGGTACCCGTGCCTTCCCTGGCTCGTTGTTGAGCAGTGGCCGCACGACCTCGCTGAAGTCGCGGGCGAACCGGGCGAACTCGGCGTCGTCCAGATGCAGCACGACCTGCTGGTAGCCGACGCCATCGGCGACCACATCGACCTGGCGCCGGCCGAGGTAGCGGGAGAACTCGGCCAGCAGGCCGGCGACGAACGCGGTAAAGTAACGGCCGTGGTCCTCCGGCGTTGCCGTGGCCAGTGCGTCGCCGCTGAGCGCCGCGCCGCCGGCGGGCAAGGCGTAGACCCGCTCGACCACACCCCCCATCTTTCGCTCCTCGACCACGTTGAGGACGCCGCCCTGGGTGAGGGCCGCAAGGTGCCGGTACAGCGTGGCCTGCGGCACGTCCGGCAGCAGCTCCGCGAGTTCACGCGTTGTACGGC
This sequence comes from Actinomadura alba, assembly GCF_014323705.1. Classification (GTDB taxonomy): domain Bacteria; phylum Actinomycetota; class Actinomycetes; order Streptosporangiales; family Streptosporangiaceae; genus Actinomadura_C; species Actinomadura_C alba. The sequence continues at coordinate 153,208 of NZ_JABVEC010000012.1, forward strand.
GAGCGCCCGCGACGGCCCGCAGGATCCGTATTCGAACCGGATGCAACGCCAACTCGGCCCAGCGTTCCTTCGATGTCCCCACGAGGTGATTTTATCATTATTGATAATGAGAATGCCACCCACACGATCTGGCCGGCGTCGACACCGTCCCGCTCCCATCCGATGTACGGGCCCTGCAACAACACCTCGCCGGGGTCACTGGCGGGTGGTGTTGAGGTACTGAAGGACAGCGGCGACTCTGCGGTCGGATTCTTGGGTGGGTTTGAGGTCGAGCTTGGCGAAGATGCTGCGGATGTGCTTGTGGACGGCGCCGTCGGTGACCGTGAGGTGTTTGGCAATGGCCGTGTTGCCGAGGCCTTCGGCCATGAGGGCGAGGACGTCGCGTTCGCGGGGGGTGAGGCGGCCCAGCGGGTCGCCTGCGCGCCGGCGGCTGAGCAGTTGGGTGATGACGTCGGGGTCGATGGCGGTGCCGCCGTCGACCACCCGGTGCAGTGCGTCGAGGAAGTGCTCGACGCGTCCCACGCGTTCCTTGAGCAGGTAGCCGATGCGGGCGGGGCCGTGGGCGAGCAGGTCGGACGCGAAGGTCTGCTCGACGTAGGCGGACAGGACGACGACGGCCAGGCCGGGAAACCTGCGGCGGGCCACCACAGCGGCCTTGATGCCCTCGTCGGTGTGGGTCGGAGGCATCCGCACATCGACGACGGCGACATCGGGCCGGTGCAGGTCGACCGCGGCCAGGAAGTCGGACGGCGTCGCGGTGGCGGCGGCGACCTCGAGTCCCTCACCGCGCAGCACGAGGGTGAGGCCCTCGCGCAGCAGGGCGTCGTCCTCGGCGATGACTATGCGCATGGGAGCTCCACCTCGATCGCGGTGGGGCCGCCGGGTGGGCTGGACAGCGTCATGCTCCCGTCGTGGGCTTCGGCGCGGCTGCGGATGCCGGCGATGCCGGTTCCGCCGTCCTCGTGGGCGCCGCCGTGGCCGTCATCGGTGACGCGGATGCGCAGCCGCCCGGTGTGGCGGCGGACGTCGACGGTGGCGTGGCGGGCGTGGCTGTGCCGGGAGACGTTGGTCAGTGCCTCGGCGGCGACGAAGTAGGCGGTCGCCTGTACGGAGGCGGGACAGGCGCCGGGCAGGTCCACGGTCAGCCGGCAGGGTACGGAGCACTGGGCGGCCAGGGCGCTGAGGGCTCCGTCGAGACCGCGCTGTTCCAGGACGGGCGGCAGGATCGCGCGTGCGACGCCGCGCAGCTCTTCCAGGGCCTCTTCCGCGGCGGTCTGTGCCCGTTCGAGCGCGTTCTCGGCCAGCGCCGCGTCCTTCGCCAGCGCGCGCCGCGCGGCGCCGACCAGTACGACGACCCCGACGAGACGGTTCTGGGCGCCGTCGTGCAGGGACCGTTCGATCCGCCGCAGCTCCGCGGCGTGCGATTCGAGCGCCGCGGCCCGGGTCGCCGACAGCTCGGCGACCCGCGCGGAAAGGTCCAGGCCGGGGTGCGGTCCGAGTAGCCGCAGCCCCGGGGCGGCCTGCAACCGGGCGATGCCCGGCCCCAGGCCGATGGTGACCGCGAACCAGGCCAGTCCCATGAGGCCGACCGCGAGGACCTGCGTCCATCCGTCCACCGGGATCCCGATGCCCGCGGTCGCCTCGCCGTCGGGGATCAGCCGCCACCACAGGGGGAAGGTGGTGTCCCGGAAGGCGAAGATCGGCAACAGGACGCCGATGAGGCCCAGGATCAGGCCCGCGGTCGCGTGCAGGACGAGCCAGCCAAGATCGCGCCTGGTCGCGGGTTCGGTGAGCGCGACCGGCGAGGTGGGTGGCCCGGGCGGGTACGGGTCAATGATCTCGTGGCCGCGCTGGACGAGGCGCGCGCGTTCCCTGCCGGCGACGGCGTGCACCAGCCGGAGCGTCCGCGATACGAGCGGCAGCCCGATCCCGACCAGGCACAACGCGCCAATCGCGAGCACGAACACCAGCGTGAGCAGGGCCAGGAGGGAGGTGCCCAGCCCGCCCGCCAGGTCTTCGAGCGCCTTGAACGGCTCCCGTACGGCCCGCGCCGCCATGTCGCGCAGAAAGGAGTGGCCGTCGGGTTCCGTCCCGGCCATCGACACCCCCGTAAGCACTCGAATCGTCACTCTATGTCGTTTCCGGCAGCCTGAGATGCCCGGCACCCGGAGCGGTACAGCCTGCTGTACTTCCGATTGGGTAGCAGGCCGGGTCGTCGCAGATCAGAGCGGCCTTTAGCGTTTAAACCGGAATCAAGGAGGATGTCTTGAGCAATCAATACCAGACCAATCAGCGTCGTCAGGCCCGCCCGGGGGGAGGGCTGCGCGCCGTACTGTGGGTCGTCCTGCTGGCCGGCGTCGGCGTGAACGCCTGGGCCAGTGTCAGCGGCCAGAACATGGCGGTCTACCTGACGGCGGGGGTCGTCGCCGTGGTGTGCATCGCCGGGCTGATCGTGAGTTTTCTGAGCAACCGCCGCTGACCATGCAGCCGCCTGGCCGGACCGGATTGAAACAGCTCCTGGACGACCTAGGGGGCACCCTGCTCGACCTGGTGTGCGGCGATCCGGGGGCCGCCGCGCAGCTCGGCAGCGTGGTGATCCACGATCCGCACGACGAGTTGCGGCCGCCTCCCGGTGCCGTGGTGCTCGGGGTTGGCGTCCGGGATCCCGACGAGATCGGCGGGCTGCTGCGGCGGCTCGCGCAGGACGCCGCCGCGGCGCTGGTGATCCGCGCGCCAGTGCCGGTCACCGATGCCGTGCGCGGCCGTCGCTGAGACGGGGGTGGTGCTGCTGGGCCTGATCCGCGGCGCGTCGTGGTCGTGGCTTGCCGAGCTGATCCGGTCGATGCCCGCCGACGGCTGCCCGGGACCCGCGGTCCCGCCCGAGCTCGGCGGGATCCCCGCGGGGGACCTGTTCGCCGTGGCCAACGCGGTCAGCATGCTGCTGGACGCGCCGGTCACGATCGAGGACCGCCGTTCTCGGGTCATGGCGTTCTCCGGACGTCAGCTGAAGGCGGACGAGGGCCGCATCGAGACGGTGGACGGCCCCGACGAGCGGTTCGCGGCAATGCTCCACCTGCGGCTGCACGTGCCCTGAGCCCGCGGCCGTGCCGACCGGAGCCGCGTTCATCGGAACTCCGCCTCCGCGAAGTGGCAGGCGGCCTGGTGCGGCCGTTCCACCGCGGCCGCGTGGGGATCGTCCTCCGTGCAGGACACGCGTTCGGGGAACAGGGCAGGGCCTGCGGGGCACCGGGTGTGGAACCGGTATCCGGACGGCGGCTCCCGGGGGTCGGGCGGCTCCGCGTCCATGGTCTGGGTCTCCATGGGGGGCGTGTCCCGGAGCGGCGGTGCGTCGCGTGCGGACGATTCCAGGAGTGTTCGCGTGTACGGGTGCTTGGGGTCGGCGAGCAGGTCGTCCACGGGGGCACACTCGACGACGCGGCCGAGGTGCATCACCGCAATGTGGTCGCTGACGTACCGCACGGTGGCCAGGTCGTGGGAGATGAACAGCATCGTCAGGCCCAAGCCCCACCGCTGCGCGCGCCAGCGTGGACTTGCCCGATCCAGACTCCCCGACCAGTCCCATCACCGTGCCGTCCGGGATGACCAGGTCCGCCGACCCCGAGGAGATCTTCGTGGTCCCGTGCGACGTCTTCGCGCCGTGCGCGCTCGGCGGCGTGATCAACGATCGCAACCTGCGGGACCTGGACGCCGGCGCGGTCGCCGGGGCCGCCAACAACGTGCTCGCCGAGCCGCACTACGGCACGGAGCTGCACCGCCGCGGGGGTCCTTTACGCGCCCGACTACTGCGCCAACGCCGGTGGAGTGATCTTCCTTTGGCGAGCACCGCCACTACATCGAACTGTTCGCAGGGTCCCTGGCTGGTCAGTCAGTCTGCTTCGAGGTTCAGGGATGTGATCAGGTCGAGCATCTCGGCGCGGTGGAGCTTGGCCGGGTCACCGGTCTGGAGGCGGAGGTGGCCGTAGACCTCGAGAGAGATCAGCCCGTGCATGCGACCCCAGACCCGCAGCGCGAGCGCCAGGGCGACCGGGGGCAGGTCGGGGAATTCCTCGCGCACGGTGGACACCAGCGCGGATGAGAAGTCGGACCACTGGTGGTCGGTGCGCGATTGCGTGGTCTTGGCGTATGGCCAGGCGGTGGCGACGAGTTCGGTGAGTCCCAGACAAGCGCGCTTGGCCGCTTCGGGGGCGGGCCCGTTGTCGGGCGCGTGGTACCCGGCGACCGGATCACCGTAGATCAGCCGGAACCCTTCCGGGTTGGCCAGCGACCATGCGCGCAGGGACTGCCCCCAGGCCAGGATCCGGCCGGCGATGTCGTCGGGCGGGACGGCGTCGCGGGCGGCTTCCACCTGGTCCAGCAGCGAGGTGTAGATGTCGTTGATCAAGGCGTTGATCAACGCGTCTCTGGTCTCGAAGTAGCTGTAGATGGCGCTGCCGCTCATCCCCATGTCGCGGGCGATGGCGCGCAGCGAGAGGGCGTCCGGGCCGCCTTCGGCCAGGTGCTTGAGCCCGATGGCCTTGATCTCCGCGGTGGTTTGGGCTCGCAACCGCGCCCGTCGGCCCAGGGTCTGGTCTTGCACGTTTGACATCCTACACCGCTGCATTACAGTGCGACTCACGGAATTTGAACGGCGCACGGTTTTAGAACGCCGCGCATCAAGATGGGTGTGTGATGAAAGCCAAGACAGTGCTGTTCGACCAGCTGGGCGGTCCCGAGGTGCTCTACTTCGCCGACGTCGAGCTGGGTGAGCCCGGCCCGGGGCAGGTACGGGTGCGCATCGACGCCATCGGCCTCAACCGCAACGAGGTCTTGCTGCGGACGGGCGGGTACTACTACGACGCCGTCCTGCCCGGCTCCCGCCTGGGACATGAGGCGGCCGGTGTCGTGGAAGCCGTCGGGGCGGGCGTGGAGAACTTCACCGTCGGCGACGCGGTCAGCATGCTGGCCAGGCCCGTTGATGAGGGGATGTCGACCCACGGCATCTACGGCGAGCGGGCCATCGTCCCCGTCGGCAGGCTCATGCACCGCCCGGAGCACGTGGACGCGGTCACCGGTGCCGCCGTGTGGGTGGCCGGTTTCACCGCCTACGGAGCTTTGATCGAGATCGGGCGGATGCAAGCCGGCGACACGGTGGTCGTCACGGCCGCCTCCAGCAGCATCGGGCTGGCGGCCATCCAGATCGCCAACTACGTCGGCGCCACGCCCATCGCCGTCACCAGGACGGGCGCCAAAGCCGAGCGGCTCCTGCAGGCCGGCGCCGCGCATGTGATCGCCGGCGACGACGGGGACGTGGCCAAGCAGGTGCGCGCGCTCACCGGCGACCGCGGCGCGCGGCTCTTCTTCGATGGCGTCGCCGGTCCCGGTCTGCCGGATCTGGTGCCCGCCGTGGCCCCGGACGGCATGTTGATCGTCTACGGATCGCTCGATGGGCGGCCCACCCCGATGCCGATGTGGTGGCCGATCAACGTGTACGGCTACGCCATCTTCCATCTGTTCGCCGATCCAGAGCGCACCCACCGGGCCCAAGCGTTCATCAACAACGGCCTGCGCAGCCGCGCGCTCGCCCCGGTGATCGACCGCACCTTCGACCTGGCTGACATCGCTGAAGCCCATCGCCACATGGAAGCCAGCACCCACGTCGGGAAGATCGTCGTCACCGTCCAGCACTGAAGGGGACACCACTGTGAGCGCTATTTACACCGACCTCATCGACCAGTTCATCAACGCCATCAACGAGAGCGACGCGGCGCGACGCCGCTCGACGATCGAGCAGATCTTCACACCGGACTGCACCTACACCGACCCGGAAGTCGCCGTGGAAGGACTGGAGTCGCTGGATGCCGCGTTTTCGAGCCTGAAGGAGCGGACTCCACCCGGCTTCCGGTTCAGCCTGAGGGCACCGGTCGACGTCCACCACGACCAAGCACGGTTCTTCTGGCAGTTCGGCCAAGCGGATGCGGCCACGCCCGCAGCAACGGGCTCGGACGTCGCCCTCTTCGCCGGCGGGCGTATCCGCCACATCTACGCCTTCTTCGACACAAGGAACGACTGACGCATGTCTTCTGCCACACGATGGCTGCTTGCCATCTCCTTGCTGGCCGGCTTTGTCTTCTCGAGCGCACAACCGGCCGCCGCTACAGCTCGCGACTGGACAGCCACCTGGACCGCCTCGCCACAGCGTCCGAGCGCCGGCTTCGCCCCGAACTGGTCGGAGCAGGGCTTCGCGCACCAAACCGTCCGCCAGACCGTCCGGGTCAGCGCCGGCGGCGTGGCCGCCCGGATACGGCTGTCGAACGCCTACGGCACCACCCCGCTCACCATCGCCGGCGCTACGGTCGCCCGCACCTCACGCGGCGCCGCCGTACGACCAGGCTCGCTGCGACACCTGACCGTCAGCCGGGCACGGACCTTCACGATCCCGGTCGGCGCCGAACTCGCCAGCGACCCGGTACCGTTGCGGCTGGCCACCCTGGAGTCGGTCACCGTCACCTTCTTCCTGGCAGCGCCGACTGGTCCGGCGACGTTCCACGCCCAGGCCCTTGCGACCAGCTACCGAGCCGCTGGCGACCACACGGCCGACATCGGCGGTGAAGCGTTCACGCAGACCTCGCAGTCCTGGTACTACCTGAGCGGCGTGGACGTCATCGGCCCCGCATCGCGCAACGGCGTGGTCGCCTTCGGCGACTCCCTCACCGATGGAGCCACCAGCAGCACGGACGCCAACAACCGCTACCCCGACGAACTCGCCGAACGGCTGGCTGCCGCCGGCCGGCCGCACGCCGTGCTGAACCAGGGCATGGCCGGCAACCGCGTCACGGTCGACTCCGCCTGGTTCGGCGACAAAGCCACATCACGGTTCCGGCGCGATGTCCTCGGCCAAGCCGGCGTGCGCACGGTAATCATCCTGGAAGGCATCAACGACCTCGGCATCAGCGAGCTGGCGGCCGCATCGCCCGCCCCGATCTTCGCGCCGTACCCCGACGTCTCCACCGAGAAGATCATCTCCGGGCATCGTGAACTGATCCGGCTCGCACACACCCACGGCCTCCGAGTCATCGGCGCGACGCTGCCTCCGATCAAGGGATCGGCGTACTACACCGCGCACAGCGAAGCCAAACGGGAGGCACTCAATGCCTGGATCCGCACATCGGGCGAGTACGACGCAGTGATCGATCTCGACCGCGTCATGGCTTCACCGTCCGATGGCGACCGGCTCAACCCGGCCTACGACTCGGGCGACCATCTGCATCCCAACAACGCCGGCTACCGAGCCATGGCCTACGCCGTCGACCCCGCCGTCCTCGTCCAACCACGAGGTGCCGTATGACCGGCTCGAGCCCTGGCGCTCAGGTGTCCAAGCCGCAGTCGAAAGGGCTGATGCTCGCCCTGATCGCCGCCACGCAGTTCACCGTCGCCGCCGACTACAACATCGTCTACGTCGCGCTGCCGGACATGGGGCGGGCACTCGGGTTCACCGCGCAGTCCCTGCAGTGGGTCGTCAGCTCCTACGCCATCGCCCTCGGCGGGTTCCTCCTGCTCGGTGGGCGGCTGGTCGACCGGCTCGGGGCACGCCGGATGCTGATACTTGGGCTGGCCCTGTTCGGGCTGGCCTGCCTGGCCGGCGGGTTTGCCGGCGGCCCCGCCCCACTCATCGCCGCCCGGGCCGTCCAAGGAATCGGCGCGGCGCTGCTCGCACCGGCGACGCTGACCCTCATCAACACCCGCTTCGCGGAAGGGCGGGAGCGTAACCACGCGCTCGCCGTGTGGGGCGCGGTCGGCAGCGCAGGGCTGGCGGCCGGCGCCCTGCTCGGCGGGGTGCTGACCGACGCGTGGGGATGGCGGTGGGTGCTGTTCGTGCTGGCGGCGCCCGCGCTGCTGGCCGCGGCCGCGGCCCCGGTGGTTCTGGACCCGGACCGGCCCGGCAATGACCGAGCAGGGGTGTGGGGCCGGATCGACGTGCCGGGCGCGGTGCTCGCCACCGTCGGATCCTCACTCCTCGTGCTGGGCCTGGTGAACGGACCGGAGTCGGGCTGGGGGTCACTCCAGGGCGCAGGCTCGATCACCGCCGGGGTGCTGATGCTCGGTGCGTTCCTGCTTGCGGAGGGGCGGACCCGGGACCCACTGATGCCGCCGGGGCTGCTCCGCAACCGGAACCTAGCGATCTCGGTGCTGGTGATCCTGATCTTCCAGAGCGCGCTCGGTGGATGCTATTACCTCTACACCACCTACCTGCAAGGCGTGCTGCACTACGACGCGCTGGCGGCCGGGCTGGCGTTCCTGCCGCTGGCCGCCTGCTCCATGGTGGCGGCGCTGTGGCTGGCCAGGGTGCTTGGACGGTTGGGGCTGCGCGTCACGCTGGTGACGGGCATGACCGTCAACGGCATTGGCATCGTGCTGACGGCGGCGGCCGTGGGCACGGGGGCGCCCTTCTGGGCGCTGCTGCCCGGGCTTGTCGTTTGGGGAATCGGCGGTGGCATGACCTTCCCGGCGATGTTCGCCAGCGCGGCGACCGGGGTCGAGCCGGACAAGGCAGGCATCGCCTCCGGTGTCGCGTCGGCCTTCCAACAGATCGGCGGCGCTGCCGGGCTGGCGATCCTGGTGGCCATCGCGACAGCGGCCGGCCTCGGCGACAGCGCGGGGACGGATTCAACCGCCGATGGCATGCAGACAGCCATGTGGATCGGCGGCGCCGCCTCGATGGGAGGCGGCCTGCTGGCCCTTGCCCTGCACCGGCCGGGCACTCCGACGCGGCCCCGAACGGCGGAGGGCAGGCCGACAGCTCGGCCGGAGGACGCGGACACAGTGAAATCGTGATCCACTTGCTGGTGTAGCGTGCCCGCCCGGCACGCTCCACCAGCCCCGTGGTGTCGGTGGTGAAGGAGCGTCAAACCCTGCGCTCCGCAGGCACCGGACGGGGTAAGTGTGGCGCACGATGCGGGGGACCGCGCAGCCACGGCCCCCTCGCATGGCGTTCAGGCCTTGACGCGGCGCAGCGCGCGTCCGTTGCAGTGGATGTAGCGGGTGCCGTCGCCGAGCTGGAGGAACACCACCGCCTGGGCCTCGCCGCTGCCGAGGTGGCCGGCGGCGTAGATGTTCTCGTCCAGGGTCGGCAGCAGCGGGCCCTTGAAGTTCGTGCCGCCGAGGTTGTCGGCGATGATGCCGCGCGGCATGAGCGTCAGGGCCAGCTCGCGGTCGTCGCCGGGCTCGACGAGCATGGTGACGTTGACGCTGTCGTAGGTGCCGGTCCAGTCGTCGGCGCCGGCCGGCAGGGGCGCCCCGGACACCGCGACGGCCTGGGCGGGCATGGTGATCCCGGCGAGCTCGGAGAAGATCTCCCCGAACAGGCGCGCGCCCAGCAGCGAGGAGTCGCCACCGTTGAAGGTGATGACCACCGCGGTGTCATGACCGGGCGCGAACCGCATCAGGCAACCCTGGCCGACGTTGCCGCCGTCGTGCCCCGCGACCCGGCCGCCGTCCCAGTCCATGAGCATCAGCCCGAGGCCCCAGTGGTCGGCCAGGCGGGTGTCGGGGACGGCGATCTGCGCGGTGCGCATCAGCCGGACGGCGTCCGCGGGCAGGACGCGCTCGCCGGTCAGCGGTGAGACCCCGTCGTCCAGGAGCATCCGGCCGAACGCCAGGACGTCCTCCGCGGTCGCGCTGAGCCCGCCCGCCGGGCCGATGGATCGAAGGTACGACCAGCGCGGCGCGGGAACCGGCTTCCCGTCGGTCCCCGGCACGTGCCCGTACGCCGCACGGAACCGCAGCACGTCGTCCGGGAACGCCACGGTCCGGGTGACGCCGAGCGGGTCGAGCAGCTCGGTGCGGATCGCGTCCTCGAACGTGCCGCCGGTGACCTTCTCCACCACCCGCCCGATGATCACGAAGCCGCTGTTGCAGTACGACATGATCGTGTCCGGCGGCTGTGCCTGCTCCAGCGTGACGCACGACTCGACATACCGCTCCAGCGCGTCGTCGCCCCGCCCGGTGTCGAGGAAGTGGTCTCCGTCGATCCCGCCGGTGTGCGTGAGCAGATGACGCAGCGTCAGCCGCTGGGAGACCACCGGGTCGGCGACGCGGAACTCCGGGACGTAGGTGATCAGCGGGATGTCGATGTCGAGCACCCCGCGGTCGGCCAGCCGCATGACCAGCGCGGCCGTGTACGCCTTGGTCACCGAGCCGATCTGGAAGACCGAGCCGGGGGTGGTCTCGACGCCGGTCTCCAGGTGGAGGACACCGGTCGCCAGCGCCAGAGATTCGCCCCCGTGATAGATGGCCAGCGTCGCGCCGGGCACGTCGCCCGCGGCCGCCGCCTCGTCGAGCAGGCGCTGCCAGCGCCCCCGGTTGAGGGACATCGAACGCTCCAATGTGTCGTGATTCCAGGCCGGGGCCTGGTCAGAGGGGGATCCATTCGGCGGAGGTGGTGAACTCGTCCAGGCGCTCCGGGAGGGGGTCCACCCCGATGCCCGGTCCCACGGGCACGTCGAGGTGGCCGTCGTCCAGCTCGAATGGCTCGGTGATGTCGGCGGCGTAGTAGCGGCGGGACGCCGACGTGTCGCCGGGCAGGGTGAAGCCGGGCAGTGCGGCCAGTGCGACGTTGGGGGCGCGGCCGAGGCCGGTCTCCAGCATCCCGCCGCACCACACCGGGACGCCGTGCGCCTGGCACAGGTCGTGGATGCGGCGGGCCTCCAGGTACCCGCCGACGCGGCCGGGTTTGATGTTGATGATCGCGGCGGCGCCCAGCGAGATCGCGGCGGCGGCGTGCGCGGCGGACTCGATCGATTCGTCCAGGCAGACCGGAGTCTTGATCATCTGGGCGAGCCTGGCGTGCTGGACAAGGTCGTCGTCGGCCAGCGGCTGCTCGATCAGCAGCAGGTCGAAGTCGTCCAGCCGCGCGAGCCGCCGGGCGTCGGCGAGGGTGTACGCGGCGTTGGCGTCGACCTGGAGGAGCAGGTCGTCGCCGAACCGCTCGCGGACGGCGCGGACGGGCGCCACGTCCCACTCCGGTTCGATCTTCAGCTTGATCCGGACGTAGCCCTCGGCGATGTACCCCGCGACGGCGTCCAGCAGCTCGGGAATCGAGTCCATGATCCCGACCGAGACCCCGCAGGGCACCCGGTCGCGGGCCACGCCGAGGGACCGCCCGAACGACTCGCCGACCGCGCGCAGCTGCGCGTCGAGGATGGCGGTGCCCAGCGCGGCCTTGGCCATCCGGTGGCCTTTGAACGGTTCGAGCGCGCGCTCGGCCGCGTGGGCGTCCACGTTCGCGGGCAGCGCCGGGATCAGGAATCGCCGCAGCACGTCCGCCGTGCCGTCCACGTACTCGGAGGAGTACAGCGGCCCGGACATCGCGACGCACTCGCCCCACCCCTCCGCCTCGGGCGTCACCACGCGGACCAGCAGCACGTCGCGCGCGGTCTCGGTGCCGAAGGACGTGCGGAACGGCGCCACCAGCGGCATCGCGATCCGCCGCAGCTCGATTCCGGTGATCTTCATGAGGACCCCTTGGCGTGGTTGAATCCGCGTTCGATCGGCTCGCGTTCGACGACGTAGCAGGACCTGCGGTGGAATCCGGTGACCCGCGCGCCCTCGTCCAGCAGACCGCCCAGCACGTCCCGGAGCGCGACCCGCCAGGCGCGGGCGGCCTCCGGATCCCGCCGGCGCAGCCCCTCGATGTCCTGCGGCACCGCGACCAGGAGCGCCGGCGCGTTGGTCGTGCCGGGCACCGGCCGGCCGTCGTGGTCGCTCAGCGCGGCCACCGCCCCCGCGGGGACCCCGGCCTGAACGGCCCGTCCCGCCGCGGCGGCGACGACCCGCGGGTCCGCCAGCGGCCAGGCCGCCAGCACCCGGTCGGTCTCGTCCCCGCTGTTGATCGAGTCGTCCATGGCCCCGTAGAACGAGGCCAGGTACTCCACGGGACGGGCGCCCAGCTTGACCAAGTTGAAGTGCGCGTTACGGCTGACCAGCGGATCGTAGGTCCAGGTGATGCGGCTCAGCCCGCGGTCCAGCGCCCACCGGCGCTGGTGCAGCTTCAGCGCCATGCCGATCCCGCGGCCGGCCCTGGCGCCGGTCATGTGGGAGTGCAGCGAAACCCCGGGCGGGGCGGCCAGGAAGGCTATCGACATCCCGACCAAGCGGCCGTCCTGGTAGGCCCCGGCCACGTAGTTCCCCGCGTGCGACAGGGCGCGCAGCAGCTCGACCTGGACCGGTTCCGCGCCGGGATCGGGGTGCCAGATGGCGTCGATCAGCCGGTAGACCTCGTAGAGGTCCTCCAGCTCGTAGAGCTCGCGCACCTCGATCACCGCGCCACCGCCGGGTGGCCGGACGAGAAGGACCCGCAGACCACGAGCTCTTCCAGGTCGGCCGTCATCGCGGCGCGGAGCTGAGGCTCAATGAACACGGACCGGCCTTCCGAGGAGTCGATACCAGGACACTAAGCGAGGTCAGAGCCCCGGAGTTCGTCCCATGCGACAAGAGGAGCCGGAGATTCGTCGCCCGATCCCAAGAGGCGGCCGTCAGGAGATGTTCGGGGAGGTGCGCCGGCGCAGCATGGCCCGTGCCGGGAGGAGGATCGCGGCGGCGCCGGAACCGGCCACGCCGAGGAGTAGCGCTGCGCAGCTCACGAGGGAGATCTCGGGCAACGGGAGCCCGGTGACCGCCGTGGCGAAGGCCATGAGCGTCACCGCGACGATGAGGGACCCGGCCGCGACTCCGGTGCCGAGGACGATGGCGGCCTCGAGCCGCAGCATTCGCAGCACCTGCCGGCGCGTCGCGCCGACCAGGCGCAACAGGGCGAACTCACGCCGGCGTGCCGCGGTCGCCAGCGCCAGCGTCGTGACCAGGCCGATGACGATGAACCCGGTGATCGCCACGACGACCACATGACTGATGAACTCCTGAAGCCGGAGCTCCTGCGAAAGCCTGGCGCCGAACGCGGTGCGATCGATCACGTGGGCCCCGGCGTACGCGGCGGCGACCGGCCGGAGGCCGGCGTTCCCACGGATGAGGACGTGGTCGTCCAGGCTCGTGGAGGAGTGAGCGCCGACCAGGGCGTGGGGAAGAATCACGTCGCCGAAGCCGAGGCCCCGCTCGTACACCGCCACCACGCGGGCCCTGACGCGGGTTCCGTCGCCGAGCCAGAGCGGGGTCACAGAGCCGACGTGGAGCCCGCCGGCGACGTCCCGGCTGAGCGCGATGGTCTCGCCGCGCAGATCGCCGAGCCGGCCGGAGGTCGGCTTCGGGTCCATCGTCGCCTCGGCGTCTTCGCCGACGCCCAGGGCGGACAGGGACCTGAGGTTCTTCTCGCCCAGTTCCTTGACCGCCATGACAACGGTGGTGCGCTTGACCGGTGTGGCGGCCGTGACGCCGGGCACGCGGCGCGCGGCCTCAGCGGCGCCCTGCGGTAGCCCTGGCCCGGCCGACACCAGCACCTGGTCGGCGCGGTTGCCGGCGGAGGCCTGCTCGGCCGTCGCGTGGACGACCGTGGACTGTGCGAACAGCTGAGTACCGGCGAAGGCGATGGCCAGCGCGACAGGCGTGATGACGGACCCCGCGCGCAGGGCGGCGGCTCCGCCGGCGTGCTGGGCCAGCCGCCCGGCCACCGGCGACACCAGGCGGGCCGCGCGGCCCAGAACCCGGTTGCCGAAGCGTGCCACCAGCGGCCCCAGCAGGGCGGTGGCGATGATCAGGCAGATGACCAGACCGCCGATCGAGGCGGTCGCGGTGGGCCCGGTGGTGGCAGTGGACGCCCCGAGCGCGCTCAGGCTGATGACGAGGAACACCACGCCGGTGACGACGCGCCGGCGGGGCAGGTCGGCGGGCTCGACGGCGGCCTCGCCCAGTGCCTCGAGGGGACGGATCCGCGAGGCTCGCAGGGACGCCAGCAGCGCGGTCACGGTCGCGGCGAGCAGCGTGACGGAGAATGCGGCCAGCGCGGGCGCGAGACTGAGGGACAGCCCGAAGCCCTTCGGCAGGACGCCCTTGTGGAGCATCGCCGCGTGCATGCCGGCGCCGAGCGCGAGCGATAGGACGCCGCCGAGGAGGGCGGCGGGCACCCCGACCGTCAGCGTCTCGCGCATCAGCTGTCGGCGTACCTGCCAGGGCGTCGCTCCGATCGCGCGGAGCAGCGCGAACTCGCGTGCGCGCTCTCGTACCGACAGGGCGATCAGCCCGCCGACGATCACCAGCGCGGTCATCACGGCGACGCCGGCGAGCGACGCGCCCAGTTCCAGGATGTCCGGCCGGGCGACGGCCACGGCGAGGTCCTCGGCGTCGCCGCGCGCCGGTCCGGTGGCCACGGTGAGCCCGGGCGCGGCCTTGCGGAGGGAGTCGGGGGTCACCTTGGCGTCCGCGAGCACCGCGAGGGCGTCCGCCTGGCCGGGATGGCCGTACAGCGCTGCCGCCGTTCCCGTGGTGAAGAACGCCGTGTCGTGCCCGGACGAGACCAGCCCGGTGACCCGGTACGGCTGTGGTCTCCCGTTGATCTGCAACCGGACCAACCCGCCCGGCGGGACACCGGCCGCTCGGCTCAGGACGACTTCGACCGCTGACCGTGGAGCCCGCCCGGCGCTCAGCCTGTAGGGGCCAAGGGCCGCCGAGTCCCAGCCGTGGCCGGTCATCGTCTGCCCCGAGGACGCCAGGACGGGGAATGACACGTCCGCGACCACGCCCCGTACGCCGGGGACGGCTCGCAGCCGTTCGGCCATGGCGACCGGCACCCGGGCGCGCTCGGCCAGCGGCCGGCTCTGCTCCTCCGGCTCGTCACCGAGCCGCTTCATCCGGTCCTTGACGCTCTGGTGCCCCGTCACGACCGCGGTGGCCGCACCGAACCGCTCGACCGGCGCATGTGCCCGCCAGGCCGACTCCAGCAGCACCCCGAACGCCCCGACCAGCGCGGCGGCGAACAGCAGCGCCGCGAATACCCCGGTGAACGCACCCTTGTTCTTCACAGCGATTCCCAGCGGTTCATCACGGCCGTAGGGGACGGGCCGACCATCTCGTCGACGATCCGGCCCTGGCTGAGGAAGAGGACCGAGTCGGCCCAGGCGGCCGCCATCGGGTCATGGGTCACGAGGACGAGCGTCTGCCCGGTGATGTCGACCGCCTCGCGCAGGAGCCGCAGTACCTCGCGGGCCGTGCGAGGGTCGAGCGCCCCCGTCGGCTCGTCCGCGAAGACCACGTCGGGGCGGGTCACCAGGGCGCGAGCCAGGGCGGCGCGCTGCTGCTGGCCGCCCGACAGCTCGGACGGACGGTGCCGCAGCCGGTCGGACAGCCCGACGCGGCGCACCACCTCGTTCAGCCAGGAGGGGTCGGCCTCGATGCCACCGAGTTCGAGCGGGAGCGTGATGTTCTGCTCAACGTCCATGGACGGGATCAGGTTGAATGCCTGGAAGACGAACCCGATCCGCTCGCGGCGCAGCCGCGTCCGCTTGGCTTCGCCCAGACGGCCGAGGTCCACGCCGCCGATCCGGACGGTGCCCTCGCTGGGCCGGTCGAGGCCGGACGCGCAGTGCAGGAACGTGCTCTTGCCCGAGCCGGACGGCCCCATGACCGCGGTGAACCCGCCGCGCGGGAACGTCCACGTGACGCCGTCCAGGGCCCGGACGGCGCCGTAGGCCTTGGTGACCGACTCCAGGCTCACCGCCTGCGCGGTGGCCTCGGCCGTCATCGTCGTCATGATCCTCCTCTGTGGGAAAGCGCCTCTCACCTGGTCGAACTTAGGCTTCGGAGGAGGCCGGTCACATTGGTGCGCGCTCCCGAATCGATGGTGTAGTGCGCTACACCATCGATCTGGGTGCACGCCTCGGTCCGCGGGACCCCGGCGTCACTTACGGTGAGTCGCGAGGTGACATGAACAAGGCCCTGAGACGCAGTGCGGACGCGACGAGCCATCTCCTCGCGGGCCTGCGCACTTCCGTGCCCGCGATGCTCGGGCTCGTGCCGCTGGCGGGCGTCCTGGTGCTGCTGGTCATCGCCCTTCCGTGGCTGCCGGCGGCCGTGAAACCGCTGCGGGCGCTCGCGAACGCCGAACGGCGCCGGGCCGGACGGCTGCTGGGCCGCGAGATCCCCGTGCCGTACCGGCCGCTGCCGGGCGACGGCCTCGAGCGGGGCGGGATGCTGGTGAGGTCCCCGGTCGTGTGGCGGGACGTCGCCTGGATGGTGGCGCACGGGCTCACCGGCCTGCTTGCCGCCGTGCTCGCGGTGTCGCTGTGGCCGGCGATCCCGTACACGCTCTCGCTGCCGCTGTGGTGGTGGGCGGTGCCCGAGGGCTCGCAGTCGGCCTTCGTCACCCTGGACAGCTGGCCGAAGGCGCTGACGCTGCCGTTCGTCCAGGGGGCTCTCTACGTCTTCATACTGCTGTGGCTGGTGCCGCGGTTCGCGCGCTGGCAGGCCCGGCTGGCGGAGGCGCTTCTGCGGCCCACGAGCCGCACCAGCCTCGTCGAGCGGGTCGAGCAGCTCGCCGAGACCCGCGCCGAGGCGCTGGAGGCGCACGGCGCCGAGCTGCGGCGCATCGAGCGAGACCTGCACGACGGCACACAGGCGCAGCTCGTCGCCGTCGCGCTGCGCCTGGGGCTCGCCGACCGCCGCTTCGACACCGACCCGGAGGCGGCCCGCGCCCTCTTCCTGGACGCCAGGAACGGTGTGGAGGAGGTCCTCACCCAGCTGCGGACGGTGATCCGGGGGATCTACCCGCCGATCCTGTCCGACCGGGGCCTGGCCGGGGCCCTTCGCGCGCTCGCCGCCGGGCAGCCGATCCCGATCGAGACCGACTTCGACGAGGGACGGGCGCCCGCGGCCGTCGAGGCGGCCGCCTACTTCGTCGTCGCCGAGGCCCTCACCAACATCGCCAAGCACAGCGGCGCCACCCACGCGTCCGTCACCGTCCGCCGCCAAGGCCCGCACTTGAGGATCATCGTGCGAGATGATGGCGAGGGCGGGGCCGACCCGGGCCGTGGCAGCGGCCTGGCGGGCATCCGCCGCCGGGTGGCGGCGCTCGACGGGACCACCCGCATCGACAGTCCCGACGGGGAAGGGACGACGCTCGAGGTGGACCTGCCGTGCGGATCGTGATCGCCGAGGACAACGTCCTGTTGCGCGAAGGCCTCGTGTTGCTGCTGACCTCCGACGGCCACGATGTCGTCGCCGTCGTCGGCAGCGGCCCTGATGTGCTTCCGGCCCTGCTGGAGCACCGTCCCGATGCCGCCGTCCTGGACGTCCGGCTCCCGCCGGGGTTCCGCGACGAGGGGTTGCGCGCCGCGATCCTGGCCCGCGAGGCGCTGCCCGGGCTGCCCGTCCTGGTCCTGTCGCAGTACGTCGAGGAGACCTATGCCGCCGAGTTGCTCGCCGGGGGCGCCCAGGGCGTCGGCTACCTGCTCAAGGACCGGGTGAGCCGGGTCGAGGAGTTCCTGGACGCCCTCCGGCGCGTCGGCGCGGGCGGCACCGCCCTCGATCCGGAGGTCGTCTCCCAGCTGATGACCGCCCGGCACGACCCACTCCAGGCGCTGACCCCCCGCGAGCGCGAGGTACTCGGACTGATGGCCCAGGGTCTCGACAACACCACCATCGCGACCACCCTCGTCATCGCCGAGCGTTCCGTCAGCAAGCACATCGGCGCCGTGTTCGCCAAGCTCGGTCTGCCGCCCACCGACAGCGGCCACCGCCGCGTCCTTGCCGTCCTGGCCTACCTCAACTCATGAGTGATCCCGCCCCGCGCCGGCGGACCGGGCCGGGTCAGCGCCGTCGAGGAGCGTGGCGATGGCGTCGGCTCCGCCTTGGTCCAACCAGGCGGGGAAGTCCAGCAGGTCGGGGTGGCGGTGGCGCAGGGCCGGGATGTCGGCTCGCCACAGTCCATTTTGGGCGGTGAAGGCACGCGAGGCGTCCTCGTTCAGGTTCAGCTCCTCGCCCGCGACCTGCTGGTAAGTGATCTGGCGCCCGAGGTGCCGGCTGATCAGGCGCACGGTGGCGTCGGGGGTCAGCTCGTCGCCTGCCAGCTCCAAGGCCCGGCCAAGGTATGCGGCAGGGTCGGCGAAGGCGAGGGCGGCGAAAGCGCCGATGTCGGTCACGGCGATCAGCTGCACGGGGACGTCAGGGGCGAAGAGGTGGCGCAGGACTCCGTCGGCGGAGATGCCGCCCAGCCCCAGCCCGGGGATGGCGTGGTTCTCCATGAAGCGCACCGGTCGCAGAACGGTGGCCGGCAGCCCGAGGGCGGCGATGTGCTGCTCGATGGCCCATTTGCTCTCCCAGTAGGAGATGCCGGTGCCCCGCTCGGCGCCGCCGACGGAGGCGAAGACCAGGTGGGCGACGCCGACCGCTGCTGCGGCGTCTGCCAGGTGCCGGCCGCGCCGGATCTCGCGATCGCCGTCCAGGTCGTCGGGGGTGACAGCGAAGACGCCGTGGGCGTCGGCCATGGCCGCCTTGAGGCTGCCGGGATCGTCCAGATCACCCCGGAGCGGCTCGGCGCCCGCCGCGGCCAGCTCGCGGACGGCCGCGGCGGCGGGGTCCCGGACCAGGACGCGGACCGGCCAGCCGTCGGCCAGCAGGCGTACGGCGGCGGCTCCGCCCTGCCGGCCGGTGGCGCCGGTGACAAGGATGGGCTTGCCGGCGCTGATCGCGGCGGTTGTGGATGAGAGCGAACGCTTCAGGGGCGTGGTCATGTGGTGGGATCTCCCGACGGTAAGATGAGACTGTCTCGAGAAATATATCGAGACAGTCTCGAGTTTTCCAGTGAGGGTTCTGCTCATGGACATCGGCACACCCGCGCCCCGGCGCCGCATGCGCGCGGACGCACGCCGCAACTACGAACGGCTACTGGCCGAGGCGGCGGCAGCGTTCGCCGAGCACGGCGCGGACTTCTCACTGGAGGAGATCGCGCGCCGGGCCAGGGTGGCCAATGGCACGCTCTACGGCCACTTCCCCACCCGACGGGCGCTGCTGGAGGCGCTGCTGGGTGATCGGATGCGGGCCCTGGCCGCGACCGGCGAGGAACTGCTCCCCCACCCCTCACCCTTCGATGGCCTGGCCGCCTGGGCGCGGGCGGCGATGGCGCACACGACGATCTACCGAGGGCTGGGCGCCGCGTTGATGCAGGCTGTCGAGGACGAGACCTCGGAGCTGCACACGGCGTGCAAGGCGGTGCTCGCCGCCGGGGAGGGACTGGTGGCGCGGGCGCGGGCGGCCGGTGAAGTGCGGCCGGACGTCACCGCCCCGGACCTGTACGCGCTGGTCAATGCGGCGGCGTGGGCGGGCGAGCAGAGCTCCATACCCCAGGGCGAGCGACTGCTGACCTTCGGACTGGACGGTTTCCGGACATCGGCCACCACGCGCGGATGAGCAAGCAGTCCGGCGCCTGGTTGACTTCACCAACGTCTACTCGACGCTCGCTCAAGGACCGCCACCCGGGCCTCTGGGAGACCGGATGACGAGAAAGGTCAAGTGGTGACCGACTCCTCCTGGCTGGGGCCCCCGATCAACGTCCAGCCCCTGTTCCCCAAGCAGCAGACGGCCTTCATCGAGCTTCTCGGCAGCCTCGAACCCGATGAATGGATACGTCCCACGGCCTGCCCGGGATGGAACGTCAAGGATGTCGCCGCACACGTCCTGGGCGACCATATTGGACGCTTGTCCATGCACAGAGACCGTTTCCACGTGCTGCGCCCAAGCGACGGCGAGGCGTTCCCTGCCTTTCTCGACCGTATCAACGATGACTGGGTGACCGCCGCCTCCAGGCTCAGCCCGGCCGTGCTCACCGACTTGCTGTCCTTCATCGGCGATCAGGTCGTCTTGTTCTGGCAGAACGTCGACATGGACGCCATTGACGGATCGGTGAGCTGGGCCGGTCCCGAACCACATCCGGCCTGGCTGGACGCGTCCCGGGACTTCACCGAGTACTGGACCCATCACCAGCAGATCTGCGAGGCCACCGATCGGACCGGCCTGACCGACCCCGAATACTTTGGGCCGGTCATTGACACCTTCATGCGGGCGCTTCCCCACACCCTGCGCGAAGTGCAGGCCCCGGAACGAACCACACTCCAGGTGAGTGTGACCGGACCCGGCGAAGGAACCTGGGCCTGCATCCGCGGCCCGAAACGCTGGGTGCTTCAACGGGACTCAAGCCCCCGACCCGATGCCTATCTCGAGCTCGAAACCGACACCGCCTGGCGTTTGTGCACTCGCGGCATCCACCCCCACCAGGCCGCAGAACGCGTCCGCATCGACGGCGACCACCGGCTCGCAACGGCCGCCCTCAATATCGTGTCGATCATCTGGACGCCACCAGACTCGGACCCATTCGGAGAGTCTCGCCGGCCATAGGGTCTGTTGGGGAGCTACGGCCGATGATTGCCCCCGCGGTTCAGACAGGTCAGTTGCCTGGTAGGGCGAGCTGCTCTTGGGCAGCCGCCGTACCGTTTCCAGAGGTTCCGGCGGCGGGCGGCGGCTCGGGTCGCCCTGGAAGGAGTACGGTGCCGGCCAGGATGACCAGGATCGCCGCGGTCACGAACCAGAACACGCCGTGGAAGCCCCGCATCGCGTCGGCGTCGCCGGCGGTCTGGACGATGAGCGCGACGACGGCGATGCCGATCGAGGCGCCGAGCTGATTGAGCATGTAAAGCACCGAACTGCCCTGTGGCACCAGTGGTGCGGGCAGCGTCCGGTACATCGATCCCATTGTCGGCGCGCCGACGAGGCCCAGCCCCAGGCCGGTCGCGAGTGCGGCCAGCGTCGGCCATACCTCGTCGGTCTGTGCTCCGATCCGGGTGAAGGCGAGTGCGGCGATCGCCGCCATGAACGCGCCCGCCCGCACGACGCTGCGAGCTCCGAACCGTTCGGATAGGCGCCCCGCCAGTGGCGCGGCGATGGCGGCGCTGACCCCGAACGGAGCTACCAGGAGCCCTGCTGCGAGAGCCCCATGTCCATGCGCCTGCTGGTAGTACAGCGGAACCACGAAGAGTATCGAGTACATCGCAAGGCCGGTGAGTGCCATGACGGTCACGCTCGCGGCGAAGCTCGGGCGTGTGAACAGCCTCAAGTCGATCAACGGCGGCGTGCGACGGACCCGAAGCGCGCGGGCCGCATAGCCGATCATTAGCACGATGCCGGCGGCCAGCGGAGCGAGGACCGGCAAGACCGTGAACGCGGCACGGTCGCCCGCCTGCGACAGGGCCAGAACCAGGCTCGCGAATCCGGGAGTGATCAGCGCCACGCCGATGATGTCGAGCCGGGTCGCCGGCCGTTCCTCGCGCGGTGGGTCGCCCCGCATCACCCGCAGGGCACCGAGGAACGCCACCAGGCCGATGGGCAGGTTGATGAGGAACATCCACCGCCAGCCCAGCGTCTGCAGAACGATCCCTCCCACGACCGGCCCGAGCACGGGGCCGAAGGACAGGACCCCGGCCATCAGGCCCATCACCCGACCCGCACGGCGGGGACCGGCGGCGCGGGCGAGCAGCGTCAACACGAGCGGATCGATCGTGCCCGCACCGATGCCCTGGATCACGCGGAAGACGATCAGACTGCCCACGTTCCAGGCCAGCCCCGATGCGAGCGATCCGCCCAGGAACAGGGCAAGGCCGAACAGCCACAGCCTCCTGCCACCGAACCGGTCGACGGCCCAGGTGGTGATCGGGATGGTGATGGTGAGGGCGAGCAGATAGCCCGTGGAGACCCAGCTGATCGCGCTCAGCGAGGTATCGAACTTCTCGGCGAGGATGTCAGCCCCGACGGCGACCATTGTGCCGTCCAGGATCCCCATGATCCCGCCCAGCAGGATCACCCCGATCAGCCGCCGCAGCGCCGGATCTATCCGGTCACCTTGCATTTTTGTCATGAGTTGCCTCCGGTTCGACCGCCAAGAACTAGACGCGCCGGTCCAACTTAAGAGACTCATCAGTCTTAGGCAAGTCGACCATTATGTTGGACTGGCCAGTTCAGTTGTGCGCCTTAGGCCAGTATGATGCGGCCTATGAGCGGAGCAGGAACCTCAGCCGGGCAGCGCCTCGCCGGCGCACGCGGGCGCATCGACAAGCGGCGGGCGATCCTGGACGCCGCGTTCACCGTCTTCGCCCGCGAGGGATACGCCCAGGCCGGGGTCGATGTGATCGCCGCTGAAGCCGGCGTGGCCAAGGCCACCGTGTACAACCACTTCGGCGACAAGGAGACCCTCCTCCGCCAGACGTTCGCCGCCCTCGCCGACAGCGCGCTGACCCAGAACCTGGCAGCGGTCGAGCGGCTCGCCGATCACGGCGGCGAGCTACGCGCGATGCTGGAGGACGTCGGCTTCCACCTGCTCCAGTGCTACTGCGACGACAGGTCCTGGGCGATGCGTCGACTGCTGTCGGCGGAGATCAACCAGTTTCCCGACCTGCTCGACATCGTCCAGGGGCAGGTGGCGGACCGAGTCACCGAAGCCCTGGCCGACCGGCTGGCGCGCCTCGCGCTCGCCGGCCGCCTGCGCACAACCGACCCGCTACTGGCCGCCGAGCAGTTCTCCGCCCTGCTCTCCGGCCCGGTGGACAAGCGATCCCGTCTCGGCACCCGGCACGTCCCCGACACCGAGCTGCGGACCGTAGCGAGTGCTGCGGTCCATACCTTCCTAAAAGCCTTCGCCGCAGAGCCCGCCGAGGCCACATAGGCGTCACCAGGCGGTGTGCGCCACAAGCGGGCCGGCGATGACGCCGGCCGACCCAGCGAGATTCCCGTAACGATCGGCGAGAATCCAACGGACCAACCGCTGACCTGCGTTGATTCAGGTCAGCGGTAGGTCCGGTATGTGAGAGGTGCCCGCTTCAGACCACGGCCTTTACGGGTACCTCGGTCGTGACGGAGCGTTCGGCCGGACGGCCGGCGCGCCGTACCGGGATGGTGAGGATGATCGCCGCGGCGAGAAGCGCGGCTCCGCCGCCGAGGAGCAGGCCCGTGCGGAAGCCGTTCTCGGACGGGAGTGCGTATCCGCCCATCTGGATGGTCATCTGGGCCAGGACGAGGCCGACCACGGCCGCCGACACCGCGGTGCCGATGGAGCGCATCAAGGTGTTGAAGCTGTTGGCCGAGGCGGTCTCCGACACCGGTACCGCGCCCATGATGAGGGCGGGCATCGCCCCGTAGGCCAGGCCGACACCGATGCTGCAGATGCAGCCGACGATCATTAGTCCCCACACCGAGCCCATCAGGGCCAGAGAGGAGGCGTAGCCGAGGGCGATGACCAGGGTGCCGATGAGCAGGGTGGCCTTCGGGCCGCGGGCCGCGGTCAACTTTCCGCCGACCGGTGCCAGCAGCATCATCATCAGGCCGCCCGGGGCCATCACCAGTCCTGCGGTGAGCATCGAGGTGCCCAGGCCGTAGCCCGTGGCCTTGGGAAGCTGCAGCAGCTGCGGGACGATCAGCGCCTGGGCGTACATGGCGAAGCCGACCACGATCGAGGCCGCGTTGGTCAGCAGCACCTGCGGCCGCGCGGTGACCCGCAGATCGACCAGCGGGTCGCTGGTCCGCAGCTCCCACCAGCCCCACACCAGCAGGATCACCAGCGAGGCTGCGAACAGACCGAGGACCGCGCCGCTCGCCCACCCCCAGTCGGCGCCCTTGGAGATACCGAGCAGCAGGCACAACAGCCCGACACCCAGGCCGAGCGCGCCGAGCGGGTCGAAACGGCCCTGGGCCCCGGCGGGAGTGGCCGGCACCACCAGCCAGGTCGCCACGGCGACCAGCAGGCACAGCACGGCCACGGCCCAGAACAGCACGCGCCAGCTCGCCTGCTCGGTAACCGCCGCCGAGATCGGCAGGCCCAGCGCCCCGCCGATGCCCATGGACGCGCTGATCAGCGCGATCGCCGAGCCCAGCCGCTCGGGAGGCAGCAGATCCCGCAGCGCGCTGATGGCCAGCGGAACGATGCCCGCGCCGATGCCCTGCAGCGCCCGTCCAATGATCATCGGGAGCAGGGAGCCCGCCAGGGCGCAGACCACGGAACCGACGATCAGCGGCACCAGAAGGATCAGCATCATGCGTTTCTTGCCGTAAAGGTCGCCGAGCCGCCCGGTCACCGGCGTGGCTATCGCGGCCGCCAGCAGCGTGGAGGTGATGACCCAGCTCGCATTGGAAGCGCTGGTGTTCAGGATCCGCGGCAGCTCACCGATCAACGGCACCACCAACGTCTGCATGACCGAGGCGATGATGCCGGCCAGCGCCAGCACGCCGACGATCTTGCCGGACTTGGCAACGGATATGGAGCCGCCCATGCGACCCTCCCGGTTCCTTGACAGAGGTAATGATGTGCATCGTGCACATGCACCATACACGTAATATGTACTATGCACAGAATGTGTACAATGCATGTCAGGTCTGTTACCAAGGAGCGGCACACGGGAGGACTGGCATGGACAAGCCCACTCACTTGATCGAATACGAGACCATGCTGCTCGGGCGGCACAACCTGACCAGCCGCTCCCGGCGTGAGGGCCGTCTCCTCGACCGCAGCGCCTACATCCTGCTCAGCCGCATCGGGATGGAGGGTCCGATGTCCATCCGGCAGCTCAGCGATGCCTTCGGTCTGGACGCCTCCACACTCAACCGGCAGACGGCCGCCATGCTCCGCGACGGACTGGTCGAACGCATCCCCGACCCCAACGGTGGCATCGCCCGCAAGTTCCGCATCACCGACGAAGGCGAGCGCCGCCTCGACCGGGAGCGCGAGGTGATCGTCAGCGGCCTGGAGAAGATCCTCGACCAATGGACGCCCGAAGAGGTCACCTCCTTCGCCGCCTACCTCCAACGGTTCAACACCGACATAGAACGCCTCGCCGGACGGCCCTGGCCCCGCCCGTAACGGGCGGTCGCAGCCGAGGAACATCTAAGGGCGTTCTACTTACTTCGACGCCTGCGGACTCACACCGACGAACGCCGGTCTCATCCGGCTTTGAACGCCGGCAGGCGCTTCACCGGCCACCCCGACGTACCGAACCGTCCCCGTGCCGCCCGATCTCAGGTGGGCTCTGGAGCGATCAGGTGGATGCCGTCAGAGGTCACATCGGCGAAGGCGTACCCGGTGGCCCAGAGTTCCACCAACGGTCCGAACGGGTTGGGGAGGTCGGCCATGCTGTGGCCGATCACGCCCGGCCGGTCCGACAGGTCCACGATCCCAACGTTGTTGAACGAGCCTGGGACGATCAGAGATCGCTCGGCGGCGAGCCGCCAGCAGTGGTCGAGCTTCGCGTGCCACATGGCCCGGTTGATGAATGTCTGTCGGTAGCCCGGGTCGGTAAATGCGCCCGCGTGGGTGCCGTGCTTCAGGTTCCAGTGGCCGAAGAACAACCGGCGAATGATCTCCGTACGGGGATGCGGCAACGTCGCCCGCATGGGCTCGGTCAGTGGACCTCCGACCCGCCAGATGATCCGATCCGATGCCGGGACGTCCCACAGCGCCAGGTGCCGGACGCAGGTGCGAGCCAGCCTCTCGGCGCGCAACAGCCCGTCGGGATCGCGGGTGAGCGCGGCGGCCGCCTCGGGCCCGGGGGGCTGATCCACGATCGGGGTGTCCGCGGCCAGGACGCCGAGTGTTCCGCAGTCGCCGCAGGTCCAGCCCTCTTCCCACTCGTCGGGACTGCCCGTGTACGTGCCGACGGTGCCGCTCCCCCGGCATCGTGGACAGGGCGTCAGGACGGTCGCGCGGAACCCCCGGCGTGGATCGGTGGGTAGTGCGGCCGACCCGGCCGTGATGCGGCTGGGGCGCAGCACGCTGCCTTCCAGCCATTCGAAATCAACCGGATCAGCCATGATCGCCTGATCGTAGGGCACCGGCTCAAGCGAGCCATGCAACACGCCCTTTCCCACTTCCGTGAGGCAGGGCCCCTGCCCGGTCGGGACGGCGGGATATGAGATGGCCGGCCGTCGCCAAGTCCGCCGGGGCACCCGTTATTTCGCGTCGAGATCCAGCAGCTCTGCCGTAATGTCCGCGAGGCGAGCCGCTGACTTCGGTGAGAAGAGACCGCTTCGAACGCTCAACTCGTCGTACATGTTGAACGCGCTGAGCGGCTCTTGGGGCGGATCGTCAAGAAGCCGGAGGATCGGCGGTACGACTGCGGTCGCGGGTTTCGCCATTGCCTTCTGCTGTTCGATGAATGCCGCCGTCGGCGGGTCGAACTCACCGACGAAGCCCGTCGATGTCGTCCCCGGGTGGAACAGCACATATTTGACGCGGCCCTTGCCATGGCGCTTGGCGAAGGTGACCCCGAGCAGATCGTTGAGTCGCCCGCTCATGAACATCGCCCGCACGCCGTCGTATTGCCGGGCACTCTGCAGATCGTCCCAGTCGATCGGTGTGTCGTGGCCCGGGCCGGCCACATTGACGACGACCGCGCCATCCGCTTTTTCGAAGGCGCCGAGCAGCCCGTAGCTGAACAGGACGCGACTCAGATAGAAGAGCGCGAAGTTGTCCTCGAAGCCATCGGAGGTCACCGACCGGTACGTTCGGAAGTAGCGCGCGCACATGACGAGGCCGTCGATTTCCGGGTAGGCCTCGAGTAGATCGCTGACGGTACGCCGGGTGTTCGACACCAGGCTGAGGTCCGCCGGATAGAAAGCCGCACTTCCCGGCGCATCGTCCGCCTCCCGAATGAGACGGTCGGCCTTCCCCTGGTTCGTTCCGATCACTACGGCGTGATCTCCCCGTGAGAACAGCGCGCGAGCGACGGCCGCCCCGATTCCATCGGTGCCGCCCGTGATCACGAATGTCTTCGTCAAGTCAGTGTCCCTAGTCCGCGGTTTGGGGTGCGTTCATGGTCTGCAGAAGGTGTGCATACCCAGTAAGGTAATTCGAACCCAGACACTAGCTTAGTTGAACCAGCCGGTTCAAACAGGCTCAGCGTTCACAAGGCCGGACCACACGTGCCGCACACCACCGCCCTCCCTACCCTCATCGAGTCGTGGCGTGTCGGGGTCATGGCGGCAGACGCGGGCCCGACACGCCACGAGTCAACGAGGGGACGGGACGGCCGTCGGCCGGCCGTCATCACCTGCGGCAGGCTGATCGCTCACGTACGAGCGACGGCCGTCGGCCCTTTCTGTACACCAGTGATGAGAAGCATGCCCTTGCTCTTGGGGCCGGCAGGGGCCCAGCCGAAGACACCGGCCTCATCAAGATCCCGTTGCGGACCGGCGGTCACGGTGTTCCGAGCGTGTGCGCGAAATGCGCCTGGGCGTCCGCCGTACGGCCGTTTCCGTAGACACGGAGCACTGCGGCGAGGTCGGGAAAGCCGGCGTCGAGGAGCGACGCCGCAGCCTCGATCTCGGCGGCGGAGGCGACGGCCCGCAGCAGTGACTGCAGTGCGCGTGCCGGCTCCTCCGCGGCCGTCCGGACCGGTGGCGTGGTCATGCGCATGCCGGACGACGTCGTCGCCGACTCCGCATGGATCCGACTCAGCCGCTCGCCGATCGCGTCGCGGGTCAGCGTGCCGAAGTCCGGATCGCGGGCGAGTTCCTCGACCGCCAGCAACCGGTTGAGCACCACCGGGTTGCTGATCTTGGCGCGGCGGCCGGACATGAGCTGAGAGAGCATCGGCGGCGAGAGGCCTACTACCTGGGCGAGGTTCGCCTGCGAGATGCCGAGCCGTTCGAGCAGCCACCGGAACCGATCGCCGAGCGGCTCGCCGTACCACTCGGCCTGCAGCCTGCGGTTGCGGTCGACGTTACCTTCTGCGGTGCCCACCGACTCTCCCTTGACTGTTAACAACTGCAAACGATAGCTTCACATCCGCATACGAAAGAAGGCTTCCTCGGAGGGAAGTATGCATACTACTGCGCGAATCAGCCCGTTCACAGATGCGACGGGCGAGCGGCGGCCGCGAACGGCGAGGTGCGTCCGCAGGCTCGCCGCGCTGATCGGCGCGGTGCTCGCCGGGCTCACCCTGGTGCCGGCTCACCCCCTCGCCGCCACGGCACAAGCGGGATCCGCGGCGTGGTCCAAGGACCTGGCCCCGATCATGTTGGTCCTCGACGCCTCCGGCTCGATGGCGGCGCCCGCTCGCGGCGGCACAAAGATGGACGCCGCCAAGCGGGCCGTGCGCTCCGTGGTGGAGACGCTGCCCGCGGACAGCCGGCTGGGTCTGACGGTGTACGGCACGGGCACGGGGCCATCGGCCGGAGAGAAAGCCGCCGGCTGCAAGGACATCAAGGTCGTACACCCGGTCGGTTCCCTCGACAAGGCCGGCATGATCAGTGCGGCGAACGGCGTCGAGCCTCGTGGCCACACGCCGATCGGGCAGTCCCTGCGGACCGCCGCCGACGCGCTCCCCAAGGAGGGCCCCCGCTCGATCGTGCTGGTCTCCGACGGAGAGGACACCTGTGCACCGCCCACGCCGTGCGAGGTGGCCAAGGATCTCGCCGAGCAGGGCATCGATCTGCGGATCCACACGGTCGGCTACCAGGTCGACGCCAAGGCCAGGAACCAGTTGACCTGCATCGCCCAGAGCACCGGCGGCACGTACACCGACGTTCCGGACGCCTCCTCGCTCGGGCAGTCGCTGGGCCGGGTCACCGCTTCGGCGCTGCGCAACTATGAGCCGGCCGGCATACAGGTCAAGGGAACGAACACACCGCAGGGCGCGCCGGTCCTCAAACCCGGCGGCTACCAGGACACCCTGGGCGACGCCAAGCGTTACTACTCGGTCGACATACCGGCCGGCAACACCGCGTACTTCGCCGCCACCGTGCCCTTCGTTCGGGGCGGATCGGTGCAGGTCAAGGGGCTCAACATCGCGCTGCTCGGAGTGAACGGCACCGACTGCAACGTCTCCGAGAACGCGATCACGACAAGAGGACGGGACGGCCGCCCCCTGAGCGTGGAGTTCACCTGGGACGGCCTGGTGTCCGAGAGCCGCACGCCCTTCCCGGACTGCAAGAGGCCTGGTCGCTACACCTTCTCGGTGTACTTCACCGGGGCCTCCGACGCACCGGCGGCCGGCGACGACGGCGGCGGCGAACGACTGCCCGTCGAACTGCAGGTCGGCCTCGAACCACCGGTCGCAGGCGACAAGGGTTCGGCGCCCGCCGGCCAGCCCGTCGCCTTCCAGAACCCGGGCGGGCCCGACCGGCCGGTCACGGGCGGCGCGTCGTTCGGCACCGCCACCGCCCTGCCCGGGTCCGGCCACTACACCGAGCAGATCCACTATGGCGAGTTCCTCTTCTACAAGGTGCGGCTCGACTGGGGCCAGGCCCTGACCTACCGGGTGCGTTACCCCGACGATCCGAACACCAGGGCGGCGGTGAACATCGAGACCGAGATGTACGCACCGTCCCGCAAGCGGCTCACCTGGGAGACCACGTTCTACTCAGGACGGGCGAAAATGCTGGACGCCCCGTTCCTCGGCGTCAAGACCGGCGGGTTCTCGACCCTTCCGATCCGTTATCGCAACCGCGAGCTCAAGGAGTCGAAGTTCACACCGCACAGTGTGGCGGGGTGGTACTACTTCGCCGTCAAGCTCGGCCGTAAGAGCAGCGAGAACGCGTCACCGAACGCAATCCCGGTCACCATGGACGTCTCCGTCGTCGGCACGCCGGAGAAGGGCCCGCAATACGCCGGCGCCGCCGCTGGGACGGACGCCTTCGGAGCCCCGCCGCCCCGACCGCCGGCCGCCACGCCTCTGTCCGGCCGGAAGGTCTCCG
Source organism: Actinomadura alba (assembly GCF_014323705.1). Classification (GTDB taxonomy): domain Bacteria; phylum Actinomycetota; class Actinomycetes; order Streptosporangiales; family Streptosporangiaceae; genus Actinomadura_C; species Actinomadura_C alba. The sequence continues at coordinate 182,872 of NZ_JABVEC010000012.1, forward strand.
CCGAGTCAGGACCGGCCTGGTGGATCATCGGAGCGGCCGCCGCCGGTGCCGTCGTCATCAGCGCGGTGATCGGGACGGTGCTCGTCGGACGGCGCCGTCGCCATGCGGCGCCCCACCCGCACCATCCCGGCGCACCGCCCTTCGGCCCGGGTTCCGGTGCACCGCCCTTCGGTCCGGGTTCCGGCGCGCCACCCCACGGCCCGGGTTCCGGCGTGCCGCCCGGCCCTCCCCGTTGAGAGCGAACGGGTAAGGCTGTGTCCGGCTTCCGCCGGGCGCAGCCTTACCACTCCGTCGACACCTGTTACCGGCGACGGGCCGTCAGCCGACCGGCCGCCAGTAGTAGGTGGCGCCGGAGCGGAACGTACAGCGCACCCGGCGGCCGTCCGCGGTGGTCTCCATGGTCCCGGCGTCCTGCCAACCGCAGGAGCCACCGACCCGGACGTCGGACTGCGGCCCTCCCGCCGGAACCGACGCCTGAGCCGTCGGCGTGAGAGAGGGAGAGTGCGAGGGCTCCACGCGCGATCCGCGATCCGAGGAGCCCCGGACGGACAGCACGCCGCCCACCGCCGCCGCGCCGAGCGCCGCCGCGATCACGGCGGCGACGACCGGCCGCCGGCGCGACCTCGCGTGCCCGGCGAGCTCCGGATCCCGGCCCAGGCCGGCCGGCGTCGGCTCCGGGCCCCGCCCCCGGCCGGTCGGCTCCCGCCCCCGGCTCTGCTCCGTCCCGGCCTCGTGCGGCGATGCCCGCGGTGCATCCCAGCCTTCAGGCAGCGGGCCGAGCTGATCGAAGATCTCGATCAGCTCGCCATCGGCCGTACGAGCGGGCACCTCCAGCGTCAGCCCGCAGTTACCCAGCCACTCACCCGCAGCCGCGGCGTCGGCCGGGCGATCTCTCGGGTCCGGAGCGCACAGCCCGGCGACGACCGACCACAGCACGGAGGGCACACCTTCGGGCGGCGGACCGAACCGCTGTCCCACTTCAGGCCGGGCGGCCCCGGTGAGCAATTGCCAGGCGACCATCCCCGCGGCGTAGAGGTCCTGCCGCGGCCCCGGATGGCCGCCCTCGAGCACCTCGGGTGCGACGTAGCCGGGCGTGCCCACCACGAAGCCGGTCGTGGTGAAGCGCTGCCCATCGGGATGGAGCGCGGCCCCGAAATCGATCAGGCGCGCGTGCGGGAGCCGGGCACCGGTCGCCTCCAGCAGCACGTTGGCCGGCTTCACGTCGCGGTGGACCGCTCCCTCGGCGTGTACATGGCCGAGTGCCGCGAGCAACTGCGCCAGGATCTCCGCGGCGTACGCGGCGGGAAGCGGCCCGTAGTCGTTGACCAGCGTCTCCAGCGACCCGCCGTGCACCAGGTCCATGACGAGCACCATGTCGTCGTCGTCGGCAGCCCAGCCGTACGGGATCAGTACGTGTGGATGTGCGATCCGCAGCGACTGCTCACGGATGGCGCGCACCACGCCGATGGTGCCGATCTCGGGGTTCATGAGCTTGGCGGCGCAGTAACGGGCCCTCCGGTGATCGAACGCCCGCCATACCGAGCCCGCCGCGCCGGAGCCCACTCTGTCGATCAACGCGACACGACCAGCCACGACTCGTCCAGGTCGGCCGGTCACCATGTGAGGACTGAATTCGCGACAGCATCGGGACGTGCCATGAACACATGGAACACCATGGCTTGTCCCCCTCTAAATCGAGCTGCGGCGTGAGGGTGCCGTTGTTCAATGTCGGGAGAACCAATGGCGGTCACCGGTGGCGCGGCAGCCGGTAGTAAGACGTGCCGGTCACCACCCTCACCCGCAGCACCATCCCGAAGCGCCGGCGCAACTCGGCGACCGATGCACCAGCCCCCGCATCGACCGAGCACTGCCCGAACGCCACGCCCGACGGCGGGCAGGTCGCCGAGAGCGCCTCCACTTGGCTGATCAGCGGCCTCGTCACATCCCACCCGACGACGACCCGGCCGTCGTCCAGACCGGGGGCGGGTAGCAGGGTGCTCTCGTCCGTCCGGCCGCGCTTGACGTAGTAGTCGATGGCGACGTTCGCCTGCGATCCGGCCGGCTTATCGTCAATGATCTTCGCGGTCTCGATCTGCCGCAGCACGTCGACGATCCTGCCGCCCTTCACCCCGTACACCGAGGTACCGCTCATCTGGCAGGTCAGCAGCCACGGGTCGCGGCCATCCTCGAAGGTATACGGGCGCGGGCCCGAACAGGAGTCGCTGATCACCGTGAAGCCGTGCGTCAAGCCCCGGACGTTGAACGGGGCGAGGCGCTCATCAATCGACGCCCGGCGCTCGGCGCGGGCCTTGACCGCTTCCGGCGCGACCGCCATCCTCTTCAACTCGGCGACCGGCGGGTCGGCCGAGCAGGCCGCCAAGAGCGCGGCCGGCACCGACACGGTGGCCATGAGAGCGGGCACCGCGGTGAGAAGTGACCGGCGACGAGACGACACGAATTCTCCAGTTCCAGACGATGACAGCTGCCACCGTCGCAGGACGCGCCGACGGTCGACCAGGGTGAAGATCACCGAACTGGCCGAACGGACACCGGCCCGTCGCCGCCGGCGGTGTCATGCAGCGGCCAGAGACCTGGCGATCCGGGAGCCGAAGCGAGTCCACCCCCGCCAGACGATATCGATCGTCCTTGTCGATCTGCGACGAGCAGTCGCCTGATCGGTCCAGCTGACGGCCGGGTCGCCTCGGCTCAGTCTGCCGCCGGCAGGAAAGCGACCAGCCGGCGGGCGCTTGGATGTCGTCGCCGAGCGGGGAACCCTCGGTGAAGAGCCGCAGGAACGCGTACTCGTGGCAGGCGTCATGGGGCACATCGGCCTTGGATGTCGGGACGAACGGCCCGTTCCGCCCTGGCCGGGTGCGAGGACCATGAGAGCAGGGACGGGCTGTGGCGCGGCCGGTGCCGCGCCCCGGTGGAGAGGAGAGCGGGCGTAATGAGCCGCATCGCTCATCGCTTGGCCGAACTGTTCCGGATCAAGGCGGACAAGGTCCTGGACCGGGCCGAGGATCCACGGCAGATGCGAGAGCTGCCGTCGGACAATGGACTGATCGCGCGGTGAGGGGGATGCGCAGCCGCTTCCAGCCCGACCGGCAGTTGACCGCCCGCATGCTGGTCACCATCTTCCTGCTCGGACTGCTGTATGTGGCGTTCATCGCGGTGCTGATCGTCCTGCTCAAGTCCTGGCTCCTGGTGGTGGTCATCGCGGCGGGCCTGCTCGGCGCCCAGTACTGGTTCTCCGACCGGATCGCCTTGTACGCGATGCACGGCCGTCTGGTCACCCCGGAGCAGCAGCCCCATCTGCACGGCGTCATCGACCGGCTGTGCGCCACCGCGGACATGCCGAAACCCCGCGTGGCCGTGTCCGCGATGGACCTGCCCAACGCGTTCGCCACCGGCCGCAACGCCGATCACGCGGTGGTCTGCGTCACCACCGGGTTGCTGCGCCGCCTGGAGGCCGAGGAACTGGAGGGCGTCCTCGCGCACGAGCTCTCCCATGTCGCGCACCGCGACGTGGCGGTGATCACGATCGCCTCGTTCCTGGGTGTGATCGCCGGGCTCATCGTCCGCTTCGCCTTCTACTCCCAGCTGTTCGGCGGGCGCGGCCGACGTGATCAGAACACCGCCGCAATGCTCCTGGCCGTCATGGCGGTATCCGCCCTCGTCTATGCCATCAGCTTCCTGCTCATCCGCGCGCTCTCGCGCTACCGTGAGCTGGCCGCCGACCGCGCCGCGGCGATGCTCACCGGCCGGCCCTCCGCGCTGGCCTCCGCGCTGACCAAGGTCAGCGGCGACATCGCCCGCATCCCCACCCAGGATCTGCGCACCGCCCAGGCGTTCAACGCCTTCTTCTTCACCCCCGCCCTGGGGCCGGGCACCGTCGTCTCCAACCTGTTCTCCACCCACCCCAGCCTCCAACGCCGGCTCGACCAGCTGGCGCAGATCTCGGCAGAGCTGTCCGGGCCGGGGTGACCGCGCGCCACGGGCCCGCCCGCTTCGCAGCCGTCGCGGGCCAGACGAACCGAGCAGCGTTTGAGGAGATGGTGCGGGTGGGTTTCTGGGACGTCCTCTTCGGCCGTAGCAAACCGGTCAGGCCCGATCTCGATCAACTGTTCGGCCTGCCCTCGGCAGCGATCACTCTCCAGGCGGCCACCGGCTTCGAACCGACCGGCAGTGGATCGGTGTGCTTTGCCACCATCGAGGGTGGAGCGTTCGCACAGGTCCAGCAGGACGTACGGGCCCTGCTCGACGCGGACACCGAACGCGGTGGGATGCCGGTGGAGCTCAGCCGCGACGCATACGGGTATTCCTGGCTGTTCTCGCGCCGCGATCCCGGCGACCTGGCCGCCCTCGTAAGCGACCTGCACGCAGTGAACACGGCCCTGCAAGACAGCGGCTTCGGCCCACAGCTACTCTGCTCACTGGCCGGCTTCCGCGACGCCGAACAGCGCCCGCTCGCATTGGTCTACCTCTACAAGCGCGGGACGTTCTACCCCTTCGCGCCGCTCCCGGGCGAGAAACGCGACAACCCACTTGAACTCCAGATCAAGGCGACGATCGCCGACGACCTGCGGATCGAACAAGATCTCAGCCGCTGGTTCCCGGTCTGGGGCGCCCCAGGCCTGTGAGCCGACGGCCCGCCGGGCTTCCTCCCACCCCTCCGTCACGCTGTCGTACGGTTCTTGCCTGGGGGCAAGGGGTCGTGGGTTCGAATCCCGCCGCCCCGACCGGGTTTGTGCAGGTCAGAAGGGCTTCTGATCTTCCTCCGGGGCCATTTTTCGATCTTGAAGCCAGCCGCAGGAACACCGCTCGCATAGCCAGGGCCATCGAGCCCCGACGCAGAGCGCGGCCCTGCGGTCGGCTGGGTCACGAACTGCTGATCGGATGTCGAGCCATCGAGCTCTTTCATTAGGGCATGGCGTGTCCCCGCACGGCTCTTTGACCTGCGCTAACCCCTTCGTGTAGGAGTGTGACAGTTGAAAGTGACATGTGGGATCGACTGGGCCGAACGCCACCATGACGTCGCCCTGGTCGATGGCGACGGCAACTCATCGCCCGGCGGCGCATCCCTACGACGCCGTCGGCTGGCGGATGCTCGCCGAACTGCTCGCCGAACTCCAGACCATCCTTCGCCAGGGAACGCCTCCACCAGCTCCCGCTGGTCGAAAACGCCCTCGGCAACAGGCCCAGGCACTACTCCTGCAGCTAGCGGTCACCACTTGACGACCTAGGAAGATCGGATGTCTCCAGGGACCTGGCCTGAGTGGCACCCGCATGGTGTGCAGGAAGGCGGGCAGCCTCCGACGCGAGGACCGGCGCGTCTCGACGCGCGCGGCGTCGCCTTGCGAGCCTCCCCCGGAAAGACGGCCTACCACCGAACACGTGGTGTTCGACGGTAAGCGGTGCGATCGTCCAGGCCGGGATTCAGCGGCGGACCATGACCTCGGACAAAGGCTTGCGGGACAGATCTGGCACTCGCGCGTCCGTGGCCGGATAGCCGACCGGAATCACCAAGTAGGGGCGTTCCTCCGGCGGCCGGTCACAGACCCGGTTGAGAAAACGCATCGGGCTGGGCGTGTGGGCCAGGGTCGCCAGGCCCGCGTGATGGAGTGCCGCCAACAAGATGCCCACGGCAATGCCCACGGATTCCTTGACGTAGTAAGGCTTGGGGGTGTTCGGCCCGCGGTGCACCTCGAACACCACGATCACCGCAGGCGCCGTTTCGAGGAACGGTTTGCGCCAGTCGGTGCCGATCGGGGCGATGGCGTCCAGCCATTCGGCGCCCGCACGGCGCCGGTAAAACTCCCGTTCCTCCGCCTCGGCCGCCAGCCGCAGGCGGCGCTTGTGCTGCGGGCTCGTCACGACCACGAACCGCCAGGGCTGGATGTTGGCCCCGCTGGGAGCGCTGGCCGCAGCACGGACGGCCGTCTCGATCACGGTCTCGGGGACGGGATCGGTGGAGAAGTCACGGACCGACCGGCGGCTCGCCATCTGGTCGGCGAAGGCTCGTACCGAACGAACGGCGTCCTCGGGAGACATCCGCCGGTGCTGCAACGGGACCGTGGGTTGAGCCGCGCTCTGGGTCATTGGAAAGCCTCCGAGCTGCGTGATGTCTCCAGGATGAGCCCGCAGCAAGCCGTGGCGCCTTACGGCGGTGTGCTGTGTTGGGTCGCTGCACTCCTGGGCCCGGTGGTCGCTCAACTCTCTTCCACACCGATCCGGGGCGGTGCGTCCAGGTCGCGCGCGGCGTACCCCTCGCGGTTGCCCTGAGACCGCACGGACCGCGGCCGATCACAGGACAGGGCGCCCGACCACCGCCGGGTGGATCGGTCAAATGGGTCCCGACACGATCCGGTCGATGAGCGCCGCCAGCAGCGCCGTCCGTTCCGGCATCCTCGCCACCTCGACGTATTCGGTGCGGGCATGCGCGCCACCGCCGACCGCACCCAGCCCGTCAAGGGTCGGCACGCCGAGTGCCCCTGTGAAGTTCGCGTCGGACGCGCCGGACACGGACGCCCCCGCCGGGGGCGGGACGCCGATGTCGGCGGCCACCAGTGTGGTGAGCCTGAGCAGCGGCAGCGCGACCTCGGGCGTCAGAGGGTACCGGTTCACGCCGCCCTCGACGGTCAGCCGCGCCTCCTCCAGCAGTGGCGCCAGTGCGCGCATCCGCCGATCCACGCGGTCCAGTTCGCTCCCGGTCCAGGAGCGCACGTCCACACAGACGGTCGCCGCCTCGGGCACGGTGTTGGTCGTCGTCCCACCGGAGAGCAGCGTGGGCGTGACGCTTGTGCCGTCCGGCGTGGACGCGAGCGCCTGGACGGCGAGCACCTGGCTGGCGACCTCGATAGTGGCGTTGACGCCGCGATGGGGTTCCACGCCCGCGTGGGCCGCCCGGCCGTGGATCACGAGCCGGTAGAGTGCCCCGCCCTTGCGCGCCACCTTCAGCTCACCGGCCGGTGTGCTCGCCTCGCAGACCAGCACCGCTCCCGAGCGCCGCGCCTCCCGTTCGATCAGACCACGCGAGGTCACCGAGCCGGTCTCCTCGTCGCCGGTGAGCAGCACGCCGACCTGCGAGGGATCGGTCACCAGGGCGAGCGCGGCCAACATCTGTACGATGCCGCCCTTCATGTCGCACACGCCCGGCCCGGTCGCCCGGTCGCCGGTGACGGTGAAGGGCCAGTCCGCGATCGTGCCGGCGGGCCACACCGTGTCGAAATGCCCCAGCAGCAGGACCTTCTGCTGCTTCGCCGGCCACAGCAGGTGCGGCACCCCGTCCCGGACTACCCGGGTGGCCGGACGACCGAGAATCCGTTCACCCCACCCGGCCAACAGTTCGGAGCAGGCGGTCAGCCGTGACGGAGATCCGCTGGGCGACTCACAAGACACCAATTCATCCAGCCGCCGCGTCATCTCCGCGGTGTTCTCATAGGCCGCGAACAACACGCGGATCCCCTCCTTACGCACATGTTCGGCGCTCAAATACCGCCTCAGGACTTGTTGCCCTACCGACAACCCGAGTATCGAACAGGCAGGGGCCACCAACCCTTCTTCTGGAATGCTGAAACGAGCCTTCTGAAGTGCTGAAACGAGCTGACGCTGCGCCGGTTCGACGAGTTCGAAGGCGCGGGGCCGGGCCTGCTCCCAAACGTTTCCCCAGGCGCAAGGGAGAGGTTTCCATAGGACCGCCGACAGCGGGATCGGGAGGTGGTAGAACGACGAACCCGGCACACAGCCGGCGGTCGAGGTGAAATGTCCTGTGCTCCCTGGACGCCTTCGGCCTCACGGAGGTCGCGCCCGTGGCGCAGCAGCCGGCGACGACGCCGCGGACACATAACTCTGAGCGCTGGTGTTCCCCAGCCGGTTGGTCAGCCATTGCAGCGCGAGCAAATTCCCCAGCTTCAGCTCGCCCTCAAGGCGTCATCATGGTTGGCCATCGCAAAAAGTCCGGCGGATAGGGACAGCGTCGCCGCACGCCGCCCAGGAACCGCTCGCGACGCGAGCCCTATCCGCACGGACTCTCAACTATCGATTCCGGCAGGTCAGCGACCGCCATTGAGCTTCTGCTGGACGAACGTGAAGGCGCGTTCGCCGAACTGCGGGGCGAAGCCGGCCATCTCCTTGATCGAGGCCGGGAAATGCACACCGGCCCAGAGCCTGCTCATACCGCAGTCTTGGGCGAAACCGGTCCACGTGTTCCAGCTCAGGGTGATGTCGTGCGCCGGCGTGACGCCGGGTTCGATCTTCGATGAACCCGCTTGCCAGGGGACCGCGATCTGGATCGCGTCGGTGCCGAAGTAGCGTCGCGACGCCTGTGCGAAGGCCAGGCAGAGCGCCGCCGAGCCGGAGGGGTACTCGGGATGGTTGGCGGTGCGAAGGTAGCTGCGCCATTCCTTGCCGGTGATGTCGTCTACGGTGCCCTTGCCCGGGCCGCCCCATGCCCGCACCCGCTTGTCGCCGTACAGGTAGCGGATCGCGCTGAACGGCCGCACCGCATCGAAACGCGCCTTCTGGTACCACACCGCGACGGTGGTATCGAAGGAGGCGACCTCGACGGTGGCGACGAAGTGGACAGTCTTCTCGACGTCCAGGCCCTTCTGCGCGATCACCGTGGCTGTGGCGGCGAAACCCAGGGACAAGAACTTGTCATTGAACAACTCAGCGGTCATCTTCTGGGTGTCGGTCAGCGCCGCCGAAGCCGCGAGGACCTCGTTGGCCTGGCGCCGGTAGGCCTCCAGGTTGTGATGATCGCTGTCGCGCGGTGGGGCCAGCCGGAACTGACTCGGGTCATCGAAGGTGATCGGCTTGGCGCGGCCCATCTGCGGGGTAACGAACTGCTGCACCGTGAAGGTGCCGTTGTTGTTGGAAACGATGGCCGGCTGCCAGCGCGACGGGTTACGAAGCTGGTAGGCGGTATTCACCGGCACGTAACCGGTGTAATCCCCGTAGGGTTCCGTGTTGTATCGGCTGCCTCCCTCGTCGCCGAACCTGTTCATGCCGTCCTTGCTCCGTGCCTCAAGGGCACGGCGGGCGGCAAGGTTGCCGAGACCGATCGCGGTATCGGTGTTCTCCTGTCCGGCGTCGGGATCGAGACCGAGTGAGTTCATCATGTTGCGCCACTGCGCCGAGAACTCCGGGATGAGCTTGTTCAGGATGCGATAGGACGCGTAAATGACGGCGGTGTTCTTATTTCGATTGGTGTTCTCGCTCGGCGGGCGGCGACCGAGATTCGAAAAGATGCCGACCGCCTTGGGGTGGTACGGGGCGATGGCGTCGAACCAGGAGAGCTCCAGGAGCAGGGCGTGGTCGACGATGAACGTGACGTCGGAGCCGTCAGCGGATATCGTCACTCCCTGCGCCTGCGCGAGCGCGGGGAAAACCACCTCGGATACGGCGTTGCCCCTGTCGAAGTCGAAAGCCGCTCGCACCGCCTTCTTCGGCATGGCCACCGCCGCTGGGACCGTGAGCACGATGAGCGACAGAATCGCGCAGACAGTGATCGCCCACTTCCGAGAGTTCAAACTTCGAGGTCGCATAAAGCTGGGCATGACTCATTCTCCCGTCACTGGGATGGGGCTGCCGACTTTGTCCTGCTAGGAGCCTTGAGACCGAGCGAGATAAATTATCATAAACCTCTCCAGTAGTAAATTGCACTAGGAAACGGGTGGCCGCTTCTGGTCCGCAGATTCCTACCCGTTCAACTGGGGACGACTTGACACTATCCGTGTAATTACTTTCGGCCTGGAGTCGTGACCAATTGTAATTGGACCTGGGTGGCTCTCCTGCCCGGCGAAAATCGATCATCTCGACCGTGTTGGTTTGCCTGGCAGACTGACGCGGCGACCCCGGGACAGCACGGTGGCGGGCAATCACGGATTCACCCGGATAGAGCCCATCGACGTCGCTAGTCTGGCCCCCCGGCAACTCTTGCGTAAGCGCGTCTGTAAGTTCTAAACTACGGTTAGTGGCGACTTACCGAGTTGATACTCGCGGAGCACTCGGCGATCCGACGTGGCGTGCGGTCTTCGAGATTCCGGGCAGCGCGCCGAAGTCGGTCCGCGAACTGGCTGAAGCGTTGCCGGTGAGCCGTCCAACCGTCTCCCAACATTTGAAAGTCCGGAAAGAGTCCGGTTTGGTCACCAAGCGCGCAGGCCGTGCACACCGCGACCACGCGACCCGGCTGGACCAGCGAGTCCGCAGGTAAGGAAAGGCACCAGGCATGAGCCAGCCAGTCGACATCAAGGATGCGGTACGCCAGACCATTACGGTCCCGGCGACGCCGAAACAGGCGTTCCAGGCGTTCACCGAACAGTTCGGGCTCTGGTGGCCGCAGGAATACAGCATCGGGAAGGTGGCGATGGCCGACTTCGTGGTCGAGCCCAGGGCGGGTGGCCGCTGGTACGAGGTCGGAGTAGACGGCACCGAGTGCGACACCGGCCGGGTGACCGCCTACGAGCCCCCGGATCGCCTCGTCTTGGCCTGGCATCTCGACGGCAACTGGCAGTTCGACCCTGACCCGGCGCACGCCAGCGAGGTCGAGGTGCGTTTCGTTGCCGACGGCAACAGCACGCGGGTGGAGCTTGTGCATCGGTACTTCGAGCGGCATGGTGCGGGCGCTCCCGCCGTGCGCGCCGCAGTGGAATCCACCGGCGGATGGGGCAACTGCATGGCTGCCTACCTGCGCTGGGTCGCGGCCTGAGTACTTTCGCGGGAGCCGCCGCCGAAGTGAATCAGATATCTTCCGAGAACCTCGTCTCATCAAGATCGTCCGAGTAGTCGGCGGCGACGGTATGGGCGACGGGCAGTCCCGCGCGCCGCCATTCGGGCATCCCACCCGCCAGCGGCCGGGCGTTATGGCCGTGCGCCCGGAGCGCGCGAACGGCCTTCGGGGCCAGTAGGCAGTAGCGACCGCGGCAGTAGGCGACAACATCGGCTCCAGGTGGCAGTTCGGCCAGGCGCGCCTCAAGTTGGTCGTTCGGCAAATTGATCGCACCCAGTATGTGCCCGGCCGCGTATTCGGCCGGTGGGCGCACGTCCACCACGACGACATCGCCTTCCTCGATACGCCGGGCCAGTTCGTCCTGCGACACCGGCTCCAGCGCCGCTACATCGCCGAGATACGCGTGCGCGGCCAGTTCCACTTCGGCGAGCCGCAGCGCCGCGAATTCCTGAACCTGATCGACGAACGCACCTACCCGTTCGTCGGTCAGCCGATAGAACACCCGGACGCTCGATCGACGGGTGGTAAGCAGCCCCGCCGAAGCCAGCACCTTCAACTGGGCCGAGGTGTTGCCCACCTTCATCCCCGCGGCCTCGGCGAGGTCCTCCACGCTGCGTTCGCCCTGGGCCAAGAGGTCGAGCAAGATCAGGCGAACCGGATTGGCCAGCGCCTTCCCCACCCGGGAGAACTGTTCGTAGAGCGCCATCTTGCCCATATCAGCCATCTTGAGATTCCAATCTTCGACAGAAGACCGTCCGGGCCCCGTCAACCCAGGGCCGCCGCGGCCGCCGGGTGAGTTCTGCCGGGGGCGCCGGCCACGATGGCCTGCGCACCGCATTGCCGTCACCTGGTTCAGAGCGGCGATCAGGCCGGCGACAGAATCTGCTGCCGCGACCGGGAAAGATCGTGTAGTGCAGGTCCGAGGCTCACCTGTTTACTGGGCCCTAGGTGCGGAGGTCGGCCCTGACTTGAAGAACACCTCGCGCGGCCCACTCCCGACCGGCACGGTTAGTGATCTCGATGGCGACACGGTAGATCCGTGGATCCGAGCCCTCCGACGGCACGGACAGATCGTGATTCAACTAATAACTTCTATAGCATCTTGTCAACAGTTCAACGTCTCCGAGCTCGGTCATCGCTTGTTCCCTTGGTCGCGGCGGGAGGCCTTTTCGGCGAACCGTTCCAGCAGGACGATCCAATTGCCACAGCTGATGAGCGCGTCGCATACGGCCTGGCCGCCGACGACCCGATCGAGGTACCGATGCTCGAGCTCCACCGTGGCACACCCGGGGCCGCCCGGGGTGAACCGCACCTCGATCTCGCTCGCATGCTCGGGATCGGGATCGAACTCCCACTGACCGTTGATCTGCCACGTGACGACCAACCGGTGCGGCGGCTCCCAGATCAGCACCCGGCCCCAGTCGCACTCGCTGCCGTCTTCGCCGCGTTCGTACCATCGCCCGCCCACCCCCGGTTCCAGGTTGACCTCGGCCATATCTGCCTGGCCGATATGGAATTGGTGCGGCCACCACGTGCCGAAGGAGTGCGCGAAGACGCGGAACGCGTGGTCGGGGGACGCGCTTACAGTGATCGCTCCCCGCAGCGCCGGGATCTTGGGCGCCGTGGTCATCCACCCTGTCGATCGGGTCGACAAGGATCGCGCCGGCGGCCACGGGAATGCCGTGCGGTCCAGGTAAGCGCGCAGGGCGGCCAGCCCGTCCGGGTTGAGCCGATACACGCGGCGGGTGCCCTGGGCCTTGCTGACCACGAGACCGCCGTCTTTAAGCAAGCGAAGGTGCTGGGACACCGCCGGTCGGCTGACCGGCAACTGCTGGGCCAACTCCCCCACCGAGCATGGGCCTTGAGCCAGCAACTCGAAGATCGCCCGCCTTGTCGGGTCACCGAGCAACCCGAGACCGGCATCTCCGTAAGCTTTCACGATCGTAAGTCTAGGCTTACGATGGTTCTCTTTGCAATGCTTTGTCCGGTTAACGACAGCACGTGGCCTTCAACGCACGGCACGGATTCCGCCTCTTTGGACTCCGGGACGCCGGTAAGCGACGGTTGACGCTTTCGAAAGTCGACACTAACGTACTGAACGCCATTGGTTCGCGCGCCTCAGGTGCCGCTGACCAGAGCTCGGTATCTCCCACCACCTGTGTAGTACTCCTGCTGGAGCACCCATGGCTCTCAATGATCAAGAGACCGACGCGCCGCAGCGGCAACGCTGGACGGTCGTTATCGTGTCGATCGTCTCGTTCATGGTCGGTCTCGACGTCCTGGTACTCATGACGGCCTTGCCGACCATCCGCGAGGAACTCGGCGCCGACGCCGCCGGCATCGGCTGGACGATCAACGCTTACGAGATAGGTTTCGCCGCGCTCATCCTCACCGGTGCCGCCCTGGGAGACCGCTACGGGCGGCGGTTGCTGTTCGTCATCGGCGTGGCGGCCTTCACCGTGGGCTCGGCCTGGTGCGCGCTGAGCTCGAGCATCGAGATGCTCGTTGTCGCGCGGGCCTTCCAGGGGCTCGGCGGCGGTGTGGCGGTCGGGCTGTCACTCGCGCTCATCAGCTCCGTGACACCACCGGCCAAGCGAGGCGCGGCCTTCGGCGTCTGGGGTGCGGTGACCGGGACGGCGGTGGCGGTCGGCCCCATTGTCGGCGGCGCGATCGTCCATGGCCTCACCTGGCAATGGATCTTCTGGCTCAACGTGCCGGTCGGTGTGATTCTGCTCGGGTTGAGCCTTGTGAAGATCACCGAGTCGACGGGCAACCGCCTTCCCATCGACGTCGTAGGGCTGATTCTTTCCAGCATCGGCCTTGTCACGCTCGCGCAGGCGCTGCTGCGCGGCAGCGACGCGGGCTGGACCGCACCGTCGATTCTCCTCGGGCTGATCGGCGGCGTCGTGGCGCTCGCCCTGTTCGTACTGTGGGAACACCGGAACCCGGCGCCGATGATGCCCTTGGCGATTTTCCGCAATCTGAGCTTCACCGGCGGCTGTGGTGCGAGCTTCATCATGGGCGTCGCCCTCTACGGCCAGACGTTCATCTTCGCCCAGTACCTGCAGGTGGCACTGGAACAGGACGCGCTCGGGGTCGGAATCCGGCTGCTGCCGTGGGTCTCGACCGCCCCCTTGGTCGCGCCGCTCGCCGGTCAGCTCGCCGACAGGATCGGCGAGCGGCCGCTCGTGATCACTGGTTTCGTGCTCTTCGCCGCCGCCTTCTTCCTCATGGCTCCGCTCGCCAGGTCGGACGCGTCGTACGCGACGCTGGTCATTCCTTTGATCATCGCCGGCATCGGCGGACCGATAACGTTCGTCAGCATGTCGTCGGCGGTGATGAGAGCCGTGGAACCCGCCCGACTCGGTATCGCCTCCGGGGTGAGCATTGCCGTTCGGCAGGTCGGCGCCGTCTTCGGCGTCGCGGTCGCGGTGGCCGTGTTCACCAGCTCCGGCGGCGGTTTCGCCGCACCGCAGCAGTTCGTCGACGGGTACGGCCCGGCGGCCACGGTACTGGCGGTCATCGCCCTTCTCGGAGTTGTTCCCGCACTGGTCATCCGCCCACTCACCGCACGGGACGCACCGACGCGTGCGGCCAAGGCCGATTCGGTGTGAGCCCCCGATCTGGCTGAGTGGGGCCAGATCTCGCGCCCTGGCAGGAGGTTCCTGACTTGCCGGGGCGCGTCTTTCTGTACTGGCTTTACTGGTCAGTGCGAAGAATCCGGGCACAGCACGAGCCGGCCCGTGCTGTGAATCACACGGGCCGGCTCGGCCTTAACGCATGTCGTCTACGGGCAGCGTCCCCGCTTAGGCGACGACCGCGGCGAGCGCCTCAGGCACGACAACACTCGCGATCGGCACGTGGTGCAGCAGGGCGCCGATCTCAATGTCAGCCGCGATCAGCTCGCCGAGTTGCCGGCCGTTGCTGTCGTACAGCGGGTACTTGCGGGAGGTACGGGACACGTCACCGACCGGCGGAACCATGGCGATGCGCGATTCCAGCCGCACGACCTCGTCGCCGGTGTCCACGGTCATCCCGAGGTCCTCGATCTCGAACCGGGGGTAGAGCGACGTGACGCAGTCCTTGATCGGCATGACGTTGCCCTTGCCCGGTGCCGGGCTCGGCTTCACGCGGGCGCCTTCGGCCTTCTCCGGCGAGTTGGAGACCTTGACCTGACCGAAGACCTCGCTGTGCCCCGTCACCTGGAGGGACAGGAACTGTGCGGTGACCGTGGCACCGGCCCAGTCCAGCTCCTGACCGTCGGCGGCGACGGGGTCGTGGCGCCGGTAGATCCCCAGGCCATGCAGGTCGACGATGTCTTCGCCCAGACCGTCGATGCTCACGTGGATACGCTCTCGAACGGTGAAGCTCTCGAGCGCGGCCGGGGTCAGGGTGTAGGGCCGGATCGGGTAGAGATTCCCGGCACCGCCCCATGCGGACTCGTGACCCTTGACGACGTCGGCAGACGACAGGGTCGAGCCGTCGATCCCGGGCGCGATGCCGCGATCAACGAGCTGTTGCAGGATGTTCTGTGTGTCCATTTGCTACCCCTTTCGGGTATCGATGTGACGGGTCGACGTCAAGGCCGCAGGGCCAGCGACGTCAACAGTTGGTTGAGCGCGTCGACGACATGCGCGAAGTCAACGATCCGCTCCGGGATCTTGGTCGCCTCGACGGTCCGATCGCCGAGTTCGACGGCGAGCACCTCGATCAGCCGATCGAAGTTGTTGTGAGCGATACTCACTGGAAAAAGTAGCAGTGGAAGTTCATATGCGGGATCGGCCTGTGGCGGCCCGGACTCCAGCTGGCCGGTCGAGTCCGACACGCGGCGCCAGGCCTGTTCCACGCTGAGGTCGAACGAGTGGAACACGTCGTAGTAGTACGGCCGCCAGGCCTCCCGCAACTCGTTAGCAGAGATCTTCATCTTCAGAAAATCCCTGGTCACAGGGAGAATGTTGCTGCGAAACTCGTCGGCTAGGTGGACGACATCCGGCGAGGTCGTCGCGTCCAATGCTGTCATGTGATCCTCCTGACCACGGATAGGGAACAGCGGCCACGGCGCCAGGCCAACTCGCCGAATTCACTCCGGCTCCCGGCATCCCTGTCAGTAGAACACTTTAAATTCATATAGTCAACGGGTCGGCGGGAGCCAGGGAAGAAGACATGGGACACCCGGCAAGAGCCAGGGAAGACATGGGGCACCTGACGAAACGACCGGACGAGAGAGTCAGCCGCGCGACTCGGAGTCGTCGGAGACGGATCGCATCACCCGCGGACCGCCTTCGAACATCGCCGCGAACCGGCGCAGCGCCGCCTGCCAGCCGCCGGCGTACTTGGTGTAACGGTCGAGCAAGGCGGTGCTCATGCGCTCCCAGCCGTGATGCTCAACGACGACGCGGGTCAAAACCGGCCCAAGCCGGCGAAAATGGAGATCCACTTCGGTGAACTCGGGGTCTGGGACTATCTTCCAGGTGAAGGAGAACGAGTCCGGCGGATTCCACGAGGTGACGTGGCCCCAGTCGTGTTCGCCACCGAGATCGTGGACTTGGTAGATGCGTCCGCCGACCCACTCCTCGACGCGCAGCTCGTCCATGTCGGTTCCGGACGTGATCGCCCGCGTCTCCATCGGCCACCACGCGGCCAGCCGCCTGACGAACATGTGGAACGTCCGCTCCTGATCCGCTTCGATCATCAGAGCGTGTCGGATCGGTTCGAGAGGCTCCACGGTCAGCGCCCTACCTCATCGCATCAGCGTCGGCGATGCCCAGTGTGCCAGATGCCCTCGCACCCAAACCGCTGGTAGCGCTTCTCGGTGTTCCTGATCCTGGATCGAGTGGGAGGACTCCCGGGCTGCCTGGCCCTCCTCTCACACCCACCGGACATACCGGCCCGCATCCGGTGCTTCAGCCGACCTGCCGCCACGCCCCGTACGCCCGCTCACCCGGGCCACCGGGCCTCATAACGTCGCACCCTCTGCGCGGGAATCACCTCGGGCCCCTCCAGACCCCGCCTCAGGCGCACGCGACCGGCCCTGGCCGGGTGCGGCAAGGGCCGGTCTTACGGGCGATACGAATATGAACTAGCCGGCGGCGGCTGACTCACCCTTGTGCGGAGGGGTCTCCTGGAGAACGTCCCTCGCGAGTTCGAAACTCTGGCGCCACAGCCCTTCGAGGAATGTCCGGAGCTCGACCAGGGTGACCTCGCTGGCCCGATAGAGCCGACGGGTGCCATCCCGCCGCTCGGTGATCAGACCCGCGTCCTTGAGCACCTGCAGGTGCTGCGAGATGGCGGACCTGGAAACGTCGAAGTGTTCAGCGATCTTTCCGGCCGGCAGCTCCACGGATGCCACCAGGCTCAGGATGGCTCGACGCCGTGGTTCCGCGAGAGCGCGGAACACGACGTCCGCATCAAGGCCTGATCGTTGCGGTGGCATCAATGTAAGGTAGCAGTCGGCTGGTCAGCGTTGCCAAAGGCCGACGCGGTTGCCTTCGGGGTCCTGGAACACGGCCATCACACCGGAGCCGGGGATCTCGTACGGCGTCGTCACGACCTTGCCGCCCAGGCTTTCCGCCTTGTCGAGCGCCGCCTTCGCGTCGTCGACGGCCGCATAGATCACGATGCCTGCGGGATTGCTGTCATCAGCCTGCCCGATACCACCTGGGATGCCCTCCGACGCCCCGGCGTCGACCATCCCGTAGTTCATCTCCTCCAGGACGTGGATGTCCCACTCGAAGAGGTCGGCATAGAACTTGCGCGATCTGGCCGGGTCGTTGGCCGCGATGTCGAACCAGGCAACCGCTCGCCCCATGATCACTCCTCTGTCGCTCTCTTGCCGTGCTCGCCAGGCTCGAGTGTAGGTCGCCGCTTTCGTTAGCGTCAACTTTCGGAAGCACAGACTTGCCCACTACCCCGGTGAAGGCATTGAACACCGTGAAGCCTCCTCCACGCAGGGAGTCGGCGCCGAGTTGGGTATCCCGGCGGGGCGACCACTCCCACCGGCGGAGGTCGTGCGGGTCATGATCTACCTCGTCGAGAACGAGCAGGCGGCAGTGATCCTAGGGACGCTTGACGGTTCCCGACCCCCGTGCCATCGTGAAGCATCTTTGCTATATGTTTTTCCAGTACACTGGGGTGAGCGATGACGACGCAGGCTGTCACTGACTTCCAGGTCTTTCCGGACAACACCCAGGGCTGGCTCGAACGGGCTCGGCAGGTGGCGGATGCTCTCGCAGCCGATGCCACGCAGCGGGAACGGGAGGCAAAGCCGCCGCACGCCGAAGTCCAGTTGCTGAAGGACGCCGGGCTGGTCACCCTGCTCGGCCCGAATGCCCACGGCGGGGCCGGTGAGCGATGGTCCACCGCGTTGCGGGTGTGCCGAGAAGTCTCCAAGGCGGACGGTTCGATCGGGCAGTTGCTTGGATACCACTATCTATGGGCATGGGCCGTCCGGTTTTTCGGAACAGAGGAGCAGATCGCCGAGCAGGAGGCTCTCTACACTCGCAACTGCTACTTCTACGGCGGCGCCATCAATCCCCGAGACAAGCAGGTCGTCGTCACCGACGAGGGCGACACGCTGCGGCTCAACGGCCGGAAGTCCTTCGCGTCCGGCAGCGTCGTTTCCGACCTGACCTGCCTTCTCGGCACCCTCGATGACGGCCGTCCGGTGTTCATGATCGTCGACTCGAAGTCCGCCGGACTGATCTACAACTACGACTGGGACAACATTGGCCAGCGGCTGACCGAATCGGGCAGCGTCACGCTCGCCGACCTCAGCGTTCCGTGGGACGCGGCGATCGGCTACGTCGACAAGCAGATCAATCCGATGCCGTACAACAGCCTATCGCTGCTCACCCTGCAGTTGATCATGACGAACATGTACCAGGGCATCGCCGAAGGCGCGATGGAAACGGCCGCCGAATACACCCGGACCACGACGCGCCCCTGGCCCTACGGCGGCGACGACAAAGAGTCGGCCACCGATGAGTGGTACATCCTGGAGGCCTACGGCGACTTCCGCTCGAAGCTGTGGGCAACTGAGGCGCTGATCAACCATGTCGACGAGGAGCTCTCCGAACTGCTTCACGGGCCGCGGGAAGCCGTGACCTTCCAGCAGCGGGGCGAGGCCGCGGTGCGCATCGCCGCTGCGAAACAGCGGATCATCAAGGAAGGTCTCGAGGTAGGCACCCGGATGTTCGACGTCATGGGCGCCCGCGCCACCGCGGCGCGGTATGGATTTGATCGATTCTGGCGGAACCTGCGGACGCACAGCCTGCATGATCCGGTGGCTTACAAGCAGCGTGAGGTTGGCCGATACGCACTGCTCGGCGAACTGCCCGAGCCGAGCTTCTACACCTGATCCCGAGCCGCAGACCGCCCTTCACCAGCATCTTCGCGAATACCTGTTTCTCCCGCGCCGGGGCGACGCGCGAGCGCACTGCTCGAGCAGCGCTCGAGGAAGCCACCCCGATCCTGTTCCGCGGAACATAGCGTGGCGGCCAGCCGCAGCGGATCCTTCACCGGGCGGGCGTGGGCAAGGGAGGCAGCCACGGCTCAATGGGCGGCACCGACTGCGGGATCACCTGTGTACGGCCAGCCCAGGATCGAGCTGACTGCGGCCGAGCGATCGCGGCACCAGCGGCGTGTCACCGCCTCCGGTAGCCGTCGCTTATCTCGACCGAGTGGCCGAGGTCTCGCGGGATCCCCTCACTGGCCGCCGGCGCCACCGGCCGCATGGTCCTGCGGCGAGGCGGGCCGGGCCGCGCGGTCCACCCACGGAGGTGGGTCAAGTTCGGATTGGGGTAGCTAACAAGGAATATACTTGTCAAGCACTCAGCCTTCCGGAGGGGCCCAACCGTGAAGCACCAGCGACGTAACTACGGACAGTACTGCGGACTGGCCGCAGCACTCGACATCCTCGGCGAGCGCTGGACGTTGCTGATCGTGCGTGAGCTGCTCACCGGCCCCTGCCGTTACAACGAGCTGCAGGCCAATCTCCCGGGCATAGGTACCAACCTCCTGGCCGATCGCTTGAAGTTCCTCACCGAGATGGACATCATCCGGCAGCGGTCGCAGGACGGCGCGAAGACCCGGATGTACGAGCTCACCGAGCAGGGCGAAAGCCTACGCACAGCAGTGCTCGACCTCGCGCGCTGGGGCCTCGGTATGCTCGGCACGCCCGAGGCCGAAGAGGTCGTCCGCCCGCGCTGGGGGGTGCTCGCGGTCGAGGCGATGATAGATCCCCGGCACGCCGGGCCCGACGAGGTATATGAGTTCCGGCTGGATGACGAGGTCTTCCACATCGACGTCAAAGACGGCCGGGTCAAGGTGCTGCATGGCAAGGCGCCCGCCGAACCCGCCCTCGTCGTCCGGACGGACGCGGTGACCTTCGTCGAGATCGGCGCCGGCCGGCTGAACCCGCTGGAGGCGACGCTCACCAGGCGCGTCGTTATGGAGGGTGCGGAGGAAGCGGTGCTCCGCTGCTCCCGTCTGCTCGGCCTGATGAGCTGAGCAAACTATCGTTCTCTAAAGTTCCTGGGCCGCCGCCCTAGATAGTCCAGACGTGCGCCGTTCTCCCACCTTGACCAGCCGTGCTGCCATTCATGCAGTCGACTCGGTAGTGATGATCCAGCTGTAGCGAGCCAAGCTATCGCTATATGTTTTAGAAGTCAACCGTAGACAGGATTACTTAATAATTTTATAGTTGATCGGAACCGCAGCGTCAGTGGCAGAACGGCCACCTGCTGTTCGCGAAGGAGGTGACCCAGTGTCACGAAGCGGTGGGAACAGCCCGCCTCTCCGCCGAGGCAAGCGGCCTCATCGCATCCACAGTGTCACCGTGGCGACCGCGGCGATACTGGCGCTCGGGGTCGCCACTCCGGCGACGGTGCCGGCGCATGCGCAACAACCGTCGGACCGGCGCGGCGACAACGTAGTCATCCGGTGGAACAACGCCGGATTGGACGCGGTGATCAACTCACACCTGGGCCCGCCGATGGTGGCCCGCGCACTGGCGATTCTGCACACCTGCATCTATGACGCCTGGGCCGCGTACGACCGGCGGGCCGCCGGCACCCAGCTGGGGACCGAACTGCGGCAGCCCCCGCGGGAGCGAACGCCGCGGAACAAGGACGAGGCGATCAGCTTCGCCGCCTACACCGCGGCGGTCGATATCTGGCCGGAGCTGCGGCCGAGATTCGACACCTTGATGGCCGAGCTCGGGTATTCCAAGCCGCGGTCGAAGCGCGCCAAAGCCGTTGGTGTCCGCGCCTGCCGTGCGGTGCTCGGCTATCGCCACACCGACGGCTCCAATCAACTTGGCGACCTTGCCGAGGGCGCATATTCCGACTATACGAACTACGCGCCGGTCAATAAGCCGATGCGGGTCGACCAACCGCTTGATCTGAGGACCGTCAAGAATCCGAATCGCTGGCAACCGCTCATTTACGTCGACCAGAACGGTGACCAGAAGACGCAGGCGTACATGGGTCCGCACATGGGCAACGTGACGCCGTTCGCGATGACCTCCTGGGATCAGTTCAAAATGCCCCCGCCCGCCCGTTTCGGCAGCCGCGAGTACGTGAAGCAGGCGCGCGCGCTCGTCGACTATGCGGCCAACCTCACCGACCGGCAGAAGGTGATAACCGAATACTGGGCGGACGAGGGTCCTGGTTTCGTCTCGCCACCGGGCACCTGGTCGCGGATCAGCCAGTTCGTGTCACGCCGAGACCGCCACAACGTCGATCAGGACGCGAAGATGTTCTTCGCGGTCAATAACGCGATCTTCGACGCGAGTACCGCCACCTGGGGCATGAAGCGACACTACGACTACGTGCGGCCGATCACGGCGATCCGATATCTATATCACGGCAAGAAGATCCTTTCGTGGCCGGAAGCCGGGCGGCCGCCAAAGAGGATCGACGGCGCTGAATGGTGGCCCTACCAGCCGATCTTCTTCGCCACCCCGGCGTTCGCCGAGTACGTCTCGGGCCACTCCGCGTTCGGCGCCGCCGCCGCGCAGGCACTGAAGTCGTTCACCGGAAGCGACAGGTACGGAGACTCCGCCACCGTTCGGGCCGGATCGTCGCGGGTCGAGCCCGGCCTTTCGCCGCGCCGGGACATCACGCTTTCCTGGCGGACATTCACCGAGGCGGCGGCGGAGAACGGGATATCCCGAGAATATGGCGGACTCCATTTCAGGGACGGAGTCGCCAGCGGTCTCTCCCTGGGCCGGAAGGCGGGGGCGGCCGTTTTTTTCAAGTCAACCCTTCTCTTTGCCGGTGTCGAGGTCCCACCGATCAATGCCGCGCAACCGTGATTGATTCCCAGCACTAAGAAATTTGTCCGCTATTCGAGGAACAGTGAGGAAACGGAGGCATCATGATTTCGCCTAGACGCTCGCTGCGTGTCGGTCTTACCGTCGTGCTGGTTTCAGCGCTGGCAGGTGCGCAGGCATACGCCGTCGCCGCGCCGGTCGATGCGACCGGCGCGACCGGCCGAGACGGCGTGCGATTCCATGAGATCGCCCTGCCCGGTTCGGAACTTGCCGACTACCGGCGCGGGCCCTCGCCGGAGAAGGCGATCCGGGACGCGAACAAGCAACGCCCGGGACTCACGTTCGGCGACTACGCCGGTGAGCCGATTCACGACCACGGCATCGCCGGGGTGGTGACGTTCGACTACGACGGGGACGACGACCTTGACCTCTACGTCACGAACGGACCCGGCCGCCCGAACAGCCTCTACCAGAACCGGCTTGGCAAGAATAAGAAGCTCAACTTCGCCGACGTTGCCGGCACCGCCGGAGTGACGCTGACCGGCGTCGATTCCAACGGCGCCTGTGCCGGCGACATCGACAACGACGGCGACGTGGATCTCTACGTGCTTGGCAGGAACGCACCCAACCACTTGCTGCGGAACCGCGGGAACGGCACGTTCCAGGACATCACCTCGGCGAGCGGAACAGGGGCGGGAGCGTTCAGCCACACGAGTTGCACGATGGCCGACTTCGACAACAACGGCATGATCGACATCGCCATCACCAACTCGTTCGACATGAAGAAGGCGTTGGCGATCTTCGCCGTCCCGTTCGCCCTCAACCAGGCCAACCAACTGCTGCGGAACGAGAACGGACGCCGGTTCACCGACGTCGGCGACAGCTCGGGGTTCTCCAAGATCGAGGTCAGGGACGTACCGCCCGACGTGGAGGGTCCGTTCGCCGGCATGTCCTGGGCGATCGCCGCTGTCGACTACGACCAGGACGGCGACCTGGACATCATGGTCGCCGACGACCAGGCGGCCTATCCGATGAAGAAGAGAGGTGGGGTCGACCGCGGGCTGCTGCACATCTATCGCAACAACGGCAAGGGCAAGTTCAAGGATGTCACCCACGACGTGGGGACCAACGAGCCCGGCGCCTGGATGGGGCTCGCGTACGGCGACTTCAACTTCGACGGGAACCTGGACGTGTTCAGCACCAGCGCCGGCGACTACCTGTTCCTCCCGCTGCCCGAAATGGGCGCCAAGCTGGGCGACTTCAGCAGCCGCTGGTTCCTGCAGCGCGGTAACCACACCTTCGCCGACCCACGCCGCTCGTCTCTGCCGGATCCCGCGAAGGACGGTGCGGACCCCAGCCTCGGCGGTCTTGGCGCCACCCCGTGGGGCTGGGGTTCGTCCACCCTCGACTACGACAACGACGCCGACACCGACATCTTCTACCACGGGTCGCTGGACGGGATGTTCTGGGTGACCTCCGATAACCCCGGCGCACTGCTGAAGAACAAGGGCCCGCGCGCGCTGCGCAAAGGTTTCTACCCCTCCTTCGAATACGACCCCGCCTTCGAGCGGTCCGGAAAGAACCAGCGTAAGCGCACCGTCACCGGAGTCGCCGTCGGCGACCTCAACAAGGACGGCTTCGACGACATCGTGAGCGTGGCCCAGTCGCGCAAGGTCGGCCCCCTCACGCCATACGCCGACGAGGCGCCGTTCGACTTCGATTCGCCTTTCGACAACGGGTCCTACCTCAAGACCTACCAGCGCACCGGAGGAGGCCCCTCGGTGCCCTCCATCACCCTGAAGCCGACCGGGCGGCACACCGAGGACGGCGACCTGTCCGTCGCGATCAACGGCGGCAACTCCAACAACTCCACGTCCGTCCGGGCCCTGGGCAGCGTCGGCGTCACGCCGGGCGGCCGGGTCAACCGGGACGGGATCGGCGCCGTCGTCAAGTTCACGCCCAAGGGCGGCCCGGCCGCGATCCGGCCGGTCATCGCGGGCTCCAGCTTCGCCTCGCAGGACGCCCTCGAGGGCACCTTCGGCATGGGCAAGCAGCGTCTCGGCACGGTCGAGGTCCTCTGGCCCGGCGGAGTGCGCAACAAGCTCTTCGGTGTTCGCGCCGGCGAGCGGATCACCGTCCCCGAAATCCCCTGCAGCTATGACACCTCGGTGTCACTACGGAGGTACACCACCTGCGTCGAGCGGGCCCTGGACGACCTCGTCGCCGCGGACAAGCTCAACCGACCGCAGGCCAAGCGGTTCTTCGTCAGCGCCATAGCGGCCTACCACCAGGCGCACTAACCCTCAGAGATCAGGTCAGGCCATCGGCCGCAGCGGCGATCACGCCCTGCGGCCGATGGCACATGCAACAGTACGGTCGCCGCGCACTCCAGGACGGGTTCACCCGGGCCGACCAGGTGGTCGCCGTAGCGGGCGGGAGCATACCGATCGGGGTAAGGCACAGCCCAGCGGACGCATCGTCCTCCACCAGCGCGAGCGGCCGCGGCACCGCACCGAGCGGGGCGAGCACCTCATCGTCGCCAGAGACCGCGAACGCCAAGTGCTCGTAGGTTGGTGACACACCACGCTCATCCCACGGCGAGCTCGGTGCAGGGTCGAGGCGATCGTCATGCCGACAATGATCGCTAGGACCATGACAACGCTGACCAAGGCCGACCGGTTCGAGCTTGCTGGGCGCGAACAGGCCGGCCTTGGTCAGCGCTGTAAGTCAGGCGACGATGGCGACGAGCTCAAGGTAGTCGGCCTTGGCCACCAGGGTTCCGTCGCTGGCGCGGTTGGCGCGATCGATCTCCGCGATGGCGCCCGCCGTCACCTTCTCCTGCACGTCCGGGGCGAGGGACTGATAACCGGCCCGCCAAGGCGCAAGGTGGCTGACCAGGAAGGCGGCTTGAGCTTCGGCCGATGGCGCGCACCACTCGTTGGTCCGAACGACCGAGCTGAGCGTCGCGACCCGGCTCCCGAAGAGCTTCCTGCAGTGCTCTTCCATTCCCCACATCACCGGCGGGGTTCCGCGCGCCCCGGGGGGCGCAGGCATGTTGGCCGCCATGACCTTCTGCAGTCGCGCCACCAGCCCGTCGGGCGTCCAGTTCGCCAGGCCTATTCGCCCGCCCGGCCGGCACACCCGCAGCAGTTCGTCCGCCGCGCGTTGCTGGTCGGGCGCGTACATCGCGCCGAAGCTCGACAGCACAACGTCGAAGCTGTTGTCCTCGAACGGCAGATCCTGCGCGTCGGCGACCTGGACGTTGAGCTCCAGGCCTTCCGCGGCCGCCCGGTCGGACGTCGTCTCTAGCATCCCGGGAACGAGGTCCGTGGCCGTGACCTGGCCGCCCCGCCGGGCGGCGGCCAGCGCGGTGTTGCCGGTCCCGGCGGCCACGTCCAGGACACGTTCCCCGCTGTGCACGTCGGCGGCACGCGCGAGCAATTCACTGACCAGAACGTCCCGCACGGCAATCGGATTGTAATCGGCAGAACCCCATATTTTCCGTGCCCGCTCAGTCAGGGCCTGCGGCGTGGTAGTCATCCCGCCCCCTTGATTAGGCCAGCCATGCGGCCGGTATCACTGGATTTGGCAGTTAAATGCTGCGACACGATCGGTCGACTGTCAAATCACCAGGAGCCGCCTCTCTCCATAAACTCTTTGCCCTTTAGTACGATAGAGATGGCCTCGGCTGCGAGATGGGAGTTGGACATGACGAACGACAGGTCGACCGATGTTATTGGCCAAGTTGTCGCCGAAATCTATGCGCGTCTCGGCGAGCCGATAACTATTGACGACATGGCGCGTTCGGCAATGTACAGCAAGTTCCATTTCACCCGGATGTTTCAGCAGGCGATCGGCGTGCCGCCCGGCCGGTTCCTTACTTCGGTGCGATTCCGGGAGGCGGAGCGGCTACTCCTGTCCACCTCATTGAGCGTCACGGAGATCGCCGAGCGAGTCGGGTATTCGAGCCTCGGTACATTCAGCGCCAAATTCAAGAGCACCTTTGGGCTCTCCCCCAGCGTATACCGCGACCTCGCCGTCTACGCCGAGCCTGTCTCCGGCGCGCCTGTCTCCGGCGCCAAGCTGCGGAAGCGGCCCTGAACGAACAGCAGCCCCTCGCGGGCCGACAGGTCGCTCGCCCAGTCCAGAGACAGCAGCCGGCCGATGAAGATCGTGTGGTCACCGCCGTCGCAGGTGCGCCACAGCTCGCATTCGAACCGGGCCAGCGCGCCGCTGATCAGGGGTGCACCGATCAGCCGGCCGGGCTCGTAGGCGATGCCGTCGAACTGCTTTGCCCCCAGCGGACGCTGGAGATCGGCGAAATGCCTGGCCACTCCCTCCTGGTGGGCAGCGAGCACAGAAACCCCGAAGAAGCCCAAGCGGATCCGCCGGTGCATGATCGCCTGGCGGTCGATGCAGAACAGAATGAGCGGCGGGCGCAGCGAAACCGACGTAAAGGAGTTGGCGGTCATCCCGTGCGGAGTCCGGCCGCCCACCGTCACCACGGTCACCCCGGTACCGAACGTGCCGAACGTCCGCCGCAGCAGCGCGGCGTCGGCCATATCGGCGCTGGTCATCTCGCGCGGCTCCACAGAATTCACATTCATTCCGCCCCCCTCGCTCCGGCAACCGTAAACGGCGCGAGCGCCCGGATCATCGATTCGGGGATCCGGGCCGGAGCGGTGGCGTTATTGGGGCCACGCATACACGCCACCCGCTGCCGGCCGCGGGCGACCAGCGTCTCGCCGCCGGGTTCGAGCCGCAGGTAATCGAATCCGAACTCCAATTGCGTCTGAGCGAGATCGATCAGGCGCATCCTGACGGAGATATCGTCGAACGCGGTGACTTCGGCGAAGAACTCACAGTCGACCTTCAGGGTGAACAGTTTCAGGTCATCCTGAAGGTCGACGAGCACCTCGGGTGCGCGTTCCTTGAGGAACATCTCCCGGCACCGCCCCTGCCAGCGCAGATAGTTCGTGTAATAGACGTTGCCGACGATGTTGGTGTCCTCGAATCCGACCGTGTACAGATATTCGAAATAGCTCTCCGCGGAGCTGGCCATATTCATCCACGTCCTTCGGTGAGAACCGCGAACGCCACCGGAGCGGAGACGCCCCGGACGGCGGTCACGAGCGTCGCGATTCGCAGGGTGCCTGCTGAGAGGACCTGCCACGCGTGTCTCCCGCCGGCGACCAGGGTGAGCGGAGCATCGGCTGGCAGCCCGGCCTTGCGCAGACATTCCGTGGCGGCCCAGATCCTGGTCGCCGCGGTGTCGGCGTGCTCCCCAGACTCCCGGGCGGCCAGCCGGGCCACGGATGCGTTGCGGCCGAGCAGGTCCCCCCACTCCTCCCCGGCTCGCGCGGCCACCGCCTCGACGTCGCACGCCACCGTGCGGTCGGCGATCACGGCCAGGGTCAGCCCCGCTCCGTGGGAGGCGGAGATCACCCGGTCTCCATCGATCTCCGGCCGGCCGTCCGGCCGGTATCGCACCGCGGCGTGATGTCCTAGCGCCCGCGCCACGGCCATGGCGGTCTTGGACCGGCGCCGCGCTTCGCTGCCGGTCCCCGGCGGCCGGTCCGGACCGGCCGAGTCATCCGCACCGGTCGGGGCGTCCGGCTCCACGACGACCGCGACCAGGGCGCCGAGCAGATCGTCGACGCCGCGCTCCAGATAGGTCCCGAGCAGCGGGGGCACCCACGGCCCGCGCCCGTCGCCGGTGCGGACCGCGCGCAGCCGCAGCCCTTCCCATCGCTCGACGACGTCGCCCACGCCGTCGCGTACCGCTACGTCATAGATATAGGTGTCGCCGTCCCTGTGCCGTTCGGCCGCGCAATAGCGCAACCGTCCGGCGGCCACCTTCTTCGCGCCGATGGGATACACCCGATCGATCCCAGTCGGCAGCAGGGTGGTGTCTGGCACACAGACCTGATTGCCGTGCATCAGGGCGTCCCGCATTCCGGGGTCGCCGAGCAGCAGGCGGGCGGGCAGGAAGCCGGCGAACCAGGTCCCGGGCTTTGCGTCCGACACCACGACGTCGGCGTCGACGTGACGGGCGGCGACCCGGTGATAGCGGCGCAGCCGCTGGAATCGCGCACCTTGGAACAGCAGATCGCCGTACAGGTCGCGGGCCGGCTCCAGCGGCACCGGCGGCAGGTCGCCGTCGACCTGGCTCGGTGGACCGGCCGGCACCGCAGCGCCGGAATAGCGCAGCCGGGCGCGGAAATGCTCCGCGGAGAAGCCGGTCTCCGCGCTTCGGATCGTCACCTCCACGGTGTCGGCGGCGGTGACGGCGGCGGCGATCCGAATGGTGGCGGCGCCGTCCGGCGGCACCACGATCGGGCGGTGAAACTCGGCCTCCTCGATGATCGGCGTCTGGGTCCATCCGGTGGCCGCGGCCGCGACCTGCGCCATCGCCTCCATCCCGAGCACGGCAGGGAACAGCAGGTCGCCGTCAAGGCGATGGTCGGCCAGGTAGGGGTCGGTGCCCGGGTTCAGCTCCACCTCGGTGATCAGTTCAACCCCGTGGTAGCGCACCAGCGGCTTGTCCACAAAGCGCAGCAGCGGCAGTTCGGGAAGTTCGCGGCGGACGGTGTCGATGTCCCCGGTCCGACCGCTGATCACCACGATGGTCGGGGCGTCCGGGTCGCTGACCAGCCGACGCAACATCCGTACGCCTTGGTCCGGCGTGATCGGTGTGATGCCCTCTCGGGCCAGGGCCTCGGCGACGGCCAGCCGTTCGCCCATGCCGACGCCCGACCAGACCGACCATTCCAGGCACAGCGTGCGGCACCGCGGGTGAAGATCGGCGAACTCACGGGTGCGGTCGGCCAGCCACTCGTTCGCGGTGGCGTAGTGCGCCTCACCGCGCAGCCCGGTATGGCCGAGGATGCTACCGAACGTCACCAGCAGCCGCAGCCGGTCCGGCTCGATCGCCGCCAGCACCGCCCGCAGTCCGTCAACCTTGGGAGCAAGCGTCCGCCGGAACATGTCCAGGTCGAGGCCGGTCAGCAAGGTCGGCTCGTTGAGGCCGGCGCCGTGCAGCAGCGCGGTGACCGGCCCCAGCTCGGCGATCAGCTCGGCGACGGCGTCCCGCACCCGCGCGGGATCAGTGACGTCGGCGCGCGCGTACCGTACGGTCACGCCGCGGTCGGCCATCCGCCGCAGGTTGGCCGCAAGCTCGGAGTCCTGATCGGGATCGGAGCGCCCGAGCACGGCCAGCCGAGCCCCGGTGTCGGCCGCCAACGCCAGCGCGCATTCGGCGGTGATGCCCTGCCCGCCACCGGTCACCAGGAGCACGTCGGTGTCGTCCAGCGGTGCCTGTGCCCGGGCCGGCCGTACCGGCAGCGCGCGCAGCGTCGGCACCCGCCGCACACCGGCACGGTCGTAGTACACCTCGGTGAAACGGTCGGTCGCCGCCGCCTCGGCCACCACCTGGGGCACCGTACGGCCGGCCGCCCACGGGCCCCCGGGCAGGTGCACGATCGTCGTCCGCAGGTGCGGAGCCTCCTGGCGCAGCGTCTTCGCCAGCGCGGCCGCGCCGCAGCCCGCCTGAACCAGGACGAACCGGCTGTCCGGCGCTCCGGCGGCGGCCGCCCGCGCCCCGGCCAGCGCCGACTCCAGATCGTCGACGCCCCAATCGGCGGGCAGGCAGACCAGCACGCCGGAGCCGACGTTCGCCCGGGTCAGCTCCCGCCGTAGCGGCTCGGCCAGCGGGTGACCGTGCGGTGCGTACACCTCCCACGATCCGGCGACCTCGGGTGCCGCCCGCGGCGGCAGCGGCAGCTCGTCCACCGCCTCCAGCAGGTCGACGCGGAAGGCTCGAACCCAGGGCGCCGCCCCGGCCACTTCGCGTGCCGGCTCGGCGTCCACCGGCCCCGCCGTGTCCGCCACCGTGTCAAGCACTTCGGCCAGCTCCCGTAGCGTCGCGGTGGCGAGGTTGGTCGGCGCTTGGATCGCCGGACGACCCAACCGCCGGGCGACCTCGTTCACGACCTGCCCCACCGTGATCGAGCTCAGGTGCAGGCTGTCCAGCAGCTGGCTGTCGTCGGTCACCATGGCGACCGGCAGCTCGGCACGTTCGGCGACCAGCCGGCGCAGCAGTTCCAGGCTCGGCTCCGTCGAGCGCTCCTGCTCAGGCGCCGCCCCGTCCGGCCCCGTCCCGCTCGGTGCCGTCCCCTTCGACGGCTGCTCGGGCGGTGCTCCGCTTGGTGCGAGGCGCCGGGCGGCGTGGGGCTGCCGCGCCGGCACCGCGCACGGATTGGTGAAGAATTTCGGTCGTACCCCGACGCGCACCGGGCGGGTCAGCCGGTCGTGGAAGAGCACCTCGTGTCGTACCGGCGCGCCCAAGGCGTACGCGGCGCCCGCCACCGCGAGCAGCCCGCGCAGACTCTCATCGTCGGTGTCCAACGCGATCGCCGGCACATCCGTCAGGGCCGCGGCCAGCCCGCTGAGCACCCGCCCCGGCCCCACTTCGACGAATAGGTCGACCTCCTTGGCCGCCAGCTCCACCGCCGACGCGAACAGGACCGGCGCGGTGATCTGCCTGCGCAGCAGGCTTCGAACGTCGGTGTCGGCCGCCAACGCGGCCCCGGTCACCGTGGAAATGACGCGCCGGCCGATCGGGGCGAGGTCCGCGCCGGCCAGCCAGCCGCCGAACGCCTCCGCTGCGGGCGCCACCAGCGGCGAGTGGAAGGCGTGTGAGACCGCCAACCGCTTCCAGCGCGTCCCCGCTTGGTCCGCCCGGTGCCCGAACGCCACGATCGCTTCGGCCGATCCGGCGATGACCGTCTGCGCTGGGCCGTTATATCCGGCGATCACGACTGGCAGGCCGTCGGCCAGCATGGACACGGTGTCTGGCGCCGCGCTGATCGCGGCCATGGTGCCCGCCGCGGAGTGCTCGGTCATGGCCCGGCCTCGAGCGGCCGCCAGCCGGCGCAGCGTCTCCTCGTCCATCGCGCCGGCCCAGTGCAACGCCGAGATCTCGCCGAGGCTGTGGCCCACCGCGACCCTCGCCGCCACGCCAAGGGCGGAGAGAACGCGCAATGCGGCCACCGAGCCGGTGACGATTCGCGGTTGCGCAATGGCGGTCGCCACCGTGTCGCCGGTCGTGTCGAGCGCCGCGCGTTCGTACACCTCGCCCACGGTGAGGAACCGGCGGCGTAGCGCACCGCCGGTCGTGCCGTGGCCCGAGCCCTGGCCGGGGAACAGGTAGCCGATCTTGCCAGGGCCGCTCACGTGCCCGAGGAAGACCCGGCCCTCGATGTCGACCAGCGAGGTCTCTCCCGCGTCGATGGCCGCCGGCACCCGCTGCAGCCGCCGCTCCGCGTCGGCCGGGGAAGACACGACGACCGCGGCGCGGTAGGGCAGGTCGCGCAGTTCGCTCTGCAGGACGGCGGCCAGGTCGCCGAGCTGGGCATAGGACAAGACCGGAACGAAGTCGATCAACTGCGCCACCCGGTCGCGCAGTGCCGCCGGTGATTCGGCGTCGAACAGCAGCAGTTCGGCGTCCTGGATCGATGCCGCCAGCGAGCCGGTGCGGGCGTCGAGCGAATCGCGCCGCCGCGGGACCGTGTTCTCGACCACGATGTGGGTGTTGATGCCGCCGAACCCCATGGACGTGATCCCGGCGCGCACCGGTGCGGCGGACGGCCACGGTTCGGCCTTGCGCAGTACTCGCAGCGCCGCAGGTTCTTCGGCGAACACCGGATGCGGATCGACGCACCCGACGGCCGGCGGCAGCACCTCCTCATGGACGGCCATCACGGCCTTGATGAGGCCCGCCACACCGGCGGCGGCCTTGGTGTGCCCGATCACGCCCTTGATGGAGCTGATCACGGCCGGCTCGGCAGGCGGGCCGGCCGCGTCCACCCGCGCGGCACGGGCCGACGACAGCGCGCGGAGTTCGGTCGCGTCCCCGACCTGGGTGCCGGTGCCGTGCCCTTCGAACATCGGCACCGTGTCGATGCCGAACCCGGCCCGCTCGTAGGCGCGGCGCAGCGCCAGGTGGTAACCGCCGATCTCGGGACGGGTGATGCCGCCGCTCCCGTCGGACGACATCCCCCAGCCGGCGATGGTGGCGTAGACCCGGCGCTGGTCGGCCACGGCGTCCGCCGCCCGCATCAGCACGATCATCCCGCAGCCCTCACCAGGCCAGAATCCGTTGGAGTGACGGTCGTACACCCGCATCTCGCCGACGGCCAGCGCGCCGGTCTTGGCGAAGCCGACCATCTCGAACGGATCGATCGACAGGTCGACGCCGCCGGCGATCGCCACATCGACCTCGCCGTCGACCAGCGACTTGCACGCGGTCACCACCGACAGCAGCGACGAGGAGCACGCGCCGTCCACGGTGTAGCCGCCGCCCTTGAGGTCGAAGTAGTTGCAGATGCGACCGGCGATCGTGTTGGACAGGCCGCCTGCCAGGGTGTCTTCGTCGATGCCGGGGAAGGGGCTCTTGTAATCGGCCTCAAGGGCGTCGAGGAACGCGGCGATCCGCTCCTCGTCCCAGTCCTGCGCCATCAGCGCCGCGGCCACTGTCTGCCGGACGTACGGCCACCGCAGACGCATCACGTTGGCGCGGGTGAACTCCCCGGTGAGGGTATTTCCCACGATCACGCAGGTGCGCTCCCTGGGGAGCCCGGCCGCGTCCGGGAATCCCGCGTCGGCGAGGGCCTGGGCGGCCATGTCGAGCGCCAGCCAGTGGGTGAGGTCAGTGGAGCGGTACGTGCTTCCCGCGATCTTGAAACCGACCCGATCGAATTCGTAGCCCTCGATGACCGCGGCGTTCGGCGAGTAGAAGCGATCCGGCACCGACGGGTCGGCGTCCCAATAGTCGGCCAGCGGCATCCGCTCGTCGGGCAGCCGACGGAAGGCTCGGCGACCTGCGATCGCGTTCTCCCAGAGTTCTCTCGGCGACGCAGCGTCCGGATAACGGCACGCCATGCCGACGACCGCGAGCTTAGACACCCGGCACCATCCTTCTCAGTTCGCGCCTACTCGGTTCGCGACTTCTCAGTTCGCGCCTGCTCAGTTCGCACTGCACGACCGACGACCACAGGTCTCACGCGGGCACTACCTTCCTTCCATCTGCGGGGTCGGACGCTGGGGCAGCGGACCCGTCCGCGGAGACGGCGGATTCCCGCGCCGCCCCGGCCGCGGTTCGCTCCGCGAAGTGCATGGACCACAGGAACCCGCCCCGGATGAGACAGCCGAGCGCGGTGGCGAAGAAGAGCCCGTACGTGATGCCGGCACCAGCGAAGAACCCGTACAGCAGGGCGATACCGCCGCCGAAGGCGACCTGTGACGCCGGCTTTGACGGGCTGGTGCCGGGGTCCGTGATCATGTAATTGGTGAAGAGCACGAACGCCACCCCGGTCATCGTGGCCAATGCCCCGAGGATCGCCGTGTCGAGAACGAGGCCGCGCACGATCGCCTGGAGCACGAACACCCCGAGCCATCCAGCGATCAGCCAAACCCGCCCGGTGAGCTTGGCGTTGAGTATGGTGCCCGCCACCAGGATGACCGCCGGGACGATCCAGTCGGCCAGGCCGGAGAGGTGCTCGGTGAACTCGTACGGCGGCGCGATGGCGGCCCACGGGAACAGCAGCAGGATCACGGCGATGCCCAGGTTCGACGGGTTCATGAAGTGGCGCATTCGCCCGCGCACCGGCGCCCGCAGGACCCACTTGCCGCCCACCGCGACAACGACCCCGAACATCATCACCCAGACCCGGTCGTTCACGTAGATGAGCATGTTCAGCGCCAGCGCCGTGATCGTCGCGGGATACAGGAATTCCAGGACGCCGCGCGCGCCGCCGCCCAGGAAACGCGGCACCCGCCCCTCCACCCGGGCGCCTACGATCTCGAGCCCGAACTCCACGGTGTACGCGGTGGCCAGGGCGATGAAGGGGTACAGCCACGGCTGCTCGAACCCGAAGAGCGTGTAGCCGAGGATGTTGAACACCGAGATCGATATGGCGAAGTTGCGCAGTGCCTTGACGACCTTCGGGTCATGGCGAGGAGGGCTTGCCTTCTTCTCGTTCATGATCGTCACTTCTCCCTGGTCTGAATGCGTGCCTGTGAACCGAGCCGCAGCGCGTGCCACCCTGGGGCGAGCCGGAGGTCCTGTTCACGTACCTGACCGGTGTGATCACGCCACCGCAGGTGCACCTTGACAGGCCGGACATCGGCGCCAAGACCGAGATGCACCTCGTGGCTGCGTTTGCCGGAATGGCCGCTGCCGCCGTCGACCCTGGCCAGCTGCGTACGGCCGTCGGACGTCGTCACCGTCACCTGTGCGCCGGTCGCCGGTGAACCCGGAGCGGGCAGCACTCCGGTGGCCGCCGGGGCGGCGAGCGGGACGTCGTCGGTCAGCCGCAGCCCGAGGAAGGCGCCCTGGGACGGGCTCTCGTTGCGGTAGAAGACCGGCTCGTCCCACTGCCGGGCGATGGCCATGTCAAGGCGGCCGTCCCCGTCGGCGTCGCCGGTGGCTATGCCCCTGGTGGGTACCGGGATGGCGAGGCCGAGCGGCCCCGCCACATTGGCATACCGGCCGCCCCGCATCTTCGCGAAGAAGGCCACGGTCTGGCTCCCGGCGATGTCGTCGCCTGCGGTCACGTGCGGCCACCAGCTCTCGAACTCGACCACGCCGTCATTCGCCGTGGCCAGTTCCTGCAGCTGTGCCCAGCGGTTGACCTCGCCCCTGACGAATCCGGTGGTCTGGACGATCGCCGGGTCGCCGCTGTTGTCGAAGTCGGCCATCTTGACGTCCCAGCCCCAGCCGGACCAGGCCGTGCCCGCTTCCGCACTGCGGTCCCGCCAAGGGGCTTCGCCGTTCCGCAACCGGGTGCGCAGGTCACGTTGGCCCCTGGCCGCGGACATGAACTGGAAGTTGCTCTCCTGGAGACCGAAGGTCGTGGTGATGTTGCTGACGAACATGTCGTAGAGCCCGTCGTGGTCGAGATCGGCGAAGTCGATCCCCATGCCCTTGAAGGAGTCCATGCCGACCCGCTTGGACTTCGGCACAAGCGGGGTACGGGCTCCGGTTACCCGCGAGAACTGGATCTTGCCTGGACGGGAGCGGTTGTAGAGGAGCGCGTCCCTGCCGTGGTCCTGGGCCAGGTACAGCTCGGGCAGCTGGTCGCCGTCCAGATCGTTGGCGCCGACGGCGAGCACCCAGCCCTTCGAGACGTCGTCGGGCAGGACGTCGTCGAGCTTCTGGTAGGCGACCGCGGGCTTGGGCCCGGCGGAGCCGCCGGTCCACCGGAAGAAGTGGTCCTCGCCGCCGTTGGTCGCGTCGGACAGCGAGCGGTTCATCGTCACGCCGCCGCTGACCCGGTCGTCGAGCACCGGTCCGTCCTGGAAGTAGTTGCCGATGTAGATGTCGTCGTGGCCGTCACCGTCGAAGTCGTCGACCGTGGCCGCGTTGCTGTTCCACTGCGGACCGGTGTACGTCGCGCCGCCCGCATTCGGCACCAGTTCCACCGGCACGTACGCGGCGGCGGTCAGGGCGCGCGCATCCGGCCGGGCCAGGTGAACGATCGGCGTACGGCCCCACATGTAGACGAGGAGGTCCATCCGGCCGTCTTCGTTGAAGTCGCCGGGAACGCAGCCCATCGGCGCCATGACGTCGTTCATGGGCAGCGCGCCCGGGCTCAGGGCGAACGACCTGTACCGGTCCGCACCCCTCCCCGGGCTCGGCGCCACCACGACCCGGTCGATACGCGGATCGGTGATGCACAGGTCGTTGGACAGGCCGTCACCGTCGAGGTCGTTCATCGCGACCCCCGCGCCCACCGACGAAATCCATGCGTCGATGTGCTTGTAGTCCTTGTTCACCCGGCGAATCGTCTGCTGCCGGTAGCCGCCCGGCAGCTCGATCGACATCGGCACGAAGCGGTATCGGCTCGCCACCTCGGCGCGTTCCCCGGCCGGCACCGCCGGCAGCCGGACCGCGAAGAACATACCCACGGTCACGACCATCACGATGATCCCCGGTAGCTGCCGGTACACCCAGCCACGTACAGCGGCCACGGACTAACACCTCCCCAGCGACACGAACTCATCGGCGATGCCACGCCGCCACACCTCATAGGCGGGGACCTCGCCCGGGACCACCCGCGCGGGACGGGTCTTGATGGCGATCCGCGCCGCCTCGTCCGCGGACATCCCGCAGAACACCTGCGCGGCGACATCGGTGTGCGGCACCTCCAAGCCGGCCCGCCGCCGCGCCTCGGACGCGAACGCGCAGCCCTGCGCGACCTGCGGCCGGTACTCGCCGGCGCGTTGCCAGAACCCGCGCAGCTCGGCCTCGCCGGCGCCGCCCGCGTATGTGGCGGCCAGCCCGGCGCCGCTGAAGAGGTCCGGCCGCCGCCGCGCCGGGAACCTCTCGATCAGCCCGAGGACGACGTCCGCATCGGCGCCGCCGACGAACCACAGGGCCCGGCCGACGCCCTGGTCGAAGACCCGGGCCCCGTACCACTCGGGCCCATCGGCCGGCCAGCGCAACCGCGCGGGCTCGGCCCGCCCGCGCACATATGTGCCGGTACGGAAGTACGCCTGATGGAAGCCATAGCCGTCCAGCACGAGCCACCGCACGACCGGGTCCAGAACAGTCTTCGGCCAGCGGAACCTGGGCAGCCGGGCCATCGCCCAGCCGAGGCCGACGTACGCCATGTACATGTGGTCGTCACCGCGTCCCGCCATGTACCCGCTGAACCTGCGTCCCTTTCCCGGCGAGAGCCCGTCGACCATGGCGAAACCCATGGCCGCACCCTCGTAGGCGAATCCGCGAAACCGCACAGGGAGTTTCTCCAGCGATTTCGCCGGCTCGCCCGGCGAGCGCGATCGGGCGGCCTGGGCGTAGCCCGTCAAAAAGGCACGTCCGATCGTCTCCAGCAGCTCTTGAGCATCAGGGTCCTTCACGTGGAACCCACGTTTTTCGAGTCTCACCTCCGTCGAACTCGGCGTGAGAACGCGGCTCCTCAGCGCACGCCAAGAACTGGCCAATTGACCCCCCAATCTCGCTGGACCGCCCGAAAGGCCTGCCAAGGTCTGATTGTGCATCAGTCCATGGAATATTGAGAGCTTTCAAATTTCCCAGGGCGTGCTCATGTGCCGTCACCGGGTCAACAGGACGGTTCCGATAAACAGAAAAGGAGGTAGCCTGCACAGTCGGCTGCGCGCTTAACACAGAGCCGAGATCAGGAGGGGAATCGCACAGTGCGCATAAAGGCCGGCAGCAGCCACGGGCGCCGCCCACCGACGACGACCACCTTCCCGGTGAGCAGCGCGCGGGCTCGGCTGACGCGTCCGAACAGCATCAGATTGAGCGTCACCGGGTCGTAGGACACGCGTGCGTCGATGTCACGGCCGGGCTCCCCGATCGACACATCGTGCCCGCGCACGACCATCACGGCGGGGGCGGTGTACTTGGACCGGAACTCGACCGCGATGCGGCGATCCGACGGAGTCTCCGCGCGCTCTTGTATCCGCCCGATGCCGTGCCGCACCATGCCGAGCACGAACACCGCCAGGAACGTGGCCGCGTCCTTCGGCGCCATGTCCCATCGCGTCCGGGTCGCGCGGGCGATGTCGTGCCCATGGATCAGCAGTTCGTTGACCAAATGGGCCAGCAGTCCGCCGACCGGAACCCGGGAGCCGCCCAGCCAGGCCACCGGCAGTTCCGGGTCCAGGTCCGCGGTCACCAGGAGCAGCCGGTCGATCTCGGCACGCAGCCGCTGGGCGAGCTTCCGCGGGTCACGTTCGGCGAAATGCCGCAGGCAGTGATCGTTGAGCTTGTCGACGGTGTCCACCGTGGTGACTGCGATCTCGTCCATCAGCCCGGGAATGGTCGGCGGCGCGAGGCCGGGATCCAGCAGGAGATTGTCCAGCCAGGCGATGAGTACAACGTGCGCGGCGGTGTCGGCCACCGTCCAGTCCGCGGTCGCCATCGTCTCCGGCACCGTGGCGTTCACGAGCGCGGCGAACCGATCCCCGGTCTCCCGGACGGCGACCCGCGTGGCCGTCCACTGCTCGGCGGTAATCGTCGCGGTCACGGGAGCAAGATAACGCCGACGCCGGAGAACGGAAGACGTTCAACTCGTTCCGCGAACTGCACTTTCGAACAAGCCGACATCGCCGCTCCCGTCATTACATGAGCAATGCCTGTCGCGCACTTGAGCCCGCGCCGACCGCAACCTGGAGATGGTCATGGACCAACCGGTCGGTGGCCGATGACGGGCAGGCCAGCGCTTTTCCAGGCTAGGAAGCCACCGATGAGGTCGGTGGCGTTGCGCAGCCCCAGATCCTGCAAAGCCGCGGCGGCGAGGGACGAAGAGTAGCCCTCCTCGCAGACCACGATCCACCGGACACCGTGATCGGTGGCTTCAGGAATGCGCGATGCGCTAGCGGGGTCAAGACGCCATTCCAGATGATTGCGCTCAATGAGGATAGCGCCCGGGATCTCACCCCCAGCCCGGCGCTGGAACTGTGGGCGGGTGTCCACCAGCCAGGCACCGTCGGAGGAGGCAGCAGCAGCCTCGGCAGGCTGCAGACGGCGTAGCCGGGCGCGGGCCGCTGCGAGCAACTCGTCGATGGTCATCGGCCGGGCTGCCTTTCCCACGGAAGCTGGACGAATCCATGCGCTCATAGACTAGATCTTTCTCAAGTCGCTTTGGGCATGTGGCGCTCGCGATGACCACGAGCTCCAGAGGTTCCGCAACAGTCGAATACCAGGAGTCTAAACCTTGACTAGATATTTCTAAAGTTGTGTCCTGTTGGCACGGCCCTCCGGGCAGAGCGGGAACATGCCCGCCGCGCAGCGAGGAGTGGCAGGAACCGGAATGGCGTGCACAGGTCGGCTGTGCACGAAAAGGAGACTCGAATGCCGCATGTCACCATGGCCCCCGACCTCAAGCCTGGTACTCCCGGTCTCATGCAGTACCGCCCCGAGACCGGCCGGCCCCTCAGCCAGCTGGCGGAGGTCCTACTCCGTGACGCCCACTCGCTCAGTCGTGCGGACCGCGAGCTGATCGCCGCCCATGTTTCAGCTCTGAACGACTGCAAGTTCTGCCTGTACACCCACTCCGAGGTGAGCGCACAGCAACATCCGGAGGGACGGGCCACGGTCGACAAAATCCTGGCCGACCCCGCCAGCGCGCCCATCTCCCCGAAGCTGAAGGCTCTGCTGAAGATCTCCGAGGCGGCGTCGGAGAGCGGCCACGCCGTGACCAAGGAAATGGTGGCGAGCGCGCGTACCGCGGGCGCGACCGATACGGAGATCCACGACACCGTTCTGATCGCGGCCGCTTTCTGCATGTACAACCGCTACTGCGACGGGCTGGCCGCAGTGGTTCCCGAAGACCCGGCCGCCTATGTCCCGATGGCGGCAATGATCATCCGCGAGGGCTACAGCTCCTGCGCCACCAGCGACTAGACCATCCCCCCGCCCCGCCCGAAAGTGATTCAGGTCGGGCGGTCCATCGGTCGTCGCGGCCGCTGCCGGCTCCCTACGGACCT